>NZ_CP080419.1:2912490-4368735 GCF_019457595.1 Shewanella psychrotolerans | reverse complement strand
TACTTATCCCCAAAAGATCACACAAAAGAGGTGTATTCTATAGTGAGATAACAAGGATCGCTATCCTTTAAAGATATTTATCCCCAGTAAGATCATCTTTATTTATTTACACAGATCCAAAACGATCCCGACCGATCGATTTATTTGAAAAAACCACTAAACTCAGCTTTATTAAGCGATCCAGATCGATCTATAATAGACGACCTTCGATCATTGTAATGATAGCTAGATCCACAAGATGTAGTGTCCATTCACAGAGTTATCCACACTAGATAGTGTATCTGGACGACTTGATAAGAAGATTTAGAGGCAGAATTTGGCCACTTGTTGGTTTTGCTTGTTGACGGGCATAACTAAAGTGATTACAATTCGGCCTCTTTTTTGCCCTTACCTCTTTTATTAAGAGATAAGGTTTATTCACCTAACAAATACGGATTGCCATAATGAGTAAACGTACTTTTCAACCTAGCAACCTGAAGCGCAAGCGTTCTCACGGCTTCCGCGCTCGTATGGCTACTGTAGGTGGCCGTAAGGTCATCGCACGTCGTCGTGCAAAAGGTCGCGCTCGTCTTTCTGCTTAATCAGTAGAAATGCAAGTGACCAGCTATACCTTTACGCGGGAGTTACGTTTGTTAACTCCCGCGCAATTCAAATCTGTATTCTCAAATCCCATCAAAGCTTCTTCGGCTGAAATTACCTTACTTGCTATACCTAACTCAGAGCAACATCCTCGTATTGGATTAACTGTTGCAAAACGTTATGTAAAGAGAGCTAATCAACGCAACAGAATAAAACGAGTCATTCGCGATAATTTTCGTCTGCATCAGCACGAATTACCAGCGCTAGATATCGTCGTTCTGGTAAGAAATGGCGTATTGGATATGGATAATGCCGCACTCCACAAACTGGTAGAGAAGTTATGGCGCAAACTCTGTCGCCGTTACAATGGCTAGCCACCACCTTAATTCGTGGCTATCAAATCTTTATCAGCCCTATACTGGGACCAAAGTGCCGTTTTCATCCCACATGTTCATATTACGCAATAGAAGCAATTCGTTTGCATGGATTTGTGAAAGGGAGTTGGTTTGCAGGGAAACGCGTATTAAAATGTCACCCTTTACATCCGGGCGGTGAAGATCCCGTCCCTCCAAAAAATAACAGGTGTAATAAATAGGCTATGGAATCTCAACGCAATATATTGCTTATCGGTCTGCTTTTTGTCAGCTTTTTGCTGTGGCAGCAATGGCAAACAGACAAAAACCCGCAACCTGTTGCGACTCAATCTTCGGTTGTTAATTCACCAACCGTGACAGATTCACACAGTTCAGACGTCCCAGACGCTGATGCTTCTCTACCTGAAGCGGTCATTGCATCGAAAGAACTGATCACAGTAACAACAGACCAACTCGTGTTAAAAATTAACCCTGTTGGTGGTGACATCGTTTATTCTGCATTAGTTCGTCATAAACTAGAGCAAGAAAAAGAAGAGCCATTCGTACTGCTCGAGCAAACCAGCGATATTTACTACATATCTCAAAGTGGTTTGATCGGTCGTGATGGCATTGACAGCAGCGTAAAGGGTCGTGCCCATTATGCGGTGCAGTCTCAGCAATTTACTCTAGCTGAAGGTCAAGACACTCTTGAAGTTCCAATGACCTATGTTGCCGACAATGGCGTGACCTACACCAAAGTATTCGTACTTCACCGTGGCCGATTCGATATTGGTGTCGATTACCGCATCAACAATACTTCATCAGAGCAACTACAAGTTCAGATGTATGGTCAGATCAAGCACAGCATCAAGAAAAGCGAAAGCAGCATGATGATGCCGACTTATCGCGGCTCAGCCTTCTCGACTCAAGACACTCGTTACGAGAAGTACAGCTTCGAAGATATGGCTGACAAGAACTTAGATAAGAAGACCTTAGGTGGTTGGGCAGCAATGCTACAACACTACTTTGTATCGGCTTGGGTTCCACCAGCAGCTGATCAAAACACCATTTTCTCAAGTGTGAGTGCTGGCGGCCTAGCCAATATCGGTTTCCGTGGCGCAATATACGATGTAGCCCCAGGTACTAACCAAACCATTAGTGCTCAATTCTATGTTGGTCCTAAAGATCAAGAAGCGCTATCGGCTATCTCAGAATCACTCAACCTCGTTGTTGATTACGGTTTCCTTTGGTGGTTAGCCATCCCTATTCACTGGTTGTTGATGTTCTATCAATCGTTTGTGGGTAACTGGGGTGTGGCAATTATTCTTATCACGCTGACCGTACGTGGCATGTTGTACCCGCTAACTAAAGCGCAGTACACCTCTATGGCTAAGATGCGTAACTTGCAACCTAAGCTAGCGGACATGAAAGAGCGCTTCGGTGATGACCGTCAAAAGATGGGTCAAGCCATGATGGAGCTGTACAAGAAAGAGAAAGTAAACCCTATGGGTGGCTGTCTTCCTATCTTGCTACAGATGCCTATTTTCATCGCGCTATACTGGGTACTGCTAGAAAGCTACGAGCTACGCCATGCACCATTTATGCTTTGGATTACTGACTTATCAGTACAAGATCCTTACTACGTGATGCCAATTCTAATGGGTATCTCTATGTTCTTGATGCAGAAAATGCAGCCAATGGCACCGACGATGGACCCAATGCAACAAAAGATGATGCAGTGGATGCCTGTAGTATTTACCGTATTCTTCCTATGGTTCCCTGCAGGTTTGGTGCTTTACTGGTTAGTCGGTAACATTGTTGCGATTACTCAGCAGAAGATCATCTATGCTGGTTTGGAGAAAAAAGGGTTAAAATAACCTTTAGCTCCAACTAATGAAAAAGCGGTCGGATACTCAGTATTGACCGCTTTTTGCTTTTTAATGAACGACTCGTTTTTCCCAATTTAAGAGTAGGAACACAGTAATGACAACAGATACTATCGTGGCACAAGCAACCGCACCTGGACGCGGCGGCGTAGGTATCATTCGTATCTCTGGTGATAAAGCCAGCGAAGTCGCAATGACAGTGTTAGGCCACTTACCTAAGACCCGTTATGCCGATTACTGTGATTTTAAAGATGCCAACGGTAAGGTTATCGACCAAGGCATCGCCTTGTACTTTAAAGGCCCTAACTCATTCACTGGTGAAGATGTTCTTGAGCTACAAGGCCATGGCGGCCAAATTGTTCTAGATATGCTAATCAACCGCGTCATGGATGTGAGCGGTGTGCGTATTGCTAAACCCGGTGAGTTCAGTGAGCAAGCGTTTATGAACGACAAACTGGATCTGACTCAAGCCGAAGCCATCGCCGATTTAATTGATGCTACGAGTGAACAGGCTGCCAAAAGCGCACTAAATTCATTACAAGGTGAGTTTTCGGCTCAAGTACACGAACTCGTCGATCAAGTGACTAACCTACGTCTATACGTTGAAGCCGCTATCGACTTTCCAGATGAAGAGGTCGATTTTCTTTCCGATGGTAAAATTGCCGGCTCGCTGTATCGCATCATAGACAAACTCGATTCGGTGCAATCAAGTGCCAAGCAAGGTGCCATTATTCGTGAAGGGATGAAGGTGGTTATTGCAGGCCGCCCTAATGCTGGCAAATCGAGCCTACTTAACGCATTAGCAGGCAAAGAGTCAGCCATTGTCACCGAAATAGCTGGTACGACGCGTGATGTATTACGTGAACATATTCATCTCGATGGTATGCCACTGCATATTATCGACACCGCAGGCCTGCGAGACACCACAGATACCGTCGAGCAGATTGGTATCGAACGTGCCTGGGCAGAAATAGAAACCGCAGACCAAGTGCTGTTTATGGTCGATGGCACCACCACCAATGCGGTTGACCCCCACGATATTTGGCCTGACTTTATCGACCGTCTACCCAAAAATCTCGGCGTGACCGTTGTACGTAACAAAGCAGACTTAACTGGCGAAGCAATGGCCTCGACTCAAGAGCAAGGCTACCAGGTCTTCAGACTATCAGCCAAAACAGGCTTAGGCGTCGAAGAGCTAAAAGCTCACCTCAAATCATTAATGGGTTACCAAAGTAACCTTGAAGGCGGTTTTATCGCCCGTAGACGCCATTTAGAAGCGCTAGAACTAGCATCTAGCCACTTACTACTTGGAAAAGAGCAGTTAGAGGTGTACCAAGCGGGCGAATTGCTGGCAGAAGAGCTACGCATGTGCCAAATGGCCTTGTCTGAAATTACCGGTAAATTTACGTCCGATGATCTTTTAGGCAAAATCTTTAGTTCGTTTTGTATCGGTAAGTAGTCAAAACCACACTGCACTATTTCGGAGCATCTAGCGATTATTCAAACGCACCAATCTAGATGCTCTTTTCTAGCTCAAGCCTACAGTGAAACTGACACTAGATCCGTTCAAAATTAAAACAGATTTAAATCGATCATCTAAAGATCTTGTCGCATTTTGGTGCATAAATACCCAAGATCTAGATCGATTTAATCAACAGAGATATCAACAAGCAATCCCCTGCTAGATCAAAAACAGGGATCGATACAAAAATGTTGTAAGATATTGATTTTAAAAGGGTAAAGTAAAGAGTCTTTTTTATGCTTACGAATTAACTCTATAATAATTAGATCTTATCAAAAAAGTTATACTCAAAAGATATCGCTAAAATTTCTATCGATCGGAGCACAGATCAATGGCTTACTTGATGTCAACCACCCTACTCGCTTTTTTATACTGAATTTTCCATCCCAGCCAGCGTGGTAACTCCCATCTTTTTGGACCGGTTTTTCGCTGACCATTAAGGTACTCAAGCAAGACTAATTTACGTTTGGGCAGATAACTTACCGCTAATTTTAGATCCGCTAACACCAGCTCAAGCGGATAGAGTTGATCAAACTCTTGTCGCTGCCAATCGGGAACACCTTCAAAAAACAGATCACTTGCCTCAATTAACTCGAGATCGGCAAAAGACTCGACCCCTAGCTCAATTAACCGATCATTGAGATAACAGGCCAACTCCAATGGTTGATCAAAATCAGGTTTAACGCCTGCCATTTGGTCATCCATATTCCCTAATGCCAACCAAATATTCCAAGCGGCAATATCTTTGCTAAGCTTCTGGCCTAATCCTTTAAAATGTCGTCCTTCACAAATGCTACGCACTATCGCCTCAATGGCTTGCTCGCCCCATACCTGTTTACGATAAGTATTAATAATGCGTCCGGCGGCATACACACGTTCAATCAACACAGCGTCATCAGCCAGCTCTTTATTGCTAGCTAGCCTCTCCTCGCCCAATTCCGCATTCAGTAATGTTTCAACTGAAATAGGCGCCATACAAGTTGCCAAGTTCAATGTCTGCTTAGCGCCTCGTCCAGCTAAGGCAAATTGATCAAATACTACAGCGGCAATAGGTAACGCTTGCTTATCGATAACAATATCAAAACGTGAATCTCGAGCGATTTGAACTTCGCTATACCCGTTACCTAAGGCCTGCTGGCGCTTCTCTCGGCGAATAAATGCCAGAGCAGGCAGCGCCTTAATCGCCGCTAGACACCAACGCAATCTCAACTCTGCGTTAGCTAAATCATCTTCTTTGCCAACAGGTAGGTTTAATGCCGCCCTGATCTGTGATGCCAAAAAGCGTGCTTCTTTAAGCAAGCTTTGATTTGCGTCGCTCATTGTTAGCCAATCAGGCACATTCGCACGCAGTAGCTTAATAATTAAATAGGCATCACAACCAAAAGGCTCCCATAGCCCAAGCTGCTGCAGGCCAAACTCATCGACAGGCAAGGTATAAATTTGCCCAGGCACTGTTAGTGCCGCGGCTAAATCGACCATTAAGCCTTTACAGACATCATCAGGCATCGCACTAATTAAGTGGGCAAATTGAGTATCGATAGGCAGCGGGAACAGTTTTCGACCGTGGTCAGTGATCAGCCCAGCGCTGTCTATGGCCGTCATAGACAACAATTGCTCAGTTGCTTTGGTTAATGATTTTTCTGGCAGCTTATCCACAAAAGGCAGAGTAGATAGTTGATAGCCGCTACATGCAGCCGCAAGCAGTGATTCAACCAGCTCCTCTCTTTGCATTTCGGGCGGGGTTATCGCCTCAAGCGGCGCGCCTTTACCCCACAAACGAATACAGATCCCCGCTTGTACTCGCCCAGCCCGGCCAAGACGTTGTTCACTGCTCGCTTTTGAAATTCGTGCTAACGATAGAACGGTACGACCATTACGCTGATGAGTACGGCGCTCAAGGCCTGAATCCACCACAGCTGTCACGCCAGGAATAGTTAACGAGGTTTCTGCCACATTGGTGGCAAATATCACCCGTTGATATTCTGTTTCAGACAATATTGCCTGCTGCTGTTTGGCATCTATACCACCATGTAAGCCGAGCAATTCAAGCCCATCATTTGTCGCTAATAAGCCCTGACAGGCCTGCAAGCAGGTTTGAATCTCTTTTTTTCCCGGTAGAAATACCAAGATATCGCCAGCAGTTTCAACCAGCAGGCTTTCAACGGCTTGTTTTACTTTCTTATCGATATCACGCACATCTGGTAGATGATGACTCTCGGTAGACTGGTACCTTAGTTCCACGTGAAACCTTCGCCCTTCAGCTTGTAATCTGGCAGCTTTATTTCCATTATTATCAGTTAAATAGTTAGCTAACCGTTCACCATCAATGGTTGCAGAGGTGATCACTAAACGATGTTTTCCCGTGGTTTTAAGCAGTGCTAACAATAGGTCGGTATCCCAACGACGTTCATGAAACTCATCAATAATAATGGTATCGAAACAGGCTAGCTCTGCTTTATTCCCAACTTCATTGTCGCCAGCATCATGGGCATTAGCAGAGAGCCAGCGCAATCCAATACCAGGCGTTACAAACGCAATATCCGTTTGTTCATTCACCGTAGAATCGAAACGGATAGCATAACCGACTTGCAACTGAGTCTGTTTGGCAACAAAGTCAGCCAAGGCTAAACAGGCCACCCGCCGAGGTTCTATCACCAATACTCGCTGAGTTTTCCCCTTATCGTTAGCCTCTGCGCACCAAAGCGGTAAACGAGTCGATTTACCCGAGCCGGTGTCAGACTCCACCACTAAATGATGATTTTTTATCACTAATTTAAACTCGTTATAGAGTTTATCTATGGGCAAAGTGGCGGTGACTGAAGAGTTAGGCATGATTTAGCGACGATGATTAGCAATGGATACAATGATAACGCGTCAATAGATAAATGGGGGAACTTTAACCGCTAAGGTAAAACTCTCACACTCAGCCATTACTGGTTCACAACTAGGGCTGTGATTAAAGTAGTTTGTAATCAAAGAACTTGCGTTTATCAGGCCCTTTGGCATTAGTGCTAACTTTATTGGGATGCTTATATTCATCCCAACTCGCCACATTACGACCACGATTAAGGTGTGGAAACCCCTCTCCTTCACTGCGACAGTCATCTATAGACAACTCACCACTGAAGTTTAAATCGCTGGCTAAAAACTGATGCAATTGAATTAAGCTATTAGGCTGGCTGATATCGATACACATAAAGTTGTTTACATTAAATTGTTTAAAATAATCAAACACTTGACCTTTATGACTAAGGTAACAACTCACCAAATGTTCGGCATCTAGAGGATCATCAATGCCGTTCACATCAAAACAATGGTCAAAACTGCGTTTTAATATTGGATGAAACTTGCCAGTCTTATTATCTAAATGCACCAGCATACGACTGAGTAGCATCTGCATCGATGGCACCCAGGCATCTAAAGCTCGCTCAAGATAAACAAATTTTGCGTTTGGATAGAGCTTATGTAATTGCCGATAATCACTAAAGCACGGTGCGTCAGACACCACATCGGCCAACTCAAATGACTGCTTAGTAAAGGCTTGATGCGCCACCTTAAAGCCCATCTCTAGCAAAGCGACACTCACACTCGTCGTCCCAGTTCTTGGAAGGCCAATGATAAACACCTTAGACATGATGTTTAGCCCACGCTCAGAGTCTGATTGAGAGCTGAGTTAAATATGAATTGAATATAAGTGGATCGACGTGATGGCATAGATAGGCGCGCTATTGATGGCTTTGTCATATTGTACACTTACCGCTTGTAAACAGAGAATGAAAGCAGCGTATTGTTCCGATTTAGGGACTATTAGCATTGTCGCAATGACGTATAAACTCAATCGAAGTTTAACATGGTCTAGGTTTAACAAGATGCAGTATAAGGGAATAGCAAACGTGATTGAGTTTACAGCGCATTGTAAATAAACGGTGTCTAGTCATTAGAGGGAAGATAATGGTCTTTTATGTTTAGAAATAGATGTCGATACTTTTCAGAACACTCTTGGTTCGGAAAATTAAATTTTGGACATTTTATTCAGACTAACTAGAACACCCGCCCCATCGTAAACCTACCCTGCCAGTGATTACAGGTTTTAAACGTCACATCACTTTCATTTCAGATTGATCGCTGTAAAATCAGCGCCTTGTTTTAGTCACCAACCCTAAGTAACCTATTTTTGATGATCGATCTCAACCTACTGCCACTCTATTTAACCACTGTTATCGCCCTACTGCTTATTCCTGGTCCAGACATGTTATTAATAGCCAGTTCTAGCTTAAGTTACGGTAAAAAAGTCGGTGTATACGCCAGTTTTGGCAATGCTACATCTGGACTTATTTTAACATTGCTGGCGGCAATGGGCGTTTCGGCACTAATAGCAGTTAATCCATTAGCTTTAGAACTACTTCGTATATTAGGCGCGGCTTACTTATTAAAAATGGGATGGGATTGTATTCGCGCCAGTGCAGCCGACGCGCCACAAATACAGCAAAATAACAATCTTGCTAAGCAGCTCTATCGCCGCGCGGTAATGAGTAATCTGCTTAATCCTAAAGCACTAATATTCTTTGTACTGTTTCTACCGCAATTTGTCTCGACTCAGCTTAACGCCAGCTCGGGTGAGCAGATGCTGGTATTGGGTTTACTGCTGAATATGATGGGATTACTGTTTAATCTAATGCTAGTCGCTATGGTAGGAACCTTAGGTAAGCCACTATTAAAAAATGACAAGTTTAGAACTTATCAAAACAAATTTATGGGCGTTATCTTTTTTGCCTTGGCAATATGGCTTTTGGCCTCACAAGTGCAAGGCGGCATTAGCTAAGCTTTAGTCCTATTTTATAGCAAGCCAATCGCTATAGGCTGTATATAGCAGCGCCTGATATTTTACCGCTACGCTGATCCGTTGGCTAGCATGCTCTTGCCATTCATCATGCAAGTATTTTCTATCATCAAACTTTTATATGCTGTGTCCATCTGCAGGACCGTCGGAGCCCTCCAAACCAACTTTCTCTACATAATACTTAAGGTAGTAACGGCTAATATCCCAGATAAATAGCCCCGACTTCACCAGCATCATCTATCCTAGGATCGGTATCGATAATTATTTTTCATATGCTAAGCCACTTAGTAGAAAGACTCTAAATTGAAGATCAAATATAAAAAGGTGAGCCGCTCCACTTATAGTGACGTATATACTAAATCTATGGCCTGATAGGATCTGCATTTATGTTAGATAAAAGTCAATTAAGCGCTGACATAGCGAAATCAAATCAAGATGCTGAAATAGCAAAGTTTGATGCATTAGCGCAAGAGTGGCGCGATCCCAATGGCAAGTTTAAACATGTATTGGCCTTTAATAGCACCCGTTTAATGGCAATAGAAAATGCTATCGCAGTCCATTTTCAACGCGATCTCAATCAAGATATTCCATTTCAAGGATTAAATATCCTCGATATTGGTTGCGGTGTAGGCCTATTATGCGAGCCTCTGGCGAGCCAAGGTGCCGATGTTACCGGAATCGATGCCAGTGGGCATAACATCACACTAGCACAACGTCATGCCCAAAAATGGTCTATAAAAGTCGATTATAAACATTGCCTTGCGCAAGATCTTATCGGCAATGAACCGCAATATGATGTAGTGCTAAATACTGAAGTGATAGAGCATGTCGATGATCAACAACTGCTGGTGGATACCTGTTGCCGATTATTAAAACCATCGGGTTTACTGGTTATGGCCACCCTTAATCGCACCTTAAAGTCTTACATTGTAGGGATTATTGGCGCCGAATATATAATGAAATATCTGCCAAAAGGCACCCATGACTGGAATTACTTCGTCAAACCTCAAGAGATAACCTCAATGATCGCCCCCCATGGATTAGAGACAATTACTGTTGAGGGGATGAGTTTTAATCCACTCACCGGACAATGGAAAATCACCGATAAACCAGATGTTAATTACCTACTTTATGCCCTTAAAACCACCGACTAAACTCGATATTAACTGCAATTGAAAGGTCGACAATCACCACATAAATCATTATAAGCCCAGCTAATCCCACTGTTCTACAAGACCAAACCGCCCTTTTCACTTATGATTGCTAGCAATAACATGGGTTATTCATCATAAAGTTTAGCCAAATTAACGTAAGTCTATTTAGGAAAAATCATGGCAAAAATTGAAGTAATTGTCGGTACAACACTGGGCAGTGCTGAATATGTAGCAGATGAATTAGCGGCTCAATTAGAAGCATTAGACCACGAAATAACGGTACATTTAACGCCTGAACTTAACGATATCGACCCCAAATGTCTTTGGTTAATCGTATCTTCTACCCATGGAGCAGGCGATCTTCCAGACAATATTCAACCTTTTTTTGAAGAAATTGAGGCTAAAAAACCTGATCTTAGCCGAACCAAATTTGCTTTATGTGCGATCGGTGACTCGAGCTACGATACTTTTTGCCAAGGCCCTGAAAAATTAGTTGAAGCGATCGAAAACTGCGGTGCACAAGTTTATGTGGATAAGATCCAGATCGATGTGCAATACGATCCAATCCCTGAAGAACCCGCTCAAGCTTGGTTAGCCGGCTGGCAAGATCATCTTTAACGATCTCTTATCAGTATAACCCTCCTAACAACTCACAGATTAGATCTATCTTATCCACATATTACGATCTCAAATGATAAATATGTGGATAAGCTATTATTTGATCATGATCTAACTCTGTATTATTCAACACCCGATCAGACCAAAGATCCACCTTGTGGATAAGTAGGCGATCTATCCCCAAGCTTACGCAAGTTAGATCGCGATCAGAACACAGGATCAAAATGCTATTAAGTATTGATTCTAATATGAAATTAGGGTTATCCACCGAAAAGAGCGATCCTAATAGTAAACATAATAAAGGATCTATATAAAGATCTTAAGATCTATTAAGCGGATCAATTTGAGATCGAAAGGCCTAAATTGATCTTTCACCAAATGCCTTCCAAGTGCTAAAATACTCGGCTACTCGTTGAGTAATTAATCGATAGCTAACTATCAATTTCTATTTTCAATTTCGATACAGGTTTTTATTTAAGGTACTGTGATGCATTTTCATGAACGGTTCGATGTAATTGTTGTTGGTGGCGGTCACGCTGGAACCGAAGCAGCATTGGCATCTGCTAGGATGGGGTCAAAAACATTATTATTGACCCATAACATAGATACCTTGGGACAGATGTCTTGTAATCCAGCTATCGGTGGGATCGGTAAAGGCCATTTAGTTAAAGAGATCGATGCCTTAGGCGGTGCAATGGCCATTGCCACTGACCATGCTGGCATTCAATTTCGTACCTTAAATTCAAGTAAAGGACCAGCTGTTAGAGCGACAAGAGCGCAAGCAGATAGAGCACTTTATCGCGCTAAGATCCAACAGATCCTACAAAACCAACCTAATTTACGTTTATTTCAACAATCTGTAGACGATCTTATTGTTGAAAATGATCGTGTCGTTGGCGTAGTAACTCAAATGGGATTAGCCTTTGAAGCTCCAGCTGTCGTGTTAACCGCAGGGACTTTCCTCAGTGGTAAGATTCATATCGGCTTAGAAAATTACAGTGGTGGTCGAGCTGGTGATCCACCATCGATTTCGTTAGCTCATCGTTTACATGAATTACCTATCCGTGTTGGCCGTTTAAAAACGGGAACACCACCAAGAATTGATGCAAATACGATTAATTTCAACCTGATGACAGAGCAAAAAGGTGATGATCCATTACCTGTAATGTCATTTATCGGTGATGTTAAAGAGCATCCTCGCCAAGTCTCGTGTTATGTTACGCATACTAACGAGCGTACTCATGAGATTATTCGTGGTGGACTCGACAGAAGCCCAATGTATTCAGGCGTGATAGAAGGGATCGGTCCTCGTTATTGTCCATCGATTGAAGATAAAATTAATCGTTTTGCGGATAAAGCATCGCATCAAATTTTTATCGAACCAGAAGGCTTAAATACGACAGAGATTTATCCTAATGGTATCTCGACTAGCCTGCCTTTCGATGTGCAGTTAAATCTTGTTCGTTCTATCCAAGGTATGGAAAACGCACAGATTATTCGTCCAGGCTATGCGATTGAATATGATTATTTTGATCCTCGCGATCTTAAAAACTCATTAGAAACCAAATCAATAAATGGTTTGTTCTTTGCGGGACAAATCAACGGTACCACTGGCTACGAAGAGGCTGGCGCACAAGGCTTACTTGCGGGTATGAACGCGTCATTACAAGTGCAAGGTAAAGAGTCTTGGTGTCCTCGTCGTGATGAAGCATATCTCGGCGTTCTGGTTGACGATCTATCGACTCTTGGAACCAAAGAACCTTACCGTATGTTTACTAGCCGCGCGGAATATCGATTATTGCTGCGTGAAGACAATGCGGATCTACGCTTAACCGAAAAGGGTCGTGAGATCGGGTTAGTGGATGATGATCGTTGGGCTAAATTTAATGCTAAGCGTGAAGCGATCGAATTAGAACTTCAGCGTTTACGCAGTCAATGGGTCCATCCTAATTCGCCTTTGGTTGATGCGCTGAACCCTCATTTGAATACGCCGATCACCCGTGAAGCGACATTTGAAGAGTTATTGCGTCGTCCTGAGCTCGATTATCCAAAACTAATGGATATCGAAGGATTTGGCCCTGCAATCGAAGATCAACGTGCTGCCGAGCAAGTGCAGATCCAAGTTAAATATTCAGGTTATATTCAACGTCAGCAAGATGAAATTGATAAAGCGATTCGTAATGAAAAAACTTTGATGCCACAAAATCTTGATTATCAAGAGGTTCCAGGTTTATCGAACGAAGTGATTGCAAAGCTTAATGACCATAAGCCTGAAACGATTGGTCAGGCATCGCGTATTTCAGGGATCACTCCAGCTGCTATTTCGATTTTGCTGGTTCATCTTAAGAAACGTGGTTTACTTAGAAAGAGCGCTTGAATCCATAGCTAAAATTTGCTGTTCGCCTAGATGAGTGGCCTTGGTGCTTCCCATCTAGGCTTCTCCGCTTCATAATATCCCATTGTTTATCGAGGATACCTCCGTGTTATCAGTCCAATTAGACACCTACTTAGCCGACATTGATATGACGGCCACGCCAGAGCAAAAGCAAAAATTGCTCGATTTTGTTGCTATGCTCGCAAAATGGAATAAGGCCTATAACCTGACTTCGGTAAGAGATCCTGAGCAGATGTTGATCCGTCATATTATGGATAGTCTTGCTGCAAGTAAGCATCTTGTTGGAGAACGTTTTATTGATGTAGGTACCGGACCTGGATTACCAGGGATCCCTTTGGCGATAATGAATCCTGATAAAACATTTGTGTTACTCGATAGTTTAGGTAAACGGATCCGTTTCCAGAAACAGGTTCAGTTTGAACTAGGGATCAATAATATTAGTTCAGTTGAAAGTCGTGTTGAGGCGTATCAACCTGAAGAAAAATTTGATGGCGTACTGAGCCGAGCGTTTGCATCAATTGAAGACATGTTGCATTGGTGTCAACATTTACCGAAAGAAAATGGTTGTTTTTATGCGCTAAAAGGTCAACTTAGCGATGAAGAGATGGCACAACTTCCTGAAGGATATAGTGTTACCGACGTGTTTGAACTGAAAGTCCCTCGTCTTGAAGAGCAGCGCCATTTGCTTAGAGTGGTCAAAAACTCAGAAGCGTAAAGCCAATAGAGTTGCATTATTAAACCAGTTCAAGCAATTTGATAAAACAATAAGCGTATCGAATCAGCTAACGTGAAGACAGGATAATATTTTGGGTAAAGTGATAGCTGTAGCCAACCAGAAAGGTGGCGTGGGAAAAACAACCACTTGTGTTAATTTAGCGGCATCCTTAGCTGCAACAAAACGCAAAGTTTTACTTATCGATCTTGATCCTCAAGGCAATGCAACCATGGGCAGTGGTGTCGATAAATATAATGTCGAAAATACTGCTTATGAACTCTTGGTCGAAGAAAAGAGTTTCGATGAGATCGTTTACCGCAATACCGCTGGAAAATATGATCTTATTGCTGGTAATGGCGACGTGACAGCTGCCGAGATCAAGTTAATGGAGTTTTTTGCCCGCGAGATCCGTTTGCGTAATGCACTTGCACCTATCAAAGATGATTATGATTATATTTTCATAGACTGCCCTCCGTCGCTTAATATGCTGACGGTTAATGCTATGTCTGCTGCTGATTCGGTGTTAGTGCCTATGCAGTGTGAATATTATGCCCTAGAAGGGTTAACTGCATTGATGGATACCATCAGTAAATTGGCGGCTATGGTTAATCCTGGTCTTTCAATCGAAGGGATCCTGCGTACTATGTACGATCCCCGCAATCGATTAGCAAATGATGTATCCGATCAGCTAAAGCAGCATTTTGGCGATAAAGTGTATCGCACAGTTATCCCTCGTAACGTCAGATTGGCGGAAGCGCCCAGTTTTGGGGCGCCTGCCATGTATTACGATAAATCGAGCGCTGGTGCTAAAGCTTATCTTGCGTTAGCGGGTGAAATTATTAGACGCGCAGAACAACATTCTAAGTTACAGCAAGCTTAAGGAAAAATTGATGACACCGAAAAAACGTGGCTTAGGCAAAGGATTAGATGCGCTATTAAGCACTAGCCATGCAGCTTCAAAGCAAACGTCTCAAGACGATGCTGTTAATAACGTTGATCATAATGCTGAAGAGTTAAAGATGATTGCGGTAGACCTTCTTCAACCTGGTAAATATCAACCTCGTAAAGATATGTCTCCAGAGGCATTAGAAGAGTTAGCAGAGTCTATTCGTACTCAAGGTATCATTCAGCCAATCGTTGTTCGTCGAGTATCTGATAAAGGTTATGAGATTATCGCAGGTGAACGTCGCTGGCGGGCTTCGCAGTTAGCAAGCTTAGATAAAGTCCCTTGTATCATTAAGCAAGTCCCTGATGAGTCAGCGGTTGTTATTGCACTCATTGAAAATATCCAGCGTGAAGATCTTAATGCGATGGAAGAAGCCATCGCATTAAATCGCCTTATTGAAGAGTTTGAGCTTACTCATCAGCAAACTGCTGATGCGGTTGGTAAGTCTCGTGCAACTGTTTCAAATTTATTACGTTTGAATAGTTTAAATGAAGCTGTAAAGCGTATGTTAGAGCACGGTGATATTGATATGGGGCACGCTAGAGCGTTACTTGCCGTCTCTGGAGATGAACAAACGACACTGGCTAGATTAGTGAGTGCTAAAGAGCTAACTGTTCGTGAAACTGAACGTTTAGTTAATAAAACCTTAAATCCACCTGAAATCGTCGATAAACCAGCAAAAGATCATGATGTGGCCCGTTTAGAGAGCCAGTTAATTGAAAAATTAGGGGCCAAAGTTTCTATTAGCCATAACAAAAAAGGTAAAGGAAAAATGGTTATTAACTATCAAAATTTGGCTGAATTAGATGGTATTATTGACAAAATCCGCTAAAACTCCCACGTTAAAGTAATATTATGTAACTTTGTGACGTGTGTTAAATTTCTGTTTTTAGACTTTTGGCCTAGATCACGTTAAAAGTCTCCATTTTTTAATTACCTTAAACTTGCTTTGGATGTGCGAAAAGGTATACTTTCGCAAGCTTTTTGTACCTCGTCATTGATCGGATAATTGATATTCGGTCATAGAAACAAAAAGTCTTAATGCGGAGAAGATGAATTGAGCAAGGTTTTAGCACGTCGTGGCCGATGGTCAGCCTATAAGTTGGTGATGATGCAGGCGGCGGTGGCTGGGGGTGTTTCAATTGTCTTTTTCGCCGTGTGGGGAGTTCAGTTTGGATTATCTGCGTTAGCAGGTGGTGCAATTGCTGTACTTCCTAATTTTGTATTCGCAACCCTCGCTTTTTCCCACACGGGAGCAAGCTCAGCAGGAAAAGTGATGAAAACTTTTTACTGGGGGGAAGCGGTGAAGTTGCTGTTAACCATAGCAATGTTTTCGTTAGTGTTTATCAATCTTAAGGTCGTATTTATGCCGCTTTTTGTTTGTTATATATCAGCGTTAATAGTGCATTGGACGGCTCCTTTATACTTCAAGCAAAGTTAAGTGGGATGAATCATGTCTGCAACAGGTGAAGCGTTAACACCGCAGGGCTATATCCAGCACCATCTTACCAACTTACACGTTGGCGAAGGGTTCTGGACATGGCACGTTGATTCGTTGCTCTTTTCGGTTGGTCTTGGCGTATTGTTCCTATGGATTTTTCATAGCGTTGGCAAGAAAGCGACTACCGGTGTTCCTGGCAAACTTCAGTGTTTTGTTGAGATGATCGTTGAGTTCGTTGATGGCAGCGTGAAAGAAACCTTCCATGGACGTAATCCTGTAATTGCTCCTCTAGCTTTAACCATTTTTGTCTGGGTATTCATGATGAACTTCATGGATATGATTCCTGTTGACTGGCTACCTGAATTAGCCAAAGCGGCTGGTATTCCCTACATGAAAGTGGTTCCAACTACTGACTTAAACATCACCTTCAGCTTAGCTATTGGTGTGTTTGTGCTGATTATTTACTACAGCATAAAGGTCAAGGGCGTTTCAGGGTTTGTAAAAGAACTTACGTTAAATCCGTTTAACCATTGGGCAATGATACCCGTCAACTTACTACTAGAATCAGTTACCCTTATCGCTAAGCCTATTTCATTGGCTCTGCGTCTATTCGGTAACTTATATGCTGGTGAGTTGATCTTCATCCTTATTGCGCTGATGTATGGTGCCAATATGGCGTTATCCGCTCTAGGTGTGACACTGCAGCTAGGTTGGTTAATATTCCATATTTTGGTTATTACCCTACAGGCGTTTATCTTCATGATGCTTACGATCGTGTATCTAAGCATGGCTCATGAAGATCATTAAGGATTGCCGAAGAAATTTTTTTAGCTAAATCACTAACTAACTAAAGATTTAGAATACTGGAGATAGAGATGGAAACTGTATTAGGCATGACAGCTATCGCTGTTGCTCTACTGATTGGTATGGGTGCTCTAGGTACCGCTATCGGTTTCGGCCTACTAGGTGGCAAGTTCTTGGAAGGCGCTGCGCGTCAACCAGAAATGGCCCCTATGCTACAAGTTAAGATGTTCATTGTTGCTGGTCTATTGGATGCGGTAACCATGATCGGTGTAGGTATTGCACTATTTATGCTGTTTACTAACCCACTGGGTGCAATGCTGTAATCAACGCTTCTGTCTTTAATCTAACTAGGAGGCTGTTGTGAATATCAACGCTACCCTAATCGGTCAGACGGTTGCCTTTATTATCTTCGTGTGGTTCTGCATGAAGTTTGTTTGGCCCCCTTTGATGAATGCCATCGAAGAGCGCCAAAAAAGGATAGCCGACGGTCTAGCTGATGCTGATCGTGCTGTAAAAGACCTTGAGTTGGCACAGGCGAAAGCCACTGACCAACTAAAAGAAGCTAAGGCAACTGCTAACGAAATCATTGAGCAAGCTAATAAGCGTAAAGCTCAGATTGTCGAAGAGGCCAAAGCCGAAGCAGACGCTGAGCGCGCTAAAATTATCGCTCAGGGTAAAGCAGAAATTGAAGCTGAACGTAATCGCGTGAAAGAAGACTTGCGTAAGCAAGTTGCTTCTCTAGCCATCGCTGGCGCAGAGAAAATCCTTGAGCGTTCGATTGATGAAGCCGCCCACAGTGACATAGTTAATAAACTAGTTGCTGAAATTTGATAAGGGAGTTGAGTTATGGCTGAAATAACCACCATCGCTCGTCCTTACGCAAAGGCAGCGTTTGACTTTGCTCTTGAAAAAGACGCAGTAGATAGTTGGGCAGAAATGCTTGATTTTGCAGCTCAAGTCAGTGAAAACGAGACGATGAAGCCGCTACTGTCTGGCGCACTAGCCAGTAACCAGCTTGCAGAACTTTTTATTAAAGTTTGTGGTGAGCAGGTCAATGAGCAAGGGCAGAACCTGTTAAAGGTAATGGCTGAAAACGGTCGTTTGGAAGTACTTCCTGCTGTGTATCAACTCTTTCATGAGTTACGCAATGAGTGGGCTAAAGAGGTTGAAGCACATGTTGTTTCTGCCACTGAGCTTAACGCAGAGCAACAACAGCAAATTGGTGCTTCTCTAGAGAAACGTCTCACACGCAAAGTTAAGCTGAATTGCAGCGTAGATGCCAGCCTTGTTGCTGGTGTAATTATCACGGCAGGCGACCTAGTCATTGATGGCTCGGTCAGCGGTAAACTAAACCGTCTGTCTGAAACGCTGCAGTCGTAATTGGGAGTTTGAGCATGCAACTGAATTCCACTGAAATCAGCGATCTGATTAAACAGCGGATCGAGCAGTTCGAAGTCGTTAGTGAAGCTCGCAACGAAGGTACTATCGTTGCAGTAAGTGACGGCATCATCCGCATCCACGGCCTAGCCGATGTGATGCAAGGTGAAATGATCGAACTGCCTGGTAACCGTTTCGCAATCGCGTTGAACTTAGAACGTGATTCTGTCGGTGCCGTAGTTATGGGTCCTTATGCCGATTTGGCAGAAGGTCAAAAAGTTAAAACAACTGGTCGTATCTTGGAAGTTCCAGTTGGCCGTGGTCTATTAGGCCGCGTAGTCAACACATTGGGTCAACCAATCGACGGTAAAGGACCTATCGACAACGATGGTTTCTCTCCTGTTGAAGTTATCGCACCTGGTGTTATTGAACGTAAGTCAGTAGATCAGCCAGTGCAAACTGGTTATAAAGCCGTTGACTCTATGATCCCAATCGGTCGTGGACAACGTGAATTGGTTATTGGTGACCGTCAGACTGGTAAAACAGCGCTAGCGATCGATGCCATTATCAATCAAAAAGACTCTGGCATTAAGTGTGTATACGTAGCGGTAGGCCAAAAGGCTTCTACTATTGCTAACGTTGTTCGCAAACTTGAAGAGCACGGTGCATTGGCTAACACCATCGTTGTTGTTGCAACTGCTTCTGAAGCGGCTGCACTGCAATATTTGGCGCCATATTCTGGCTGTTCAATGGGTGAATACTTCCGTGACCGCGGTGAAGACTCACTAATCGTCTATGATGATCTTTCTAAGCAAGCTGTTGCTTACCGTCAGATCTCATTGCTACTTAAGCGTCCTCCAGGACGTGAAGCATACCCAGGCGACGTTTTCTATCTTCACTCACGTCTACTAGAACGTGCTTCACGTGTAAACGTTGAGTATGTTGAGAAGTTCACTAATGGCGAAGTTAAGGGCAAAACTGGCTCTCTAACGGCACTGCCTATTATTGAAACTCAAGCGGGTGACGTATCTGCATTCGTACCGACCAACGTAATTTCGATTACCGATGGTCAGATCTTCCTTGAAACCGATCTATTTAACTCAGGCCTACGTCCTGCGGTTAACCCAGGTATTTCGGTTTCTCGTGTTGGTGGTGCGGCGCAGACTAAGATCATCAAGAAACTGTCTGGCGGTATCCGTACTGCACTAGCACAGTATCGAGAGCTTGCGGCGTTCTCTCAGTTTGCATCTGATCTTGACGATGCAACTCGTGCTCAGCTTGAGCATGGTGAGCGTGTTACCGAACTCATGAAGCAAAAGCAATATGCGCCTATGAGCGTAGCCGATCAGTCTGTGTCTATTTTCGCAGCTGAAAAAGGTTACCTAAAGGCTGTTGAGCTAAACAAGATCGGTGACTTCGAAGCTTCTTTGCTCTCTTACATGAACAGCGAGCATGCTGACCTAATGAAGACTATTAACGATACTGGCGATTACAATGCCGATATCGAAGGTGGTTTGAAGGCTGGCCTCGACAAGTTCGTAGAAACCCAAACCTGGTAAAGACACAGAGGTGTCTTAAGGCACCTCAGGTCCAGATTGGAGAGTAAAGATGGCCGGCGCTAAAGAGATTAAAACCAAGATCGCGAGTGTTCAAAACACTCAGAAGATCACATCTGCGATGGAAATGGTTGCAGCCAGCAAAATGCGCAAAGCGCAGGAACGCATGGCAGCGAGCCGTCCATATGCAGAAAATATGCGTAAGGTGATCGGTCACGTGGCGCAAGGTTCTCTCGAATATAAGCATCCTTATTTGGAAGTGAGAGAAGCTAAGCGGGTTGGTTACATTGTTGTATCAACCGACCGTGGTCTTTGTGGTGGTCTGAACGTCAACCTGTTCAAAAAGGTTGTCGCAGACGTGAAGAAGCAACGTGAAGCCGGTGCAGAAGTTGAATTCTGCCCAATTGGTGCACGCAGCGTACAATTCTTCAATAGCTTTGGCGGTAAAGTGTCTGCTCATGCTTCAGGTTTAGGTGATGCTCCAAAGCTAGCTGACCTGATCGGAACAGTACGCGTAATGCTACAAGCTTACAACGAAGGCACACTTGATCGTCTGTATGTGGTATTTAACAAGTTCGTTAATACCATGAGTCAGACGCCTGTGATCGAACAGCTGCTACCTTTGCCTAAGTCAAAAGATGATGAGATTGCTCATCACTGGGATTACTTATACGAACCAGATCCAAAAGAAATTTTGGATACTTTATTGGTTCGCTATGTGGAATCTCAAGTGTATCAAGGTGTTGTCGAAAACATCGCATCTGAGCAAGCGGCCCGTATGGTTGCTATGAAAGCTGCGACAGACAACGCTGGTGAGCTTATCGATGACTTGCAGTTGGTCTACAACAAAGCCCGTCAGGCTGCGATTACGCAGGAACTGTCGGAAATTGTTTCAGGGGCCTCAGCAGTTTAGGCTGGGTAACGAATAAAAGTTTAGAGGATTAATCATGAGCACAGGTACTGTTGTCCAAGTAATTGGCGCGGTTGTGGACGTTGAGTTTCCACATGATGCCGTACCTCAGGTTTATGACGCTCTAGAGATCAAAAGTGAAGGCTTGGTGCTGGAAGTTCAGCAGCAACTTGGTGGTGGTGTAGTTCGTACCATCGCTATGGGTACTTCAGATGGTCTGCGTCGTGGTCTTGAGGTAGTAAATTCGGGTTCACCTATTACTGTTCCGGTTGGGGCTGCGACCCTAGGCCGTATCATGAACGTATTAGGTCAACCTGTTGATGAAGCGGGCCCAATTGGTGAAGAAGAACGTTATGTTATTCACCGTGAAGCTCCTTCATATGAAGATCAGTCAAACACTACTGAGCTTTTAGAAACTGGTATCAAGGTTATCGACCTTGTTTGTCCGTTTGCTAAAGGTGGTAAAGTAGGTCTGTTTGGTGGTGCGGGTGTTGGTAAGACAGTTAACATGATGGAACTGATTAACAACATCGCTAAAGCGCACTCTGGTTTGTCAGTATTCGCTGGTGTAGGTGAGCGTACTCGTGAGGGTAACGACTTCTACTACGAGATGGAAGAGTCTGGTGTTCTCGATAAAGTGGCCATGGTTTATGGTCAGATGAACGAGCCTCCAGGAAACCGTCTACGTGTGGCACTTACTGGTCTGACTATGGCCGAGAAGTTCCGTGACGAAGGTAAAGACGTTCTTTTCTTCGTTGATAACATCTATCGTTACACCTTGGCGGGTACGGAAGTATCTGCACTGCTAGGCCGTATGCCATCAGCAGTAGGTTATCAGCCAACATTGGCTGAAGAGATGGGTGTTCTTCAGGAACGTATTACTTCAACTCGAACTGGTTCTATTACTTCAGTTCAAGCGGTATACGTACCTGCGGATGACTTGACGGATCCGTCACCAGCAACAACCTTCGCTCACTTAGATGCGACTGTTGTACTGTCACGTAACATTGCTTCTCTGGGTATTTACCCAGCGGTTGACCCATTGGATTCGACTTCTCGTCAGTTAGATCCATTGGTTGTTGGTCAAGAGCATTATGACGTAGCAAGTGGTGTACAAACCGTACTACAACGTTATAAAGAGCTGAAAGATATCATCGCGATTTTAGGTATGGACGAATTATCTGATGAAGATAAGACTACTGTATCTCGTGCTCGTAAGATTGAAAAATATCTTTCTCAGCCATTCTTCGTAGCTGAAGTATTCACCGGTTCTCCAGGTAAGTACGTTTCTCTAAAAGACACTATCCGTGGCTTTAAGGGACTATTGGAAGGTGAGTTTGACCACATTCCAGAGCAAGCGTTCTACATGGCAGGTTCAATCGATGAAGTTATCGAGCGAGCTAACAAAAAATAATCGGGCCTAGGCTTGGTATTTTAAGGAGAACGGATGGCAGCCATGACAGTACAACTTGATATTGTAAGTGCAGAAAGTAACATCTATTCAGGCCTTGTAGCACACCTACAAGTCACTGGTAGTGAAGGTGACTTAGGTATTATGCCTGGTCACGCTCCTTTACTTACACCTATCAAACCTGGCATGGCGCGCATCGTCAAGCAAGATGGTAAAGAAGAAGTGTTCTATCTTTCGGGTGGTATCCTGGAAGTACAACCTTTTTCAGTATCCGTATTGGCTGACGTGGTATTGCGTGCCGAAGAGATTGATGAGCAGGCAGCTGTAGAAGCCAAGCGTCGTGCAGAAGCCCATATGGCTGATGCAGGTGCAGACTTTAACTATGCCGCTGCAGCGATTGAATTAGCTCAGGCTATCGCTCAATTGCGCGTTGTAGAAACCATCAAAAAGAACATTGCCAGATAAGGTTATTGTTTGATTATAAAAGGCGCCTCAGGGCGCCTTTTTTGTATCTAAAGGGTGATAGCAAGGGCTGAAACGTGATAGATACAAACCTTTCATTTTTATGATGATGTTACTCTCCGTTCATTAATTTATGGTTGAATGGATTTTTCAATGCAACACCTACTTATCATTGTTAATGACGCGCCTTATGGCTCAGAACGACTGTTTAATGCGTTACGTTTGGCAATACAGCTCAATGAACAAGAGCGCCCACCAGCTAAGGTAAAGCTATTTTTGCTGTCTGACGCGATAACCGCCGTACTGCCTAAGCAAAATCCCAGTGAGGGTTACAATATTCAGCAGATGTTAGAAATCGTAATTGCTCAAGGTAGTACAGTTAAATTTTGCGGATCTTGTATGCATGCTCGAGGTTTGGCAGACCTTGCTGTCATCGAGGGGTGTCAGGTTGCTACTATGGATGATCTTGCTCAGTGGGTATTAGATTCTGATAAAACGATTACTTTTTAACTGCGTTAAGTGTCCCGTAGCTTTAATTGCTCAGCTGGTCGCTTTTAAATGCCTGATCTATTAAAATCACCTTCACAAAAATTAACCTTATTATTTAAATCAGCTTTAGCTCAAGGATAAATCCATGGCACTGAATGTAGTGATTTTGGCCGCAGGCAAGGGAACCCGCATGCGCTCAGATCTTCCTAAAGTTCTGCACCCAATAGCGCACAAAAGTATGGTGCAGCATGTGATAGATACCGCGCATCAAGTTGGAAGTGATGCCATTCAGTTAGTTTATGGCTATGGTGCCGATAAGCTGCAGGCTAGCCTAGGTGAGCAACAGCTTAATTGGGTATTGCAAGCCGAGCAATTGGGTACAGGTCATGCAGTGGCGCAAGCCAATGACAATATTGCTGATGATGATACTGTTTTGATTTTATATGGTGATGTACCATTAATTCAGCCGTCGACGCTTGAGGCACTACTCGCTGCGCGTGAAGAGAGTGGCCTAGCTATTTTAACCGTTAATCTAACTAACCCAATGGGTTATGGCCGTATCGTGCGTGAGGCGGGCAAGGTTGTTGGTATTATCGAGCAGAAAGATGCTAATGCCGAGCAGCTTAAGATTAACGAAATCAATACTGGCATTATGGCGGCTCCAGGTAAACAGTTGAAAGATTGGTTAGGTCAGCTGTCATCGGACAATGCTCAAGGTGAGTACTATCTTACCGATATCGTAGCCATGGCTCACCGCGACGGTGTAGCCATTACTACCGCGCAGCCTGAATCTGCTATTGAAGTGGAAGGCGCTAATAATCGTGTGCAACTGGCTCAGCTAGAGCGTGCCTATCAGGCGCGCGCAGCGGAAAAGCTGATGCTTGATGGTGCTAACCTGCGTGATCCTGCCCGTATCGATATTCGCGGCGACGTCAGTGTGGGTATGGATGTGATGGTCGATGTCAATGTGATATTCCAAGGCAAAGTGACCATAGGCAACAATGTCACTATTGGTGCTGGCGCTATCCTGAGCGATTGTGAGATCGGCGATAATGCCGAGATCAAACCTTACTCTATTGTTGAAAATGCCATCGTCGGTGAAAAAGCCAGTGCTGGGCCTTTTGCTCGGCTGCGCCCCGGTGCCGAACTTAAACGTGATGCCCATATTGGTAACTTCGTTGAGATGAAGAAGGCGGTATTGGGAGAAGGTTCTAAAGCGGGGCATCTTGCCTATATTGGTGATGCACAAATTGGCGCAGGGGTTAATATAGGCGCGGGAACCATTACCTGTAACTACGATGGCGCCAATAAACATCTTACAGTCATAGAAGACCATGTGTTTGTTGGCAGTGACACCCAGCTGGTAGCCCCTGTTACTATTGGTAAGGGGGCAACTCTCGGGGCTGGGTCAACGATTACTCGAGATGTTGCCGCCGATGAATTAGTGATAACTCGTGTAAAGCAGCGTCACTTAACTGGATGGGTTCGTCCTGTTAAGAAAAAGAAATAACGATTATTCGATGAATAAAGGCGACCTTAGGGTCGCCTTTAATTATTAAGATAATGAAAAAGGTTATTAATGCAAACCCTTACATTTTTTGTGATGCTAGTCACTTTACAATGTAAAGAATCGCAAACAAGTTTAAATAAAAACAATTCTCATTTATATTCCTCCCAACTTTAGTTTCTTCCTGTTTTGTTGTGAGGTTTTCATGTCTCTTAGCGGTTCTCCGTTTACTTATTCTACTATCGGTTTAGCCGTTCTGGCGGCTATTGCCAGTGCCACGGCTGTTGCTGATGAAGCTGCGAATACCGTTGTTGATGCCAATATTGAACGTATTACGGTTACAGGACGAACCTTTAACGATTATAAAGTCGGTGTTGCATCGGGTGCGATGCGCGGCGATATCGATTTAATGGACACACCACAATCAGTCTCTGTGATCCCTGATTTTGTTACTGACGAGCAACTAGCGACCAATTTGTCAGAAGTGCTTGTTAATGATTCGAGCGTAACGAGCGGCAGTGAAAAGTGGAACCGTCAGGTGTTTAATATCCGCGGGTTTGAGCTTTCTTCTGGTTCTGGTTTTTTAATTAATGGCCAGCAACAATGGTCTCACTATGTCCAACCAATTGAGACTCTGCAACAAGTTGAAGTTTTGAAAGGCCCTTCAAGTATGCTCTATGGACAATCGGGTCCTGGTGGATTGATTAACATGGTGACCAAGAAGCCGACCTACGATACGGTTTTTGACGTCGGATTTGATACGGATGAAGAAGGTTCTACCCGTTTTCAAATCGATGCTGGTGGTAGCATAAATGAAGCGCAAACTATTCGTTATCGCACTGTATTGGTTAAGCAAGATACTCAGTACTGGAGAGAGTATCAGGATGGGTCTAATCAAGAGCGAGACCGTTGGTTAGGTTACTTGAATTTAGAGTTTGATATAACCGATGATCTATTGCTATCACTTAAATACGATCACACCCAAGACAAGACAGGCATTGACCGTGGTGGCTGGTTAAACAGTGACGGTAAGTTGATCGGCGGCAGAGATATTATTTGGGATATGCCCTGGGCCTTTACCGACAACACAGTTTCTAATTTAGGTGCCGAACTGACTTACCACATCAGTGATAATTGGAAAGTGAAAGCGGGTTACAACGATCAGCAGTTTAATCGTCAGCGTTTAGATTCATCGCCAAGTTTAGTTAAAGGTTCTGAAGATCCATTCAAAGACGGTTATACCATCAGCCCATTCGATCGCTACGATGATTGGCAACATAAGACGGGCTTTATCGACTTTACCGGTGACTTTAGTACCGGCGATGTCGAACATAAGTTGTTGATCGGCGCCAATATGCTGGACTACTACTATGGCCAGCTAAAAGAGGCGGGTGACAAGAATCAGTTGGTTATGCCGGGGCAGCCTGTGTCTCGCCCGGATTTGGACTATCATCGCGACACGACTAAGTCTGAGTCTGACTACAAGCATTACGGTTTCTATATTCAAGATCTTATTACCCTTAATGATAGCTGGCAACTATTGGCCGGCGTGCGCTACGACGAGCAGAAGAAGGATGGTGAGGGTAACAACAGTTATGCCGTATCACCTAAGTTTGGGGTGATCTATTCACCCGCGGAGAACGGTAGCATCTATTTGAACTACTCAAAGAGCTTTACGCCTCAGGGAATGGTCAATGATCCTGATGATGTGAATGACAAAATGAATTTGGATCCCGAATATGGTGAGCAGTATGAGATAGGTACCAAATGGGAGCTTTTCGATGGCAGTCTACTGTTAACCGGTGCGCTGTTCGATATTACGGTATCGAATGTCACAGTGACTCAAGATCTTGAGGTGACCCCGACGAGTGGCGACAAGACGATTACCACTCAATCTGGTGAGCAGCGTCATAAGGGCTTCGAGATGGGTGCCCAGGGGCAGCTTACTGAGAAATGGTTTATGTCGGGGTCGATGATGTATCTCGATGCTGAATATGTTCGTCCAGAAGAAGATCGTTTAGATGGTAAGACACCTGTTGATGCGCCTGAATGGTCGGCCAACATCTGGACACGTTACGAGGTGACTGAAGCGCTGGCACTTAACTTTGGTGCCGTCTATGTGGGTGAACGTTTCGCTAATACAGACAATACGATTAGCAAAGATGCTTATGTTCGTTTTGATATTGGCGCCGCTTATACCATGGATATCAAAGGTACTGATCTGAGTGTTCGCCTTAATGTGAAGAACCTATTCGATCAGGATTATCTAGCTGGTGGAACCAATACTGATGTGACTGTGGGTGAGGGACGTCATTTCGGTCTTGCACTGGAAGCCAAGTTCTAATTTATTATCCGATACAGTAAAACCTAAAGCCGCTATTTCATATAGCGGCTTTTTGTTTTTCAGGGGGCTTTTTAACCTGAGGGACTAGTAAAAAAGTTTCGAATCACTATAATCTATCTTTCGAAACGAAACCTAAGTGAAACTCTTTGTGAATAAACGAAACACACAACAGCGCCGCCATAGCATTATTACCATCTTAAATCAGCAAGGTGAGGTAAGTGTGGATGAGTTGTCGAGTCGTTTCGAAACTTCTGAGGTCACCATACGTAAAGATCTGGCTGCGCTAGAGAAAACCGGGCTATTGCTTAGACGTTATGGTGGCGCGGTGGCTATTCCTGATGAAGTGACACAACAGTTTAGTGCCAAAATAGCACCCAATAAGTTGTCGATTGCCGAAACAGCGGCCAAGCTGATTAAAGATCATAATCGTATCATTATCGATAGTGGCAGTACCACGTCAGGATTAGTGCAGCAGCTTAACGCTAAGCGGGGGTTGGTGGTGATGACCAACTCGCTGCAACTGGCTAATTCGATACACGAACTGGAAAATGAGCCAACACTGTTGATGACTGGCGGAACATGGGATCCCCATTCTGAGTCTTTTCAGGGGCAGGTTGCCGAGTTAGTGCTGCGCTCTTATAACTTCGATCAGTTATTTATCGGTGCTGATGGCATAGATCTGACCCGTGGCACAACCACTTTTAATGAGCTGACCGGTCTTAGCAAGGTGATGGCAGAGGTCTCCCGAGAAGTGATCGTTATGGTGGACTCAGACAAGATAGGCAGGCGCATTCCCAACTTGGAACTGGCATGGCAGCAAATAAGTGTGCTCGTGACCGATGACAGAGTCGATGAGCAAACGGTAAAACAGATCACCGAGCAGGGGGTAGAAGTAATACTTGCTCCCTACTCAAAGTAAAATTTTTAATTTCAGTATTGAGTAAGTAGGAAAATTATGTGTGGAATTGTTGGCGCAGTAGCGCAAAGGGATGTTGCAGAAATCTTGGTCGAGGGCTTACGTCGTCTTGAGTATCGTGGTTATGATTCGGCGGGTGTAGCCGTTATCAATGATGGCGAACTTAACAGTACTCGCCGTGTTGGTAAGGTGCAGGAACTATCGAGTGCGCTAGAAGAAGCACCTCTGGTTGGCGGCACAGGTATTGCCCATACACGTTGGGCGACTCACGGTGAGCCGAGTGAACGCAATGCCCACCCTCATCAGTCATCTGGTGATATTGCCGTAGTACACAACGGCATTATTGAAAACCATAACAAGCTGCGCGATATGCTGAAGGGCCTGGGTTACACCTTTAGTTCTGATACCGATACCGAAGTGATCTGTCACTTAGTGCATCACGAGCTAAAGTCACATGATACTTTGCTTGGGGCCGTGCAAGCGACTGTTAAGCAGCTCGAAGGTGCCTACGGTACGGTTGTGATTGACCGTCGTGATAGCGAGCGCATGATTGTTGCTCGCAGTGGCAGCCCGCTTGTTATTGGTTATGGGTTAGGTGAAAACTTTGTCGCTTCTGATCAGTTAGCACTGCTACCTGTGACTCGCTCGTTCGCCTTCCTCGAAGAAGGTGATGTCGCCGAAGTTACCCGACGCACCGTCAGCATTTATGATCTCGATGGTAATCCGGTCGAGCGTGAAGTCAAAGAGTCGGAAGTGACTCATGATGCTGGTGATAAGGGTGAATACCGCCATTATATGCTTAAAGAGATCTACGAGCAGCCTCACGCCATCGCTCACACCCTAGAGGGACGCATTGCTGGTGGTTATGTGCTGGATTCGGCCTTTGGTGAAAATGCCGCCGAGTTTTTAAAAGATATCAAACACGTACAGATTATTGCTTGTGGTACCAGTTATCATGCGGGCATGGCCGCGCGTTACTGGCTTGAGGATTGGGCCGGTGTTTCATGTAACGTCGAGATCGCTTCTGAGTTCCGTTACCGCAAGTCGCACCTATTCCCTAACAGCCTGTTGGTGACTATCTCTCAATCGGGTGAAACCGCTGATACATTAGCAGCGCTGCGTCTTGCTAAAGAGATGGGTTACAAAGCCACAATGACTATCTGTAATGCGCCGGGCTCCTCTTTGGTACGCGAATCCGATATGGCTTACATGATGAAAGCGGGCGCCGAAATTGGTGTAGCATCAACTAAAGCCTTTACGGTACAACTTGCTGGCCTACTGATGTTAACCGCTGTGGTTGGACGCCATAACGGCATGTCTGATGAGATGCAGGCGAAGATCACTCAGAGCCTGCAATCTATGCCAGCCAAAGTTGAACAAGCACTAGGCTTAGATGATGCCATTGCCGAGCTGGCTGAAGACTTTGCCGATAAGCATCACGCCCTCTTCCTGGGCCGTGGTGATCAATACCCTATCGCGATGGAAGGTGCGCTTAAGCTTAAAGAGATCTCTTATATTCATGCAGAAGCTTATGCATCGGGCGAGTTAAAGCATGGTCCATTAGCCCTTATCGACGCCGATATGCCTGTGATTGTTGTTGCACCGAACAACGAGTTACTGGAAAAGCTTAAATCAAACGTTGAAGAAGTTCGTGCTCGTGGCGGTTTAATGTATGTGTTTGCCGACAAAGATGCGGAGTTTGAATCGGATGAGACTATGAAGGTGATTCCTGTTCCTCATTGCGATGAGTTTATGGCGCCACTTATCTACACTATTCCTTTGCAGCTACTTTCTTACCACGTTGCATTGATAAAAGGTACGGATGTGGATCAGCCTCGTAATTTAGCAAAATCAGTTACTGTTGAATAACCATCTGGAAAACGTGGCTCCTGTTGTCGGATTCTGAATAAAGTTGAATAGTGGAAATTCTGATTGAGTTTCCACTATTTCAACTTAATTTTAGTTAAGCTATATAAAAGTATGATACTGAAAAGTATTTTATTATTTTCTCAAACTTTTCAAGTGCTTCTAGAGCAGTAACTTTTCCTTCAACAAAGGTTTTTTGTTCTCAATCAGCGAGATCCTCTGCGAAAAAGCGCTCTTCATAAACGTAAGCTTCTTTGTCATTTTTTCACCTAATACTGCTATGAATTAATCATAACATCCTCTAATTAGGTAGCCAAAATCACCGTACCACTACACTTTGATTATAGTGGTGAATTTAACTGCCAAGCAAAATAATACCTTAAGTGTTATTAAGTAAGATAAAACGGCTTTCATGATGAAAGCCGTTTTTGTTTTGCGAGTAATCTTAATTTATCACTAATTTAATCAAGTAGATAAGCTCGTATTGTGGTCACTTCAGATTCGCCACCTAAGTTATCTTGTACCGTGATTTGCAAATGTACGTAATCGCCTGCTTCGCCGTTATTAGGCAAATTGACAAACCATTGTCCATCTTGCTGCATCACATTGGCATCTTGCCATCTGTTTTGGGTTTCAGCCATTGAAGTGCACTTGTATACATAGGTTTCAACGCGGCACTCTTGACCTATGGCATAACGGACAGAGACTTGCGACAGTGAAACTTCGTTGCGAAGATCGACCTTAGCTGACACTCTGGCCTGAATCGGCTGATTTGCGGCGATGGTATTTTCCATATCAACTGGCAAATCTATCGCAGGTACCAGTACTGGCTGTGCGCCTTGAAGTTCGCTGTTGGTATTCCAACTAAAACTACCTAGGTACTCTGTGCCTAACTTTTCATTGCTCGAGGAGCCTGACTCTACTTGACGCATCTGATAAGTACGGATCAAGGTGACTCTGGCATCTTCATCTGGAAGTTCAATGAAGCCACCTTTGGTATTGGTGGGTTGGCCGTTAACTAAGGTTAAGCCGAATGCAGATGCATCGCGTCCTGCCACACCGTCATGGCCAAAGCTGTCACCAAAATGAGGTAAGCTAATTTCTAGCAAGTTAGTATCACGATAACCTAAGGCAGAACCACTGGATAATAATGCTGCTCCTTTACTTGCTTTGAACCAAGAAACATCATTTTTAGCGCCGCGGCTGTAATAACGAGCACCTTCAAATAATGCGCCAGAGGTATACACATTAAATCTTGGCATGACGATATCTGTCCAAGCACCATCAATACCTGTTGAGTAATACTCAGTTCGAGTTAAAGGTGCAATCAACGCCAAAGGTGTACCACCAGCATAGAAAGGATTTAAGCCTCTGACATGGGAATGCATATCCGTCCATACTGGGCGAGTATCACCTTGCGAATGATAATGTGCGGTGCGCTGGGCGAGCTTGCGCTTGCCATTAACACCATCCGATTGACCCTGATCTAAGCTTGCCGGTTCAAAATGCAGCTTGCCGGTTTCAATTTTACCTTGGCTGATGTTTCTTAGGTTGTAAGCATAGGGTGAACGTTCTGGTGCAACCCCTGACCAATGAATCGTTATCGGTCCCTGTTCGGCTTCTGCTAATAATACTGCACTGGTGTGTGCATCTAAGCCAACCGTAGGAATGCTATCTATGCTGTAAGTGCTGTATTTAAAGCGGCCTGGTGAGTTTGGTCTAGCACCAATAACCCCTACTGCACCGCGATTAGCCAGCTCTTTTATGCTGCTTGATGAGAAGAAGTACGGGAACTCAAGTATTACAACCTTGCCTTGAATCTCGTAGTCGTCCCAATTTGTTTGATAGCCTTGATCTTGAATCACCACCACCTCTGCACTACCTTCGCCATGGAAGTTCATTGATACAGATTGGATGGTATAGTCAACTTCAGTGCCTTTACCTGTGGTCAGTGTGGTTTTTGGGGCTAATGCTCGGGTTGTGATAAAACTGTCGAATCTATCATCGCGACCACGAGACAGCGCATATACTTGGGTGACATAGTCTGGCGCGATTTCGACTGAGCCTGCTTTAAGTAGATGATCATCATTGAGACCGTAAGTGAAACCAGCACTATAACCTTGTGACATTAAAGGTTTATTCGCTGCAAACTCTACCAGGCTGGCCTCAGAAGCATTGAAATCAATCACAGTGTTCTGGGTTAACTTAGTGCTTAACTCCGCCATCATGGTTACTGACTGCACTAAGCCACCGTAATTACCTTGGTGGTCATAGGTCATGATATAGGAGACTAAAGAGTAATCACCTTTAGGAACACTTATGGTTCTGCTGCCGTTTTGCAAATTGACATTGCCTACCCAAGCATCTTCACCATTCATAATGTAAAACTTAGAAGGGTAACTCGCTGGTTTGCCGTAGCGGTCGAATAGATTAACGGTTAAATCTACTAATGGTGGCGTGATCCAGTAAGACAAAGGAACCGTTAAACCTGCTTTATCTTTACCCATAGACTCACCCGTTAAGCGGCCGCCGATAGTGCCATAAGCACTGTCGTTTAACTCTACGCTAGGGTTAATCCAAACCGGCACTTGCGCCACGCTTTTCGCAGGGATAGTGACTTGCTGCGCATCTAGCCAAATGGCGTTGCTAGGAATCGCACTTTTGCCATCTTCACCGGTAAATTCCAGTTTAAGTTTTAGGGTGATATCTTCATCACTTAAGTTTTCTAGTGCCACTAAGCTCTGCACTGCAGTTTGAGTTTCACCATAAGTGAACATCCCCAATTCTTGACCTGGATTGGCAACCAATACTTGCTTGATAGCGGCGTTGACATCCATAGCCCCTGCGCCTTGCTCAAGTACATCCGCTTGCGTGGCAGTGACTGAAGAGGTTAAGACACTTTTTAATTGGCGAGGGCTGAGATCGGGTCTTGCTTCAAGCAAGATAGCAGCGCCACCAGCTACATGAGGAGCGGCCATTGAGGTTCCTGATAGTGAGCGATAGGCATGATCGCCTTTACCACCGGATGCCGCAGCAATAACATTAACCCCTTGTGAGGCAATATCAGGTTTTAAACTGTGGCCGTCAGGGCTTGGGCCACGGCTAGAAAAGTTTGCAGTTTCATTGCCTCTATCTACCGCTGCAACCGTTAATGCGCTTGGTGCACAACCTGGAATACCAATGGTTTCGCGGGTAAAGCTATTACCTGCCGAAATCACAAATAAGGCTTTATCACTTAACGCTTCGACTAAGTCGACCATAGGGCCATCGCAACTGGTGCCGCTGCTGCCTAATGACATGTTGATGATATCTGCACCATTATCAACAGCCCATTCCATTGCTTGCATAATGCCAGAGGTTGAGCCGCTGCCATTGTCGCCAAGAACTTTAGCAATGAGTAATTCTGCTTTAGGTGCCATGCCCGCATATTTGCCGTTAGAGGCAAATCCATTACCAGCTACTGTTGAGGCTGTGTGAGTGCCATGACCGTTAATGTCATCGACTTCTGTGTAAGGCCAAACAAAAGACTGGCTCGCAACGACTTGGCCTGCAAGATCAGGATGATCTGTATCATAACCTGTATCTAATACCGCAACCTTCACGCCATTGCCTTTGTAAGGCGCTGCGTAATTTCCATAGGCTCCGGTTAATGGCACCGTTGGATAGCTATCATCTTTGGCTATCGAGTGGCTCCACCAATGTTTGTTTCTGCGGCTTTCAAAAGCTTCGTGGGCTTCTACGCTGGCATCTAGCCATACGCCTTGAATCGAGCTGGCATAATCTAAATTTGCCAGTAAATCTTGTAGCTCACTCTTACTGACGGACATCGCTAAACTATCGATGATATCAAACCTAGCGGTGAGTTTAGCGCCAGGGATTTTCAGATTAGCATTGGTCGCAGGAAGGTTACCATCGCGGTATTCAATGATGATAGGCAGGTTAGCCATGCTCTCGTCATCAAAACCGGCTTTGTATAACTTGGTGAGGTTGAAAAGTTCACGGTCGAGCAATCCCTTATCGACAAGTTCAGCGGCTTTGGGCGGGATGAGGTAAATGTCACTACCCAATTGTTGTAAACTGGTGATCTGCTCCTGGCCTTCATCACTGACTAATCTGGCTCCAAACAGTCCCCGATTAGGTGTTGCCATGGCACTGACTTTATCACCTGTAATGAGGGTAAACTCCAACGCTTTAGGGCTATCATCAGTAACGCCTTGAGCAAAAGTCATTGTTGATATGCTTAAAAGGTTTGCGGCCCAAAATAAACTGCTGCCTCTTTTTATCAGTCTTCTTCCTTTCATAAGTATCCTTATTTTTTATAGTTTTATTTGGACGAGTTTTAGCTTTTCTGGTTAATGCTATTTCGTCACGCCCTCCATTTAGCATTAGCCGTGAGGGGATATCTAGAGTGAAAATGATCAAATTTGTAACAATTCAGTTTTTTCAGGGGGGATTATGCTGTGTATTTATGTGTCGGCTATGACTCGAGAGTTGGGCTGGAAGTTACGATTGAGAGTAGTCAATGTCGCTTTGGTACGCCGCTATTTGTATGGCTTAATTGATGGGTTATCTAATAGTATTTATAGCGCTATTTTGCTGAATTGTTATGTTGGTCCAACTGAAGCAGTTTTAGCAAAGCTTCCGTTGTTCCGCACTCTGCTAACTTGGGAAAAATATGGGTACAACTGTTGTTATGGGCGTCAAGGTTGGTGTCTGTTATCGCATCGGTTACTAGGGTGACATTGTAGCCATGTTCATGTGCCTGACGCGCGGTAGACTCAACACCCATTGATGTCATTAAGCCTGTAATGACCACTTGCGTAACGTCTGCATTTTGCAATTGCTGATGTAAATCAGTGTTGTGAAATGCTCCCCATGTCTGTTTGCTTATGCATTTATCATCTGAGCTTACATCTAGCTCTGGGATCAACTCTGCCCAATTAGCCGCAGGCTTTTGCGTTGTTGGGCTCAGTTGGTTTCTGCCCGGGGCTTTGCCATTCACGTTGATCAGAAATACAGGTAGCTGCTTTTGTTTAAAAGCGGTCTTGAGTTTAATGGAATTATCTACGACTTGAGATATTGGATGAACCGTTGGCATACATACTATGCCTTGTTGTAGATCGACAATGATAAGTGCACAGCCTCTATCGAGTGTGGAAATAGCCATAGTGGGTCCTCACAATAAATGGTAAATGCTGAAGTGTGTTGTCATTTGAGTATAACGCGAGTGAGTTGCTAGTGTTTTTCTGGGTAATGAATTTTCTTTTATCTGTGCTAACGATTTGTCTTTCTTCATGATAGCAATGAAATTATTTTTGATGACCGATCCAGAGTTTGTTGCTTTAGTGTTTGGTATGTTCAAATAGATTGGTGGAAGTCTCTGGCTGTGATGCCCCCACTACTGAGTCGCTTAGAGTTGTGCTTATGGCTAAGCCTGCTATTAATGCTGAAATATGGTGAAAGACACCTGGAAAGGCTAAAAGCAATATTCAATATCGCGATAGTCATATGAGCCACGAGGTGAGTCGATAGATGACTATGGTCAGCCTCTAGGCGAGGCTTCGAAGTTTTCCCTGCTCAAAGCAAAGGTATGCTGTGATATCAAAAAGCTGAGTTGGTTACTGTTTTGGGAACTCAACAATAATTCCTCAGCCTTTTAGATTTTTAGATCAAACTCATGTGGTATGAATTGAGGGGTTAGAAGCGATAGCCCAGATTGAAAGTAAAAGTATGAGTATCGAGTAGATCCATCGCCTGATAGTGATAGGTGAGACCGAGATCCATGCCCGACGCAAACTCCATCCGCCAGCCTAGTCCTGCCAGCAGGCCAGTACCATCATCTGTATATTTGCGGCCGTTGTCGTCGGTATCGGTAAATTTTAGTCGATATTGGTTGGCGCCCAGTTTAAATACCAGACTGTTTCGCTGAGACAAGGGGAGTGTATATAGGGCCGCAGCACGGAAGCTGTCGACATTATCCATTTGATTACCAATGATAATGATATTGTTGACAAATACATCTTGGTAGCCCACTTCTAGGCCCCATTCGGAGGAAAATTGGTAGCGATAGGCAAGATCATAGTGAAGTGGAATATTATCGGTGACATTATCATCTGATGAAATACTGGTATAGCCTATCCCCGCACCGACCGATAGGGCGTGATGGTAATCCGATGCGAAAGAGAGAGGCGTGACGAGCAGGCAGGCTGCAGCAAGAATAGCTTTCATAACAGTCCTTGTAAGGTAATAACAACAAAATATCGAACCCGACTTATAGCAGATGCTGTCAATAAAAGGTACAGGTAGTTTTTGTTTCTTTGATATTATCCTCTGTTCAATTGGTTGTTTTTTAATTATTAAGCTAAAACCAATCTGTCTTTAAGCGTTAATGGCTTTTTCTGTCCATTTGTTGTGTATCGTCGACAATCAGGCTAACAGTGGCCGGGAGCGCTTCTCTATGCGTTGCCACACCTTATCGTGGAAGTAGAACACGACAGTATTTATAGCCGGTTCAATCAGAGCCACCGCGCCGCCAATCACTATGCTACCGGTTAACAGGTAGGTAATGGTGAACGCGACACCGAAGTGTAGTATCGCAAAAGTGAATGTTTTAGCCATGATGCAACTCCTCTTCAATTAATGTAAATGATAACCGTTATCATTTGTGGTGTAAATGAGTTTGGCTAGATAGCGTTAATCTTAAAAAACGATTAATTTTGTATATTTGCTAGTTTTTATGGGTTTACTTTTAGTCATGAACTGCTTCTATTAATTGCTCTAATTCCGCAATGCAGCTTCCGCAGCCACTGCCCGCTTCAGTTAGCGTCATTAGGGTCGCAGTATCTTTAACCCCTTGTTGCTTTATGGAGCAGGAGAGTGCTCTTTCGCCAACTTGCTTGCAGGCGCAAATGATTCTGCCTTTGGCCAATGTGCCCTTAGGCTCTGCCGACAGCAGGCTGCTTAGCAGTGTAGAAAGCTCATCCTGCTCATTAAATAGTGCTGCAAACCAGGCATAGTGATTCGGATCAAGTTGCTCATTCACTATGTAGGCAAATTGAAGCCGTTGCTGCCAACTCTGGGCTAAGCTATAACACTCCTGTTGGGGCGACTCGGTCATAACTTGGGTGGTTTGTTGATAGGGTGACAGGGCTTTTAGCCTACTGTTGAGCGCGCTAGGTGACAATTCGCTGCCAATGAAATAGCAAAACCCTCCGTTGATTGTCTGTTTTACCCAATAGGGGAATTCAAGCTGCTCTAAAGATTGGCGACAAACAACTATTGCTTGGCTTTGGGGATTAAAACGACGGACACTCACTGGTGTTGCTTTCATCTCGGGTTGACCGGAAATCGGGTCGATAAATGCTTGCCCAAGCGTACTAATTTTACCAGCACTGGCGTTACTGTTGCTCCAATGAATCGCAGAGAACAACTCACCGGGTTTAACGTCTTTGCTGATGTTAACCCGTAATAATGCTTTGCCTGTCGCACTGGTTATCTCCGCAATATCATGCTGATTGAGTTGATAAACTGCGGCATCTTGAGGATGGATCTGCAGCTGGGGTTCTGGCTGATGTTGGCATAACCGAGCCGCCAAGGCGGTGCGTGTCATAGTGTGCCATTGATCTCGGCTACGACCACTGCTGAGTTTCAGAGGAAATTGCTGATCACATGCTTGTGTTGACGCGATATAGCGCACCGGGATCAGTCTGGCTCTGAGGTTGTCGGTATTAAATCGGCCATCAGCAAACAGACGTTGATGGAGTGTTTGAGATTGCAATTGGTTTACAGGCCACTGCTGAGGAGCCAACTGGTAGTAGTCGTTATCAGAAATAGTAGCTAAGTCGCCGAGAACCAGCGCATTTTGACTTAACGCTTGGGCTTTGTTGGTTAGGCTGGCATATTCTCGGAATATCTCCGCTTCATGGCGATAGTTAAACCCATGACTAAATCCCATTCGTTTGGCCACTTCACTGATGATCCACCAGTCGGGTTTAGCCTCGCCAGGTGTCGTCGTCACCCTGCGCTGACGCGATATACGCCGTTCAGAGTTAGTGACTGTTCCCGACTTTTCTGACCAGCCCTGAGCAGGTAGCTTCACATCAGCCAATGCCAGAGTGTCTGTATCTGCAACACAATCTGATACCACCACAAAAGGACATTGGGCTAAGGCGGCTTTAATTTTATGGCTATCGGGCAGGCTGACGGCTGGGTTGGTTGCTATGATCCAGATGGCTTTTATTTTTCCCTCTGCAATTGCATCGAACATATCGACGGCTTTGAGACCTGGTCGAGTTGCTATTTGAGGTGCGCGCCAGAAATCACTTACCAATTCACTGTTACGCTCATTAAAATCTAAATGCGATGCAAGCATATTGGCTAAACCGCCCACTTCACGTCCGCCCATGGCATTGGGTTGCCCAGTAATAGAGAAGGGACTACTGCCAGGTTGACCTATTTTTCCCATGGCCAGATGACAATTAATAATGCTATTGACTTTATCTGTGCCCTGAGTGGATTGGTTAACCCCTTGAGAGTAGAGGGTCAATACTTTATCGCTGTGGCTAAATAGCTCAAAAAACTGTTTAAGCTCTGCGGTGCTTATCTGCAGTTGCTTCGCAGTCTGTTCCAGTGTGAGTTTATCTTGCTGTGCACTGTGTAATGCGGCTTCAAAACCCTGAGTGTGTTGTTCAATATAATCCTGGTCGAGCAGTTGATTGTCGGCGAGATAGGTTAATAAGCGATTGAATAACAGTACATCTTTACCGTTAGCAATGGCCAAATGCAGATCGGCGTCATTGCATGAGGCGGTTTTCCTGGGATCTATCACCACCAGCTTACACTTGGGGTTTTGGGCTTTTGCCGCTTTAATGCGCTGATATAGGATCGGATGACACCAGGCTAGGTTTGAGCCCACAAGAATGATGAGATCAGCGGCTTCGATATCCTGATAACAGCCGGGTATTGAATCGCTACCAAAGGCGCGTTTGTGACCCGCAACGCTTGAGGACATGCACAGTCTTGAATTGGTGTCGACGTTTGCGCTGCCAATGAAGCCTTTCATCAGTTTGTTAGCCACATAGTAGTCTTCTGTTAATAGCTGGCCAGATAGATAGAAAGCGACAGAATCTGGTCCATGTTTGGCTATGGTTTGCTGAAATTGCTCAGCCACTGTTGATATTGCTTCATCCCAACTCACCCGCTGATGTTTGATCATTGGAAACTTAAGCCGATTGGTTTCCGATAGCGTCTCTCCTAGTGCCTGTCCTTTAGAGCAAAGTTTTCCTAAGTTAGCGGGGTGGCTTTTATCACCACGAATGAGTAGCGCACCGTCACGTAGCGGTTTTGCTTCTACACCGCAACCCACACCACAATATGCACAGGTTGTTTTAATCCAAGGAGTTACGGGATTCTGGCTCATAGTGGTTCTCTCTGTTTTATGGGTTTTGTGTGTTTAAGTAGCAAATATTGAACCACAGCTTGTATTGTTGGTTTGTTTGTATTTTTATTTAAACAAAAACAAGGGCTTGTGTTTTGTTTGAAATAAATCTACCTATTTAGAGGTATATCGTTGTTGTTATATTTTTCAGTTGGTTATGGTTTTTGCCCTTAAATGATCTTTGTTTGCACTAACTGGGTGCGATCCGAAAGCCATTGTAGTTAATAAAAGTATGACTTTTATAAATGTGATGCTGTTGGTTTTTTGTTTATGCAATTGAAAGTGTTGGTTTTTTGTTTTTTATTTTAGTTGTTTCTAACTTGTTGGCACTTTGTTTGCTCAATGTTTCATCAACGCAGGGGATAAGCAAAGAGGCTCATACCATGAACAACAAACATCCATGTACAGATCAAGGTGTTATCAATATCGGTTTTAAAGAGCCTAAAGCAGTTGGGCGTGTCAGCTTGGTGGGGGCTGGACCTGGTGATGCTGAATTACTAACGGTGAAAGCGCTGCGAATTATTCAAAATGCCGATCTCATCATCTATGACAGATTAGTCAGTGAGGAGATCTGTGCCTTGTTTCCCTCTGCCACACCCACCCTATATGTAGGTAAAGCCAAAAATAAGCATAGTGTCGAGCAATCTAAGATAAATGAACTCCTAATCGAGCAGGCGTTGCTTGGTAAGAATATCTGCCGTTTGAAAGGTGGGGATGCGTTTATCTTTGGCCGTGGTGGAGAGGAGGTGCTTTCGCTTAAGCCCTTGGGCATTGAGGTTGAAATCGTTCCTGGTATTACTGCCGCATCTGGATGTTCGACCTATGCAGGCATTCCACTTACTCATCGCGGCGTCTCACAGGGTTGTACGTTTGTCACCGCCCATGCCGAGAGTGATTTACGCATTAATTGGCAGGGGCTAGCCACGATAGATCACACTTTAGTGTTTTACATGGGGCTCAGTAAGGCTGGGCTAATATCGAGTGAGCTTATTGGCTCAGGCCTTGACGCTAACACTCCGGTTGCGCTGATCGAGCGTGGTTGTTCCCTGCAGCAGCGCGTCATTCGTGGTGTCCTCACCGATTTACCCGATTTAGTCGCCGCGCATCAACTTCAATCGCCCACCTTAATTGTGGTTGGTAAGGTCGTAGACCTTGCTGAGCAATTGAGTTGGTTTGACCAACAGCAGGTGGATCCTGCGACCAAATTCACCGTGGCCCGTTTAAGTGCCTAGCCTTTTATCTAAGGAGAGCAAGATGGATAGAGTAACTGTATTAGTCGTGGGCAACGGAATGGTTGGCCACAAGTTTATCGACAACATATTGGCGAGTGAGCAAGCGGAGCATTTTCAATTAACCACATTCTCCGAAGAGCCAAGACTGGCTTACGATCGTGTACAGCTGAGTAGCTATTTCAGCGGTAAAACCGAGCAGGATTTAGCATTAACCGATGAAAGTTACTACCAAAAACATAAGGTTAACTATCTGCTAGATACTAAGGTTATCGGTATTAATTCAACAGACCATACAGTGACCTTGGCCAATGGAGAGCTTTGCCATTATGACAAGTTGGTATTGGCAACAGGTTCTTATCCGTTTGTTCCCCCAATACCCGGACACGAGCAGGAACACTGTTTAGTGTATCGTACCATCGCTGATCTTGAGGCGATCACCGAGTCGAGTTGTCATAGCGAGAAGGGCGTGGTGATTGGCGGCGGTTTGTTGGGCTTAGAAGCCGCGAATGCCCTAAAGCACTTAGGATTAGAAACCCATGTCGTTGAGTTTGCACCGCGATTGATGGCGGTGCAGCTGGATGATGGTGGCGCGAGTTTACTAAGACATCAGATTGAAGATTTGGGTGTCCATGTTCACACCGAAAAGGCAACAACGGAGATTGTCGCGGGTGAGCAGAGCCGTTATCGACTCAATTTTGCCGATGGATCATTCCTTGAAACCGATATGATCGTATTTTCTGCGGGTATTCGCCCTCAGGATGAACTTGCGCGTTTAGCCAATCTTGAGGTGGGCGAGCGCGGTGGCATAGTGATTAACGATCATTGCCAGACCAGTGATGCCGATATTTACGCGGTGGGCGAATGCGCGCTGTGGCAAGGTCGCATATTCGGTTTAGTTGCGCCGGGTTATGCCATGGCATCGGTTGCCGCTTCTCATCTATGCGGCTCGGATCAGCGCTTTATGGGGGCAGATATGAGCACTAAGTTAAAGCTTTTAGGTCTCGATGTCGCCAGTATTGGGGATGCGCATGCTCAGACAGAAGGGGCACAGTCTTATACCTTTCACGACGAAGTGGCGCAGGTCTATAAGCGTCTTGTCGTGAATGCTGCTGGAGACAGAGTGCTGGGGGCCGTTTTGGTTGGCGATGTGAGTGCCTATGGCCAGCTGCTACAGATGATGCTTAATGATATGCCGCTACCCGACCACCCTTCTACTCTCATTTTACCTCATGTCGAAGGTGCCGAAGCCAATGCCATTGGTGTCGAGGCATTGCCTGCAACGGCTCAGCTGTGCTCTTGTTTCGATGTGACAAAGGGCGACATAGTGACTGCGGTTGCCAGCGGTGCTACCGACATGGGTGCGATAAAATCCTGCACTAAAGCGTCGACCGGCTGTGGTGGTTGTAGTGCCTTGGTGAAGCAAGTGATGGACTGTGAATTAGCTGCGTTAGGCCATGAAGTTGATAATAGCCTCTGCGAGCATTTTGCTTATACCCGTCCAGAGTTGGTCGACATTGTCCGCATTAAGAAAATCAGTAGTTTCGATGAGTTGCTTGCCAGCCATGGTCACGGGCTCGGCTGTGATATCTGTAAGCCAACGATAGGATCTATTCTCGCGTCCTTTTGGAATGATTATGTTCTGGAGGACCAACATATCGGCCTACAAGACACCAACGATATCTACTTAGGTAATATGCAAAAAGATGGTACCTACTCTGTAGTACCGCGTATTGCGGGCGGTGAAGTTACCCCTGATAAGCTAATTGTGCTCGGTGAAGTCGCTAAAGAGTTTGACCTCTATACCAAGATAACGGGTGGTCAACGTATCGATCTCTTCGGTGCTCAACTGCATGAGCTGCCGCTGATTTGGCGCAAGCTGGTGGACGCAGGATTTGAAACGGGTCACGCCTATGGCAAGTCGGTACGCACGGTAAAATCTTGTGTGGGTGATAGCTGGTGTCGTTATGGTGTCAATGACAGCTTGGGCTTCGCCATCGATATCGAAAACCGTTACAAGGGCTTACGTTCACCACATAAGTTGAAGTTTGCCGTCTCGGGCTGTACCCGCGAGTGCGCCGAGGCGCAATCGAAAGATGTGGGGATCATCGCCACCGAAAATGGCTGGAACCTCTATGTCGGTGGTAATGGCGGCATGCGGCCAAGACATGCTGAATTGTTCGCATCCGGCCTCGATGACCAAACGTTGATCCGCTATATCGACCGCTTCTTGATGTTCTATATCCGCAGTGCCGAGCGTCTGCAACGCACCTCGGTATGGATAGAGAACCTCGAGGGTGGCATCGAGTATCTAAAATCTGTGGTGATCGACGATAAGTTGGGGCTGGCGCAAGAGTTAGAATCTGAAATGGCTCATAGCATTGCCCAATACCAATGTGAGTGGAAAACCACCATAGAAAACCCCGAAAAGCTCAAACGTTTCCAGCATTTTATTAATAGTCAGGAGGGGGATAGCAACTTGGCCTATGAGGTGAAGCGTGAACAGCGTATGCCAATAAAACCGAGCGAAAAAATAGATATTTTAGCGATCTGTGAATAGGGAGTGCGAGTGATGGGAATAGATATTGGCAAGATGAGAGATATCTGGATATCGGTTTGCTTACAGGACGATATTGTTCCAGGTACTGGGGTGTGCGCCTTAGTCGAGGGGAGACAGATTGCGCTGTTTCGATGTCGCCAAACCAATCAATTTTATGGTATCGATAATTATGACCCAGTGGGGGGCGCAAATGTTTTGTCGCGGGGGATCATTGGTTCAATTGAAGGGGCGCCCGTAGTGGCCTCTCCACTGTATAAGCATCACTTCGATCTCAATACTGGCAGCTGTTTACAAGCACCTGAGCACAAGCTAACCACCTATTTAGTGCGGACGCAGGGGGCAGAGGTTCAGCTCTGTATAAATACGCTAGGGTAATAGATTAACCCTCTACATTTTAATAAGTTTTATTAACTTTAAAAAATGCTACGTCTCAGTAGCAGGGCGGCTTGCAGCTTTAAAAAAGCTTAGACCACCCAAAAGGAGAGTGAACATGAGTACTGATAATCGCTTTAACCTATTTTGCTTCAGCGGAAAGATGAAGATTTTACATCTGAGTTGGATGGCCTTTTTCATTACCTTTATGGTGTGGTTTAACTTTGCACCATTACTGCAATCAGTGAAAGCCTCGCTGGGGCTGACGACCGCAGAGATAAAGACGTTACTGATTCTCAATGTGGCTTTTACTATTCCGGCGCGGGTGGTGATAGGTATGTTGACTGACAGATTCGGCCCTCGCATCGTCTACTCCGCCTTATTGGCTATCTGTGCGCTGCCTTGTTTCGCCTTTGCTATGGCCGACAGTTTCATTCAAGCGGCCATCGCCCGCTTTATGTTGGGTTTCATCGGTGCAGGATTTGTGGTGGGTATTCGTTTAGTGTCTGAATGGTTTCCCCATAATGAACTGGGAACTGCCGAAGGGATTTATGGTGGTTGGGGTAACTTTGGCTCAGCCGCTGCGGCGTTTACCTTGCCGACGATAGCACTCATGTTTGGTGGGGAGGATGGCTGGCGCTATGCCATGGGGATCACCGGTTTTATGAGCCTACTGTTTGCGGTCGTGTTTTACCGAAGCGTAGAAGATACGCCTAAGGGCGCGACCTATTTTAAGCCTAAGAATATGACCGCAATGGAAGTGACATCCAAAGGTGACTTCTTCTTGTTACTCCTGATGAAGCTACCTATGTATGGGGCATTAGCGTTATTAGCATGGAAACTATCACCATCGGGTGTGGGCATGTTGAGTGCTAACAGTGTGTTGGGGATCTATGCAGGCTTGGTATTGCTCTATCTCTATGAGGTATCACAGGTGTGGAAGGTGAATAAACTCGTTTTTGATGGGCCAGTGCCTGCGATCCACCAATACAAGTTTAAGCAAGTGGCGGTATTGAACATTCTATACTTCGCGACGTTTGGTTCTGAGTTAGCTGTGGTTTCTATGTTGCCACTGTTTTTTGCTGAAACCTTTGAGCTGACCCCTGTGATGGCGGGAATGGTGGCATCGGCTTACGCCTTTATGAATTTAATGTCGCGCCCTGGTGGTGGTTGGATTTCGGACAAATTTGGGCGTAAGCCAACTTTGTTGATATTGACCGCGGGTTTAGCGGCGGGCTACTTCCTTATGGGTCAGGTCAATAGTGAATGGCCAGTGTGGGTTGCGGTTGCCGCTGCGATGGCGTGCTCCTTTTTTGTGCAATCGGGTGAGGGGGCTGTGTTCGCCACTGTACCGTTAATTAAACGCCGTATGACAGGTCAAATTGCTGGCATGACAGGGGCTTACGGTAATGTTGGGGCGGTGTGTTATTTAACCGTACTCTCGTTTGTCGATTACAGCACTTTCTTTTATGTGATTGCTGCCACTGCCGTCGTGGGCTTTGCTGCCTTGATGCTGATGGAAGAGCCTAAGGGGCAGATGGCCGAAGTGAATCAAGATGGTAGTGTTACCTTGATCGATGTGTCTAGCCGATGATGGGAGAGCCCGATGACCGCAAACGTTTATCCTCAGTTAGAGTCAAACATGGCTAAGCAGCTAAAACTTAGTTTTGGTGGCGCGTCTAGTGCTGGTGTTCGACAACATAATCAAGATGCGTTTGCGGTGCATCATAGTGATAAGGCATCGCAGTTACTGCATAAGGGCGTGATAGCTTGTGTTGCCGATGGTGTGAGTTGTAGTCAAAACGGCCAGCAAGCGAGCCAGTTATGTGTAACCCAATTTATTGAAGATTATTTGAGTACGCCTGATAGCTTGGGGGTAAAACAGGCCGCCAACCGAGTATTAAGTGCCCTTAATGCTTGGTTGCACCATTACAGCCTACAGTCTGAGCTTCGTCATAACGGCTATGTAAGCACTTTTAGTGCGCTGATTTTTAAGTCTAATAGTGTCCATCTGTTTCATGTGGGCGACAGTCGTATATACAGGCTTAGGCAAGGAAGTTTAGTGCAGTTGAGTCGAGACCATTGTCATCAGGGGTTCGGTGATAAGGGATTATTGACTCGCGCTTTAGGTATGGATAGCCATCTTGAGATCGATTATCAATGTCATGAAGTGAACCCTGGCGATCTGTATTTACTGACTACAGATGGGGTACATGATTGGTTAACGCTAGCGGAGTTACAACGAGAGCTTGGGGAAGAGGGGGAATTGACATCGCGGGCCAATAGGTTGCTCGAACAGGCACTGGCTAAAGGCTGTCAAGATAATCTCAGTAGCCTATTGTTACGGGTAGACAGTCTGCCCTATGTTGATGTGCAATCTTTGTCGCAAACCTTATCGTATAGAGTGATACCTCCCGCCATGACAGTGGGGAATCGCTTAGATCATTTTGAGGTGATAAGCGTGCTATATGGCGGGAGTCGCAGCCACGTTTATTTAGTCAAAGATCTGCACGATGACGCTCGCTATGCTCTTAAGGCACCGTCGCTGAACTACAGTGAAGATGGTGACTATCTCAGTAGCTTTATTCGTGAACAATGGGTGGGTCAAAGGGTTCAGCATCCGAGTTTAATGAAGGTCTATCCGACTCAAAGTACATTCTTATATCATCTATGTGAGTTGATCCCAGGGCAAACTCTCAGACAGTGGATGGATGACAATCCAGAGCCTCAATTGACTCAAGTAAGGCGCTTGCTGACCGAGATCATCATCGGGGTAAGGGCATTGCAGCGTATGGGAATAGTACACAGAGACTTAAAGCCTGAAAACATCATGATCACTCCCCAAGGCAAAGCAGTGCTTATCGATTATGGTGCCGCTCAAGCTCAGGGATTAGTAGAGTTATTCTCAACATCTGCCGAAGGGGGACGAAATGAACCGCCTTTAGGGGCGTTAGATTATATCGCGCCAGAATATTTGACCACTGGGGTTGCAACCCATGAGTCGGATATTTTCTCTTTGGGGGTTATAGTCTATGAGATGTTGACGACTAAGTTGCCCTATAAACAGCAGCGCGGTAGCTGGCGGGGAAATATCGCTCATTTGAATTATGTCTCGCTGTTGCATTATCGCGCCGAATTGCCATTATGGTTAGATCTTACCCTAAAACGGGCTTGCCACCCTAAGCCGAGTCAGCGATATCTCTCTATGTCGGAATTCTTAGCCGATTTTACCCGTCCCAATAAGGCTATGCTTTCCAGAGTAAAGCTGGCGCCCTTGATCGAACGTGAACCTGTGATGTTTTGGAAAGGTTTGAGTTGTCTACTCCTGCTTCTGCTGATGCTGCAAACTTGGCTGATGGTGTAGAGATCCTGCCAAGCTAGGCTGATGTTGGTATATATTACTTGGAGCTGAGGTAAAAATTACCTCATTGCGAGAGGTGTCATTAAAGCCGTGTGGGGTGGAAAGTATCAAATAATAGATTAATCAACATCTTGAGTTACTTTTTTGGGGTTGGCACGAAGCTGGCAATGACTTTAAGTTGATGTGTTATTTCATAGCTCAAGGAGGTTGTCATGTTAGGTTGGACCCTTATGTTTCTGGTCATTGCTCTTATTGCTGGTGTCCTTGGTTTTACTGGTATCGCTGGCGCCGCCGCTGGGATTGCTAAGATTATTTTCTTTGTCTTTGTTGTTCTTTTGCTCATTACGTTAGTTTCTAAAGCATTGACGGGGAAAGCGCCACGCCTCTAATATCTTAATTATGAGAGATAAATATGAAATTATTAAAGCGAATAGCAAGCACGAGTCTTATGCTATTACTTAGTACGGGTTTAATGGCTTGTTCTGATAATAAGGCTGAAAATGCCGGTGAGAAAGTCGATGAGCTACTTCAAGATACGGGAAATGCCGTTGAAGATGTCTGTGAGGATGTGAAAGAAAGCGTCGAAGCAAAAAATCCAGATTGCTAATGGGTCTGCGAGCTAGTCCAGTTAATTAAGCTAGCTTGTTCTTATTTAGAGGGCACGATGTTAACTAAGATCAACATTAAATATTACTATAGCTTTGGTGCCTTGTTGGCGCTTTTGTTGTTATTTACATTTGAGCACCTTTTACTAAAGCTTATGTTTGCCTGGGTGGCTCTGTCTCTGATTTTAGTCAGTTCGGCTTATTGGTTAAATTGTGCGGGTATTTTTAGAAAGTCCATTGACGGCACCATACCTTGGTATGTTCGTTGGGGCTTTATTCCATTTCTCTTGTCTAATCAGCTCTATAACACTTGGGCTAGAGCGAGAGATACGGTTCCAGTCATTCAGCAAATCGATAAGCAGTTGTATCTAGCCGCTCGATTATTACCCTCTGATATTCAAACCCTTAAAGATAAAAATATCTCTTCTATCTTGGATGTTACCGCCGAGTTTGATGCTTTAGACTGGTCGTTAATCGGCGAAGATGTGGATTATTTGAACATCCCTATCTTAGATCATAATGTTCCTACGCCTGAGCAGCTTAATCAGGCGATTAATTGGTTGCATCGGCAGATTAAAGCTGGAAAGGCCGTGGTCATTCATTGCGCCTTGGGCCGAGGCCGCTCAGTGCTTGTGCTAGCGGCTTATCTTGTTTGCCGCCAGAGAGATATCACCTTCTCCGAAGTCTTAGCTAATATCAGTAATATTCGTAAAACGGCAGGATTAAATTCTAGACAATTAGCCGCAGTTGAGAAGATCTATGCCGCAGGCAAAATTAGAATAAATAAAAGGGCTTATATTATTGCTAACCCTGTCTCCGGTGGTGGGAAGTGGGCCGAATACGCCCAACAGATTGAGCAGGAATTATCTGGGTATTTTGCTCTTGAGATCATGCTTACCGAAGAAGATGTGAGCGCAACGGTATTGGCGCAAAAAGCTCGAGATTCTGGGGCTGATGTTTTAATTGCGTGTGGCGGGGATGGCACCGTCAATCAGGTGGCTTGCGTGCTGGCATCTACCGACATCATATTGGGCATTATACCGCTAGGAACAACGAATGCTTTGAGTCACACCCTGTTTGGAATAAGCAGCAAGTTAATTCCCGTGCGTAAGGCATTGGATATTATTATTCAGGGAAACCTACAAACCATAGATACGGCTAAGTGTAACGACGACTTAATGTTATTGCTGGTGGGACTCGGTTTTCAGCAACAGATGATAAAAAATGCAGATCGTGAGCAGAAAAATGAGCTAGGGCAGTGGGCTTATATTGACAGCTTACATCGTGCGATCAATATGAATCAAACCTTGAATATCACCATGACACTTGATGATAACGCGGCTGTTGAGCTTACTACCCATAGTTTAGTCATCGCGAATGCTTCGCCTGTTACCAGCATGTTGGCTCAGGGGAATGGTGAGCCAGATATCACAGATGGTTTATTGGACATTACCTGGCTTGAAGAGAGCGAGCAGCCCGAGGAGCACATACTCAGCTTTGCCGAGCTGATCATGGCTGGGGTCGGATCGATAAAAATCGATACTAGAGTGCATCATATACAGGCTCAAAAAATACATTTGAGGTCTCAGACGCCAATTGAATATGCTATCGACGGGGAACTCTTCACTGCCGACAGCCTTAATATCTGTATCAAACCTAAGTCATTAACACTCTTCATGCCCCCAGTTGAAGCTTGAGGTTCATGATTTTTTCTTGGGCTCGTGTTCTCCTATCTCATCTTCATATTTTGTGAGTTTGTTATAGAGGGTCTTTACGCTAATACCTAACTGTTTAGCTGTGTCTGTTTTATTACCATTTGAGGTGTCTAATGCTTGATAAATAGCGATTTTCTCTAATTCATCTAAACGGATCCCTGTGGGGATAGCCATATCATCACTGCCTTTTGCCGAAGGTCGCTGAGCATCATGGCCAAAGTTGAAATGTTCAGGATTAATATCGTTATCCGCAAGAATATAGGCTCTTTCAACGGCGTGTTTAAGTTCACGGACATTACCAGACCAAGTTTGCTTGGCGATGAGATCGATACATTCTGGATTAAAGGTCTTACATTGGTTTTCCTTTACGTTACGATAAGCCAGAAAATGTTGTGCCAGTGCGGCTATATCCTCTCCCCTATCTCGTAAAGGTGGAACTGTGATGGGAAAATGAGCGAGTCGGAAGTATAAATCCTCACGGAAACGACCTTTGCTAATCGCATCGAAGGGATCGCGATTGGTCGCTGATAGTATACGTACATTAGATTGCTTTACATTGGAACTACCGACAGGGCGGTATTCGTTATTCTCTATGACTCTGAGAAGTTTAACTTGATGATCAATCGACATCTCTGTGATTTCATCGAGGAACAGGGTTCCTCCCTGAGCCTGTTCGAATACCCCTTGATGATCTTTGTGTGCCCCTGTAAAAGCGCCTTTCACGTGACCGAATAACTCGCTGTCTACCAACTCTGGGCTTAAGGCCCCACAGTTGATAGCGATAAAGGGTTCATATAATCGATTGCTGGCTAAGTGTATGGTATTGGCGACTAACTCTTTACCTGCACCACTTTCACCAACGATCAGCACATTGCTCTCACTGGCCGCCACCTTACGGATAGTGCGGTAAAGTTTATGCATGGCTCTCGATGAACCAACGAGTAGGCCATATTGATCTAGCCCACTATAAAAAGGAGCGGTTAACGTGAGATTTAGTGTTGATCAGGTTCTGCGCGAAATCTTCTAGGGTATCGTTTATGAGCGCCAGATCGTGGGGTTGGCGGAAATGATATCCGGCGCCTTTTGACATTAACTTATCCAAATAAGGATTAGGTTGGCCATCGGTGAAAAAAATAAATTCTCTGTCTGACATAATGGCGCTATTTACTAATTTCAAATAATCCTCATTGCTTAATTGAGGGTTTGAAATCAGTGCCACATCTACCTGTATGTTTTCTAGTTGGTTCAACCATGGTTCTGTGGTGATGCTGGGGATTTTATCAAAATGAGCTGCTCCAGATGACCGCATGAGTGCTCGTTCGGCTTTGGGGTCTGGCAGGTGATAAAAAAGTGTAGGACGGACCATGCCGATAAAACTCCCTGTATCTATGTACCCCAATGTAAGTCACGGACCTCTGCTTAGCAATGATAATAGGCCACTAATTCAGCCCAAGATCCTGAGTGATTCAAATAGCACTGATAAGTCATGGACTTATGTTTTTAAATGAGCATGGTTTATGCATGGTTTATGTTTAAGGGCAACCTAGACAAACGATAAGTTAGAACAATTAGCCCAAATAAAGTGCTTTACACTCTCATGGCGAGTATCTGAGTTGGTCGAAAAACGGGAGTTGTGATGTTAGTTGATACTTTTGGCAATGATTATTCATGCCATCGCTCCGATGCGTGGTTACTAAATGACATCATCGATCTGTGTCTGGAGGGGCAGGTGTTTTACTGTCAGGCTAAGGAAAGTGTCACCGATTACAATCTTAAACGTATCCTCTCCCGAATGGCAGCAATCCACACCCGTATGCTGACCGAGCTTGTTCCACTGTTTTGTCAAGAAAAACAGGTTCCTATCATCTGTAGCCAATCTTGCAATGATATCAAACCAACCTATGTCACTGGATACTATGCGGTAACACATCAACGAACTGCGCAAGCCATACCCGTGATCTTAGCCACGGAGTTACAGGCTTTGACACATTTTAAGCTTGCGGTTAAGCAAGCCAATAGTCTGCAGGTCGCCCGCCAGTTAGCCGAAGGTACCGCTTGGTTGCAGATAACATGTGATCAGTTGACGGTACTGAAGGCCCAGTATCAATAGAAAGCTTATGGTGAGGTTTATGTGTCAGTTTTGCTCGCCTGCAATAATTACCGATACTAAGTAAAAAGAACAGACTTGTACTCAACATAGTGGATAGCAACATGATGTTATTTAAATAACTATATGATTTTATTTTTTTTAATTTGTTGGCATAGTTTAAGCCACTACCTTAATGTGAGACACACAAAACAAGGATATTTTTATGAAAACGACAACTACAGGTCTATTAACAAGTTTAGTGTTGGCCACTGCATCATTTAGTGCTAATGCGGCACAAGATTGGCAGGGTGAGACTAAGGATGCGTGGATTGACGGTAAGGCTGAAACAACATTATTGCTAAATACTAACCTTAACTCTTTCAATATTAATACAGATGTGAAAACGGCCTGGTTACTCTGACTGGTAAGGTAGAGAGCAGTGTCGATAAAGCCTTGGCCGCTGAGTTGATCAAGAGTTTGGACGGTGTCAAAGACGTTGATAATCAATTAACTGTGATTAATAAGAAAGAAAGCTCTAGCGATATAGTAAAAACGCTTATCGATTCAAAGGTGGCGACAGTAGTGAAGACGCGTTTACTGTTCTCAACTGAAGTATCAGGTACTGATATTGATGTTGAAGTGAAATCCGGCGTTGTGACGCTTATGGGAACCGTAGCGAGTGATGCCGAGCGTCAGCTCGCATTAAAAATTGCTGAAAATACAGATGATGTGAACAAGGTCGTCGACAAGATCAAAGTTGCCGGGTAGTGATGCTGACATCTCTATTATGGAGCCGCCGCTTGGCGGTTTTCTTTCTTATGCTCATCATTATTCCAAGCCTTATCATGGCAATAAAACACTAAGGTGTTCACTGCAGATTCAACTAAGGCAAGGGTACCACTTATGATGATGCTAGCTGTCAGTCGGTAAGTGATGCTAAATGCGACACTAAAATGCAATCTCGCCAACGCGAGAGTTTTAATGATGTGTTCGGCCTCGCCTTAACTAATCATCGTTATTATTTTAAGGCGAGGGTTACAGTTCGGTGGCTTGCTTGTTAAGTAAAAAAGCCACTAGCACTCAGCGGGCTAATGGCTTATATCGATCATTAATATTGATGCTTAATGATCAGATATTAATAGTGCCAAGGAAACTTAGAAAAATCTTGGTCTCGTTTTTCTAAAAAGGCATCGCGGCCCTCAACAGCTTCATCTGTGCCATAAGCTAAGCGAGTGGCCTCACCGGCAAACAGTTGTTGACCCACTAGTCCATCATCGGGCAGGTTAAAGCCGTATTTAAGCATGCGCATGGCTGTTGGCGATTTAGAGTTGATCTCTTTGGCCCAACTCAATGCTTCGGTTTCAAGTTCAGCGTGAGGAATTGAGCGATTAACCATGCCCATATCAAACGCTTCATCGGCGCTGTAGTTAAAACCTAAAAAGAATATTTCCCGAGCGCGTTTCTGACCAACCATTTTTGCAAGGTAAGCACTGCCGTAACCTGAATCGAAACTGCCGACATCGGGATCGGTCTGCTTGAATATAGCGTGTTCCTTTGATGCTAAGGTTAAATCGCATACGACGTGCAAGCTATGACCGCCACCGACAGCCCAGCCAGGGACAACGGCGATGACGACTTTAGGCATAAAACGGATAAGACGTTGCACCTCTAATATATGTAAGCGTCCCATACGGGCAACGTCTGGTTTGCCTTGCTCATTCCCTTCATATTTATAGCCATCTTTACCGCGAATACGCTGGTCTCCACCGGCACAAAACGAATATTGTCCTTTAGCCGAGGGCCCATTTCCGGTTATTAATACACAACCGACATCAGACCATTGCCGTGCATGATCTAATGCTATATAAAGTTCATCGACGGTTTTGGGACGAAATGAATTAAGGCAATCGGGTCTATTGATGGCAATACGCACCGTGCCTTGATCTTTTGCTCTATGATAGGTGATATCTTCAAATTCAAATCCGCTGACTCGATCCCAAAGATTAGGATCGAAAATATCAGAAACGTTATCTGTCATGTTCATTACTCTATGTCTGCATTTTCAATTAAGACGAATTGGTCAAGGCTAGGCTTCTAAGTGGTATAGGTCAATCTTGGAGATGAAAACCGTGCTCAGTGCGAAGTTTTCATATTCCAAATGATGGGATTATCTCAATTTATCACAGATAAATATTTGGTTATCTTTACTCAACAGAGTAAAGCGGGTGGAATTATCACCACAATACTCATCCTTAAATTCTAATACTGTGTGTTTTGATTCTAAGATACCATCTAAAGCCGCTAGTTCTGCTTTAGTCATTCGCTTGGCTATCTCTGTTTTTAATTGAGAGATATGGTTATCGGCTTTGATGAGCTTAGTCCCTGTCATCGAGTCGAGTTTTCGCTCAATTTTGGTCATTAATGCATCTGTTTGAGCCATAGGCTCGTCGAGCTTATCTGTTTCGGTCGCGAGGTAATAGAGTAACCCTACACCTGCTCCTAAAATAATCCAGCCTCTCATTATTTATCCAACCATGGTGAACAATTTGTAATAGAAAATGTATAATAAGCCAGTTTTCATGGAATATTAAAGCTGTAAGGCTGTTAAATATGAACACAGAATCAAATAAAAAGGACTATTCGAAGGCCGAACGGATCAAAATTCACCAGCCTGATGTGAATAAGTCTGACCGCTTTAACCCCCGCAATCGTATTTATGTAAGAGCTATAGAAGGATTTTGGACTCAGATCCGTCGCCGCTTAGGCTGGATAGCAATGCTATTTTTCCTTCTTTTGCCTTGGATTCCTTGGGGAAATAGGCAGGCGGTATGGTTTAACCTCGGTGAACAGAAATTTCATATCTTTGGTTTAACTATTTGGCCACAGGATTTGACCCTACTTGCTGCGCTATTAATGATAGCTGCGTTTGGGTTGTTTTTCGTTACTACCTATCTTGGTCGTGTTTGGTGTGGTTATACCTGTCCGCAAACCGTATGGACTTTTATCTTTATTTGGTTTGAGGAAAAGTTTGAAGGTGCTCGCAACAAGCGAATCAAACTCGATCAGATGCCATGGAGTTTTAATAAATTTTGGAGAAAGGCGGCAAAGCATCTCTGCTGGTTATTGGTGTCATTATTAACCGCAATGACATTTGTCTCCTATTTCGTCCCCACAAGTGAAGTCTATATAGAAGTATTTAGTGGTAACGCCTCTGGTGGCATCTATTTTTGGGTGGCTCTATTCACAATAGCAACATACGGTAATGCTGGGTGGATGCGTGAAATAATGTGTCTTCATATGTGTCCCTATGCTCGTTTCCAATCAGCCATGTTTGATAAGAACACCTTTATCGTTGGTTATGACGCTAAGCGCGGTGAAGTTCGCGGACCGCGTTCGCGTAAAGCCGATCCTAAAGAGATGGGATTAGGCGATTGCATTGATTGTGATCTGTGTGTTCAGGTGTGTCCTACAGGAATAGATATTCGTAATGGTTTGCAATATGAGTGTATTAACTGTGGTTCATGCATCGATGCTTGTGATAACACGATGGAGCGTATGGGTTATCAAAAGGGATTAATTTCCTATACAACCGAGAATAAGCTCGAAGGTATAAAGGAAAAAGTTCTTAGACCTAAACTCGTAGGTTACGGTGCGGTACTAGCGGTAATGATTATTATCTTTGTATACGCGAGTGCCACCATTGCGCCAGTGCGGGTTGATATCATACGAGATCGAAACCAACTCTTTAGAGAAAATGATCAAGGGATGATAGAGAATACCTTTACCTTAAAGATCCTAAATAAGACTGAAGCTAAACATGAATACCAACTTAGTGTTGAAGGACTACCTAATTACACATGGTATGGGCTTCAAAAGGTCACAATTGATGGGGGTGAAGTATTAACTCTACCTATTAGTGTTGCGGTCGATCCTGTTGAGTTGTCGCGTCCAATGACTAAAGTCGATTTTAAAGTGAGGACGATAGTCGATGGTACAGAGTTAGAAGCAAGGCAAGAGTCACGTTTCTTTAGCCGATAACAAACAATATTGCTGTATATCAGTAGTAAAAGGGGCTGTTTAGCCCCTTTTTTATACGTATCGTTTGATAAATGCACTGTTAAACAGAAATGTGTCACTTTCTTTTAAAAAGCGCTTGCGCCCATCCGAGAACTCCCTATAATGCGCATCCACTGACACGGCACAGCAGGCCAACGAGTTAGCGACAAGCTAGATTGTATGGGACTTGCAGCGATGTTAGGGATTCAAAAAGCGTAAGCGATTTGAATTCGGTGATAGCGCTTTTAAGGGCTTCAAATGATGATGACTGTTTAACAAATCATCGCTTGGAAAACTTCTTAAAATTAGCACTTGACGCCAACAACGGGAAGTGTAGAATACGCATCCCTAAGCCAACGACCTAGCGTCAACGGCGGCTAAATGAACGCGTTAAAACGTCATATTAGCCACGCTCTTTAACAAGATGAAACAAGAAATCTGTGTGGACACTCACAGGTGTTGAGTTATTCGAAATTGCTTTTCTGTCTTCGGATGTAAAGCAATCAAAAATTTTACTCAATGTAAGATGAGTGTTCATAGCAATATGTACAACATGTTAGAGATTCTTCCGAGTCTTTAATGTGGAATCAGAATTCATTGAGCCGAAGCTTATGCTTCAACAAAACTTTAATTGAAGAGTTTGATCATGGCTCAGATTGAACGCTGGCGGCAGGCCTAACACATGCAAGTCGAGCGGTAACAGGAATTAGCTTGCTAATTTGCTGACGAGCGGCGGACGGGTGAGTAATGCCTAGGGAACTGCCCAGTCGAGGGGGATAACAGTTGGAAACGACTGCTAATACCGCATACGCCCTACGGGGGAAAAGAGGGGACCTTCGGGCCTTCTGCGATTGGATGTACCTAGGTGGGATTAGCTAGTTGGTGAGGTAATGGCTCACCAAGGCGACGATCCCTAGCTGTTCTGAGAGGATGATCAGCCACACTGGGACTGAGACACGGCCCAGACTCCTACGGGAGGCAGCAGTGGGGAATATTGCACAATGGGCGCAAGCCTGATGCAGCCATGCCGCGTGTGTGAAGAAGGCCTTCGGGTTGTAAAGCACTTTCAGCGAGGAGGAAAGCTTAAGCGTTAATAGCGTTTAGGTGTGACGTTACTCGCAGAAGAAGGACCGGCTAACTTCGTGCCAGCAGCCGCGGTAATACGAGGGGTCCAAGCGTTAATCGGAATTACTGGGCGTAAAGCGTACGCAGGCGGTTTGTTAAGCGAGATGTGAAAGCCCCGGGCTCAACCTGGGAACTGCATTTCGAACTGGCAGACTAGAGTCTTGTAGAGGGGGGTAGAATTTCAGGTGTAGCGGTGAAATGCGTAGAGATCTGAAGGAATACCGGTGGCGAAGGCGGCCCCCTGGACAAAGACTGACGCTCATGTACGAAAGCGTGGGGAGCAAACAGGATTAGATACCCTGGTAGTCCACGCCGTAAACGATGTCTACTCGGAATTTGGTGTCTTGAACACTGGGTTCTCAAGCTAACGCATTAAGTAGACCGCCTGGGGAGTACGGCCGCAAGGTTAAAACTCAAATGAATTGACGGGGGCCCGCACAAGCGGTGGAGCATGTGGTTTAATTCGATGCAACGCGAAGAACCTTACCTACTCTTGACATCCACAGAATTTGGTAGAGATACCTTAGTGCCTTCGGGAACTGTGAGACAGGTGCTGCATGGCTGTCGTCAGCTCGTGTTGTGAAATGTTGGGTTAAGTCCCGCAACGAGCGCAACCCTTATCCTTATTTGCCAGCACGTAATGGTGGGAACTTTAGGGAGACTGCCGGTGATAAACCGGAGGAAGGTGGGGACGACGTCAAGTCATCATGGCCCTTACGAGTAGGGCTACACACGTGCTACAATGGCAAGTACAGAGGGTTGCAAAGCCGCGAGGTGGAGCTAATCTCACAAAGCTTGTCGTAGTCCGGATTGGAGTCTGCAACTCGACTCCATGAAGTCGGAATCGCTAGTAATCGTGGATCAGAATGCCACGGTGAATACGTTCCCGGGCCTTGTACACACCGCCCGTCACACCATGGGAGTGGGCTGCACCAGAAGTAGATAGCTTAACCTTCGGGAGGGCGTTTACCACGGTGTGGTTCATGACTGGGGTGAAGTCGTAACAAGGTAGCCCTAGGGGAACCTGGGGCTGGATCACCTCCTTACCTATACGACTAACTTAATGTTTGTTGAGTGTTCACACAGATAACTTGTTCTTGTTAGAGCAGGTGGCACGTCTTAACGGCGATGCTTGTTCTTTAAAAATTTGGAAAGCTGATAGTGTTGATGTGAAAGGGACTGTAATTACTTACATTGTAGGTGGTTATGGTTTGTAGCATTGACGCGAAAATTAAAATTGAGTTCTCAAACACTTAAATCAAGTGCCGAATCATTACCTTTAATTAGGATGATGATTCATGAGTATTCTTTTGGCGAAAGTAAACACCATTAGTTACGATACAACGTCCGAGCTTACCCGCTTGGATAGGATGTGATTTGTAGACATTAGTTTATGAAACTCATTTGGGTTGTATGGTTAAGTGACTAAGCGTATACGGTGGATGCCTTGGCAGTCAGAGGCGATGAAGGACGTAGTAACTTGCGAAAAGCGTTGGCGAGCTAGTAACAAGCATTTGAGCTAACGATGTCCGAATGGGGAAACCCGGCAGCATAAGCTGTCATCATTAAGTGAATACATAGCTTAATGAGGCGAACGAGGGGAACTGAAACATCTAAGTACCCTCAGGAAAAGAAATCAACCGAGATTCCCCTAGTAGCGGCGAGCGAACGGGGATTAGCCCTTAAGCGTAGAGGGTGTTAGTGGAATGTGTTGGAAAGCACAGCGGCACAGGGTGATAGCCCCGTACATGAAAACTAACTTTACGTGAAAACGAGTAGGACGGGACACGTGACATCTTGTCTGAACATGGGGGGACCATCCTCCAAGGCTAAATACTCCTGACTGACCGATAGTGAACCAGTACCGTGAGGGAAAGGCGAAAAGAACCCCTGTGAGGGGAGTGAAATAGAACCTGAAACCGTATACGTACAAGCAGTGGGAGCGGTTCTTGAGACCGTGACTGCGTACCTTTTGTATAATGGGTCAGCGACTTACATTTTGTAGCGAGGTTAAGCGAATAGCGGAGCCGTAGGGAAACCGAGTGTTAACTGCGCGTTTAGTTGCAAGGTGTAGACCCGAAACCCGGTGATCTAGCCATGGGCAGGTTGAAGGTTGAGTAACATCAACTGGAGGACCGAACACACGTATGTTGAAAAATGCGGTGATGACTTGTGGCTGGGGGTGAAAGGCCAATCAAACCGGGAGATATCTGGTTCTCCTCGAAAGCTATTTAGGTAGCGCCTCGAGCGAATACCATTGGGGGTAGAGCACTGTTAAGGCTAGGGGGTCATCCCGACTTACCAACCCTTTGCAAACTCCGAATACCAATGAGTACTACTCGGGAGACACACGGCGGGTGCTAACGTCCGTCGTGAAAAGGGAAACAACCCAGACCATCAGCTAAGGTCCCAAAGTTATTGCTAAGTGGGAAACGATGTGGGAAGGCTTAGACAGCTAGGATGTTGGCTTAGAAGCAGCCATCATTTAAAGAAAGCGTAATAGCTCACTAGTCGAGTCGGCCTGCGCGGAAGATTTAACGGGGCTAAGCAATACACCGAAGCTATGGGTACTAGCGCTTGCGCTAGTGCGGTAGAGGAGCGTTCTGTAAGCCGTTGAAGGTGAAGGGGTAACCCACGCTGGAGGTATCAGAAGTGCGAATGCTGACATGAGTAACGATAATGGGGGTGAAAAACCCCCACGCCGAAAGACCAAGGGTTCCTGTCCAATGTTAATCAGGGCAGGGTGAGTCGACCCCTAAGGCGAGGCCGAAAGGCGTAGTCGATGGGAAACAGGTTAATATTCCTGTACTTCTGCTAACTGCGATGGAGAGACGGAGAAGGCTAGGCTAGCGCGGCGTTGGTTGTCCGCGTTTAAGGCAGTAGGTGGTGCACTTAGGCAAATCCGGGTGCACATACACTGAGAGTTGATGACGAGGTTCTACGGAACTGAAGTAGTTGATGCCATGCTTCCAGGAAAATCTTCTAAGCTTCAGGTTAGCAGGAATCGTACCCCAAACCGACACAGGTGGTTGGGTAGAGAATACCAAGGCGCTTGAGAGAACTCGGCTGAAGGAACTAGGCAAAATGGTACCGTAACTTCGGGAGAAGGTACGCTCCTGTTGGTGATGAGACTTGCTCTCTAAGCTGACGGGAGTCGCAGATACCAGGTGGCTGCAACTGTTTATCAAAAACACAGCACTGTGCAAACTCGCAAGAGGAAGTATACGGTGTGACGCCTGCCCGGTGCCGGAAGGTTAATTGATTGGGTTATCTTCGGAGAAGCTCATGATCGAAGCCCCGGTAAACGGCGGCCGTAACTATAACGGTCCTAAGGTAGCGAAATTCCTTGTCGGGTAAGTTCCGACCTGCACGAATGGCGTAATGATGGCCACGCTGTCTCCAGCCGAGACTCAGTGAAGTTGAAATTGCGGTGAAGATGCCGTATACCCGCGGCTAGACGGAAAGACCCCGTGAACCTTTACTATAGCTTGGCACTGAACATTGACCCTACATGTGTAGGATAGGTGGGAGACTTAGAAGCAGGAACGCCAGTTCTTGTGGAGTCAACCTTGAAATACCACCCTTGTAGTGTTGATGTTCTAACTCTGGCCCCTGAATCGGGGTTGAGGACAGTGCCTGGTGGGTAGTTTGACTGGGGCGGTCTCCTCCCAAAGAGTAACGGAGGAGCACGAAGGTTGGCTAAGTACGGTCGGACATCGTACGGTTAGTGCAATGGCATAAGCCAGCTTAACTGCGAGACATACACGTCGAGCAGGTACGAAAGTAGGTCATAGTGATCCGGTGGTTCTGAATGGAAGGGCCATCGCTCAACGGATAAAAGGTACTCCGGGGATAACAGGCTGATACCGCCCAAGAGTTCATATCGACGGCGGTGTTTGGCACCTCGATGTCGGCTCATCACATCCTGGGGCTGAAGTCGGTCCCAAGGGTATGGCTGTTCGCCATTTAAAGTGGTACGCGAGCTGGGTTCAGAACGTCGTGAGACAGTTCGGTCCCTATCTGCCGTGGGCGTTGGATGATTGAAGGGAGCTGCTCCTAGTACGAGAGGACCGGAGTGGACGAACCGCTGGTGTTCGGGTTGTCATGCCAATGGCATTGCCCGGTAGCTACGTTCGGAATCGATAACCGCTGAAAGCATCTAAGCGGGAAGCGAGCCCTAAGATGAGTCATCCCTAGAGCTTTAAGCTCTCTAAAGGGCCGTAGGAGACTACTACGTTGATAGGCAAGGTGTGTAAGCGTTGTGAGGCGTTGAGCTAACTTGTACTAATGACCCGTGAGGCTTAACCATACAACCCAAAAGGGTTTCTAACTAAGTGAATACTTAGCGAAAGAATACCGCACTTGATTTAGTGTGACTCAATTTTAAACAGCTTTTCAAATTTCCAATTTTGTCTGGAAACCATAGCATTGTGGCACCACCTGATCCCATCCCGAACTCAGAAGTGAAACGCAATCGCGCCGATGGTAGTGTGGGGTCTCCCCATGTGAGAGTAGGTCATTTCCAGGCGCCTAATACGAGAGAGCCCGCTACGATGTAGCGGGCTTTTTTGCATTTATACCAATTAGTAATGATGTGTGATCTAATATACGCACCAACCTTAACCCGTATTCCAATTTGAAAACTTATAGTGCCGAAGAGCTTTTAGCTTTATCTAGAGCAGAAAAAGAACCTCGTAAACGTATGCGATTACTTGCCGTCGCTCTCTTCCTCGAGGGAAATAATCGTACTGATGTCGCCTTGAGGCTCAAAGTTGCCCGCGCTAGCGTCAACGCTTGGGTAGCTAAGTATCTTGCCAACGGTATCAAAGGGTTGGATGCTAAGAAAAATAAGGGACGTGATAGCTACTTAACCTCAAGTCAAAAGCAGCAACTCAGTGCCTACATAGAGGAACAATGCTCGAGTGATTCAGGTGGAAGACTGACAGGTGATGCGATCCTAAAATATGTCAAATATCACTTTAATGTTGATTACCATCCAAACGCGATTTACAAATTACTGGAACAATTAGGTTTTAGTTGGATAACGAGTCGTTCAAAACATCCTAAGCAATCAATAGAAGTCCAAGAGGCTTTTAAAAAAGTTCCAACTGGAAACGATCCTTAACATCCCTGGTAGTGTGGCGCTTGAGCGAGTTGATATCTGGTTTCAAGATGAGGCCCGCTTCGGGCAGCAAAACACGACCACACGTTTATGGGCAAGAAAAGGCACTCGTCCTCGCGCTATACGCCAGCAACAGTTCGAATATGCGCATTTCTTTGGCGCTGTTTGTCCGCAAACAGGCGATACTGAAGCGATGATCGTTCCTTACCTAAGCAAAGACGTCATGCGTCAGCATCTATCACTGATAGCACAAAGGACAAAACCAGGTAGGCATGCCGTTGTTGTCATGGATGGTGCAGGTTGGCATACAGCAGATCTCGCAGATGAGTTTAACAACCTTAGCATCATCAAATTACCGCCATACTCCCCTGAACTAAATCCGATAGAGCAAGTATGGAGTTGGTTACGGCAGCATCATTTAGCTAATCGCAGCTTTCAAGGATACGATGATATCGTTGCAACCTGCTCTGATGCTTGGAACAACTTCATTAGCGATACGAAAAGAGTGATGTCTTTATGTCGTAGAGAGTGGGCAATAATGACTAAGTATTAAGATGGAATGGTATGACGCCTCCTATATGTCGCTGAGCCTGGATACGGTACATTTGTGTGCCTTGCACCATAGCTCGCAGCAACAGCCATCTATTTGAGGACTGAATAAGGGGCTTAAGCAACTGGGGTGGTGAGACTCTTTGTTTATCTTGCGATATAAAGAAATCTCGGTTTTTATCTCTTTTACTATTAGGTGGGCCTAAGCTTTATGAGATCTCGGATTGAGGCTGTGATCTTAATGGGTAACATGCTACGTAAATAGAGGTATAATGTTGGCTATGAACTGTCGTCTTGGATGTGGTGCCTGTTGTATTGCGCCTTCGATCACTAGCCCTATACCTGGTATGCCTAATGGTAAACCGGCTGGTGTTCGTTGTATTCAATTAGATGATAATAATCTCTGTAAAATTTTTGGTCAGCCGGAGAGGCCTGATCTATGTGGTCGCTTTGTCGCTACAGAAGATGTGTGTGGTAGCACCAATGAAGAAGCTCTTTGGCTTATCACTTCGTTAGAAGCAGCGACAAAATCTTAGAAGGTAAAATATGCAGTTAACTCGTTATACAGATTTTGGCATCCGTACTTTAATGTATTTAGCCCTATCGCCAGAAAGAGAAACACTGTTTAGAATCGCTGAAATTACAGAGGTATTTGATCTTTCGCCTAATCATGTATCGAAAATTGTTCATCATTTAGGAAAAGAGGGATATCTGCGGACTGTTCGTGGAAAGAGTGGTGGTTTTAGATTGGGCAAACCTGCTGAACAAATAAATATTGGTCAGCTAGTTCGAACCTTGGAAAACTCCTTGGCGCCTATCGATTGTACTAAGCCTTATTGCCGTTTTACACCGTCATGCCAATTGAAAGGGATGCTAGCAGAAGCGGTAGATGCATACCTTGCTGTTTTAGATCGCTACACTTTGGCTGATGTGGTAAGTAACCGTGAGCAACTAAAGGCTTTGCTACCTGATCTATCTATTCCTGTTTTGGAGATCTAACAAAGCCATTAGTTTATTGTCGATGCGTTTTACTGCCCGCTATCTTTGGGTCCTTTTGGGCTAATCGGTATGGCAGTAATTGAGATGTTTTGACTAATGTGAGGCCCTGCTGTTGTAATCGCCCCAAATTCTTTTGTAAGAAATGAATGGTTTCTGGATAGGGATGTGCTATCACAACTACCTGCCCTTCATTATTTGCCTGTTGAATGACTTGTTGAAATTGGCGCTCAAGTGCAGCTTCACTGACATCATTATCAAGAAATATTTGTCGTTTTAGCTTTGGGATGCCAAGTTTATTGGCCATCTCTCCAGCCTTTGTGTATCGAGTTGTCACGCTATCGACGAAGTAGCTATCTCGCTGTTTTAGACTTTCCATCAACCACATCATCTGTTCGCCCATCTGTGTAAGCAAGCTTCCCATGTGATTATTAACGCCTTTTACATTGGGTATGCTTTCGAGCGCGTTGGCGACTGTTTGTTTAAACTCTTGCTCATCCATTTGATTGGTTAATCCGCCAGGGCCTTGTTTCTTACCGTTTAGCGCCTGCATCGGCAGGTGTAACATGATCTCATAGCCACTGTCGTTTGCTAATTGAGCAATCTCTTTTCCTAGAGGTGTATGTGGCAATACTGATAATGTGATGGCGCTGGGCAACGACAAGACTGCCGTGTCGGTTTGACGATAGCCGATATCATCGATGATGATGGCGACTTGGGCCGCTTTTGTTGGGTTAACAATACAGATTAATGCTAGTAAAAGTAATAAGCGCACTATATTCTAATTTTAATTAAGTTTTTGTTTTTATCCATGTAATAGCCGATTTTACGAACTTATCTTGAGCTAAATTATCACGGGGCGACAGTTCGTCGATTATAGGCATACTTTGGTTATTGTTAATAGCGTCTGTTGTGATATTTATATCTGGTTCTATTCCTACTGAGTGAATATCTCTTCCTTTTGGAGTGGTGTAATGTGCAATTGTGAGTTTGATTGCATTCCCATCTATTAGCGTTGGAATGATGCTTTGCACCGTGCCTTTTCCGAAGCTCTTTTCACCAATCAATATTGCACGTTTATTTTCTTGCAACGCTGCGGCAAGTACTTCGGACGCAGAAGCGGAGCCTTTGTTGATCAACACGATAATGGGGAGTTTTGAAAACATATTTTGTGGTGATGCAAAGTAGTCGGAGTTAGCATCGAAAAAACGACCGCGTGTGGAAACTATTCGCCCTTTGGCGAGGAATAGATCGGCTATTTTGACGGCTTGGTCTAGCAATCCACCTGGATTGTTACGAAGATCGAGGATAATTCCTGTGAGTGGCTTATTTTGCCACTGGTTAAGTTGTTTTATGAGGTCTTCTGTGGAGTCGTCTTGAAAACTTGATAGCTTCACATAACCAATACCATCACTTAGTAGTTCAGTTGTCAGCGAATGTACATTGATCACTGTGGGTTTTAATGTGACATCAAAAATGGCGTCAGAATTACTTCTGCTGAGGGATAAGTTGATAGCAAGATTATGTTGGCTGTGGAACCTAATCTGTTTTAAAACGTTATCTAAGTGCTTGGCGCTCACGTTCTCATTATTAACTTTAATTATTCTGTCACCTGGTAATATACCTGCGACGGCAGCTGGTGAGTGTGGGAACGGACTGATTATAGTGACCTTGTCATCAAGCGTTGCTATCTCTATACCAAAGCCAAAGTACTCCCCACTATTGGCATTTCGTAGATCGGAAAAGGCATCTTTATCGAGAAAGTTTGAATAGGGGTCTAGCTTACTGAATATCCCTTCAATTGCAGCTTCGATTAACTCTTGTTGCGAGATTTTATCGACATAGTAGGTTTCTACAGTGCTTATTATATCGATTAATAGCGGATAGTTTGGCTTTGAGGATGATTGCTGTGCATTTTCTTGTCCGGATAAGGTTATCGACAAACCTAGGGTTAAACCAAATGCTACGCAAACGATATAACGGATGAATTTAGCCATGTACAACCCCTTATTTAAAGGGGTTGCGTTGGTTTTATCGCCTACAGTACCTCGCAGGATCGACCGCTTGCCCCTTATGCCTTACTTCAAAGTATAGGCCAGGTTCTATTTGTCCACCTGAGCGTCCGACCAGTGCGACGGTTTCACCTTTGAGCACTGCGTCACCTGCGTTTTTCAGTAATGTTTGTGCGTGGCCATATAGGCTCATGTAACCCTTGCCATGGTCTACGACCATCACCATACCGAATCCTCGAAGCCAATCGGCATAAATGACTTTACCATCGGCGATAGCATTAACTGATTGCCCTTCTGGCGCCGAAAGGATCACTCCCTTCCATTTCACTTCACCAGATCGCTTGCTGCCAAAACCTGAACGAATACGGCCTTTTGTCGGCCAGTTTAGTTTTTGTTTACTCGACAACCCCTCCATTGCAGGGTTATCTTTCATGGCATTGAGGGCTTGTTCGACGACGCGCTTTAAGCTGGCTTCTTCTATTTGCAGCTGTTCAAGTTTTGCACCGTGTGAGTTCAGAGTCCGTTGTAATTGGGCTAGGGTTTGTTGCCGTTGTGCTTGTTCTTGGGTTAGTGATTTCGCTTGTTGTTCTTGATCAAGTACCAGCTTGTTGAGTCTGTTTCTTTGCTCTTTTTGGGCAGTCTCAATGCTATTTAATTCGGTAATGGTTTGCTGTAGCTCTTTGATAGAGGCCATGCGGGCATCGTTAAGATACTGATAATAAGCGAGTAAACGCTCAATGGTTGCCGGACTCTGCTGGTTGAGTAACATCTTGGTATAATCATGATTTCCAGCCAAATAGGCACTTGCAAGCTGGTTTGCTAAGGTTTTTTGCTGGTTTTTCTTCAGTTTGTCGAGCTGCGTTTTGCGAGACTCAAGTTCAGCTAGTTTTTTATCTGTTTGATTAAGCGCAGCCTTAGTGTCATTGACTTTTTTAGCCGCTGCAGCAATCGCTTGTTCATCCTTTTTCAGTAACTTGATTAGCTTTTCATGTTGCTGACTGGTGTCTTTAAGGGTCGATTGCTGGTTACTGATCTGCTTTTGTATTGCTTCGAGTTCGGATTGGCGCTGCTTCAGATCTGAAGCCTGAGCAGTAAGGGAAAGCATGATAAAGCCAGCAAAAATGCTGGCTTTATAAAAACCGAATCGTTTAAGCAATGAATCGTTACTCGCTTAGTTTAATGATTGAACGCCCTGTCATTTCTGCAGGAACGCTTTGCTCCATCAAGGTTAACATGGTTGGCGCCAAATCACTTAATCTTCCGTTGTCGGCGATTTCGCCTTTACGACCAACATAGATTAACGGTACTAATTCACTGGTGTGAGCGGTATGAGCCTGACCTGTTTGCTCGTCAGTCATCTGCTCGGCGTTACCATGGTCAGCGGTGATTAAACATTCACCATCAACCTTAGCAAGCGCCTCTACAACTCGACCGATACAGGCATCAACGGCTTCACAGGCTTTAACTGCCGCGTCGAAGTTACCAGTATGACCAACCATATCGCCGTTAGGGTAGTTACAGATGATGACGTCATACTTAGTTGACTCAATGGCTTCGACGAGTTTGTCGGTTAATTCTGCAGAGCTCATTTCTGGTTGCAGGTCATAAGTAGCCACTTTAGGTGATTGGATAAGAATCCTATCTTCACCCTCAAATGGCTCCTCTTTGCCGCCATTAAAGAAGAATGTCACGTGAGCGTATTTCTCTGTTTCAGAGATCCGCAGCTGTGTCTTGCCTGCATTTTGCAGTACTTCACCTAAGGTATTAACCAAGTCTACCGATGGGTAAGCGATAGCAGCATTAATATCACCTGCATATTCTGTCAGCATGACAAAGTTAATCTTAGGCGTTACCGCACGCTCAAAACCATCGAAGTCAGGGTTTACAAAGCTACGAGTGATCTGACGGGCGCGATCGGCACGGAAATTCATGAAGATCAGGCTGTCGTTATCATTAAGCGTAGCGACTTGGCCTGCCGCGTCAGTGATCGCCGAACTCGCAACGAATTCATCGTTTTCGTCACGCTCGTAAGCCGCTTCAAGTGCTTCAACTGCATCAGTGTATTGATGCTGTGATTTACCTTCGGTGATCAGTTCATAGGTTTGTGAAACGCGATCCCAGCGGTTATCCCTATCCATCGCATAGTAGCGACCGATAAGTGAGGCAACGCGTCCGGTACCTAACTCTTTAAATAGCTCACTGAAGTGAGCTAAGCTAGATTTTGCACTGCGTGGTGGCGTATCGCGGCCATCGAGGAAGGCATGCAGGTACACGTTTTTAGCACCGCGCTTCACTGCCATCTTACACATAGCTTCGATGTGATCTTCATGGCTATGTACTCCACCAGGGGAAAGTAGCCCCATGATGTGTACAGCACCATTAGCCGCAATGGCTTTGTCTACGGCTTCGGTGAGTGCTGGGTTAGTATCAAACTCGCCGTCATCGATAGCCTTACCTATGCGAGTGAGCTCCTGATAAACCACACGGCCTGAGCCGATATTGATATGACCTACTTCTGAATTACCCATTTGGCCATCGGGTAAACCTACATCAAGGCCTGAGCCTGAAATAAGACTGTTTGGATATTCTTGGTTGAGTCGATCCAGTACTGGGGTGTTGGCGTGATATACCGCATTGTTGTGGGTATTTTCACGGTAACCCCAGCCATCGAGGATCAGCAGAGCCAAAGGGCGTTTGCGTGTCGTCATGGTGGTACCTTTAAGTTTAATAGAAAGATTAGAATCTGAAATTGGTTAAATATTACTACGGACCACCTAGATCAAAAAGCGATTTACATAGATAGCGGTCATCGATTCGGTCACAAATTGGAATTTCGGGCTAACGATAGAGGTCAAGCTTCACCAACAACTTGCTGCAATATGCCGCGACGATAGGGTATACTCTCTGCCCTGACAGTATCTCAAGCTACAGAAGTAGGCCGTAAATAATGCAAGAATATATCGAATTTTTAAAAGCCAACCCAATGCTTAGCCTTGCTTGGATTGGTTTACTTGTCGCTCTTTTAGTGAGTGTATTTAAGTCGAGTATCTCAAAAGTCAAAACCGTGGATCATCAACAAGCGACGTTGTTAATTAACAAGCAAGACGCCAAAGTTGTTGATGTTCGCTCAAAAGAAGAGTTTAAAAAAGGGCATATTGTTGACGCGCTTAACATTCCGTTATCAGAAATTAAAAATAATCAGACATCTGCCCTTGAAAACTTTAAAGCGAGTCCCATTATAATGGTATGCAATGCTGGAATGACGTCGGCGCAGGCAGCTCAGTTGATGGTTAAGGCGGGTTTTGAATCTGTTCACAATCTCAAGGGTGGGATGAGCGAATGGCAACAAAGTAATTTACCTGTTGCTAAGAATAAGCGATAAACCCCACGCAATGTTTGCTTTTAATAAGCAACTTTGATTAGAGTGTCATCTCTTTAAAAAATGACTTAAGGAGCTACCTGGTAGTTCTTTAGGAAAAACTAAAGCTGGGATGGTGGCTGAGGTCTTGTTTAGGACTCGAGTAACAAAAGCCCTAAAGATTATTCCTCTATTTTGGGGAATCAAACAAAATTGATTAGGTAGGATATTATGGCTGAAGTAGCAAACAACGAACAACAGGGTCCACAGTTCAACATTCAACGTGTTTATACTAAAGACATCTCTTTCGAAACACCAAACAGCCCAGCTGTGTTCCAAAAAGAGTGGAACCCAGAAGTTAAGCTAGATCTAGATACTCGTAGCGCTAAATTGGCTGACGACGTATTTGAAGTTGTGCTTTCTCTTACTGTTACAGCTAAAAACGGTGAAGAAACTGCATTCCTATGTGAAGTTCAACAAGCTGGTATCTTCGCTATCAGCGGTCTAACTGAGCAGCAACTTGCTCACTCTTTAGGTGCATATTGCCCTAACGTGCTTTTCCCATATGCTCGTGAAGCCGTTGGTAGCTTAGTTGCTCGTGGTACTTTCCCACAGCTAAACCTAGCACCAGTTAATTTTGACGCGCTATTTGCACAGTATGTTCAACAGCGCCAAGCTGCCGCTGAAGCAGCACCAGAAACTGCTGAAGAAGCGAACGCTTAATTACGCATGAACAACACTGCCGATATCACGGTACTGGGGGCGGGCTCTTATGGCACCGCCCTTGCTATTTCTTTAGCCAGTAACGGTCATAAAACATTGCTTTGGGGCCACGAGCCTGAACATATCGAAAACCTCAAGCGGGATCGATGTAACCAAGCATTTTTGCCCGGTATTGCACTACCTGACTTACTTATTCCTGAAGCTGATTTGGCAACCGCATTAGCCGCATCTAACAATGTGTTAGTTGTCGTGCCAAGCCATGTTTTTGGACTTGTTCTCGAGCAAGCTAAGCCATTGCTCCGCAAAGATGCTCGTATTGTTTGGGCAACTAAAGGGTTAGAACCTGAAACCGGGCGTTTACTACAAGAGGTAGCACGCGAAGTTTTAGGTGACCAATACCCTCTGGCGGTTCTGTCTGGGCCTACTTTTGCTAAAGAACTCGCTGCGGGTATGCCAACAGCTATTTCGGTAGCGGGTACCGATGAGACTTTTACCAAAGAATTAGTCGAGTTACTTCACAGTCCTAGTCGTTTACGTGTCTATGCAAATGATGATTTTACTGGCTTACAGCTTGGTGGTGCGGTTAAAAATGTTATCGCTATTAGCGCTGGTATGTCTGATGGTATTGGTTTTGGGTCCAATGCGCGTACCGCATTGATCACTCGTGGACTGGTTGAGTTAACTCGTCTTGGTGAGGCTATCGGAGCACAAGCCTCAACCTTTATGGGGATGGCAGGTCTTGGCGACTTGGTACTGACTTGTACCGATAACCAATCTCGAAACCGTCGCTTTGGTTTAGCGTTAGGTCAAGGTAAAGATGTTGATACTGCTCAAGCTGAAATTGGTCAGGTGGTCGAAGGCTACCGTAATACCAAAGAGGTTTATACCTTAGCTAAGCGTTTAGGTGTTGAAATGCCTATCACAGAGCAAGTTTATCGCGTGCTATATCAAGGTGGAAACCCCCATGACGCCGCTAAAGCACTGTTAGCTAGAGAGAAAAAGTCAGAGACTTCCGATAGCGACTCATAGCTTGATCGGTTTATGTGAATCATAAAAAGGGTGCTAAAATAGCGCCCTTTTTGTATGTAAGAAGAAGGCGATTTCAGTGGAACATCATGACGTGATCATTATCGGAGCCGGCGCAGCGGGTCTAATGTGTGCAGCAACCGCAGGATATCGAGGTCGTGATGTGTTGGTGTTAGATAACGCTAAGCAAGCAGGGCGTAAAATCCTTATCAGCGGTGGTGGGCGATGTAACTTTACCAATCAAAAAGTAGAGCCCAGTAATTTTATCTGCCGTAATCCTCATTTTGTTAAATCGGCGCTCGCGCGCTACTCCTCTCTCGACTTTATCGAGTTGGTCGAGCGCCATGGCATTGAATATCATCAGCGTGATCACGGCCAGTTGTTTTGCAATGACTCAGCCAAAGAGATAGTCACCATGCTACTGACAGAATGTGAGTGGGCTGGCGCTAAAATTCAGCTCAGAACGGAAATCACCTCTGTCGCTAAGGATGATTCCGGCTTATTTGTATTGGAAACATCTAAAGGACAATACCGTTGCCAATCTTTGGTTGTGGCTACAGGTGGCTTATCTATGCCCAAATTGGGTGCGACACCGTTTGGCTATCAACTCGCCGAACAATTTGGGTTAAGTCTATTACCTACCTACGCCGGTCTGGTGCCTTTTACTTGGCATAGTGAACAAAAACAAAAGTTTGAGTCATTATCAGGTATTGCCGTTCCCAGTACGATTACGGCGAAAGATGGTACCCAATTCAGCGAAGCCTTACTGTTTACACATAGAGGTCTCTCTGGCCCCGCAGTTCTGCAAATCTCTAACTATTGGCAAGCGGGTGAGACTATTTCGATAAACCTATTACCCAATATGGACGCAGAACAAGCACTAGCACAGGCGCTCGAGCAGCATCCTAAACAAAGTTTACGTAATACCTTAAGCCAGTGGCTGCCAAAGCGCTTAGTCGAAGTGTTATTCGAGGAGTCTTTACTTAACATGGCGCTAAATCAATTGGTGCATGCTCAGCTAGATCAAATAGTGAAGGATCTTCATCACTGGCAGTTATTGATGAATGGTACTGAAGGTTATCGCACCGCAGAAGTGACGTTAGGTGGCGTCGATACTGATGAATTATCGTCTAAAGATATGCAAAGCAAGAAGGTGCCAGGGTTGTTTTTTGCGGGTGAAGTAATGGATGTCAGCGGTTGGCTCGGTGGATTCAATTTCCAGTGGGCTTGGGCATCTGGCGTAGCTGTGGGGCAGGCGGTTTAGTGTTTTGGCACAATAAAGTTTGTACATAAGAAATAAAGTTTGTACACAAGGCGATATTGGAGCAATAAAGTTTGTACACTAAGCTATAATTCACTTAACCAAATACTATGGAGTGAATTAACTTGGGACGGTTTAGGAAGCTAGTTACGCTGAAAGATTATCAGCGAGCACTGAAGAATAAGTTTGGCTTAGGTGAAGCTGATGATTACACGCCTTGGTTGCGTGTACAAGATGTTAATTCTGCAGGAAATAGCGGTAAGATTGATGGACTTAAATCTAACCGAGTTCACCACACATTATCAGAGCAAGAATCATGCTTTTTCTATTTAGCAGAATTTTGTGATCTGGTAAGCCCCTAGAACAATAGACACTTCATAGAGTTATAATGAACCAAAAATATGAGGTGTTACATGCGCGGAAAACGTTATCCTGATGAGTTCAAAATTGAAGCCGTCAAACAAGTCACTGAACGTGGTTATAAAATCGCTGATGTGGCAGAAAGGTTAGGTATCACAACTAAAAGCTTGCATAACTGGATTAACAAGTTCGATAAACCAGAGAAGCAACACATCACCATTGATAATCAGCAAGACGAAATTCGTAAACTGAAAGCAGAGCTTCGGCGAGTCACGGAAGAGCGAAATATACTAAAGGAGGCCGCCGTGTACTTTGCAAGCGAGTCAAAGAAAAGTACACGTTCATAAAGTCTCGACTCGACCAATATCCCATAGCCGTACTGTGCCGAGTGCTCAATGTTCATCGTAGTGGTTTTTATGCTTGGCTAAAGCAGCCCTGTAGTAAGCGTACCATTGAAGATAAGCGACTTCTGGGCAAAATTAAGCAATTTTGGCTAGAGAGCGGTTGTGTCTACGGTTATCGAAACCTGACTTTAGATTTAAAAGACGATGGCGAAAGCGTCGGGAAAAATCGTGTTTATCGAATAATGAAGGAAGCCCAAATAAAGGCCATTCGAGGTTACAAACGCAATCCAAGCTTTGGAGGTGGGAATATTAGCCACACGGCACCAAATACGTTAAATCGTGGCTTTGATGTCGCAGAACCCAACAAGGTTTGGGTGACCGACTTTACCTATATCCGTACGCATGAGGGCTGGCTATATTTAACAGTTGTTATTGACCTTTTTTCTCGTCAAGTCGTGGGTTGGACGATGAAGAATACACCTAAAGCTGACTTGGTAATTGATGCACTATTAATGGCCATTTGGCGACGTTCACCGAAATGTAAGGTTTTGATACATTCTGACCAAGGAGTGCAATATACCTGTTCTGATTGGCGTAGCTTCTTAAAAGAGCACAATTTAGAAGCCAGTATGAGTCGACGAGGAAACTGTCATGATAATGCTGTCGCGGAAAGCTTTTTCTCGTTGCTGAAGAAAGATAGAGTTAAGAGAAAAATCTATAAAAACAGAGATGAAGCTCGCTCAGAAATATTTAACTATATCGAATATTTCTATAATCCTGTGCGTCGTCATGGTAGTAATAATGGACTGTCTCCTGTGCAGTTCGAAAAACAGTACTTTGAGAAACAGTTAAGTGTCTAAGAAATTAGGGGCTTACCACTGGTTATAGCGGAAAATAAGTAAACATTCTTTTTTCGAACAACTATTCACACTCTAAATGATAAAGTTTTAGCTTACGATATAGAGTCGCTGTACTTATTTTTAATAGCTTTGCCGCGGCAGTTTTATTATGACCTACGTTATGAAGCACTGCTGCAATATGAGATCGCTCCACATCTTCTAGACTCCCCATCTTGCTATTCTCTTGCGCATGCTCAGCACTCTTTTGAATCGCAGTAGGTAAATCGGCAGGAGTGATTTGTGATTCTTTACCTAATACCACCGCATGCTCTATAGCATTAACAAGCTCCCTGACATTACCTGGCCAAGAATAATTAAGTAATAGATCTACCGTTTCAATACTAAGGCCTACAATTTCTCGGCCAAATAAATGACTAAAATGAGCCAGATAATGCCGACAAATAGGTAGAATGTCCTCAGTTCGATGACGCAAAGGGGGAAGGTTAATTTCAATAATGTTCAAGCGATAATAAAGATCTTGCCGAAACTTTCCCTTTTTAACAGCTTCGATAAGATCGACGTTTGTCGCAGATATGATGCGTAAATCTACAGGGCACGTTTTTGTGTCACCTATTCTTCTGACCTCCCTCTCTTGAATAACCCGTAGCAGTTTCACCTGGGTTGTTAGAGGTAATTCTCCTACTTCATCAAGAAAAAGAGTGCCTCCATTTGCACTTTCTATCAAGCCAACCTTATCGACATCTGCGCCAGTAAAGGCGCCTTTAACGTAACCGAATAGCTCGCCCTCGATAACAGAATCAGTTAAAGCACCACAGTTAATCGCAACAAAAGGCTGTTCTTTTCGGGGCGATAAATTATGAATGTAGCGCACCAAAACTTCCTTCCCAGAGCCACTTTCACCAGAAACAAGCACAGATGTCGCCACTGAACTCACACGCTGCGCAAGTCCTATAACCTCTAACATCAAATCACTTGAAGATATCGGTTGCTCACCCACTCGAGTATAAGTGCAGGGACTTTCAAATCGAGGGATTAAACCAGGAAAGTCATTAGTGGCTCCACTTGTGTTTGCATCAACATCTTTACCACTAATTCCGCGAAAATATGACAGGTAGGAAGAGAATTCTTCACTCCACTCCTCTACGTAGCGACCGATAAAATGACAATATGGATGCCCTTGTGCCTGACACTCATGTTCAATAAAATACACCGTTCTTCCTTGAACATAAGAGACAAAGCCACTGGCTACCCCTGACTTTTCCCAACACGCTTCTTCAACAGAAACCCCACGAAACCGTAACTGCAATTCAGCTTCAAAAGTCCCTACAAAATGACAGTCAACCAAAGGTTTACCATTTAGCCCATCGGTTCTAACTGAGCTTATTATTTCCCCGTACCCTAACATTGCACTGATACGAGGGCCTAGGCGTCCTTCTTTTGCTTCAGACCACGCTTCTGGGCAGTGTTGTTTTAGTTGTTTGGCCAGTAACCAACCTCTAGCAAAACCAGTCCGAGTTAAAATAGCCCGAGCGGTATCGCTACCTAAACTATCGATTAATTCTGAGCGATAAACTCCATGTGACAGCTGATCTGAAAATTGTACTCGCATCCCCAGAAAGGACATCATCCCCCCTTTGGGTTTAAACGCTAGTAGTTCTCTGAGATCGAGCTGAGAGGTATTCATAAAAGCTATGTTTCTCACAATGAGATAATTACAATATATAAGATAATTGTAACATTCTGTTGATTTTAAAGATGGGAAACGCTTCACATAACAGCTTTTGCTACATCAGCATAGAGAAAGCATAAACTTTATAGCAAAAACAATTTCTTAGGTGGTGTTGTGGGTCAGGTGCTTTAAAAAATAAACATATAAAAAAAGACACCTAGGTGTCTTTTTTATGTGTAGAGCTCATTATTGCAAAGTTGATATAGCCAATTAATCATTCAATTAAAGCATAACGTATGTTTAGACCTTGTAGAAAAACATCAATATGTTCTTCCTCTTGCAGGGATTAGGTCATAACGCCAAGATTAATCAAATGAGTTAACCATTAACTCAAATGTTTAAAAGGCCATATCAACAATACAAAACTTCGTTTAGTTAGAAGCTATAACGTATGTAACTTTGGAAGCGTGTCATATCACCTTCTCTGCCATCCATGACTTCAACATCGCCCATAGTGACACCCACCGCGTATTGTAAATCTTTGGTGAGGTTCCAATAGAGGTTAGTGTGCCAAGAGAAAGCTTCTTTATTGGCTCTACCAGTAAGAACGCCATTCTCAAAGCCTTCATCATCTTGCTCAGAATAACCCGCTCCGATTGTCCAATCGATCTTCTTCGTTAGCGCAAAAGAGAAACCGCCTGTGATACTCTTGAATTTCAAAGTGTCGATTTGACCGTTCATATCGAGGCCTGCGCCAGCATTAAATCCTAGCGCAGCGTAACGTCCAATACCATCACCATACATCACGCCAAGTACAGCCTTATGACCATCACCAAACTTCGCGCTACCACTGGCAGCTAATGCGTAACCAAATGCAGATTGCCCATCGATTTCAAAGCGACGCAGTAATACTCTAGGTGCAAATGTCACAGTTTGGTTTGCGTAAAAGTATTTTACGACCATATCTGGCACTTTATCTTGAGTTTCAGAACCACAATCGGTCAAATGAGCAACAGGGCCTGCAGAACACATACCTAAAGTTGGATTTTCTAAGCTGACAGAAATGTTATGTCCTGGACGAAAATCATGTTGGTATTTTACTTGTGCTTGACGAACGAAACTATTTCCTGGATCAGAGCCGAAATCCATTGGTGGTAGTGAGCTGGCAAAGTCCATGAAGTTTGTCCATGTTTGACCAGCTAGCATGGTATTTTTACCATTTTGTAGTTTCATGTAAGCATGACGAATGCGGAATCCATGGCTGTTAGACCAAGTTGGACTATCTGAGTCGATATCTGCAAAGAAGTCACCTTCAATGTGAGAAGACAAAGTACCGTATTCTGTTTCTGTGCTTGTTTTAACAAATAAGCGACTTTCTCTCGCAGTCATATCGAGATCAGTACTATCCGCATATTTACTGCCATCAAGAGGCGTACCGTAAGCATTATAAAGATCACCGTTATATGGTGCGTTAATCGTACCATCTGTGTCATACGTCAACATAAGTTTAGCGTAGCCGCCAATGGACACTTTGGTTCCCTCAACATCAAAATCAAAAGCGCTAGCATTATTTGCCGCAAATAGCATTGGTAAAGCGCAAACGCAGGCAATTTTTGTCATGTGAGTTTTTAACTTGTTCATCATCTTATCCTTTAAGCCCTACTTTTAATGTAGGAAGAGTTATTATTCAAAAAAATCAATGCTTTATTTATTTTAAGGAACGATAAAGTCGAAACGTAAGTGGCAGCTACCACAGTAGTTTTGTGATTTCTCATGAACGTTGTGGCATGAAGCACAATCTAACTCAGTATCAAAGTGACGGTTTTTGTGTGGGTTAGTCGGTAGAACGTTTTTAGTTTTTTTCGCTAACTTTGTCGTGTTGTGGCACTGAACACACTTGTTCATTGTCACAGCCTCACGAACTTCAGCTTTACCGTGACAGCTAGCGCATTTGATGCCAGCTTTAGCATGTGTTTCGTCAAGTAAAGGACTGCTTTTGGCTGCTAGCGCATTACCTGCGAAGACGCTTAGCACAAGAGATAGTACGATGGTTAACTTCTTCATTGTCTTATTTCCATTATTAAATTCGTTTTATTGAATGCCTGCTTGGGCTGGCACCCAGCATTGATGACCTTATGGCCTACAATTTCGCAACGTATTTACCTGCCAGGTAACCGAAGGTGTAGCAACGACCTAGTGATAGACCGTATACAGTAAGTGGGTAATCAACCCCACCGTAGAATCCACCGCCCATGTTACCGACGATGAATAGGCCGCCGATTGGCTTGCCATCTGCGTCAAGTGCTTGGTGATTTGCATCAACCAGTACACCAGAAGTGATAGCTGAAATACGCATGCGACGGTGAATACCGTAGAAAGGTGCTTTCAGTACAGGAGCCATTTTGCTTGGCGCTTTACCGAAGTCGTCATCTTTACCTGCTTTGCATAGCTCGTTGTAACGCTTAACGTTTTTAACGAAAGTCTTAGGATCACAACCTAGTTTCTCTGCCAGCTCTTCCAGAGTGTCAGCGACAAAAGTATTCACTTGAGATGGGTAAACGCCTTTCTTCTCGCCTTTGACTTCTGGCATGTAGTTCTTTAACTGTTCAGGCGTGTAAGCGCGTCCTGGCCAGCCTTTTGACTGTTCCATGTAGTTAGAGTCGAAGATTTGGTTGTAGCGACCTTGGTTAACTTCATCACGTAGGTAGTTGTTCATTAATGACATTTCTACCTGTTCGTTAACGAAGCGCTCACCTTTACCGTTAACCGCAAGGAATGGCATATCACACATTGCTGCTGGACCTGCGTCGAAGTCGTGAAGCATCTTAGTGTGACCAGCAGGCTCGATAACACCGCCAGCCCAGTACGCCATAGCGAAACCGTCACCAGTACGATCCATTTGCTTGCGTTCGAAGTTCTTTAAGTCAGGGATAAAGAAGTCACACATCGCTTTGTTGTTTTGGTAGTCACCAGCTGAAAGGATCACGCCTTTTTTCGCCATGAACTTGTGGTACTTACCATCACGGTTTTTCGCGATAACACCGATAACTTTGCCAGTTTCATCTTGGATCAACTGTTGAGCTGGGGTGTTGAAGAAGAACTTAACACCGGCTTTTTCAGCGGTTTTCGCTAGAGAACGCATAGCGTCACCAGCGGTGTATGGCTTAGGCCCGAAAAATGAAGTGACGAAGTTTAGTGGGTACTCTGTAATACCGTGGATGCCATGTTGTGCTTTCGTACCTTGGTCAACGCCTTTGGCACCGCCTTTGTTAGCACGGTCAAGTACCCAAGATACCGCTTCACCTGAGTTATAAGCCCAGCTTCTGATCAATTCTGGGTGGCTACGGTGAGCATTATCCGCCATTAAGCGGTGAACTAGCGCTTCAATACCCGCTTTATCACTCTTTTTAACGTCAATACCAGAGCCGGTGTTACCTTGAGAAACCACGATAGCTTGTTTTTGCAGTACAGCAACGCTAGCACCATTTTCTCTGGCCGACAGTGCAGCAGGAACACCTGAAGCACCCGCACCAACGACAACTACATCGAAGGTTTGTGTTGAAGCGATTTCTGCATCAGAAATAGGCTTAGGCTTAGGCATAAACTCTAAAGAGGCGTTACCAATGTGAGCGTACTCTTGAGCAGAAGCAGGGGCAGCGCTAGCAGAACCTGTCAAACCCGCAAGGGCTAAACCACCAGTACCCATAGCGGCACGGGTTAAAAAGCTTCTTCGAGAGATACCATTTTTAAGAACATTACTTGTATACGGATCTAACTCTTTAATTTCTTTACTCATTATTATTACTCCTATTTGCACACACAATGATAAGGAGGGTTAACAGCACTTGAAAATTTAGCGGTATGAGAGCTCGATACTTAGCTTTAACTAACAGCTCTAAATTTCGTTTATCCCAGACACTGACCTTTAGTTACCTGTGATCAATGTCATTATTTTCAAGCGGAGTAACCCATAACCTTTATCATGAGCAACTTGCTCATTTGATTTGCCTAAGTGCAGGAGGTATGCCAAAAGTGGTACAAAATATAAGGTATTGTTTATAAAAGGTATTGATGTTTGTGGTTGTTTGTTGCGTTGTTTAAAAATGAGAATTAGTGTTTCAACTCGAAACAGGTGGGTAACCTCAATACAATGCATGGATCACATTTTGCGTGTGTATGTCGGCTAAAGGTAATTGGGAGGGTGATTAGTTAACAAATGTATAGGAGTTAAGCCTATTTGGTGAATTTAGTGGTTTAGTACGACCAAGCTATTGCTAATTGCTGAACGGAGATTGATGAAATTGGGGTGACTTGGCTTGTCTTCAAAGAGACGGTAAAACAGGATCGCTTGCCTGGTCTGCTTATGCCATTGCAACTGTATTGCCATAGCGGTTGGCATTAGGCGTTTTTTGCTCCCTTATTAAGATGTTCAATCTACAGATATAGATCATGAGTTTTCAGGATGAAAACATCCTATCTGCTACACTGTTAATAATAAGCCCTATCCATTTGAATCATCACATCTAAGCTGTTGGTGTTTGCTAGGGGAAAGCATGGAAGAACCTGCCGTTGTACTGGTTGTGGATGATGTAAAAACTAACCTACTCATCATGACGAAGTGCCTTAAAGACCAATACCAAGTTTGGACTGCTGACAATGGTGAGTCTTGTCTTTCTGCTGCCAAGCGAAGGCCAGATCTGATATTGCTGAACGTCGTTATGCAGAATATGGATGGTTATCAAGTCTGCCGCCAACTCAAGGCTGACACGCAAACTACAGATATTCCAGTTATTTTTGTTATAGATAAAGATCTTGGTGATGAGCATAAAGGCTTAGAGCTTGGTGCCGTTGATTACATCACCAAACCACTTCATCCCGCGATTGTGCAGGCTAGGGTGTCGACTCATATTCAGCTGAAGCAACATCGCGACAAACTCAAGTTTATGGCGCTGCACGATCAACTTACAGGACTTTATAATCGTCATTTTTTCGCAGAAAGAGCCTTGCAGAGCTTATCTAGCATGATGCGTCACGATACCGAATTGTCGATGGTGATGCTCGATCTTGATGGTTTTAAAAAACTTAATGATTTCAATGGGCATCATGTTGGGGATCTCGTTTTACAAGCTGTTGCCAAGTTATTGCAAGACAGTTTTCGTAAAGAAGATTTAGTGGCGCGAATGGGAGGCGAAGAGTTTGTTATCCTGATGGAGCTCGGATTAGAAGAGGCCTGTGATAAGGTCGAGCAGGTTCGGAGCAAATTGCAGCAGTTAAAACCCATAGGGATTGAGGTTACTGCAAGTTTTGGATTAGTCGGTGTCAGCGTTGATAATGCTGAGTTTTCTCATCTATTGGTGTTAGCCGATGAGGCCGTTTATAAGGCGAAAGCTGATGGGCGTAACTGTATTGTCTGTTATCAAGGTGGCAATTATGTCACGTTAGATAACTCGTGATACAAGCAATAGGGAGGTAGCATGCTTAGGGCATTTTTAGGGATAACAATAGCTTTTTTTCTTATTGCCTGCGATCAGATAAAGGCACCAAGCAAGGTCTCAATAGCACTGAACCCTTGGCCTGGTAACGTATTACTGTATCTGGCAGATAAGAAACAGTTCTTCTCTCAAGTTGGGATCAATGTTGAACTCGTTAGAGTGTCTACTTTGGCCGATGTTCAGCGTGCGTATCTGGCTGGAGAAGTCGATGGTTTTGCGAGTACCTTGGTCGAGGTGGTGCAGGTCGGTGTCGTTGGCGGAACACCCAGTAAAGTTGTGTTGATTGCTGACTATTCCCATGGCAGCGATGTCATCATTAGTGCTTCTCAAATCAATAGCGTCAAGGAACTCAAAGGAAAGACTGTTGGCTGCGAAGTGAGTTCTTTAGGCACTTATATTTTAGGGAAAGCGCTTGCCGAACATCAAATGACCTTGGCGGACATCAATATTGTTAATATCGAGCAAGAGTCGGCAGGCGAGGCTTTAGCGTTGCGTAAAGTTGTCGCTGTAGTCACCTATCCCCCTTATTCAATAGCGTTACAATCTACGGGGGATTATAGGCAAATATTTACCACTAAAGAGATCCCTGAAGATATTTTAGATGTCCTTTCTATCTCTGAAAAAGTGTTGCAACAACAACCCCTGTTCGTCGATAAACTGAGGCAAGCTTGGAAGCTAGCCTTTGATTATTTGCAGCAACACCCACAAGAGGCGATAGCGATGATGGCTGCGCAGGAAGGGTTAACGGTGGCGGAATATACCAAGGCTTTAGATGGCTTAAATCTGTTGAGCATAGAACAGCAGCGTCAGCTATTTCAACAACCGAAAAAGCTACAGCAGATGGGGGCAGAGGTGTGCGAGACCTTGGTAAAAATGGGGGCGATAGAATCAAATTGCCTACATGCCAGTTCGCTGTTTTATTTAGATCCTTAATTCATTGTGGTTTTTGCTGTTAACTTGAGCCGTTGCTCTTACTATTTTGCGCCTCATATCTTCAAAATATGCTATTTTAGACATCATTTTATCTCTGTTGTTGAAGGAAAAGTTGAATGGCTAAGGCAAAAATAGGCATTGTGACCGTTAGTGATCGTGCTAGTGCGGGTGTGTATGAAGATATCTCAGGCAAGGCTATTATTGATGTGCTAAACCAATACCTTACTTCCGAGTGGGAACCTATCTATGAGGTTATCCCTGATGAACAAGATATGATTGAGGCGACGTTAATCAAGATGGCCGATGAACAAGGTTGTTGCTTGATCGTGACAACAGGTGGTACTGGACCCGCTAAGCGAGACGTTACGCCGGAAGCTACAGAGGCTGTATGCGACCGTATGATGCCAGGCTTTGGTGAGTTGATGCGTTCCGAATCATTAAAGTTTGTCCCTACGGCTATCTTGTCTCGTCAAACCGCGGGATTACGCGCAGATAGTTTGATTGTTAATCTGCCTGGTAAGCCTAAGTCAATTAGAGAGTGTCTCGACGCTGTGTTCCCTGCGATTCCTTACTGTATCGATTTAATGGAAGGTCCTTTCTTAGAGTGTGATGAGTCGGTTATTAAGCCATTTAGACCGAAAGCGAAATAGTCTTACGCTCTGATCTCGTTATTTTTGAGCAATAAAAAGGCTCTGCTTAAGCTGAGCCTTTTTTATTGGCTATCGGTAGCGCTTTACTCGTTGCAAACAACAAGGTCTTGCATGTTCCCGACATACTAAAGACATTCCTTTCCATCTCTGGAGGGAATGTCTTTAATGCACGACGATATGGATATTGAAGGTCGGGTAATGCACGGAGCAGTTACCCAGGATGTTAGAGCCGAGGAGCAATTAAGACCTTGCCTCATCAGCGCTAACCTTTAGTGCTAAATCGTCGCTGAGCGATCACATCTTTATACTCATTGGTATTATTTCAACTTCTGGTTGGTGTAAACCTTTGTTTGCCAAATGAGGCGGATTTAGGATCACAGCCCGAAGACGATTTTTTCACTTTTCAGCGAGCGTTCCATCCCAAATGCTAGGGCGACAGCAATCGCTATGGTGGTCGTACTCGAGAGTACCAATTGCATTAGCGGGATCTCTTTACCTTTAATGAATGCGATCAATGCTTGCATCTGGCCCGATACCGGTAACCATTGCAGGGTATCTGGCGCGATGTTGTAGCTGGCCGCCATCGATAGCATCATAGGCACGACTAATACTATTGTCAGATAGGATTGGGCCTCTTTAAATGATTTAGCCATAAAAGATACAAACAGCTGTAACGACGCTGCCATTAGCGCTATTGGGAGGCCGATAATAAGCATTAGACCAATAAAGTCTGCGGTGATATTGACGCTGAACCCAAGCTCTTGCCAAGGGACAAAACCATAGGCGATTTTTGAGATCGCTAAGGTCAATATTAGCCCTAGCATCGCAAAGATGGTGACCGCGACGACCTTGGCGATAACAATGTCACGAGTCGAAACTGGGTGGCTTAACAATAGCGCAAGTGAATTACGTTCCCGTTCGCCAGCACTGGTATCGATAGCGAGATTCATGCCGGAAATAAACACTGCATAGACCATCATAAAGATCGCCACACCGAGGATCATCCCGCCCTTCGAGTCAGAGGTGGCTTGATCTTCAACCTTTACCTTTAACGGCTGCACGACCTTAGGGTCGATTCCGCGAGCGATGAGGCGTAGGCTCCCCATTTCGGCACTATAGCGTTGGAGACTTTTCTCTAAACGTCGAATCGATGATTGCAGCTTTTCATTCGAGTTATCAGCGATTAAGATTATTTCCGCAGGATGACTTTTAGCCATATTGGCGGCGTAGTCTTTGCTGATGATCAACTCTATCTCTTTACGTTCGGCTTCATCTCCTTGGCTTATCTCGTTACTTGCTAGAAACTTAACTAGATCGGGGGCTCGCTCACCGTGAGTGATAGTAATGTTGAGTGCTTCTGGGCTAGTAATTTGGCCTATCAATAATAGAAACATGCCGCACATCATCAGTGGCGCGCCTATTGCGTAATAAAGTCCTGCCATTACCGAGCGCTTATCGCGGGCGGCATCGATGAGCTCTTTACGGACCATGGCTATAATGGTGTTGATCATGCTGCTATTCCCTCATCTGTGCCGATAAGCTCAATAAAGGCATCTTCTAATGATGCCTTGCCCGTTTGCTGACAAAGTTCGTCTGGGCTGCCAATGGCGACCACTTTTCCTTCAGCCATCACAATGACGCGATCACACAACGCCGCCACTTCTTGCATCACGTGGCTAGAAAACAACACACAATGCCCTGCGGCCTTTAGATCTTTTAATAGTTCACGTAGTACACGCGTACTCATGACATCGAGTCCCCGTGTTGGCTCGTCGAGAATAATGTTGGTCGGCTCATGCACTATCGCTTGTGCTAACGCCGTTTTCATTCGTTGCCCTTGAGAGAAGCCTTTGCACCTTCTATCGGCAATATCATTCATGTGCAATTTGCCTAACACGCTCGCTGCCGCTGCTTTAGCGTCATTGCGGCTTAAGCCATTCAGTTCGGCAAAGTAGCTAATATATTCTCTTGGTGTGAGCCTTTCGTACAGGCCAAAGGGATCGGGAAATAGCCCTAACTGTTGCTTGGCTGCCACGGGATCTTTGGCGACATCAATACCGTCTATTTCGGCAATACCATTATCGGGTTTGAGTAAGCCAAATATGGTACGTAAACAAGTGGTTTTACCTGCACCATTTGGGCCCAGTAGACCTGTGATCTGACCATCTAACGCTTCGAAGCTGAGGTCGTTGAGCGCTTGTACTTCACCGATTTTTTTCGAAAGATGGGATACTTTAATCATGGCTCGCTCCTTGGGCGTCAGTGTCCTTGATAGCGGTATTATCGCTAACGATGAGCTCTACGGTATTGGCGTTGAGATAAAAATTACGGCTCACATCCTTGCTAAGACATTCATCAGATAGCGTCTCGACGCTGCCAGTGCTTACCAGTTGTGCCACCAAATCATTAGCACAAGATTGGTAGGCAACACCATGAGTCGCATAGGGGGCGATAAAGTGTTTCGCATTGGTGAGTTTTTCCATTGCCATTTCGCCCCAGCTTGGTGGTGTGGCTGGATCGATTTGGCCAGATAACACGAGTGTCGGAATATCGCTGTTGATGGCCGCAGAGAAGTCATCATCAACAGCTGGTATGTTCCATATCGGGCAGGTTTTATCGAATCCATCGAGCATCTCTTTGGCAAAATAACTCTGTTGCGCTCGTTGGCGTGCATCTTCGCCAAAGCGCTGCCAATCTTCACCACATACAACTGACGCATGCATGCCAGCGGCAATTCCAGTGCTATTTACCGTCAGCGCGTACAGACCCATAACAGATTGATAGTTACCTTGTGCCGCTTGGTGAATCGCATGGGGAAGTAGGGCTCTGACGTTGGCCGAATACAATGCCATGCGTATGGCACCCATAAACTTAGCCCGAGTCATGGTCAGTTGTGTTAGCTCGTTAGTGAGCGGATCGCGGGTTTGACTGATAATAGGCTCTTGTTCCAGCAAAGTGTTGACTTGGCTGAGTTCTTGTTCGAGCTTGTTAAATTGGTGATGGCATAGCTCGTTATTACTGCAGTCATCTAACAGTAGGCTAATGGCTCTGTCTATCGCATCACCAATATGCAGCACACTTTGCTGCATCGGTACCACGCCATCTAAGGTTACTGTAGTCAGTACTTGTGGGTAGTGACGCATGTATAGTTGCGCCATACGTGTGCCGTATGAAATACCGTAGATATGGAGTTTTTCGTAACCTAAGTGGGTTCTCACTGCTTCGAAATCTTTTAGTGCGGTTTCACTGCCATATTGGGTCACGTCGGCATCTATTTCGTTGAAGCACTTTTGGGTTTCTGCGGTGATATCAAGATCATTTTCATTAAGGGCGAGCGCCCCTTCAAACCCGTCACCCAAACATTGCAGTAGGTTTGATTGACCCGTTCCACGTTGATCTATTAGTAAAATATCTCTTTGCTGACGAACTTTAGTAAAAATATGGTCAAAACTCGCGGCGTTTTCTATGGCCGATTGGCCCGGGCCGCCAGCGATGGCGAGCAAGGCTTCTTTGTTAAAGCTAGGCTTTATTGCTGGCAGCACCACATAGTGCACTTGAATTTGTTTGCCGTTTGGATCGTTATAGTTTTCTGGCACGCGGACAAATCCGCAGCGTAAGCGATCAGATAGACCATCGACATAACAGGAGTCGTCAGCCGATGAACCCTCGTTTGCCCATGTGGGCAAGGCAAAGAGCAATAAAGCCGCTACGATAGGCAATAGTGTATATGTTGCCAGCCTTAATCTGTTATATCGCCCTGGATTGCTGCGAGTTTGAATGACCTTTCCTTGAAGCATGATACCGATTCCTTAGTTGAAATTTACTGTATCTATGTTAATTTAGCACTGTATAGGTGTATCAATGTATTAATACAGTGGCCAAAGGCTAATGCTAGAATTACTTAATGTCAACCCCAGTAGTGGTGATCCAATTTACAGACAACTGAGCGAGCAAATTGTTCGTTTAATTGTCGGCGGTCAGCTACAACCTCAACAAGTGTTGCCTTCGGTAAGGCAAATCGCAGAGCATCTGACAGTTAATCCTATGACTGTTTCACGAGCGATCCAGCAACTGGTGGAACAAGGATGGTTAGAGCGTCGTCGAGGTCAGGCGACTCGGGTTGCTGAGCGAGAAACATCTGAAAATACCTCTCGCACCGAATTGATCGCTACGGAGGCTAAAGACTTGATTGCGCAAGCAAAGCAGTTGGGTGTCAGTTTAGATGAACTCCAAGCGATTATCGCCGCAGTTTGGAACCAATAGCAAGATAGGATAGCAGCAGATGGATAATAGCATACAGTCGATCTTAGCCTTTAAGCAGATCAGTAAACGGTTTGAAGATCATCTCGCCATAGACAATTTAACCCTGGCGTTGGCACCAGGAATGGTGGTGGGGTTACTCGGTCAAAATGGGGCAGGTAAGTCGACCTTGATGCGCTGTGCATTGGGAATTGTTGAGGTCAGCCAAGGTTGTGTAGAGGTATTGGGCCATTCGACGAAAAATATCAGCTCTGCCCAAAAAGAGCAGATTGGTTACGTACCGCAACAGCCCTTTGGATATGAAGGTTTTAGTGTTGAAAAGGCGTTAGAGTTACATCGCAGCTTTTATCCTAATTGGGATATGGCATTAGAGCGCGACTGGTTAGCGCGTTTTGAACTCGATGGTAGTAAGCAGGTTCAGCGTTTATCGGTAGGTCAAAGACAATCTCTGGCTTTGATCATGGCGATGGCTTATCGACCCAAACTGCTCATTTTAGACGAACCTGTGGCCAGTTTAGATCCGATTGTAAGGCGAGCGTTTATGGCTGATCTATTTGACTTAGCATTAGATTCTGGCTCTGCCGTGCTGTTTTCATCGCATATCACTTCGGACTTAGAGCGGGTTGCGAGTCATTTGGCGTTAATGAAGCGGGGCAAACTTATCCTGTTTAAAGAGATCGACAAGTTGCGTGAAGAGGTACAGCTAGTCACTCTCAAAGAAGGGGCTGATTTACCCGAGGGGCTTGTCGTATTAAGCCGTCAGCAAGACAAATTGCTGGTGGATAACTACCATGCTGATTTCGTTAGCCATTTTTCTTCAGTTACGCCCGTTAATTTAGAGCAACTGTTTATGGAGCTACATCGATGAGAACGCCCAATGCATTACGCGGCATGGTGCGTTTTTGGCTTTTTGATCTGGGGAGCGCGAGTTTTTTAGGGACGGCTCTGTTGGCGCTGATCATGATGTTAGCGCTAATTACTGGCTCGAAACAGGCCGCGATACCGATAGCCCTGGGCATGATTCAGATCTCGATTTCTGCCGCCATAGCTTGGCAATTTAACCGATTAGCCGCGACCGAGTGGGCCAGTTTAGTGCCCAACTATAGTAATAATATTGCGCTGCAATCCTTAATGCTTGGAGCTATAGCAACCAGCATCTCTTTGGCTGCTTGCCTATTGTTGGAGCTTGAAGGTGGCCTTGATCAGGTGATGCTGGCAACCCTAGCGGGCGTTGGCTTTATCTACTATTGCCGCCGTCATATTAATGGTTTCTATCTGTCGTTTTTCCTGTTTTTACTCTTGCCATTTATTGCTGAAATCACTGATTTTTTGCCTGATTGGGTTATTGGTTTAGTGCCCTTTTTGACTGTGATTTTGGCTTATCTGACTTGGCGAGAGATAAGGGGGTTGCGTTGGCATAGCGATGCACGAACCGTGTATCTAAATGGGCTTGAGATGGGCTGGTTTTGGTTACCGAGTTTAGGTTCATCTAGATTGATGTCTTATTTCGATAAGCTTCTGCATCCGGTGAACTTTTTTCTTGGTCCCATGTTGTCGACGATCCTGATCGCAATGCCTGTATTGGCGTTACTCGTGACTATCAGCAACTCTTTTTCTGGCATGGAATTTCCTGTGCTGTTTGTTGTGAGTCAGTTTTGCGCTGTGACTTGTACCATGGTGCATTGGAGCCGAATTCAGCGTTGGCGGTCCGTTGAAACACTTTACATTTTGCCTGGCTTTGATGGTAAGCAGGGGCTAATTGAGGCGTTTGCGAATGCGCAGTACCGATTATTGGCGCTGATCACCTTAATTATGGCGGTATTAGCGGCACTGGTATGTTGGCTTAATCCAGAATTTACCATCGTATTGTGGAGCCACATAGTGCTGAGTACTTTTTGTGCTTGTTGTATGTTGTTAGGTTTTGGCTGCGCGGCGAAAGGGGCTATGCACATTACCTTGAGCATGCTGGTGGTCGTGTTTCATTCTGCTTGGTTATCGAGTTCTTTAGTGGCTTTACGCGATGGAGAGCAAATAATTTCTTGGTTAGTGGTAGACATCGGACTAGTTGCTATTTCAGTGCTAACACTCTGGTGGGGAAAGAAAAAACTTTGGAATGGTGATCTTTGTTGAGCGCTCAAATAATATAATTTTGTGCTGTAACTAACATTGTTGGAGCAAAAGCTCTTATTTTTTGTGCGAGGTTAAAGTAAAATACACAAAACAGGTACAAGTGTACGCTAAAAGGGTCAAGAAATATGTCGCTCGAGCAATATCATCCAATACGTCTGATTCAGGAGCAGAGTCAAAAACTAGGCGAAGCCATTGCGCTTGAAGGATACGGTATGCCTGCACCTTGGAATAAGGTTAGTTGGGAGGCATTTGACCAGATCAGTGGCGATATTGCTAAGGCGCTTATTGGTTTCGATTTAGCGGTGCAGGACACAGTTGTTATCTTGTCACAAAACTGCCCCCAGTGGACCTGCGCTGATGTCGGTGCGCTTAAGGCCAAAGCCGTTGTAGTTCCAGTGTACCCAACTAGCACAATCGAGCAGGCGCGCTATATTGTCGATGATGCAGGAGCTAAGCTGATTTTTGTCGGTGACACTACGCAATACAAGATGGCCTGTGAACTTGCCGATTTATGCCCTTCCTTAACGCGCATAGTGGTATTCGATCGTGAAGTGAAACTTGTGGACAATAAGCTACATTGCCACTTTGATTCATTGTTGAAGCTTTCACACCCAGCAAGGATCACCGATGAACTTGAGCAGCGTTTACAGCAAACCTCTCTCGATGATCTGTTAACGCTTATCTACACCTCTGGCACCACTGGAGACCCTAAGGGAGTGATGCTAGATTGTCGAAACATCGCATCAATGGTTCGTCAGCACGATACCGTGTTGCCCTTTACTCAAGGGGACGTTTCGCTGGCTTTCTTACCTCTGAGTCACGTGTTTGAGCGTGGCTGGAGTTTCTACGTGTTATGCCGTGGTGGGCACAATGTGTATTTGCAAGATCCTATGGCAGTAAAAGAAGCCATTGTCGATATTAAGCCACACACCTTGTGCGTAGTGCCGCGTTTTCTGGAGAAAGTGTATAGCGCAGTACAAGACAAGGTTGCTAAGGCACCATCGACAAGACAGAAGTTATTTGCGTGGGCAATGGCTGTGGGTGAGCGTCAGTTCGAGGTAAACCAAGGCAATGCTCAAGGCTCTGCATGGTTAAGTTTGCAGTACAAACTGGCACATAAGTTAGTGTTTAGTAAGTTGCAGCAAGTACTGGGTGGACGGTTAAAGTTTATGCCTTGTGGCGGCGCTGCATTAGATCAAAATGTGGCTAGCTTTTTCCACGCCATCGATGTGCCTGTGCTGTGTGGTTACGGTATGACCGAAACGACGGCAACGGTTACCTGTAACACCCTTAACAATCGTGTTGCGGGCTCAAACGGGAAAATTTTACCTGAAGTAGAGATTAAACTAGGTAACGACAACGAGATCTTAGTTCGCGGTAATACGGTTATGCGAGGTTATTACAATCGCCCGCAGGAAACCCTAGAAGCATTCGAAGATGGATGGCTAAAAACCGGTGATGCTGGACAGTTTGATGCCCACGGTAATCTGTTTATCACAGATCGCATTAAAGAGTTGATGAAAACCTCTAATGGTAAATATATCGCTCCGCAGCGTGTTGAGGGTAAAGTGGGTTGTTGTCCATTTATCGAGCAAGTCGCGATTATTGCCGATGCCAAGAACTATGTTACCGCGTTGATCGTACCTGCATATGAATCGTTAGAAGCATGGGCAAAAGATAAAGGTCTGCGTTATGAGTCACCAATGGAGTTGCTACGTCATACCTATGTGGTTGAACATTTTGAGCAGCGCCTTAAGACTTTGCAAGCAGAGCTCGCGGGCTTTGAGAAGATTAAAAAGTTTACTTTGCTACCGGAGGCTTTCTCTATGGAAGCGGGGTTAATAACGCCAACCATGAAGCTGCGCCGTAAGATGATTTATCATAAATATGCCAGTGAAATTAATGCTATGTACGGTAAGTAAGCCGATTTCAGGTTCAGTAAAATAGAAAAAAGGGTGCTGCGGCATCCTTTTTTATGGCTTAAAGCCAACCTTAAAGTCGATATTGCATCATCAACCGTTCTCCGTTACCGTCTGCTGCACAATCAAAAATAAAATTGCATATTTACTGAGGGCTTCCCTGTGTCAGAGACCTTTTTTACCCTAACTCTTCAACCGCGATTTAACGAGACGGATGGTCTAGGCCATATCAATAATACCGTGATTCCAGTTTGGTTTGAGGCCGGTCGTGAGCCCATTTTTGAGATATTTAACCCCGGCCTTGAGATAGCAAGGTGGAACCTAATTGTTGCGGGGTTTACTATCGCCTATGCGTTACCAACCCATTACGGTAAACCTGTTGAATTGAAATCTTGGATAAGTCGGGTGGGCAATAGCAGCTTTGAAATCACTCAACAATGTTGGCAAGGTGGCAAAAAAACTGCCGAGGCGCAGACAACACTGGTGCATTACGATTACAGTGAAGAGAAGAGCCAAGCTATACCTGAACATATTAAGCTGACGCTACAAAAACTGACTGGCGAGTAGTCTGAATGCTGCTTATGTAACCTAGGTTCAGGTTACATAAGCTTAAATAAATTTCTGCACGTACCAGCAGCTTGCGGTTATTTGATATTGTTGCTCCTTCGCCCAGCGTAATCCGTGTGCGACTAAACGCTCTGCTAGCCCCTTACCGCGTAAGGTTTCGGGGACATAAGTTCGTGAAAAATCAATTTGGTCGTCTTGTAGATGATATTCTAACACCGCTTGTTCACCTTCAATCTCGATAACAAACTGCTGCTGTTTTGCGTGATGTGCAATGGCTATTTCAGTCATAAGGTTCTAACCGTTTGATTTTGTATTGCCTCTGTTATAGCAGCTTTTAGTTGTCGTTTTCTATGGCTATATTCGTGCTGGCCTTGAACTGATCGAGCCGATATGGCGGAAATAGATTATGATTGTTGTCACTCTATTCATTGGGTCAGTATTGGTTTTGACAAGTAGATCTAACAATTTTCGGTTATCTCGTTACCTTACCAGATTTGCCATTGTGCTCTGTTGCTGTGGGGTGGGCTCCAGTGCACATGCTGTCGATGAGGACTTGCGCAATGGGATTGAAGCGAAAGTAAAAGGTGATATTGCCAGTGCCATTGTATTAACCGATGCGAACCTTATTTCCTTGGGGATTGTCGATTTTAATCCCAACTCTTTTATCGACTTGAGTGAGATAGGCGATATTAATGTTGGCGACGAAGAGAGCTTGCGTCGGCGCAGCCAACTAAAAAGTTACACCATTCCTTGGACAAGCGATGAGGTAAAGCTATCACCACAATGGACGAGATCCTTCGGTGTACGGTTTTCCTATGTGAGCGCCACTGACAGCATCGATGGAATTGACGATAAATCACTTCAAAGTCCACTAGAGGATACTAGCTATCTTCTGGCTGCACAGTATCGTTGGAAATATAAGATCAATAACAACTGGGATCTGGCTTTGGGTCTGGGTGGTCAGTTTTTGTGGCTTGAAAATACCTTAAAGTATCGTGATCCCCTTTTAGAGGAGCTGAGTGGCCTCATCGACAACGCCTTAGTTAATACGAGCTATGGTGCACTTATGTTTGACCCTAATGCAGAGTTAACCTACGCCAGTGAGTGGTATGGGCATAATTGGGAGTTTATTAGTTCACTACGCTACGCTGTTGGACGAACCCTGCTTACCGATGATGGTACTCAGGTGGTTTCACCACAAGTGGGGCGTTTTAGTAATGCCTTTGTGTTTCATTACCAGTTGCCAAATGCGTGGGATAACCGCAATGAAATGAGGTTGCTTGTCAAACGAGTTGATCTTACTGGTGATGTGGTCGATCCAATGGGGACTCATTACTATTATGAGCTGGGTGCGGGTTGGATAATTGAAACGCCATCCTTGTCTTCATGGTTAGATAATATCGGCGTGGGCATTACGCTTAATATCAATAGTGGCCTTAGCGGTGGTGGCGTAGTGCTATTGCTAAATGAAGATATTTGATTTGTTCTTTACCGCCACCATGTTTGTCGACTAGGGCTAGCTAACTTGATGCTCGCGCAACACGGCTAACAGTTCAGGGGTTAACTTGGCCTTAGTTTTGGTATTGAAATTAAACATGACAGCCACCGATGAGCCAACCGTGGTTACTGCTTGCTGTTGCTCACTAAAGATTTGATAGTGCATGGTAAAGCGATCGCTTTGAATATCACTAACGCTCACGCCAACATGCAGGGTATCGGGGAAGGTAACGGGTCTTTTATAGCGAGCACTATTATCGCTGATCACTGGGCCTAGACCAGATTTGTACATCTTATCGAGAGGGAAAAAACGGTTAAAAAAGTCGATGCGTGCCGTTTCAAAATAACGAAAATAAACCACATTGTTGACGTGCTGTAGGGCGTCCATTTCTCCCCAAGCAACTGGGATAGAAGTATGAATTGGGTATTGTTGGGTAAATTTTTCCACAGGGCTAACTTCCTTTTGCTCTTTCAAATTTAAACGCTTGTTTGATTGAGCATAACAGTATGCTTAATAAGCAACAAGCGCAATTGAAGGATCAAAAAAGGCATCATAAGATGCCTTTTGGATGAGGACTAAATTTACTGCTAGATCTCTAATTGCTCAAAACTAGTGATCTGCTTAAAATCGCCAGTTCGTTGTGTCGTTTCACGCACCATTTGTAGGGTGCGTAGCCCTGCTTCATCGGCCGCTTTTAGCTCTTCAATGACATCAGAGATAAATAGCACTTGTTTAGGTGCCAAGCTGATGGTGTTGATGATATTTCTGTATGCTTGCTTGAACAACTTATTACCTGTACGGGTATCGAAATGGCCATCAAAGTATTGGGTTAAGTCGCCACCATCGCTGTGACTAAACAGTAATTTTTGCGCATCAACTGACCCAGAAGAGAAGCTATAAAGACGTACGTTATGCGCCTTAAAACCCTTTACGGCTTCGATGAAGTCAGGGAAGATGTGGCCCTTAAATTCACCTTTAGCGTAGCCCTGTTTCCAGATTAGGCCTTGTAGGGTTTTAAGCGGTGTGGCTTTGCGATCTTCAGCTATCCATTGCTGGAGGATTTCGACAACACGATCGAGCGAAGCGTCAGGTTCTAATGCGATATCTCTTACATCACAGATGCAATTGTCGACTAATACATTACTCTGATTTTCATTGAGAAAGTCAGCAAGGGCCTTAGCCGAATAAGGAAAAAGGGTGTCCTGAATAAAGTTAAGATCGGTTGTTGTACCTGCTGTATCTACAACTATGGCTCGAATACCCATAATGTTGGCTTACTCCACAATGCATTACTAAAAATGATAGCTTAAATTACACTCCAGATCCTAAGCTGTATTGGCTCTGTTGGCTAGTTTAATTAGCAATCAATGTGTATTGAATCGGTAAAAAATGACGGAGTATCGTCTCATTAAACTTATGAGAGCAAGGCTTGTTGGCTTTATCTTGGATTTGGCAAGCATTTGACGATTGTGTGATGAGTTAGTTTTAGCTATTTTAGATAAAAATGAATAACAAGGGTTACGCTGACTCATTTAATTAGATTTCAGGGAATTGAATAAGATGACAAAATCGTTTGCTGCTCCGCTATTACTATTTGTTTTTGCGCTCTGTTCTGCGGTCGTCTCAGCGGCAGAAAGTGGGCCTTTTCAACGGATAGAGGTGTTAGATGTTAAGTCTGCTTTTAGCCGTGAGCCTATGGCTTTTACCATCACTTTGCCGCCTAGTTATCGTGAGAATAAAGATAAACGCTATGCGGTGTTGTTTGACTTTCATCCCCGTAGTCGCGCTTACCTCGATGGTATGCATGATTGGATGAGCCATAATGGCGATTGGCCTTGGCTCGAAACCATTATTGTCACTGCGCCAGATGGTAATAAAGCATTGGGTCAGCTAAAAACGTTAGCGATTGAGGAGCAAGGCAACACTCAGCTACTCGATTTTATGCAGCAGTTATTGTTGCCTGCTATCGATGCTAAATATCGTACTAATGGTTTTCGTATCATGAATGGCTTTACCGGTAATGCTGGTTTAGTGCTGTATACCTTATTAAACCGCCCCGAGTTATTTAATGCCTATTTTGCCGCCAGCCCCGTACTGAGTGGTGATTTTGCCTACGTGGTAAAAGAAGCGCCGAAGAAGCTGGCGGCAATGTCAGGTAAACCTCGATTTTTGCTGATGAGCACCAGCGATAGCGATTTTGAACAAAGACAGTTAGCCGATTTCGCCTTGCTCGAACAGGTAATAGAGGCTAATCCTAATACAACCCTCAATTATAAGATTAAGCGCTTCGATGGTAGTTACTATATGACCCAGCCAATCTTAGCGACGGCGTATGGTATCGAGTGGCTGTTCGATGATTATCATCGAGTGTTAAAACCGGATTCAGAGGTTTCAAAGCAAGGTGCCGATGCCATCATTGCTCACTATCAGTTTTTGTCTAAGCAGAAGTATGGTTTCAAGGTGCCGTCTACGGATTCTCTTATCGCCTTAGCTGATGCCGAATTTGCGATTGATTCAGTTAGAGGTCTGTCTGTATATCAAGCTGCCGTTGCGGCTAATCCCGATTCCCATACAGCTCATGATGCCTTGGCGGGGGCTTACGGAAAGATGAAGCAGTTTGATAAGGCGATAGAGTATGAAAAGCTAGCGCTTAAGCATACTAATCATCCTTTTTGGACGCAAAAATATTCAGACCGCCTAGCGACCTTTGAAGCGGAAAAGTAATGTGATTAAAGTGATGCAAACATAAAGTCGTGGTCGTCATAACGTATTTTTGATGACCATATTTTATGGCTGCTTTGGTCATGGGGCTCGGTTTTCGCCCTGTTTTGGTGCGTTTTATGGAATATCTTGGCAACCTCCAAGGTTGAGTTACATGAAACCATTGATTTTGACCTTTGGCGACGTCGATTGGCTCTGTTTTAGATTCGTAGTTAAGCCCTACCGCAAGGCCTTTAGCTCAGTTTTAAACGGCATTTTTATGTCATCAATGATTAGCCGATAGTGGTTGGCGTCATAGTTGCAGTATTTCTTCCAGTTATCGAATTGGGAGCAGACTATACTATGGCCGCGATGAGCTATTTGAGCGTGATTGAGCGATATCATGAACATGAACAACTGGTAAAAGAGTTATTGGAGTCGATTCTAGTGGGGATTAGTGATCCTGTGATGCTATCCGATCCCGGTATCCGAGTGCGGGCGATGGCTGAGATGGCAAATAGCTACCCCTTTATCGAACTGCTTTATGTACTCGATGGTAGCGGAATGCAGATAAGCGACAATGTGGCGATTATCAATCGTGTGGTGCAGGCTGTCCCTGTAGGCAGGAATCTTAACCGCAGTCACAGACCCTATTTTTCCAAGACCCAGCAGGTCGAGTCACTCAAAATTACTCACCCCTATTTATCGAACGCCAGCGGCAAGCTGTGTTTGTCGGCTTCCTATCGTATTGGTGATGATGACAAACAAGGCTATATCGTGGTCGATGTTAATCTTACCCAATTGATCGAGTTTATGATGGGGGATAGTGCTCGCCGTAAAGCGACGCCGTTGTTTAAAGGGGTATATAGTGCTCTGGTGCTTGGGCTGTTTATCATGGTGATGGTGTTAATTAGCATGGCTGCAGTCGATATTGTTGAGCTGCTCTCTCAAGGAGTCGTGCCCAGCGGTTCGATAAAACCCTTCGGGATCATTATCTTTATCACCTTAGCGTTAGCGGTATTCGACTTGGGTAAAACCATCCTCGAAGAGGAGGTGTTGATGCATAAAGATATCTTTCGTCATAGCTCGACACGGCGCACCATTACTCGCTTTATCTCAACCATCTTAATTGCTATCTCAATTGAGGCTCTACTGACCATGTTTAAGGCGTCTCTGGGAGAGATGAAATATGTGCAGCCAGCGATCTTAATGATGTTTGCGGTAGTGGGCTTGCTGGTGGGATTAGGGATTTATGTTTATCTCGGAGCCAAAGCCGAACTGTTATTAAAACAAGCAAATGGAAAGTCGTGATATTCCATCATTCATTCGTTTTGAGTTAGTGTAAAGATGTGATCGCTTTCTTGAGCTGATTAGTATTATTCTTCGGGAGTTTACTCGCGTGAGGCGCTGGTCGATTTTTTGTTAAAAGGCTTAATTTGTAAAGAGCGAGTCGAGGTTAGGTAGACCAAAGAGAAAACGGTGCGCCAACAGGCTTCCTCTATTTACAGCAAGGCTGAGGTCGATGGTCGCCACAATTTCTGCGCTTGGTTTATGGAAGATTTTATTCATGAGCACAAGGATGAATTTGCAGCGATCAGCGCACCCAATGAGGAGGTTTTACCGTTGATATGACTCAGTCGTAAACTGGTGCAGCCAGAATCATCACTATCGATATTTGGGAGTGGCGATGAACTCAATTGAATTAGCGTCTAAAATTACTTGTCCTTTGTGTGGTACCAGTAAGTGGGAGGTTATGCCAACCGATGCCTGCCAATTTTTTTATGAATGTACTGGGTGCCATCAGATCCTCAAGCCACTTGTCGGTGACTGCTGTGTATTTTGCTCCTATGGCACAGTCAAGTGCCCGCCCATTCAACAAGGTAGTGCTTGTTGTAAAGTTAAAGCCACTAAGTAATAAGCAACTTTTTTGAGGTTGGGCGATTGATTTTTGCCAATGAGTCTTATAATTTTGATGCTCTACTTTACTCTTTCCTATGGAGGGGAAGCCATGCAACAATCCGTAATTAAGTCGTCAAATGCCACCATTCAAAATGGCGTCGCACGCGCAGATGGTAAGTTTTGGGTCACTGAAAGTGATATCCATTTTGAGCCTTACAACACTGAGTTTGGCTTAGGTCCCTATAAACTCGATAGACAATCGGTATCTAAAATCGAGAAATGCGTCGCGACGGGTGGCGGCTTTATTCCCGTCACCACAGATGCGATTAAAATCACCCTGTCAGATGACCACTCCTATAAATTTATTTTGGCATTTGCCGATGAATGGCTTCAGCTACTGCGCCCCTAGTTAGCGATTAGCAGGATTATTGGACATTGAACATCCACGTTGGGTACTGTATTCGGTATACGAATGTGGTGATTATATGTCCGGTGGTATGCCTTTTATCACGCTGAAATTTATCACTTTTCCATATTTTTAGCCCTAGGTGTTTTTATCATCTAAGTTAAATCGAAGAGATGGATGACGAGGTGTTGATACGGCTGAGACCCACGAAAACATGGATGTTTTCGTGGAGCGTATAGGGACATATTTACCGCGTGTCGAGGCGGTATCTGCACATGAGGTCGTTCTTTCACATCCATGTGATCACGACATTTGTATGTCCCTATACTGCAGCTGCGGCAGCAGGCAATAAGATAACTAATAGGCCATGGTTATCTAACCCTAAAACAAGTATCAACTCTCTTTCGGCTAAGCTAAGGTTATTGATGCACTAATCGGCCTTTCTTCACCACATCCTTACACACATTAACACCATAACTGTAGGCGAGCGCCGCAGGGGTGGTGACATCCCAATGACAGAAGTCGGCTTGCATGCCTGCGCGTAGTACGCCGACACTCTCTTCAATACCCAGCGCCTTGGCGGCGTTACGGGTCATACCGGCTAAGGCTTCTTCTGGCGTTAAACGGAACAGGGTGCAACCCATGTTGAGCATCAATAGGCTCGAACACAGCGGTGATGATCCGGGGTTGTAATCGCTGGCGATCACCATAGGCACTTGGTATTGGCGTAATAAATCGATGGGCGGCATCTGGGTTTCGCGCAGGAAGTAGTACGCGCCTGGGAGCAGGGTGGCACAGGTACCGCTTTCACTGAGGGCCTTTACGCCCGCTTCGTCTAAGTATTCGATATGATCCACCGATTTAGCGCCCAGTTTGGCGGCCATAGCCGAGCCGCCTAAGTTAGATAGCTGCTCAGCATGAAGCTTAATATCAAGCCCTGCTGCTTTGGCTGCGCTTAATACGCGCTCGGTTTGCGCTAGGCTAAAGGCGATATTTTCGCAAAACACATCGACGGCATCGGCAAGGTTTTCAGCTATCACCGCCGGTAGCATCTCGTCGATAACGAGATCCACATAAGCATCGCTATCGTTTTTATATTCTGGTGGAATCGCATGGGCGCCTAAAAATGTAGTTTTTACATCCACATGATGATGCTTGCCAAGCTCTCGGGCGACTCTCAGTAGCTTTAGCTCGGTGTCGGTATCTAGGCCGTATCCCGATTTTATCTCGACCGTGGTTACCCCCTCTTTGGCGAGGGCATTGAGGCGTTGACGGCCTAGCTCAAATAGTTCCGCTTCAGATGCTTCGCGGCAGGCTTTTACCGTCGAGATGATACCGCCGCCAGCCCGTGCAATCTCTTCGTAGCTGGCGCCTTGCAGACGTAGTTCAAACTCGTTGGCGCGATTGCCCGCAAACACTAAATGAGTGTGGGCATCGATGATCCCTGGAGTCAGCCAACCGCCTTTGCCCCTGTAAACTGGCGTTGACAATACGTCGAATTCAGGCAGCTCACAGCGGGGACCTAACCAAGCTATTTTGCCCTCTTTTACTGCGAGAGCGGCATCGGTGATTGCACCGTAAGGCGCTGAAATTTCTGGATCCATTGTCGCAATGTTGACGTCAATCCAAACTTGATCCCAAGACATAGTTTTCCCCTCAAGCTGCAACGCCGGTTGGTCGCGACAATAAATTTGTGTGAGCTAGCTTGTGTTTACTTGTATATACAAGCTAGGATTATAGCGGTAATTTTCACCATTTGAAAAGTGATATCGGTGTTACTTGATGCGCAATCATGGCGTTGAGAACAGATTATGAGCGTTAAGGAGCTTAGATGGCTACGCCCAAGTTTGCCGAAATTAAACAGTTTATTTTGACTAAGGTTGAGTCGGGTGAGTGGCAACAACATAGCCGCGTGCCGTCTGAAAATCAGTTAGCCGAGCTGTTTGAGTGTAGTCGCATGACGGCCAGACGGGCACTGACTGAGCTGAGTGAATCGGGTGTGCTTGAGCGCTCTCAAGGGTTAGGCACTTTTGTAGCGGGACTCAAATCGCAATCTTCTATGATGGCGATTCGCAATATTGCCGATGAGATTAAAGATCGAGGCCATGGCTACAGTGTTAAGCAGCTTGAGCTCACTCAAATAGCGGCGTTGGCACCTATCGCGATTGCGTTGGGGCTCGAAGAGGGGAGCCCTGTCTTTTATTCCGTGTTGGTTCATTGCGAACAGGGCTTGCCATTACAGTTGGAGGAGCGTTTCGTTAATCCACAATTAGTGCCCCATTATCTTGAGCAAGATTATGCCTTGCAAACGCCCCATGAATACCTGTCATTTGTGGCGCCATTGACCGAAGCGCGTCATATCATCGAGGCGGTCGTGCCTAATGATGCCCAGCAACATGCGTTGCAAATTGAAGGCGGTGAGCCCTGTTTACAGATATTGCGCCGCACCTGGTCACGTCAAGGTGTGGTGAGCTTTGCGCGTTTGATTCACCCGGGTAGCCGTTTCCGTTTGGGTGGTCATTTGACCTTTAATCGCTAAATCAGCTCACCAGATTTCAAGGGATTACCTGTGTCCCATAAGCCCGAGAGGTAACAGGCTAAAGCAAAAATAACGATAAAAATTAAGTTAAGTCGATGAGATAAAAACAGATTGAGGTAAGTTAAAAATGGATAAGAATTTGGATAAAAGACACGATCCTAGTCGTCGCATTATCGCGCCACACGGCAGCACATTAAGCTGTAAGAGTTGGCTTACCGAAGCGCCGATGCGTATGTTGATGAACAATCTTCATCCCGATGTGGCCGAGCGTCCAGAGGACCTCGTGGTTTATGGTGGTATTGGCCGAGCGGCGCGTGATTGGCAGTGCTATGACAAGATCATCGAGGTGCTACAGCGCCTAGAAGATGACGAAACCTTGTTGGTACAGTCTGGTAAGCCTGTGGGCGTATTCAAGACCCATAATAATGCACCACGAGTGATCATTGCTAACTCAAACTTAGTGCCACACTGGGCTAATTGGGAACACTTTAACGAATTAGATAAGAAAGGGTTGGCCATGTATGGCCAGATGACTGCGGGTTCTTGGATCTATATTGGCTCCCAAGGCATAGTTCAGGGTACCTATGAAACCTTCGTCGCCATGGCGAAGCAGCATTTTGGTGGCGAGTCGAAGGGCAAGTGGATCTTAACGGGCGGGCTTGGAGGCATGGGTGGAGCGCAACCTTTGGCTGGTACCATGGCGGGTTATTCTGTGTTGGCTTGTGAGGTCGATGAGACGCGTATCGATTTCCGTCTACGTACCCGCTATGTGGATAAAAAGGCCACTAACCTAGATGAAGCCTTAGCGATGATCGATGAAGCTAACAAAGCTGGCACTCCAGTGTCCGTAGGCTTACTGGCTAATGCCGCTGATGTGTTTGCCGAGCTGGTCGAGCGCGGAATTACCCCTGATGTGGTGACGGATCAAACCTCTGCTCATGATCCGCTCAACGGTTATCTGCCACAAGGCTGGACGCTAGAGTACGCTGCCCAGATGCGCCAAAAAGATGAAGCTGCGGTCGTTAAGGCGGCCAAACAATCGATGGCGGTGCAGGTTAAGGCGATGCTAGCGCTGCAAGCGGCAGGCGCAGCGACGACCGATTACGGTAATAATATTCGTCAGATGGCGTTCGAAGAGGGGGTTGAAAATGCATTCGACTTCCCCGGTTTCGTGCCCGCCTATGTGCGTCCGCTGTTTTGTGAAGGTATTGGTCCATTCCGCTGGGCGGCATTGTCTGGCGATCCTGAAGATATCTATAAGACAGACGCTAAGGTTAAAGAGCTTATTCCTGATAACCCTCAGCTACATAACTGGCTGGATATGGCGCGTGAACGTATTGCGTTCCAAGGTTTACCAGCGCGTATCTGTTGGGTGGGGCTAAAAGATCGTGCACGTTTAGCGTTGGCATTCAACGAGATGGTTAAAAATGGTAAGTTGTCGGCGCCAATAGTGATTGGTCGCGATCACCTAGATTCAGGCTCTGTTGCCAGCCCTAACCGAGAAACCGAATCTATGCTTGATGGCAGCGATGCGGTATCGGATTGGCCATTGATGAATGCACTATTAAATACTGCTAGTGGCGCTACGTGGGTCTCCTTGCATCACGGTGGTGGTGTAGGCATGGGCTTTAGTCAGCACTCGGGTGTGGTGATTGTGGCCGATGGTAGCGATGATGCCGCCGTGCGTTTAGGTCGAGTGCTTTGGAATGACCCTGCAACAGGGGTGATGCGTCACGCCGATGCGGGTTACGAGCTTGCTAAGCAGTGCGCTGCAGAGCAGGGCTTAGATCTGCCGATGCTCGCTACACAGAATAAATAATAACAATAATAAATAGAGGCAAGAATTCATGAGTCATTTAGTGTTAAAACCTGGCACCCTTAGCCTAGAACAGCTGCGCGGAATTAGCCGCAACAAAGTTAGCCTTGAGCTATGTCCGAGTGCGATTGCCGATATCAATACCAGTGCTGGGCTAGTACAAAAAGTATTAGATGAAGGCCGCACAGTATACGGTATCAATACCGGTTTTGGGCTATTGGCCAACACAAAAATTGGTACTCAAGATCTGCAATTGCTGCAGCGCTCTATTGTGCTGTCTCACGCTGCGGGTACTGGCCAGTATATGCAAGATGCGACCGTGCGCTTGATGATGGTGCTGAAAATTAACTCGTTAAGCCGTGGTTTTTCGGGTATCCGCCTTGAGGTGATCAACTTCCTTATCGCTTTGGTTAATGCCGAAGTCTACCCTTGCGTGCCAGAGAAAGGCTCGGTGGGAGCATCAGGTGATTTAGCGCCGCTGTCACACATGTGTTTGCCGCTGCTTGGCGAAGGTGAGGTGAGCTACCGTGGTGAGCTGATTTCAGCGGCTGAAGGATTAGAGATCGCAGGTCTTAAACCCATTGAGCTAGCGGCGAAAGAAGGTTTAGCGCTACTTAACGGTACTCAGGCATCGACCGCATTAGCGCTGGAAGGACTGTTTAACGCAGAAGATCTATTTGCCGCTAGCTCGGTAATTGGTGCCATGAGTGTCGAAGCGGCAATGGGCAGTCGTAGTCCGTTCGATCCTCGTATTCATGCGGCGCGTGGCCAAAAAGGCCAAATTGATTCGGCGGCGATTTTCCGTCATCTATTAGGTGAAGAGTCGGAGATCAGCTTAGATCATGTTAACTGTGATAAGGTGCAAGACCCTTACTCACTGCGTTGCCAGCCGCAGGTATTGGGGGCATGTTTAACCCAGATCCGACATGCTGCCGACGTGCTTGCTGTTGAGGCTAATGGCGTGACCGATAACCCATTAGTGTTCCAAGATACTGGCGATATCATCTCGGGTGGGAATTTTCACGCTGAACCTGTGGCAATGGCTGCCGATAACTTGGCGATAGCGATTGCCGAGCTTGGCTCGATTGCCGAGCGTCGTATCGCGTTGTTGATTGATTCGAATCTGTCTAAGTTGCCACCCTTCTTAGTTGAGAATGGCGGCGTAAACTCTGGCTTTATGATTGCTCAGGTGACTGCGGCGGCGTTGGCATCAGAGAACAAGACTTATGCGCACCCAGCATCGGTTGATAGTTTACCGACATCGGCTAACCAGGAAGATCACGTGTCGATGGCCACGTTTGCTGCCCGTCGTCTACGTGATATGTCAGAGAACACCCGTGGTGTGCTGGCGATTGAGTTACTCGCTGCAGCGCAGGGGCTTGATTTCAGAGCGCCATTGCAACCCAGTGTTGCGGTAGCGACAGCGAAAGCTGAGCTGCGTGAATTAGTCACTTACTACGATAAGGATCGTTTCTTCGGTCCTGATATCGAGGCGGCGACGGATCTGCTGATGACGGCAAGCTTCAATGCTTACTTGCCCGCAGGCACTATGCCGAGCTTATAGTAGTATTGGTTTATTTGCATTTAAAAGGGCTTAATGGCCCTTTTTTACTGGATTGATTTTAGTTGGAAGCCTGCCAATACCTCTTACACTCTTTGAACTCCTGCATTTGTGAAGGCCTGAATTTGTGATAATAGGTAGTTATTATCGGTGGAGGGCATCATATGTGCGAAAGGCCATATGGTGGCAGTAAAGATGTCCGATACCATGATGTGATTTTTAAGCCTCGTATCTACAACAAGCCCACTATCAAGAGTGGGCTTGTTGTAGATAAGTGTTATCGTGAACTCATATCGATGATTTTGAGAGTCATTAGCTGTTTGTTCCATTGAGTTTTATCTATGCCTTTAATCCAGAAGGTTTCGCTGTTGCGTGTCTGTCCACGGCGAAGATAGGTTTCTGGCATTCTAAAAATGGCTTGCCATACATTTAGGGTTTCTTTCTTAATGAGTGTCCCGGAGTCGGCGAAGAAACCGATTTCAAGTTCAATTTCTACGTAGTTTTCTGAGCTGGAACTTGCTAGTTCGAAGTTAAGCCCAAGACGGCCATCATTGTCCCATTGGCTATTGATAAAACTGACTTTGACGCCACCTTTGGCTGTTGATTTTAATAGTGAGGATTGTGCCATCGCGCTATTGGTCAGCGTGCCGGCAACCTCTGCTTCGGTGGCGATCACTGTAACTGGTTCGGCTATTGCTGTGGTTGATTGAGTGGTAGCTGTTGTGGGCGTAGCACTTTGAGTCTTTGCCGCGGCCTCTGTGGGCGTTGTCTCTAGAAACACATATTCCCAGGTGAAATCATCGTTCAGTTTGACGGTCGCCCCGTTCTTTAGAGTGACTATGGTCATCTGTTCTGGAGTGCTCTCTTCTGCATAGGAAGGAACGGCGAAGAGGATCAGCGCTGCGATAGCACAGCTTTGTAGTGTTTTATACATTGATGTTAACCAATTAAAGAGGCCTGTTTAAGCTCTTTAGCATAGACAAACTGAATTGAAATTAACACTAGCTAGTTCAAGCTCTATCGATTCTTACATCGTATATCCTAGGCTTAATACTGCAGAATCGGTGGCAGAGTTGTAACCTGCACCAAGGGTAAAATGTTTGCCTAAAATGTATCGCAGTCCGATATCGGCTCCCCAGGTCGTGTCTTTATCCGTTTCCCAGCGAGGTTTACCATCCACGATACGTGGCGAGAAGCTATTGGTATAAGCATATTCGTTGCTATATGCGCTAGCTCCACCGTAGAGGCTAAGATTTGCAGTAAGACTATAGCTTAACCCAAAGCGCCATAGTATCTCTTGTGTATAGGCCTCAGCTGGACCTTCTATCTCTATATCCTCCTTCTTGCTTTGAGCGTAACCTATGTAATAACCCCAGTTGGAATAATTACTGTCGTAATGACTCGGTGCTAGGGTGATACCATAGAGATCATTTTCTGCTGCAATGTAATCGAGAGTAATGCTAGTTCGTGGCTTCGACTTGAGTTCATCTTCAAGATCGGCCGCCAGCAGGTTGCAACTGAACAAGACTAGAAAACAGCTCAATAGGTTTTTAAACATAGCGCTCTCAATTGGATTGGTTAGCAATGGATTGTTGTGAATCTTTATATTACAGTCAACTAATCGAGCTGAAATAGCTTTTAAAATAAGTAGTTGTGCTGCTTTTGTTTGTTAAAGTGGCAGTGGTTGTTAATATGGCTTTACATGATTGAGCGGTTTTAGATAGGGAGATAAAATTTTGGATCAAGAATTACGTGCCCAGGTGTCGCTGTGGCTGGCACACTTTGGCATCAATAGCCCTGCAGATGGTGTCTCGACAGGGATTATGGTTGTTGCCTGTCTATTGATCGCGTTCATTGGCTACGTGGTGGTAAAGCGTGGCGTTGTTAGCACGATGAACATTGTTATCCTGCGCTCTAGAGTGAGTTGGGATGATATTTTCATGCAACATCGCGTTCTCGAAAATTTCGCTAAACTTGTTCCCGCATTGATCCTCAATATCCTATTGCCACTGGCTTTGGTGTCACATCCGCTGGTCAGTAGCCTTGCTGATCGCTTACTCGATGTCACTATCGTGGTGCTATTTGTGCGTGCGGTATACAGTGCGCTTGATGCAGCGAATCAGGTTGCCGATGTCAATCTGATTAGTCGGCGTTTACCCATTAAGAGCTTCGTGCAGTTGTTAAAGCTGTTTATGTTCTTTGTGGCGATTATTATCTCAATCTCGGTACTAGCGGAACAATCTCCGGTGTACTTCTTGAGTGGCTTAGGTGTCGCAACGGGTTTAGTGATGTTGGTGTTTAAAGACACCATATTAGGTTTTGTCGCTGGCATTCAGCTTGCGGCCAATCGCATGGTGAGTCCAGGTGATTGGATTCAGATGGACAAGTATGGTGCCGATGGTTCTGTAGAAGAGGTCTCTTTAACTACGGTTAAGGTGCAAAACTGGGACAAGACGATCACCATGATCCCCGCTTATGCCTTGGTTTCTGATGCCTTTAAAAACTGGCGCGGCATGTCTGATAGTGGCGGAAGACGCATTAAACGAGCGGTTAATATCGATATCGACTCGATAGCCTTTTTGACCAATGAGCAGTTACAACGCCTAGGTAAGATTAATCTGCTGAAGGAGTATTTAGCGCGTAAGCAGGCCGAGATCGCCGAGTTTAATGCCAATGTTCAAGATGGTGATATGCCAGTGAATAGCCGTAATCTAACCAATGTGGGGACGTTTAGGGCCTACTTGTTGGAATATATGCGCAAGCATCCGAAAGTGCATCAAGAGATGACCCTATTAGTGCGTCAATTAGCGCCGACGACTGAAGGGTTGCCGATAGAGATCTATATTTTCACCAATGACACCAGATGGGCATTTTATGAAGATATTCAGGCAGATATATTTGATCATATCTATGCCATTTTGCCGCAATTTAACCTGCGAGCGTTCCAGGCGCCAACAGGGGCAGATATTCGTAGTTTAAAGGGATAAGGCTGCTTAGACGTTAAAATGAAAGTGACTTGATACAAGGGCTTGAGGCTAGCACGCTGGGGAATATTGCCCACGCCCTATTCCCTAGTGACTAAGATAGCCGCAAGGGTAAGAAATACCGCGCCGCTAGTTCTGTCGAACCAATGCAGGCGATTACTCGACTTGAGTTTAGGGGCTAACACGTTTGCCATGCTGGCATACATCATCACAAAACTGAAATCGACCACCGCCCAGCTGAGTGCCAATATTGCCAGCTGTGGGGCTTGTGGTGCGCCTATATCAATAAATTGTGGGAACAGCGCACCGAAAAATAGCAGGTCTTTTGGATTGCTGATCCCAACGAGAAAAGCTTCTTTAAACATCTGCTTTGGCGAGCCTTTTCCTTTGATGTGTTGCAGATCTAGCCCTTGGGCGCTCGCCTTGGTTAATATGAGTTTTATGCCGAGAAATAGCAGATAGGCAGCGCCGCAATACTTTAGTAAGTTAAAGCCATATTCGGTTGCGCTGAGCAGCGCACCTAGCCCAGCGGCAGAGGCAAACATCAACAACAGGGCAGAGCTAACACTACCTAGTGCGGTTGCTAAGCTGCGGGTCTTGCCGAAATGGATACCATGGCTCATTGAAAGTACCGCCATGGTGCCTGGCGATACCGCTATCAGTAAGATCGCAAATAGATAGAGTAACCAGGTATCAAAACTCATCGGTATAAATTGCATGCAAAATGTAGGATTGGCGCACTATAACGAGTGCCACAGTGTTTGGCAAACCTTGATACAGGTTATTTTTGCGCCGTATAATCAGGGATTGTTTTAGGGTGACGACCCTTAATCGTACGGTAAAAGCTCAGAATCGTGTCCATATCCTTTTCTATGTCGCCAGTTGTCGTTAATGCCTGTGGGATCACCACTTTTTTATTGGCGAAGTCCAGTGCAACAGTGACAATTGGAACTTGAGCTGCGGTCGCTATGTGGTAAAAGCCTGTCTTCCAACGTTTAACCGGGCTACGGGTGCCTTCTGGTGCGAGAGCTAATTTAAAGTGAGGGTCACGCTTAAACAATTGGGCAACGGCATCGACCAGGTTGTTATTTTTACGGCGATCAACCGGCGTACCACCTACCGCTTTAAAGAACCATCCCCATGGCGCGATGAAGAGTTGGTGTTTGCCCAGAAAATGGATCTCATGTCCGAGAGCTCCGCGAGCGAGCACGCCTAAAATGAAGTCCCAGTTGCTGGTGTGTGGTCCAACGATGGCGATATATTGAGGTTCGGTAGGTAAAGCGCCATCAATTTTCCAGCCTGCTAATTTTAAAATGGTTTTACAAAAGCTTTTAAACATAGGCGTAACTCTTTTATTTAAGCCAGTTTTTATTTAAACCATAATGTCTTAGAGTAATTTATATTATTATATACTACACGCTAAATTCTCCCCACGGAGTCGATGATGTTTAAAAATGGATGGTTATTGCTACTGATGTTGTTGGTTTTCCCCGCTTCAGCAGTACCAACAGATGAGATAGCGAAAGTCATAGAGGCTCAGGAATCGGCCTGGAATCGGGGTGATCTCGATGCTTACATGCAGGGATATTGGAATAGCGAGAAAGTCCGTTTTGCATCGGGTAAGAAGTTTCGCTATGGCTGGACCGAGACTTTAGCCGCGTATAAGAAAAATTACCCAGATAAAGCCACTTTAGGCCAGCTCAAATTCACCATTAATGAGACTAAGATGCTTAGCAACTATGCAGCGTTGGTCGTGGGGCGTTGGCAATTAGTTCGAGCTAAAGACAACCCTAATGGTATATTTACCCTGTTGATCGAGAAAATTGATGACAAATGGGTGATCACTCATGATCACACATCTGATTAGGTCGTGGCTATTTTGAAACTCTGCCGACCTAAGTTACGCCCCTTCCCGTCGTAGCGCACCTCAACAAATTCGATATTACCTTGATGGTCTTGAATGATGATCGAAGTTGAGCGTGTGCCATATTCTGGATGTTTGATGTAGATAGATGAAAGTTGTCTTTCCCACTCAAGTGCAATTCCTGTCTGAGGCAGTTCAGCATCCTCCGCCTGACTTTGATCTGTCATGATTGCGAGTAAAGCGTCGATATCAATGACATTCGCGTTCGCCAGTTGTTTCTCTAGCGCCAGTGTACCTTTAGCCATTTTAGGCCAGATATCATCTAAAGCGCCATTGCTAATAGCATGAAATCCAGGCGTTAGTCGCTGCACGTTACTATTGAGACTGTGGTAACAATAGAGTTCGTTTCTTTTTCCAAATAACAGGTTGAATGGATTGTAGAAGTGACCTTGCTTTCTAAGCCAGTTGGCTGTCATGGTGCTAGGCTCTTCTAATGCTTTGAGTACCAGCTCGCCACGACTGCGTTTATCTGACTGTTGTCGTTCTGGAGCGCGAATATTGGTTAGCGCTGCGATCTGCCCATCTCTGTTAACGCCCAACCAAGAACCGCCCGCTTGAAGATCTTTACCTGCTAACAAGTGGTTGTCTGGTGGCCAGAAATGAGCGGGTTCTGTTGGACGAACATGAAACTCATCACGGTTTGCACAGATGATCACAGGATATTCAGGGAAGATGTCTAAGGCAACAAACAGAATACACATAAGCGGATCCGACAAAAGGCTAATCAACTTAACTTAGCCTCGGTGATCGATAAAAGCTATCTCAATTTTTATAGGGGCAGCGGATCTTTTATCCTTGTGTTTTCCACCGTTTAATTTGAACGACAGAGTGAGACAGTTAAATAGGCCCTAATGATGCTCTTTACTCGAGTGACCATGATGATGTTGGTCGCTGTTTGAGTGATGCTCATGTTTATGCTCATGGGCGTGATCATGTTGATGCGACTTAGGCTTCCATAACATGATCCGCGCCATAAATTGGCGCGGCCCAAGTCTAAGTAAGCTTGCTGCAAACAGGAGCGCGATGATAGCTAAAGCGCTAGTATTGATACTCTGAGGTAACTCGATGATAGTACTCCACTGAGGGATCAGCCAGTGGGTGCCCAGTAAACAGAGTGCTATGACGCTACCAAGCAACAATCTCTGCGTCCAATTCATCAATTTTAGCTGAGCGAGGTTAAACACCGGTGCAGCCAGTAGTGTCACCATCACGGCTTCAATACTCCAGCCACTATAGGCAAGCGATAGTGCTAAGACTGCGCCGCCAAGATTACAAAAACGCATAGGCAGAAACAGGATTAACAACACACCCACCTGAACCATAGCGCTTTCAAGTGGTACAGATGGATGGCCAATTAGATTCGCTAAAATCAGGCTGAGAATGATCCAGGGGGCGCTTCTATCGACCAGATGAGCAAAGCCGAATCGCCATGCCGATATAGGTAAACCTTTGTGTGGATCGGTGAGTTGCACCTTGGTAAGGGTTAATAGCATGCCAATGAGCACTAGGCTGATGAGTTGGATCATTGCCAAGCTTGGGCCGAGTAACAAAAGGGTGATCACGAGAGCTTCTGGTCCAGCAAGACGCTGTAGCCAGCGGTGGCCTAATTGTGGGTGTTGCGGCGATAAACCAAATTGATATCTTATGGTCGCAATAAAGTAGGCAAGTAGGAGTACTGGCGCCAATGTCAGTAGCCAATCGATTAGTTGTTCTGTGCTATGGGTATGATCATGGTGCTCATGACCACCAGAATCCATCATCAATAAAACAAACAATAAGATGATACCTAGAATACTGCCGATGCCGGCTTGATATTCATATTTACCCTGTTTATCGCTGATGTTATGACCGTGGGGTTGATGAAGTACCACGTGTAAAATCGACCCCGTAACAAAGGCTTGAAGATAAACGGTTTTATCTAGGCTTAAATGCGCTAAAAGCTGTTCACCAGCGAAATAGCCCACGCCTGTAAGCATCATCATGCCGACCAACACAATAGTCGCCCAGCGACCACCCACTTGAGGTTTTAATAGCCACCAAATGGCTAAGCCAACAGGCAATCGGTGAAGTATCACGCCTAAGGCTAATAAGGCTGAATTACCATCTTGCTGAGCCAATATCATAGCGCCACCATCGGTGATGGTATGCAAGAGTAATCCGGTAATACCGAGGGTGAGGGTCAGATTGTGGGTCACTTCTGAGTAGCGATGAAATAGACGCTCACTGAGGGTGGGGCCCCATAAGCCGATGATCACAAATATAATCGCGAGGAATCCCCCGTGCTCTAATAGCTCAGGAAGGATATGAATAAGCACTAAACCACCCAGCGAGACAAAGATGAATCCATCTAAGCCTTTTTGCAGACCCGTTCCCGTTGTAAAAAAACGGTAGAAAAGCGGACCTAGCAGGAGTGCGATACAGCTGGCAATTAGATAGTACATATAAATGTTAACAAGGGAGCCTAGAAAGCCAGCTAGTATATCAGTGTTATCTCTACCAATCGAATAATTAGCATAGGATACGACTTAATTTACATGGATCGGCTAGCGTGAGCGTAGGCTGTCTATTTTTTACGCTTGTTTTGAAAGTGGATTCTTTACTCAAAACGATTAAATCATGCTTTGAGTATTACTCAAAGCTATGGACTTAACTTGTGATGATCAACAAAACGAGAGTCTAAACAGCGCAAATCTTAGCAAGTTTGTATTGATTTTGCGCTAGCGTAGATTTTGTTGGGTTATTTACTGATTAATATTGAAAATACGTTATACAATATGGGTTCAATTTTTGATGAATATTAAGTTATGGACATTTTTTCTGCTGCGGTAATGTTGTTTTTGATTATGGATCCTCTAGGAAACCTCCCCATATTCGCTTCGATACTTCGTCATATTGAACCTAAGAAGAGACGTAGAGTATTGATTAGGGAGTTAATATTCGCGTTGATCATCATGCTACTATTTTTGTTCGCTGGTGAAGCCATCTTAAGTTTCTTAAACCTCAGATCTGAGTCGGTTAGTATTGCGGGTGGCATTATTCTGTTTTTAATCGCGATTCGAATGATTTTCCCACAGCCTGGTGGCGTCGTTGGACTGGCCGCCGGTGAAGAGCCCTTTATTGTTCCCATGGCAATCCCTTTGATGGCAGGTCCTTCGGTACTCGCGGCGCTGATCTTGTTAGCCCATACCGATAGTAGTCGTATGGCCGATTGGACTATCGCTTTAGTCGCCGCATGGGGCGCCAGTGCGATTATTTTACTCTTCTACAAACTCTTTACTAAGCTGCTGGGAGAGAAAGGATTAACTGCGGTTGAGCGGCTTATGGGCATGGTGCTGGTGATGATCTCGGTACAGATGTTCCTCGATGGCGTTGCGAGTTACATTGCGCACACCGGGTAGGTGAACTGATAGGTATTAAAATTACGAGTGCTTGAAGGTATTGGGATTTTGTATAAAACTCTCAAGCCCTCAAGCTTCGGATTTTTACTTACTAGCATTTAATCGACAATTTTGAGATTGCTGACTTATTTTCTATTTTAGCGAGATACTTGGAATTTTGGTTTAGATAAAAATATTGCTTGTAACTTATTTTATAGTGCAAAATACTGTTAATGTTTTGTGTCAGACTTTGGGTGTTGTTGCGTTTAAACTGGGTTTTACGCTAATACCTGCCGCTCGCTAATCCTAGGCTTAGGTCATTGAGGCTTGCGTATTGATTGCAAGAAACTTCCTCCTTATTTCAAAGTTCTGACTAGAATTATTATTAGCATTGCATATGTCTACGATCTTGTATCGATCGTCATTACAGCTGCAATAGACAGGCACGAGGATGTTGGCTGTATGAAAAATCAATATTACCTAGGGGCATTGACGGCGCTGAGTTTGTCGTTGATGTTAGCGAGCCCCCTGACCATTGCAGCGCCTTTGGATATTAGCTCTCTGGCTCCCTCCGCGGATGCGAGCGTTATTAATGAAGAGCGCATTCTTTACTGGATGATTAAGCGCGGCGAGTTGGCTGCAGATGCAAGTGATGGGCAAAAGCGTGTCGCGTTAGCTGCTTATACTCAAAGAGCGACAGGCTTTCAAACTAAGGGATTGTTGATCCAACAGTCGCTGGAAAAACAGCAGCGCCAACGCCTCAAACAGTCCAAAGTGGCTCGCTCCATGAGTTTTGCATCGCCTCAAGCCGATGCCGATATCAATAAGACGGTAAAAGTGCTGGGTATATTGATCGACTTCCCCGATTTGCCCCATAACAATAATCGCTTAAGCGCAAGCGATACTGACATGTATTATCCCAGCTATCCCACCAGTCATTACAATAACCTGATGTTCTCCAGCACAGGTTTTACCGGTCCTCAAGGACAAAACTTGATGACAGGGTATCAATACTATCAAGCCGAATCTGGCGGCAGTTTCTTTTTCACTGGCAGCGTAAAAGGCTGGTACACAGCAAGCCAAAATGCGGCTTACTATGGCGCAAATGATCCAGATAACAACAATGATGACACAGCGGTCCCAGAGTTAGTTAAAGAGGCTGTGACCCAAGCGTTGGCTAACATGACCAGCGAAGAGATCGCGAGTTACGATGTTGAAGATCCTTATGATTTCGATGGCGACGGCAACCTCGATGAGCCAGACGGCGATATCGACCACGTAATGCTGTTTCATTCGAGTATTGGTGAAGAAGCGGGCGGTGGTGTGCTGGGTGATGACGCTATCTGGTCACACCGATTCTTTGTCTATGAGAATAGTCCTGGTTACACCATTCCTGGCACGAGTAAGAAAGTCTTTGGTTATACCATCCAGCCTATTGATGCCGCTGCTGGCGTTGTGGTGCATGAGTTTGGACATGATTTAGGTTTACCCGATGAATATGACACCTCCTATAATGGTGATGGCTCGCCAGTGGGATCTTGGTCAATCATGTCGGGTGGGAGTTGGACTGGGACGATAGCGGGCACCCAGCCTGTGGGTTTTAGTCCTTATGCGCGCTCTTACCTGCAAAACAAGTACAAAGGTAAGTGGTTAACGGAAGAGGTGCTGAGTTTAAATGATATTCCAGTCGGTGGGCGTGATGTTGCCCTCGTTGAGGCGGTCAACAATACTCAAGTCAACCAGATTGCGGTTAAGCTTCCCCCGACTGATATTGCCTTTAAACCCCCTTATGCAGGCAGTTATCAATATTATTCAGGTCAGGGAGATATGATTAGTACTGCGGCGGCATTTTCTATCGCTCTACCCGTAAGTGCGGTATTGACGCTGAAGATGAAGGCACATTGGAATATTGAACAGGATTATGATTATGCCCAAGTGATGGTCGATGGAGTAGCTATTGCAGGCAACCATACTAAGCCAAGTAACACCATTAATAGCGCAAAGAATATCATTACGGGCAAGTCATCTGATATTGCCGGTGCCGAAGGGGCTGACAGTTGGGTTGATTTAATCTTTGATCTCTCAGGTTATGCTGGATCTAACCGTCAAATCAGTATCGTCTATTTTACTGACCAAGCCGTTGGTGACTATGGCTTAGTCGTTGATGAGATTAAACTGCTCGATGGTACGAACGAAATTTATAGCGATGGCGCAGAAACAGAAGGCAAGATGACGCTTACTGGCGGTTTTGCGCGAATAGATAACAATCGTCCAGGTAAGGACCGTCGTTATTTAGTGCAGTTGCGTAGCTACAATGGCGTAGATGCCGGACTCGCCAGCCACTCTTATGAGCCTGGTGTGTTGCTCTGGTTAGAAGATTTCAATGAAGCCGACAATAATTCCAGTGAGCACCCTGGTTCAGGCCTGATTGGTGTTGTCGATGCGGACCAGAATTTGATAAGTAGTTATGGCAGCGCCATTCAGATCCGTGATGCTACCTTTAGCATGTTTAATCAGTCGACCTACTTCAACGACAATCACCTGACAGCAAATAACTTGTTTGATGACAGTCAAGATTACAGTGCTCCACTGCAACCTCAATCGGGCATCATCTTGCCTGCGTTAGGGCTGACCATGGAAGTGGTTGCACAAAACAATGATTCAAGCACTGCAACGGTTCGTTTCAAGTATCGCGGTGAACCTGTTCCGCCAGAACCCGCTCCAGATCCAGTCACCGTCAGCATTAGCGCGCAGCAAACCTTGGCAAGCGTTAGCTTTAGTGCAAATGTTACTGGCGGTTATGGTGATTACAGCTACGCTTGGGAGTTTGGTGTGCCTGATGCGACGAGTACGCTCGTTAATCCTACCTATGTGTATAGCGAATCTAATGAGTATACCGTGTCGTTGACCGTTACCGATGGTCTGGGCGCTAGGGCTACAGAGCTTCTCTTTATCTATGTCGAAGTGCCGCCGACAGCTAGCTTTAGTTTTGTGACGAGCGATCTAAGAGTGACCTTTAGCGATTCGACATCTGCAGGTGTTGGTGAGCTTAGTTACCAATGGACGTTTGGCGATGGTTCCAGCAGTAGTGAGCCTTCACCAGTGCATACCTATAGCCAAGCAGGAAGCTATACAGTGACACTGACCGTAACCGATGCTAAAGGCTATACTTCAGTGGCAAATGAAACACTCGTGGTGACGACAGCCGTAGTGGTACCACCCGTTGTCGAGCCGCCCGCAGTGGAGATAGAAAAGAGTTCAGGCGGTGGTAGCCTTGGTTGGCTAAGTTTGTCGGCTTTGTTTTTATTAGCGTTGCGTCGTCGAGCTTAGTCTCAATAGAAAAACGCCTCTAAAGTGAGGCGTTTTTATTCGTTAGATAAGATTCTTGCTCTCAATCTGTTGTTGCGCAGTAGGTAAAAATATCTCGCTGACAATAAGTTGTTGCTCTTGATGGCTGAAGTAGCGGCGACGTCCCCATAATGCCTGTTCAGTCGGTTGATTTAACGACGAGATCAGCGCCGCTAAGCTAGTGCATGGAGTAAACTCTCCTATCTCAATTTTACCAGGGGTGAACTCTCCGGTGGTAAATAACAGTTCTCCTAGTGGACGAGTACCTAAGGCTAAAAAATTGGATTCGACGATAGCTAACATAGTGCTAGGCACTATAGTTCGAGCAAAAACCCAGGGTACACCGTCAAGACAAAGCAGCACTTCTCTTATCCAAACTTGAGATTGATTTGGTAATTCGCTATCAAACGGGTTAAGAATATCTTCGCCTAAGACTTTTACTTCAAATTGACTACAGTGAGATTTGAGTTTTTGAGTTAAACTACCTGAAGCTAAAAGCCAATCTTTTATTGGTGAAGTGGGTAATTGGGGAATTTGGTCCGGTGAATACCATTGAATTGATTCACCATAGGGGAAGCTTAACCTAGTCACACTCATGAATTTCTCGGTACAATACTCACAAACGCCAGCATTTTAACATGTTGAGCAGAATATGTCGGTAATTAAAGTGCTTAGAAATATTGCCGTTAAATGAGTAGGCAACGAGCTTAGTCTAATGATCAATAAGCTTAGATAACAATAATGGAGTATTCACTAGATATGAAAAAGTTCGCGCTGCTGTTGTTTCTCTTTGTCACCAGCCTCTCTAGCGTTGCGGCATTTGCCGAAGGGGAAGAGACTGTCGATACGTATGCCTACTATGGTTTTGAGCCCGATATTGTGACCAACTATATCTCAAACCGTAAAAAATTGGGTTACGTTAAGATCAGCGTTGAGCTGATGGTGAAAGCGCCCGAAGATCTTATTGTGTTAGAGCATCATGATCCCCTGTTACGAGCCGCTATTATCGAAATTCTCGGTTCGCAAACCGAAGACAAGGTGAAGTCGCTTACGGGTAAAGAGGAAATACGCCGTGAATGTTATGACACGCTTAATCGTCTGTTAGAGCGGGAGATCGGTAAACCTTTGGTCGTTAATTTGCTTTTTACTAAATATTTATACGACTAGAGTTAGATTAATTCGCCTTCGTAGTCGCGCAATGTTTTTTTCGCGCGCCTACGCCAGCAATGGTAATTGTTAAATGAACCAGCCTCGCGCAGCTCGTCGATCTTCCGGCAAAATTAAACCTGCAAATTCTCAAGTTGAACCTAGGTCACCTAAAGGTTTTCACCCCAGAAATTTACATCGAGACGGTTATGATTTTATGGCGTTGATTGAGCACACTCCATATCTTAAAGGTTTTGTTAGGCCAAACCCTTATGGCAACCTTTCTATTGATTTTTCCGATCCCGTGGCGGTAAAAACATTGAATCTAGCATTGCTGCGCCTACATTATCACATCGAATTCTGGGATATTCCCCAAGGTTTTCTGTGTCCACCGATCCCTGGCCGAGTAGACTACTTACATTATATTGCCGATTTACTTTCCGATGATGCAGCGAGTAACAGCGCGACAAAACGCGCGGTTAAACCCCCTAAAGGGCAAAAGATTAAGGTGCTTGATATCGGAACGGGAGCCAACGGAATTTATCCTATTCTCGGGGTGCAGAGTTATGGCTGGCATTTTGTTGCTAGCGATATCGATTCTTGCTCAGTATCCAATGTGCAACATATCATTGACCAAAACTCCTGTTTACAGGGAAAGGTGGAGCTGAGATTACAGTCTACTCAGCAGGCTATTTTTAACGGCATGATCAAACAGGGGGAGCGCTTCGATGTAACTATGTGTAATCCGCCTTTTCATGCCTCTCTTGCCGAGGCAACCGCGGGTAGCGAGCGTAAATTGAAAAATTTAGCCTCAAATCGCCTCGCTAAAGGTCACGACAAGGTAAGTGTTAAATCGACTGACAAACTTAATTTTGGTGGCCAAAAAGCTGAGCTGTGGTGCGATGGCGGCGAGTTGCGATTCTTGCTCGATATGATTAAGGAAAGCCATGAATTTTCGAGTCAATGCTTGTGGTTTACCAGCTTAGTATCTAAAAAAGAGAACCTAAAACCTTGTTATCGAGCACTCGAACAGCTAGGCGCTGTTACCGTGAAGACCATCGATATGGCTCAAGGTAACAAGTTGACTCGAGTGCTGGCTTGGAGTTTTCTTGAACCTCGCCAGCGTGAGTTATGGCATCAATATCGCTGCTGAGTTGAAAGCGGTTAATATTTCCAAAAATTGGGATGAAAGAGTACCGCCACCGTCAAGATCTCGAGTCGCCCCAGCAGCATGCCTATCGCGAGTGACCATTTTGCCACATCGGGCAATGATGAGAAATTTCCCGCTGGGCCGATCACAGGTCCAAGTCCGGGACCCACATTGGTCACAGCCGTGACAGCGCCCGAAAAACTGGTGGTCGGATCTAGCCCCGTCATCACTAGAATGACCGATAAGATAACGATCACCGACATAAAGAGTAGAATGAAGGTCACTAATGAGCGAACAATATCCTCGCTGATAGATCGGCCATTATATCGCTCTTTAAAGATACCGTTTGGATGAAACTGCTGCTTGAGCTGTTCACGCATGATGGCTATCGCGATTTGGAAGCGGAAAATCTTAATACCACCAGAGGTTGAACCTGAGCAGCTGCCAGCAAACATCAGAAAGAGGAAGGCGACATTTGCTAACGCGCCCCACGCCGTATAATCCGTTAGTCCATAACCTGTAGTGGTGACGACCGAGACCACATTGAAACTGGCTAGGCGAAGCGCATCGGCAGCTGTCATGTCGTGTCCTTGCCACAGCCAAAAAGCCAAACTACAAGAGACACATACAAGGAAGAGTAGGTAACCTTTCACTTGTGCATCGTTCCAGATCTGGACTGAACGTTGTGACAATGAGTGAACAAACATTAATAGCGGTAAACCACCCGCAGCCATAAAGAACACGCCCACCCAATGTGCCGATTTCGAAAATGCCGCCATTGAGCTGTCAGAGGTCGAGTAGCCTCCGGTCGATAGGGTTGTCATCGAATGGTTAATCGCTTGGAACCAGGTCATTCCTGCCGCGTGGTAAGCAAGACCGCAGGCAACGGTAAGGCCGATGTAGACCCAGAATAGTTGCTTAGCCATATTCTGGGTTCTCGGTACGGCCTTATCGCTCCAATCGGAGGATTCGGTTCTAAATAGTCGCATCCCACCAACGTTAAGAAAAGGTAAGATAGCTACCGCCATGACGATAAAACCGATCCCACCAAGCCATTGCAGTAATGATCGCCAGATAAGAATACTGTGATCCATGGTGTCTAGCCCTGAGAGCACAGTTGACCCTGTGGTTGTTATACCAGACATGGTTTCGAAAAAGGCATCGGTATAGTTAATACCGTGATAGAGCGTAAATGGCATTGCGGCAAACAGGCTGACGATAAACCAAGTCAGACTAGTGAGTAAAAACATATCACGGATATTTAGGCGTAAGTTATCGCTATGGCCTTGATGCATACAGGCACTGGCACATGTCCCAGTAGCAAGAGAGGCTATCATAAAGGCGCCGACTGTCTCTTCGCCATAGATTAAGGCAAAGAGCAGCGGAATAAACATAAAGGCGGTTAGTGTCGATAAAAACACGCCTAATATGAACAGTAATGGCCGAATATTTAGCATTGCTAGCTCAGTCTACGAGTGTTTTTATTCGCTTAAAAGAAGAAGGCACTGGGTTGGAACAGCTTTTCAACTTCGCCAATAAACTTCTTATTAACGAGGAAGAGGATAACGTGATCGCCTTGCTCTATCACGGTTTTATCGTGTGCCATTAACACCTCTTCATCTCGGACTATCGCACCGATAGTGGTGCCTGGTGGTAATTTGATTTCACTGATCTGCTTACCAACAACTTTAGAGGTACTTGGATCACCGTGAGCGATAGCTTCGATCGCCTCGGCAGCCCCACGCCTAAGAGAGTAAACGTTACAGATGTCGCCTTGACGAATATGAGTTAGCAGCGCCGAAATTGTGGCTTGCTGTGGTGATATTGCAATATCGATATTCGCTTCTTGGACGATATCGACATAAGCCTCTCGTTGAATTAATACCATCACTTTCTTTGCACCCATGCGCTTAGCTAAGAGTGCCGCCATGATGTTGGCTTCGTCATCATTGGTGACAGCGATAAACACGTCGGTTTGATCTATATGTTCTTCTAGTAGTAATTCTTGATCCGATGCATCACCGCAGAATACCGTGGTGTTCTCTAACTTTTCAGATAATGCCTCTGCGCGCTCTTGATTATGCTCAATAAGCTTCACCGCATGATTTCTTTGTAACTGCTTAGCTAGCCCTAAACCAATATTACCCCCGCCAGCGATCATGATATTGCGATAGGTGTTATCGAGCTTTTGCATCTCACTCATCACGGCACGCACATGGCGGCTATCGGCGACGAAAAATACTTCATCATCTGCCTCGATAATGGTGGTGCCTCTTGGCATGATCGGCCGACCTTGCCTAAAAATAGCGGCCACGCGAGTATCGATATTGGGCATGTGCTCACGCAATGCAGCCAACGCGTTACCGACCAGTGGACCCCCATAATAGGCTCGCACGGCTACAAGGCTCAAACGTCCTTCGGCGAACTCAAGCACCTGTAAGGCGCCAGGATACTCGACCAAACGGCGAATGTAGGCGGTGACGAGCTGCTCTGGTGCGATCAGTTCATCGATGATAAAACCACCACGCGGGCGGTTCTCACTATTTTTAGTTTCGCTGTCGATAAATAGCTTGTCTCTCAGCGCTAAGTATTGCTCCGACCGAATACGGGCAATTTTTGTCGGAGTACCGAACAGGGAGTAGGCAATTTGACAAGCGGCCATGTTGCACTCATCACTATTAGTAACTGCAATTAACATATCGGCATCTTCGGCACCAGCATCTTTGAGAACGCCGGGGTGTGCACCGTGTCCGAGTACGACACGTAAGTCGTACTTGTCTTGCAACGATCTTAATCTATCTCTGTCGTTATCGACGATAGTGATATCGTTGTTTTCACCCACCAAGTTTTCGGCTAATGTGCCACCTACTTGACCAGCACCTAATATGATAATTTTCATGGTCTAACGTTATCCCTTAACCAGGCGAGCGTAATAAAACCCATCCATATTGTCTTGGCCTGGCGTAATTTGCCAGCCTATGTCATCGCTTTTGGATTGTTGAGCGATGGGGACGAGTGTAGCGTCTTGGGTTCTCGCCAAAAATGCACTTATCTGTTCGGCATTCTCTTGCGGTAAAATCGAGCAAGTTGCATAGAGCAGTGTGCCACCAGGTTTTAGCCACTGCCAGCAATGATCTAAAATTTGTGACTGTAGCGACGCAAGCTCCTCAATATCGGCTTGTTTGCGCAACCACTTGATATCGGGATGGCGACGTATAACGCCCGTTGCCGAACAAGGAGCATCGAGTAAGATGCGATCGAATTTATCCCCTTGCCACCATGAATCGATATTAGCTGCATCACCGTGAATCACTTTAGCTTGAAGGGATAAACGGTCAAGGTTTTGCTGTACGCGCTCAAGACGCTTGGCATCGAAATCGACAGCGACTAAGTCGATACTCTTCTCAGTCTCTAATAGGTGACAGGTTTTGCCGCCAGGAGCGGCACAAGCATCGAGGACGAGTTCATTTGCCTGTGGTGCTAGTAGCATTGCTGCCCATTGTGCTGCACCATCTTGAACCGATACAGCGCCTTCACCGAACCCAGGTAATAGCGTCACATCTTTAGGGCTATCGAGTAAAATAGCGTTTTCGCTACATCCTGTTGTCGCCGCTATCTCCTGTTCATCAAGCAAGGCTAGATATTGCTCACGAGTTTGTGACCGTTGATTGTTACGCAGCCACATAGGTGGACGCTGGTGGCTCTGTTCAATCACTTGTTGCCAATTGTCTGGGTAAGCGTCCTTTAATCTTTTGACTAACCAAGCTGGCGTATTAAAGGTTAAGGTGTCGTTATCTGTTGGCAACGGAGCCTGATTGCGCTGTAAATTTCGTAGTACACCGTTGACGACTTTAACTAATCCATCGAATTTTAGTTGTCGGCATGCTTCTGCAGTTTCAGATATCGCCGCGTGGGCAGGAATTCGAGTAAAGTACAGTTGGTAACAGCCAACGAGCAGTAGTTGATGAACAATACGCTGCTTACCTTTCATCGGTTTACTCATGCAGTCGCTGATGAGTTTGTCTAACTGAGGAAGGTAGCGCATCACGCCATAACAGAGTTCAGCTAATAACGCCTTATCTTTGCCACTGGATAAGTTTTGCTGTTGTTCAGGCAGTGCCACAGAGAGTGACACACCTTTTTCCAATACCTGAAACACCACTTTCGCGGCTAAGCCTCGTAAATTCATTCGGCATTGGCCTCTGAGTCTTGCGTTGCATTTTGAAGTTGCGTGCCTGGTGTGAACCAGTCACCGCGCGAGTTAAGAATGTCGGCTACAGGCATCGCTTTTTTGCCTGGTAGCTGCATGGTCTCTAAAACTAACACACCTTCCCCTGTTGCAATCGCTAAGCCTTGTTTATCGGCGGTAATAATAGTGCCAGGGATGTCATCGCTCGCTTTCTGGCTGACACTGGCTTGCCATACCTTGATGGTCGCATCCATGTGGTCAAAGTGACTGGCTGGCCAAGGGTTAAATGCGCGGATTTCTCGCCAAAGCTGCACGGCTGGCTTGCTCCAGTCTAATAATGCTTCCTCTTTACTGAGCTTTTCTGCGTAGTTAGCGAGGGCTTCATCTTGTGGTTCGGCCTTGAGTGTACCATCGGCTATGCCTGTTAATGCATCGATAAGTGCGGTTGGACCTTGCTGTGCCAGCTTTTCATAAAGCGTGGCAGAGGTGTCGCTGTCTTCAATAGGCAGATGAGTTTTTAGCAGCATATCGCCAGTGTCTAGGCCGATATCCATCTGCATGATCGTTACGCCCGTCGCAGTGTCACCTGCCCAAAGGGCACGTTGAATCGGCGCCGCGCCGCGCCAGCGAGGCAGAATCGAGCCATGAACATTGATGCAGCCCAGCTTTGGTGTATCGAGTACCACTTGTGGCAAAATTAATCCGTAGGCGACAACTACCATGATGTCGGCATTTAGCGATGCTAATTCCGCTTGCGCCTCTTCATTGCGTAAACTGCTAGGCTGATATACGGGTATTTGGTGTGCTACGGCTAACGCTTTCACTGGGCTGGCTTGAAGTTTTTTGCCGCGGCCCGCTGGTCTGTCTGGCTGAGAGTAGACGCCGATTACATTGTGCTCAGATTCTATCAAGGCTTGTAGGTGACGGGCGGCAAAGTCTGGCGTGCCCGCAAAAATGATATTAAGTGGTTTCAAGTGCAACTTATCCTTGCTTGGCTTCGAGGCGGGCAGCTTTTTCTAGCTTCTGCTTAATGCGTTGTCTCTTTAGTGGTGATAGATAGTCGACAAACAGTTTACCCTTGAGGTGGTCAAGTTCATGTTGCAGGCAGATAGCAAATAATCCATCGGCCTCTAAAGTGAACTCGTTACCGTTGCGATCGAGTGCTTTTATGGTGACAAATTCGGCTCGGTCAACTTTAGCGTAGACATTAGGCACCGATAAACAGCCCTCTTCGTTGCAAAAATCACCACTTTTTTCAGTGATTTCTAAGTTAATAAAAACTTTTGGGCGTTCTACATCATCTTGCAAGTCCATCACGATCAATTGATGGTGATAATCAACTTGAGTTGCGGCTAGACCAATCCCCTTCTCTTCATACATTGTTTCGAACATATTATCGATTTGTGTTTGAAGCTCAGCGGTAAATTCTGTAATAGGCTTAGCAATGGTGCGTAAGCGCTCATCTGGGAAACGTAGTACTTTTAGTAAACTCATACATAAACTCTTAACAAGTCTGTCAAATTTGAGCCAGTTGGTTATACTGACCTAAGCTAATAGATTAATTTTAATCCTTAGTGGCAATCAATAACAGCAAAAGCTCGATATTAAGGGCAAACAGCATGGATACCCCCATGAAACGACTAATTTTACTCGGTTTAATGATATTAAGTTGTTCGTTCGTTTTCGCAGATACTCTGACATTGAAGTCTGGGCATCCCGATTCTTATGTTGTAAAGAAAGGGGATACCCTTTGGGATATTTCTGCTTATTTCCTTAAGGATCCTTGGCGTTGGCCCAAGCTCTGGGGAGCGAATCCTCAAATTGCCAACCCTCATCTTATTTATCCCGGTGATAGGCTGACCTTAGTGTTTATTGATGGCGAACCTAGATTGGTGGTTAAGCCTCATATTCGTAAAAGTCCAGAGGGCAGAATATTGCCTAAGGGCGGAGCCATTCCTGCAATCGATTTGGCTTTGATCCAACCCTATTTGGTGCAGAATAGAGTTGTTGATGCCGCGTGGTTTGCTGAGCAACCTATGGTCATGGGTGGAGAGAGCGACTCAAAATACCATGTTATGGATAATATTATCTATATCCAAGGAGAACTGACCGTCGGTGATAAATTTGGTGTTTATGCCGCAGGTCGCCAGTTTACCGATAAAGACTCTGGTGAAGACTTAGGTCAAGAAGTGATCTTAACGGCCAGTGGCCGCGTTGTCGAATCTGGCCCTGTTTCTAAGATTCATTTGCTTAGTAACATGAAAGAGACCAAGGCAGGCTATCGAGTTTTACCTATCGATGATGATGCATTGATGTCGGCGTATTTTATGCCCGCAGCGGCGACAACCTCTGCTTCGGTATTAGCTTCAGAGCGTAATATCCGGGCCATGGGCAAATTAGATGTCGTTTATTTAGATCGTGGTACTAATGATGGCGTTGAGCCTGGTCATGTCTTTTCAATATTTAGAGATGGTACTGAAATCGTAATTGATGGTAACGGACAACCAGTAAAGCCTGATGACCGTAGCGCTTACGAAGATATGCTATCGGCGATATCTTCTGATAATGCAGTGAAGATGCCAGATATCTATCATGGTAAATTGATGGTGTTTAAGGTGTTTGACAAGGTTAGCCTTGGGTTGATTTTAATTAATGAAAAGCCCGTCAGAGTTCAAGATAAGCTGCTTCAGCCTGACACATTGCTACAAGGTGAATAAATAGATAACAAACTGGTCGATTGGCTAGTTGTTTGTGCGGTATCTGGGCTAGGACCCGCTCGGATTAAACAATTATTAAATTACATGGATGTAGAGGAGCTGAGGCAAAGGCTCGAGCATGAACATCATGCATTACCTTTGCCTGAGCAGCTACTCAAAGCTAGTTACATCCCTGACTTTTCTCGTGTGGAAGCCGCTCTCAGTTGGCTTGATAGCGGCGAGCAGCATCATATCATCACTCAGAGTGATCCTCTTTACCCTAGCCTGTTGTTGCAAATAACCGATCCACCTCCCTTGTTGTTTATCAAAGGCGATCCCAATGCACTGCTCCGCCCAACGGTCGCTATCGTCGGTAGTCGCGCGGCATCTCAAACGGGTTTGGCTGCTGGTTATCAATTAGCGCGAGAGTTGGCCGGATGTGAAATAACGGTATGCAGTGGTATGGCTGCTGGTATTGATGGTGCTGCGCATCAGGCTGCTATCGATGTTAACGGGGTCACTATTGCAGTGCTGGGGACTGGAATAGAGGTCGTATATCCCAAAAGGCATGGTAAACTTTATCAAGATATTCAAACATCGGGCTGTGTGGCGAGTGAGTTTTGGCCTGACACTAAACCTTATTCGGGTAATTTCCCCAAGCGTAATCGTATTATTAGCGGGCTATCACTGGGCGTGCTAGTGGTGGAAGCAGCGAGAAAAAGTGGCTCACTGATCACTGCTAGATTGGCTTTAGAGCAGGGACGAGAGGTGTTTGCGGTACCGGGTAACATTCTTGCAGGAGATCATCAAGGTTGTCATGATTTGTTACGAGATGGCGCAAAACTTGTGGAGTCTGCTGCCGATATAATAGAAGAGCTTGCACCTTTATCGAGTTTTCACCTTGAAGAGTTGCACAAGCGTCACCATATAGGGGGGGAGTTAGCTTCTGATTTGCCATTTGCCTCACTGTTAGCTAGTGTAGGTTATGAGGCCACACCAATAGATGTTGTGGTCGAGCATAGTGGAAAAACGATAGAGCTAGTACTAGAGCAAATGCTTGAACTTGAACTACAAGGTTGGGTTTCAGCAGTACCCGGTGGTTATATAAGACTTAAGAGGAGCTAGCCATGTTTGATATCCTCATGTATCTATTTGAAAACTATGTTCACAGTGAGGTTGATTTATTAGTTGATGAAGATGAGTTGACTAAAGAATTAACACGAGCAGGTTTTCACCAATCAGCGATTCTCAAGGCATTGACTTGGTTAGAGCATCTTGCAACATTACAGGAGAGCGACCAGCCTTACCTGTGTAATCATGCTCAGCACTCGTTTCGTATTTATACCGAAAAAGAGATGGATAAGCTTGATGTAGAGTGTCGTGGTTTTCTACTGTTTTTAGAGCAGATCAAGGTTCTCAGTGTTGAGACTCGCGAGATGGTCATTGATCGAGTCATGGAATTAGATGAAACATCATTGGTGTTAGAAGATCTAAAGTGGGTGATTTTAATGGTGTTATTTAATTCACCTGGAAATGAATCAGCCTACGAGCAAATGGAAGATCTTGTATTTGAGCAACCTGATGGGCGGCTTCATTCATAATAAGGAATTTTTAAAAAGGAGGCGTTAGCTTCCTTTTTTAGTTTTAGGCTCCAATTGTGATAGATAAATATGTGCCTAGTTTAGATTGATTCGATTTCCAAGTGGTACTCGAGCTTGGTAAAATGTACAAAGATTCAGCCAATGAGATAATCATGTCAAAAATTGATCAACAACTGTTTACCTCTCACGAACATGCTTTAGAGAAAGAGTATGAACTCTGCCCTAAATGCGGTTGTGAGTTGTCGATAAAAAACAGTAAGCATGGGGGGTTTGTTGGCTGTAATAATTATCCTTCTTGTGATTATACTCGACCTTTGGTGCATCATGAGTCGATTGAGAGTCAAGTGATTGAGGGCTCAGAATGTCCTGAGTGTGGTGCAGAGTTAGCGGTGAAATCTGGCCGTTTTGGCATTTTTATTGGTTGTACCCGTTACCCAGATTGCACTCATATTGAAAAACATGATCATGACGATAAACAGGAACAGATTGCTTGTCCGAGCTGTAAAAAAGGCGTCATTGAACATAGAACTAGTCGTTTTGGTAAAACCTTCTATGCCTGTAGCGCTTACCCTAAATGCAAATTTTTAGTCAATTATCCTCCAGTTGCAGAAACCTGTCCCGATTGTGGTTTTGGTATTCTCGTCGAGCGTAAAGGCGCGGCTGGTATGCGTGTTGAGTGCCCTAAAAAGCAATGTAAATATAAGCGTCCTTTATAGTCCTTATCTATACAGCGTTGTCAGTATTAGCCATCTCTGTATAATCTCGATCCATTGAAAATGATAATGCGTCTAAATAAGTTTGATGAGAAGGTTAGGCTAAATGTTGCAGCAAGATCCCCATGCGGTAGTTGATGTTGTTTTACAAGGCGGTGTAATCGCGTACCCAACTGAAGCTGTGTATGGCTTAGGTTGCGATCCTGATAATGACAGCGCCATCGAAAAGTTGCTGGAATTAAAACAGAGGCCCTGGCAAAAAGGGTTAATCTTAGTCGCTAGCGATTTTTCACAGCTTAAGCCCTATATTGATGAGTCACAGCTTAGTGCTGAGCGTTTGCAACGGGCATTCGACAAATGGCCAGGCCCCTTTACCTTTATCATGCCCATCAAACCAAACTTATCTCCGTTACTCTGCGGTCAATTTAATTCATTGGCAGTAAGGGTTTCTAATCACCCAGATGTACAGGCCTTATGCCAAGCGCTGGGTAAGCCCATAGTTTCCACCAGTGCTAACTTAACGGGTCAAGAGCCAGCGATGACGGCAGCCGAGGTTATTTTGCAGTTTGATGGCAAAATCGATGCGCTTGTTACAGGTGAGTTAGGCTCCGAGCTAAAGCCTTCGACGATAATCGATGCCATTAGTGGCAAGATATTAAGATAGAACCGCTTTTACGTTGAATCAGATAAAACAATAACAAGGACTAAATATGAGTAAGCCAACTACCAGCGAGGTCAAAGCATTCCTACTCGGTCTGCAGCAGCAGATATGTGACGGTTTAGAGCGCCTCGATGGTAAGGCTGAGTTTATAGCTGACTCTTGGACGCGAGAAGAGGGTGGTGGCGGAACCAGTCGAGTGATGACCGATGGGCAAGTATTTGAACAGGCTGGGGTTAATTTTTCCCATGTGACAGGAGCTGCCATGCCTGCATCGGCCACAGCGCATCGTCCTGAGTTGGCGGGCCGTAGCTTCGAGGCGATGGGTGTGTCATTGGTTATTCACCCTAAAAACCCTTACATTCCAACCACGCACGCTAATGTTCGTTTCTTTATTGCCGAAAAAGAGGGCGCTGACCCTGTATGGTGGTTTGGTGGTGGGTTCGACCTCACTCCTTATTATCCGTTTGAAGAGGATGTCATTGGTTGGCACCAAAGTGCCAAAGAGTTATGTGAACCTTTCGGTGAGGACGTTTATCCTAAATACAAGAAATGGTGCGATGACTACTTCTTCTTGCCACATCGCAACGAAACCCGCGGTGTTGGTGGCTTGTTCTTTGATGATCTCAATGAGCAAGGCTTCGATACTAGCTTTGCCTTTATGCAGTCGGTAGGTAATGGTTTTTTAAAAGCTTATGCGCCGATTGTTGAACGCCGCAAAGACACCGAATATGGTGAGCGCGAGCGTAACTTCCAGCTTTATCGCCGTGGACGCTATGTCGAGTTTAATTTAGTGTATGACCGAGGCACCTTATTTGGTCTGCAAACCGGTGGACGTACAGAATCAATTTTAATGTCGATGCCGCCACTGGTGCGCTGGCAATACGCTTACACCCCTGAAGAGGGTAGTCCAGAGGCGCTGCTCTATAGCGATTATCTCGCGCCAAAAGATTGGTTAGGCATTGAGTAAAACAGTACAAGCGTCAAAAAGGAGCTAAATAAGCTCCTTTTTTGTGGGTGATAGCATCATCTTTATCGATTACGCATATTATCGGCGAGTGTAGATATGGCTTGGTAAATAGCTTCTCGATGCTGTGGCAGCTTAATCTCTAGCTCAATAGCGCGTTTCATACATAACAACCATTGATCGCGCATCTTGCTATCGATAGCAAAAGACATATGTCTTGCCCTCAGCGCTGGATGTCCATATTTTTGCTCAAACAGCGGTGGACCACCTAGCCAGCCACTTAAAAATTCAAACAGTTTCTGCTCCGATTCAGCCATAGGTGAACGATGCATAGCTAGCAGCGCCTGAGTCTCAGGATTGCTCTGCATCTGCAGGTAAAACTGTTTTGCTAATGCCGCAATGACTTTTTCGCCACCGATACGGTCATAAGCATTCGACTGCTGTGGATCTCGCTGTTGCTTTTTAGATATTAACTTTGTTAACCACTTCATTGCCAAAACTGCTATTACCTCAGAGTTGTTATATGTAGCGCACACTAGCTTATCGGCTTAAAGCAATCAACTAGCACCTTTATCTCATCGATAGCAGCTTATTATAAGTGGCACTCGTTTTTGGCTTTGATTCACAGATAAAGCATGGGTAGACTGATGCCATCGTCAAAAACACAGAGTCAATCGATGACAGACAAATATGCCGTATTGGGTAATCCAATCGGTCACAGCAAATCGCCCGTTATTCATCAAGCCTTTGCCGCTGCCACAGGGCAAGCATTAAGTTATGAAGCGATACTCGCTCCAATCGATGGCTTTAAGTCTTGTTTACGGCAATTTATTGCTGATGGCGGCAAGGGGGCCAATGTCACCGTGCCTTTTAAGGAGCAAGCATTTGCCCTGTGCGATGAACTCAGCGAAGAAGCTAAGCTGGCAGGCGCGGTGAATACCTTAAGCGTATTAAAAGATGGTAAGTTACGAGGCGATAATACCGATGGTATCGGACTCGTGGCCGATCTTCAGCGTCATTTGGGCAAGCTTAATGGCAAAAAAGTATTATTAGTCGGGGCTGGTGGTGCGGCGAGGGGATCGATCCTTCCTTTGCTTAATAGTGGCATCGACTCGATAGTTATCCATAACCGTACCCACGACAAAGCTGTCGCCTTAGCCAAGCTATTTTCTCCCTTTGGTGATATTAAGGCTAAGGGACTTGGCGAGCTAGATCAGCCTTTTGATCTGGTGATCAACTCAACATCATCGAGTCTAACCGGTGAAGCGCCTGCATTACCAAGCTCGGTGATAGGCACTAATACAGCTTGCTACGACATGATGTATGCTAAACAACTTACCGCTTTTAATCGGTGGGCGCGCGAGCAAGGTGCCAAGCAAGTCATTGATGGTCTCGGGATGCTTGTTGGGCAAGCGGCCAAGAGCTTTGCTTTGTGGCGTGGCGTCGAGCCTGATGTCGCTCCAGTGCTTGCCAGTTTGCGCCAGCAATTAAGCTAGAGCGCTAAGATCAGTAAAAGTTATTATTCAGTAAAGGATAGAACATGAACCAAAGCGTTATATTTGGCGATGGTTGTCAATGGGATACAGAGCGGAATAGCGTTCATTTTGTCGCGCAGCAACAAGGGATGACAATCCATTGTTACATTAATTTAGCGGCACTGCTGGCATTATCAGGTTTAGAAGAGGCCCAGCCTCAGCAGGCCATCGCCCTGTTTGAGCGATTTCGATTCGATATAGAAGATAAGGCACAAGAGCTCATCGACCAGGAAGCCGTCGATGAGCAAGGCTGTTTAGTGATTAATTCAATTTAAGTCGGTAAGTTCTGTAGCGCTTCTTCTATATACTCATTCTTTAAGCGTACATAGTTGTCGGCCGATTGAGGCAAGAAGTTCAATTCGTCTTGGGTTAAGGCTCTGATCTTTTTCGCAGGGCTTCCCACATAAAGGTGTCCTTGCTCAAGCGTCTTACCTGGAGGAACCAAAGAGCCAGCTCCTAAGATCACATCACTTTCAATAATCGCTCCATCTAAAATAATCGCTCCCATGCCGATAAGAATACGATCTCCCAACTGACAACCATGCAACATGGCTTTATGGCCAATAGTGACATCGTCGCCAATGATCAACGGATGCCCTTGCGGGCGGGCGGTTGATTTACGGGTAACATGTAATACTGTTCCGTCCTGCACATTAGAGCGTTTACCAATTCTTATTTGGTTCACATCGCCACGAGCTGCCACTAAAGGCCAAACACTAGCATCGGTATCTAAAAAAATGTCGCCAACCAATACACAAGCTTGGTCGATATAGACACTGTTATCAAACTGCGGGCTGATACCCTTATAAGATCGTAAACAATTTGCCATTGGGTAGTCCTTAAAACGGCTAAAATAGCGAGAATCTAGCAGTATAATGGGTAAAAAGTAGCTAGTCAGGCTAAAAAGCATTCAAACAGTGCAAAAGTAATAGTTTTCGTTAAAAAAGCGCTTGCGCCTAATCGAGAACTCCCTATAATGCGCCCCACTGACACGGCAAACAGCGTCGTTAAGCGACATGAATGCAGTGAATTAGATGTTGAGTTTAAAGTGAACAAGTTGAAAAACTTATCAAAAATTACTTGACGCCAACAACGGGAAGTGTAGAATACGCATCCCTAAGCCAACGACCTAGCGTCAACGGCGGCTAAATGAACGCATTAAAACGTCATGTTAGCTACGCTCTTTAACAAGATGAAACAAGAAATCTGTGTGGACACTCACAGGTGTTGAGTTATTCGAAATTGCTTTTCTGTCTTCGGATGTAAAGCAATCAAAAATTTTACTCAATGTAAGATGAGTGTTCATAGCAATATGTACAACATGTTAGAGATTCTTCCGAGTCTTTAATGTGGAATCAGAATTCATTGAGCCGAAGCTTTTAGCTTCAACAAAACTTTAATTGAAGAGTTTGATCATGGCTCAGATTGAACGCTGGCGGCAGGCCTAACACATGCAAGTCGAGCGGTAACAGGAATTAGCTTGCTAATTTGCTGACGAGCGGCGGACGGGTGAGTAATGCCTAGGGAACTGCCCAGTCGAGGGGGATAACAGTTGGAAACGACTGCTAATACCGCATACGCCCTACGGGGGAAAAGAGGGGACCTTCGGGCCTTCTGCGATTGGATGTACCTAGGTGGGATTAGCTAGTTGGTGAGGTAATGGCTCACCAAGGCGACGATCCCTAGCTGTTCTGAGAGGATGATCAGCCACACTGGGACTGAGACACGGCCCAGACTCCTACGGGAGGCAGCAGTGGGGAATATTGCACAATGGGCGCAAGCCTGATGCAGCCATGCCGCGTGTGTGAAGAAGGCCTTCGGGTTGTAAAGCACTTTCAGCGAGGAGGAAAGCTTAAGCGTTAATAGCGTTTAGGTGTGACGTTACTCGCAGAAGAAGGACCGGCTAACTTCGTGCCAGCAGCCGCGGTAATACGAGGGGTCCAAGCGTTAATCGGAATTACTGGGCGTAAAGCGTACGCAGGCGGTTTGTTAAGCGAGATGTGAAAGCCCCGGGCTCAACCTGGGAACTGCATTTCGAACTGGCAGACTAGAGTCTTGTAGAGGGGGGTAGAATTTCAGGTGTAGCGGTGAAATGCGTAGAGATCTGAAGGAATACCGGTGGCGAAGGCGGCCCCCTGGACAAAGACTGACGCTCATGTACGAAAGCGTGGGGAGCAAACAGGATTAGATACCCTGGTAGTCCACGCCGTAAACGATGTCTACTCGGAATTTGGTGTCTTGAACACTGGGTTCTCAAGCTAACGCATTAAGTAGACCGCCTGGGGAGTACGGCCGCAAGGTTAAAACTCAAATGAATTGACGGGGGCCCGCACAAGCGGTGGAGCATGTGGTTTAATTCGATGCAACGCGAAGAACCTTACCTACTCTTGACATCCACAGAATTTGGTAGAGATACCTTAGTGCCTTCGGGAACTGTGAGACAGGTGCTGCATGGCTGTCGTCAGCTCGTGTTGTGAAATGTTGGGTTAAGTCCCGCAACGAGCGCAACCCTTATCCTTATTTGCCAGCACGTAATGGTGGGAACTTTAGGGAGACTGCCGGTGATAAACCGGAGGAAGGTGGGGACGACGTCAAGTCATCATGGCCCTTACGAGTAGGGCTACACACGTGCTACAATGGCAAGTACAGAGGGTTGCAAAGCCGCGAGGTGGAGCTAATCTCACAAAGCTTGTCGTAGTCCGGATTGGAGTCTGCAACTCGACTCCATGAAGTCGGAATCGCTAGTAATCGTGGATCAGAATGCCACGGTGAATACGTTCCCGGGCCTTGTACACACCGCCCGTCACACCATGGGAGTGGGCTGCACCAGAAGTAGATAGCTTAACCTTCGGGAGGGCGTTTACCACGGTGTGGTTCATGACTGGGGTGAAGTCGTAACAAGGTAGCCCTAGGGGAACCTGGGGCTGGATCACCTCCTTACCTATACGACTAACTTAATGTTTGTTGAGTGTTCACACAGATAACTTGTTCTTGTTAGAGCAGGTGGCACGTCTTAACGGCGATGCTTGTTCTTTAAAAATTTGGAAAGCTGATAGTGTTGATGTGAAAGGGACTGTAATTACTTACATTGTAGGTGGTTATGGTTTGTAGCATTGACGCGAAAATTAAAATTGAGTTCTCAAACACTTAAATCAAGTGCCGAATCATTACCTTTAATTAGGATGATGATTCATGAGTATTCTTTTGGCGAAAGTAAACACCATTAGTTACGATACAACGTCCGAGCTTACCCGCTTGGATAGGATGTGATTTGTAGACATTAGTTTATGAAACTCATTTGGGTTGTATGGTTAAGTGACTAAGCGTATACGGTGGATGCCTTGGCAGTCAGAGGCGATGAAGGACGTAGTAACTTGCGAAAAGCGTTGGCGAGCTAGTAACAAGCATTTGAGCTAACGATGTCCGAATGGGGAAACCCGGCAGCATAAGCTGTCATCATTAAGTGAATACATAGCTTAATGAGGCGAACGAGGGGAACTGAAACATCTAAGTACCCTCAGGAAAAGAAATCAACCGAGATTCCCCTAGTAGCGGCGAGCGAACGGGGATTAGCCCTTAAGCGTAGAGGGTGTTAGTGGAATGTGTTGGAAAGCACAGCGGCACAGGGTGATAGCCCCGTACATGAAAACTAACTTTACGTGAAAACGAGTAGGACGGGACACGTGACATCTTGTCTGAACATGGGGGGACCATCCTCCAAGGCTAAATACTCCTGACTGACCGATAGTGAACCAGTACCGTGAGGGAAAGGCGAAAAGAACCCCTGTGAGGGGAGTGAAATAGAACCTGAAACCGTATACGTACAAGCAGTGGGAGCGGTTCTTGAGACCGTGACTGCGTACCTTTTGTATAATGGGTCAGCGACTTACATTTTGTAGCGAGGTTAAGCGAATAGCGGAGCCGTAGGGAAACCGAGTGTTAACTGCGCGTTTAGTTGCAAGGTGTAGACCCGAAACCCGGTGATCTAGCCATGGGCAGGTTGAAGGTTGAGTAACATCAACTGGAGGACCGAACACACGTATGTTGAAAAATGCGGTGATGACTTGTGGCTGGGGGTGAAAGGCCAATCAAACCGGGAGATATCTGGTTCTCCTCGAAAGCTATTTAGGTAGCGCCTCGAGCGAATACCATTGGGGGTAGAGCACTGTTAAGGCTAGGGGGTCATCCCGACTTACCAACCCTTTGCAAACTCCGAATACCAATGAGTACTACTCGGGAGACACACGGCGGGTGCTAACGTCCGTCGTGAAAAGGGAAACAACCCAGACCATCAGCTAAGGTCCCAAAGTTATTGCTAAGTGGGAAACGATGTGGGAAGGCTTAGACAGCTAGGATGTTGGCTTAGAAGCAGCCATCATTTAAAGAAAGCGTAATAGCTCACTAGTCGAGTCGGCCTGCGCGGAAGATTTAACGGGGCTAAGCAATACACCGAAGCTATGGGTACTAGCGCTTGCGCTAGTGCGGTAGAGGAGCGTTCTGTAAGCCGTTGAAGGTGAAGGGGTAACCCACGCTGGAGGTATCAGAAGTGCGAATGCTGACATGAGTAACGATAATGGGGGTGAAAAACCCCCACGCCGAAAGACCAAGGGTTCCTGTCCAATGTTAATCAGGGCAGGGTGAGTCGACCCCTAAGGCGAGGCCGAAAGGCGTAGTCGATGGGAAACAGGTTAATATTCCTGTACTTCTGCTAACTGCGATGGAGAGACGGAGAAGGCTAGGCTAGCGCGGCGTTGGTTGTCCGCGTTTAAGGCAGTAGGTGGTGCACTTAGGCAAATCCGGGTGCACATACACTGAGAGTTGATGACGAGGTTCTACGGAACTGAAGTAGTTGATGCCATGCTTCCAGGAAAATCTTCTAAGCTTCAGGTTAGCAGGAATCGTACCCCAAACCGACACAGGTGGTTGGGTAGAGAATACCAAGGCGCTTGAGAGAACTCGGCTGAAGGAACTAGGCAAAATGGTACCGTAACTTCGGGAGAAGGTACGCTCCTGTTGGTGATGAGACTTGCTCTCTAAGCTGACGGGAGTCGCAGATACCAGGTGGCTGCAACTGTTTATCAAAAACACAGCACTGTGCAAACTCGCAAGAGGAAGTATACGGTGTGACGCCTGCCCGGTGCCGGAAGGTTAATTGATTGGGTTATCTTCGGAGAAGCTCATGATCGAAGCCCCGGTAAACGGCGGCCGTAACTATAACGGTCCTAAGGTAGCGAAATTCCTTGTCGGGTAAGTTCCGACCTGCACGAATGGCGTAATGATGGCCACGCTGTCTCCAGCCGAGACTCAGTGAAGTTGAAATTGCGGTGAAGATGCCGTATACCCGCGGCTAGACGGAAAGACCCCGTGAACCTTTACTATAGCTTGGCACTGAACATTGACCCTACATGTGTAGGATAGGTGGGAGACTTAGAAGCAGGAACGCCAGTTCTTGTGGAGTCAACCTTGAAATACCACCCTTGTAGTGTTGATGTTCTAACTCTGGCCCCTGAATCGGGGTTGAGGACAGTGCCTGGTGGGTAGTTTGACTGGGGCGGTCTCCTCCCAAAGAGTAACGGAGGAGCACGAAGGTTGGCTAAGTACGGTCGGACATCGTACGGTTAGTGCAATGGCATAAGCCAGCTTAACTGCGAGACATACACGTCGAGCAGGTACGAAAGTAGGTCATAGTGATCCGGTGGTTCTGAATGGAAGGGCCATCGCTCAACGGATAAAAGGTACTCCGGGGATAACAGGCTGATACCGCCCAAGAGTTCATATCGACGGCGGTGTTTGGCACCTCGATGTCGGCTCATCACATCCTGGGGCTGAAGTCGGTCCCAAGGGTATGGCTGTTCGCCATTTAAAGTGGTACGCGAGCTGGGTTCAGAACGTCGTGAGACAGTTCGGTCCCTATCTGCCGTGGGCGTTGGATGATTGAAGGGAGCTGCTCCTAGTACGAGAGGACCGGAGTGGACGAACCGCTGGTGTTCGGGTTGTCATGCCAATGGCATTGCCCGGTAGCTACGTTCGGAATCGATAACCGCTGAAAGCATCTAAGCGGGAAGCGAGCCCTAAGATGAGTCATCCCTAGGACTTTAAGTCCTCTAAAGGGCCGTAGGAGACTACTACGTTGATAGGCAAGGTGTGTAAGCGTTGTGAGGCGTTGAGCTAACTTGTACTAATGACCCGTGAGGCTTAACCATACAACCCAAAAGGGTTTCTAACTAAGTGAATACTTAGCGAAAGAATACCGCGCTTGATTTAGTGTGATTCAATTTTAAACAGCTTTTCAAATTTCCAATTTTGTCTGGAAACCATAGCATTGTGGCACCACCTGATCCCATCCCGAACTCAGAAGTGAAACGCAATCGCGCCGATGGTAGTGTGGGGTCTCCCCATGTGAGAGTAGGTCATTTCCAGGCGCCTAATTTAGTATCCCGCGTAAGCGTTTTACTAAAGGAGCGGTAGTTCAGTTGGTTAGAATACCGGCCTGTCACGCCGGGGGTCGCGGGTTCGAGTCCCGTCCGCTCCGCCAACATTACGATAAGCCCTAGCAGAAATGCTAGGGCTTTTTCGTATTTGTTTTTCAGAGTAATGATAGCGACAGTGCGAGGTGATGTACGTCATTGCTAAAGGAGTATTAGTAATGATGTGTGATCTAATATGCGCACCAACCTTAACCCGTATTCCAAATTGAAAACTTATAGTGCCGAAGAGCTTTTAGCTTTATCTAGAGCAGAAAAAGAACCTCGTAAACGTATGCGATTACTTGCCGTCGCTCTCTTCCTCGAGGGAAATAATCGTACTGATGTCGCCTTGAGGCTCAAAGTTGCCCGCGCTAGCGTCAACGCTTGGGTAGCTAAGTATCTTGCCAACGGTATCAAAGGGTTGGATGCTAAGAAAAATAAGGGACGTGATAGCTACTTAACCTCAAGTCAAAAGCAGCAACTCAGTGCCTACATAGAGGAACAATGCTCGAGTGATTCAGGTGGAAGACTGACAGGTGATGCGATCCTAAAATATGTCAAATATCACTTTAATGTTGATTACCATCCAAACGCGATTTACAAATTACTGGAACAATTAGGTTTTAGTTGGATAACGAGTCGTTCAAAACATCCTAAGCAATCAATAGAAGTCCAAGAGGCTTTTAAAAAAGTTCCAACTGGAAACGATCCTTAACATCCCTGGTAGTGTGGCGCTTGAGCGAGTTGATATCTGGTTTCAAGATGAGGCCCGCTTCGGGCAGCAAAACACGACCACACGTTTATGGGCAAGAAAAGGCACTCGTCCTCGCGCTATACGCCAGCAACAGTTCGAATATGCGCATTTCTTTGGCGCTGTTTGTCCGCAAACAGGCGATACTGAAGCGATGATCGTTCCTTACCTAAGCAAAGACGTCATGCGTCAGCATCTATCACTGATAGCACAAAGGACAAAACCAGGTAGGCATGCCGTTGTTGTCATGGATGGTGCAGGTTGGCATACAGCAGATCTCGCAGATGAGTTTAACAACCTTAGCATCATCAAATTACCGCCATACTCCCCTGAACTAAATCCGATAGAGCAAGTATGGAGTTGGTTACGGCAGTATCATTTAGCTAATCGCAGCTTTCAAGGATACGATGATATCGTTGCAGCCTGCTCTGATGCTTGGAACAACTTCATTAGCGATACGAAAAGAGTGATGTCTTTATGTCGTAGAGAGTGGGCAATAATGACTAAGTATTAAGATGGAATGGTATAAGTATTAAGATGGAATGGTATTAGTTGGACCAACAACGCTCCCGACATTGTTTGACATTCACTTCATCCCTAGAAGCTATATACTAATTGATATTAGTTGTTGCGCCATTATTACGAGCTAAACTGCTTTTTAAACTCATTTTTGTGTAGAATGCAAAGGTATGTTGTTTGGTAGAGTGTTTCAATTAGGTACATTCGCTTTTGCAAAAATTCTTTGTGCGTCCCTCACTGCTTTTATTTACACCTTTAGTGTGTATTGTTTTGTTCGTCTTTTTTTTAACGGTTTCATATTTTGTCGAATGTAATCAACATCGTATAGATGTTTATAGTGGTAAGATTGATTCGGTTTCCCAACAGCTTATTCGAATGAATCATTTGGTGACTTTGTCGTCGGAATCACAGGACTTTTCTCGCGTTGAGGAGGAGATATCGCTGTCGAGCAGTGATATCTGGATGGCTGTTTATACCTTAATTGATCGTCAAGGCTATATACGTTTCGCTAATCATGCGGTATGGCGTGACAGTTCGGCAAGTTTAGTTATTGATGGTTATCTTAAGGATTATCATCAAGAAGCGGTAGACAGTAATACTCCTCTGATTAAGTTCAATGAGCAGAGGCAGTCTATACAAGCATATTTCCCTATTTCCCCTACGGTATCTTCCTTATCGGTTGAAAGGCCAGAACTTATTTATTTGGAGTACGATGTATCTCCTGCACTAATGGCGTCAGATAAAAATGTGCTTCTTAGCGTAATCCGAATCGGACTTATTGCCTTGGGAGTTATGTTGGTTCTTTTGGCGTTTATTTATCGATATGTACTGCGTCCATTAAAGCAAATTAGCCTGCAGTCTAGTGTAGTCAATGGCGAAGAAGCCTCTGTCAGTAATGTCTATTCGCCATTCATAGAGCTCGAGTCACTCGCTCGTAATTTGTCCTATTTTAAGGATAAGTACTTGAGCAGTGCCCAGCAGTTAAAGGATAGCGACCAACGTTGGTTATTTGCTGTAGAAGTTTCTCGCTACGGCATTTGGGATTGGAATATCTTGGATGACTCTGTTTTTCTTTCAGATAGATGGAAAGATATGTTGGGCTATAAGTCCTATGAGCTGTCTGGCAGCCGATTAACTTGGCAGAGTAGATTACATCCAGATGATAAGAATAGTACGCTAGAAACGCTGAGTGGCTACTTGTCAGGAAAAACAGAAGAGTTTGAGAGTGTACACAGATTACGCCATAAGCAGGGGCACTATATTTGGGTGTTAGATCGTGGCATGACTGTCGAGTGGGATGCTCAAGGGCATCCTCTTAGGATGATTGGTACTTTATCTGATGTAACTGATGATATTAGAAATCAGAAGGCAGCATCTCACCAAGTTAAGCATGATCTTCTTACTGATTTGGCAAATAGACGCGCAGTGACGGATGAACTTTATGATTTAGAGCACGAGTCAGATAGTTGCGCGGCATTGTTTATGATTGATTTAGACAATTTTACAGTAGTAAATGATGTGCTTGGTCATCACGGTGGCGATCGGTTATTGATTCAAATCGCCGCAAGGTTATCTAGCTATTTTTCAGTTAACTCGTTAATTGCCCGCTTTGCAGCTGATGAGTTTGTTATTTTAGTAAAACGGTTACCGAGAGAGCCTGTACTTGCTCAACGTAGAGCGCAAGCTTTAGCGAGCCAGGTGCGACAACTCATAGCGCGAAGTTTCAATATTAGCGATCACACTTTTAATTTGTCTGCTAGCGTGGGGATTGCGATTGTTGATCATTCAGAGCAATTGTTACCTGAACAGCACCTAAAGCGAGTTAGTTTAGCTTTGGCACAAGTTAAGGAGAACGGTCGTGATGGGGTCGTTGTGTATAGTCGAGAAATGGACATTAAGGCAGAGCGAAACCTGTTGATTAGAACAGAGCTAGTCCATGCCATAGACCGGGATCAATTGTCATTGGTTTATCAGCCAATTGTGAATAATGATGGCTGCATTGTCTCAGTAGAGGCTTTATTGCGTTGGAAACACCCGCAACACGGTTCTATCTCCCCTGCGGAGTTTATTCCCATTGCTGAAGGCAGTGATTTTATTAATGAGATTGGTCGTTGGGTGTTATTGGAGGTGTGCCGCTTTATTCGGTTGTTAGAGAAGCAGAGCATCGACCCGCCGATGATCTCTATAAATGTCAGTGCGCGTCAGTTTAACCAGCATGAGTTTTCAAAAAATTTGCTTTCTGTGCTACAAGAACAAAAAGTCCTGGCGAATCACATTGAGTTAGAGCTTACGGAATATGCGCTGCTGACTGATATCGATCAGGTTAGGCAGTCTATGAATGTATTGCGTGAAGCGGGCGTCAGTATAGCGCTTGACGATTTTGGTACCGGGTATAGTTCGCTGAGTTATTTACAAGGCTTGCCACTAAATCGATTAAAACTTGATGCCAGCTTTATTAGAGATATGGGTAATGGGGAAGCATCTGGAGCGATTGTAAAGTCCATGATAGATATGGCTCATAGCCTAAATTTACAATTTGTTGCCGAAGGCGTTGAGATTCTATCACAGTATGACCAATTGGCCGCTTATCAGTGCGATCTATATCAAGGGTATCTATTTCACCGGCCGATGACGGCAGATAAGCTTAAGGCGCTTATTCGTGCCAAGGCTGAGATATCATCTTCAGCTATGTAAATTTAAAAACTGACTTAACAGCGATAGTGCATGATTTCTTGGGGTATCTTTTTCCATAAAGATTTCATGGCGTGCTGATGCTATTTTTGTTATCACACAATGCTCACTGGCCGCGTTATTTTGACAATCATTGTCAACAATGGAGTCTTCTTCGGCCTGTAAGATTAAGATAGGTATCAATGACTCTCTGGCTGCAATAACTGCTCGTTCGCTGGCATCAATCGCTTCTATCAACCATCGGTAGGTAGGCGAGCCCAATTGTAACTGTGGTAACTCTTGGTAGATTTGACGATAGTTGTGATAACGAGATTCGCTATGAGTTAGCTCATTATGTTTAAAGGCCTCGGGAGCGTAATCTTTGCCACCAATGACGTAATTGGGGTGAGATAGCGAACCATTGTCTAATTGCTTGGCAAGCCAACGAATAAAGTGTTTGTACAGGGGTAATACAATGCCATACATAGGTGCAGAAAACACAGCGGCCTTAAAGGTTGATGGTGATTTTTTAATATATAGTGTACCTATGGTCCCGCCCATAGAGTGACCAACTAAGAATAATGATTCATGGCCTGCAGGGGTCACAATCTCATCAATAAAAAACTCGAAATCATTTATGTAATCATCAAAACTATTGATGTGTCCTTGATGTGGATTACTTGATAGCCGGCTAGAAAGCCCTTGGCCACGATGGTCGAGTGCATAGATGCTATATCCGAGTTGGTAGAGGTCGAAGATGAGTTCTTTATACTTTAAGTAAGCCTCGATTCTACCATTGCTGATCACTATGGCTTTGCTTGATTGGTGATGTTTAACATAGCAATAGGCGAGGGAAACATTGTCCTGTGTTGTTAAGGTTTCCTCTGTAACATGGTTCCAAAAACGATCGACTTGTTCTGTATTACAATTCTCTTCAGAAGAAAAAAGTAACGGTTTAATAGCTGTACTCTGGTCGTTAATGGCTGTAGACATTGATTTAGCAGGGCAGTGATTTGATAGCGGTCAGTGTAACATGGTTCCGTAAGTAACCACGAGTGATGAGTCAGTTTTGGACTCATCACTCATATTTGCCTCTAAGGTTAACTGTTATGACTTGTTATTTTGTAACTTGATAAAGTCGTCAATCTGCTGTTCAAGCAACTCCATAGGTACCGAACCATTGGCTAGAATCGCGTCGTGGAATGCGCGAATATCAAATTGCTCACCTAAAGCTAACTCCGCTTTTTTCCGCAGACGCTTAATGGTCAACTCGCCAATTTTGTATGATAGAGCTTGGCCTGGCCAAGAGATGTAACGATCGATCTCAGTCGTCACGTTATGCATTGATAAAGCAGTGTTACTCGCCATGAAATCTAGCGCTTGTTGACGAGACCAGCCTTTTGCATGCATCCCAGTATCGACGACGAGTCTTGCTGCACGCCACATCTCATAGGTTAATCGTCCGAAGTTACTATAGGGATCTTGATAGAACCCCGCTTCTAAGCCTAAAAATTCGGAATAGAGCCCCCAACCTTCACCAAAAGCAGAAATATAACTGTAGCGACGGAAGTTGGGTAGAGAGGTTAATTCCTGATTGAGCGAAATCTGTAGGTGATGGCCTGGTACCGCTTCGTGTAGCGTTAGCGCTTCCATTTCATACAACGGGCGCTTGTCTAAGGCATAAGTGTTTACCCAATAGTATCCAGGCTCATCTGCTCGATTAGAACCTGAGTATCTGCCTGTCGTGTATTTAGGTGCGATCTCTGTGGGGACTGGCTGGATCCCATAGGGCATTCTGGGTAGTTTGCCAAAATACTTTGGAAGAATGGCATCTGCCTTTTTGGCAATATATGCAGCTTCTTTTAGTAACTCTTCAGCTGTTTTTGGATAAAATTGAGGGTCAGTACGCAAGAAATTAAGAAAGGCTGCAAAATCCCCCTTAAAGCCCACTTGATTGATGATTGTCTGCATCTCTTCGCGGATTCGCTTAACCTCTTTAAGCCCGAGTTCATGCACTTGTTCGGCTGTCATATTGAGAGTGGTGTAATAACGCACCCTGTTTTCATAAAATTCCCGACCATCGGGAAGATCGGATGCAGCAATGGTGTTGCGAGCGCCAGGAATATACTCTTTAGTCATGAAATCAAAGTAAGCTTGGTAAGTCGGTAGCACTGTGTCGCTAACTAACTGTTTGCCTTGTTCTGTGAACTGTTGTTTTTGTTCATCACTGAAATGTTTTGGGTAGTGAGTGAAGGGTTTAAAGTAACCACTTTTTTCTACAGGAACGATGAAGGCACTAATACTATTTTCGAAACCATTTAGGGTCACTTTAGCTGGTGTAATACCCGATTTTAGTCCCTGCCTTAACCAGTAGGTTTGTTGGGCGAAGTATTGAGGTAGAGCCGTTAGCTTGGCAATATAGTTTTGATAATCTTGTTCTGTATTGAATCGACCTTTAGCAATCGATGCGATATAAGCATGAAATCCGCTTTCTGCTGAAATCGGCAGATAATGATCTTTATAACGATAGAGGTCGACGCTGTTTTGTAGCTGATATTGCAAGATCTGAGCATTAATCTTGTCTTCCTTTGCAAGCGAGCTTTTATCTATCAGCTTAAGATTATCCAGTAGCGCTTGTTGTTTACTATTTATCATCGCTAGCGCCTCTGGTGACATATCGGCTAGCTTTCCAGCTGCGCTCATATCCCCCTGAGAATAGGCTAAATCTGGACTAGACTCTAATCTTAGTTGCCATGCTTTATCAATCAAAGATGCCAGTTGCGAGTTAGTTGCTGTTGGTGAAGACGTTTTGTCGTTCTTCGCCATTGTAGTAGGCGTTACCGATGGATTGAGTTGGCATGCGCTGAGGCTTAATACGAGTAGGCAAGGTATAAAGCGTTTGTGCATCAGAGTGTCCTTACGTTTTAGTTATTATTTGTATGTGAAGATATTATGCATTATTCGCTTTAGCAGCGTCATTATAAATACCGCATAACTTCGTTAGTTGTTGTGATTAATATAAAGCTTAAAAGCTGAACATAAGTCATGCATATCATTAAAAAATGCATGTTATAGTGACAACAACTTCAGACCAAATAACAACAATATTGGCTGAGGGGTTCACAAAGGGGTTAAATATGATTGATACGTCCATACCGTTGGTGGATCTTCATCGTCATCTTGATGGTAACGTCAGGGTTAAGACGATTTGGGAATTAGGCCATCAACATAATATTGCGTTGCCGTCCGATACGTTGGAAGGTCTAGCGCCTTTTGTTCAAATCCAAGGTAAAGAGTCCAGTCTCGTTGCATTTTTAAAGAAACTAGATTGGATGGTTGCCGTGTTAGCCGATCTCGATGCTGTTAAACGTGTTGCTTATGAAAATGTTGCTGATGCGGCATTATCTGGGCTTGATTATGCCGAGCTGCGCTTTAGTCCATATTATATGGCAATGAACCATAAGTTACCGCTTGAAGCTGTTGTTGAAGCTGTAATTGATGGCGTTAAGGCGGGTGTCAAAGAGCATGATGTTAAAATCAATTTGATAGGCATTATGTCACGCTCATTCGGGCAAGATGCTTGTATGCAAGAGGTCGATGCACTGCTTGCACATAAACAGCATCTGGTGGCCATGGATCTTGCTGGTGATGAAATAGGCTTTCCTGGCGCCTTATTTAATGACCATTTCAAAAAAGTACGAGACGCAAGTTTAGCGATTACCGCTCATGCTGGTGAAGCCGCTGGCGCAGAAAGTATGTGGCAGGCGATTCAAGAGCTAGGTGCAACTCGTATTGGTCATGGTGTCAATGCAGTACATGATCCAAAGCTAATGGAATACTTAGCTAAGCATAAGATTGGTATTGAATCTTGCCCAACCAGTAATTTGCATACGTCTACTGTTGCTAATTATCAAGAACATCCACTGCGTACCTTTATGGATGCTGGGGTGTTAATTGGACTCAATACCGATGATCCTGGTGTCAGTGCGATTGATATCGAGCATGAGTATCGGGTAGTGAAGGCTGAGATGGGGCTTACCGATGCTGAGTTAGCTATATTGCAGCGCAATGGCGTCGAAATGGCATTCTTGTCAGATAGCGAACGTAAAGCGCTATATGCGTCAAAAACCTAGTTTGTAGATAGTCGATTGTCATATTCAGTCCTATATGTGTACACACATTTCAGGACAGAGCTAATAAAAAAGCCGATGAATTATCATCGGCTTTTTTTATGGCTTAGTTTGGCCTCAAAACAGGCTAAACCTATCTGTAATCAGCGTTGCCATTAGATCACGCGAGAGAACTGTTGCTGACGCGCCTTATCACGGTAATAAACGTCAAAACAGATACAGATATTACGGATTAATAGGCGGCCGGTATCACTAACGGTGATCTTTCTATCGGTAATATCAACCAGTTTATCGTCGATGAATGTTTGCAGTAGTTTGAGGTCTTCTGCAAAATATTCTTCAAAATTGATACCCAGTTGTTGTTCAATCGAGGCCATATCTAGGTCGAAATGACAGATAAGCTGCTTAATGACGACGCGACGAATCTCATCGTCACGGTTTAGCTTACAACCTTTCCAAAGTGCGTGGCCTGATGCATCGACAGATTCATAGTAAGGACGAATATCTTTTTGATTCTGCGCGTAGCAATCACCAATCTGACTAATCGATGAAACGCCTAGACCTAGTAGATCGCACTCTTCTTGAGTTGTATAACCTTGGAAGTTGCGGTGCAGACGTCCTTCATTTTGTAATATCGATAGCTCGTCATCAGGCTTAGCAAAGTGATCCATACCGATATATTGGTAGCCTGCGCCAGTTAAGGTTTCGATAGTTTGGTGCAACATCTCCAGCTTTTGTTGTGGAGAAGCGAGATCTTCATCTTTAATCTTACGCTGTGCGGCAAAGCGAGCTGGCAAGTGAGCATAGTTAAAAACGGATAGGCGGTCCGGATCGAGATCTAAAACTCGTTGCATGGTTTCTGCAAAGGTTTCTGGTGTCTGATGTGGTAGACCGTAAATTAAATCAATGTTGGTCGAGACAAATCCCATCTCTTTGGCTTTTGCCATAAGGTCGAAAATAAACTGTTCATCTTGCTCGCGGTTTACCGCAATCTGAACTTTTTTATTAAAGTCCTGCACACCAATAGAGATACGATTAAAGCCCGCCTCTTTGAGCGTATCAAGCATAGATAGCTCGATTTCACGCGGGTCGACTTCAATTGAGTATTCGCCTTCATCGGCAATATTGAAGTGCTCGCGAAGGAGTGCGGATAGTCTCAGGATCTGTTCAGGGCTTAGGAAGGTCGGTGTACCGCCACCCCAATGGATCTGTGTGACTAAATAATTTTTAAATAGCGGTGCACGTTTTACAATTTCTGCAGCTAGATATTCAATGTACTGATCGGCTTTATGCGAATGACGGGTGATCACCTTATTACAGCCGCAGTAGTAGCAAAGCTTGGCACAAAACGGAATGTGTAAGTACAGCGAGAGCTTATCGCTTTTACTATTTTTTATAGAAGTAAGTAGATCGTCTTCGGTGAAAGAGTCGTCAAATTCTAAAGCGGTCGGATAAGAAGTGTAACGGGGACCGCTATAATTATACTTTTCGATCATTGACTGATCCCAACTAATTTGGGTGGGCTGCTTCAAGGCGTGTCCTCCGAAGGTGGTAAATTAGCAACTAGCGAAGTATGCAATGTTCTTGAGTGAATAACATTGATCCAGGTTGCAAATTAGCATTGCAATTTATGTTAGCGAGTGAATATCCTTGAATTTAGTTCTAATGTCTGTGGTGTAAGTAAAATTTTGTGCGCAGACTCACGCTCAGTGTTAGCTGCGTTGCTGTATCTAGTTGTTAGAATGCGCGATGAGCTTTGCTTCACCGATCCATTAATCGAATTCAATTTTTATTTGGCAATTATTGCGTTGGGCTCTATATATCACTTGGTATTAACTAGTATAAGCTGAGTAATCTTCTACAATTTTCTGAGCTTCGAGATTGATCTCGACCTCTAACGCTGCTTCGGATTTCATTCTGAGCAAATCTAACTTCATGCGTTGCTGTTTCTCCAATGTTTTTCGCTGTTCCATAATCGGGTGTGTTTTTATCACCTCAAAATGTTGAAACAGTGATGGATAGCGCGGTACTACTTGCTCTGTTTGACCGAGGATCTCGAACAATTTGCCGATGCGCATCACTCCTTCAGATAGCTCGCATCTCTCCTCTAGCATCGCTGCTGCAATATAATGAATATTGCCGAGCAATTCATGTTCTCGCGCTTGTGTTGCTACTTGCTGGGCAGCTTGTTGGGCTTTTAACTGTTGGGTTTGTTGTTTTAACTTTATCAGTAAGCTGGCAGCGTAGGCTGCGAGTCCCAAAATAACTAAGGCTCCGATAATAATGAGATAGGTTGTCATAATGCGATCCTGATAATGATAGGTAATACTGGTTGGTATAAAGGCTCAATATAGAAATGGCACCGAATTGGGTGCCATTATATGTGAGTAGCGTTAACTCTAATCTCGATTTTGATAGTCTTTAAGCAGATCTGCACCAGATTCGAATTTATCCAGCAGGTCGTCATCAGAGCTTACTGTGGTTTTCATCACGTGCTCTAAGTCATCTTCTTCGGAGATGCCAAGACGTTCCATCAAGCGCTCGATTTCAGTCAGCTGCTTCTCTAACCAAGTTTGATCTGCGGTATTGAGTGTTTTGCCTTCTTCCAGCATATCGAGTAGTGAGTTTAGACGTGGATCATCTTCCAATTTAAGCAGCTTCTGTTCGTCACTCATTTTCGGTGCTTTAGGCTTACTCTCTACTGGCTTCGCTTTCGGAAGATCGAGTGCTACAGGCTTTTTGCTTCCGTGACGAGGATCTTTCGCTTTTGCCGTTCCAGCTTGAGCCTGTTGGATCTGCTTTTCGTTGTGACGACTGCCCGCTTTGTTACCCGCATTTTGCTTTTTACCTGCGACGACTCGCTCTTCTTTCTTTGTTCTTGGTTGTCGTTTAGGCGCATTCTCATTGATTTTGCGCGTTTTTTTACGGGACATAGCAATAATCTCAACTACAAAAATATCGTGAACTTATCTTACATCTGATTAGATAAGTGAACTTGGGTCGCGTGTTATATCAGATTTTGATGGTTTTTGCACCAAAATGAGATCGTTTGACGCGAATAATAGCGTAAAGTGAGCTTGTTTTGCTAGAAATTGAAACGTGGCTCGCTGATAAAAACTCACATGGGTCAAATTATTTTTATGGTGCCATTTCGCGAAGCCATTTAACTCAGTAATGAGCTGAGTATTAATTGCTATCCATCCTCCAGGTTTTAAGAGTGAGCAGAGTAAATGCCATTCTCGACTAGGGAAGCGAAAATGTTCAAATACTTTGTAACAACAGATGAAATCATATTGCTGCCTTAGCAATTGATGATCGGGCGCGAAAAAAGGGTCATATTGATGCAGTTGATGTCCCTTGTTTATAAGGACATCTACGACAGAATCAGCGACAACTCTCCCGAAATTGAGTCCAACTAAATGCTGCTTACTTAGTTGTTCAAGTTGAGTCACTAAACTTAAGATCAGCTGCTGCATGGGTTTGTGTTTATTGTTTGCCGTTTGGTACTTTTTTAGTTCTGCATCGGGCGGCAGATGCGAACTCGCATCTGCAAATAATAGCATGCAGGTTTTACAACGGTGGATAGCGCGTTTTCTATCTTGGTAAAAAGGAGTGGTTTTATCGCTGCTACACAAGGGGCATCTGCGCATGAATGACAAATAACTCTCTAAGGTTGTTTGGTTAGTCTACATCTTGCAATAAAAAAAGGCGACAGTGTGACTGTCGCCTTCCAAAAAGTACCAAAAGTACTCAATTCTGATTCCAAGTTTCCTTACTTGCTAAGCGACTTTCCCGGTCGGATTCCATCTTATTTTTTAGTCAGCTATCCATGCATGGTTTTTTAGTTTTCGGTCTTCCAGACGCTTTTTTATTCCCTGTCGCCTTCCTGACCACAGCTTCCGTAGATGGTCTCAATGACACATCACTATCCACATCGTCATCTATGACGCCAAATAAACCATCCTTGTCGTTTTTACTTATTGGTTCAGCAATAATCAGCGTTTAACTGTTCTCTGAACTGTAAGGAGAGTGCTATGTAGCGCATTGGCCTTCCAAACCAATATCCTTACCAAATAGTTTATGACCAGACTTCAAATATGAAGTACTACTCTTATTATTTTTAGTGAGTGGTCCAAGTATTATTGTTTTTATGAGTTAGCTTTATTCTTATATCTTAAATGAGTTTTTAATACCGAAATCTGTTTAATATTATTAGATAAACTTTGTATAAACAGTTGGGTTCACCTCGGTACGGGCACAATTAAACCTAAATATGTGATCTATGTCAAGCAACCATTTTTTACAGCTTACGTAAGCGTAAACTTAGGCGGCTATAAAAGGGTGATAAAAACCACCCTTTTATTACAAGCTAAGAAATTACTTAATGCTTGAAATATATTTAGATAATGCTTCGATATCTTCGCTCGTTAGCTTTTTAGCAACATCTTGCATCATGCCATTTAAGTCGTTGTTACGAGTTGTATCGTGAAACTTATTAAGCTGTATTTTGATGTAATTTGCATGTTGTCCGGCAATCGCTGGAAAGCCTGCAGCTTCAGAACCTTTACCATTTGGACCGTGACAAGCAATACATGCCGTGATGCCGCGTACCATATCACCACCTTTGTACAACTGTTCACCGTGGGCTGGTACATCTTTTACTTCACTTACTGTTTGCGTTTGTGAAGAGAAATAAGCGGCCAAGTCGTCGATATCTTGATCGCTCAATCCTGCAGCCATTGGGCTCATCATTGGATCATTCCGACCTTCTTTACCGCCAGTATGTGCGGCTTGACGTAAATCGTGCAGTTGCTTATTCAAGTAAGATTCTTGCTGTCCAGCAAGCTTTGGGTACATGTCTATCATGCTGTTACCATCAACACCGTGACAGGCAGAACAAAGCATAGATTTATTTTTTCCCGCTTCAGCATCACCAGCAGCGATAGCTGGAGTTGATAATGTGGCTAAAATTGATAGCGCAATAGCTAACTTTTTCATGGCGTTCCAACTTTTAGTTAAATTTTTTGTCCTGAGCTTACGAGAGTGACCTGCAAGCGTGATAAAATATGATTTATGTGATCGGAGTAATATTTTACACGAAATTGTGCAAATGTAAGCAACTCTTCGATATTTAAACTAAAGAATGAACAAATTTTGGAGTGGGTAGTGACTGATTCTCGTATCGATTTTCGGCAAGCTAAGTTTTTAATCAGTGCACCTGATATAGCACATCTTAATGAGCACTTGCCTGGTGACGTTGGGGTGGAGATTGCTTTCGCTGGGCGATCGAATGCTGGTAAGTCTAGTGCATTAAACCAGCTCACAGAGCAAAAGAGCTTGGCGCGTACCAGTAAAACTCCAGGGCGAACTCAATTAATTAACGTATTCGCGCTAGATGAGAATCGGCGCTTAGTCGATTTGCCTGGTTACGGTTTTGCTCAGGTGCCGCTAGCATTGAAGAAAAAGTGGCAGCAAGCATTAGGTCAGTACCTCCAAGAGCGAGAATGTTTAAGTGGCTTAGTGGTCTTAATGGATATTCGTCATCCGTTAAAAGATCTCGATATGCAGATGATTGAGTGGGCTGTCGATAGCCAGATTCCAGTGCTAGCCTTATTAACGAAGTGTGATAAGTTGGCTCAAAGTGCGCGTATGAAAATGGTTAATGAAGTTCGTAAAGCGCTTGCTGATTTCGGTGATGCAGTTAAGGTTGAACCGTTTTCTTCGCTAAAAGGTACCGGGAAACCTAAGGTTTTGGGTATTTTGAACGAATGGTGTCATCCTGACTGGTTGGTTGAAGCATTGGCTGAGGCTGATGAAGACTAAAATTGGCGTTGTAATATCGAGACAATAACCAAACGCTTCCTTTGTGAAGCGTTTTTTTGGGTCGGAAGGGAGCGTCGTAATGAGTTTGTTGATGAGTAAAAAACGGCAAAAAAAACCGACGGTATTAACCATCGGTGAATCAATTAGCTCTTTTGGAGAGAAGCTAAATTCAACAAGACTCAAGTTCCATCGACAAGCGATGGCTCTTAATAGTGATAGCATATCGCGAATTAGCATTAAGTTAAAGTATTTGCTCTAAAATAAAGTTTGGACGAAAAAAAGCCCCAGCAAACGAGTTGCTGGGGCGCCATAATTTGGCTGTTCACTTTAAAGTGAAATAAAAAGGTCTGAAAGATAGAACATCTTAACCTCTGTACCCTACGCAGAGAATGATAATGCATTGGTCGTAATATGGGAAACTGTTTTTCATTAAAGGGGGCAATAATGTGAGCGACATCTAAAAATTTGTTCACTTAATCAACATGTTTTTGAGTGATAACTTTCATTTTTGATCTAATAAATAACTTTCTAGCTATTTATTGGCACAAAAGTGAAAACTAATTACTTTTTCGATGGTTGACTCATCCATTTGGCGTAAAGTTGATGGATGGAACGCCGATAATAGTGAAAACCAGCGTTTAGCATACAGAACATCATTGCTGTCATTGCTGTCATTGCTGCAATAAAAAGCCTCACACGAGGTGAGGCTAAATAGATTATTGGGCGTATTACTTATGCAATGTCACTGGAATTAATGTGCTTGTTCCCAATTGTCGCCAATTCCCGCTTCCGCAAGCAGTTCGACGTCAAGATTGGCGGCTTTTGCCATGAGTTCACACACTTTGTTCTTTAGGGTTTCAGCTTTATCGCTATCGACTTCAAAGACCAATTCATCATGTACCTGCATGATCATGGTTATCTCTCCATCGGTGTTATTGGCAATCCAATTAGCGACATCGATCATCGCCTTTTTAATGATATCTGCAGCCGTACCTTGCATCGGAGCATTAATTGCTGCGCGTTCAGCGGCCTGGCGGCGCATCGCATTTCTGTCTTTAATTGCTGGTAGATATAGTCTACGGCCAAATAGTGTTGATACATAACCCTGCTCAGCTGCAGCCGCACGTGTATCTTCCATGTATTCAAGTACGCCCGGATAGCGCTTGAAATAGATATCGATATATTTTTGTGCTTCTGCTCGAGGAATGTCGAGTTGGCGGGCTAATCCAAATGCTGACATACCATAAATAAGGCCGAAGTTAACCGCTTTAGCGCGGCGGCGCTGCTCGGTGCTCACCTCGTTAAAGTCGACATCGAAGACTTCTGCGGCGGTAGCACGATGGATATCTTTGCCTTCGGCAAATGCGCTTAATAGCCCCTTGTCTTGAGACAAATGGGCCATAATGCGTAATTCAATTTGAGAGTAATCGGCAGCGAGAATTTTCCGTCCTTCATTTGCAATAAATGCATGACGAATACGACGCCCCTCTTCGGTACGAATTGGGATGTTTTGCAGGTTTGGTTCGCTCGATGATAGTCGTCCCGTCGCCGCGTTTGCTTGATGATAACTGGTGTGTACTCTGCCTGTATTAGCATCTACCATTAGAGGCAGTTTGTCAGTGTAGGTGCTCTTTAATTTCGATAAGCTTCTATGTTCTAACAAGATCTTGGGTAGCGGATAATCAAGTGCGAGTTCGACTAATACTTCTTCGGCTGTAGATGGCGCACCTTTTGGGGTCTTCTTAATGACGGGATAACCCAGTTTTTCAAAAAACAGGGTTTGAAGCTGCTTCGTTGAACTGAGATTAAATTTCTCTCCAGCGATCTCGTAGGCTTTGTTTTCAAGTTCATCTATTTTCCGCGCCAGCTGTTCGCTTTGTTGGCCAAGTAGCATGCCATCGATTAATACGCCTTGACGTTCAATCTGGGACAGTATGGTAAGCAGCGGTAGTTCAATCTCGCTAAACACCTTGGCCAGATCGTCGGCTTTCTCCAATCTTGGCCATAGATGTTGATGTAACCTTAAGGTGATATCGGCATCTTCTGCAGCGTAAGGGGCTGCTGTTTCTAATGGTATTTGATTAAAAGTCAGCTGTTTAGCGCCTTTTCCCGCGATCTCCTCGAAGCTGATATTCTTGTGACCTAAGTATTTAAGCGCTAAGTCATCCATATTGTGCTTTGAAGCCACAGAGTTGAAGACATAGGATTCGAGCATAGTGTCAAACGCAACCCCACGAAGGGTGATGCCAACATTAGCTAAGATACTCATATCATACTTTAAGTTTTGGCCCACTTTTTTAATGTTAGCATCTTCAAGTAGTGGTTTGAGCTTGGCTAACACTAGCGCCATATCTAGTTGTTCTGGAGCGTCAGGGTAATCATGGCCTAAAGGCAGATAGGCTGCTTTACCTGGTTCAACTGCAAACGAGAGCCCGACAAGCTTGGCTTGCATGTAGTTTAAGCTGGTTGTTTCTGTATCGAGTGCGAATAAATCAGCGTTAGAAAGAGTGTTAATCCATTCGTCTAGTGCTTGCCAGCTTAAAATAGTGCTGTATTCAGTGTCGATATTTTGCGGAATTGGCGCGCTATCTTCTTCATCGGAATCGGTTGAGGTGATGCTGTTGGCGCCTTTGCCATCGAGTACTTCCGCTAGCCAGCGTTTGAACTCCATCTCGCCGTAACATTTGATTAGTTCATCTTGGTCCGCTGGCGCAATGGTAAGCTGGTGCCAATCTTGCTCAAGCTCAACGTCAAGTTTAATGGTAGCAAGTTCATAAGAGAGTTTTAGCATCTCCCCATGTTCGGCTATTTTCGCCGGCATAGTTTTAGAGCCTCTAAAGCCAAGCTCTGGTAATTTGTCTGGATTTGCTAAAATTTGTGCGATACCGCCAAGTCCTTGGAGCATAGCTAACGCCGTTTTTTCTCCTACGCCAGGTAACCCTGGTATGTTATCGGCTTTATCACCTTGCAGTGCGAGTAGGTCGATGATCAATTCTGGGCCAACGCCAAATTTGTCGGTTACTTCATCTGGACCGAGTATGGTATTGGTCATAGTATTGATGAGAGTGATATTGTCATCAACTAGTTGGGCCATATCTTTGTCGCCAGTGCTGATTAGTACTGAGCGGCCTTCTTTACTTGCTTGAGTTGCAATGGTGCCTATCACATCGTCGGCTTCAACGCCTGAGATACACACTAAAGGTAAGCCAAGGGCTCTAATGATACGGTGTAATGGTTCTATTTGAGCACGTAGATCATCTGGCATCGCAGGACGATGAGCTTTGTATTCTGAATACATGTCGTTTCTAAATGTCTTACCCTTTGCATCGAAGACAACGGCCATCTGAGTGGGCTTATATTGTTTTAGCAAACTACGTAGCATATTAATTACACCATAAACTGCACCAGTAGCTTCGCCTTTTGAATTAGTCAGATGAGGTGGTGCATAGTAAGCGCGGTAAAGATATGAAGAACCATCCACAAGTATCAGAGGGTTGTTGGCTATATTCGGCATAATTTTAATTCATTTATCGGAGTTCGATGATGGCGCTAGCATGCCACATCAAGAGGATTTCGGCCACGCAAAATTACTCACTAGGCTGTGGATAAGTCTGTGAGCTAAAATTTTTTCAAAATGTTGGTATCACGACAACGATTAAATACAGTGATTCAAGTTATTGATTTTTATGTTTTTAATTTTTTTTGTGAACTAGGTATTACTTCCAGGTAAAACTTCCTAATTTGTGGACTTTTTATTTTGAATCCATTTTTTCAACTCTTACTTGGCGAATCAGAACTGCCTTGATAAAGTCGATGAACTAACTTAGCACGAAAAACAAACAGATCAAGCGGTTTGTTGTTGCTTTGTTAAAATCATTGGATCTATAAAAGGAGTTTTTAATGAAAAAAATAGCTGTTTTGTTGAGTGGCTCAGGGGTCTTCGATGGAAGCGAACTCCATGAAGCGGTGCTGACCTTGCTGTGTTTAACGCAAGCGGGTGCGAGCTATCAATGCTTTGCCCCAGATATTGAGCAGATGCATGTAGTTAATCACTTAACTGGTGAAGTGAATGTCGATGATAAGCGTAATGTATTAGTAGAGTCTGCAAGGATCGCTCGTGGTGAGATAAAGGCAACGACAGATCTAGAGATCGAAGTGTTTGATGCCTTAGTTATCCCAGGCGGATTTGGTGCTGCCAAGAACTTATGTAATTTTGCGGTGAATGGTAGCGATTGCGATGTGGCCCCTGAAGTTGAAACATTCATCAACGAGTTTATCGAAGCTAAAAAACCTGTTGGTTTCATCTGTATCTCGCCAGTCATGATACCTAAATTATATAAGACAGGTGCTCTGGGGACTATTGGCCATGACAGCGAAACGGCCCATGCATTTAATGTAATGGGTGGTAAGCATGTCGATGCCAATGTTGAGCAAATTGTTGTCGATGAGGCCAATAAACTGGTAAGTACACCTGCTTATATGCTCGCTGAAAATATCGCTCAGGCTCACATTGGCATTGAAAAGCTGGTAAAAAAAGTATTAGAACTTGCCGCTTAACCCTAGAGCTTTGCAAACGGCCTAGGCAGATGCCTAGGTGCGTTTTTTACTGTCGATAAACCCTTGGGTTACACCGACTAAAAGCCCACCAATATGAGCACCGTTAGCGATAGAGAGTCCAAACATATCGGTAAAGCCAAAGACCAGCCAAAGTAACATGAAACCTATATAGGCTGGTGGCAGTCCAATACCTGATTCAGGACGTTTTATACCCATGACCCAAGTGTATCCAACTACGGCATAAACCACTCCTGAGAGTCCACCAAAATTGGGTCCCGCGAGATAATATTGAATTATATTGGGCAAGGTTCCAGCGACTAAGAGTAAGATCAATAACGGCCTTATTCCCAATCGGTTCTCTATTTTGCCACCTAGATACCACCACCAGAGCAAGTTGAAGATAATATGCATGGCTGAAAAGTGGATTAGGCTTGGGGTAAATACTCGCCAAAATTGCTCAAAACCGCTGTTAGGCACAGCGCCAAAAAAAGATAGATGTTCAAACAGGGTGTTGGCAAAGCCAATATTGAAGCCTAAAAAGATGACGCTGCAAATGGCGATGATCGCTAAGGTTAACGGGCCTGCACCAGAGATAAATTGGGTAAATAGTTGTAGACTCGGCGCTCCGTAATCGAATTTAGTGCCTGCACTGCCATTATCCCAAGATGCCTTCAGGTATTTCTCATCATAGGGATTTTGAATGAACTGTTCATATTCGGTTTTGGCTGTCGAGTAGTCTGTTTCCTGCATTACCGAAATAACAACACCTTGCTCAGTAGGAGTGAGCTGGCAATAGATGCCTTGACCCTTAAGGTAGTCGATTAACGCCTGAGCAGCTCGAGCATTAGGTAAGTGACCAATTTCCAGCATTTAGCACTCCTCGTAGAGGTTAGTTGGCATCGCGCCAAGCTTGAAAGCCTCCATCTAGGCTATAGACGTCATCAAAACCTTGTTCATTTAGGTATTGTGCGGCATTTTGACTGCTGATGCCATGGTAGCAAACCACCACCAATGGTTTATCCATATCGGCATCGCCAATGAAGGCGGCAAGATTTTCGTTCGTTAAGTTAGTCGAATGAGGAATGTGTCCCGCTTCGAAACTAGCTGTATCACGAATATCGACAACTTGCAGTTGGCTATTTTCTTGCTGCAGATGGATGAGTTGATTAACACTAAGGTGTTGAAAGGCTGACATAGTAAATCCGTAAAAATAGAGACTTTAAGGGAGTGTGCAATATGAAGCTGCAGCTGTACAGCTTCATATTGCTATCTAGTATCCGATTAATCCCAGCTTAGGATCACCTTACCTGATTGGCCTGAGCGCATAGCGTCAAAACCTGCTTGGAAATCATCGACTTTAAAGTGGTGAGTGATAATAGGAGAGATATCAAGGCCAGATTGAATAAGGCTTGCCATCTTGTACCAAGTTTCAAACATCTCACGGCCATAGATACCTTTGATGATTAATCCTTTAAAGATCACCTTGCTCCAGTCAATCGCCATTTCACCGTCAGGGATCCCTAGCATTGCAACTTTACCACCATGGTTCATGGTATCTAACATTGAATGGAATGCCGCAGGGACACCAGACATTTCAAGACCAACATCGAATCCTTCTGTCATCCCTAAATCTTGCATGACATCTTCAAGTTTTTCTTTGGCGACATTGACGGCTCGAGTGGCGCCCATTTTCTTCGCAAGTTCTAGGCGGTATTCGTTTACATCCGTTATCACTACGTGACGCGCGCCGACATGTCGGCATACTGCTGCCGCCATTATACCGATGGGACCCGCTCCCGTGATCAGCACATCTTCACCAACAAGATCAAATGATAGGGCGGTATGCACCGCGTTACCAAATGGGTCGAAGATAGACGCTAAGTCGTCAGAGATGTCATCAGGGATCTTAAAGGCGTTAAATGCAGGGATCACCAGATATTCGGCGAATGCACCTTCACGATTAACCCCAACACCTGAGGTGTTACGGCAAAGATGGGTGCGGCCTGCTCGGCAATTACGGCAGTGTCCACAGGTAATATGGCCTTCACCAGAAACACGATCGCCAATGGCAAAGCCACGGACCTCTTGGCCTATTTCAACGACTTCACCTACATATTCATGGCCAACAACCATAGGAACGGGAATGGTATTTTGCGACCACTCATCCCAGTTATAGATATGGACATCGGTACCGCAGATAGCCGTTTTACGAATTTTGATTAACAGATCGTTATGGCCAACTTCAGGTTTTGGCGCATCAACCATCCAGATGCCTTCTTCAGGCTTTAATTTACTTAACGCTTTCATCATTGAGTCCTAAATTATGCCCATCTCTTTAGCGATACGGGTAAAGGCATCGATAGCACGATCTAACTGCTCGCGGGTGTGGGCGGCAGACATTTGAGTACGAATACGGGCCTGACCTTTTGGTACTACAGGGAAAGAGAAGCCAATAACATAGATATTCTCTTCGAGTAGACGATTGGCAAAATCACCAGCGAGCTTAGCATCACCAATCATCACAGGGATGATTGCATGATCCGCACCGCCTAGGGTAAAGCCTGCTTCGGTCATTTTTTCACGGAAGTAACGGCTGTTTTCCCAAACGGCTTCACGCAGTGCTTGGCCAGATTTGAGCATCTCAAGTACATGGATTGATGCTGTTACGATTGATGGCGCTAATGAATTAGAAAACAGATAAGGACGAGAGCGTTGACGCAACCAGTCAATCACCTCTTTCTTAGCAGAAGTAAATCCACCCGATGCACCGCCTAACGCCTTACCTAAAGTACCGGTAATGATGTCGACTCTATCCATCACGTCACAGTATTCGTGGGTACCGCGGCCATTTTGACCGATAAAGCCCACAGCATGTGAATCATCAACCATGACGAGTGCACCGTACTTGTCAGCAAGGTCGCACACGCCTTTAAGATTCGCGATAACGCCGTCCATTGAAAACACGCCGTCCGTGGCGATAAGGATATGACGTGCGCCAGCCTCTTTCGCCGCTTTGAGTTGGGTTTCTAAATCGGCCATATCGTTGTTGGCATAGCGGAAACGCTTAGCTTTACATAGACGAACACCATCGATGATTGAGGCGTGGTTTAGTGCATCTGAGATGATGGCATCTTCTGCGCCTAGCAGCGTTTCGAAAAGCCCAGCGTTAGCGTCAAAGCAAGAGGAGTACAGAATAGTATCTTCCATCCCTAAAAATTCACTCAGGCTGGCTTCAAGTTGCTTGTGAATATCTTGGGTGCCGCAAATAAAACGCACCGATGCCATGCCAAATCCATGGTCACTTAGCCCTTGCTGCGCTGCAGAGATGAGTTCAGGGTGGTTGGCGAGGCCAAGATAGTTGTTAGCACAGAAGTTCATTACTTCGGTACCGTTGACTTCAATTTCGGTTTGCTGAGGAGAGGCAATAACGCGCTCACTTTTATATAAGCCTTCCGCTTTTACTTCAGCAAGCTGCTGATTAATTTGATCGTAGAATGAGGTTGTTGCCACCTGTTATCTCCTTCTTTCATTTGATTTTATTTTTATCATTTATATTTCATCGACCGTACTGACTTAAATAAAGGGCAATGGGCAAAATGTATAAGTTAGGGATTTTTTTAGTTCGCATTACTGCTTACAGGATCTTAGAGTTCACCAAGTGACGGAATAACCAAAAAGTGAGTGTAGTCCAATTTCACTCTCATTTTCTGCTACATCTATAAGCGTTAACCGCTATCTAGGTACTGCTTGCATCGCTTGCTCTAAGCTATAGGTTGGGCGAATTCTACCCTTAAACAAGTCTAGTGCGACAATCTTTTTTTTAGCTATTAACTAAGATAGTGCTAGTGCTACTTTCGCATAACAAAAAATAATGTGAAATATCACAAAAAGCGTTCCTAAAAGATTGTGGGTATTCAACGATGTTTCATTGTGTATTGACGAGTAGGGTAAAAAACAAAGGGTCCATTTGGACCCTTTGGTTAGTCTTCTTGTTCATTTTTAGCGAGCGCTTGGTAATGTTGCTCCAGACGTAAAAATGTAGGCCTTGAGCTTTCTGTCGCATAGGCCTTAAAAATCATTAGGACTCTAAGTAAGCCCTCATATAGCGAGGTTTTAGTAATTTTTGTTGTGGCAGAATGTGTTAAACGGTTGCTAATCCAAAAGCAGGCCACCATACGAATGGTATCGGCGAGCGGCGTTATTTCATTATCATCAATCACTAACACGCCATCTTGTTTTAACTTAGACAAGATACTGGTTGCGCGAGTTAAAAAGCGCTGTTGAGTTTCGGTATATAGTCGGTTTAGCTCTTCATCTCTGCCAAGTATGATCACTAGATTGGAGTACATAAAACGGAATTGCCACAAGGTATAAAATAGGGCATCGAAATAGCCGATGAGCAGATCCACATCAACCTCTTCTCCCTCATAAGGCTGGAAACCCGATTCCAGATGCTGTGCATAGAGGGTGAAAATTGAGCGAATAATGTCTTCTTTATTGCGAAAATGGTAGTAGAGGTTGCCCGGACTAATCCCAAGGTGCGCGGCGATATGATTGGTGGTAATGCTACGTTCACCATGCTCGTTAAAGAGTGCCAGGCTGGTATGTATAATTTTGTCGCGGGTTTTCATGAGGATCCTAAATAGGTCAGTTAAAGGTGTTGTTCAATTATTATTCTGAAGTGGGCTTTAAATTGTTAGTCATTTAATTGTTCAGCACCGTACCGTAACGGAGTCTGAAAAGGTAAACATGCGCTTAACAAAAGTCAATTAGTGGCTAATCAGACCAGTGGCTATCTGGCATCATTCTAGTTGTACGCTTAACGAGGATGTTTGGCAACTTTGAGGCTGCGCTAACATTTGGTCGCGCTCCTCTAGACGGTTAAAGGTCGCGATAGAGGTTGATGTTGCGTGCGCCTTAAAAATCATGAACACTCTAAGCAAGCTTTCATAAAGGCTGAAGGTAAAATGAATGATGTCTTCTTTATTCTTAAAGTGATAGAGATGACCTAGGCTAATAGCCATATATACTGCAAGTAATATGGTTAGTGGTAATACACCGTTCACCTTTTATGTTTAATCGCTCTAGGCTAACGTGGACATATTTTTCGCTGTTTTTCATGCGATTACCGCTGCTTTAAGGTGCGATTTTTTTACCTTAAATTGAAGTTATGCCGGAAATGGGGTTGTTAGCAGATGTGGCGCCCGAAATGTCTCGGTTTACTGTGCTTATGTTAGTATTACGGCAACTAAGCAAACAAAATGCAATCAAGCGTACACTTTTATGAATCGAATCTTATACTCTTCCCTGCTATATCTGCTTTCTCCTTTGTTGGTGCTTTATTTAGCTATGCGAGCGATTAAAAGCCCCAGTTATCGAGGGCGTTGGGGGGAACGTTTCGGATTGAGTCGTTTGCAATCAACTGATTTATTGATTCACTCGGTGTCCATGGGGGAGACCTTGGCAGCGATCCCGCTGATCAACAAACTCATGGAGAAGTACCCGCAGCTTAGCGTAACGGTCACTACGACAAGTCCGACGGGCTCCGCTGAAGTGACTAAAGCTTTTGGCGAACGGGTGCAGCACTGTTATCTGCCTTTTGATATTTCTTGGTGCGTAGCGCGTTTTATTAAGCAAGTGCAGCCCAAGCAATGCATCATTATGGAAACAGAGCTTTGGCCCAACCTTATTTATCAAGCTAAACGCCGTGGTATTAAATTAATGTTAGCCAATGCTCGCTTATCTGAAAAATCGGCTAAGCAATACCTGCAGCGCCCTAAATTGTCGACGCCGATGTTGCAGGCTTTAGATGTCATCGCTGCGCAGTCTCATCAAGCGGCTAAGCGTTTCATCGCGTTAGGTGTTGAGCCTGATAAAGTGAAAGTGTGCGGCAGTCTTAAGTTCGATCTCTCAATAGGGCAACAACATATCGATAAAGCAGCCCTATTACGTAGTCAATGGCAGCGAGTCGATACCCCTGTTTGGGTGGCTGGCAGCGTACACCCCGGTGAGTTCGATATCATCTTGGCTAGCCATAAAAATCTGTTGATTCGCTTTCCTGAAGCGCTATTGATTATGGTGCCAAGACATCCCGAGCAGTTCGATGTGGCAGCGAATCGGATTAAGGCTGCTGGATTTAATTTCGCTCGCCGTAGCAAAGGTGATGAAGTCAGCATAAATACCCAAGTGTTACTTGGCGATACCATGGGTGAACTACTTAGCTTCTATGCTGCAGCGGATCAAGCGTTTGTTGGCGGTACGCTTATCACTAACGGAGGCCATAATCCATTAGAGCCAGCAGCACTCGGGTTACCTGTTTACGTGGGGCCTAACCATCGGGACTTTGCCGAAATTACTCAGATGCTCGAACAGGCTGGAGCCCTGAGTGTTGTCGAGTCCTCTGATGATCTAGTGCTACAGCTGGTGGATAAGTTTGATGATAATGTGGCATATCTAAAGACCAGGCAGGCTGGCCTCAAGGTAGTTGCAGAGAATAAAGGGGCATTAGCAGAGCAATTTAAAATCGCATCTCGTTTAATCGAGCAATGATATTCGGTTGTTTATTGCCCAGTCGTTACACTAGTTGCATAAATCAAATAATGAGCTTACCTGCTGGTCGTCTGTTAAGGCGTGATAGCGAGCGATTGCAATCACATTTACGATTTAGCATAACCCGCTAACAGTTGTTGCCAGTTTTGCTCGCTGAAATGCAGCTTAGGTAACTTGCCTTTCTCTTTGTTAAACGAGCGTAACAGCCGTTCTAGGTTGGCTTGTTGCCACTTGGGTGACGGTTTGCGTAGCTCGCCACGGTCGAAATCAATAAGCGTAAAACTGTCACTGCTCACTAAGATATTTTTTGCATTGAGATCAGCATGGTATACACCACGCTGGTGGAATTTGGCGATAAGCGCGCCTAGCGTTTGCCATTGATGTTCATTCAGTGGTGATTTAGATAGTTGCGCCACGAGATCTTGCGCGCCTTCGACACGTTCAATAATGATATCACCACGATAATGCATACCGCTACGCTGCACCTGAGCAGCGACGGGTTTAGGGACTGCAAACCCTTCATTAAAGAGTTGTTCCAGCAGTTTTAGCTCGGCAAAAGCTCGTGTGCGTTTAAGGCCGGTATAGAGATAGGCATCGCGACTGAGCTTTTCCATCATCCCACCACGATAGTAGTGACGTAGTACCCACTGAACTTTGGTATTCGCAGTAATAGGCTGTGGATCGACAAACCAAGTGGTATAGCGCCCCTTTGACGAACCCGTGATCCCACCAAGATCTTGCCAATAATCTACGGTAAACCAATCGGGCGTGATCGGTTTAAGTTCTGGCTGGCAAAAGGCGATATGGCCTGCATCGGTTCGTTTTATGTGCATAAATTACTGGGTTTCATTGGTGGTCTGAAGCAATAGATTCATTGTACCTGATATTTGTAGGTCATCAGAACTCTTTAGCCTGTTGTTTGAGGGTTTGAATCACATCGCTGAGATTCTCTTGCCATGGTTTAGCGGCTCTGATTGCGTGAGATAGTTGGCAGTCTAATGCACTAAAATGAGGACGTTGGGCTGCTGCTGGGTATTTTTGACTATGGACAGGAACGATTGTGACAGGATGGGTAATTAGTCCTTGGGTTCTTCCAAGCAACTCAATTTGCCTGGCAAATTCAAACCAAGAGGTAATACCGCTATCGCTCCAATGATAGATCGGTGAGAGGGTCTCTTGCGCTGCAAGTTGCCAAATAAAATGCGCCAACTCTATGGCTGAGGTTGGGCTACCGAATTGGTCGTCGATTACGTTCAGCTGTTGCTGCTGCATCATCAGTTTGAGCATGGTTTTGACAAAGTTATTACCAAAGGGAGAGTAAAGCCAAGAGCTGCGAACCACGGTGCTATTACTTGGATGATATTCAAATAATGCTTGTTCGCCTGCGAGTTTAGAGTGGCCATAAACATTAATCGGTTTTGGTATATCGCTGACGTTATAAGGTCGAGTTTGCTTGCCGTCGAACAGATAATCACTTGAGATATGGATAAGTTTGATCCGCCGTTTTTCACAGTTCATGGCAAGGTGCTTAACCGCGCGATGATTGAGATCAAAGGCTGCGGATATTTGCGATTCTGCGGCATCGACGGCGGTGTAGCCGCTGGCGTTAATCAGCAGGTCAAACGGCTGTTTTTGTAATAGATCGTCAATTTTACGGGCCGACCTGATATCGAGTTGGTTTCGGCCGCAGAACTTTGCTGCTACATCCATTGGAATAGTGGTGCGCAATGCTTGTGCAAGTTGACCATTATGTCCAACTACCAATGTTCTTAATTTGGGGGGGGTAGCTTGTATGCTCATTAGTTTTGTCTATGTTGAGCAGGACGTTGCTCAAAGGCAAGTTGCGATACCTGTTGGCACCAATCCATATTGTTTACGTACCAAAGGATGGTTTTATTTAGGCCCGTTTCGAAACTCTCTTGTGGTTTCCAACCTAGGGTATTTGCGATTTTATTCGCGTCGATGGCATAGCGGCTATCATGTCCAAGGCGGTCATCGACAAACGTGATAAGTGCGTTAAAATCTTCTATTCCAACGGGTTTAGTTTCTACAATCTGATTCAGCTGGTGACAAATAGCCCGTACAACCTCTAGGTTGGTTTTTTCATTCCAACCACCGATGTTATAGCTCTCGCCCGTTTTGCCTTCAAAGGCAACTTTACAAAGTGCGGCAGCATGGTCATCGACATTGAGCCAATCACGGATCTGTTGGCCGTTTCCGTAGATGGGGATTGGTTTTCCTTGTAATGCATTTAGTATCGTCACAGGGATAAGCTTTTCCGGATATTGGTAAGCACCATAGTTGTTAGAGCAGTTTGATAGCACCACAGGCAGACCGTAAGTTCTATGCCAGGCTCTGACTAAATGATCTGCTGCCGCTTTACTGGCTGAATAGGGCGAACTTGGAGCGTAAGGTGTTTGCTCTTCAAATAAGCCTTCTTCGCCTAAGTCACCAAACACTTCATCGGTAGAAACATGGTGAAAACGAAATAGTTTTGCCATCTTGTTATCTAGGCTATCTCGATATCTGCGACACTGTTCCAGCAGCACGAAGGTACCCATAATATTGGTGTCGATAAAGGTTTTAGGCCCAGAGATAGAGCGATCTACGTGGGTTTCTGCGGCGAGATGGATCACTAAGGAGATGTTATGCTGTTGCAAGGCGCACTGAACCTTTTGTGCGTCATTGATGTCGCCCTGAATGAAATGATATCTCGGGTTGTTCTCTATCGGTATTAGCGATAGTAGATTGCCAGCATAAGTGAGTTTGTCGTAGTTAACAATCTTGTGATCTGTGTGTTCGATAAGATAACGTATTAACGCCGAACCGATAAATCCAGCGCCACCAGTGACGAGAATCGATCTAATTTGCATCACAGTTCCCCTGTTTGGTTACCGATGAGATAGCCGAAGGCTTATCAAATAACGCTGCCTCACTAAAGGCGTTAGCATTGGCATCTTTGTTTGAGATGATCAGCGCTTGCTCTGGGATGATCGGCCATGAGATGGCTAAGGTTGCATCGTTCCACTTGATGCTGTGTTCATCGGTCGGTGCATAGTAGTCTGTGCATTGGTAGAGACATTCAGCCAGATCGGATACTACATAAAAACCATGTGCAAATCCTGCAGGAACCCACATTTGACGACGGTTTTCTGCTGAAAGGTATTGCCCCGCCCATTGGCCAAATGTCGGACTGTCACATCGTAAATCGACACATACATCGAATATCTCACCTGAGATAACTCGGACTAACTTTCCCTGGGGCTGTTGTAATTGATAATGTAGGCCGCGCAGGGTGCCTTTGCATGACTTGCTTTGGTTTTCCTGAACAAAATCGACATCGGCAATATGTTGTTTAAACCAGGCCTCACGGAAGGTTTCGAAGAAATAGCCTCGCTCATCACCGAACACCTGAGGTTCGAGTAATTTTACATCGGGAAGTTGAGTATTTAGGATCTTCATTATTTGTCGTAGCTATTTATCATGCAAATTTGACCCTAAAAAGAGCCTAAACATGGAACCTAGATACATTCTACATTAAACTCGTTGCGGATCCTTCATCACCATTAACCCTGTGACCCTAAATCTTATGAGCTTAAATTTGCAGTCTGCTAATTCTTTGTGTTTGTTGCGTTTATCCGCAATTGGTGATGTTTGCCATGCAGTGGCTATGGTACAAGCGATACAGCGGCAATATCCACAGCTTAAGATCACTTGGGTGATTGGCAAGGTGGAGTATCAGTTGCTTAAGCATCTTCCGGGGATAGAATTTGTGATCTTCGATAAGTCCCAAGGCTGGCGCAGCTACTTCAACCTGCGCAGCGCCCTTAAAGGACGTTGTTTCGATCTGCTGCTGCATATGCAGGTGGCACTCAGGGCGACACTCGCCTCATTAGCCATCCCAGCTAAGATACGTGTGGGCTTCGACCGCGCTCGCGCCAAAGAGGGGCAGTGGCTGGTAACGAATCACAGAGTTGACCCCTTGGCGACTCCCCATGTGCTTGAGGGGTTCATGGGGTTTGCCAAGGCCGTGGGTGTGACAGATCTTCAGCCCAAGTGGGATATTCCCGTCCCCGCCGCCGATACCGAGTTTGCCAGAGGCTTGATCCCTGATGGCGACAAAACCTTAGTGATCTGCGCGGCAGCGAGTAAGGCCGAGCGTAACTGGTTACCAGAGCGTTACGCCCAGGTGGCTGACCATGCCTTGGCTCAGGGGTATCGCGTCATATTATGCGGTGGCCCTGTCCCGATAGAGCGGCAGCTTGCCGAGGCCATCCTCATACACGGTGATGCCCGCATAGAGAATCAGGTGGGTAAAACTACCTTGACGCAACTGCTGGCGCTGCTCAAACGGGCAAGTATAGTGCTTGCGCCAGATACAGGGCCTGCGCACATGGCTGTGACGCAAGGCACGCCGGTTATCGGTCTCTATGCCCACTCTAATCCTGGGCGGACAGGCCCATATACCTGTTTGGATAGTGTGGTCAGTGTCTATGATGAGGCGATTGCCCAGCAAAAAAGCGGCGGTGTGCCTTGGGGGACGCGTGCCAAGGGTGAACATTTGATGGCATTGATTCAGGTTGCGCCTGTGATTGAGCGATTTAATCTGCTCTCGCAACGATTAAGCCGCTAATGGTAAACTAGGCCATATACGCAGCTTGCTCAAGGAAGACGATGCAAGCTATTAACCTAATTTCATTCGGTTGCTTAATGCGTTAAGCAATAGGGATATATTTGATGTCGGTGACGCCAAAGTTTCTGTTTGTCCCAGTTTCTTCTGAAGAGGGGATTGGTGAGTATATGCGATCGTTGATAGTTGCCGATGCTGTTAAGGAGCGTTGGCCCAACGCCTTGGTTCAATTTGTGTTGAGTCGTCACGCTCCTTACGCTAGCACCTGTCCCTATCCCGCTGCATTACTCGATGATACGCCAACTAAAAACACAAAAGCGGTTAATGATTTTGTTTCATATTTTCAACCCGACTTTGTGATTTTCGATGCTTCGGGTAGACGTTCTCAGCTGGTTCATGCGAATGAATTAGGGGCGAAAGTGATCTTTCTGAGTCAGCACAAGCGTAAGCGCAGCCGCGGGATGAAAATATTAAGGGCGCGAGTCACCGATAGTCATTGGGTTGTGCAACCTGAGTTTGTCATTGGTTCGATTAACTGGATAGATAAGTTAAAGCTACGTTTTATCGGCAAGCCTGAACCCACAATCACTGGGCCAATCTTTGTTTCTCCCAATAGCGTTAAGCAGACACAGTTGCTGGCGGCGCACGATTTGAAGCATGGAGAGTTTTTTCTGTTTAATGCCGGCTCGGGGGGGCACAAAAATAGTGGTGGGTATGTTGTCGAAGAGTTTGCTAATGCGGCAAGTGCCCTTTTTAAGGCGACCCAAATTCCCTGCGTGATGATTTATGGCCCTAATTATCCAAGTGAAATGCCCGAGTACGAAGGGGTTATAGCAATAAAAGAGTTAGTCCATAGTGATTTTATCGACTTGCTGGATGCTTCTAAATTAGCGGTATTAAGTGGTGGTGATACTTTGTTGCAAGCAATCGCTCTTAAGAGGCCAACCCTATCGGTTGCGGTGTCTAAAGATCAATACCATCGACTAGGTGTATGTGAGAAAAATGGTTTGACAGTATGCAGTGATAATAATGCTGCGGCAATCACTCGCGGGGTTTTAGCTTTACTCGATACGCAGCGCTTGTCTTTGCTCGAAGCTGCATTAACTGAATGCTCTTGTGTTAATGGTTTAGATATCGGCATGAATATTATTAGTGAACTATTTGAAAGTAAGTTTGGAGTGCGGCAATGAGAATAGCTATAGCAATTGATAGCTTGGCTGGTGGTGGCGCTGAGAAGGTTATGTTGACTCTCGCGAAAGAGTTTACTGCATTGGGCCATGATTCTCATTTTTTAAGTGATGTCAATCGTTTTTGGAATTTGGCTACAGCAGTCACCAAGCTATCTCATAAGATCAAAGAGATAGAGTCGAAAATTGGCAGGTTTGATCTATTTTCATCCAATTTAGACAAGGCCAATTGTCTTATGGCTAAAACCGGTGGCGCACCGATTGTCCTCATGGCCTGAGTGAGACTTTGAGGTGAATTAGCTAAGTTTTTGGTTCTGCGACGAGATCCGTAAGCAGTCAGCCGATAAAGTCGATCAACTCTTGATTGCACCACCCTCAATGGCCAACGCAGGTATTTTAGCGAAAGTATCAGTGTCGCGAATTGCCCAAGAGTATTTGGCTTTAGTTAAATAATTATTGAAGAGTTTTTGTGGGGAGAATTGTCGTGAATAGAGCCAACAAGCGTTATCTATTTTATATAGCGCAAAATTATTCATATGCCATGTTGAGGCCGCTGCAACAGGTTATTCTGGCTAGAGGCGATGAAGTTAGCTGGTTCCTTGAGGGGAAAGAGGTCGATGGGGCATTTTTAAAGCCTAGTGAGACTCAGCTACTTTCAATTGGCGATGTAAAGGCTTGGCAACCCGATGCAGTCTTTGTTCCTGGGAATGTGGTTCCCAGCTTTATTCCTGGTGTTAAAGTCGGTGTATTTCATGGTTTTAATGCTGGAAAAATGAATCGCAAAGGACGTGAAGATCACTTTGAGATTAGAGATTGTTTTGATCTGTATTGCACTCAAGGCCCTGCGACGACCTTACCCTTTATTCGCTTAGCTAAAAAATTTGGTACCTTTAAGGTGGCAGAGACTGGATGGCCAACATTGGATCCCATGTTTACTGATAATGTTGATAATCCCTACAAGCGTGATGGTGATAACCGTCCGACTGTTCTATTTTGCTCCACATTTTCTCGCAGTCTATCTTGTGCTCCGGTGGTCTTTGAGCAGATTAAAGCTATGTCTCAGCAAGGAAATTGGCGCTGGTTAGTGCAGTTTCATCCTAAAATGAGTACAGAGATCGTCGAGCGTTATAAATCGCTGCAAAACGAGAATTTAACCTTTGTCGAGACCGATAATGTACTGCCACTGCTGCAAGCTGCAGATGTGATGCTGTGTGATACTTCATCGATATTGATTATGTTTTTGCTACAGAGAAAGCCTGTGGTGACGTTCAATAATCATACCCATAGAACCCATTTGGTAAACGTCGAACTGCTGGAAGATATTCAACCAGCCTTAGAGAAGGTGCTGACACGTCCGCCAGAACTGATGGCCGAAATTGAGCAATATTGCGATGAGATCCACCCTTACAGAGATGGCCATTCTAGTGAGCGTGTGCTTGCTGCTACCGATAAGCTGATTGAGAATGGTATTGCCGATCTAAAACCTAAACCACTGAATTTAATACGTCATTTAAAAATGCGCCGGAAGCTGGGGTATTGGAAATGGTAACCAGCATGAAACAGCTAAGCCTTGATAGCGGTAAGGTATTAGCCTTTGAAAATACTTACTACAGTTTGTTTTTATACCTGCTTAATGATGATTCTTGGGCACAGAAGGACTTTTTATTTCGGTGATCGTATTTCTTACGAAACGCCTGAATGGCTCAAGTGATATGCGAATGTTCTTGATGAAAGCTATCGTTATATGCCTAGATCTATGCCAAAATTTAAAAAATTCAACCAACTATATTGTTGTAAAATATCAGCAGAAACAGTTACCTAATTGGTTTGGGACTGGTGTGAAAAATGTAAGAGAAATAAATAACTGAGGAGCGGGGAGGACAGTTCGCTCTTGTTTCCCGAGTGAGTGATCACTAAGTCATCATTTAACGCCTTGGCCGCCTCGCTGAGACTGTCTTGCATCGCTTTGCTGTTATCCATTGCAGCATGATCTTGCTGCGGGATAAGCGCCCGCTATCTTGATTATTTCGACTGTCATAGAGCCAAATATCTACCTCTAGATTCGGGTTCTGCCACTTGAGGGCCGCTAAAAAGACTTTAAGATACAAAAAGTTGCCCTGTACAAGTGGCGAAATAAACAATCCCATTCCTAGCAGAATGCATTTCTGTTGGGTAATCAGAGACATTATTTTTGGGCTGTAACCTTATTTGTACTGAGCGGAATTATACCACCACAAGTCAAAATCTAAGGTGAGAACAGCGAATTTTACTGGTGACTCTCTAAATAGTTGATGATCCTATCTGATGCGCAGCCATCCGTTGGACCTACGTGATCACGCGTATACTGATGCCTTTGCGCTGCATATTGTTGTGGGGTCGCCAATTGTTCTACGACAGCTTGCTTCAGGGCTGAATAACTTTGGATATGAGCGCCGATATTATGATAGAGAACATTGTCTTTGCCGAATCGCTTATTAAAACGATATTTAAAAATGCCGCGATAATTCCATTTCAATTTAAAAAAGTTGCATACGATCACTGGTCTGTCGAGGGCTGCAAACTCAAATAGAGTGCTTGAGGCCTCGCTGATCAATAGATCTGCATTTTTCATGAAAGGCAAAAGCGAAAGTTCTTCACTACCTGCAACATAGACATTTTCATACTTGGCCCAACAGGCAAGTTTTTCTCTTTGCTTGTTATATTGTGGGCGTGTCAGGCTGATGGCGTGAGCTTTGATTAGTATGTTGTATTTGGAAAAGTCTTGGGGCCAATCATCTGGGAAGCATTCTAAAGAGCTCGGGTTGAAGGTTGGTGCGTATAGTAATGTTGGTTTGCTTGGATCTAGCCCCAGCTTTGTTAAGTTCAAACCCGGCTCTTGCCCTTTGAAAAGAGGATCTAGCTTGGAAAAACCGACTTGTACGAAGGTGTCATTGGGGTAGAGTTGTTTGATCTTCTCCAGCCGTAGACTGCCTTCGATAAACCTTACTGTCATCGGGGTACATGACTTATGATAATAACTAGGTTTAGGTCCTATGCCATGTCCCAGTTGGGCTGTTTTTGAATTAGAATCAAGCTCGTCCAAATAATCAAATTTTTTGCCAAAAAAGATCCACTCAGGTTTATTCGTCCTATAGATATGGCAGGCTTCTTCATCGTTTTGTGCCCATAAGCACTCGACGTTGAGACTAGCCAATATGGGGTTATAGATGTCCGGGTTGTTTTTGTTAGCATAGCCTATGACCTGTACCTTATGTCCGCGTTCCTTAAGTCGGTTGATGATAGGCGCATATTGCGGCAGGTAGTATATGTTGATCAGATCAAAAGCAATTAACATAAAGCTCTCTTTAGTTGGGGGGTGTTTCTAACGGGCATGCGGATTATAAAGCAGGTTAAAACGGCTCCGCAAATGATAATGGCTGGCGCAGCAGGATACTTTGATGTCTCTGTTAGGCCATTTGCTTATGGAGTTGACCCTAACTCTGAATGTTTACCATATGCTGGCACATGAAACCGATGAAGCCATTTCGTTAACAATAGAACCAATGGACGCTTTTCGGAGAATGGCGTAAAATATTAAGTTAAATTTTTTAGAGCTTATATTTATGCCTCTTGCGACATTACGAAAGTTTGGTTATCCGGCCAGCCTGATAAAAACCTATCGGCATTGGCATTTATTATTGAGGCCAGCGCAACCGACACTAGGTTCCATGGTGTTGATATGCAAAGAAAATGCACATCATTATTCAGAAATTTCAGCCGCCGCCGCAGATGAACAGAAATGGATTATTTCTGATATAGAAAAAGTTCTGTCGCAGAGATTTGAATACAGTAAGATTAATTATTTAATGTTGATGATGGTTGATCCTGCTGTGCACTTCCACGTTATCCCTCGTTATGAATTTTCCGTAGAGTTTTGCGGAAAAGAGTTTGCTGATAGTCAGTGGCCTCTGCCACCGAGCTTAGGGGATGATCTATCTCTGTCACCTCTTTATTATGATGAGTTGTTAAAAACTTTAAAAAGTGATTTTTGTGATCTAGGCGCAAAGGCGGAGGATGGCGTATCCGGTAAGCCTTATCGACGTATGTATACCTCAGGCTGTTTTGATATTTTCCATCAAGGTCATTTGAATATTCTTAAGCACAGTAAGGCATTGTGCGATTATCTAATTGTCGGAGTGTCAACTGACGAGCTTATTATTAAATCTAAAGGGCGACCACCAATGATTCCCTTTGAGGAGAGAATCTCGATTTTGGAGTCTAATCGTTATGTTGATGAAGTTATCCCTCAGATCGATAAAAATAAGCAGGAGATTGTTGATCGTTACCGTATAGATGCTATTTCTGTTGGCTCTGACTGGAAAGGAAAGTATCCAAAGGTGAGTTGTGAGATGGTCTACTTCGATTATACGCCAAACGTTAGTTCGACGATCTTGAAGCAGAAGTTGAATTTAACTTCAAAATCTTGAAAGTAGTCGAGAATGCTAGGCACCAGTGAAAACTGGGGCCTTTTTGTAGTCCGTTTAGTCATAAATAACGAATTGATTTACAATGAAGTGTTGTTAATTCAACCTGATAAGGTATAGGCGTATGACCTGTTCAATTGTTCTACAATTCTTCAGATATCCTGCAGCCCTAAGACTAACTAGATTTGCTTGGGGATAATCTCAGGTAGGTTCCCCAATGTGAGCGTTTATGAGACATATCCCAATATCGTGTTGGTAGTTCAGGGAGAAATTGTTATGTGTAGAGACGACTACAGGATGATGCTGCTTTTATCTCAATAAGTGAATTGCGATTGATTTCCTAGACACCTTTTAGTAGTAGCTGTTTTTTGAGTTGGTATAAGACTGATCATATTCAAGAAGAAATCGCTAATTTTGTCGTCAAGAATGATTAATTATTCATCCAATCATATGAAAACAGATCCGGTGTAGGGTAATAATTGATAATCGCCCTCTTGGTATGCGCCTTGTTCAGCCGCTGCCAATCATACCATTGGCGAATCACTTGCTGGGTATTCTCTCATTAGGTTTTTTACACTAACTTTGAGGCAAATTGTAATTTTTTGAGGATTTGTCGCCAATAAACAATTCGACGTCAGTGGTTCAATACCTAGGGGAAACTCGTTAAACTATGCGCCATTAGGCCCTCAGATTAGGTTTTTGAAAGATGCACACCAAAGCGATTTATCCAGGCACATTTGATCCTGTGACTAACGGTCATACCGACCTTATCGAGCGCGCGGCGAAATTGTTTAAGCAGGTGGTGATCGGCATTGCGGCCAATCCTTCTAAACAGCCCAAATTTAGCTTGGACGAAAGGGTTAAACTGGTCAAAAGGGTGACTGAGCATCTGGACAACGTTGAAGTTGTGGGATTTAGTGGCCTGCTGGTGGATTTTGCTAAGGAGCAGAATGCCAGCGTGTTAGTGCGTGGCCTGCGGGCAGTATCTGATTTTGAGTATGAGTTTCAGCTTGCCAATATGAACAGGCGCCTGAGCGCCGATCTGGAGAGCGTGTTTTTAACCCCAGCCGAAGAGAATTCGTTTATCTCTTCTACCTTGGTGAAAGAGGTGGCATTACATGGTGGTGATGTCAGTCAGTTTGTGCATGAAGAAGTAGCCAAGGCGCTGAAAAAAAAGGATTAACTTGCCCGTTATGATGGAAAAAGTTCGCGCTTATGTTGTTGGAGGCGTAGCGGCCTTAGGCCTGTTGCTCTCTTCCTTAGCCAATTCGGCCCCTTGGGTCGATGTTTCCGATATCTATCTTAGAGCCGATATTCAGGCGCTCGCCGATGCGGGGGTGATCACGGTTCCTGTTAACACCTATCCCTTGATGTGGTCGGGTATTGGTAGCGATCTGAGTAAGGTGGAGCCCTCTGTGCTTTCGCCAGGTCTTGCCACTGCCTTTGCCAGGGTGAACTTCTATTACCGCAATGCCGTCGAGAATCGTGGTAATGCCCGTATTAAGCTTGCTGGCGGCAGCGATCCCGCTCGTTTTCAACACTTTGGCTCTGATTATCGAGAGAAAACAGATCTGCAGGCCTCCTATGAATATTTAGGGGATAGATTTGCCTTTAAGCTGGCCGCCTCGGCGCACTATGATCCTTTCGATGAGAAAGAGGTGCGTCTGGATGATTCCTATGTTGCAGTTGCCTTGGGTAACTGGATGGTAACCGCCGGTGCGATAGAGCAATGGTGGGGGCCTGGGTTTGATTCCGCTTTGCATCGTTCAAATAACGCAAGACCTAGACCCTCTGTTATGCTGAGCCGCAATAACCCTAAAGCATTTGAGACGCCTTGGCTCTCCTGGATAGGCCCTTGGACATTAACAGCAGGGGTTTCCATATTAGAAGAGGAGCGTGCGGTTCCTGATACCTTGCTTTGGAATTTCCGTGGGACATTGCGCCCTATACAACAATTAGAGATAGGTTTCTCTTGGTCGACTCAATTTTGTGGCGAAGGGCAAGAATGCAGCTTCGAGAGTGTATTGAAGTCGATTACGGGTCAACGTGATTGTCGTAATGCGGGTGAGGCGGGATGTACTAACTATGGTAATCAGGTCGCTGGCTATGATATTCGCTACAGCGATACTTGGTTTAATGTCCCCATTGGGCTTTATTATGAGCAGACATGTGAAGATGCCAAAAGTGCTGCTCCATGGGATATTGTGGATTGCGGCCATTTTGGTGGTGTAGATACGCGCTTTAATTTTGATAGCTCACAGTACAAGTTATTCTTCGAATATACAGATACCATGGTGGCCTGCGGTTTAGATCTAAATAGTTTCAATTGTATGTATGAGCATAGCGATTATAAAAGTGGTTCACGCTACTATAGCCGTTCTTATGGCAGTACCTATGACAGTGATGCCAATGTTTATGTCTTAGGGCTTATCGGCCAGTTTGCTAACAGCCAAGGCTTCACCTCTTTACTGCGTTTTGCACAGTTAAATAAGGATGGTAAGACGGTTAACAATAGTTGGGCACCTCAACCGCGTAAAGAAGATCTCTTGATGCTGGAGTTTAGCTATCGTCTTCCTATCTGGAAAGGGATGATGAGCTTGGGAGGCACTGTTTCTCAGTCAGAATTTGAGGCCGACGAGTCGGATACTAATGCCACTCTATTCGGTAGTTATGAGTATCGTTTCTAAACCTGTTTGAGAGAACAAAAAGGCTGACAGGGTGTCAGCCTTTTTTACTGCCTGATTTACCTAGTGGGACAAAAGAACGCTACCTAGGCTGGCATAGGCCACAGAAGACCGTTGCGCGCTGGCCGAGTTTGATTTCGCTCAGCTGGTTGCCACATTGGGTGCAGGTTTCGCCGCCCCGGCCATAGACATGCAGTTTCTGGGCGAAATAACCGGGCTTACCCTCAGCATTGGTAAAGTCTTTGAGTGTGGTGCCCCCCTGTTTAATCGCCTGAGCTAAGATCTGTTTCACCTCGGCGACCAGCACAATGAGCCGCTCTATATCAATCCTGCCAGCCTCTGTTTGCGGGTGAATACCGGCGGCAAACAGGGCCTCGTTGGCGTAGATATTCCCAACACCCACCACGATATGATTGTCCATTAGGCAGAGTTTGATCGCCTTCTTTTTGCTTTTTAGGGCGTTAGCCAGGTAGTCGACATTGAAACCCGACTGCAGGGGCTCAGGCCCCAGCTTAGCCAACAAGGGGTGAGCGGCTTCCGGTAGCTCGCACCATAGCCAGGCGCCGAAACGTCTGGGGTCGTTAAATCTGAGCACCTTACCGCTGGCAAGCTCGAGATCGATATGGTCATGCTTCTCCACAGGCGTCGACTTAGGCAATATGCGCAGGCTGCCCGACATGCCCAAATGAACTATGGTGGTGCCGGCATCGGTATCCAGCAGTAGGTATTTGGCGCGGCGGCGTATGCCTCTGATGGTCTGCCCGACTATCTGCTGGGCGATCTCTGGGACTGGCCAGCGTAAGGATGCGTTGCGCACGGTTAAGCCTGTCACCCGTTGATCGATAAGATGAGGCGTGATCCCTTGGCGGGTCACTTCAACTTCTGGTAATTCTGGCATGCTGTTCTCTATTGACTGTTTGCGTTGATCACGGGCTCCAGTGTACTGCGTAAACTGGGCGGGATTTGATACCAGTTACCGGCTGGAGACTTGAGTAATCCATGTTCTGGATAGATTAACCACAATTGCGGCGTTGCGATATCTTCTACTTGGATCACTAGCTCATGTGCCTTTGACTCCGGAGTGATCAGTTTTTTGATGGGAGAGACTAGTATGTTGCTCCAAGCTTCGGCCCAGACATCACAATTGAGAATGCTGGGTTCACACTGCCAAGAAAAGCCGCCCTGACTTAGCCACAAATCATCATATTGCAGCTGATACAAGGGCGCGGCTTTATCAAATAGCGGTTTTGCATCATCGGGTAGTGAGGGAGTTTCTCGGTCTAAAAAGGTGAGGATCGCAACCATGGCAACGGAGGCGAAAATGATGATGTTATTCCACTTTTTACGAGATAATGCCATCGCTGATTTAGCTCAATTGATATCGATAATGATAATGAGTTTATCACCGAAAAAGCGTGAGGGCATTATCCACCTGTTGCATTCATAAATCGTAAAATTTGTACCTCATCCTCATTGCCAAACACATGCTCTTTCGGTTTTAGTTTTATCGCATCGAGTATCGCGTGTTTTAACCGTTCGATATCACCCGGTGCTTCACGTACGACAGCTTTTAGATCGACCGAATGCTCATTGCCTAAACACAATAGTAAGCGGCCTTCGACCGTGACTCGGACACGATTACATTCATGGCAAAAGTTATTGCTATGGGGAGAGATAAAGCCCACGTGTATGTTACTGCCTGGCATGGTGTAGTAGCGGGCGGGGCCGCCTGTACGCTTATTTGATAGGTGCAAAGGATATCTTTGCTTGATAATGGCTTTTACTTCATCGCTGCTGCAATGACGACTCTTTTTACGTTCATCAATGACTCCAAGAGGCATCTCTTCGATGAAGGCGATATCGAGCTCACGCTTGCGACAAAACTCAATGAGATCCAGTACTTCATCGTCATTCTGGCCGCGTAAGATAACCGCATTGATTTTAATGCGCTCAAATCCAGCGGCTTTTGCTGCGTCGATACCCTCGATCACTCTTTCCAATTTGCCGTTACGGGTCAGTTGAGTGAAGAGTTCAGGTTTTAAGGTATCGAGGCTAATGTTGAGTCGGCGCAATCCTGATTGGCGCATCTTATCGGCAAACTTTGTCAGCCTTGAGCCATTAGTTGTCATCGACAACTCCTGTAAACCAGGAAGTGCACCAAGCAGCTGAACGAGCTGATCACAGTCGGTTCTGACTAATGGTTCGCCACCCGTTAGCCTTATTTTTTTCACCCCTAGTTCGGTAAACGCTTGGCCTATCCAAGCGAGCTCTTCGAGGCTGAGTACCTGCTCTCTATCGAGAAAACAGGGATCTTCGCTCATGCAGTAAACACAGCGAAAATCACACCTATCGGTAACAGATAGGCGTAAATATTCGACGGTGCGGCCAAAGGTATCAACAATCAAACTCATACAAGATCACCTAATGCGGCCAGCTCAATCGGTGAGACTGGCCCGGCTAATACATTGCTCATAAAAGATCGGCAAAGGGCTGAATATAAACAGTATCACCAGGGATAAGCTGTTCATCTTGCTCACCAATGACAATGAGGCAATTGCCTTTCACCATCGAGCTCAACATTCCTGAACCTTGGGCTCCCGTGCTGGTGACATGCAGGCGACCATCGCTACCAAGATGGTAAACGCCGCGGGTAAACTCGGTGCGGCCTGTGCGGCTGCGTAAGTTACAGTCGGCAACTGCTGGCAGCATGGTTGCTGACCATTCAAGTTCACCAGCTAGTTTGCGCAGAGCTGGCTGCACAAACTGCATAAAGGAGACCATCACCGCAACGGGATTACCCGGTAAACCGAAAAATAGGCTATTGCCGATTTGACCAAATGCTAGCGGGCGTCCAGGGCGCATATTGATGCGCCAGAAATTGATTTGGCCGACTTTCGCTAGCGCTAATTTGATAAAGTCGGCATCACCGACCGACACGCCGCCAGAGCTGATCACTACATCGGCGTTAACAGCAGCTGCTTTTAATGCATCAATAAGGGCTTGTTCCGAATCATGAATAATACCCAGATCGATAACTTCGCAGCCTAATTGCTTAACCATTGATTTAATGGTGAAGCGGTTTGAATCATAGATGCAATTAGGTTTTAACGGCTGTCCTGGTTGGCACACTTCATCGCCAGTAGAAAATACGGCAACGCGCGGTTTTCGATAGACGGGGAGTTGACCAAAGCCAAGCGAAGCGAGCATGCCTTGATGGGCTGCCTGTAATCTATGTCCTGCCGAGAGTGCTGTTTGATCTTTTGCGATATCTTCACCCGCTTGGCGAACATGCTGCCCTAGAGATATAGAGCCTGAGAAGCTAACGCTATCGTCACGCTCCTCTGCCAGCTCTTTCATCTGTATGGTATCGGCGCCAGAAGGAATTGGCGCGCCAGTCATAATGCGCACCGCTTCACCGTTGTTTAAAGTATGTTGGTAGCTATGACCCGCCATGACATCGGCAACAATTTTGTACTCGTTTAACATTGGCTCAGAGTATTTAAATGCGTAACCATCCATTGCCGAATTGGTGTGCTGCGGCACATCGACAGGAGATATCGCATCATCAGCAAGCACACGATTACTGCTTTCATCTAAGGGCACCGTTTCCTGTTCTGTGACGGGATGAACATAGCTCAGGATTTTATCGATACCTTGTCTGACAGAAAGCGTTGTACTGCTGTTTATTTCACAGCCACATTCAGTGGCTTGTAATGGCAATGCGCTTGTTGGCTTTTTAAAGTTACTCGCATATTCAATAACAAAGTCGGCGATTTGGCTAACATCATTAATATCGAGGCGTCTAAGTTCCGAAGGTAATTCGGTGTCGTCGCAGCAAGCTATTGCTTGAATATTACTGTCGTGAGTATGAATGAAAGGTTTGCCATGGGAGGCGCGGTGCAATTCAATTTTAGGAAGCTCGAGCTTTTTAAAGCCTTCGACCAAAACTAGATCAACCTTATCTTGTTCTATCTGCTTAAGTAAGTGAGGCAATGACGGGGCTTCTTTGACTAAGTCTTCAGTCATTAGCGCCCAGCGAACATGTGATGCGACCAACATCTGCCTCGCGCCCGCTTTACGCATTTCGTAACTATCTTTGCCTGGAATATCGACATCGAAATCATGATGAGCATGCTTAATTACTGCTAAGCGTATACCGCGACGATTGAGTTCAGGGATCAATTTCTTCAGCAATGTTGTTTTGCCTGTACCGCTATAGGCGCAAAAACCGAGAACGGGGATCGACAGTGGATTGTTAAACGGTATGCTCATGTAGACCTCAAATTTAGTTGGCAATTGCCTCAGAAAGTTGTTGTTTTTGTTCTGGTGTGTTGACGTTGACAAACGCATTGGGTTGGTCAGAAAAGTCACATACAACACAATGATGCTTGGCATACCAGAAGTCGATTTTACGTTCACCCGCATCTAAAAAGGCTTTCATCGATGCTCGCTGCTCAGGCTTTATTAGCAAGACAACGGGTTGCTCTCTTTTACCATCACTGGCCACGGCCATCTCTGCATTGTTCTCTTTGATCTTAGCCAGCATGCGAGGAACTAAGTCCAACGGTAATAGTGGACAATCGCAAGGTACAACAAGTAAAAAATCTGCAGTTGTGTGCCCAAGTGCGGTGATCATGCCAGCTAAAGGTCCTAAATACCCTGAGTCTTCATCACTCAGTACTTTGAAACCAAACTCAGCATACTGGCCTTGGTTGCGGTTGGCATTGATCAGGATCTCTTTCACCTGCGGTCTAATTCTATCTATGGCATGTTTTATCATTGGCTTGCCATTGAGCTCAACCAAGCCTTTATCGTTTCCGCCCATGCGTCTTGCCATTCCACCGGCAAGGATCACGGCATCAATTTGCTGTGACATATCTCAGTTCCTGCTTAGATTTATGGTGGCTAAAAGCCGATATTGTCCCATTTTGTTCATCGGTGACGATAATCTGCTGATCGCAAATATGCCAGCTTTGTTCACAAAGGCTGGTTAAAGAGCAGCTTTGATGACTACTAATAAGCATTCCGGTCCCTTGTGCCTTAAGGTTGCTTATCATGTTAAGCACTAACTGCTGCGACAACTGATCCATGTTAGAGGTCGGTTCGTCGAGCATCAATAGCTTTGGACGCATAATCCAGGCGCGAGCGATGGCTAATCGTTGCCGTTCCCCTCCTGATAAACTTGAGGCTTGCTGCGTAATTAGCGAGCCCAGTTGCGCCATCTCAATGGCTACCGTGGAACGTTGTTTTATCTCAACATGACTTAATTGGCAAAAGGGCTGCACATAGTTCAGGTTGTATTCAACTGAACCGTCAAAGAGGTAAGGGTGCTGATGTAGATAAACAGCTTTGCCTAATAACTGATTTCTTCTCCACCAAGGTGATGCTCCAAAACCCTCTGAATCTATTTTACCTTTACTTGGTGCAAGCAAACCAGCAAACAACTTCATTAGGGTCGTTTTTCCCGAGCCATTATCCCCTTGTAAGTGGATCGTTTGCTGTTGAGATAGGCTGAGTTCATCGAAGCTATAGAGATGACGATTATCGAAACGCATCTCTATATTGCTAGCGGTGATTTTTACCATGACTTAGTGGCTCCTTGGCTCAGCTTTGCCTCTCAAGGTACCTAGCGTAAAGTTAAGTATTAATGAGAGGATAAGTAAAACGAGCCCTAGTGCTATCGCTTGGGCAAAATCTCCTTTGCTGGTTTCTAGAGCGATAGCGGTGGGGATGTTACGAGTCACATCGGCAATGTTGCCGCCCACCATCATTGAGCAACCGACCTCGGTAAGGATACGACTAAATGCAGCAACGATAGCCATCAATAGCGGTACTTTTAATTCTCTGCAGATAACCCACACCGAACGCAACCAAGAGGCACCTAGTGTTCGAGAGGTTTCCCAAGCTCGTTTATCTACACTGGTAAAAGCGGCTTGGCTCATGGCAACTAATACAGGGGCGCAGATCATCATCTGACCTAGTATCATACCTTTTTGGGTGAATAGCCATCTGAGATCACCAAGAGGCCCCATGCGGGTTAGCAATAAATAGACTAATAGACCGATCACAACGGTGGGGATTGATTGTATCGTTTGGACCAAATTAGTGACAAACCAGCGGCCAGGAAAGTGAGCAAAAGCAAGAATAAAACCTAAGACAAGTGACGGTACTAAGGTGATCGCCAGCGCTGCAAACGAGACAGAAAAAGAAACATTAACAATGGACCACACATCGGGGTCTAAAGAAAACAGCAGGCTTAATGCCTGCTGTAATAGGGCTAACCAGCCTTCACTCATTTGCTATACGTTGCCTTAAATAGTTGCTCACCTTCTACGGTGTAGCTATTAATCATAGTTTGGGCTTCGTCGCTAATAAGCCAATCGCTTAATGCTTTTGCACCCTTGTGGTTAAGACCGGGATACATCTCTGGATTGATTAGGATGATTTGGTATGGGTTGGCTAATGCTGCACCACCATCATAATCGATAGCTAGGTCTAGTTTTGCTTTATAAGCAACATAAGTTCCGCGATCAGAAAGGGTATATGACTGCAGCTCATTTGCCATAAGCAGGGTTTTACCCATACCTTGTCCAACCGAGCGGTAACCACTGAAAGTCGGTTCTACCTTAGCACCTTTCCATACGATTAACTCTTTCATGTTGGTGCCTGAGTTATCGCCACGTGATACAAATCCTTCGCCAGAACTTGCTATTTTAGCAAAGGCTTCTTCAGCTGTCTTACTGCTACGGATCTTTGCTGGGTCATTTTTAGGGCCCAAGATCACAAAATCGTTTTCCATTATACCGCGAGGAGTAACACCATAACCTTCTTCAACAAATTTTGCTTCAGCTGCTGGAGCATGGGTCATAACGACATCGACATCTCCTTGGCGAGCCAGTTTAAGTGCTTTACCTGTACCGGTTGCAATTACTTGTACTTTATAACCTGATTCTGCTTCAAATTTAGGCAGTAAATTTTTAAGCAACCCCGAGTTTTCGGTGCTGGTTGTTGTCGCAAGTTTAATGATTTCTTGAGCTTGTGCTGGTGTGATAGCTAAAGCCCCCGCGATAACTGCCACACTGAAAATTGATTTTAGGTTTAACATTTTTGCTCCTTGGCATAATTAAAAAATGCGACTCGCCGCTTTCGCATTTGATTACGTATAAAACAATCTTCGTTAATAGCAAAAAAGGTGCCAATATCGAATTGGACCGAATAATGTCTCAGCTCAGTATTAAAGTGTGAGATAGGTCTCAAGCTTGGCAAAATCAAGGCAGACATAATGTCCCAGAGCCTCATTCATCTGGTTCAGGGTGACCAATTGGCTGGGCTTTGATGCTAGAATAAACTCTATGTGAGTCAAAATGTCCAAAAGAAGACAATATGAGCCTATCAAGTAAAGAGATAAAGCCATTACCCTCAGCAGTCTCTGTGTTGATTGTTGATGATGAACCTGGCATGAGAAGCTTTTTAAAAAAAGCGTTATCGAAGAAGTTTGCCTTGGTTGAGACCGCTGGGAGTGTTGAAGATGCTGAGCAGTTGCGTAGTCGCTGTCACTTCGACCTTCTGATTGTTGATATTCGTCTTCCTGGCCGTTCAGGTATCGAATGGGATGAAGCGCTTAATGACCAAGAACGTCGTTCAGACATCATTTTTATGACGGGTTATGCCGATATGGATGTCGCGATAAAAGCATTGAGAGCAGGCGCATCAGATTTCATTATGAAGCCGTTCCATCTTGAGCAGATGATGAAGGCGGTCGACCGTTGTATCGAGCGCCGTTTGCTTAAGCGTGAAAACTTAATGTTACGGCGTGAGGTCTCTATTGGTCATTCATCTACCATCATCGGTAGTAGTGATGGGATGATGGAGGTGAAGCAGGTTATTGAGCGTGTGGCACCGACTAACGCGGTGATATTAATTGAAGGTGAATCTGGTACGGGTAAGGAGCTGGTGGCACGGCAACTACATCTGCTCAGTGGTCGACAAGGCCCCTTTGTACCGGTCAATTGTGGCGCCATTGCGCCAGAACTCCTCGAAAGTGAGCTATTCGGCCATGCCGCTGGTTCATTTACTGGGGCGAAAGGCAATCGTGAGGGTTTATTTAGCTTTGCATCGGGAGGCACGATTTTCTTAGATGAAATAGGTGAGATGCCACTTAAGATGCAAACGGCATTGCTGCGGGTATTAGAGCAGCGCACGATACGCCCGGTTGGCAGTGAGAAAGAGATTAATATTGATGTACGGGTGCTGGCGGCGACAAACCGTAAGCTCGCTGATGAAGTTGAAGCTGGCAATTTTAGGCGAGATCTTTTTTACCGCTTAAATGTCCTCGACATAGTGATTCCGCCATTAAGAGAGCGTCCAGAAGATGTGGTTGAGCTTACTCATCACTTCATGCGCCAACTGGCTGCCGAGTTAGGCGTAAAAGAGGTCGTATGGAGCCATGAGGATATGCTTAAGCTGCAGCAACACGAGTGGCCCGGCAATATTCGTGAGCTACGCAATATGATTGAGCGTTGCATCTTACTCGGCAAACCACCTGCAGAGTATTGGAAGTCACAGCCTAAAGCCGAGTCTTTTAACGAATTAGGTTATCCGTTAGATTGGACTTTAAAAGCAGTTGAAAAGCACCATGTCACTTCAGTCGTCGATCTTCATCAGGGAAATAAGTCTGCTGCTGCGCGCGATCTTGGTGTGTCGCGAAAAACGCTAGACCGTAAGTACAAAGAGTGGTTTGAGCTTAATCAGTCTGAGGAAGGTTAAGGTGTCATTCTTTCCGCGTATATTGGGTGTTAATTGGCAGCAGATGCGGGCCAAGGTGCGTTATCGCATCTTAATCCTAACCCTATTACCTATTTTGCTCACTTTGGTGAGCCTAGTTTTTATCACTATCTATTGGAATATCAGCTATACGGGTAAGCAGCTTTTTATGAAAGTTAAGGCTGATTTAACCGTAGCAAGTAATACCCTCATTGCGGTGCAAGATAAGCAAGAGAGTCGGCTCGAATTGGTTAAGACCTCTTGGGAGTTTCAAAATGCGTTTCAACATATTAATGCTGCCCCTAAGGCGACACGAAGTAAAATCAATGAGCTACTTGCGTTAAAAAAGGAACAGCTCAATCTGGATTTTTTACGGCTAGTTAGTGTCGCCGAAGCCGCTAGTGATCCCAACTTGAGAATGATGCTACCTAAAATCCATGAAAATGAAGCGGTATCAGGTTTAATGGTGTTGGAGCCGCAAAGGTTAGCCGCACTCGAACCTAAACTGGAACAAGAAGCGGTGATCAAGTTAGTTGATACACCACGCTCGCAAAAACCGAGTAAAGAGATAGAAAAGCGCGGCATGTTGAGTCGCAGTCTATTACCTATATACAGTGACACTGGTAATTTGAGCTGGTATCTCGATGGCGGAATTTTGCTTAATCGTGATATTCGACTTGTCGATCATATACGCGATCTGGTGTACGACAAAGGGACGCTACCGGAGCGTTCAATTGGTACGGTAACGATTTTTCTTGATAACACCCGTATTAGTACCAATGTGCCATTACACTTTTTCCCTCAGGGCAGCGAAAAACAGGGACGTGCACTTGGCAGCTTAGTTTCAGAAGAGGTGAGACAAAAAGTATTGATCCAAGGTTTGATGTGGGTCGATAGGGCTTTTGTATATAACGATTGGTTTATTTCCGCGTATGCGCCGCTTAAGGATATTCGTGGTGAGCGTATTGGTATGATCTATACCGGGTTTTCCGAGTCACCCTTTATTCACAACTATCTGTTGAACATCATAGAGCTGGGCACCATTCTTATGCTGGTGCTGTTGGTCTCTGGCTTATTGGTCTATCGCGGCGCCTACAGCTTGCTGCAACCTATTGAGCGTATTCACCATGTGGTGAAGGCAGTGCAGTCTGGTCGTAACTTACGTATAGGTTCGCTCGGATTAGAAGAGGATAATGAGCTGTCTAATTTGGCTGAGCAGTTTGATCGAATGCTGGATTTGCTGCAACGACGTAATACTCAAATTCAGGCGGCTGCAGAGCTGCTGGAGGTTAAAGTTGAGGAGCGCACTCGCAGTTTACAAGAGAAAACAGAGGAACTGCAGCGCAACGTTGCATTGCTCAACGAGACTCGTCAGCAGCTGGTGACCAACGAAAAGTTGACTGCCCTCGGTGAGCTAACCGCGGGTATTGCCCATGAGATAAATAATCCGACAGCGGTAATTCTTGGCAATATGGAGTTACTTAAATTTGAGCTCGGTGACAAAGCTGCAGATGTTGAAGAAGAGATCGATATTGTTATTCAGCAAGTTGGTCGTATCAGTACCATTATTCGAAGTTTGCTGCAGTATAGTCGTCCCGGTGAGTTTAATGCGCCACTGGAGATGCATCAGCTCACACCTATCATCGAAGAGATGCTGATCTTGGTGCGTCACTCAATTCAAAAGCAAGAAGTGATACTACACCAAGACCTCAATGCCAGCTATCCCATTGAAGTGAATCGTCCCCAGTTACTGCAGGTGTTGATCAACTTAGTTGTCAATGCTGCGCATGCTATGGATGGTCAAGGACGGATCTGGATCCGAACTTATGATTGGGTGCAAAGTGATGAACTTATTGGGGTTAAGATTGAGATTGAGGATGAAGGAAAAGGGATACCTGAAGAGCAACTGGGGCGTATTTTTGACCCTTTTTACACTACACGTAAGGATGGCACAGGCTTAGGGTTATCGCTCAGCTACGGCATCATTAAGCGTATCGGTGGAACGATAGAGGTTAGCTCAACTCTAGGGAAAGGCACTTTGTTTACGATTGGCCTTTACCATAAAGCCAAAGATGACCAGTTTAATCCTCCCTATGAAGGTTTGCATTTCTCTAGTGCGATAGATAAGAAATTCTCTAACCTGAACTCGGAATAACAAACGTATCTCAAACCGTCTTCATTCCGCTAATTGTGTTGTATTCATTTGCAATACGCGGGCTATGGACGCGTCAATACGCTTTGTAAGCAAAGCTAATGACAAGTTTGAGATGAAATAATACAGCGGCTAATTCTCCTCAGGTTATCTTATCGCTTAACCTAAATCGTCAACACATTTTAGGACAAAACAGCAAAAAAAAAGCCGGAATAAAGATAGTCCGGCCACAAAGAGTGTGTGAGCAATGTTGTGCTTGCGAACTCAATCAATTAGGCAGAGATGAAGTGCTTAATAAACTGAGCTTTGGAACGCATGTAAATAGTAATCATTATCATTTGAGTTGGCAAGTGATTTAAATGTAAAGATTGGTTTTTTTCGTGGTTAATTTATATTTTTATTTAAAATCAACTTATTATTGTTAATTTCAAGTTCGTTTTTTTGTAACCCCGCTATTTTATATCCCTGCTGAATAAGCATTTGTAGCATTGCGGAGAAGCGATTATAGGTTGTTACTTCCATTGTTATATAACCATTGTCTTTGGCCCATTTTTCCTGATCGTTTAGCAATGTTTTAGCGAGTCCAAGCTGCCTAAATTCAGGTAAAATCGCCCCAAGCCAGCTATAGAACAAGCCCGATTGTTCACTATAACCAATCTTAAAACCAGCCAACTCACCTTCAATACTAATAATCTGAATCATCAATGGCTTATTATGTAGGCGCTGAAAATAGTCTTGAGGGCTATAACGGCGATCAAATTCTGGTATTTGTTCGGTGAGGTTGATTATTGACTGAAGTAGCTCATCGGTAAGTTGAGTATGACGTTCGATAGTCGTGGTGTACATTTTGACTCTCCAAACAACGACGCCATCAAGGCGACACTAGGACTGACTTAAAAAGTGTCGCGATGATATTATAAAACAACTGGTCAGGCCAGTCTGTCGCGCGCTTTTATTGCTTCTACACTGAGGATTCGATCTTGTAAAACTTTTAGCAGCACGCCGTAGGCAGGAAGGAAGAGTCCTAAACTCACAATAAGCTTAAAGCCGTAATCAACGGTCGCTATCTCTGGCCAGTTCATTGCCATAAATTCGTCGGTGGACGCGTAAAAGGCAACGCTGAAAAATACTAGAGTATCGATAAGGTTACCGATCACTGTTGATGCCGCAGGGGCAACCCACCAGGCCCTTGCTGCTCTGAGTTTGGCAAACACGGTAATATCCATTAGTTGACCAACGAAATAGGCGGCAAAGCTAGCAAAGGCGATGCGAAATACAAAGCTGTTAAATTCAACCAATGACTGGCTGCCTTGAAAGCTGCCTTGGTGGAAGAGAACGCCGATTAAATAGGAGATCACTAATGCGGGAATCATTGCTTTAAGGATAATCTGTCTGGCATTTTGTTGGCCAAAAATTCTGACGGTAAGATCAGTGGCTAAATAAACAAATGGAAAGCTAAAAGCCCCCCATGTGGTATGGAAGCCAAATATCTGAAAAGGGAGTTGTACCAAGTAATTGCTGGCGGAAATAATCAGTATATGAAAACTGACCAATAGCCATAAAGCACGCTGTGTCTGCGCGTGAGATAACATTAACATCTTGTGGCCTTTTTTGGTGGTTAACGCGGGGTGAGGGAACCCGCTATCGGTGAATAGATACCATTCTCAGCCGTTAGCTGTGATGGCGGTTAAAGATTTGGGCGGCAGATTATAGAGAACCCTTAAAAATGAGCAAGGATTATCTGCCGTTTTTATTAAAGTTCTACTTTAAATAACACTGTTTATTTGCGCAAAGCGACCTACACTAGCTGTATAAGGTTCTTTTTTTACGGGAGCATTGAATGGTTTACCGATTTATATGGAGTTTACTGTTGCTATGTTTGCTGTCACTTAAGCTAGTGAGTGCAGAGCCTATTACAATCTCTATTGTAGGTGAAGAGATGATTGATTACAGCAATCGGGATGGTAGCGGTTACTATTTAGATCTCGTTCGTCGTATATTTCCCGAGCCAGAGTGGCAACTAAATGTTGACCTTGTGCCTTTTGCAAGATCTTTATATTTGGTTGAACAAAAAAGGGCTGATATGGGATTAGGTGTCTATTCAGGTGATGTGAGTAGCTCCTATTATAGTCGAGAGCCTATAGAAGTTGACAAAGTCGATGTGGCTGTAACGCCTGAATTAGCTGCAATCTGGAAGGGTGTATCTAGTCTGAAACAGAAGAAAGTACAAGCCATGTTGGAGTATCGTTTCGACAGTTTTGTCAACGTTCCTATGTACTATGAAGAGAATAGTGATCTGCTACAGATGCTTAATCACGTCAATTCGGGTCGTATTGATGCCGTTATGTATTACAAGGATGAGATGGAAAAATTATCCACCAAACTACATCATCCGCGTCAGTATGTCATTATCGAAAATGTACTGGCTCCTGCAGTATATTTTGTATTTGCTCATACTCCCAAGGGAGAGCGGCTTAAAGTGATATTTGATAGCAAGATGGATGAGCTTATTCAATCTGGAGAAGTTGATAAGATTTTTCACAAGTATATGCCAAATCGTGATCGCCTCCAATCGATCCAATAATATTGATTGCAAAAGTTAATGACATTTAAGTTTGCTTTATACTTATTCGTATTACATTTCAGTCAAAATCGACAGTATGGTTCGAAGCTTATTTTCTAACTCGTTCCACTCGGCGTCCGCTTCGGATCCCGATACGATTCCCGCCCCAGCAAATAAATTAATTCTACCTGGCTCGATTAGGGCGCTGCGAATAGCGACAGCAAACTCACTATCGTACTTGTTAATATAGCCACAGGCACCAGCATACCAGCCTCGAGTGTAGCCCTCACGCTGCCTGATAAAGCTAATAGCAGACTCTTTCGGTAGCCCCCCCACGGCGGGCGTTGGGTGCAACGCCTGGAGAATTTGAAAGTCATTCACTCCTGTTTTCAATTCTGCCCTAATAGAGCGGTGCAGATGTTGAATATGGCTAAGTTTAAAAATTTTCGGGGATTCATCGGCACCGACATAGTTACTGAGGGGGGTTAGCGCATCGACAATGTGTTCTCGAACGAGTTGGTTCTCATGGCTATTTTTAGTGTCATCGAGCAACTGCTGCGCCAGCATAATATCTTCATCTTCATTTAGTCCTCGAGTCGTTGTTCCCGCCAGTGCTTCAGTAAAAAGTTCTCGCTGACAGCGACGATAGAGGCGTTCTGGAGTACAAGAGATAAAAGCACTGTCTGGACTGAACTGAAACCCAAATTGAAAACTATTCTGGTTACGGCCTTGCCAACTGGCTAATAACATCCAAGGGTCGACTTTCTCGTTGATCTCAAGTTGAGTCAAACGAGACAGAACGACCTTAGGCGTGTCTTTAATAAATTTATCCTGAGTCACTTGATTGACCAGTTCGCTCCAGCGTCGCTGATTGGGGCGATCGCTGCGACTAAGAATATTAATCTTATTCGGCGGAGATAAGGGCGAAGGTGGTGCTAGCTGAGCGAGTGCTTCAAGGGCTAATTGACGCTCCACTTCCATGTCGTTGAGTTCAATGTTGAGATTGATTAGCAGTTTATATTCGTTGCCGCTTCGACGTAACTCTATACGAGGTAAGATGAAATGAGCTCTGCCATATTCGGGCCAACACTCAGTATGGCGATCGAATGCGACACCGCCGTAATAGCGAATATCTTGATTTGTCGATAATGCGCGCTGTTGCTGATATGCCGCACAAAGCTGATTGTCATCGACAGCGTCTTCAAAAGTAAAGTCTTTACACGAACCGATTGCCGCAACCTCTTCTTGCGTGTCCCGCCCTCTCCAATACACTCTAGGATAACAAGATTGGCTTGCAAGCCAGGCAATTGTTGGCAGGGGACACACGGGCACAGAAAGCTGGATAATGGGTTCTCCATGTTGATGGAGTTCCAATTGTGTAAGCTTATTGATTAAGGATTGTATGGCCTGCTGCAGCGAGGGAACGCTCAATAAATACTCCAACTTTATCGGAAAGTGTCGCGGTTCGTGGCGAGGAAGGGCTTAATCTCCTTCATTAAGGAAACTTATTACGATTGGTAATAAGAATCTTTACCACAAACTAATGCGCCAGCAAAAAACTGTCAAGTTACAGCTTTTTAAGCTGTGAACTTGCCCAAAAATTATTTTGATCTTATTAATCGCACCTCTGTCAAAATGTGAGTTATTTTGTCTTTTTAGATGTGAGAGTGGGTCAAAATGTCCTGTTGAAGTATGCTTGTTTACTGATGATGTCTAAATTAGTCGATCTGAGTTGGTTTTTGTTTTCTTCTAACTTGTTTATAAAGCGATAAGACCGAACAATATTATCTATCGGGTACTTAACTGCATTAATGAACAATGAAATTAAAACAAAAAGTGATTAAGTTATCACTGGTTGCCATTGCTGTCGGTAGCACTCATTCGGTTTTGGCTGACGATATTGATAGATCGCCAATGTTAGATGCCGCAGAAGTTATGGCTGCTGTAGAACGATATTGACTATGTCACTACTTCAATTGCGTCAGGTGAGCTTCAGCTATCAAGCAGCGAGTTCATGGCTGTTTGATGAGTTAGAGTTCACCTTAGATCGAGGAGATTGCCAGCTCATTTATGGTTGTACAGGTTCGGGTAAATCGAGCCTGCTAAAATTGATCTTGGGGATCTTAGTCCCTCCGCTATCTGGCGAGCGAATTTGTGCGCCAAATTTAACCTTCGGCGTTGTTATGCAAGATCCCAGTGTGCAGTTACTTAGGCAAACTTTGGGTGCTGAAGTGGTATTCGCATTGGAAAACCTAGGTGTTGATTCATTTGAGATGCATGGGCAGGTGACCAATGCATTGCGTAAGGTGGGGCTGTTTATTAGCCTCGAAACACCAGTGGTTCAACTCTCTTTAGGTCAGCGTTATCGCTTGATGATTGCGGCTCAGTTAGTATTACAACCCGATGTACTCTTACTCGATGAGCCATGGGCTCAACTTGATAATCAAGGTGTTCGAGAGTTGTCAGCGCTTATTAACGAGCTAAAGTCTCAGGGAATGGCAATTGTCATTGTTGAGCATCATAAGACGGCTTTTACGGGGTGTGCTACACATCATTGGCAGCTGCAACGTGGTCGATTAAGTCTCTATCAACAAGGCGATAAAAACGGCCTTATCGCTATTGCTGATACCCGCTTAGTACCAAACTCGATCTGCACAAATGCACCGCTAATCTGGAGTCGTGGCTTTAAGTTGCGGTTTGGTCGAAAAAAACTCCTATTTGAAACCGATGAGCTAACTCTGCATGCGGGTGAAGTCGTTGGCTTAATTGGTGATAACGGTACAGGTAAAAGTACTTTGCTTAAGTGTTTGGCAGGTATTCAGGCCGATGTCGATCACCTTGATGTAAAGGTCTTAGGTAAGCGTCCCAAGCTGGGGATTTACGGACATAGCTTAGCCTTGCTTCATCAAAGGCCTAGTCGACAACTCTTTGAAACAACCGTGATAGAGGAGATGCAATTTAACCTTAAGCGTTATGGATTTCCCCTTAAGCGCGCTATTGATATGTTAGCGCGGTTAGGATTAACGACCTTAGCGCAAGTGTCACCCCATAAACTTTCTTGTGGGCAGCAGCATCTGATTGCGTTGGCTTCGTTGGCATGTCTACAACCTCAGATCTTGTTACTGGATGACCCATTTGCAGGCTTAGATAATGCAAGCTTTGCCAAGGTCGCTCATCTTATTTTGGAGCTTAGTCAGCAAGGTACAGCTGTGGTGATCGCGAGTCACAGGTCATTGGGTCAATTTCCCTTAGATAAGATCTGGCATATTAGTCAGAAATATCTGCAATCTTGCCTGCCGACTGAGTTTGTTAATGGTCACTATCAAGGTGAGCAGGATTATGCTCGTGTGGGTTAAACAGCGTCAATCTAGTGCAAGCTTTGCCAATTCTAGTCACGTCGATAGTGGGCGTTATGTTGTTCGAAGTGCTGTACTGCTTATTCATGGGTATTTTCGGTGAGGGAAGTTCAGTGGACTGCGTCTGCTGTTTATCACTTAGCTAGCCGTTACCGTATCACTTTATCTGTTGTTGCATGACGTTGAGCGGGTGATGCGAGGGGCTCGTATTACCAAAGGACTTGTGTCGCCCTAAAAATTGGCGTGAGCTTATCTATTGGGTGTTGGATTCGCTAAACCAGTTTATCTTGTCGTTTTGTTAATATTTGTCCGCAGAACGGCCGTAAAGTTATTGGTGATCTCTTTGTTCTCGGCATACTATTAGCGCTTTCATAAAGTGTGTTTTTTTGTTAGACGCGCTATGTTGTTATTCAGCCCGGACTTGAAATGTCGGGAATGAACCGAAGGTGCCGAGTTAGATATATGAATGACAAAGTGGATGATACAACAGGTCTGATGAAATTAGCTGTGCCACACTTACGTTTGGGGATGTTTGTACAGGCGATTGATAGTCAAGGTTTGGTGAATATCACTAACCCAGGGCAGATCAAAAACCGAGAAACCATCAACAAACTGAGTAAAAATGGTATCGAATATGTGTGGGTCGATGTAGAACGCTCAGCCGAGGGTTGTGGGTTAAGAAAGAAGTCAATAAAGCCGGAAATCACCAGTAAGAAAATCAACCGAGCGCAGTCTCAAGATAAAGCTAAGCGCTTAATGGCTGAGGCCAAAGGATTGGTGCAAAAAGTATTGTCGGAAACCTTTGAAGGTAAAGCCATTGAAGTTGCTCCCTTTGAATATTTGGCCGACAACATGATTGAATCGGTAATGTTAGATGACGATGCCTTTAAATGCATCTCTGCTTTGCGCTCTAAAGATGCCTATTTGTTAGAACATTCAATTAATGTTGCCTTTTTACTCGTGACCTTTGGTAAGTATCTTTCTCTCGAACGCGATGAGTTAAAGCATCTTGCTGTTGGAGGGATCTTACATGATATCGGTAAGGTGAAAGTTGATAACAAGATACTGCATAAGCCTGGGCGATTAACTCCAGAAGAGTTTGAGCATATGAAATTGCATCAGGTGTATGCAAAAGAGATTTTGGCTGAAACTCCTGACTTGCCACAAATTAGCCGTGACGTCTGTTTGATGCACCATGAAAAGCTTGATGGTAAAGGTTATCCTAACGGGCTTAAAGGGGAGCAACTGAGTCTGCATGGCAGAATGAGTTGTATCATCGATATCTATGATGCATTGACTGCAACTCGTTGTTACAAGGAAGCGATGAGTCCCGCCGCCGCCTTTAAAATTCTATTGAGCCTAACGCCCTTTCACCTCGATGAAAAACTGGTCTATGAATTTATCCGGTGTATTGGTGTATATCCTGTCGGTTCACTGGTGCAAGTGTCTGATGGACGTATCGGTATTGTATGGGATGCTAAGGGCCGAGATGCACTGCACCCTATCTTGAAATGTTTCTACTCGATCAAACACAAGCGTTATACCGAGGTCGCCATGGTTGATCTGCTTAAAAGTGATGTGAATATCGAGCGAGGTATTTCACCGAGCTCATTAGAGGTCGATCCGACGCCATTTTATTAACAATAGCGCCTTAGCTGATTCAGCTATTTGTTAGTGAAAACGGATATTTGTCGATCGGGATTTGGCACTCAATAATAGCCACTTATACTCAACGCCTAATCTACCAAGGAGGCGAAATGAAAAAGTGGTTTATTCTGTTATCGTGTGGCGCCTTCGTTGTTGCGTCAATGTTCACAACGGGTATGGTGCGCGCGTTAGTCGATCTTATTGCATTTGCTGCTATCTTTGGCTTAGTTTGGTCTATGCAAGATTCAACTGAAGTTAATGATATAAAGTAACGACACAGTCCCGATTGATCCCCACAATAACAAGCCTAATATTAATGGTTTTGCCCCTGCTTGGCGCATTTTACTCACAGTGATACCTGCGCCAATCAGGAAGAGGCAAAGAACCAAAGTACGTTTTGCTGCGCTAAAGATAAGTTGGTAGGCATCTTGGCCTTGGGGGAAGTAGTGCGCTACGGCAATTGCGACACAATACAGCAAAATAAAGTAGGGAATGGCAATTTTACGGCGGTCACCACCAAACAGCAGCGCGCTGATTAATGCCAATGGCACAATCCATAGTGCTCGTGCGAGTTTAATGGTTGTTGCGACCGTTAAGGCTTCATCGCCATAGGCTGAAGCCGCCCCGACTACCGATGAGGTATCGTGGATAGCTATCGCGCTCCACACACCAAAATGATATTGGCTCATATCAAACAGATGCCCTAACGCAGGAAAGAGAAACAGTGCGATAGAGTTGAGTACAAATACCGTTGCCAGCGCGATCGCAGTTTGATGGCTGCCTGCCTTAATCGCCGGTGACACCGCGGCAATCGCACTGCCACCGCAAATGGCGGTACCCGCTGAGATCATATGGCCTAGCTTTGCATCGATTTTGAGTAGTCGACTTAGCAATGTTCCCAAGAGTAGGGTGAATACGATAGAGCCTAAGATCAAAGTGATATTATCGGCACTGGCTTGCAGTGCTGCATCAAGTTGAATCCCAAATCCTAATCCGATAATTGAGTAGGCCAGCAGTTTCTTGGTGATCTTGCCTAGATCTAATGATTTGGGTACTAAGCCTAAACTTGCCAAGGTAAAGCCCAATACCAAGGCAATGGGCGAAGAAACAATTGGGGTCAGGCATATCAGTGCACACAGGATGAAAACAAGCTGAGATGGATCAGATATGAAGGGTTTAAAAAAAGATCTCATCTGTAAATAATCGCGTCCTATTTTTAGAGTTTGGCAGTATAGCCTTGGCATACCATCTAATAAATTCAAGAACACTTATCTAGAGATTAAGTTTTTCTTACTCTTTAGTTTGTCGTCGACACGGCAGCATCATGCTGCCAGCTCGATTAAGACAGTAGCAGTAAGCTGCCTAAGCCTAAGAAGATAAAGAAACCGACGACATCAGTAACCGTGGTCAGGATCACTGAACCGGCAACAGCAGGGTCGATTTTCATCTGTTTTAGCACAAAGGGGATCACCGTTCCCGATGATGCAGCGGCTAAGCTATTAAATACAATAGCAACAAAGATAATGCCGCCAAGGGGCACTGAATTGAACCAATAACTGACCACCAAGCCGATGAGCGCGCCTAGCAGCACACCGTTAAAGGCGGCAATTTTAAGCTCTTTATCCAATAGCAGTTTCAAGTTACTGCGTTTTAAGTGATTAAGGGCAATACCACGCAATGCAACCGCTAAGGTTTGGCTGCCTGCTATGCCGCCCATGCTGGCGACCACAGGCATTAATATTGCCAGTGCGACAACTTGTTGTAGTGCCTCTCCAAATAAGCCGATCACCCACGAGGCCAAAAATGCGGTTAGCAAATTTGTAGTGAGCCAAATCGCGCGCATTTTGGCAGCCACAGAAACTGGGGTAAAGAGATCTTCCTCATCTTGGGCAGTATCAGAGGCGAGGACTTCTAGGCTTCGCTCTTTTAAGCGCAGCATTAAGGTCGAAGCGGCAATTGCCCCAATGATTTTGCCTTCTTTTTGCACTGGGTACCATGCGAAACCAGCGACTGGATTCAGGTGTTGAGCCGCTTTAGTAATATCTTGTTCATCCAATACAGGTTCAATGTCAGTGATGATCTCTGACAGTGGTGTGCTGGGCTCGACATGGCGAAGTTGTTCAATGGTACAAGCCCCTTGATATTCACCTTTTGCATCGACGGCGTAGACGGCGACAAACTCTTTCGATTTATGTTTGCTTAAACGCTCTAATACTCGACTTATTGGCGCTGTGGGGCGCGAACGTAAAATATCACTATTTAGATAACGTCCAACCTCTTCATCTTGATAGCTCAGCGCTTGTTGGATCTGCTCTGTGGTTAGCGATGCTTGCTGATCGAGATAATCTTCGACAACTTCGTTGGGTAGTATCTCAGCGAAGGTAAGAATGTCTAGCTCTGAGATACGTTTTAGCAGGCCTTGCATCTGCTCGGTGGAGAGAAGATCTAAAACGTGACGAGCTGTTTCGTAGTGCAGCAAATGCAGGATAGGCCAACCACGGTCGACGGGGATCTTGCGACACAGTAGCGAACGATATTGGTCGGTAACAGACTCTAATAGATGAGCAAGATCGGCATCACTATATTCACTGATAAATGAAAGCGATACCGTTTCTTGCTGCTCGGGATGACTGACAATGTCAATGACCCGGGAGAGTAAGTCATCTCTTACCTCTTCTTCGGTAAGAGGCTCATATTCAGGCATTGTCATGGAAATATCCTTATCTAAACGCGGTATCGATTCTTATGGCGCCATTCTACAAGGGGCAGATTGTTTTGCTAGCCGTTATTGAGCGATTTATCCGCCGTTAACCAGAAAACTTTCAGCCGGATCCACTAATACACGCTCACCCATTCCTTCACGTCCAAGTAGCATCAAGTAGGTCATATCTTGACGATTACTTAAGGTGAGTTCGATAGGCCACTGATTGTCGCCTAATTGCAGGGTGGTTTGAATGACACAGCGTTGTTCAACTTCACCATTAGATGATTTAATCCGACGCGAGTCGAATACTGGTGCCTTACAATGCACCGTCTGATCTAGATTGTAGATGTCAGGGTGCAGATCAAACTCCACATAGGGTCGGCCTTTCACCTTGATGCGTTTGAGGTTATCGACATGCAAAGAGGAGGTTTTCGCTCCGGTATCTATGCGAACTTGCAGATCACTAATCCCAAGATCGGGTAGGTTGCATGATTCTAAATTTCCGATGATGATTTTGTTCATTTTTTAAACCCAAAGATGACAAAGTTAATCGGTTAAGCCATCGCTATATAATGGGGGTAGCGATGGGCATTATTTGATCGTTCATGATTTCAATATGCTCGACCACTTCATCTGCAGCGCTGCCAAAATAGGCAATATGGAACATGGCATCACCCTCTAGTACCAAGGGGATGTTTTGTTTGCCAATGACAATACCCGCACGATTAGAGGTCACTTGTTGGATCAGCTCACCCAATGGGCTGTTGATCTCTGCAAGCACTTCGCCTTTTTCAACATAAGCACCGAGTTTGGCAAATTCACACACAAATCCACTGGCAGCAGCACGGGTCCAATCGCTGCGGTTGGCCACAAATGGTGCGATTTTCTGCCTTAATCGGCGTTTACGGATCACCCCTAGAGAAGATAAAACATTGAGTATGCCGCGTACCCCAGTTTGAATCGATAACTCGTCGAAACGCAAGGCCTCTCCTGCTTCATACAGTAGCACACGAGCGCCGTTATTGACCGCGGCTTCGCGCAGTGAACCGTCGCGTACGTTAGCGTTCAGTAACACGGGTACACCAAATGCCTGTGCTAAGGCTAAGGTATCGGCATCATCTAAATTCGCTCTAATTTGAGGCAGATTCGAGCGATGTATTGCGCCTGTATGCAGATCGATACCGTAATCGCAATGACGCACAATACTATTGATAAAGGTATAGGCTACCCGGCCAGCAAGTGATCCTTTTTGAGAGCCGGGAAAGCAGCGATTAAGATCGCGCCTATCGGGCATGTAACGACTCTGATTAAGTACACCATAAATATTGACCATAGGCACCAAAATCAGCGTACCTGTAGCGAGTTTTATCTGCTGCTGGATTAAGCGCCGGATGATCTCAATACCATTAAGCTCATCACCATGAACTGCGGCGCTAATAAATACCGTAGGTCCTGGTTTTTTGGCTCGAATAACATGCACCGGAATCGACACCTGAGTATCGGTGTAGAGACTGGCGACAGGCAGTTCTAATTGGCGTTGTTCACCTAGCAGGATATCAACCCCACCAATATTTAACGGTGTTTCCATTAACCTTTTCCACGTGTTTTGTTTGCGTTGGGTTTGGCGTTCTTTTCGATAAAGCCATAAATCAACCCAGCAACATCTTTTCCTGTGGCTTGCTCAATCCCTTCTAATCCAGGAGAGGAGTTAACCTCCATCACAACTGGGCCATTATTAGATTGTAAAATATCGACGCCACAAAGGTTTAATCCCATCGCTTTAGCTGCATTAAGTGCAGTTGCGCGTTCTTCTTTGCTTAGTTTGACTAGCTGAGCCATACCGCCACGGTGAAGGTTTGAACGAAACTCCCCTTCAGCCGCCTGACGTTTCATTGCAGCAACAACTTTGTCGCCCACAACGAAACAACGAATATCGGCGCCGCCAGCTTCTTTAATAAACTCTTGTACCAAAATATTAGCTTTTAAACCCATAAAGGCTTCAATTACGCTTTCTGCAGCTTTGTTCGTTTCTGCCAATACAACGCCAATTCCTTGAGTGCCTTCTAGTAGCTTTATCACGAGTGGTGCGCCGCCAACATTCTTAATTAAATCTTGGATTTTATCGGGTTTACTCGCAAAACCAGTACGAGGTAGACCTATGCCTTTACGCGATAACAACTGCAGCGAACGTAATTTGTCACGAGAGCGACTGATTGCTACCGATTCATTGACACAGAAGGTCCCCATCATCTCAAACTGACGCACAACCGCAGTACCGTAGAAGGTAATTGATGAACCAATGCGAGGGATCACGGCATCATATTTAGGCAACACTTTACCCATGTAGCGCACGGTTGGGTTGCTGCTGGTGATATCCATGTAGCAGTGAAGCGTGTCGATGATATCGACTTCATGTCCACGGGCTTCTCCCGCCTCTTTTAGGCGACGAGTTGAATAAAGATTTTCGTTACGAGACAAAATTGCGATACGCATGTCTGTATTCCTTAATATCTCCCTCGGTAAACTAAGGGATTAAAATTTGCCACTTATCAATGGCTAATAAAAAATAACAACGGCAATAAGTCTGTTTTTCATTGGCCGAAATACTATCGATCTGTAATTGGATAACTACTGTGATCTAACTATAGCCATAAATTATGACGGTCGTGACCAAGAGCAAATATTTCTCTTTTATATCATTCGATTGTCAAATTTGATTGGCGTTTGTCAAAATTAGGACGCGACATTAGGGCGAAAATCGTGATGTGAAAAGCTAATTATTTTTGTCGTCACAACAAGCCGTTTTGCTTGTGGTAGCGTTATGTCTAATAAGCCATTGGTGATCTATTTGCTCATCGAGATTACCGTTCACTTGAAGGCCGCCATCGAGTCCTAAAAATAGGTGCCATGCATTATTTACTGCTGAATGAAAAGAGCTTATTAATGCAATAGGTATCATCTACCGTATCTGCTTTACTACCGATATGCAAATACCCAAACAATTGTAATTATTTGAGTTATTATCATATGTGATTCATTTCATTAGGCTGGCGATAGGGTTTGTGCATATGAGCGGCTTGATCTAGTGATTGGATGCAGGTACCGCTGTTAATGGGGATATATCGGCAGCCATAACTCAGTTTATTCCCTGATACCGCCAAAGGCAGTGGGCGTTTTCTAACGCAATACCAATTGGCGATTTAAATCCGAAATATCACTTTAAAACTTTGCAAGTAAGGCGCTTGCCTGAGAAAAGCTATGAACATTAAAGAGTTTTCTAAATTAGCCAGATTATCACCTTATACACTGCGCTACTATGAGAAAATTGGCTTACTTCAACATGTCCGTCGTAATTCCAGCGGTCATCGAGACTATACAAACAAAGATATGCAGTGGGTTCAATTTGTTACTCGCTTAAAGGATACAGGAATGCCGCTAGCTGAAATTCAGGAATACGCCACATTACGAGAACGGGGAACCAGTACCGTCTTGGCGCGCCAAACATTGCTAGAGCAGCATAAAGATAATTTGAAAGCGCATATTGAATTACAGCAACAGCATTTGGCGGTTTTAGAAGATAAAATTAATCTGTATAAAGCCAATAAAGTGAGTTGACTTAGAGTTAACTCTAACCTGTAAGCTGTGATTCTACTTACATATAGGGAGCGCACTATGGAAGGTTCAAGGTTTGCTTTAGGTTTAGAACAACTGTCTAAAATTGATGGTGAAGCGGGTCATCAAGTCATTGAAAGTCTGCAAGATATCTGTCCTGATTTAGCTCGGTTTATTATCGAATACCCGTTTGGGGATATTTATACTCGGCAAGCTTTAGACTTGAAGTCTAGAGAAATAGCGACGGTCGCCGCGCTTACTGCACTGGGTAACTGCCAGCCTCAACTTAAGGTGCATTTGAATGCGGCTTTGAATGTGGGTTGTAGCGAGGAGCAAATAAAGGAAGTGCTTTTGCAAATGTCTGTTTATGCCGGGTTTCCTGCGGCACTTAACGGGATGTTTGCTTTTAAAGAGGTCCTTCAGGAGCGAAAGGTTCCAGACCAAGTTTAATGCTAGTTCATAATAAGTTGAGCAGCATTACCTGACTATAACGCTGAGCACTAGGGAATCCCCAGATAATTCCTTTTACAATCAATTAGTAGACACGCATGGTGCTGTTTGATCTAATCAATTTCGCCAAAAACAAACTAGAACAACACCATACGTGACATTACGATACTACATGACTCTCTTAGCAATCAATGCTCTTCCATCCACAAAAACGTCTTAATTCTCTTATGGTTGCCACTAAATCATAACTAGGTGGTGATCAACTCTCTTTGACCCAACTAGGCCGTAAATGAGGGGATCCCCCTGCGCCTTTTGTAGTGTGGCATTTAAGCGCTTTCCAGAAAACTGAGTTTTTTGCGACCATTTTTCCTGAAAAGAGTACGGTTTGAAGCTATTTTCCAGAAACTTTACCCTGGTTCTTCGCTAGGCTCAAAGCCCAAGTACTCGGTCTCTTCGCTAATGCATTTTGAAGAGCAATCGCTTGGCGTGTAAATGTATCTACTAGTCACTTCCATTAATTTTGCATCGTTAGCAAAACCCTAGCTGAACTGTTTTCTATCAAAACGCGAAAATACAAAAATTTACCAAACTTAGATAGGTAGCTATCTCCTAATCAACCAAGACTATTTCTATCAATGTTATGACTAAACGCAGCCAAGTCTTGGTTTTCATCGAGCCATCCACTGTCTTGATCCCAGCGAAGGTTGATAAGAGTATGATGAAAATCACAAATGTTAATATCATATTAGTATTGTTAATTTTTACATGTTAATTAAATGGTGTAACGCTCATTTTTAGAGTAGTTAATTAATGGCTATGGATAGTTTTAATTACTGCTGTACTTTCTGCCATTGTTCTAAATTAGCAAATCAAACTTTTACTTGGAGTCAATAATGATAAAGGAAATAACATTAGGCTTTTTAATCTCTGTTACTAATATAGCATTCATCAATAAAGCTAAAGCTGATGGCAGAGAGAGGTTGATTTTATGCTAAAATATTTTTGCCTAAATCTTATATTTTGTTTCTCAACAATATTTTTAATTGAAGATGAGACTACGTCTACGTTTTTAAATTTTTTGATGATATATCTTTCGGCAGAAATTTACCATTTAAAAAAGAATTTTAAATCGTCAAATGATGGTGAAGAAAATGAAAAAAGTAGATTTTTATTCTTGGCGATATTTTTTTTCTTTATGCTAGTAGTAGGGGTCTATACAAAATCAACGTTGACATCTAAAGGTGTCAACGACAAACCGGAGAGCGTTGAGACCTCTAGTAGTTTAGTAGATGGTAGACATTATGAAGATAATTTTTGTCAGGTTGACTTCAGTAATTTTACTAATGAAAATATTAAAGATATAAGTGAGTTAACAAGATCTTTTTTGTTGAAGATGCAAAAAGATAATATATCTGAAAATTCGATTGATTACATTTCCATGATGTTTAAAATAAATGTGGTGAGGGGGAGAATGCTGAGAGATGGTTACAAAACTAATATAACTGTCCCGCCATATGCCAATAGTGATTATGAACTCGCTACATCACAAATTATGAGTGCAGTTCAACATCTTATTGATGAAGGCGATTACTCTTATTTGAAAAATTTGATTATTGATGGGAAAGTGACTGGAAGAACATTCTTTGCAACAGACGGTGAGTTGTTAACTATTTTGTCAAAAATCATTAAAGATAGTCCAGATGGTAAAGAGCAAGTAATCTCACTTATCGATGATGGAGTAGAACCAACTGCCAGTGACTTAATGTATTTAAGTAAAAATGTCGATGATAAATTTTTGATAGATTATATGTATAGAAACTCAAAAGTAAAAAAAGGTGAAAAGTATCTTCATTTGGGAACCTATCATTCTTTTTTACTAGAGTCCATATATTATGGGAAGTTTGAAAATGCAATGTATTGGCTTAGCATGGATGATGACCCTGAACCCGATTCAATGATGCTAAACGCAATTGATGCTTTAGTATTTGCTAAAGATAGGTTTGATGAGTCGAGCGATTTGTATACTTTGGTAAATAAGCTGTATGACAAAAAAATTAATCCAAACATTGAAGAAACATTAAATTTTATAAGCAAAAATTATCCAGATTTCAAATTCAATCAAGATTACATGTTTTCCTTAAGTAGAGATGAGCAACATGATGTTGATAAGTATTCAGATATGCTTTTAAGTTCAACTTTAAACTACTTGAAGAGTGTTGGGTTAATTAATGTTGAAACTGTGTCATGTGATCAAAATAATGTGGCTGATATAATCAAGTATTCATTAGATAAAAATAATAGTAATGAAGTTTCAAAGAAATCGTCGAAGAAAACGGATTCTTCCAATGCTGATTATAAAGAACTTTTATCAAAGTTTGGTACGCCTGAAGCTGTTGAGGAGTATCTTGGTAGATATCAGACTATTAGTTCCAAAAAGGATGTGTATAAATTTAGAATGAGTAGGCTACTAGAGTCAGCTAAAAGTTTAAGAGATGTGAATGTTTCAAATGAAATGTCGTCAGAAAAATTGGATGCTGGTAATAAACTCAATTCTCTTATGAAAACTGGAAAGTGGGATGATGCAATAAAATTATTTAATGAAGATGAGATTTTCGATGGAGAAGATGACTATTCTGCTTTTTTAGGTATGGTGATATCTAATAATCCTCCAGTTTCAATTTTAGAAAAATTGTTTTCTTCTGGTGAAAAAGTTCCTGACTCAGCAGTACTGGCTGTAGCATCATTCAATAACATAGACATGGCCAAGTTTCTTTTGAAAAAAGGTTTGAATTTAAATTATACAGATGCTATGGGGAGTGATGCGGTTTTATTAGCGGCTCAATTTGGATCTATAGATATGTTAAAGTTTCTTATTGAAAGTGGACAATCTGTTTCGAGTGATTCTCAGACTTTTGATGCACTTGATGTTGCCATTTCTCAATATAATGGTTCACAATCATCCAAAGAAATTATTGACGTTATATTAAAGTCTGGAATAGTTATTGAGCCAAGTCATCGTCAAAGTGTTCAACAGTTTATGGATAATAAAGATCTTGCTTCTTATTCATTTTTTGCCACACAACATCCAGAGCTTCTTAATTGATGGTAATGTATTATGCCTTGGTTAAGTTTTTAAAATCTAATAGGGATACAAGAAAGTTTGTGGTTTAATTTATATGCCGTGTAGTGCAACATAAAGGTACTCAGTACTAACCTATTCTTATATCCCATTCTCTTTAATAATTGCAGCCCTTAGGCTGCAATTTTATGGTATGAATCACGACTTTTTATTTGTAGAAATGTTTCTTGATAAACATTTGTAGAATAAATTAACTTAGCCAATATTGACTCACTTTCTAATTAAAATAAACAGAAAATTCTTCATATAAAGAACAGACATCTACCTCGAATTAGAAAAAGCTGGTCGCATATCTTTAGTGTGACCAGCTTATTATTTTATTCCAGAGAGTCAACCTTTTGGAGTGGCTTTTCTACACTAACCCCTCATAGTAACGAACTCTTCGGCGCCAGTCGGGTGAATCGCGACGACAGCATCGAAGTCGGCCTTAGTGGCACCCATTTTCATGGCGACACCGAAACCTTGCAAGATCTCATCCATGCCATAGCCGATACCGTGAATACCCACCACTTTTTCATTGTCGCCAGCGCAGATAAGTTTCATCTTGCACGCCTGACGGTGAGCGGTAACCGCGGTATACATTGAAGTGAAACCAGAGGTGTAGACTTTAATGTTGGCTTCACCATATTGCTCAATCGCTTCAGGCTCGCTTAACCCCATAGTCCCGATAGCGGGGTGGCTATACACGACTGTGGGAATAAGGCTGTAATCCATTTTTGCGTCAGTCATACCGTTAAATAGACGTTCTGACAGCAAGCGACCCGCTTTAACAGCAACAGGTGTTAGCTCTACGCCACCTTCGATAATATCGCCAACGCAATAGATCCCTTTGGCTGTGGTGTTTTGCTGTTCATCAACGACCACGTAGCCTTTGTCGTTAAGTTTAACGTCGGTGTTTTCGATGCCGATGTTATCGGTAGAAGGCTTACGGCCAATGGCCCAGATTAGCGTATCGACTTGATATTGCTCGCCGCTTTCAAGATTCAGTGTTAGGCTGCCGTCATCATTTTTAATCACAGATTGCGGCACGCTGTGTGTATGCAGAGCAAGTCCGTCGGTCGCCATACTTTCCATTAAGGCTTCACTGAGCATTGGGTCGAAGCTACGTAGTGGCGCGTGTTTACGTACAAATAGGTGGGTCTCGCTGCCAAGGGCGTGCAATACGCCTGCAACTTCTACCGCAATATAGCCAGCACCAACAACGGCAACGCGCTTAGGTTGCTCGTTAAGGGCGAAGAAACCATCCGAGTCGATACCATATTCTGCACCAGGAATGTTTGGAATAGTGGGTGAACCACCCGTTGCAATAAGAATATGATCGGCGCTGTAATGTTCACCATTGACTTCGATAGTGTTGTTATTGACGAAATGACCGTAGCCACGAACTAAGGTGACCCCGTTGCTTTCTAAGCCGCGATCGTAAGAGCCATGAATGCGCTCGATATAGGCTTCGCGGCTTTCAACCAGTTTACTCCAGTCGAATTTATTGACCGAAACATCGAAGCCATAATCTTTAGCATAGAGATGCATGGCTTCAGCAACTTGAGCGCCATACCACATCACCTTTTTGGGAACACAGCCAACGTTGACGCAGGTGCCGCCTAATGCTTTGGCTTCGATAAGTAGCACTTTTGCACCGCGCATAGCAGCACGATTGGCCGAAGCAATACCACCGCTTCCTGCGCCTAAACAGATATAGTCAAAATGTTGAGCCATCATTTTCTCCAAATTCGAACGATTGCATATTGCGGTCATTGTAGGGGGAAACCCGCTGTCAAACCAGACCCTAATATTTTCGTGTCGTTAAAGACCTGCTTGGTAGCGATGAGCTTCCTACTTTTACGTTGAATGACCTTATAAGGAAACAACCATTGCATCACCCGTTCCCCTTGAATGAGTTGCCAAAAAAGCACGCTGAGTAGATCACTTTCTTCTACTGATTGGTATTATTAACGTTTGTATTGGCACTTGTTGTGATCGTTTTGACTCGGCCCTTCGGCGCCACATTTCATACAAACCCATTCACTTTTACGGGCATTTAACTCTTCAGCCTGATAACCAAATTGATGACTACGTTGCTTCTTAAGGCTTTTTTCTAGTTGTGTCATACGTTGATTTAGCCAACGACAACTGGGATTGTCAGCGACACTCTGTCTACTTGCGAGTTGCTGTTTTCGACTAAGTCGATGGCTTTTTTTGCTGCTTTTCTTGGTGGGTTTCCGTGAAGGCTTTGTCGTTGGCTTTTGCCGAACTGGCTCTGAGGTGTAATGCAATGCGCTGCTGTGGTCTTTGGGGATTGCAATGGGATTGCCATTGCTGTCGAGTGCGCTGTTGGCGGGCAGGGTGACAGGCTCTGTGGGTTCGTTGGCGGCTATGGGAGAGATAAACACAACAGCGAATAGGCTAAATAGTCTTAAGGTGTTAATTTTGGCAGACATTCCTTGTCCCTCCAATTTATAGAAGGCACTCCTTGCCCCCTTTCATCCTTAAAGCTAGTTCAAGCCCGCGGGGCTTTCAATGTTATGGCCGTTAAAAGCTCCAACTGATATGTACTCCGGCATAGGTTTGGTTCAGATTGGACTCGGAGCCGCTATTCTCTTGTTTGATATCTTCTTGGGCGATAGTGTGACTCACAAGGCCAGACAGCATGACCTGAGTGTTAAGCTGATACTGTGCCTCTAAGCCAAATTGAAAATGGTTAGGCCCATCGTGTGCTTCTGTCGCGTATTTAAAATCGAAAGCCTGGGTGATGTAGGGTGTTACAGTGATGCTGTCTGATAGTGTCCAGTTGCTGTGCAGGCTAACTTCGACAAAATAGCCACCCGCTTCAGTCGAATAGGTATAGCCCAGTGACGGAGTGAGCCAGTCCAGCGCCGTATACTCCAGTAAGGCGAAGAGTTCATTGTCACTGCAACGCTCATCGCCATAGGTTTCTATTCGTTGGTATCCGACGGCCCCAACGAGGTTCTCACTGAGAGTGATGCCATACTCTAGCCCCAGATTCCATTCAATGTAATGTTCACTATCGGCGCGGCCCGATACAGCATACAGCGAAATATTGTCATACTGATAGACTGCCGTTGCCCAGTAGATCCCACCTTTGTCTAAGTTGTTTCGCCCTTCAGATATGTATCTGGAATCCCAACCAAGATCGAGTATGAACTCGGTAGCCGCGACTTCATTATTAGTGACGATTTTATTGAGATGGGCGTCATCAACACTGATGTCTGATGTAAGGTCATCGGCAGCTAGATAACCACTATTTAATAACAGGCTAGTCGTTAATAAGATGGTTGTGAGTTTATTCATCGTTAGAAGAGCGTTATTCAGCTAAGGTATTTTTGAATCATAGACACCATTTTTTTCAACGCAAATAGCAATGAGTTGCATTTGCGATCGACTTATCAATAACCAGTTTGTAAATATTTGGTTAATAATTTTCTTGTAGTAGATCAAAGTATTTTAAATCACAGCCTGTTAGTGCTGGTTTTATGATTGATTATCGTCAGTGGCTTGAATCGCAGCCTATCTGCCCATATCTAGAGTCTATATCAATCGATTTATTGAGGAATAAGAGATGAGTAATCCTTTGCTAAGTGGTGCCGAACTACCGCTGTTTTCGCAAATAAAACCAGAGCATATTCAGCCAGCTGTCGAGCAGGGGATTGAAAATTGTCGCCGCAAAATCGATGAGGTATTAGCAACTGGTGGTCCATATAATTGGGACAACTTTATTGCACCATTAGAGCAAGTTGATGATCAACTTAGCCAAATTTGGTCACCCGTATCACACATGAACTCTGTGCTTAGCACCGACGAATGGCGTGCGGCTCATGATGCTTGCTTACCACTGTTATCTGAGTATGGCACTTATGTCGGTCAGCATCAGGGGTTGTATGAGGCCTATAAGTCATTAAAGGCCAGCGATGAGTTTGCGAGTTTAACTCAAGCCCAGCAGACGAGTATCGAGCATAGCCTACGAGATTTCGAACTTTCAGGTATAGGATTGAGCGATGATGATAAACAAATATATGGAAAATTGGTTAAACGTTTATCTGAACTAACAAGTAGTTTCTCTAATCAGTTACTTGATGCAACGCAAGCTTGGACCAAGTTGATCACAGATGAGTCTGAACTTGCTGGCTTGCCAGAGTCAGCTATCGCGGCAGCGAAAGCCATGGCTACGGCCAAAGAACAGCAAGGTTGGTTGTTTACGTTAGATTTCCCTTCTTATTTGCCCGTAATGACCTATAGCGATAACCGAGAGTTACGAGAGGAGTGTTATAGAGCCTTTGTGACTCGCGCGTCTGATCAAGGGCCAAATGCGGGTGAGTTTGATAATGGTCCCTTGATGGATGAGATCTTGGCGTTACGCCATGAACTTGCGCAGTTACTTGGGTTTGCCAGTTATGCCGATAAGTCGTTAGCGACTAAGATGGCGCAGTCGCCACAGCAAGTGCTCGACTTCTTAAATGAGCTAGCGGATCGCTCAAAAGCGCAAGGTGAGACTGAATTAGCAGAACTAACAGAATTCGCCAAACAGCAGCATGGCGTAACTGAACTAGCGCCTTGGGATCTCACTTATTATGCTGAAAAGCTCAAGCATCATAGATATGAGATCTCTCAAGAGCTTTTACGTCCCTATTTCCCAGAAGATCGAGTGCTGTCAGGCTTGTTCTACACTGTGTCGCGCTTGTTTGGCTTAAGTATCGAAGAGCAGAAAGGCGTTGACACTTGGCACAAAGATGTGCGCTTTTTCCATATTAAAGATGCGACGGGTGAACATAGAGGTAGTTTCTATCTCGATCTCTATGCAAGAGAAGGCAAGCGCGGTGGAGCCTGGATGGACGACTGTCGAGTGCGTCGTCAAACCGCTAACGGCTTGCAGCGCCCTGTTGCCTATTTAACCTGTAATTTCAATGCGCCCGTTGATGGCAAGCCAGCGCTATTTACCCATGATGAAGTCACCACGTTATTCCATGAGTTTGGCCACGGCATTCACCATATGTTGACTCAAATTGATGTTGCAGGAGTCTCTGGCATCAATGGTGTACCTTGGGATGCCGTAGAGCTACCAAGTCAGTTTATGGAAAACTGGTGTTATGAGGAGGAAGCGCTGGCTGAGATCTCTGGACACTTCGAAACGAGCGAGCCGCTACCGAAAGCGATGTTAGATAAGATGTTAGCTGCAAAGAACTTCCAGTCGGGCATGATGATGTTGCGTCAGCTTGAGTTTTCGCTGTTTGATTTCCGTCTGCACCATGAGTTTGACCCTGAAGTCGGTGCCGAAATTCAACAAAAAATTGATGAAGTAAGAAGTCAAGTTGCAGTGGTTAAGGCTGCTGACTTTAATCGCTTCCAGCATAGCTTTGCGCATATTTTTGCTGGTGGTTATGCCGCTGGTTATTACAGCTATAAATGGGCAGAAGTATTATCTGCCGATGCATTCTCTCGCTTTGAAGAGGAGGGGATCTTTAATGCTGAGACTGGGCGCAGTTTCTTAGAAAACATCTTAGAGATGGGCGGTAGTTTGGAGCCGATGACCTTATTTAAGCGCTTTATGGGCCGCGAGCCTAAGATTGACGCCCTGCTAAGACATTCGGGCATCCAAGCGTAATCTCCTTCACAACATTGCGGTTAGATACAAAAATGCCAACCTTTTAGGTTGGCATTTTTGTATCCGATTTTGATGTAATTAAACTCGCCTTAAATTAGTTACCGAAAAACACGCTAAGCAGATCACTTTCTGATACTGATTGGTGTAATGTTATCAATATCTATAAAATTGATTACATTTCGTGATGATAAATCCAATCTGGTTACGTAGCTTCTGTACGCTGGTTGAGCTTGGTCATTTTACTCGCACTGCTGAGCGGCTCTATATGACCCAGTCTGGGGTCAGTCAACATATTCGTAAGTTAGAGGAGCAACTCGACACCCTCCTGTTAGTGCGTGAGGGCAAGCAGTTTTCCCTTACCGATGCGGGGCATAAATTGTATCAGCAAGGGCAAACGGTTTTATTGGCGCTTGAGCAGTTGCAGCAAACTGTGACTCTCGATCCTCCTTTTGCAGGACTAGTGCGGTTAATGTCGCCTGGGAGCATAGGCTTAAAACTCTATGCAGAGCTGCTCGATCTTCAACTTGAACATGATCAGTTGACCTTAGATTATCGCTTTACATCCAATGCTGGCGTTGAAGAAGCGATTAGCCGTTTTGATACCGATATTGGCTTGATGACCCGTAAACCGACTTTACCAGAAGTATACAGCCAGTTGATTGGTGAAGAGCAACTACTACTGGTGCTGCCCGCGAAACATAAGTCATCTAGCTGGGAAGCGTTGCAAGCACTGGGTTTTATCGATCATCCAGATGGTGCTCATCATGCTAATTTGTTACTCGGTGCTAACTATAGTGAGTATCAACACAGTGGACAGTTGCCGTCGAAGGGGTTTTCTAATCAAATTAGTTTGATTTTAGAGCCCGTCAGCCGAGGGTTAGGTTTTACTGTGTTACCCGCCTATGCGGTTGAGGCGTTTGCGAGGCAAGATCTTATTCGTGCTTACGCACTCGATGTCGCGGTGAGCGAACCACTTTACCTGTGTTACCGACGTCAATCAGCGCTGCCTAAACGAGTTAGTTCGGTGATTGGTGTGATTAAAACTTTGCTATAAAAAACGCCGGAGATAATCCGGCGTTGCCATTTTATTACCTGTTATGGCGTGTAATAAGTTGCAGCGCCAGGTCCAACGGGCAGACCTAAGGCGAATACCCATAAGAAGAAAAAGCAGGTCCAACCGATAAAGAACACTATCGAATAGGGCAGCATGGTTGCCACCAAAGTGCCGATCCCAAGGTTCTTTTTATATTGAGAGGCGACAGCCAGAATCAGACCAAAGTAGCTCATCATTGGCGTGATGAGATTAGTTACCGAATCACCTATTCGATAGGCCGCCTGAATCGTTTCGGGGGCATAACCGACTAGCATCAGCATAGGGACAAAAATAGGCGCGGTAACGGCCCATTGTGCCGATGCACTGCCTAGCATTAGGTTGATAAAGCCGCACATCATAATAAACAGCAGAAATACTAGTGGCCCAGTTAGACCAATGGCATTTAAAGCGTCTGCGCCAGTTACGGCTAGTACCGCTCCAAGATTGGTCCATTTAAAAAAGGCGACAAATTGCGAGGCAAAGAATACCAACACAATATACATCCCCATGGTGCTCATGCTGTGTGACATGGCATCGATCACGTCTTTATCACGCTTCATCGTGCCGACAACTTTGCCGTAAACCAAACCAGGAATAGCAAAACAGATAAAGATAAAGGCAACAATTCCCTTTAGAAACGGAGAGCCGGCAACGAGACCTGTGTCTGGGTTGCGCAGCGGCCCGTTTTCAGGAACCACCGTCAGTGCCAAAATCGCACCTAAGACCAAAATTGCGATGCCAGCCGCTTTAAGCCCTCGCTTCTCGATGGCGGTTACGCCATCCATTTTCTGGGCGCTAAGGTCAATGTTCGCTTCACTAGGATCGTATTTTCCCAGTTTAGGCTCGACAATTTTTTCGGTTACTAATGCCCCAAGTGCGGTGATCACAAAGGTTGAGGCAAACATAAAGTACCAGTTAACCTCTGGGCCAACTAAGTATTCTGGATCGATCATCTGTGCGGCGGCTTCGGTGATCCCTGACAATAATGGATCGACCGTACCTAGCAGCAAATTGGCGCTGTAGCCGCCCGATACCCCAGCAAATGCAGCGGCAAGTCCAGCGAGAGGATGTCGTCCTAAAGAGTGGAAAATCAGTGCGGCCATTGGAATTAGCACCACATAACCCAGTTCGGCAGCAGTATTGGAGACAATACCTGCAAAAACCACGGTTAAGGTGACCAAGCGCTTCGATGCGCCCATAACTAACGAGCGCATTGCTGCTGACAATAGCCCAGAACGTTCTGCTATGCCGACCCCAAGGAGCGCAACCAGCACAGTACCTAGTGGTGTAAAACCAGTAAAGTTAGTAACTAGGTTTGAGACGATCATCCGCAAACCTTCACCATTCATTAAGCTCACCACATGGATTAATCCGTCGGCGCTTCGCCCAGGAGCCCCTACTGGACGAGGATCGTTTACGGTGAGCTCAAAATAACCCGCTATACCACTGATGACGATCACGGCTAAACAGAATAAAGCAAACAGAGTGATAGGGTGGGGGAGTAGGTTACCAAGACGTTCGACGACATTTAAGAATCGAACAAATAGACCACTCTGTGGTGGCGGTGAGTTGGCGTTTTTGTTTGACACCGCAAGGTTATCTTGCTGGTTAAGGCTCATGACTCTTCCTTCAATATCGGCCTCTTGGGACCTTATTTATAGTTAGCACTCGGTATTTCCGAGTTAGCCGTTAATGATGAAGTAAGAGCTTTAACTGAAGCTTAATTTGCTAATTTGGGGGCGTTTTGAGTGAGTTTGGATAAAAAAAAGCCCAATTCAAATCTGAATGGGCCTAAAAAAGGATGATGATTGAACCAATTGACAAACGGGGGTTGATAATGTCTGTTGTTTGGTTAATTAAAAGAATATGCCATTAATGCTGTATGTTTACTGAACAAGGAGCGAGTTCGATGACAGATCGTGGTTTTGAGTGCTATCAATAGAAAATGAGTAAAAAAAACCTCCTATCTAGGGGAGATAGGAGGCAAAATGGTATGGGCTAACAAGTGTCTGTTACTTCAATAACATCACTATAAGCTAATTAGGCTGTATATGAGCTGAACAGACGACCATATGGCCTTTTATCTATATTTCTCATCCTTATGGTCGTTATCTAGCTCTGGGCCTTCTGGGTGCCTATTTTATCTGTTTAACTTTCAGTTTTAAGCCGTTTATTTTCGGCTTTTCTTTTTTTATTTCTTTTGTCTATTTTTTATGTCTTTGTTATATATTGCTTTATATTTTATTTTTCTTATTTTAAAAGCCTAATTTGCTATTGTTTTTAAATTTAATGGGTAGGGCGGTTAAATTGCTTTTTAGTTGGGTTTAAAATGTGGTTTTACGTTGCAGTTACTTAAATGTGATTAAGAAGTCATCGCTATCAATCCTGAGCCAATAAGGTAAATCGCCCTAGCTCAAGAAGATAAATAGCTGGAAATATTTATTAAAATCAGAGAAGGTGAGCAGCTAAAGCGTCACTGGACAAATTAAAGCATTATAGAAGGAAATAACGATGCAAGGGTTACTATTAGGTTTAGGTATAGCGGTCATGATTGCTTACCTTTGGTATGTCAGCCTTATCAAGAAGCGTAATGTGGGTCGAGAGGCATTATCAGGCATTGATGTTCAGCTAAAAAAACGCGCTAATCTGATCCCCAATATTCTTAAAATTGCTAAAAAGTTTATGGAGCATGAAAAATCGCTTCTGACTGAGATCACCTCGCTTAGGACTCAGGTTACCGCAGGTTATGATCTCAATGATCCCCAAGCGATTAAAGATCATCTGGTTGCTGCCGAACAGTTGAATAGCAAAATGGGTCAGTTGATGGTGAATGTTGAAAACTATCCTGAGCTTAAGTCTGACAATACCATGCTGCATGCGATGCAGACTTACAATGAGGTTGAGGAGCATATCTCCGCAGCAAGGCGTTTCTACAATGCGGCGGTGTCAGACCTAAATACCGCTGTCGAAATCTTTCCTGGTTCGATTATTGCGTCGATGGCAAATGTTAAAGTGATGCCATTTTATGAAGCAGATGAAGCATCTAGAGCCCCTGTGGATGCTGCCGATTTTCTGTAAAATTGGCTATCTGACGGGGACTCATGAACATCATCAGCTTTATTTTTGGCGCGCCAATCAAGGCGAAGCGTCAGCCTCAGCGTTTGCAGGCAGCATCTAATGAACTCGAGCAGTTTAAGGCTCATTATGCCGAGCATATTGAGCCATTAACTCGAAAATTTGAAAATCATCGTATCGCTAGTCTTAAAGCGTTGCGACAGAGGATCTATACTAGTTTCGCGATGCTATTGGGGTTGGCTTTTGTGGTGTTCTTGTATAGCACTCGCCATTATATCGATGTGCCATGGCTGTTTTTTTTATTGCCCGCATTGCCCCTGATATGGTGGTGTTTACGGCCGATAAAGCGCTATAAAAGTGACGTTAAGCAGCAAGTCTTTCCAAAAATTTTTAAGTATTTTGGCAGCGATTATATCTTTAGCCCGACTCATCACATGAGTATGTCGGTACTTAAACGTTCCAAGTTATTACCCCATTATGATGATGCCCATTTCGATGACTATGTTCAGGGGACGCATAAAGGGGTTGAAATTGTCATCAATGAGTTACAACTCACCAAAGAGGTTCGCCGCGATAAACGTACCGAAACAGAAACTGTGTTTCGTGGCGTTATGGTGCAGTTAAGCAGCCACAAAGGATTTAAAGGCCATACCGTCGTGGTAAAAAATCGTGGTGGCTTGATCAATTTTCTATCCGACTCTTTTAAGGGGCTTACTCGAGTAAAGCTCGAAGATCCGCGGTTTGAGAAACAGTTTGATGTTTTTTCTACCGATCAGATTGAGGCGCGTTACCTATTAACCGTAGGATTTATGGAGCGCTTACAAGCGTTAGCGGCGATGTTTTCGGGCAAGATCCAGTGTGCATTTTATGAAGATAAGCTATTGATCATGCTCGCCAGTCGCGATAATCGCTTTGAGCTAGGTTCAATTTTTCATGGCGCGACATTTGAGTATGAGTTTAGTCAAATAAACCGCGAGATGAAGCAGCTGTTTGCTATGATTGAAGTACTGAAACTCGATCAAGATATTGGATTGTAATGAAACTCGCACGTCATCGTTTATTGGCTGTAGTCTGCTGGATGTTGTCGTTGTTGTTTGCGACAACGCAGGCATGGGCGCAAGAGACGCAAACGACAAAGCCCCATTACAAGGCGACCTATTCCAATAGTAAAATATTGACCAATAGCGATGCCCCCACCGAAGCCCATGTTAAGGCGCAATTTCAAGGCGACAAGCTCAAGGTTTACCAATATACCCAAAGCAATGGCGTGGTGGTATTTGCCGATCACGCACCAAGCAAAGATGATTTTAGAGTGCTGCTTTACGACTGTTACGCATGTAAGCCTGACTCAGATTTAAACTGGCAAAACATGCCACTGTTCAGCGTCGCTTATGATGAGATTATTCGACATGCCGCTAAGATTCACAAACTTGATCCTGCACTTATTCGAGCAGTTATCCATGCCGAGTCAGCGTTCAATGCAACGGCATTGTCTCGCCGTGGTGCCATGGGCTTGATGCAATTAATGCCAGATACCGCCAAGGATATGGGGGTGAGTAATCCTTATCAACCTGCTGAAAATATTGATGGTGGTGCGCGTTATTTAGCGCAAATGTTGGTCAGATTCGATGGCGATGTTGAGCTCGCTTGCGCTGCTTATAATGCAGGTCCAACAACGGTAACCCAGTATAATGGAATACCGCCCTATCCTGAAACTCAAGCCTATGTGAAAAGGGTTAAGATCTTACTCAAGCGCTATCAAAAAGTGGGGTAGTCAGGGATGAAGCAAACCATTATAGAGTTAGAGCTTGCACTATTAACCCCAGAGGTGCGTTCCAGCGTTTCGGCACTCCAACAGCTTGTTCATGATGAGTTTATTGAGATTGGCACTGCGGGTGTTAGCTTTGGTAAAGCGGAAGTGTTACTGCACTTACCACAACAGAAAGCGCCAACCTTTAACATATTTGATATTAACTATCGCCTATTGAGCCATGATTTAGCTCAGTTGACCTATCGCGCAAGTTTTAAGCCTGTCAACGAGCTGGATAAACGCTATTCATTGCGAACGTCCTTGTGGAAATATGAGGGAGAGCGTTGGCAGGTGAGCTATCACCAAGGCACTCCCTGCGAGGCATTTTTTTAGCGGCCTATTCGCCTACTTCCCATGTTACCTGAGTCGAGCCACCACCTTGGTTTAGCAGTGGGCCAAGATAATCGAGTGTGGTTTGTGCTATTTCATCGAGCTGCCAAGGTGGGTTAATGACCCATAGGCCGGCGGCTGTCATGCCAAACTCATCACTGTCGGCTTTAATGGCTTGTTCGATACGTAACTGACGACGAATACCACTTTGCTTTAATAACTCAAACATCGACTCGGTTTGTGCACGATTCACCACAGGATACCAGATCATATACACGCCAGTGGCGAAGCGTTTATGGGCTTGAATCACCGCCTTGGACACCTCTTGATAATCGGTTTTTATCTCATAGCTGGGATCGATTAATACCACGGCGCGGCGCTCCAGTGGCGGCACCGCGGCTATTAGGCCTTGTAGGCCATCGCCTTTAATCACTTTGATTTTTTTATCCGCGCCTAGTTGCTCATCTAAAGTGGCAAAGTCAGCACTGTGCAGTTCATGCAGCACCATGCGATCGTTGTCGCGCAGGTTCATATCGACAAACGAAGGTGAGCCTGGGTATAACTCTAGTTTATCTGGGCTGTTAAAATGTTTCACATCGTTGATGTAATCTTGCAGCGGTGGTGGCAGGTCATCTTTGTTCCACAGTTTAGCGACACCCTCCAAGTATTCTCCGGTTTTTTGCGCAAATTCATCCGACAAGGCATAACCACCAGCCCCAGCATGGGTGTCGATATACACCATAGGTTTATTTTTCTTATGCATCAGCTTAAGGGTTTGCAGTAACAAGGTGTGCTTAAGCACATCTGCATAATTTCCGGCGTGGTAACCGTGGCGATAACTTAACATGGAGTGTCCAATGGTCGAGGGGAGTTGCCTTTATAGGGCGATTATAGGGACTAAGTGCTAAGAGGTAAAACCTAGCGATTAAACGGGTGGTAAAAACTCAGATATCACGGGCAAGTCGTTGTTATGTCGACCTGATAGAGAACACCCAGTAATGAATGATCACTGGGTGTTCAAGAGCGTGCTTTATAGATACTTAATCCAAGCTTGATTATTTTGCTGTTTATAAGCACTAAACTGCTTCACTGGATAATAAAGTAATGGAATTAAAATCACTGTGATTGCCCAAACCCATGCAATGTGATCAACACCAAACAGATCACCATAATTGGCGCCAAACATAAACTTCGCCGTGTTTTGTAACAGCAAAAGAACGTATAGATGCAATATGTAAAAGAACATTGGCACTGAACCAAATACCGCAAGCCAATGACCAACTCGGCCCATATTTTTCTCAAAAGCAATTAAACACAAAAACATACCACCTAAGGTAACCAGCAAGAAGCTTAGAGATGGTGGATATTTGGTTAAGTTAAAGACTGACATTAAGGTTTCACTTAAATTTGTCCCTGCTTGCCATGGTAGAGTCTCACCATAGATATTGAGGCCACGTAAAAACACAAATAGCAGCAAGCTACTGACTCCTAAAAACAGTAATTTTTGTTGGCGTAGTGAAGCTGAATTCTTACCGCTAAATAGTGGCCCCATGACATAACCCAGTAAAATGACACCGATCCAAGGTAGGGTGGGATAACTTACTTTGACTTTAAGCGAGCCCTCGGCAACTAGGTAGCCTCGGTCATGCAGTAAGGTCCACAGGCTGTAGCCCCAATCGCCATAGTTAAAACCTATCGGGGTTAGCAGGTTATGTCCAAATACTATCGCTAAACCTAATAATGCCATCCATAACCTTGGTAGATTAATTAACGCGGCAAGAGCAAGCATACTTAATCCAATCACCCAAATAACTTGCAGCCAAAGCGTATGATAGTTACCCATCCACGAAAAATTTATCACTAAGATCTCGAGGGCAATGAGGAATAACCCACGCTTAATCAAAAATGCCCTCGCAGAACGAGGCTTGCCAGTGGCACCACTATGGTTTCGATTGGCATATAGCCAAGCGGAAACACCAGTCAGAAATACAAATATGGGCGCACAAAAGTGGGCTGCAAATCGGCTGAGGAAAAGGGCCGAAGATGTTGTGCTTAGATCCATTGGATCGCTCACTTGCATATGTAAGAAAAAGCGCTCGCGGACATGATCGAGCAACATAATCAACATTACTGCGCCACGCATGATATCAATGCTATTGATCCTCGCTGTACGCTGAGGTGTTTGTGGATGCTGAGCCGATGCACCATGGACACTGTGCGAAAGACTAGAACTCATATTTTACACTCACTTTGAAATTGCGTGGTTCACCTGGTACGGCCCATAGGGCTGAATAACTGTTTGCGATATAGACTTCATCAAGGAGGTTGTCGATATTAACGCCAAGGCTTAAGTTGTCATTAAGGTAGGTGTTGGCAAATAGTCCCACTAATTGATAAAAAGGAAGTTCAAAGCTAGGCATCGCAGAGTCGCCCAAGCGTGAATCAACATAGCGCCAACTTAATCCGATATGGCCATCGATATCGAATTCATTTAGATCTTGTTTTAGTACTAGGCTCGCTGTCTGTTCGGGAACATTAACTAGGGGGCTTCCTGCGGGAATTAACACGCCCCAATCGACATTTAAGGTATCGTTTGCCGTGCGAGTGTTTAAATAGGCATAGGAAACTTGCGCTTGTAAATAATCGCTAATGTCGGCGGCTAAATCGAGTTCAACCCCTGTGCTTTTTGCTTCACCTAGCGTGGCGGAGAAGCCGACGTTAACTGGGTCTGAGGTTAAGATATTGCTCTTTTTAGCATCAAAAATTGCAATGCTGCCATTAATCGGTAATTGATTCAGCCAATGGCCGTTGAACTTCATTCCGATTTCAGTCGATAGACTCTCTTCTGGGTCGAAAGGCATGCCAGCATAGTCAGTTCCGGATAGCGGTAAAAAGCCTTCAGAGTAAGACGCGTAGAAACTGAGGTCATTAGACCACTGATACACTAAGCCAATTTTAGGACTCACTCGACTGTCGGTTTTCTCAGATAGCGTATCTTTGACTAATTCACTGATATCTTGCTCATAGTGATCAAATCTCAATCCTAAATGTAGTTTCCATTGTTCGGTTAAATCCATTTGATCTTGAATGTAAGCGCCCCATGCTTTTTGAGTTTCCTTGTCCTCATACAGCAAGCTTACGTCTGGCTGAGGGCCACCATACTGAGGATCAAATATATCGATGGCATATTCGCCTTTCTTGCCTCGATAGCGATAGAGTCCTGTTTTGAGTTTATAGTGATAAGCATCGGCCCCGAGCAGCAAATTATGGTTAATAACCCCTGTATCCACCATGCCACTTAGTTCCAAGCGCACAGAGTTATCTGCAGATGAATAATCTCGATAGCGGTGCTGTCTGGTCAGTGTTCTGCCATCATCGAATAACGATTGGCGTCCTTTTGCCAACTCCGCATCGGAAGAAAATCCTTTTAATGATGAGTCTCGATAGTTATAGCCAGCGACGAATGACCATTGGTCATTAAGCTGGTAGTCATACGTTAGTTGGTGACCCATAGCCTTGACCACAGTAGGGCCGTCATTGGGTTCGCCTAAGTAACGGGAGCGCGGCAGCGTATTAATATTGTTATCGAGTACAATAAAACCGCGATCGAATAGCTGTTCTTGCTTGAGATACTCAACCTCGTAGAGAAGGGAGGCTTTGTCAGATAATTGCCACCTTACTGAGGGGGTGACGATTTTTTTGTCGCTAAATACGTGATCTCGAAAGCTATCATATTCTTGCCAAGCACCGTTTATACGAAATGCCAGAGCATTGGTTAACCCTGAAGTAAAATCGCCTTCTAAGCGATATTGATCGAAGTTTCCCCCTGTGGCTTTGAGATAACCGCTCGTTTGGTATTGAGGTTTCTTTGTGACGATATTGACGGTTCCACCAGGTTCTGAACGACCGTACAGTGCCGAACCTGGCCCCTTTAGTATTTCGACATAGGCCACATTAGATAGATCGCGGTGCCCACTGAATCCTCGGCCACCGTTAAAACCGTTAATTAAATACCCCGATGGCATATTTTCATTACCTGGAAATCCTCGTAACGAAAAACTGTCCCATAATCCGCCACCATTATTTTGCCGCGCCACACTTGCGGAGTAATCGAGAACGTCTTGAAATCGGGTTAAGCCGGCATCGTTGATCAGTTGCTGATCTAGCACACTGATTGCTTGGGGTAGCTGTTCGCTGGAAACATTGCCTCGATAGGCTTGGCGATAGTGGATAGTTAAGCGTTCGATTGACTCGTCCACATTATTATTGGTTTGAGTCGATTCCCCAGCAAGAACCGTTAAATTTGGGGTAAGTGTCAGTAAGGCGCTCATAAATAGTATGGCGCGCTTAGTTGTAGCAAAGAAAGTCATTTCCACTCCGAAAAACAAGCAAAAGCGTCTTAGTCCAGCCAAGGCGCTAGAATATAATTAATAAATAAAATGAAATGCTTATGCTGTTATCGGTGGGGCCCGACTATTGAAGAAAAAGCGGAATGGTCGGTTATAGGTAATAGCGGTAAACTCAGCAGGAACAAACTGTTGCTGAGTTAAGTGGAAATTAAAAGGGGTACTCGTTATCGCGTTCTGATGCAGGTGCTGATGAATACAAAGCACACACTGATCGGTAGGCTTTTCTTTTAAATGAACAACGCTGTGGATCGATGTGGCTAAAGACAACAGCACCATCACGGCAATAAGCCATAATGTAATACTTCGTCTTGATTGCGTCACATGAGCCAAAAAATTGCTTCCTTAGGTAATTAAGCCGACGATTATATAGTAGTTATAGTCAAAAATAACTAGATTTATATGAATCTCGCAGAAGAGCCCGTCGCCTTCTGCCGTTGATTATAAGTCGTATAGATGACGCTTTGATTTCATTACTTTCAAAGCGTCTGGCATAATGAACAGGCTAATTTTTCAAACATAGAGCTAACGTGACCGAACAACTAAACCCAAGCCCTATCACTGGGATTTTTTTTAATAACCAATATCCTTCACTCGAAGCCATTTGTGAGCGCTGGGGTCTAGTGTTTGATAAGGACTCCTTGTTTGAATTGGTATTTGAGCATGATTGTCTGGTACTCAATAAGCGCGATGAACCTAAGTTAAAAGGTATCGTGGTGGATTTTGTTTCTGGGGCTGTCGCTCATCGACGCAAGTTTGGTGGTGGCCGAGGTCAATCAATTGCCAAAGCCGTTGGTTTAAAGCAGGGAGTTTGCCCAAGTGTGGTCGATGGTACTGCGGGTTTAGGTCGCGACGCCTTTGTGCTGGCAAGCCTTGGTTGCAGTGTCACTATGGTTGAGCGTAACCCTGTGGTTGCAGCCTTACTTGAAGATGGTTTGCGCCGCGCTTATCAAGATGTCGACATTGGCTCATGGATGCAAGAGCGGATGCATTTAGTTCATGGCTCAAGCTTAACTGCATTGGCAGATGTCGGCCATCAGGTCGATGTGGTGTATTTAGATCCCATGTATCCCCATCGTGAAAAGTCAGCCTTAGTGAAAAAAGAGATGCGGGTGTTTCAGTCATTAGTTGGCGCCGACCTAGACGCCGATGGGTTGCTTGCGCCAGCCATGGCGTTAGCCAGCAAACGCGTGGTAGTCAAACGTCCCGATTACGCCGAAGACTTAGACGGCGTCAAACCCAGTACGGTTATCGCTACTAAGAAAAACCGCTTCGATGTCTATGTGAAAGCAGCGATGAAAAGTGGTTAGTGTTTAAGGCATTAGGGGTCAGTCCAGCCTGTCGCTGAACCCATATGATGACATAAAAATGGCTTTTGTAATTATAATACAAAAGCCATTTTCTTTTATATAAGCATGTTGGGTTGGTAATAACCCATATGTGGACTGTAGTCGCAATAGCAAAAAATACCAGTGACGCGATGCAGGCTAGTGCACCAGAAATACCGTTGTCGACAATTTTTTTACACATCAATTGCAATACTAACCCCATCTTAGAACTGTAAAAGTCTATTCCATTTTTATTCACTAGTTCTGAAATCAGTAAGTTCCTATATCTATAAGAAATATTACCAGGCTTATCATAGATGATGTCAATAAAGAAATTGCTTACATATCGTATTCAGATGCATATGACAACGCTCATTCTTTTATGTGCTGTATACTTCGGAACTGTGATGAATTATCCCGTACTGAAGACTATTTTTAATTTGAGTTCGGACGTTTCCAATTCTATCTTCCCTTATACTGCCCCGATATTACTTATTTGTGCGTTTGCCATTATATTTTCGGCTTTTGCTTGGCCTTATGTGTTTAAGCCATTTATATGCTTTGTGGTTCTGACCTCTGCTGGTGCTTTGTACGCAGCGGTAAATTTCCAAACCATGTTTGATTCAACAATGATGGAAAGCGTGTTTGAGTCTAATTCTTCAGAAATTTTGTTCTACCTTAACTTTAGGTCTGTCTTCTATCTGTTTGTTTTTGGTATTTTACCGTGCATTTTTATCGCCGCTGTGCGCATCAAGCCGTATCGGATTTGGAAGCATGCTCTTATCGCTCGTGTAGGTATTGTATTCGTTGCGGTAGTAGGTATCGGTCTTGTCACAGAGACTTGCTATAAGGATTATGTGTCCGTAGGTCGCAATAATAGCTATTTGAGCAAGATGGTTAACCCTGCACATATTTTCAATGGTGCTAAATATCTGAAGAAAACTTATTTCGAAACGAAGTTGGCTTACCAAACGCTGGGAACGGACGCGAAAGTGGCTGAAGTTGAAAATGGCAAACCAACCTTGATGGTCGTCGTTTTAGGTGAAGCAGCACGTGCTATGAATTTTACTTACAACGGATATGACCGAGATACCGATCCGTACACAAAAAATATGAACTTAATTGTCTTTCAGAATGTGTCTTCGTGTGGCTCTTACACAGCTTTGTCCGTTCCGTGTATGTTCTCCAATATGACTCGCAATTCTTATAGTAAACCCCGCGCGGCTGCTCAGGATAATGTACTCAACGTACTTCAACACGCAGGAGTTGATGTTATGTGGATTGATAATGATGGTGGCGATAAAGGTGTTGCTAAAAATCTAACTTACATTGCCATCGATCCATCGCTAAAAAATGACGATTGTAACGGTTCAACTTGTTTTGATGTTGCCATGCTTAAAGATGCCAAACAGTTTATCGATGATGGTTCTCATAACAAGTTGTTGGTTCTGCATACGATAGGTAGTCATGGGCCTACCTATTGGCAACGCTATCCAGATGCTCAAGCACCGTTCCAACCTGCATGTAACCGTAGTGACATTGAAAACTGTAACGACAAGCAAATCGTTAATGCTTACGACAATACACTGGTGTATACCGACTATGTCTTATCCCAAGTGATTGATGAACTGAAAAGCGTGTCGAACGACTATAACGTCATGATGACTTATATCTCTGATCATGGTGAATCACTGGGTGAAGGTGGGCTGTACTTGCACGGTACACCTTATGCGATAGCACCGAAGGAGCAAACACAAGTGCCTTGGTTAATGTGGATGCCAGAAGAGTATGCTCAGCAAAAAGAGCTAAGTACTCAATGTCTTAAAGAAAAAGCACAGAAAGACACATTATCACACGATAACTTATTTCATAGCTTGCTTGGGGTGTATGGCGTTCAGACAGAAGTTCAAGATTCAGAACTGGATATCACATACAGTTGCCGCTTAGATTCATAACCATTTGATAGAGTACCGTAAACATGCAACAAGAAATCATCATTAAACGTGAAGGTATTCATCGTATTATTTATACCTTTGTCCATAGCTTTAACGGCTTCAAATGGCTTTGTAAAAACGAAGCGGCCTTCCAACAAGAACTAATGCTTTTTGTACCGTTATCAGCGTTTGCATTTTGGCTGGATTTATCGGCTATGCATACCTTATTAGTTATGTTAGGCATGGTGTCAGTGCTGTTTGCCGAAATGGTGAATACCGCAATTGAGGCTGTGGTTGACCGAGTAGGGTTGGAGTATCACATGTTATCAGGCGTAGCTAAGAATATCGGCTCCGCTTTAGTACTATTGAGCATGATTTGTTCTCTGGCTATTTGGGGAACGGTTCTATGGTTGCGCTAATTTCAACGCAGAGCAATGACGATTCAAGACTAAGAATGGGCACATTACTGCCAGTGCTGTGCTTTGCTTTGATTGATTTAATATTGTTGAGTGCTTCGCGATTGATGCTTTCGTTATGGCAGAGTGAGCGTGCGTTTGCCTCTGTTGACTCTGGCCAAATTTTTTTCGGTGGTTTTCGCATTGATATTTCGGCAGTGTGTTATTTGCTGGTACCAGCATTGTTGTTGATAATGCTGGCAACGCTGCTAAAAGTGACTCACCACCTTCGCCTACCTCTAAAAGTTTACTTAGTGGGAGGCAGCATGTTGTTTTTGTTCTTTGAACTGATTACTCCCACGTTCATTCTTGAATATGACTTGCGTCCAAACCGACTGTTTATCGATTATCTAGTCTACCCAAAAGAAGTCTTTTCGATGCTGATTTCGGGTTACAAAATCGAAATTTTAGTCACCGTAGCAGGATTATTCATCGCAGCCCGATTGTTGAGTAAAGTGTTCGATATTGTTTGGCCTACAGAGACCAAAGGGTCGCTCTTACAGCAAGTAGGGATGCAACTTGCTGTTGCTTGCCTTCTTATTCTAGGCGCTCGTGGTACGTTAGAGCATCGCCCGATAAACTCCTCATTAGTGGCATTTTCAACGGATCACTTGTTAAATGATCTCAGCCTAAATTCTGCTTATTCAGTCGCCTTTGCGTGGAAACAAACAAAAAATGAAATGTCGAGCGCTGAATTTTATGGCGCTCTGGACCAAGATGAGCTGCTTGAGCAAGTTCGTAGCACTTTACAAAATCCACATGCTGATTTCTCTGATCCTCTTGTTCCAACGAAAACGATGCATACCGCTAGTTTTCCCAATCGTAAGAAGAATTTAGTTATTTTGTTGCAAGAGAGCTTGGGAGCGAGATACGTAGGAAAATTGGGAGGATTGCCACTGACTCCTAACCTAGACAAAATCATGGATGAGGGATGGAACTTTACCCGCTTATACGCGACAGGTACGCGTTCTGTCAGAGGGATTGAAGCTGTTGTGACTGGCTTTACCCCAACCCCAGCACGCGCTGTTGTTAAGCTGGGTAAATCTCAACAAAACTTTTTTACTTTAGCCAGTTTTCTTGGTGAGCAGGGATATCACACACAGTTCATTTACGGTGGTGAAGCGCATTTCGATAATATGAAGACATTCTTTTTAGGTAATGGTTTTCAAGATATTGTTCAAGGTAGTGATTTCGACAAAATTGATTTTAACGGTTCTTGGGGCGCATCTGACGAAGATTTGTATGATCAAGCGGATAAAGAGTTCGCCGAGCTACATAAACAAGGTAAGCCATTCTTTAGTCTTGTATTTACGTCGTCAAATCATGCTCCGTACGATTATCCCGATGGCAAAATTTCACAGTACGACAGTCAAAAACAAACTCGTAATAATGCCGCTAAATATTCTGATTATGCTTTGGGACAATTTGTTGAAAAGGCAAAACAATCGGAATACTGGAAAGATACGATATTCGTGGTCGTTGCTGATCATGATTCCCGTGTATCTGGTGCGAGTTTAGTCCCCGTTGGTCACTTCCATATCCCTGCTGTTATTTTTGGCAATGGTGTGGAGCATAGAGAGGATGCTCGGCTAGCAAGCCAGATTGATCTTGCCCCAACACTCCTGTCACTGATAGGAGCTTCTGGTGAGCACCCAATGCTGGGTAACGACTTCACTAAGCCATTAGATGATTCTCAATTGAGAGCAATGCTGCAATATGATAAGAACTTTGCGTATATTAAAAATGGCAAGGCGGTAATTTTTCAACCAGATAAAACACCAAAAACTTTCTTGGTCGATGGTAAGAAACTTATAGCGACTCAGCTTGATCAAGCACTGACCAAGGAAGCGCATGCCCATGCTAATTTTGGTAGTATGGCTTATCGAAAGGGATGGTATTCCTATGTTGATAAATAATAGTGAATATAAAGGCCTTTGAAATAGTGATTCATTTATGATCCGAACAAAAGCTTCGGGTCAAATTGTTTAAAAAGACTATTCCTATCTATACATAATATCTACACGTGTAATGATGAGCTGCGTGAGTATTTTAGGCCTATCAAGATCACTGAGAGCTAAGCATATAACCATCCGATATGCATAAGACAAAGAACGAGTTGATATGAACAAAGTGTTAATAGTAGAAGACAATAGGGAAGTTGCCGGGATCTTGTTTGACTACTTCGAAAGTGAGGAAGTTGAACTTGATTATGCCGATAATGGAGAGCTCGGTCTTAAACTCGCTTTAGAAATCGAATTTGATGCCATCATCTTGGATCTTATGCTTCCACGCATGGACGGTTTAACGGTCTGTGAGAAGCTTAGAGAGGCAGGGAATGAAACTCCAGTACTGATGTTAACCGCATTGGATAGCCGGAATGATATGTTAAATGGCTTCAATTATGGGGCTGATGATTACTTAACTAAACCTTTTGACCTTGAGATTTTAGAAGCACGTTTAAGTGCATTGATAAAACGCTACAGACGAACCGTAGCCGATACATTCTTGGAGTTTGGTAGTTTACGGATAGATCAAAAAACACATCAAGCTTATCGTGACGGCATTAAGCTTCTGTTAAACCCCACAACGTATTCAATTGTAGAGCTACTTTGTCAACGCGCTCCTGACATTGTCACTCGCAATGAAATTATCAATATGCTTTGGCAAGAAAATGAACCTAATAGCGACATATTACGCAGTCATATCTATCAGTTGCGAGTCCAGTTAGATAAGCCATTTGCTACCGCCATGTTGATTACGGTTCCCAAGGTTGGTTTTCGATTGGAGAACGTATAATGAAAAAAGCTAACTTTGCCAGCACTCGTACTTTAACAAGCCAGTTAGCGATCTTTTTTACGATTGTCGCCCTTGTGATGGGTTTAGTCAGCTATATGATTTTTTTTGCAGCTTTACAGTGGTCTGAAGATAAAGTTGGCGAGCGTCGAATAGAAATAGATAAGAATGAAGCAATACAGCGATTTATGGATGGAGAAAATGGTGAGATTTCCATAGACGTTCTTACTAGTGCATATAACGATATTAGTTTGGTTCCTTCAAGGTACCATAAGTACTTTGAAGGCAGAGATTCTTATGTTGGTGAAGTCGGATATGGAACCGAATCACTCATGCTTTACTTTGGTTACTACACGAATAACGGAGAAAGAAAACCCGTCATATTGCTATCTGATATCAATCAAATTGAATTTGGTGAATATGAAGCAGTGTATGCCAGTCTCATAGTGATCACTAGTATAGCTGGGCTACTGCTTGTCTTTGGACTATTGTTGAATCGTTTAACACAACGCCTGATAACTCCCATTAATCATTTGATAGAGCAATTAACCGAACAACGCGGCAATAGCGCCCATGTGTTTGATATTCCACTAGGTGGTGCCAGTGAATTTCAGATCTTAGCGGATCAGCTCAATCAATATCGTCATGACATTCATACTTTGTTAAAACGTGAACAAGCGTTTGCCCGTTATGCTAGCCATGAATTGAGAACTCCCTTAACCATAGTGAAAGGCGCAAGTAAATTGTTAGAGCGAAAGGTGTCTGAAGAATTTCAAAAGAGACAGGTCGTTCGTATCAATGAAGCTACGTTACAGATGACCACGATGGTTGATGCATTGTTAGGGCTTGTGCGCTATGAACGTAGTGAAGATGAAACCGTTGAAAGAAAGGTAAGCAAAGACGAATTTGAGAACATCATTGAACTCAACAGTGCTCAGGCAAAAGATAAAAATATCGATGTTGAACTGACTTTCCTCCAAAGCCCATCGAGCAAAGCTGCGCCAGCCGTGCTTAACATTGTGGTAGGAAACTTATTGAGGAACGCAATCGCCGCAACTTCGGAGGGAACAATAACCCTAGAAGTATCCGCAGACTCATTAGCTATTAGGGATAATGGTTCGGGTCTAAATGAAGCACCTAACCAAGATGGACATGGGTTAGGATTACTCATCGTTGAAGATTTATGTCGCAGATATCATTGGAGCTTCTCAATTCGTAACCGCTCTACTTCGGGGTGTGAAGCATTAATAACTTTTCAGTAATCTTTAAACTTGTAATAAAAGTACATGCCATAACCATGGGCTGGAAAGGGTTACTCTTATTTGTCAGTTTATGCTTTCAGCGACACAGCCTGTTTATAAGCGATTACGATGCCCATTTGGGGGGATTTGTCTTTCAAGTCGGTATGGAGAAAGTTCGCTTAACATAGTAGACTTTATGGTCACTTGTCTGATTAAGCTAACGAGATTGTCATGAGATTTTTTGTTGATGTTCATGCACATACAATCGCTTCAACTCACGCCTATAGTACCTTGCATGATTACCTCGCTGTCGCCAAAGCAAAAGGGATTAAGTTATTCGCTATTACCGATCATGGTCCCGATATGGCTGATGCACCCCACTTTTGGCACTTTGTAAATATGCGTGTTTGGCCAAGGGTTATTGATGGTATTGGCGTGCTACGAGGTATCGAAGCCAATATTAAGAATGTCGATGGCGAGATTGATTTCTTTGGTGATTATTTACGAGAGCTAGATATCGTGTTGGCAGGCTTTCATGAGCCGGTTTTTCCACCTTCAACCAAAGAGGCGCACACAAACGCATTAATCAACTGTATTGAGAGTGGCGACGTCGATATTATCAGTCATCCGGGTAATCCCGCTTACCCTATTGATATTAAAAGGGTTGCTAAAGCAGCGGCTAAACATCATGTGGCCCTTGAGATAAATAATTCCTCCTTCTTAACCTCTAGAAAGGGCAGCATCCATAACTGCACTGAAATCGTGAATGCGGTAAAAGAGGCTGGTGGGTTATTGGTGATGGGCTCTGATTCCCATATTGCGTTTAGTCTAGGTGAGTTTGATAAAGCCGTTGAGTTAATTCAAACGGTTGATTTTCCGATTGAACGCATACTCAATCGTAGCCCCGAAGCCTTGCTAAGTTTTCTGTCGGCAAGAGGGCATAAAGCTTTGGATGACTATTCGCTCTTGGTGGAATGAGAAGGTGCTTAGTGGAGATTAGCTCAGGTGATATTTTTCGATCATGTTGGCTGCTCAAATAACGGAAATAAATTGGGTATGCTAATCCCCCTCATTTTGGGTTTGGGGCCGTAGCGGTAAAATTTCGCGCCAGTACGTTGGGGTTGCGGCTAATTGATGGTTGCTGTCATTGGTCATCTTAAACTTGTGCAGCCTTAGCCACCATGCCTTGCTGTTTCATGCTTTGAGCAATCGTTTTGACATTGGATACCACCGTTTTCGGTCAGTTCCCTGCGCGTTTTTGGCAACTAACTCAAGGCGAATGGATGCGCGCCCTGAGTTGTTTTCATTGCGGCTGATGTCAGGGGGATTAATTTGAAGGGCTGTTATTCGACTGGCGAAATGCTGCTGACTAGTCCAGAATCATAACTCTATGATTTTTTAATTATTAGGTTCTTATGAATTGGTCTTTGGAATATAAGAAAGCCGCTAAGTGGAGTGGTTATACACTGCTGGTTGGCTTAGTCATTAGTGCTGCTGTGGCGCTGTTGATCCGAGACAATAATTCAACCAAGATCAATAAAGCACTCCAATCGGCTTCTGAGCAAATTAGCCATAATGTCTTAGAGCGCATTACCTTATATCAATATGGTCTTCGCGGTGCGCGAGGCATGATTGTGACCGCTGGTGAAAATGAGGTCACGCGAGAGGCCTTTATTCGTTACAGTTTAACTCGTGATGTGGATAAAGAGTTTCCTGGTGCTCGTGGTTTTGGTTTTATTCGCCGAGTATCTCCTAAGGAGGAGCCCTCATTTATTGCGCAAGCACAGCAAGATGGTTGGCCTGACTTTGCTATTCGCCAGCTAAGTGCTCACAACGATGAGCGTTATGTTATCCAATATATCGAGCCAGTAGAGCGGAATCGTTCAGCCGTTGGTCTCGATATAGGTTCAGAAAAGCATCGTCGAGACGCCGCCACTGCAGCACTGCTTTCGGGGGAAGTGCGTTTAACTGGGCCGATTACCTTAGTGCAAGTGACGGGGAAGCCGCTACAATCCTTTTTGATTTTGATGCCCATTTATCGCAGTGGTTCGACACCTTCAACCATAGAAGCACGAAAAGCGGAGGGCTTTGGTTGGAGCTATGCGCCTCTGGTAACGAATGAAGTGTTAGCAGGGTTAGAGTTAACTTTGCAAACCACCAAGCTAAATCTTATCGATGTAACTCAAGCTGATGATCCCATTAACTTCTTTGAGACTCACGAGGCAGATAGTCGACCATTATCTCATTTTAAGCACATAGTAAATGAGGAGATCTTTGGCCGAAAATGGCAGTTTGAGGTCATAGCTTACCCTGAGTTCATCACTGGATTACACCTTAATCGGCCAAGTTTAATTTTTTTATATGGCGTAATGTTCAGTGTGTTGTTGGCGGCATTAGTCATGATGTGGTCTTTGAATTTACAGCGTAAACAGCAAGTGTTAGCTGAACAGGCTAGACGCGCTAGCATGTTGGAGCATTCTCTAGACGGCATCATTAGTTACGACCTTGAAGGTCGTATTACCAGTTGGAATCGAGGCGCTGAGCTCCTGTTTGGCTACAAAGAGTCAGAGGTGCTTGGGTTGTTAAGTACCGAATTAATCGTTCCTCCGACAGAAGTTGAGATTGAAACGGCTTGGTTTAAGCGAGTGTTTGCGGGCGAAACGATATTAAATCAGATTTCACACCACCAGAGTCAAGATGGCCAGATCTTATCTACGGCGATGACCGCGGTACCCATTATCGATGAGCATGGAGATGTTGAAGGGTTAAGTCAAACCATTCGGGATATTACTCTGCAGCAAGATGCGGAAAGGCGCATTTTAAAATTAAATGAAAGCTTAGAGCTGAAGGTTGCCGAAAGAACTATCGAGTTGCAACAAGCAGTATCTGAAAATAAAGCGCTCCTTAAATCGATTAATGATCAACTGCTCTACTCGGTAACCGATGCTGATGGTGTCATTTTAGAGGTAAATGACTATTTTTGTCGCATGAGTGGTTACTCCCGCGAACAACTTGTAGGCCAGAACTCTTCTCTGCTGTCTTCGGGTGAGCATGATGCTGCATTCTGGAAAGCAATGTGGGCGAAGATAAAAGCGGGTCAATCTTGGCATGGTGAAATTTGTAACCGTGACAAGCAAGGCCGTATACATTGGTTCGATACCGTTATCGGCCCGATAACGGATGACGATGGCGGCGTCGAACGCTTTGTTGCACTGAGCACCGATATTAGCGAACGTAAATTTGCTCAAATAGAAAAAAATAAATTGGGTTCACTTCTTTCTTATGTTCTTGATTCAGCATCTGAAATTTCGATCATTGCAACTGATAATGATGGGGTTATAACACTATTTAATCGTGGTGCAGAGAACCTACTTGGCTACGATGCAAAAGAGTTAGTGGGTATCTCTACTCCTGCCCCCTTACATCTAGCTGATGAGGTTCAAGAGCGCTCGCTTGAATTGTCCCAGCAATCAGGTCTTACTATTGAGGGGTTCGATACGTTTGTTTATATGCCTAAAACTCAAGGCCCTGAGACGCGTAATTGGACCTATGTGCGGAAAGATGGCTCTCATTGCCAAGTCTCCTTGTCTGTTACCGCTATGTACGATGACAATGGTAACTTAATTGGATATCTCGGGATTGCTATTGATATTACGCAGGCCTTGCAACAGCGAGAGGCGTTGATCACGGCCAGTAGCCATTTGAGTAAGGCGGCAGAGGTTGCTAAGCTGGGAATATGGACCTGGAATGTACAAGACAATACGTTAGAGTGGAACGATCGCATGTTTGCGATTTATGAGCTGCCTCTTAGTCTGCGGCAAGACGGTCTGACTTACGAACATTGGCTAATGCGACTTCATCCTGATGATATGGCTATGGCCGAGCAAAAGCTAAATGATGCTATCGCTGGCAAAGGCGAATATGACCCAGTATTTAGAGTGTTAACGGCTGAGGGCGGGCAGCGTTACATTCAGGCGGGTGCCGAGATTGAAAAAGACAAACAGGGTAATGCTCTTCGGGTTATTGGTATCAATATCGATATTACCGAACAGCGTGAACTAGAGGCCACTCTTCGAGAAGCGAAGAAACAGGCTGATGAGGCGAGTGCTGCCAAATCGGCATTTTTAGCTAACATGAGCCACGAAATCCGTACCCCAATGAATGCCGTTCTTGGCATGTTGCAGTTAATGCAACACACCTCAATGTCTACCCAGCAACGCGATTACATCACTAAGACCCACGTAGCAGCGAAATCTTTATTGGGCTTATTAAATGACATTCTCGATTTTTCCAAAATTGAGGCGGGTAAGTTACAGCTGGATTTGCAACCTTGTGAGATTGAGATGCTGATGCGTGATCTCGCGGTGGTGTTATCAGGCAACTTAGGTAATCGAGATGTCGAGGTGATGTTTAGTCTCGATCCTGCTATTCCATCATGGTTACTTATTGATAAGCTTAGATTGCAGCAAATTCTGATTAATTTGGCAGGGAATGCGCTTAAGTTTACTCATCGTGGCCAAGTTATCGTGGATGTTGAGTGCCTTCAATCTGAAGCTGACAAGATAAAACTTCGCTTTGCTATTACAGATACAGGTATCGGGATCAGTGAAGAGCAGCTTGGGCGTATCTTTACTGGTTTTGAACAAGCAGAGTCTTCAACGTCGAGACGTTTTGGTGGCACTGGATTAGGACTCGCGATCAGCAAACGTTTGGTTGAACTGATGGGCGGAGAGTTATTGGTTACTAGCCGAGTCGGTGAGGGGAGTTGCTTCTGGTTTGAGTTGCTGTTGGAATCGTTACCTATGCCGGCAACGTCGAATATAGATATTCGAGGCTGTCGTGTCCTCGTGGTAGATGATAATCAGATTACCACTGAAATTCTACGGAAAATCCTGAGCGATTTTGGCTGTCTAGTCGAGTGCGTGTATAGCGGTTCTGAAGCCATTGAGCGTTGTAAACAGCAAGGAAGCGATCAACAACCTTTCGATATCGTGCTTATGGATTGGAGCATGCCTGAGCTAAACGGGCTTGATGCGGCCAAGCTGCTGCGAGATACCGCTGAAGCTCAACAACGTAAAGTTCCTGCGGTGATCATGTTGACCGCCTATGGGGAAGATGTTGTCATGTTAGAGAATGAGGATTCTAGTCCACCATTTGTCCATTTTTTAACTAAGCCTGTGACCTCACAACTCTTGGCCGAATCCATAAGCCAAGTACTCACTGGGCAGGTCATGGATCGGCCGGTTAAATTAAGTTCACCCAAACGTTTACAAGGCTTAACCATCTTAGTGGTCGAGGATAATCAGCTGAATAGGCAAGTTGTCGATGAACTCCTCACATTAGAGGGTGCCAAGGTCGTATTGGCTGAAGGGGGCGGAGAGGGCGTTGGCGCTGTCACCCAGAGCGGCCAGCCGTTTGATATAGTGATCATGGATGTGCAGATGCCTGATATGGATGGACTCGAAGCCACTCGTCGTATTAGAGCTGATTCTCGTTTTGAGTTGTTGCCTATCCTCGCTATGACGGCTAATGCTTCACATGCCGACCGCCTCGAATGTATTGCTGCGGGCATGAATGATCACATAGGTAAGCCTATTGATATGCAACAGTTAGTGCCTGCTATTTTGCATCTTGTTGGTCGTGAGCCTACTGATTTTTCGATAGCACCAGTCTATGAACTGGAACAAAGCGTTGAGGTATCGGAGTTCAAAGAGCCAGATGAGGATGCGCCGCTATTAGAAGATTATAAGCAGATACTTAAACGTTTTGATGGTAATAAGTCATTTTTTGAGAAAATGGCATTAGGATTTGAGTCTGAAATAGGCAAACTACTTTCGCAATTTAAAGCATCGATCGCAGCGCAAGATCCTGTCGCGATGGCCGCCAATAGCCATGGAATTAAAGGCCTTGCGAGTAACTTTGGCGCAATATCCTTAGCTAATTTTGCGGCTTATTTGGAGAAACAGTTTAAGCAAGGAACACAAGAATCACAGCAAATAGAGGCTTGGGCTGCTAAGTTAGCCTTATTAGCACAACTTAGTGTTGAGCAGCTTATGAGCTACCTATCTGAAGCTACCAGTGAGGCTGTCGTTTTAAGTCGCGGAGTCGATGATTTGTCTCAAGATACACAGGCAGCTAACGAGCAAATTCGGTTGTTAAAGGAATTACTTCAACAGAACAATTTAGATGCCGTTGCCTTAGTTGATGAAATAACGGGGCCGTTTACGTCCCACGTACTGTGGCAAGAGTTACATGCACAGGTTCATGGGCTGGATTTTGGACAGGCGTTGGTTAAATTAGACATTATCGAACAGGAGGTAATCTAATGTTGGATTCTGAAGCGGCGAATCTAGCAAGTCTTGGCAAAGGTAAGATACTGCTTGTCGATGATCAGCCACTAAATATTAAAATACTGCATCAGCTATTTCATCAAGAATTTGAGATGTATATGGCGACGAGTGGAGAGCAGGCTATTGAGGTTTGTCGGAAGGTAAAGCCAGATCTCGTCTTACTCGATATTGAAATGCCAGGAATCACAGGGTTTGAGGTGTGTGAGACATTAAAAGCGGATCCTCTTACAGCCACTACGGCGATTATTTTTGTTACTGCCCATTTTGATGAAGAGCAGGAAGCAAGGGGATTTCAGGTTGGTGCTGTTGATTTTATTCATAAACCTATCAACAGTATTATTACTAGCGCAAGGGTGCAAAACCAATTCTTATTAAAGCGCCAATCTGACGTGCTGCGAAGCTTTGCATTAATCGATAGCTTAACGGGATTACCCAACCGGCGTCAATTTGAGCTAAGTTTGCCGGAATCATGGCGTCACTGCATTCGTTACAATAAGCCCTTAACATTGATGATGCTCGACGTGGATTTTTTTAAACACTATAACGATGCCTATGGTCATCAAAAAGGTGATGATTGTCTTCGTATCGTCGCTAAAGCAATTGCGAGTATCACACGTCGCCCCTATGATGTGGTAGCGCGCTATGGTGGTGAAGAGTTTATCTGTATTTTTCCGGATACAACACTCGATGGTGGTTTATCGATTGCAAAGAAGATGATTAGTGCGGTGGAGGCATTAGCGATTGAACATAAAGGGTCGCGCATCTCATCGTCAGTAACCATCAGCGCGGGGGTTGCCAGCGTCTGCCCCTCACAGAATTTAACTTGGCAGTCAGTGATCGAAGAGGCTGACAAGCAGCTATATCAGGCTAAAGAAAATGGGCGCAATCGAGTCTGTGGTGTTGCAGTTAAATAGCCTTGTTCCAGTTGCTTATATGCAAATAACACTGCATTTATTTGCAGTTGTCCCGTAGCTCAATGCACATAGACCTTACGTTCTGCTTCAATTTAGTATTCCAGTTGTGAATTCACAGATGTAACCTGCTTTGGGAGTAAAGATGAAGCAATTGATTGATTATATAAGGTTAATGCTGTTTGTCAGCGGTGTGTTACTGGGCGTGCAGGTCCCCGCTTTTGTCGATCAGTATGGCCAGCGATTACAAGCCCATGCCACTGAAGCCAAGTTGAGTTTAGGGGAGTTTCAGCGCGATGCTGACCGCTTTTTTGGGGGCGATCTCGATAAACTCATTGCTCATTATCGGCAAAATACTGATGAAGTGGTTAAGGCTGGTGGTGAGAGCATTGAAGGCATTTATCAAAGGTACCTGCTATTAGAGGGGGCGCTACAACGTTTTAATCGGTCTGCTTATAGTGGCTTTCAACAAGTAGCATTTGAGCCTCTTGCCGATATTCGTACAGAAGTTTGGCAGCATTTTAGCCATACCATTATGTTAGATGGTCGTGCGATCGCCATAGGCTTACTGATCGGATTATTGCTTTCTATGCTGAGCGAACTGTGTTTAGTGATTGTTGGCAAATCTTGCCATAAAGCCTATCGCTTGGTGATCCTCAAACGTAGCAGGTTAAATTAATCAGCATAAATTGAGTAACCACAAGGTTCGTCGGTTTTTGTTGGCTCGATTTAAGACTATGCTGAAGGTCATATTTATTGTTATCTATTTTTCATCATTAAGGAGTGACTCATGATCGAACAAGGACAAAAGTTACCATCGGCAACTTTAAGTCAACTGACTAAAGAGGGCATGGTTAATCACGATGTGACCGAGTTGTTTGCCAATAAAAAAGTGGTACTTTTTGCAGTGCCAGGGGCATTTACCCCAACGTGTTCGGAGGCTCATTTACCAGGTTATGTGGTGTTAGCCGATGAGTTTAAGGCCAAAGGTGTCGATATTATTGCTTGTGTCTCGGTTAACGATGCGTTTGTGATGAAGGCTTGGGGCGAAGCGCAAAACGCTAGCGAACTGATGATGCTTGCCGATGGCGACGCCAGCTTTACTAAAGCGCTAGGGCTAGAGATGGATACCGCTGAATTTGGTGGCGTGCGTTCTCAGCGTTATGCCATGGTGATCGACAATGGCGTAGTGACGACTCTTAACGTTGAAGCACCTAAAAGCTTTGAGGTCAGTAAGGCTGAAGCGGTAATGGCTACGCTTTAAAGACATTATTTAACCTGAACTCGGCTCGGGTTCAGGTTAATTCCCCCTATGACTATGCAACGCGCTTTTCTAGCACTGGCGGGGCGTCTATTCCTAGGCTGGCTTCTATATCCGCAACACCTTGGGCGACTTCACTAGCGATCACTTCACTTTGCTCAGCCGAGTGCAAAGCGTGCGTCTTTAAATCGTCCATGGCGTTATATAGTTGATCTAAATGCTGTACTTGATTGCTGCTGTAGCTGCTGCCCTGTTTGGCGGTGTCATTCATCTCGTGTGCTTGCTGCTGTACGGTTTGAGTCACTTGCCAAAGGGCTTGTGCTCCTTGGGACTGTTTAAGGCTGGCAGTCTCTATTCCTTTGACACTCTGTTCTAGCTGATTGTTTGCTGTTGTCAGTTGATTGAGTATGGCCAAGATCTCTTGCAGAGAGTGTTGTGTTCGCTGTGATAGGCTGCGTACCTCATCGGCAACAACGGCAAATCCTCGGCCTTGCTCTCCAGCTCTTGCTGCTTCAATTGCCGCGTTTAGTGCGAGTAAGTTAGTTTGTTCGGCAATATTGCCGATCACATCTATGATGGTCGAGACATCACTCACCGAGGTGTTAAGACTGTTGAGTGATTGGTGGCAATGGCTCACGGCTAGCTGTGTTTCATCCGCCGCCGTCATCACGGCTTTGACCTCATCTTGACTCGACAGCATCTGTTGATGTGTTTGCTGAGCACTCTGTTCCACGAGTAGAGATAGTTCGCTGACGTCTCTTGCAATTGCACGCATCTGCTCCGTTTGTGTCTGAGCAATATCGACAATTTTTAGGGTGGTTTCAGTTCCTTGTGCCAGTTTAGATATTCGCGAGACTAATTGGGAAAGTGACTCTGAAATTTTGCTGATTTTTACCCTTTGCTCGACATCCTCTGACTCGAATCTATCTAATAGTTGATTAAAATGTCCCGCTATTTGACCCGTTTCGCAACGACGATGAATCGCAATACGCTCCCTCTCGTTCGACTCGCCTAAGCGCATAAAGGCGATATTGAGTTGCTTAAGCGGTTTAACCACCCTTTGTTGTTGCAATAACAGGTAAGCTAATGCAAATAGTGCAAGTATCGATACAACGCCATAGAGGATAAGTTGTAATTGTTGTTTGAGTTCACTGGTTTGTGATTGTTGGGCCAACCCAAGTGTTAACAACTGCTGCTCTATATGGGCGATAGCTGTCATCATGGCATCTTGCGCCTGTCTGTTGGCAATCAATAGATTATCGGTATTGGTGACCTCTTTACCGTAGCGATTGCTCAGAGAGAGGAGCTCGCTATAGTAAATCTCACCAATCTCAATTTGCTCTGCTTCATCATCACCAAGGGCAAACTCATCGACCTCCTGAGTTTCATAGATGCCCAGTAAAGGCAATTTGGCTAATTTATCGTGCCATTCGGTTAGCTCTTGCGTAGCCGTCGAAAGTATCGATTTAAGACGCTGATCTTTATCTAGTAAATAACCTTCAGTTAGCTGAGAAAGTTGATAAACCAGAGGAGGCAACTCTTGGGTTAGTGCCATATAGTGCATGGCGAGCTCGGGGTGTTCGTTAAGCCCTGAGGCGGCATATTGGGCTAAGTGTTGATTGTAAGAGAGCATCTCGCTTTCAGCATGCGCCAGTAATTCTCTCGGATTACCGGCGAGCTTACCTGCAGCGCGATATTGGCTATCAAGATCTAAGATAAAGCTTGAAATTGCGTCGACGAGCAGCGGAGCATCTTGATGAGAAAGGCCATCGATCTCCCTATTAATATCATTAAGCTGTTGTTTGGCATTGTCCAATAGCTGGGCATTCCCACTGGTTAAATAACCTTCGAGTTGGCGACGAACCTCGACCAAGAAGCGCTTTTGCACATCGGCAAGCAGGCTTGTTTCATGTTCGATTTGTGTTCTCTGCTGGCCGCTCCAAACGACCACGGTCGCCAGTAGTGCAGCTAAGAGTAACAAGGTTGCAGAAGCCCAGAGTGAGAGAGTAGAAATTTTCATTATCACGCGCCAATAATAATTTTCGCCAGATTATTACGTAAACATGACAAGTTGATGACAGCGATGAGTGATTATCTATCTCGATGAATGGGTTTTTATAGAAGGGGTGAACTACTCTAAAGGTAACCAAACTTGGGCGTGTAAGCCGCCTTCTTTTCGATTAGTTAATACCACTTCACCTTGATGACGATCGACGATACGCTTGATGATCGCCAAACCTAACCCAGAGCCGACACTACCACGAGCAATGTCACCTTGAGTGAAAGGTTGGAATAACTTGGGGATCTGATCTAACGGAATACCGGGGCCATTGTCTTCCACGCTAAAGCCAACTCGTTTTCCGTCGAAGTGTGAGCTGAGTTTGATCCAGCCATTACCGTAGCGAAATGCATTTTCAACTAAATTGGCGATGGTACGTTTAATCGCTACCGCCTGCATGGGGATTTTGGGGCAGAAGGCGAGTGCTATCTCTATTTCACCTTCACGTTTAGATTCGGCTTGAGCTACATCTTCAATCAGATCATTGATCTGCCCCTGTTCACGGTTTGACTCCTGATCTTGCCTTATATAAGCAATAAACTGATTGATGATGGCATCCATATCTTCGATATCGTGGACAATACCGTCTTTTAGGTACTCATCTTCTTCAACCATCATCTCTGAGGCGAGGCGAATGCGGGTCAGGGGTGTGCGTAGATCGTGAGAGATCCCTGCCATCAGCAGAGCCCTGTCTTGCTCTAGCTGTTGCATGCTACGAGACATCTGGTTAAAGGCGTTCGTTACCTCGATAATTTCGGTCGAGCCACTCGGTGGTAATGGTGCGGGATAGTCTCCTCTCGAGACTGAAATAGCCGCTTTTTGCAGTCTTTTTAAGGGTTTATTTTGCTTGCGGGCAAACCACCAACCTCCGGCAACACTGAGCGCACCGATAACCATCAGATAGAGGGTTAGCGGTGATAAACCGAATTCATTAAATCCAGTCAAGGGGACTTTTATCCACACCGACGGCGCTTGCGGCGGACGGATCCAGATCTCAAACTCTTTGCCTTGGGCAATTCTCACCTCAGCCTTACCTCCAAGATGTTCAGACATCTGTGCCGACAATAAAGTGTAATAAGTCGCTCTTTCGACGCCGGCCTCACGGGCCTGCTTGATGTTGTATATGTGCATGCCATCATCGCGTACTTTGGCATTGAGCGCATCGACCATAGTCAAATGTTCGCGACCGACATCGACACCATCGACAAACAGGATTTTTACTTGTCGAGCAATGAGTTGGTTGATTTGTTGGTAAGTGGGTTGAATGAAATAGACAGCGACAGAGAGGTATGACACCAGTTGATTGACTAGCAGCAAGGAGCCAATCAGTAATACTGTTTGGCTAAATGCGCTGCGAGGGAGAAATCGTTTAAGCCACGTCATTGATAGGTGTGCTTTAGCGGCAAATAGATTGCTGCATTAGCGACGAGCCGCACCGTCAGGTACAAATACGTAGCCAAGACCCCACACGGTTTGAATGTAACGAGGGTTAGCGGCATCCTTTTCAATAAGTCGGCGCAGGCGTGACACCTGTACATCGATAGAGCGTTCTAGCGCTGAGTAGTCGCGACCGCGAGCAAGATTCATTAACTTATCACGAGAAAGCGGCTCTCTTGGATGGCTGACCAGTACTTTTAACACTGCAAATTCACCACTGGTGAGCGAGATTGCCTCGTCGCCGTGGTACATCTCACGGGTCGCTAGGTTTAGGGTAAATTCACCAAAGCTTATCTCTTCCTCTTGCTGAGTCGGAGCACCAGGCACTTCGGGTGTTTGGCGTCGCATAACCGCTTTGATACGTGCGAGTAGTTCGCGAGGGTTAAATGGCTTAGGTAGATAATCATCGGCACCTAGCTCAAGACCGATAATACGGTCTACTTCGTCCCCTTTGGCGGTTAGCATGACGATGGGGATAGTGTTGCCTTGTTGTCTTAGACGGCGGCAGATCGAAAGGCCATCTTCGCCAGGGAGCATAAGATCGAGTACCAGTAGATGAAAGTTCTCGCGCTCGAGTAATCTGTCCATCTGCTCGGCATTGGCGGCACTTCTAACCTGATAACCTTGCTCCATCAGGTAACGCTCTAGTAAGGCTCTTAGCCTCATATCATCATCGACGACGAGAATTTTAGAGGTTTCTTGTCCCATGCTTTTTATCCCTTATTTCAGTAGGTGTGGCCAATAAAAGCCGGTCCAACTTGCTGATATTCATTATTAATTTTATATGTTCGCTTAATATAGCTGTTTTGCCGATTAAATGACTAGCGAGAATTTCATTTACATCTTGACCTATGATGATTAGGGCGCGTTTTGTAGTTGTTTAATTGTTTGAAATAAAAGTAGATTATAGTTTATTTACGCTAGCGATGTGAAATTGTAACTAAATTGAATCCTGTGAGCCAATGCTCCTATCTACCCGATAAATAGAATGGCATTAATCTCGAAGAGGTTTTCCTTTCGCTATGCTATTGTCATCTTCCTCTGTCAATGGGTATCATCTGGCGATTGATGGTGGTTGGTCGCTAATATTGCATGGTAGACCAATTAACACGTACATGACTAACTTATAAATGACGAAAGGTTGAGTGATTAAGCTAAATGGAAAACAAATCCAGTAATGATGCGAAAGCCATGTTAATCACCCGTGAAGGCTGGCAAGCCCTCGATAGGGAGCTAAAGTATTTGTGGAAGGAGTATAGGCCAGAGATCACCAAGAAGGTGCAAGAGGCCGCTGCACAAGGCGATCGAAGCGAGAACGCTGACTACACTTATAATAAAAGGCTTTTAAGGCAAATCGATAGCCGAGTTCGCTATCTGGTTAAGCGAGTCGAAGATCTTAAGATTGTTGATTATTCACCCCAGCAAGAGGGCAAGGTGTTTTTTGGCGCTTGGGTTGAACTCGAAAATGAAGCTGGTGAGGTGGTGCGATACCGTATTGTGGGTAAAGATGAGCTAGATACTAAGCTTGGCTATATCACGATTGACTCTCCTATGGCGCGCGCACTCATTGGTAAGCAGGTCGATGATGAAGTTATTGTGAGAACACCCGCTGGTAAAAAAGAGTGGTATGTCAATAAGATCCAATATAAGGCATTTGAAGCCTAACCTAATAGCAGTAAGAGGCGATATGTTCTAAGCCCTTATAACACTGTCTTTTACTGCGAGATTTCTGCGCAATTAATCCTGATTAATTCATTCCCAATCTGCTTCTCGCTGTTCATCTGTTCTAATCCTGTGCTTCCAACTCAGAGGGCAAAAGAGCGCCTTGTAACGATATCAATACAGCTATATTGATTGGTCTGCTTGCCCTTTCTACCAAGGCGTAACGATTAGTTTTCGCAGGACGCTTGGTGAGCAAATTTTCTAAACTGATCTTGATCAACGCATGAATCTCTTAACCCCTCTAGGCTGCTTCCTCTCAAATATAGTTAAGCGGTGATGTGATGAGCGCGACGATACAAGATAATTTCGGTGAACAATATTATAAACAGCTGCCCACGTTGGGGCAGAGTATTGCTCAACAGTTGCAGCTATTTGGTGTGCAGCGAGTCTATGGTGTCGGTGGCGATTTTGTCGCTAACTTGATCAATGCCTTGGCTAAGCAGATCCCGGTGTTACCTTCGAGCAACGAGATGCACGCGGGTTTTACCGCTTGTGCACAAGCGGAGCTCAACCCATTAGGCGTGTGTTTGATGACTTACACTGTGGGCAGCCTGCCTTGCACATCGGCAGCGGCATTGGCCCGTACCGAAGGTTTGCCGGTGATTTTTATTTCGGGTGCACCAGGCGAGGCGGAGATCAACAGCGATGCGCTGCACCATAGCGTTCATCCACATACTGCGTGGCACACTGATCTCGATGCAGCGTTAAATGCGTTTAAAGCCTTAGGTCTTCGTGCCGAACGTCTGCAAGGTCAGCGTCATAGTGGTCAGCCTAACGTAGCTGCTGAGCAGTTTTTAGATCTGTTGACCCATGCTTTTATCAATCGTCAGCCAGTGTACATTGAGATCCCAAGAGACTTAGTGCATCAGCCGACGCAGGCTCTGTGTCTACCCCAAGATCTTACGGCGTTGCAGACTCAGGCACTTAATCTGAGTGGTGCCGAATATATTGCCGCTCAGATTGAGGAAAAATTGTCGCTAGCCAAATATCCTTTGGTTTTTCTTGGAGAGAAGCTGAGGTTAAATAAAGCATTGCTCAGTAACATTATCGACTTTTGTCACCAACAGGGTTTGCCTTATGCAACCAGTTGGTTTGGGAAAGGGATGTTAGATGAATGCGACCCATTGTGTTTGGGCAGCTATAATGGCGTCTTTAGTAAGCTTCAGCATCAAGCCTATATCGATGAGCAAGTTGATTATGTCTTAGAGCTGGGCAGCGCCATTTTCCCCTCTGACACCAACAATGCTTTTAGCAGTCAAACGCACACTATCGACAATCATCCCAATAAGACCATGGTCAAAGGTACCGCAAGATTAGAGCAAGATATCTTAGCTGTGATGACCCAGCTACGCAGCCATTACCGTGATGAATCTAGGCCTAAATTTAAGGCACCGTTATCCAATCAGGGCGAGCCTAGGTTTGAGTGCGACGGTAGTTTGGGGTATCACAATATCGCCGCCTGTATTAATCGGGTGCAGCGACAGTTGCAGCGTTCATTTATTTTTGTGCCCGAGGTTGGCAATTCCTTGTTTGCCAGTTTTGAACTCGAAACGGGCGCGAGTGATATTGGCCGCAGTTATTTGGCGAATCCTTGGTACGCTGCGATGGGAACAAGTTTGCCTTATGCGAGAGCGATTGGTGATCAACTCGCGCAGCTTGGCAGTCAGCAGACTATTTTAGTGCTTACTGGAGATGGCGGGTTTAATTTTCAGGCCAATGAGCTCATCAATCTGCAAAAGCAGGGGGCGAATGCCATTATCGTGTATATGCGCAACAACATTTTCCATTTAGGTAAGGCGGGTGATGCCCCGATTTATGCATGCAATGACGATGGTTTCGATCCCAAGTTACTGATCAGCGCATATGGTGGCAAAGGCCATCTGTGCCAAAGCAGCGGTCAGTTTGTCGATATCTTAGCGACTTGCGTTGAGATGGGCGGATTGCATCTTATCGAGGTGCCCACAGGATTAGATCTGGTCTTGCAAAGTGATACGACTAAAAAACTGAACTGCTATATTGGCTATCGAAATGGCGATCCCGATGCGACAAAACAGTGGCAAGCGCTTTGTCGCTAATTAAGGGGTATTTGTTGAACTGACTGAAAAAGCCTGCGTCTTGCAGGCTTTTTCACATAGGTTGGACGTACAACTTATCTAGCGCCTGTGGTATCTTTGGCGACAATGAAATCTATCAATTTAGGCATGAACTATTCTATGCAAAATATTGCACAAATCATCGCTCAGGAACTCAACGTTCGCGAGCAGCAAGTGACAGCAACAATCACGTTATTGGATGACGGCGCTACGGTTCCTTTTGTGGCGCGCTATCGTAAGGAAGTCACCGGTGGTTTAGACGATACTCAGCTGCGCACATTATTTAGCCGTTTAGGGTATTTACGCGATCTCAACGATAGACGTAAGGTGATTCTTTCTAGTATCGATGCCCAAGGCAAGTTGACGCCTGAATTGCAAGCGGCAATAAATGATGCTGACAGCAAGACTCGCCTCGAAGATCTTTATTTACCTTATAAGCCTAAACGCCGCACTAAAGGGCAGATAGCTATTGAAGCGGGCATCGAACCTTTGGTCGATCAGCTGCTACAAAATCGTCAAGCCAATATCGAAGCCGCAGCCAGTGAATTTATTAATAGTGACGCTGGTTTTGGTGATACTAAGGCTGTGCTAGATGGCGCGCGTTTTATTTTGATGGAGCGTTACGCCGAAGATGCCGAGTTGCTGCAAAAGGTGCGTCGCCACCTAAGTCAAAACGCAGTGCTTGAAAGTCGTATGGTTAAAGGCAAAGAGAAAGAGGGCGCTAAGTTTAGGGATTACTTTGAGTATAGCGAGAAGATGATGCAGATCCCATCGCATCGCGCCTTGGCTATGCTGCGTGGTCGTAACGAAGGTGTGTTAAGCCTGAACATGAATGCCGATCCTGACACCGAGGCTAAGCAAGGTAGCTATTGCGAAGTGCTCATTAGTGAGCACTTTAAGCTTAAGCTGACCGACAGTGATGTCGACCAATGGCTTAAACAGGTCGTTACCTCGACATGGCGGATCAAAATTGCACTGCAAATGGAAACGGAGTTTGTCGCTAAACTTCGTGAACGTGCTGAAACCGAAGCGATTAATGTGTTTGCGCGTAACTTAGGTGATTTAATGATGGCGGCTCCAGCGGGCGCTAAATGCACATTAGGGCTTGATCCTGGTTTACGGACTGGGGTTAAGGTCGCGATTGTTAACAATACCGGTAAGTTAGTGGCTCACTCGACCATTTTCCCCCATGCGCCGCAAAATCTGTGGGACAAGTCGATCCGCACTCTGTCTAATTTAGTCAAAATGCACAAGGTCGAGCTGATCGCTATTGGTAACGGCACCGCTTCCCGCGAAACCGATAAATTGGCTGCAGAACTAATTGCGGCGATGAAGGCGGAAGTTCCCCATTTGACTAAGGTTATGGTCAGTGAGGCGGGCGCGTCAGTTTATTCTGCCTCTGAGCTAGCGGCGGAAGAGTTTCCCGATCTAGATGTTTCGATTCGCGGTGCAGTCTCTATCGCTCGTCGTCTGCAAGATCCGTTGGCAGAACTGGTTAAAATTGAACCTAAAGCGATTGGTGTCGGCCAGTATCAACACGATGTAAGCCAGAGTCAGTTATCTCAGTCACTAGAAGCCGTGGTCGAAGATTGTGTAAATGGTGTGGGGGTAGACTTAAACATGGCGTCAGTGCCTCTGCTGGCACAAGTTGCAGGTTTAAACAAAACCTTGGCTCGCAATATTGTTGAATATCGAGATGAGAATGGTCAGTTTAGTAGTCGTCAGCAGCTGTTAAAGGTTGCGCGCCTTGGGCCTAAGGCATTTGAACAGGCGGCGGGTTTCTTGCGTATTCGCAATGGTGACAGCCCATTAGATGCGAGTGCCGTTCACCCTGAAGCTTATGCATTAGTTGAGACGATTGCGCGCGCTCAGCAACAGGCGGTCGATACCTTGATAGGTAACGGTGACTTGTTAAAACAGGTCGATGCTAAGGCTTTTATCACCGATGAGTTTGGTCTACCCACGATCACCGATATCTTAAGTGAACTTGAAAAGCCCGGCCGTGATCCTCGTGGAGAGTTTAAGACGGCTGTCTTTAAAGAGGGCGTGGAAGAGGTCAAAGATCTTAAGCTTGATATGATCTTAGAGGGGGTGGTGACTAACGTGACCAATTTTGGTGCGTTCGTCGATGTGGGTGTTCATCAAGATGGCTTAGTGCATATTTCATCATTAACCGATAAGTTTGTTAGCGATCCTCACACTGTGGTTAAGGCCGGCGATGTGGTGAAAGTTAAAGTGATGGAAGTGGATGTTGAACGTAAACGCATTAGTTTGAGCATGCGCCTTGATGAAAAAGCCTCGGAAAAGGCAGCTGCACCGCGTCAGGCTGCACCTAAGGCAAATAAAGCTGGTCAAGGTAAACCTGCGCAAAAGAACCATAACAAACAAGCGAAAGCCCCCGCCAATGCAGCGATGGGGAATGCTTTTGCCGATGCATTCGCTAAATTAAAGAAGTAGCACCATAGTTGAAGTAGAAGATTGCCGAGGCCCAATGCCTCGGCATTTTTGTATTGTGGGTGTGCAACCAGACCGAGATCCTGCAGGATTTAAATATGACTTTGGCGCGAAAACACTGGTGCGCCAAGAGCAGAGTGATGAGATGAAACTGGTGGCATTATCTTGGGCATTGTGGGGCAGTATGGCTTATCAAAATCAGCTATACAAAACACCACCGTTAGAGAGTGAAGCGCCTTAAATAAAGGTTGATAACCCAGGCTCTCCCTTGGGGAGGGTTTGAGTTTGATAGAAGCTCGAAATGTGTGCAGATACCGTTTGATAAAAGCTCGCTGCTTGGGGTTCTAATGGCGTCTTGGTGCTCACCACTGGCGCTTGACGTGGCTCGGTCTGAGGGGGGCGAATATCTCGGCGTTGTAGGGCTGGTTTGATTAGTTGAGGCCGAATGATGGCAGGTGCAGTGCGCGGTGCCTGTTCCCGCTGCTGTTTTCCTTCCTGCTGTTGTTGACCGTGCCCTTGCTGCTTAGCCTGAACTTTTTCATGTAGCTTGGCTTGGATATTGGCTTGATCTGCTGCGCGCTCATTTTGTGGGTTAAAAGGGCGCTCTTCGTTTCCCTTCGACAGTTGTGGGGCTGGAATGATAGGTGGGCGTTGTTGGTTTTCCACCCGTGCAGTATCCGTAGCGGGATTAGTCGTCGCTATGGGCACTTGGGGATAGTTGGTAACCACTAACATTGAGTTCACTCCTACACTAGTGTTTAAATAATAAACAAAAAATGCATTAAATTAAAGTGATTCCTAGCTAATCTTATTGAGCCAACTCAAAACGCCGTCAGAAAATGCCTGCTTATGCGAGAAGAACGGCGCGTGAGACGCCTTGGCTAAGATCAAATCTTCTGTCTGATCATTCGCTGGTGGCATTAAGGGTTGTACTCGGCGTGAGACTAAACCATCGAGTCGACCCCATACCCGTAGCCAAGGCAGATCTAGCGTTCCAAGTTGTGGACGTAGGTCTACCTCCTTTAACATAGTGAGTCCCTGTTGAAGTGCTGAGGCCTGTGGTAGCGACTTGGCCATCACGAGATCTCTTAACTGCTTGATGTCCTGCTTGGCCGTTTCACTTCCCATCGCTTGGATCGCTAAGAAGCGCTCTATCATTTTACTTAAGTCTTGATTTAGCTGTTCACCAAATTGATGGAGTACTTGTGGCGAAATGCCCGGCCAACCCTCATCTTCTCTCGCCATAAAGCAGGGAGATGAAGCTATGGTGAGCAATGCCTTTATATGCTTTGGATAACGAATTGCAGCGCGTGTTGCAACGAGTCCGCCCAGTGACCATCCGGCCCAAATCGCATTTTCTGGAGTTTTCTCGACAATGTGGTCAACCCAGGTATCAATATCGCCATCAAGTGCTGGGCTGTCACCAAATCCAGGCAAATCAACATAATAGACGCAATACTGGGACAGCATTTGATGTAGTGGTTCAAATACTGCGCTGTTTACTCCCCAGCCATGAAGCATGACGATGGGGTGCCCCTGTCCTATAGTTTGAATATGCATGGATTGCTGGCTCACCAAAATGCCTCTACCTAAATGGATGTTAACTTATACGCTAACTTTGAAGCGCACAGTCTCTCTACTGGGACGCTTGTTGGGCGCTAGTTTACCGAATCGCTGTTTGATGTGCCAACAGGATATAACAGATGACGGTCGAGGGATCTGTCAGCACTGCTTATCTGCCAGCCTCTATCAAACTCCAACCTGTCTCGGCTGTGGTCGAACCATGTTAATGCAGACGGCGTACTGTGGTCGCTGCATGGTAGTTTCTCCCCTAATGGTGATCGCGCCAGCCAGTTATCACCAAGGGATTGGTGAGCATGTTGCTGCGATCAAGTATCAGGCTCAATTAGCAGGGTTAGAGAGTCTAACCAGAGCGTTAGTGCAACGGGTCATGGAGCTGGAAGTGCTGGCCATTATTCAGCGGCCTCAGGCATTGGTTGTCGTTCCACTGCATCCTAATCGCCTGCGCCAGCGAGGATTTAATCAAGCATGGTTGATTGCCGATAGTCTGAGTCGACAGCTTAATATTCCCTTAGTTGATGATGCAGTGTTGCGGCGAGTCGATACCAAGCCTCAGGCGGGATTAACAGGGAAGCAGCGGCGGCGCAACTTAGCTAACGCTTTTGAGTTAAATGATGATTTTAACTATCAACGTATCGCAATCGTTGATGATGTTGTCACGACAGGAACCACAGCTAATACGATAGCGGCACTGTTTGAAGCTCGCTATATTCATGTCCAGGTGTGGTGCTTAGCAAGAGCCGAGGCGCCAGGGTTACTCGATAACTGACTCAACGCCTTATTCTATAGCTTGCCTCACCGCAATAGTCACAGCCGGTTCGTCTCTTTGCCGTTATGGAAGATAGCTTCTATTGGCAGTTCAAATAGTCGCGCTATCTTAAAAGCGAGTGGCAAGCTTGGATCACATTTATCTTTTCAATCGCGTTAATGGTTTGCCGAGATACGTCGAGTAAACCCGCCAAGTCGGCTTGAGTCCAGCGATACTAACGATGACATAGGAGTTTTTAGATGGGAAGCGTAGAAATTGGAGGCTAAATGGTTAAAAGCTTGATGAACTCGCGTTAATTGCAGTCCATCAAGCGCTTAGGGGGGATTATTTATCTTGGGTATATTTATCCATGATCAGTGCGCAGGCGGCATCGCCAGTGATATTCAATGAAGTACGGATCATGTCGAACACTCTGTCTAAGGCAAATAACAGCGGCAGGCCATCGATAGGAATTCCCGCGGCCATCAGTACGGCAACAACGAGAAAAGAGGGACCGGGTACACCAGCTTGGCCTATGGCGCCTAAGGTCGCGGTAAAAATAATGGCAGCGTAGGCGGTGAGTGAAAGGTCGATACCATACATCTGAGCAAAAAACATCGCCACTAGGCCGTAGTAAATTGCATTGCCACTCATATTAATCGTGGCACCGAGTGGCAGCACGAAAGAAGCGGTTGCTTTAGAGACCTTAAGTTCCTCTTCGCAGGTTTCCATCGTGACGGGTAAGGTTGCCATGGATGATGCGGTGGATAGCGCCATGACCTGAGGCTTCTTCATCACACTGATAAATTCTCTCGCACTGACGCGAGAAAAGAGTTGTACAAGAAGCGGGAAAAATAGGAAACCAAACAGTAAAATAGCAACGACAAACACTGCAAACAGTTTGAATACCACTTCAAGCGCATCGAAACCGAAGGTGCCGACGGAATCTGCCATCAGGCCGAATACACCGATTGGGGCGATGATCATCACACAGTTAATCATCCATACAAACGCATCGACGATGGTATTTAGAGCGGCCAGAATCGGCTTGGCACCATCGCCTTTGACTTTGGTGAGCGCGATACCAAAAAAGATACTAAAAACGAGGATCTGTAAGATGTTACCGCCAGTTAATGACTCGAACACATTCGTTGGGATCATGCCGATAAAGGTATCCATGACTCCAGGTAGCGCACCTTGTTCCTCGGTGACCGTCATTAAATTACTGCTACTGTGAGCGGTAAAATCGACGCCTTGGCCAGGTTGGAACAAATTGCCTAGCAGCAGTGCCAAGCCGACAGCGATACCAGAGGTGACAATGAAAAAGCCAAAGGTACCGATACCAATTTTTCCTGCAGAGGGGCTATCACCTAGGCTTGCAGCTCCTGAGATAATCGAGACTAGCACGAGAGGGATCACTAGCATCTTGATTAAATGAATGAAAATAGTGCCAAGCGGAGCGAAAATGCTGGCATCTTCCCCCATGATGAAGCCGACAATGGCACCAATGATCATCGCAATGACCACCTGCACCCCGATATTACGCATAAGTTTATGGGTTTTGTTTGCCACAATGGCCTCTTAGTTATCGTATTTTTGATTGATCGATTATAGCGATTTTATTAAGGGCAGGAGGCTAGCATTACTGCAAGGCTAGGTCTGTGAATCGTGACAAACCTTGATGATAAAATAGGGCTCTGAAGATTAAAGTAGGATTTAATTGGCGAAAGTGAATTTTTTGTGTGAAAAATTTGCTGTTTTTTCAAAATAATGATGGTGTGGAGGACTATTTATGCGGATGCTGCAATTGGCTCATGGTGTAAATTGATTGAGGAGGCCGAAGCCTCCTCAAAACTGTTGTCATTTTCGCATACTGATGTGGATTAGGGTTGAGTGGTCGTCACCAGAGATGATAGATGTTGATAGAAGCGCTGGTTGAAGCCATCTTCTTCGCCATTATAGGTAATATTCAAGTAGTCATTCTTGGTACCATATCCCATCGCCTCGTTGAGGGTGATCTCAATAATATCAGCGCCAACAATCAAGTAATGATCTGGCAATATAAACTCGGCGAATTTAGCAGGAAGATCCACTTGTTTTATTTGGATCATCGATTGGCCGCTAGGGCTAGTCTGTAATGACCATTCATAGGTTTCCTTTTCACCCGTGATATCGATACTTATCCGCTTAGTATTTTCATCCACTTCAATGTCGTGTGGATAGAAACTTGGCCAAAAGAGCCTCGCTATATCTGTGGTGGTGAGTCGTAGGGGATCTTGATGCGCTGGCATTGGCCAAACATTAAAATCATCTTGAACTCGACACATGACATCTTCGGCCTGTTCAATGGTGTAGCGATAAACAACTGTGGGCCAGTTCAGAGTGCTCAGTTGTAACGCCGCAGGTGTGGTGCTGAGGATGGCTTGCCAGTCGCTACCATTACTTTGGTATTTAGTGAACTCAACGGTTACAGGTACGTTAGTGCCGCTATAAACCGTTTGTAGTTTGTTATTAATAAACTTAATTGCATGAGGTTGATAGCCTTGATCATCTCTATCTGGGTTGATCCATTTCCCCATATCAGTATTCCAGCACTCTTCGATTTGTGCTGTAGCGTCATCCGTAGCAATAACTTGCCCCCATACTTTGCCATCGTTTATTGAGCCTGTGAATGACAGCGCAGGATCCCCGTAATCTAGTGTAAAAAAGTTATTTATTTTTGCTGGAGCCAAGTTGAATTTACTGGGCTGCTGCTCGTCTTCCAGGAAATTGGTGGTGATCACCTGCCAGTCATCTGCTGACATGATTTTTTGATCGATCGGGGTTTCAATATAGCCTTGGGCCAATAAAGCGTTGTTAACTAGGAAGCGTATTTCCATGGGATCGCTGTCTAGGTAAGCCTGGGTTTCCATGCCGCTGTCGCTCACTAATTGCTTGAGCTGTTCTTTGCCCATCGACATCACATCATCGACTGCTAAATAATCGGTAAGCTGATTGCCGATAAGTGCGTCAATGTATTGATGCAATTTGTAGGTATTTTGAAAATTAACATCGACAGACTGGGCTGCAGAGAGTTGATAAGTATCGGCTTCGCCTCTGTCATAAATGGTATGTAAAAGGGCGATAAGAAAAAGTCGTTCAGTGGCGATGTCAAGGGGCGTTTCACTCGCTTGTCGCATGCGATCAATACGTTGAAACTCAATGTTAGTTAGGCTATTGATGGCACCATTGTGCTCCTGTGCTGCCATGAGCTTAGCTTCACCGTTTGATATGACTGAGTTATTAGCATCGACGCCATGCAATGATAGCTCTGGCTTGATGGCTGCTTTTAGGGGGGAGGGTTTACTCAAACTTTGGGATATTTGAACCCATGTGGCGATAAGGTCATAAATGGGTTGCTCATGTTCGCTTTGCCAATCAATTTGATAAAGCCCATCACTGTCGGTTGTTGAACTGGGCTCGGATTCACCACATTGTCCATTTTGATCTAAATCGACACAGACATCGGCGCCTGCGATGGCACCCATATGGATAACATTGCCCGTGATTTGATGATTAAAACTGCTTGGTGGTGTTCCACCATCTGGTGGCGTGCCGCCGTCAGGGGAAGTGTCTGTACCGTCATCGGAGTTGGATCCGCCGCAGGCCGAGAGCAAGCTAGTAGTGAGTAAAATTGATGTGAGAAGCTTTAGACGCATATTTGTGTCCTTACAAATATTAAATAGAAAAAGGGTCAGTGGACTAACCCCTTACCGCAGGGGCTTTATTATCTATAGTTATGATTAAATTACCATTACCCGTTCGGGTAGGTTGGGTGTAAGTCTAAAGTAGTGGGTAAAACGGCCCCTTTACGGAGCCATATTGATAGTGAGGGGGGCTAATCTATTACGCTTTAGGACCTGCCTGTTTAATTGCATCAGAAACATCGTATTTAACGAAGTTAGCGGCAAACTCTTCGGCGAGTTGCTGAGCGTACTTGTCATATTCTGTCTTATCAGCCCAGGTGTTTACTGGATTTAATAGTCGGCTATCTACACCAGAAATCGCAACGGGTACATCGAGGTTAAGCTTATCGATATGCACGGTTTCTACATCTTTTAGCTCACCACTGACAATGGCATCGATAATAGCGCGAGTAGTTGGAATATCGAAACGCTTGCCAACCCCATGAGGGCCGCCAGTCCAACCCGTGTTAACGAGATAAACTTGGCTGCCAAATGACTCAATGCGCTTAATCAACAGCTCTGCATATACCCCTGCTGGACGTGGGAAGAAAGGCGCACCGAAACAGGTCGAAAAGGTCGACTGAATTGCAGAGGTTGAGCCCATCTCTGTAGAGCCCACTTTAGCTGTGTAGCCAGAGAGGAAGTGATAAGCCGCTTGCTCTTTGCTTAGCTTAGACACTGGCGGTAATACGCCTGAAACGTCACAAGTTAAGAACACAACTGCATTTGGCTCTGCGCCACGATTTTCCTCTTTACGTTGAGCGATATGCTCAAGCGGATAAGCCGCGCGGCTATTTTCGGTTAAGTCGGTGTTGGTGTAATCTGGTACACGATGCTCATCCAAAGTCACATTTTCGAGTACCGTACCAAAACGGATAGCATCCCAAATGACAGGCTCATTTTTTTGGCTTAGGTCGATGCATTTAGCATAGCAACCGCCTTCGATATTAAATACGCCGCCCGGTGCCCAACCGTGTTCATCGTCACCGATGAGAAAACGCTTAGGATCGGCCGAAAGGGTGGTTTTACCTGTGCCAGATAAACCGAAAAACAGCGTGGTATCCCCTTCTGTGCCGACATTTGCCGAGCAGTGCATAGGCAGTACGCCCTTGGCCGGTAATAGGAAGTTTTGCACTGAGAACATCGATTTTTTCATCTCACCGGCATACTTGAGTCCAGCAAGTAGCACTTTGCGGTCGGCGAAGTTGATGATAACCGTAGCGTCTGAATTGGTACCATCACGCTCTGGGTCACATACAAATCCGGGGGCATTGATTATCTGCCATACAGGTTTGTTGGCGGCGTTGAATTGCTCTGGGACGATAAATAGATTACGAGCAAATAGCTGATGCCAAGCCGTTTCTGTCGTTACTTGAATAGGTTGGTAATGCTCAACATCGGCACCCACTTATAGGTTGGTAATGCTCAACATCGGCACCCACTTCAAGTTCAGAAACAAAGGTTTCTTTGTTTAATAGATAAGTTTTTACGCGATCCCATAGGGTGTTAAACGCATCCATCTCGAAAGGCTTATTAACAGAGCCCCAATCGATCTCATTTTCAGAGCTGGCTTCTTTGACGATAAAGCGGTCATTAGGTGATCGTCCAGTACGTTCACCTGTTTTTGCCACTAGTGCACCATTCGCCGTTAGCTCTCCTTCGCCACGAGCAAGTGCAAACTCAATAAGTTGTGCCGTTGAAAGATTTGTATGACTTTGCTTAGATCCATCCGCCATCTGTAAGGTCTCCATCATTTTTAGTAGGTTTGAGGTGCCAGTCTTTGCCAGCTTGTTATTATTTTTTCTGCGTGATAGGAGCAGAATCGTGATTGTAACTTAAGCGCTATTGAATATGTGAAGAAGATTGCGAAATTGTTAAAAAAAAGAGGGTGCTCACAGGCACCCTCTTTTAGCTTTTGAACTGGGACTGATTATTTACTGTTTTGTATCTGGTGTTTGGACATTGTTAAACAGGGCTTCGATATCGATAGCGTCGAAACTGTAGTTACTGTTGCAGTATTCACAGCCCATCTCTATTTTGCCTTGCTCTGCCAAAATAGAATCTAACTCTTCTTTTGACACAGTCTTAAGAGCTTGGCCACTGCGTTCGCGAGAACAGGTGCATGAGAAGCTCACCTCGATAGGGTCGAATAGGCGAACCTCTTCTTGGTGATACAGGCGATGCAATACATCAGTGGCGTCTAGTTCAAATAACTCTTCTGCTTTAATGGTGCTCGTTAGTTGCTCTAGATGTTCAAACTCTTCATTGTGCTCGCTCTCTCCTGGTAGCACCTGAAGCAGCATGCCCGCGGCTTGTTTGCCGTTGGCAAATAATCGAATAGTGGTTGGCAACTGTTCCGATTGAGCAAAATATTGCTCCAAGCATTCTGCTAAGGTTGGCTTGTCTAGAGCCACGACGCCTTGATAACGCTCGCCATTGGTTGGCGTTAGGGTAATGACCATATGGCCTTGTCCCATCAGCTTTGCTAGATCCGCATCATTATCTACCTCACCATCCCAGCGGGCTACACCTCGCAGTTGTTGAAGGTTATTGCCATTAATCACGGCTAAGGAAACAGGGCCATTACCTTGTACTTGAACGCTAATATCACCGTCGAATTTTAACGTTGCTGTGAGCAATGAGGTTGCGGCCATCAGTTCACCAAGTAGATGCTGAATCGCTACTGGGTAAGTGTGGGCGGATAGGATTTCTTGGTAACTTTTTTCGAGTTGCACGATTTGACCACGTACATCGGCGTTATCAAATAGGTAGCGGTTTAATATATCTTTGCTCATTTCAGTCTCACAGTTAGCTTTCTTTAAAGCGTATTAGTTGACGACGCTGCTTTTTATCTGGCTTAGTATCTGGTGCCGGATTATTAAGTACATTTAAGCGTCTCGCTTCGGCATAGGTTTCTCTTTTAGCTATGCTTTCAGGCGTTTCTTCGTATAAGGTTTGTGCGATCACCGCTTTTTGGCGTTGTTCGGATAATTTTTTTATGACGACCTCTTTTTCGTCATATCCCTGTCTTACTCTAATTACGGCATTAATTTCCGCAACTTTGCTCGATTTAGCGCGCTGGCCATTGTAATGTACTTTGCCGCCGTTAATCATCTCTTTGGCTATGGCTCGCGTTTTATAAAACCGTGCTGCCCATAACCATTTGTCGAGCCTAACTGAAATCTGCTGATCAGATGTCATGGTTATCGTATCTCCATAGATATATAAAGATGGGCGAGTTCACAAGCTGGACAATAAGTCCGATGCTGAGCGGCGGGATAAGATGATATAGCGACCCACTTCACACCCTTTTTAGGCGCGTAAAGTTAGCATAATTAGTCTTCGTAGGCCAATTTAGCTGCTGTTGTGGGCTTGTTGCCGATAGCAGTGTAGGTTAGCATGAGTCATAAGTTCCTAAATTATCATAACCAGAATAGAGACCTGTATAGAGGGTCCACATAATATGGATATATTAGATAAAGCAATTTCTATCGCCAAAGGCATACCTCATAAGCCTTTGAGTAGCGCTACTTTTGGAGTGGGACTCGTTGTCACCATCTATTTATTAGCTGAGATCACATGGAAGTTGGTTCCTGTCTCTGAGACTCCAGGGGCATGGCAACCTGTTCCGACGAGTAATGGTAACTCCTCTTCAGTCGTGAATCTGACCACCTTGAAGAATTTGTCACTTTTTGGCAAAGCGGATCCCAATGATAACCAACCTAAAGTTGCCCCAGTCGAAGAGAAGATCACCGACGCACCAAAGACCTCACTATCAATTCAGTTAACTGGCGTTGTAGCTTCAACGTCGGAACAACATGGTTTAGCGGTTATCGAATCCAGTGGCAGCCAAAACACTTACAGCTTAGGCGACAAGATAAAAGGTACCTCAGCATCGCTTAAAGAGGTGTATGCAGATAGGATTATTATCTCTAACAGTGGTCGCTATGAAACCTTGATGCTAGATGGTCTCAAATATAATACCGAAAGTGAGGCGAATAGGCAGTTGCAAGAGGCCAAGCGCTCCCGTGACGTTCGCCAAGTTGATCAGAGGGATAATCAAGCCGTTGCTGAAGAGTTAGAGAATTCTCGTGACGAGATACTTGCTGATCCAAGTAAGATCACCGATTACCTCGCTATTTCACCAGTTAACAGTAACGGTGAGCTCCAGGGGTATCGTTTGAATCCTGGGAAGGACAGAGAATTATTTCAACAAGCTGGTTTTAAAGCCAACGATTTAGCAAAATCAATCAACGGCTATGATCTGACTGAAATGAGCCAAGCATTGGAAGTGATGGCACAGTTGCCAGAATTGACCGAGATCTCTTTGATGGTAGAAAGAGAGGGTCAACTGGTTGAGATCATGTTTAGTTTGCCGCAATAAAAAAGGGTTTAGGGGACGTTATTAAATGAACAATAAGAAAATTCGCCGCAATCTTATCGCGAGCGTTGTTATGGGGGCCTCATTATTAGCGCCTTCGCTTGCATGGTCAGAACAATATGCGGCCAATTTCAAGGGCACAGATATTCAAGAGTTTATCAATATTGTTGGTAAAAATTTGAATCGAACCATCATCGTCGACCCAACTGTGCGCGGTAAGATTAACGTGCGTAGCTACGACCTTCTTAGTGATGAGCAATATTATCAGTTTTTCCTCAACGTACTGCAGGTATACGGTTATGCAGTCGTCGAGATGGACAATAACATCATCAAAGTGATTAAAGACAAGGATGCCAAAACTTCGGCAATTCGAGTCGCCGATGATAATAAGCCTGGTTTGGGCGACGAGATGGTCACCCGTATTGTGGCTCTGTATAACACAGAGGCTAAGCAGTTAGCGCCACTACTTCGTCAGTTAAATGATAATGCTGGTGGCGGTAATGTCGTTAACTATGATCCATCTAATGTCTTAATGATCTCGGGCCGTGCTGCCGTGGTTAACAAGCTGGTTGATATTGTGCGTCGCGTCGACAAGCAAGGGGATACCGAGGTTCAAGTGGTACCACTCGAGTTTGCCTCTGCTGGCGAAATAGTGCGAATTATCGATACCCTTTATCGCTCAACGGCAAATCAGTCGCAACTTCCTGGTCAGGCGCCTAAAGTGGTCGCCGATGAACGAACGAATGCCGTGCTTGTGAGTGGCGATGAAAAGAGTCGCCAACGTGTGGTTAGTTTGATTAAGAAGCTCGATGCCGAACAGGCTACGACTGGTAATACCAAAGTGCGCTATCTTCGCTACGCTAAAGCTGAAGAGTTAGTCGAAGTGTTGACAGGGTTTGCCGAGAAGCTCGCCAGCGATCAAGATGGTGGTGCTCAAGCGCAGGGCGGTCGCAGTAAGCGCCGTAATGATATTAATATCATGGCCCATGCCGACACCAATGCATTGGTCATTAGCGCAGAACCCGATCAGATGCGCACCATCGAAAGCGTGATTAACCAGCTGGATATTCGCCGAGCACAGGTATTGGTTGAAGCGATTATCGTAGAGGTGTCAGAGGGTGATGATGTTGGTTTCGGTATCCAGTGGGCCACAGAGGCCGGTGGTGGCACTCAGTTTAACAACCTAGGCCCGACTATCGGTGAGATCGGTGCCGGTATCTGGCAGGCACAAGATCAAGATGGCACTAAGATTTGTACCGAAAACGGTACATGTACCGAAAACCCAACGCAGAAGGGTGATATCACTCTGCTAGCCCAAGCACTTGGCAAGGTTAACGGCATGGCCTGGGGCGTGGCTATGGGTGACTTTGGTGCGCTGATTCAAGCCGTTTCCAGCGATACTAAATCGAACGTACTGGCAACGCCTTCTATTACCACGCTGGATAACCAAGAAGCGTCATTCATTGTCGGTGATGAAGTGCCGATTCTAACTGGCAGCCAGAACTCCAGTAATGGTAACAGTAACCCATTCCAAACGGTTGAACGTAAAGAGGTGGGTGTAAAACTTAAAGTGGTACCACAAATTAACGAAGGAAGTACGGTTAAGCTGACCATTGAGCAGGAAGTCTCTGGCATCAATGGTAAGACTGGCGTCGACGTGACTTTTGCAACTCGTCGTTTAACCACAACTGTGATGGCTGATTCGGGTCAAATCGTGGTGCTAGGTGGCTTAATTAACGAAGAAGTACAAGAGAGCGTGCAGAAGGTACCGTTCCTTGGCGACATTCCTATTATCGGTCACCTCTTTAAATCGTCTTCTAGTGGTAAGAAAAAGAAAAACCTGATGGTATTTATTAAGCCAACCATTATCCGTGACGGCATTACCATGGAAGGCATTGCTGGTCGTAAGTACAACTACTTCCGAGCATTACAGCTTGAGCAGCAAGAGCGTGGCGTTAATCTGATGCCGAATACGAATGTGCCAGTGCTTGAAGAGTGGGATCAGGAGGCATATCTGCCACCTGAGGTGAATGACGTACTGGAGCGTTATAAAGATCGCAAAGGATTAGAGACGCAAATGCGTGAAACCGATCCAGCGCTTAAACATATTTCTGATAACAAAAAGCAAGATGCTACCGATGAGTGATCTGCAAGCCGCTCAAAGTGATGAGCTTGCCCAAGTATCGAGTGAACTTGGGCTGGTCTCAGAGGCCGAATCGGATGAAGTGTTTCACTCAAATAGTCGTGAGCGTTTACCTTTCGCTTTTGCGCATCGATTTCAACTGGTTTTAGATAAAGGCGAAGATGAACAGCTGATCCTTTATCATACTCAAGCAACGCCGCTTGAGGCGATGCTTGAGGTTAGGCGTTATACCGGCCAAGAGTTGGCACTAGTGGTGCTTGAAGCCAATGTATTTGAGGCTAAGTTGACCCAGGTCTATCAGGCGAACTCTTCTGAAGCGCAGCAGTTGATGGAAGATATCGGTAATGAGATGGATCTGTTCACCCTTGCTGAAGAGCTACCGCAAACGGAAGATCTGCTCGAAGGTGATGATGATGCACCGATCATTAAACTGATCAACGCGCTGTTATCTGAAGCGATTAAAGAGGAAGCGTCTGATATTCATATCGAGACCTATGAAAAGCAACTCGTGGTGCGTTTCCGTGTCGATGGTGTGCTCAAAGAGGTGCTCAAGCCAAATCGCAAACTATCGTCGTTATTGGTGTCGCGTATCAAGGTCATGGCGCGTTTAGATATTGCTGAAAAGCGTGTCCCGCAAGATGGTCGTATCTCGCTGCGTATTGCCGGCCGTGCGGTCGACGTGCGTGTATCGACCATGCCATCGAGTCATGGTGAACGTGTGGTTATGCGTCTGCTGGACAAGAATGCCGGTAATCTCGACTTAAAACAGCTGGGTATGACAGATACGATTCGTCATCAATTTGATGAACTGTTACGTAAGCCCCACGGTATTATTTTGGTGACAGGTCCAACAGGTTCGGGTAAAAGTACCACACTGTATGCGGGCCTTACCGAAATTAACTCTATCGACACCAATATCTTGACCGTCGAAGACCCTATTGAATATGAATTGGCAGGTATCGGTCAGACCCAAGTTAATACTAAGGTGGATATGACCTTTGCTCGAGGTCTACGAGCTATATTACGTCAAGACCCTGATGTGGTGATGATTGGTGAGATCCGTGATTTAGAAACGGCTCAAATCGCAGTGCAAGCCTCGCTCACGGGCCACATGGTTATCTCAACACTGCATACCAATACCGCATCGGGTGCGATCACCCGTTTGCAGGATATGGGTGTAGAACCTTTCTTAGTTTCATCGAGTTTACTGGGTGTGTTAGCTCAGCGACTGATCCGTACTTTGTGCCCTAAGTGTAAGACAGAGCATGTCCCCGATGAGCGCGAGCGCGAACTGCTCGGTATCTCTGCTGACGATCCTCGTACCATATTCCGCGCCAATGGATGTGCCGCTTGTGGTCACAATGGTTATCGTGGTCGTACCGGTATTCACGAACTCTTGTTGGTAGATGACAATATTCGTGAGCTTATCCATACGGGCCGTGGAGAGTTAGCCATTGAAAAGCACATTCGTAAATCGGTTCCTAGTATTCGCCATGATGGTATGAGTAAGGTACTCGGTGGGGTGACAACCCTTGAAGAAGTGCTGCGCGTCACTCGCGAGGAGTAATCGATGCCCGCATATGAGTACAAGGCGCTTGATGCCAAAGGAAAACAGCAAAAGGGTGTCGTTGAAGCCGATACGGCGCGTCATGCTCGTGGACAGCTGCGCGAACAGCGCTTAATGCCACTTGAAATTACCGCGGTTGTAGAGAAAGAATCGAAAACCAAGAGCGGTGGTTTTAGTTTTAAGCGCGGGATCTCTGTCGCCGAATTGGCATTAATTACTCGTCAGATAGCTACCTTAGTCGCGGCAGGTTTGCCGATAGAAGAGGCACTAAAAGCGGTTGGCCAGCAATGTGAAAAGGATCGTCTTGCCAGCATGGTGATGGCGGTGCGCTCACGGGTGGTCGAAGGTTATAGCCTTGCCGATTCAATGGCTGAGTTCCCCCATATTTTTGATGATCTTTATCGCGCCATGGTGGCATCGGGTGAAAAGTCGGGTCATCTTGAAGTGGTGCTTAACCGTCTCGCCGATTATACCGAACGTCGTCAGCAGCTTAAAAGCAAGATGACCCAAGCGATGATTTATCCAATCGTGCTTACTGTTGTGGCGATTAGCGTTATCGCGATATTGCTCGCTGCTGTAGTGCCACAAGTGGTCGGTCAATTTGAGCATATGGGGCAAGAATTGCCATGGACGACCCAACTCTTGATCGCTTCATCTGACTTTATTCGAGATTATGGTTTGCTGGTGTTGGTGGCGATAGTTGTTGCTATGGTGGGTGCTAAGCAGTTACTTCGAAACGCTGCGAATCGAATGCGCTTCGATAGTGCATTGTTAAAAATGCCGGTGATTGGTCGTGTCAGCAAAGGTCTTAACACTGCCCGTTTTGCTCGTACATTAAGTATCTTAACCGCCAGCTCAGTGCCTTTGCTTGATGCGATGCGCATTGCCAGCGAAGTGTTAATGAACGTTCGAGTAAGAGCCGCTGTCGAAGAGGCGACGGCAAGGGTGCGAGAAGGGACAAGCTTAGGCGCGGCATTGGCCAACACAAAACTTTTTCCACCTATGATGCTCTATATGATCACCTCAGGTGAAAAAAGTGGTCAACTCGAGCAGATGCTTGAGCGTGCCGCAGACAACCAAGATCGTGAGTTCGAGTCAAATGTGAATATCGCGCTTGGGGTGTTTGAACCTTTGTTGGTGGTGAGTATGGCCGCGGTAGTGTTGTTTATCGTGTTGGCGATCTTACAACCCATTTTAGAACTTAATAACATGATTAGTGGATGATGCAATAGGCGTCAACACTGCAGTAGCGTACTAACTTTGATGGTTAGGCACTTTTATAGAGGATGTATTAATGCAAGCAAGAAACAAGCAAAAAGGTTTTACCCTATTAGAAGTTATGGTGGTTATCGTTATTTTAGGGATCCTTGCTTCTATGGTTGTACCTAATTTGATGGGCAACAAAGATAAGGCCGATATACAGAAAGCGGTATCCGATATTGTTGCCTTAGAAAACGCAATGGACATGTATCGCTTAGATAACAGCATTTACCCAACAACGGAGCAAGGGTTAGAGGCGTTAGTGCAAAAACCAACTATTTCACCTGAGCCGCGTAACTACCGTGAAGACGGCTATGTGAAGCGTCTTCCTCAAGATCCTTGGAGAAATAACTACCTGCTTTTAAGCCCTGGTGAGCAAGGTAAAATTGATATTTTTAGTGCTGGCCCTGACGGTCAACCAGGTACCGAAGATGATATCGGTAGCTGGAACCTTAAAGACTTTCAATAAGTAGAGCCTAGCTAATGAGAGTGTCACGCCAGACAGGGTTTACCCTGATGGAAGTGCTGTTAGTTGTACTGATCATGGGGTTGGCAGCTTCGGCTGTTACTTTTACCACTGGCGGTGCGGATAAACAGCAGGCACTCGAGCGCGTGGCTAGGCAGTTTATGGCGTCGACCGAGCTAGTGCTCGATGAAACGGTGCTTAGCGGCCACTTCATCGGTATTGTGATTGAAAAAGACAGCTATAAATTCGTGTTTTATGACGAAGGTAAATGGAAGCCACTGCAACAAGATAGATTGCTTGCCGAGCGGCAGATGGAGTACGGGGTTCAGATGCACTTAGTGCTCGATGGTTTACCTTTGTCTCAAGATGATGAAGAGCAAGATTCATGGTTCGATGAGCCGCTCATAGAGCCATCGGCTGATGATAAGAAAAAGTTTCCTGAGCCTCAGGTGATGCTGTTTCCCAGTGGCGAGATGAGTTCGTTTGAGCTGACCTTTGTTGGTAAAGATGAACAGGGTAACGAGATTGAAGCCTTAGTGGTGGGTGATGCCTTAGGTCGGCTGACTCTGGGGCGAGAGGAGGAGTTTAATGAACTACCTCGTTAATTTCGGCCAACACATATTACCATTACGTTGGGGGACCTCTTTTTGAATCATAACCAGCGTGGTATGACTCTGTTAGAAGTGATTGTGGCCTTGGCTGTATTCGCCATTGCCGCGGTCTCTATCACCAAAAGTCTTGGTGAACAGATGGCAAACATGCCGATTTTAGAGGAGAGGACGCTGGCGCAGTGGGTTGCAAGTAATCAGATGGTTGATGCCAGATTAGAGGGTAAATTCCCTAATTTAGGCAAGAAAGAGGGGCGCGTCGATTTAGCCGATAAAGAGTGGTTTTGGCGCAAGGAAGTTGTGAAAACCACAGATGACAATTTTCGAATGATACGTATTAGTGTCAGTGATGATGAGCGATACAAGCGCATCATCACTCAGATCAGCAGTTATGTGTTCAAAGATGAATAGGTCAGCTAGGGGTTTTACCCTGTTGGAGATGTTGGTGGCTATCGCCATCTTTGCCATGCTGGGGTTAGCAGCTAACTCGGTATTGCATACGGTCATGAAAAACGATGTCGCTACCGAGGAGTTTGCGGTCAAACTAAAATCCCTGCAGCAGGGCTTTGGTGCATTGGAGCGAGATTTCGGCCAGATGGTGGCTCGCACGCCAAGAATGCTCGAAGGTGGTCGTGGTAGTACGGTACTGCAAACAGGTTCCGATCTCTTTGATTCTGAATCTGAAGCGATCGTTTTTTATCGTATTGGCTGGCTAAACCCCGATGGCATCTTGCCTCGTGGTAGCGTGCAGTCAGTAGCTTATGTTGTTCAAAATAATAATTTAGAGCGCTGGTATTTTCCGTATCCAGAGCCTGAATTTGGCGCAGAGCCGATAAAGACCATAGTGATAAGAAATGTGCTGTCGGTTGAGTACTCTTTTTTCGTGGAAGATAAGTGGCAGCGCAAAGTCGAAGCGACAACTCTTCCTAAAGGGATTGCGATGGAAGTTGAGGTCGAAGGGCTGGGCAAAATCCAACGTAAGTTTCTGCTGCCCGTAGGCGCAATCGCCACGAAAAGTAGCGATGATAACAACGATAGTAATTCTGACAATAATAACTCCGGTAGTAATAATTCAGGTGGCAATAGCGGCGGCAATAATACAGGCGGCGAAAATAACAACCGAGATGATAACGGTAGGAAGATAGACAACAATGGCTAATTTTCCTCATAAACAGCGCGGGGTCGCGTTGATTGTTGTTTTGTTGATTGTGGCGATGATCGCGATTATTGCTACCAATATTAACAGCCGTAATCAGATTTCTGTGCGTAGGACCATTAACTTGGCACAGTATGATCAAGCCTATTGGTATGCGCTCTCTGCAGAAGAATTAGCCAAGAAAGTGCTTAAGCAAGATTTAGAAGATGCCGATGAGGGCAAGATCCACAGACAGCAGTATTGGGCGCAAACCGATGTGGTATTTCCTGCAGAGCTTGGTGAGCTCGGTGGCAACATTAGTGATATGCAAGCCTGTTTTAATGTCAATGCGTTGTCGATGGAGACTAAAGAGGTTGAAAATGGTCAACCTAAATTGTCACTGCCAGCGACACAGTTTAAAGGTTTGTTAGTGGCATTGGGGATGGATGATTTTTCTGCAGAAAGACTGACACATACCCTAAAAGACTACATCGATGAAGATACGGTAGCGAGTCCATACGGAGCCGAAGATGCCGACTACGAGTCGAGAACCGTGCCGTATCGAGCGGCAAACACCTTGATGAGTCATCGCAGTGAATTGCGAGCGGTGCTTGGGTTTAGTCAGGATATTTACCTAAAGTTGGCGCCTTATGTATGTGCGATACCGGGCAATGATCGGCAGGTATTGAACGTTAACACCATAGAGGTTGAGCATGCCGCTTTGTTGGCGGGAATGTTTGATAACAAGATTAGCGTTGGCGAAGCGGAAAGTATTATTAATCAGCGTCCGGGTGATGGTTATGACACCATTGAGGATTTTTGGGCTAATGGTTCAATTTCCGGGCTGCGAACTGAACAAAACTTAGCGTCGAGTTTTAGCCTCAAGAGTCAGTATTTTTTATTAGAAGCTGGCGCTAAAGTGGATAGTGCAACCTTTCGTTTAGAAAGCGTGCTGCGAGTTGCAGGCAAGAGCAAGTTAGAAGTATTGACGCGTCAATATGGCGGGCAGAAATAACCACCTTTGTCGCTCGTGAGCGGCAGGTTAAGTAGAATAAAACGAGTCAATAAAGCGGGACTTTATCAGGCTTGTGGAGAAACACATTGAGTGAACGATTATTTATCCGTTTAGGAAAAAGCATAGAGCAAAACTGCTCATGGCTTGTTTGGTCTGAGCAGGAGCAAGAGATCATCGCGTCGGGCGAATTGGCTGATGCGAGTGCTTTGTCGACTCTGGCAGAGCGTGCGGGTAACCGTCCGGTCGATATCTTGGTGCCTGCGTCAGCGATCACCCTAACGTCGGTGCAGCTGCCTGAAAAAGGACAGCGTCAAGCGTTGAAGGCCTTGCCCTTTATGCTTGAAGAAAATCTGGCAGAGAATGTCGATGCGCTGCATTTCGTTACAGGTCCAAGAGAAGGTGAGTCGTTGAGCGTGGCCGTTGTTGCTCATGAACAGATGCAAAACTGGTTATCGTGGTTAAGCGATGCAGGCATTAAAGCCAAGCAAATCGTTCCCGACTGTTTAGCCTTACCGCTGCAAGAGTGCCAGTGGGCGGCGATGAAATTTGGTCAAGATTATCTGCTCCGCACGGGTAGTGGCGCTGGCGTGTGTCTCGATGCAAATTGGTTTGCTGCGGCGCTACCTAAATTAGCAACACAAAACCAAGATGGCCCTATTACATTGGCCAGCTACAGTGAACTGGATATTGAAGGTGTAGAGCAACAACAGCAGCCACTAGATCTGCCGATGTTAGTGTTAGCCAAGGGTATTTTGAACGCGCCACTTAACTTATTATCTGGCGTTTACACGCCTAAGCGCGAGTACGGTAAGCACCTCATGTTATGGCGTAATAGTGCCATAGTGATCTTAGTTGCCTTAGTGTTGGCTTTAGTTAATAAAGGATTAAATATCCATGAGATGAATACAGAGCGCGCACAGCTACAGGCGCAAAGCGAGCAGATTTTTAAGCAGGTTGTAGGCAGTTCGCGTGTGGTTAATGTGCGTTCTCAAATGGAGAGTAAGCTACGCAGTTTACAAGGATCTGGTGGCGGCACCGCATTCTTTACCATGTTAGATAAACTCGCAGGCGCTTTTACTAAGGTGCCCGATTTAAAGCCGACAAGCCTGCGTTTTGACAGTGGTCGCAATGAGTTACGTATGCAAATAACCGCCAAGAGCTATGCCCAAATAGAGCAGTTTAAAGAGCTTATCACCAAACAGTTTGTGGTCGATTCAGGTGCAATGAATAGTAGCGAAGATGAAGTGACCAGTACCTTAACCCTGAGGAGCAAGTAAATGGATAACATTAAGACTTGGTGGAATGGGTTAATTTTACGTGAGCAGCAGCTTGTCGGTGCCTGTGCAGTTGTACTTGTCATTGGTATTTTCTATTGGGGAATTTGGACGCCAATAAGCGATGCTGAGAGTGATGCTCTACAATCGCTAACAGCCCAAAAAAGTACCTTAAGCTATGTAAAACAAACGGCGAATAAAATTGCTGGTCTTAAACAGTCTGGTGTTCAAAAAGGGTTTTCTGGCAGCTTGAGTACCGCGGTGACTCAGAGTGCAAAAGGCTATGGTCTAGAGATCACTCGGATGCAGCCGCAAGGCAATAAAATTCAAGTTTGGATGGATGAAGTGCCTTTTGACTCTCTTTTAGGTTATTTGAGTGATCTTGTGCAGCAAAAGGGCTTATCGCTGGATAATATCGATTTGGCTCAATCGGATACTCCAGGTTTTGTCAAAGTCCGTCGTATACAGTTGTCGCAGTAATATGCGTTTAAAGGTGTAGTTGTGAGTTTAGTTAAAAAAATTATTATTGGTGTCGCTGTTTACTTGGTTTTTCTGATCGCGCTATTTCCTGCGAGCGTTGCAGTTAAATTAGCCCCGCTACCCAACAATATTGCCATAAGTGGTGTTTCCGGCACTATCTGGTCAGGCAGTGCAGATTTGGTCAAAGTACAGAAGCGTCAATTGGAGTCGATTCAGTGGCAGCTTAGTCCTTGGGGTTTATTTCTAGGCAAGGCCAACCTTGACTTCGTTATTGGTAATCGCGCCAGTGCCGTTAATGGTAAAGGTTTTGTGTCACTATCTATGTCGGGTATTAATGCCAAAGAGTTTAGATTTGATGCCCCAAGTGACTTTTTAATTGGCAATACTCGTCTTCCTTTTCGCGCTGAGGTAAAAGGTAACTTTAGTCTGATTGTACAGCAGCTAGATCAAGGTCAGCCTTGGTGTGAGCAACTTACTGGCAAGTTGTTTGCTCAGCAGTTGCAAGTGAATAACCAGTTTGGTCAATATCCCTTAGGTGATGTTAGTGTCGCGCTGAGTTGTGTTGATGGCAACATTAAGATCGCAACCGATGAAACTATGAATCAATTAGGCTTAACCGGTAATGCCTTAGTGAAAGCCGATAAGCTGTTACAGGTAACTGCTAAGATAAAAGAAACTGATGCACAGCCCAATGACCTAAAGCAGGCCCTGACTTTTTTGGGTAAAAAAGATAGCCAAGGCTTCTATCCTATTAGTTATCAAGGGCGCATTCCCGGTCTATAGTTCTGGTTTTACCTAGTAAAAAAGCACCTTTGGGTGCTTTTTTAGTGGACTCACATTTGAGCGCTATCTATTTGTTTGTTAACAACACGCGTTGACGATAGTCCAATAAGCTAAACACACCAAAGAGTAGTACCGCCAAATAGTGCGATTTCTGTATCGTCATGAGTGATTTAAATAGCATGTGAAATATAAGCACTTGAAAACAGTGCATGACTAGGGTTATCACTAGAAGTATGGTTAATAGTGTGCCGATATTTCCATCAACGGGGATAAATAAGTTGTAGAGCATGACTCCCCACGCAAACAGCGTGATGGCTTTACCCGCTAGGATCATCATTTTCATCTTAAATCTCTCTAGGCTATCAAGGTTGGTATTGGTATAGGCGATAGATTACTTGGCCGGCTTTTTTCTCTTTTAACGGCACCCAATCGGCTGGAACAGTGAGTTGACTTAACTCGCTTTCGGTTTCAACGTAGATCTGTGCATTCTCGTTTAGCCAACGGTTTTCGCTAAGTAGAGTGATACTTTGCTCTGCCAGATTTTTGCGAAAAGGCGGGTCGATAAATACAACATCGAATCCTTCATCGGGAGCTTGTGCAAGCAACGATAAGCTATTGCCTTGGATCACGTCGGCCGTTTCACATTTAAGAGTGATTAGATTCTGCTGTAGCTGCTTAGCGGCACTCGCTTGCAGTTCAAATACCTTCGCGTATTTCGCGTATCGAGAAAGGGCTTCGAGCGCCAACGCGCCACTACCACCAAAACAATCGAGGACTCGAGCACCGACAAGATCGCCAGAAAGCCAGTTAAACAGTGTTTCTCTGACTCTATCAGTGGTTGGACGTAGACCTTCAAGATCGTGAATAGGCAAGCGTCTAGAGCGCCATTGTCCTGCAATAATTCTTACTTGTCCGCTAGCGGGGCGATTCTTAGCCATCTTATACCTGTTGATTGTTTGCTAAATTCAGCGTTAATGTCGCCTCACCTGAGAAAGTGATAGACTGTTGGGCTAAATTGAAGTCGCTATTTTAACTCAAAGCACTCAAAAATGGTGAAAAGACGCTGGTATTAACGAAAAAATGCGGCGTTTTTCTGCATATTTGGCCTCGCTATCTGGTTATAATGACTAGCACAAATTGACTTCATACCGAATTTTAAATCAGTTAGCTGAGTACTGGTATTACACATGGCAAAGAAAGGTTTTTTTTCCTGGTTCCGTAAAGACAAATCGAAAGAGGAAGTCGCGGCTCCAGAAGTAGAAGTAACATCTGCAGTAGAACAAACAGAGCAAGCGGAAGCTGCTCGTATCGAAGCTGAACGTTTAGCAGCCGAGCAAGCCGAACTGGAACGTGTTAACGCACTTAAGGTGGCTGAAGAGGCCCGCTTAGCCGCAGAACAAGCAGAAGCTGAACGTATCGAAGCTGAACGTTTAGCAGCCGAGCAAGCTGAGCAAGAACGTGTTAAGGCACTTAAGGCAGCAGAAGAGGCACGCTTAGCCGCAGAACAAGCAGAAGCTGAACGTATCGAAGCTGAACGTTTAGCAGCCGAGCAAGCTGAGCAAGAACGTGTTAAGGCACTTAAGGTAGCAGAAGAGGCCCGCTTAGCCGCAGAACAAGCAGAAGCTGAACGTATCGAAGCTGAACGTATCGAAGCTGAACGTTTAGCGGCCGAGCAAGCTGAGCAAGAACGTGTTAACGCACTTAAGTTTGCAGAAGAGGCACGCTTAGCTGCTGAGGAAGTAGAGGCTGAACGTCTGGCTGCAGAACAAGCAGAAGCTGATCGTTTATCGTCTGAGCAAGTTGTGGTTGTGGAAGCTGCAGAAGACGCTGTCGAAGTGCAGCCTGAAGCTCGGTTAGAAGCTCAAGCAGAAGCGCAGCCCGAACCTCAGCAGAAACCGAGTAAGGAGGGTTTCTTTGCTCGCCTTAAACGTGGCCTTAAGCGCACCAGTGAAAATATAGGTAGTGGTTTTGTCGGTCTGTTTAAAGGTAAAAAGATCGATGAAGATCTGTTTGAAGAACTCGAAGAGCAGCTATTAATTGCCGATGTGGGCGTTGAAACAACCACACGTTTAATTAAAAGTCTGACAGAGCAAGCAAGTCGCAAGCAGCTTAAAGATGGCGAAGCACTCTATGATCTTATGCGTGAAGAGATGCAGAAGACGCTAGATCCTGTGAGTGTACCGTTAGTGCCAGAAAATGCCGATGGGCCTTTCGTTATTTTAATGGTGGGCGTCAACGGTGTAGGTAAAACGACCACCATAGGTAAACTGGCAAAACAGTATCAAAAACAAGGCAAGTCTGTCATGTTAGCGGCTGGTGATACCTTCCGCGCTGCAGCGGTAGAGCAGCTACAAGTATGGGGACAACGCAATGATATCCCAGTTGTTGCGCAGCATACCGGTGCTGATAGTGCGTCGGTGTTGTTTGATGCGTTGCAAGCGGCTCGTGCTCGTAAAATCGATGTGCTGATTGCCGATACCGCGGGTCGATTACAGAATAAAGCTCATTTAATGGATGAGCTCAAAAAAGTGGTTCGGGTAATGAAAAAGCTTGACGAGTCGGCGCCTCATGAGGTGATGTTAACCCTAGATGCGAGCACTGGACAGAATGCGATCAGCCAAGCGCAGCTATTTAAAGAAGCGGTTGGTGTCACAGGGATCACCATCAGTAAGCTAGACGGCACAGCAAAAGGGGGGGTTATTTTCGCTATTGCTGATAAGTTTGGTATTCCTATTCGTCATATTGGTGTTGGTGAGCAGATAGATGATCTACGACCATTCGATGCCAAAGATTTTGTCGATGCATTATTTAGTCAAGAAGGTGAACAAGAGTAACTTTCTTGCAAGTGCAGCCCTCCATTAGGAGGGCTTTTGCTGGCGCACTTTCTCTAGGCAGACCTTTGCAATAACTAAGATTGGGCATTTATGATTCGATTTGAGCAAGTGAGTAAGATTTATTCTGGTGGACAGAAGGCGCTCAGCGATGTCAGTTTCCACCTGCAACGTGGAGAGATGGCATTTTTAACTGGCCACTCTGGTGCGGGTAAGAGTACCTTGCTCAAATTAATTACCGTGATTGAACGGGCAAATGCGGGGCGTGTTTCGATTAACGGCCATGATATTGCTAATATCCGCCCTAAAGATGTGCCCTATCTTCGCCGTGATATTGGCATGATTTTCCAAAATCATCACTTACTGATGGATCGTAGTGTATTTGACAATATCGCCTTACCTCTGGTTATCGAAGGTTTTGCACTGCATGAGATAAAAAAGCGGGTTCTGGCCGCACTCGATATGGTGGGGCTGTATGGCAAAGAGCGCCATCATCCGATCATGTTATCTGGCGGTGAGCAGCAACGAGTGGGTATTGCTCGTGCGATTGTCAACAAGCCTCCACTGCTCTTGGCCGATGAGCCTACGGGTAACTTAGATCCCAAGTTGTCCATGGATATTTTGCGCCTGTTTGAGACCTTTAACGATTCGGGCACTACCGTACTTATCGCGACTCATGATCTTGGGTTAATCGCGCGAATGAAATATCGTACCTTGACCTTGAAGCAAGGTCGAATACTTGGTGGTGAAGAGCTTTCACCTGCACCTAACCTGTAATTGAGGAGCTAAAGATGAGTCAGAAACCTCAATTAGTTCGCAGCAAACTCCCTTTTACAGGGCGCATTGTGATGTTCTTTATCCGCCATATTCAACATGCTATGGGGAGCATGGGGGAGTTGTGGCGAAATCCTATCTCATCACTGATGACGATGGCGGTACTAGGCGTCAGTCTGAGTCTGCCCGCGGCATTACAAGTGTTGGTTAAGAATGCTGAAACAATTACTCAATCATGGAACAGTGCAGCTGAGATATCCCTGTTTATTAATGAGGGTCGCAGCGAACGTACGGTACAGAGCTTGATCACTCGTATTAGCGCGTATACAGAGGTGAGTGCCGTTAGCTATATCAATCGCGATCAGGCATTGGAGGAATTTCAACGTCTGTCTGGATTTGGTGAGGCGATAGCCTATTTAGATGAAAATCCATTACCCGCAGTGATAACCGTTACCCCAGGGCTTAAATATGCTAGCCCTAATGGCGCCAGAGAGCTGTTAAAAAAACTGGAGTTAGAACCTGAAGTCAGCTTTGGTCGTTTAGATATTGAGTGGCTAGAGCGTTTGCAAGCCGTCGTGAGACTATTAGAGCGCACCGTTTTGGCGATTGCGGTATTGTTGGTTTTGGCTGTAGTGCTGGTGATTGGTAACACCATTCGGTTAGCAATCATGAATCGGCGCACTGAAATTGAGGTGATGAAGTTAGTTGGAGCCACCGAGAGCTTTATCCAGCGTCCCTTTCTTTATACTGGGATCTGGTTTGGAGTGATAGGTGGTATTTTAGCTTGGCTTATTATTAATGTACTGGTGTGGTATCTTGATGGTGCACTTGCCGATCTGTTGGGGCTCTACGGTAGTAGTTTAGAGATGCAATCATTAACATTGGTTGAGTTAGGTCAATTAGTGTTGCTTGCCTCGTTTTTAGGTTGGCTAGGTTCCTATCTTTCTGTGCGCCAACATCTGCGCGCGATAGAGCCATCGTGATCACGTTGTCGTCATCTTTATGAACTATTGTTCACTTGAAATGTCTATAGTTTTGGGTGAAATTGGCATCTGCTTGGCCTAGAATATTGACATAGACTGTCAGATCGTTGATAGTTCATCAGCTTATCCTTGTGTAAAACGACTGCTGTAAAGCGTTGCAAGGCGTCTCGGCTTTCTAAGCTGTTGGCATTTAGAGTTTTAAATTTTTGAAAGATAAGAAGTAGGAGCGTTAATGACAAGTCAAACGCAATCAATGGCACTAGTTGTCCCTCAAAGCAGCGGTAGCTTAGAGGCTTATATTCATTCTGCGCACAACATCAGTATGTTGGAGCCTCAGGAAGAGTATGAGCTAGCCAAGCGTCTGCAAGAGACTGGTGACCTTCAGGCTGCGAAGCAGTTGATTATGTCTCATCTTCGTTTCGTTGTTCATGTCGCTAAAGGTTATTCTGGTTATGGCCTGCCACAGGCAGATCTTATCCAAGAGGGTAACATTGGTTTGATGAAGGCGGTAAAACGTTTTGATCCTGATGTGGGTGTCCGTCTTGTCTCTTTTGCTGTTCATTGGATTAAAGCTGAGATCCATGAATATGTGCTCAAAAACTGGCGTATCGTTAAAGTGGCGACCACTAAGGCGCAACGCAAATTGTTCTTCAATCTACGCAAAGCTAAGAAACGTCTTGGCTGGTTTAGTGATGAAGAGGTGACTATGGTTGCCGAAAATTTGGGTGTCTCTAAAGCCGATGTGACCGAAATGGAATCACGTATGGCAGCGCAAGATCCTGCATTCGATCTGGCGAGCGATAACGATGATGATCAAGATTATTCACCAGTGCACTACCTTGAAGATCACTCTTCAGATCTGGCTTCGCAGGTAGAAAATGATAACTTTGAATCAGATAACCAAACTCGACTGTTAGCAGCGATCAAAACTCTTGATGAGCGTAGCCAACATATCTTACAAGCGCGTTGGTTGAATGATGAGAAAACGACATTGCAAGAGCTGGCAGAAACCTATCAAGTCTCTGCTGAGCGTATCAGGCAGTTAGAAAAGAACGCCATGAATAAGCTCAAAGGGCGGATGGAAGTCTAAGCCACTATTTAATGAAAAAGCCTGCTTATGAGCAGGCTTTTTTGTGTCAAAAAATCAATAGACAGCAGTTATACCAATCAGCAATTAAAGACCTTGCCACATAAGCGCTAACCTTAGTGTTAAACGTCGCTCAGCGATCAGATCTTTATACTAATTGGTATTAGAACTCGCTTATGCCAGAGGGTTAGATACTGCCGCGATAAGCTGTTTTCGGGAGATCTTAAGGCTAGTACTTTCGATATTGGGCCACGCAAAATATTGCCTTGGGCGTTTAAAGCTAGCAACATATTGGCGTATAAAATCATCAAGGCTGCTGGTATCGCTCACACTGCCGTTGATAATCGCAGCAGGAAGGAAACCAAATTCACTGTCTGGTATTGGAAATACAATCGCATCGGTGATCTCTGGATGCCGCTTAAGGGCCGCTTCAATCTCTTCAGGCTGCACATTTTCGCCACCACAAACAAACATATTGTCGGCACGGCCGATAATGACTAAATCGCCATCCGTGTTCCAGTAACCTAAATCCTGAGTGTTAAACCAGCCTTCGCTGTCTGTTGGCCGCCAAAGCATTTCATTATCTTGTGATATATCTCGGTGTATCTCTGATGGTAATTCTTGTGATAACTGCTGAGATAATTCTTGGGGTTTTGGCTGTGGTCTTTTGCAGGGGCTTTTAGGTGTTAGGTAGCCCATAAACAGGGTTTCACCTTTGACATAAATTTGCTGGTCAACAATCTTTAACTCTCGTCCAGCTAATAGCTTACCACTGCTGCCTTTATTGGTGGCTAGCCCCGTGGTGATCTGAGAACTCATTTCTGTCATGCCGTAGCTGGTATAAGCATTTATTCCAAGCGGTTTGAGTTTCTCCAGTAGCGACGCCCCAATTGCCCCGCCGCCAAGGAGTAGTGCCTTTATACCTATCAGGGCATTTTTGTCTTGTTCCAGTAACCTAATAAGCTGGGTTGCAACCAAAGAAAGATGGGTCAGGCGTAGCTGTTTTAGTTGTTCGACTAGCGATAATTTGGTCGCGGGGAGTGTTATCGCCGCCTGAGCGAGGGCACAGCGATTGATGATCGCGAGCCCGCCGATATGAAACAGCGGTAGCGACAGCAGCCAGTTGTCACCTTGATTAACCGCAATGAGCTCGCTTGAGCCTCTGGCGCTGGAGATATGGTTAGCTAAGCAATGCACTGCGGCTTTAGGTTGGCCGCTGCTACCTGAGGTCAAAATGATATTGGCTGGCTGTGAGCTATCAATTGTCTTAGGAGTAGCGTTAAGTACGGTTGTTATAAAATCTATCTCTAGAGATGATTCAGGCAAAAGATGTTGAAATTGTTGCGGGGCCCAGAACCTATCGAACTGATAGCGTTGACTTAACTCACTAATTTGTATTTTTGGAAATCGGGGTGATAAAGGGCAAAAGATGATACGAGCATCGATACATGCCCAATACAGAATGACCATCTCTTTTGAATTATTGTCGATACAGGCTAAACGATCACCTGGTTTAAGCCCTACTTGTTTAAGATGGGTGGCAACTGATGTGACGATGACACTCAGTTCACGATAACTTAGGCTGTGGTATGCCTTATTCTGCCAAAAATTGAGCGCCGTTTGTTTTGGTGCTGTCGCAGCACTGTGGTGCAGAGGTGAAATGAGTAAGGCCACCAACAACTCCTATTTACATTGCTCAATCAGCGTTAAATCGTCGATAGCTAAGCAGCGCGGTTTTCCACTAGAGACAATAAGATCGCTGCTAAAGGCCGATAAAGTATCTAACCCTGGAATTTCATCTGGCGTACATTCCTGGCTTATCGCTTTGAGTGCTTCGATGCCAAGGCTCGTTTCTAGGCTTGAGCTAATAATTGCTCTAACGCCATTAGCATGGGCTTCTTCGATAAGTTGCTGTAAGCGATTAAGATGGCCTATTAACATAGGCTTAAGCACGAGAGCGGTTAGCCCTGGGAGCATGTTAAATTGATAATTGATATCGTTGAGGCTTTCATCTAGCGCAAAAGGAATACCCACAGCTTGGAAAAGTTGCACGTTATCTTTGGCACTGCGGCAAGGCTCTTCAATATACTCAATCGAAGCGAGTGGCAGGCAAGCGCAGAAATCGATGGCTTGCTCTAAGGTAAAAGCGCGATTGGCATCGAGCCTAAGCTTGAGATCGGGACGAATAGCCAAGATTTGATGGATGAGTAGGAGCTCATCTTCCATCGAGGTTTGTCCGACTTTTACCTTTACCGCATGCACCTTGTTACTCAATGCGCTAACGCGTTGCTGTAAATGCGCTGTCGCTTCATCTTGATGGCGGTAAATCAGCGGAATAGTGCTTGCGTTGTCACGGTAAAGGGATAGTTTTCCATCCAGTTTGGTGTGTAACAGGCTTAGGCCATAGGCGAGTGATGCCAGTGGCGTAGTGTCAGCAATATCTAAGAGCTTGTCTATCGGTTCTCCTTGCAGCGACGGCATAGATTCGGTGAGGGCGTGTATGATCTCTGCAATGCTTTCCTGACTAAAACCTTTTATTGGCTGCTCATCAATATCGATACCCGACAGTGGCGATATTTCTACTGCTTGTTGCTGTGTTTCTGTGCTTACTTGTAGCACCAGACCTTCTCGCGTCTCAATACGCTGATTTCCCACTGGAAGTAGTTTATCGAGCGGGATCTGATAACGGTATAGACTAAGTGTTAAGAGCGTCATGTTCGATCCTTAAGGAGGTGTAGAGTCAAGGTATCACAAAAAGCTTGGCTACTTGTTAGGTGAATATTATGACCTGCATTTTCGAAATAATGCAGCGTAATGGGCGCCTTGTGTTGCCAGCGCTGTGCCAAATGGGTAAATTTTTGGTCTTCTTTACCTACAAAATAATGCCAATTACTTGCTGATTGGTTAGGTAAATTGGACAAATCTTGTTGCTGCCCTAATGAAGTTGCCAGATAGATGCTGCGAAGGCCTGCGGCGGTATTGTTAGCCCGACGTTTGATCAATTGCGATCGAGTATCATCGGTAAGGTCAGCAAATACGCCTTGGCGATACCAAAGCGACAGAAATTCGCTCATTGTCAGATTTTGCAGGCGTTCATCCCACAGCTCGTCGCTTTGGATTCTATCATCGCGTAACGTCTGATTATCGAGACCATAATGGCAAGATTCGAGTGTTACGCTAAGTATCTTATCTGGCATTAACTGGACAATATGCAGCGCGATGCGGCCACCTAATGAATACCCGAGCAGGTGGAAGCGAGACACATTAAGTGCCGCAAGAGTATGCTCAATCAGTTGTGATACCTGTATAAACCCCGGCTTATCAAGTGTGATGCTAGGGCTATTGCCATGACCTGGTAAATCGAGACAGACACAATAAAAGTGCTGACTCAGGCTTGGCATTAATGCTTGCCAATCTTGCTTATCGCCTAAAAATCCATGTAGTAATACCAGGGCAGGCTTTGACGGATTGCCATAGCAACTTGAGGCTAATATTAGCTCTGTCTTATCCATGCTGAGATTTTTGCTATCTGATTACTGGCCTGATCTTGCGCGACACTCACCTCTATTACTGACGGGCCATGGTGGGCGAGGGCATCACGGTAGACCTCATTAAAGCTGACAATATCATCGACTTGGTTATAGGCAATACCGAACATAGCTGCACCGTAACCGAACTCAAAACCATGGGATAGCCGGTAGTAATCGCTACGCAGTTTCTCATCGGGTACAGGTAATAGATTGAAAATATTGCCGCCATCATTATTGAGGATCACTATCACTAACGGGCTCGATTGTTTGGCTGCGATCGCTAACGAATTTAGATCATGTAATTGAGACAGGTCGCCAATGATAAGCGTTGTCGGCTGTTTCTTATGTGCGGCAATGCCACATGCCGTTGCCAGTAATCCATCGATACCCGATGCGCCACGGTTAGTGTAGACAGAGGATGCCATCGCTGTGATTGGCGCATACATATCATATAGCCGCACGGGTAAGCTGTTACCAATGAACAATTGTTGATCGGTTTGACTTGCAATGGCGCGGATAACTTGCGCCTCACCAAACTCTCCTTGGTCGATCTGCCGCTCAAACAGAGTGGCTAATCTTTCATTGAGCTCGATCAGCGGCGTGGCCCAGTTGGCCTCAGATGATCTTTGCCAAGGTAGTGAGGTAAATGAACTTACTGAGTTTAGCCAGATCTGTTTTGCACTGTGGCTTGGATCTAACCTTTGCTGCAGGGGTAATACTTGCCAGTAGTTTTTCCATTTCTGCTCATCTAGGTAGTTAATCAGGCGTTTAGACAACAAACGTCCACCAAATACTAATACCTTATCGGCCTGTTGCAATAATGCTTTGGCTTTGGGCAGCAAGAGTAATTGATCGATATTGCCGATGGTTGCACCATGCTGTCTCAGCTGAGATTGCGCATCAGTCAGCACTGGCCATCCAAGTTTATGTGCTAGCTCGACAATAAGTTCAGGACGCTGTTGTGGCGCGAGTGTACCGACCACGATAACGCCTTTTCCATGGACAAACCTCGCTAGCGCATCGGGTGTTGGTGCGCTTTCAACTTGGGTCCTAGCATATTGAGTGTAAGGCAATGAGGTATGTTGCCAATTTCCGAGCGTGCTCAAATAGTCGCTAAAGTCGGCGCTCATGGTGTCAGGATAAAGCGGCTCTCGATACATACAGTTAATATGCACGGGCTGAGTTTGGTTAGCGATGGCCGCATCTAAGGTGGTCAGTAGGGCTTCTGGCCGAATGCTCAGATCCGGTGTCGGGAGATTTACCTGCTTGGCATAGTTGGCAAAAATAGCAGGTTGAACAATCGCTTGATTGGCGCCGCAATCGAGCAATTCAGGTGGCCTGTCGCCCGACAATACAATCAATGGCACCTGAGTTAACCAAGCTTCGACGATAGCCGGATACAGATTAGCGACAGCCGTACCAGAAGTGGTAATAATGGCCACGGGTGCACAACTGGCTTTAGCCAATCCCAGCGCCATAAAGGCTAATCCACGTTCATCGAAATGCAGATGTTGCTTTAATTTAGTTTGTTTTGCCGCCGCAAGAGTTAATGGCGTTGAGCGAGAACCCGGCGCCATACACACGTGCTGAACGCCGAGGCGTGCAAGTTCTTCTAAAATGAGGGAACCCCAAAGTAGATTTAATTCGGCTGTTTTTTCAATCTGCATAATTGGTTGGCCAAGGTAATGATTGTATTAGTTTATCTTGAACTTAACTTTAAGGGAAACTAAGCCACTAAACTGTTAATGAAAGCCAAGTTCGTGGCTTAACTTAGTAGCGTAAACAGCTACCCCTGATTATCGATCCACTCGCTCATTACGACATGGGTTTTTATTTTGATGATATCGGTTTGGGCGTCGATGTACTCTCTAATTTCATGTAAGCGCCGCATCGACTCAGCTTGTACATAGACGAGTAAATCCATATCGCCAGTAATACCGCGGCAGGTGACAACTTCAGGGATTGATTGAAACACGTGTACGACATCGGCGCAGCGAGGACAGCGATGTTGGATCTCAAAATAAGCGGAAACGCCCTCTTTTTGAGATTCACTGAGTAAAACCTGATAGCCGCGAATAATACCGGTTTGTTCGAGTTTTTTGATCCGCTCAGACACTGCGCTTCGAGATAGGCTCACGGTGTCAGCGATACTGGAAACGCTTTGTCTGGCATCTTGTCTCAGTGCGGTGATGATTGCCTGATCGAATTTGTCCAAGATTCATTCTCTCTGTAATAAGGCGACGAATTGTCGGTTTATTGTGGAAATTCCGTTAAAATGCAGGTTGTCGGCATAGCTTCGTCGGAATGGTATGACAGTTTGTACCTGCGGCTCAGTCTATACTAAAGCGATTAATAACCCTAGTAGATGAGAAGATGAACCAGATCCAAGGCTCCATAGGTCGTTGGCAGGGCGCAGGTTTGATGGCCACCACTTTGTTAGGTACAGGGGTGTTCATTCTCCCGCAGATGACCATCGCATTAGCTGGGTCGGGCGCATTGCTTACCTGGATATTACTGACCTTGGCTATTATTCCTGTCACTTTGGTATTTGGTCGTCTTGCGGGTGTGTTTCCCCATGCTGCTGGGCCTGCTTATTTTGTCGAAAAGGCCTTTGGTCGCACCGCAGGTCGAACAATAGGTTTGATTTTTCTGTTGGTGGTTCCCCTTGGTGCACCCGCTGCAATTATGATGACGTTTCAGTTCGTTAATGAGCTGGTTCCGCTATCGGGCTGGAAGCAAGTGCTGACCGAGTTGATGCTGTTGGTTGTGCTGCTGGCAATCAATCTCAGGGGTATTCAAGTTTCTGCCAAGCTGCAATTTGCCTTAACGATCGCGATAGTCACAGTTGTGGTGGTCATGTTTGGTGCTGGTGGGGCAAAGTTGAGCGACCTTGAGCTTGCCGTTCCTGCGGCTGGTAGTGATATGAGCTTAGTGATGGCAGCGGCAGGTATCGCTTTCTGGAGTTTTCTCGGCATAGAAGCGATGACCCATCTTGCTGGTGATTTCAAAAATCCAAATAGAGACATGTTACCCTCAATGATTATTGGCACCGTCCTAGTCGGACTCGTTTATGTTGCCTGTACCCTCCTGTTATTATTTGTGCCGCCAACCGATGGTTTAGCTATGGTCGTTGCTTTTGACCAGCTCGTTGGTGGTTATGGCGCACAGATCATCGGAGTGCTTGGCATTGCGGGCGGCTTATCAACGGTAAATGTCTATACCGCCAGTGTCGCTAGATTGATTTGGAGCTTTAGCCGTGAAGGTGTATTGCCACGTTATTTCGATCAACTTAATCAACATCGAGTCCCCGTAAGAGCGCTGACAGCGGTATTGTTGACCATGGCTGGAGTTATCGTACTTACCTACCTGTTTGGTCAAGAACTTGAGCATTTGATTGCCTGGACTAACGGTATTTTTGTCATCATCTATTTTGCAGCAATGCTGGCCGCAGCAAAACTGCTTAGAAAGCGTTATCTGCCGTTAGTGGTTTGTGGCGTGTTGTTTTGCCTGATGATGGCCATCGCGTTAGGAGCGAATATGCTCTACGCCGTTTCATTGACTGTTGTTGTTGCGCCTTTACTGTGGTGGCAAAAGACTCACCATGTCCGTAAAAATATTGCCTTAACTAATCTTTAAGATGGACATTTAAATCTCAAGAACAATAACCCAGTGTTAAGTTTGTCCTTGCCATCACACGCCCACTGCACGAGCGGGCGCTGGCTTGTTCATTAAAAACGTATACCAATCAGTATCAAAATGATCGACTCAGCGTGTTTCTTGGCAACTCATTCAAGGCAATGGATGGTGGAATGGTTATTCCCTTGTGAGGTCTTGTATGTTCCCTACATACAAGACCTCATCAGCGCTAATCTTTAGTGCTAAATCGTCGCTGAGCGATCACATCTTTATACTCATTGGTATCACTGGCGTTCTGGTGAGTTTTTCACGATATAACTCCTTTTGATATCCTTGTGAGATGTTTTTTAGTCTATGTTTTATCTACTATCTGGCAGATATAGTGAGTAAGAATGATCAATGTAACGCTGCTCAATCATATAGATGAACTACCTAGGCTCCCTAAGGCTATTAGTGAACTGCTTGAAACCGTTAACCAAGAAGAGGCTTCTGTAACGGAGATTTCGGCAAAGATAGGTCAAGATCCATTAATTGGAATGCGGGTGTTACGGCTTGCTAATTCAGCTCATTACCGGCGGAGTCGCGAAGTATCATCTATTGAAGAGGCGGTGATTCGATTAGGAATAAAAACCGTTAAAACATTGGTGATTGCTTCTGCGGTTATTAGTGCCTTACCAAAAGTAGAAGAGATTAATGTCGAAAAGTTTTGGGGAAATACGTTTGAAGTGGCTATTACTGCGCAAGAGCTAGCAAGGCATTGTAGTTCCGCTAGTGATACCGCGTTTACTTGTGGGATTATTCATGACATTGGCGATTTGCTGATTGTTTTATTAGAGCCAAATGCCGCTAGTATTATTCATGCCGCGGTTGAAGCCGGAGCCGATAAAGGAGAGGTTGAACAGGCTCAGCTAGGTTTTCAGTCGCATGAGCTTGCCGCACTTTTAGCTCAAAACTGGAAGTTTTCATCTGTACTTATTGCGGGCGTGATGTATCAGAGAAATCCTCAATCAGCAGATCCATTTTCTTCTTATGCCGCCTTAATATGTTTAGCCTATTGGGTAATCAAGCATTGGCCTGATGTGCCGGAAGATCAACAAGCCAGCTCTCTTTTTGCTAAGGGGGTGAGCCTAGGGATAAGGTTAGATGTTACAGGGTTAGTCGATAAACTTAGCGAACAGCGAGGTAAAGGTTTTGAAATGGCTGTTTTATTAACTTAGTTTACCCTACTTATCCTATCCATTTGGTTGGCCTGATATCGCGGCATTGCGCATCTGTATCAATTCGCTATGCTTTAAATGTAATAGCTCCGCAGTACGGCGTATTATCTGGTCTTCATAACGACAAAGCGCTCCATCAGCATAAGCAAGTTTCCACATTGCCAGGATCAGTTGCTGTTTCTGTTCGATAGAGCATTGTGAGTTTATCTCATTGGTAAATTCATAGAGAGAGGTCGAACTACCTTGAATGGTTTTGGCTTCTTCTATTAAGGTTGCAATTTCATTGGGATTTAATGATAGCGAAGCCGCTAGCATCTCTGGTAGTAGTTTGGCCTCCTTATCATCTAGGGTTTCATCGGCGTAGACCACTTCTAATAATAGGCTTATGGCTGCTAGGTGTAGATGTTTGGCCTGCTCCTCTGCGGAGATAGGCTCGATGTGAGAGGTGAGAAATTGTTTTAGTTTTGCGATCATCATTCATGCCCTATTTGAGTCTCATGTTTTTTTAGAACTTGATAATGAAAAAGAGTTCATCTTAATCAGATGAACTCTTTTTCATATAACAGCAAGCAAAGAAGGGACTATAAAATAGCACCTAGGCCTTGCATGAGTAAGTCAGTAGTACCTTCACCCGCATTGGCGTCAAGATAACCTTTAACAATATCAACCATTGGTTTGGCTAGCTCTTTTGAAATACCGAGTTTTTCAAATGAGTCGTATACTTGAGCGCCACCTTGTAAAGATGAACCTAAGTCGCCTGCCTTTGATAATAATCCGGACATACCTGAATCATTGTCTAGGGTTGGAGCTGCACCTAATAAACTATCAATTCCTGGAATCGCACTGGCTATGGGAGCAAAACTATCACTACCGAGGGTTGATTTTGCCAGAGTGAGTAGACTTCCAAGCCCACCTTCTGCCTGCGATTGATTTAAACCTAACTGAGACATCACAGAGCCTACGAGGTCGTTATTCTCTGTTTGAGCTGCAACGGGCTTTGTTTCCTCTTTTTTAGTGAGGTCATCAAACCATCCTGCTGAAACGGGAGCATTTAGGAGCAGAGTTGCGAGTAACACGGGAACAACGGTGGATAATTTCATTTATAGCCATCCTATGGTGAAAACTTCCAAATTTGACAGTTATTTTAGCGCAATTAGGTCTAGATTTTGTATCTATTTTTAGACATCTGTTGTGCATTAAATATGAAATTTCGGTATCCTGTCCGACTTACTGGTTGGTTTACAATTATCTAATGGAAAGACCTATGTCATTATCAGCGATTTTGACCGAAGCATATAACTTCTTTCGCAATCATATTAGTCAGTTAGCAATTCTGACGGTGCCGATTCTATTTATTCAGGTTGGTATTCAAATGTGGTTAGGGATGGAGATTAACAGTGCCGATCTCGAAAACCCACAATTTGGCGCCTCACATATGGTCGCCATGATAGTGTTGTTACTTGTATTTTCTGTGTTAATTGCTTCTTTAACTCTGTTTATGGAAGTGAGATCACATGGTCATGAACCATCAAATGCGATGATTTTAAAGACCAGTTTCAGTTTTGTTCCCGGTTTACTTCTTGCTGGGGTTTTCTCTGGTATGGCGATTATCGCGCCAGTGATGTTGTTTGCCGCGTTTGGACCATTGTGGTTGATTGGCTTAGTGATGAGCATTTACATATTTGCGCGTTTGGCCTATGTAAACTTTATGGTGGTTGTAGAGCGTTTAACACCGCTGACAGCAATTAAAGGTAGTTTTAAATTTAGTGGGCCTATCGTATTTAAAACACTATTACTATTAATGATTTATATTCCATTTTCATTATTTGGTGGTGCTTTATCCAGCCTTGCAGAAAATGTGGGCTTACCTTTAATGTTGATTGTTGAGGTGATAGTGGCCTTCTTTGGCTTGTTTGTTAACGTGGCCTTATTCCGTTTATATATGGTTTCTCGCCCGAATATCGACGAGCAAGTTTAACGACTCTGGCGTTTTTAGGGTCTGAACATCAGACCCTATTTGTCATTTTATCGGAGTGCGAATCGTGTTGACAGATACCCAACTTGTTACGCAATTATCCCCTGAACTTGGCGAAGATTATCGGATTGCTAAAAGTTATGTGCGAGATGTTCCGACTCAAGCACTACTGCATATTCGTAGTTTTACCCATAAGTTGACAGAGTGTCTGGCTAAGTCGCAACACATTGTTTTTGATAGCCCCAATCTATACGACCGCATTGAAACGCTAAATAAAGAGCGAGTGATTAATGTTCGAGTTACTCGAGCTTTACATCGACTGCGCGGTGATGGCAACCGCGGTGCTCACCCTGAAAAATATCATTTGACCACACAAGCGCTCCAAGAGATCGCTGAGCGTTCTATTGAGCGTTTGCTTAAATTAGTGGTCGATCTCTATGCGCATCTTCATCAAAGTGAACCGCCGCAATATCTGTTTGAGCCGTTCGATTCTATTGCTGGTCGCGATTTATGCTATCGGGCTGTAATGGAAAATGATCCAGAGGCGCAATACATAGTCGGCATGTCGCTTAAAACTCGAGCGCTTATCCAACGAGAGCAAGAGCAAGCCCTCGATGATAATGATCAACAACTTGACGTTGTTAACCAAAGCGATGAAAGTTTTAAACAGGCGGGATACTGGTTCGCGCAAGCAGCACCTCATCACGTCGATGCATTGTATGAGCATGGCGTGAGTTTGCTCCATGGATATAGTGGAGAGGTCGATAGAATCGCTGGTGAAAATGCAATAGTTGCAGCGGCTAAAGCTGGCGTAGCCAACGCGATGGCATTACTGGGTTATTTTTACTTAGTGGGTGGCGAACATATAGAAGTGAGTCAAAGTGATGCGCTCCATTATCTGCAAGCCGCTGCTGCTTTAGATCAGTCAGAGGCGATGGCAAATCTTGGCGTGCTTTATTACCAGCAGGCAAATTATATACAAGCCTATCACTATATTTCCTCTGCAGCTCAAGCGGGATTCCCCCATGCACAATATCATTTAGCCTTGATGTTAGCTCGCGGAGAGGGATGTACTGCGGATCCTTTAGCGAGTGAACAGTGGATGGCCGAGGCTGCAGAACAAGGTCAGCTGGATGCGATGCTAAATCGTGCTCAGCAGATGCTCAATAACGAAAACACCTTAGGTGATGACTTCAGCGTTGCTGAGCGATATCTTCGAGAAGTCATCAAGTATGGACATAGCGTTCCTGCAATGATTGAGCTGAGTATCGCTTTAGCTGATGGTATTTTAGGCCGTATCGATGTGGTCGGTTCTGCTGCACTGCTTAAGATGGCGCGGCAACGAGCTAACGAGCGTGAGCTGGAAGTCATCACGCCGTTGTGGAATTCTTTAGTGTTACAGATAGAGAATGTACTTAAGGTCACGACCAACTCAGAAGAGTTAGTCACCCTCCAACGCGCACAAGAGCTTTTGTCTGAGTAATTTGTTAGCGATCACTTTTAAATTGATTACAGTTGAGATGGTGGCACTAGCTCCATTTATTCTGCTTAATCAATTACGCCAACTATTTTGAGTAAAGAGCCAGTTTGATCGAGGAGCAAGCTTTACTCGTTAGGATTGTGTTCAAAGGTACGACCTTGGCGCGGAGTGTTACCAGCAAAAGGGCCTTTATCATTAAACCGACTTGAGGTTTCGGCTGATGCTTGTTCCGCTTGCGGCTCAAAGCCATAAAATCCTTGAGTTTGCTGGCGAAATTTTGCCAGTTGTCGTTTTAAAAATAGACGACCAAACAGGCTCAAGGTGATAAAGCTCAATGCACCAATTAGAATGACAAAGGGAAGCGCTAGCAAGACCAATGTCATGACGATTAAACCGATAGCAAATGCTAGCCAACCTTTGCTACCAGAGAAGCGACTCTGGAAAGGTGTCTGCTGAAATTGATGATAGATCATAGTTTCTCCTATATTTGCTAAGGTTTGATTCTGCACATTGTCTTATGAGATATCACGTTAAATTAGGTTAATCTTTGCCAAAAACTGTAACCAGATATCTTTTCTAGCCAAGCTGCATCTAACAGCCGTTAGCTTAACTTAGCCAACATTAACCTAGGCTGAATCAAGTTTATCTTGTTGGTTAAAAGCGTCCGCGACACTTTTGCAGATGGTCTCTCTTATCCATTTATGCCCTGGTTCATCATTATTGCGCTCATGCCATAACAGTACATAAGCCAATGGCGAAAACGCGAGCGGCAGCGGTAATTCCACCAGTGGATAGAGTTTCTGGGCGTGGCTGGCAAAACTTGAAGGTAGCGTAAAGATCAGGTTGCTATGAGCACAGATACTGGCGGCGCCATAAAAGTCAGGGACGGTCGTACTTAAATGGCGACGATGGCCGAGATCGGCTAAGTGATAATCGAGTGCCCACCATTCATTGCCTTCACAACGCACCTGCACATGAGACATCTCTAGATAGATGTTCAAGTTCCAGTTTCCCGTTTTTAGTGCGGTCAGGATCGGGTGGTTGCGCCGAACTAGGCACACTTGGTGGTCGGTGAATAGGGTTTGATGGGCAATCCCTTCCGGTAATCGGTCGGTAACGATATCCGATTGCGGCGTCATGTCTCGCCCTGCTATACCAAAGTCAATTTGACCTTTTTGTAGTCCAGCTAATGATTCTTCCGTCCAAAGATAGGAATCGAGCCTTAGATTGGGGGCGTTGTTTAGCAGTGGGCCGATAAAGTAAGGGATGAGTGTCTCGTAGGCACTTTCGACCATGGATATGGAAAACTGCCGAGTACTGCTTGCTGGAACAAATCGAGGAGGTTGAGTAAGTTGATACAGTCCTTGCAGCATGTTCGGTAACTGTTGCCCCAATATTACTGCGTGAGCCGTGGGTTTTAGCCCATGAGCGGTGCGAATAAACAACGGATCACCTAAGGTATCGCGCAATCGGTTGAGGCTTTTGCTTAGAGCCGATTGGCTTAAGTGCAAGCGATTCGCCGCACGAGTGACGCTACGCTCTTCGAGTAAGACTTGTAAAATGACCAACAGATTTAAATCGATACGAGCGAGGTTATCCAGATTCATATGATATTCCTTAAAGGAAATTAGCTTTTGAAATTATACCATTTCTGTTCATAACATCATTCATCTAAAATAGACCCTAATTGCTTCACCCTACTTTGATTAGATAAAGAGACCCCATGCGCCGTAATTTGTTACCCATTTTAATGTTAATGGTCGTGCTTAGCCCACTCGCCATCGATATTTATCTGCCTTCAATGCCCACAATGGCAGCAGAATTTGCCGTATCTGCCAGCGATGTCCAATCGACATTAGTTTTGTTCCTATTCGCCATGGGTGTGGGGCAGGTTTTAATTGGTCCGCTGGCCGATAGATATGGGCGCAGACCTATCGCAATGGCTGGAATATTACTCTATATCGCCAGCAGCTTACTCGCTGTCGTCGCGATGGAATTTCATTGGTTGCAGATCGCCCGAGTGCTACAGGGATTAGCGGCCTGTTCCACCTCAATTGTGGTATTTAGTGCGGTACGAGACTGTTTTAGCCCCAAAGAAGGTGCCCGTTACTACAGCTATTTAAACGGTGTGATCTGTGTGATCCCAGCGTTAGCACCGACGCTCGGTGGGCTATTGGCGTTGCAGTTTGGTTGGCGCTCGACTTTTGTGTTTATGACACTGTATGCCATTTTGATCATGATAGTCGTAGGTTACCGACTTCCAGAGACGCGCCCCGCAAACACAGTTACAACTGGGCCATTGTATCGTTGGTCGCGCTATAAGCCGGTATTAGTTGACCCACATTTCTTGTTTTATGCATTTGCCTGTATGGCGGGAATGGCATCAATACTCTGTTATGTATCCTACGCTCCAGTATGGTTAATTGAGCGAATTGGTGTATCTGAGTTGACCTTCAGCGGCTTGTTTGGACTGAATGCTGTGGTCAATATTGTCGCTTGCTTTACCGCTCCTATGGTTATTCAGCGCTTAGGCAATCGTCGCACAGTCGTTATCGCGTTAAATACGCTAGTCGCATCAGCCTTATTGCAGGTCGCTGCACAATGGTTTGGTCCGCAGGTTGGCTTGGCAGCGGCTTTCGCCTTTATGTTACCTATGATGTTGTTATGTATTGGTTTTGCTTTGTTGCTTGGCCCCGCAACAAGCATGGCACTAGCCGGTTTTGGTGAGCGCGCAGGTACCGCCGCGGCCATGTTAGGTTTTATTCAAATGAGTGGCGCATCTATACTCGCGGGAATGATTCAGCAAACGGATTTACCTGCGCCTTACGCTGTAGTGGTTGTGATGGGCGGGTTGGCAACCTTGTTACTGACTATGATGACGATGAGTCGTTTAGATCATTGGCATCAGGAGCAACATGCACATTAATTAATCGCTTTATCCAAAACGCAACACCCTTTAGCCTGTATTACTTGACCATAATGCAGGCTTTTTTTGTACACTATAAATCTATCTTCTTTATTTGAGAATGTTTTGAAACGTCTAAATTGTCCTCATTGCCAGTATCCTATCAATGCTTGTTTATGCGCCAGTATTCGGCCACTTTCTACGAGTGTTGAGCTTATTGTGTTGCAAGATCCTAGCGAAGTTAAGCATGCTAAAAATAGCGTGAAATTGATGAAGGCTGTCATGAAAGATCTGCGGGTGGTGGTTGGGGAGACTACTGAAGATTTTATGTCACTTAGGGCTTATCTCGATGAGCAGACCAAACCTATTTTTGTGTTATATCCATCAGAGGTGAGTCTAAGTGTAGGCGAATTATCGCCACCTAAAGAGGCGATCTTGTTGCTGCTTGATGGTACTTGGCGTAAGGCATTTAAATTATTAAAGCTCAATCCATGGTTGAACCAATACCCTGCGGTGCATCTAGATCTCGACTCTCCCTCCCATTACACCATTCGAAAGGCGAAGCGATCTGACAGCCTATCAACCCTTGAGGCCGCAGCGATGGCGATCAGCATTATTGAGCCCAGTTGCGATGTGTCACCGTTGACGGATGCACTAAGTGCACTGGTTGATCAGCGTTTAATGGCAATGCCACTTTCTGTAAGACAAAGATATTTAAGCTAAAAGTAGTTTTTGCAAAACTTGTGATAAATATCAGTGTTTGCTAATCATCTTTGGGTACGGATCACTTTAATGAGTTTGAAAATCGGGTCTAATAGTCTCAGTCACTTGGATACAGGTGGTTAGATAGTTGTGCCAGTACACTGTCCATGCAGGGAGGCAGTGTTGCGCATATGCAAATTGGCACGGCTATCGGTTCAATGCTCGCTAAAATTAATCGAGTTGAAGTGTTCAGCAGATTCGGGATGACCAAAGAAATATCCTTGTCCGAACCCCTTGCCCATAGTTGATAATATCTGTTTTTGTTTAAGGGTTTCGATTCCCTCAACTACAAACTGAATATCGAGTGCCTGAGCGAGTTGGATCATCGCCTGACATAGTTCTTTCCCTTGTGGTTCACTTAAACGCTCAGCAAACCCAGCATCAATTTTTAAAGTATCGATAGGTAATGTTCCTAGCTTACTTAAGGATGATAGACCCGCGCCAAAATCATCTATAGCGATTCTAACTCCAAGAGATTTAAGCTGATTTAACGTTTGTTTTACTCGCTCTGGTTGCCTTAGTAATGCCGATTCAGTGATCTCAAGCACTAGGCCTTTAGCCGGAAGTTTGCTTACTGCAAGTGCATGTTTTACCTGCTTGAGAAAATCAGGGTGTTCTAGTTGAATAGGCGATACATTGACGCAGGCTTGTAACTGACAACCGTGCTCTTTGCGCCAAGAAGCAACTTGGCTACAAGCTTGGGTAAGGACCCATTGACCTACGGTGATTAATAATCCCGTCTCTTCCAATAGCGGAATAAAGTTAGAGGCTTCGATTAAAGTACCGTCGTTTTTTTGCCACCTGAGTAGGGCCTCAGCTCCAATCACGCGACTGTACTCAAGATCGACGATTACCTGATAGGCCAGTTTGAATTGCTTAAGGCTATGGGCATGGCGTAAATCGTTGAGCATATTTAATTTATGTTCGGCTTCAAGGTGCATATTGCTGTCGTAAAACAGGACGTGATTAGGACTTTTTTTGGCGCAATACATTGCCGTATCGGCTAAGCTCAGTAGCTGTGAGGCTTGGTGTCCATGCTCGGGGAACAACGCTATACCTACGCTAGTACCTAAGTAAAATTTTTGTCCATCGATCTCAAATGGTGCATCGAAGATTGACAGCAGCTGTTGTGAAAAGGCTTCGATTTCTGCGCGACTTTGGCAATCTTGTAATATCAGGGTAAATTCATCGCCACCCAGTCTAGCAATATCGGCTTTTTCGATACAACTGACTTCGAGTCGCGCCGAGACCAATTGCAGCACCTTGTCCCCAGTTGCATGGCCGAAACAGTCATTGATATTTTTGAACCCATTAAGATCCATAAACATCACCGCGCCTAATTTATCTGGATTAGCTTGGTTATCAATTAAAGCCTGATTCAGTAGTTGTTTGAGCTGATGGCGATTGGGTAATCCTGTTAGCGTGTCGACCATCGCCTGTTCGGTTAGACGTAATTCGAGTCGTTTTTGGACACTGATATCGCTAAACAGTGTAACGTAGAATACCTCCCCCTCGATCTGAATTTTTCTACAGCTCTTCCAGGCGGGGAACTGGCTGCCATCGGAGCGTGATTTAGTGATTTCGCCTTGCCAGCTACCTCGCTCTTTTAAGCTTTTTAGATACTCGCTGTTTTGTTGTGCGGCATCTTGATATAAGCCAATTTCTTCCGCTTTTCTGTCGATCAGTTGGTCGGTGCTATAGCCGCAGATACGGCACATGGCCTTATTTACGGCAATTATTTTATGGGAGGCGTCAGTAATATAAACCGCTTCAGCGCTATCCTCTAAGATGCTCGATACTAGCTGCGGAGGTAAGCGTTCAAAACCGTTAGCGATATTACGTCTGACACTGCGGCGGCGATTAGTGGGTTCAAATAGCACTAAATTAACGGGGTGATCTGCCAGTGTTGCAGGGTAAATTGTGACTCTAGTTGGTAACTCACCACCAAGCTGGCTCATATGTAACCAATTAAAGCTTATCTCCTCTCCATTACTGGTTTTATCGATCATTTGTTGTGAATATTCGACACTATTTTTACCTGAAGATTGGATTCGCGGAGAGAAGTCATAAGGAGTCGCATTGATGAAACTATCTTCCTGTGTCTGAAAATAGTCGAGGGTGCCTTGGTTTGCCGCACAAAAAGAGTAATTCTTTAATATTGCTAAGTTCTGGCTGTCGGGCGATTGACACCAAGCTTCAATTTTATGCTGGATGCTCGAGCGAGTGGACGTTAATTGACTAAGTATCTGAAACCATTGGCTCATCCATGGTTCTCCGTTAAAGGATATAATCAATGATCCTATGGCTAACAACGAGTTAATCATTGTTTCATTGTGATAATAGTAAAGTACCTCGAATACTGTTTAGACTCAATTATATAGGTCATATTTATTCGATAATTGGGCTATTTATCCAAACAATTACTACAATACCCTTGCCATAGTTAAGGAATCGTTAGTTGTATAATCTCCATATCAGTTGATCTAGTATCATTAATGACGAAAAGTGGCGGTTATAAAGGAAGGAACATAAAAATGATTGGTGATAAAAATCGAGTTAAACAATGGGGACAGGTGCTGTTTTTTCTGTCTTTAGTGAGCACGAATGTACTCGCTGGTGGTGACAAGAGTCTTTCCGAGAAAGCCGATGACGCTAAGGTGTTATCGCAACAACTTGAACAAACTGAATTAGACAAGGCTCGCCAAGCGGCTAGGGATAACTCTACTCGTGAACAACAAGTATTAAAGGGACTACAACCTCGAGAATGGGAAAGTGACCAAAAAGAGAAAGCCCAGAAGCAGTTTAGTGAGCGCGAGAGCCGCGAGGAAAAGTATTTGCGTGAGGCTAAAGAAGCCGCAGCGCAAGAACGAAAAATCCCTACTCCCTGATCCTTAATCCATCATCCGTTATTGTTAATGGCCTAACTAATACCTAGGAAACCCTGTGAATTGTTGTCCTTTATGTAGCAGCACTGCGTTATCATTTTTTCATCGCGATAAACATAGAGAATATTTGCGTTGCGATGTGTGCCAATTGGTGTCGGTGCCACAGACTTATTTATTAAGCTCTGCCGATGAAAAAGCCTTTTATGATCATCACGAAAACAATAGTGAAGATTTAGGTTATCGACGTTTCCTTGGTCGAACTTGGGAGCCGTTACTTGAGCGTATATCTCCCACCATGCAAGGACTAGATTTTGGTTGTGGCCCTGGGCCAACCATTAGCGTTATGGCCCAAGAGTCTGGACTCGCGATGGAAAACTATGATCTGTATTATTTCCATAGGCCAGAGTTACTCGATCGCCAATATGACTTTATCACCATGACTGAAGTGATAGAGCATGTGGCCGATGCTTCTGCGCTGCTAGCCCAGCTAAACGCTATGCTGAAAGCAAATGGTGTACTTGCGATTATGACTAAGCGGGTATTAGGCGAAGAAGCGTTTAGGCATTGGCACTACAAGAGCGATCTTACCCATATTCGATTTTATAGTGCTGCCACATTCGAATGGATAGCGAACCATTTTCATTGGCAACTTGAAGTCATTGATAATGATGTGGTGTTTTTTACTAAAGCCTAGAATTGTTGTTCTTACTTAACCTGAGCTCGGGTTAAGAGATTGCATAACGCTAGATGAATTAGCCATTTTACGTTCACTATCCCGATTTCAGGTGACTTGGTTTTTTTGCTGTTGAAATAGGTGATTGATAATTACCTTTTGCACAAACTCTTCGACATTGGTATTGGCTTCCTCTATTGAAAAGCCATACTGATATTGGGCGCTATCATCGCTTGGTGGTTGAATGTTTTTGATGGTGATAGGCACCGCTAAGGTTTCTAGTGCATTGTTAATTTTGACTTGAATATAGTAGCGCTGTCCTGGTTGGCAATCTTCAAGACTAATACCTGTGTATCCACCACCTTTAATCGAGATATCTTGTAAATAGCCATTTGATATTGATGTGCTTTCATAGCCATCATCGGTTTCTCTGTGCATCGATGCTGCGACAAATATCGGAATACGCGAGTGTTGTCTTAGCGCTACGCTTTGTAGCTCAGAAGGATATTCGATGATTAACCAACGGCCGGTATGATTAACGAGTGTTTTGATTTTGCTTCTAAAAGCCAAAATACTGGCTTCGGGATCATCACTATTAATAATGCGAACAATCACTCCTTGTCCCTGACGAATAAAGTCTTTGGCCGCTATCCATTGTTTATCATTGCCAAGCGCCAAGATAACCGAATTATTGGGATCAACGCCGATCAGCCGTGTACGTAATCTTATGGGCTGTGTGGGCGTAAGTATTTGTAATTGAGTCTCGGTATTGCAGCTCATGCGGTTGAGATCAGCAAAATTTGTTTCGCTATTATTTAGCAAGATTTGTCTCCCTATCGCAGGATGAAATGAGAAGTGTTTATTATCCAACATGATATCTATAGCAATACGTTACAATTAAGTTGTCAGTACATCAGCATAATACACTTGATTTCATTTGCAATTTAGCCTCTTATAGTGACGTTTGTTTAGGAGCTAATTTGTGACTTAGCCTCCAAACTCCTTTATTTTTATCTGCTCACTAAGAGGGAACGACAGATGATGCGAAAGATAATCGCATTGTGTATGTCGATTGGAGTGTTATTCACTTCAGCGGCGACACAGGCAACACAAGCGGAAGATATTAAAAGCTTCACGCTAGATAATGGTATGAAGATTATGGTGTTGGAGGATTCATCAATACCTAATGCCAACATGTATCTATTTTGGAAAGTGGGTTCACGTAATGAAGTGCCTGGTATTACAGGGATCTCTCATTTCTTTGAACACATGATGTTCAACGGCTCAAAAAAGTATGGTCCTAAGATGTTCGACCGCACTATGGAAGCCGCAGGTGGCGCCAATAACGCTTATACCACAGAAAATATTACGGTCTATACCGACTGGTTTCCATCTAATGCGCTAGAAACCATGTTCGATCTTGAAGCCGACCGTATTGCCAATCTCGATATCAACGAGAAAATGGTAGAGAGTGAGCGTGGCGTGGTCGCATCAGAACGTACCACAGGCTTAGAAAATTCTAACTGGCGAACGCTGCAAGAAGAGATAAAAGGCGCGGCCTTTAGAGCTCACCCTTACAGTTGGTCTGTGATTGGACACGAGTCAGATATTGCCGCTTGGACACTCGATGACTTAGTGCAATATCACAAAACCTATTACGCACCTAATAATGGAGTTGTTGTGATTGCGGGTGATGTAAAACTCAATGAAGTTAAAGCATTAGCTAATAAATATTTTGCACCTATTCCAGCTCAAGCTCCACCACGCGAAGTTAAAACGGTAGAACCACTGCAAAAAGGTGAACGCCGCGTCTATGTACAAAAAGCCTCGGTGAGTACACCGAATGTGATGCTTGCGTATCATGTGCCAGCCACCACCAGTGATGATTATTACGCTTTAGATCTGCTCTCTTCAATCTTAACCACAGGTAACAGCTCTCGTCTCTATCAAGGCTTAGTTGAAAAACAGGTCGCGATTGAAGTCGAAACCTATATGCCGATGAGTTTTGACCCTAATCTTTTTTATGTCATGGGGGTCGCCAATCCCGGTATTACAGCGTTAGAGCTGGAAAAGGGCATGATTGCTGAGATAAACCGCATTGCTCGTGAGGGTGTTAGCCAGCATGAGTTAGAGAAGGTCAAAAACATCAAGTTGATGAACTTCTATCGAGCGATGGAAACCATTAACGGTAAAGCTAATACCGTAGGGACGTATGAGCTCTATTTTGGCAGTTACGATAAACTGTTTAATGCTCCAGAGGCTTATAATAAAGTCACACCTGAAGATATTCAGCGTGTTGCACAAACCTATCTACGTCGCGCTAATCGCACCGTTGCTGTACTGGCGGCTACAGAGGAGAGTGACGAATGAAACTCTTTATAAATTATATTCCGCAGAAATTATCACGACTTGCATCTGTATTTGTCATCGCCAGTGCGGTGGGACTCGCAGGTTGTGCTGCAACTCAACAATCGGTATCTGTCGATACTGGTAGCTTTAAGATGCCTGCCTACGAGCATTATCAGCTAGATAATGGCTTAAGCGTCTACTTGATGCCGCAAAAAGAGGTGCCGCTGATCACCGTTAATGCGGTGGTAAGAGTGGGTGCGGTCAACGACACTACTTCGGGTGTTGCTGGGATGACGGCCCAGTCTTTGTTGCTCGGAGCGAATGGCAAATCTAAGTCAGATATCGAACAGATGGTCGATTTTCTAGGGGCATCAATTGGGGCTCAAGCGGGTAAAGAAGGCAGCTATGTTGGTGCCGACTTTATGGCAAAAGATGTCGATAAGATGTTGCCGTTAGTGCGTGACTTGCTGGTCTCACCCGATTTTGATGCCAGTGAGTTTGATAAGCTGCGTCAACGTGAGATGGCGGGTCTTGCTCAAGCGAAAGAGAGTCCACGCAACGTGATTGGTCGTTACTTCGATAAGTTAGTTTTTGGTCAACATCCGTATGGCAATCCTAGCTCGGGTACTCGTACCTCTTTAGAAGAGTTAAATGTGTCGCAGCTGCGCGCGTTTCATAAGAGTTACTATCAACCAAGCAACAGCTCGATTGCTATCGTTGGTGACTTTGAACCTGCTGTAATGAAAACTAAGCTCGCTAGTTTGTTTGGCACTTGGAGCAACGGTGAGGCAGTACAAGCTCCTATGCTTGCAAAGCAGCAACCAACCCTAGATAAGAGTCGAGTGCTTTTGGTTAATAAAGGTGATGCCATTGAAACGACATTTTTAATCGGTGGTAAAGGTGTTGCTCGCGACAACCCTGATTACGTTGGCCTTCAGGTGGTTAATACCATTTTGGGTGGGCGATTCACCTCATGGTTAAACGATGAATTAAGAGTCAACGCTGGTTTAACCTATGGTGCCCGCTCTGGTTTTACACCTTATTCAAAGGGTGGCGTTTTTAGAATTAGTACCTTCACTAAGAGTGAAACCACTAAGGAGGCTATTGATTTAGCGCTGAAAACCTACGCTAGGCTGTGGGAGAAAGGGATAGATCAGGCAACCCTAGACTCGGCAAAAGCCTATGTCAAAGGACAGTTCCCGCCTAAGTTTGAGACCAGTGGTCAAATGGCTGAGTTATTGTCGGATATGTACTTATACGGCTTCGACGATGCCTTCATCAATGACTTCCAAAAGAATGTCGATGGATTAACATTGGCCGATACCCAGCGACTCATTAGCACGCACTTCCCTCAAGATAAGCTGCAATATGTGCTGATTGGCAATGCGGCAAAAATTGCCGACGTAGCTGCTCAGTATGGCGAAGTGATTCAAGTTGAAATTGATGCTATTGGGTTTGATCAATAGCTACTAAAGCTCATTAATAACAAGCCTCTGAAATGATATCGATTCAGAGGCTTTTTTATTTTTCGTCAGAGTTTAATTGAATGATGATAAACGCTTGCGATGGGATAGTTTGCCGTCGTTGGCGCAAAATGGCACTTTATACTAATTGGTTGTATACCCATACTTAGGGCAACTTGTATCGTTACATAGGATGACATTGAGCTATCTAAAAAAACTACTATTGGCTGGCATAGTGGCCAATATTTGCTGCTTATCTCCGGTTTATGGGATGGAAAAGATTCCACTAGCTAACTTTTGTGATGTGCTTGCAGGTCAGTGGCGTGGCAGTGCATCACAACCACAATCGCAGTCACAACCCAAAATGGTCAGTGTCGAGGCGATCTGTTCCGCCGATAAGCGCCAATTGATCCTCTCTGTCAGCGAGCATGCTCGTTACCCGTTTAGCGAAACTTGGTGGTTTAGAGATGTGGCTCCTGAGGTATCTTTGCTGTATTACAACGGTGTTGATGAGGATAAATACCAAAATTTTAGCCTGTATGAGGATAGCAATGCCTTTACCTTGTTAGGTAAAGGCATTGTGCTGCAGCGACCGGTATTAATCCAGTTAAGGTTTGAGCGTCAGGATAAAGGCTGGTTATGGCTGCAAAACTTGCAATACTTAGATGAGGACGATGACCAGTATAGGTTATATAGAGCCATCGCCATGCAACCACAATGATAACAACAGTGACAACGGCAATTAGCGCAACAATAGACTCGCTAATGATCAATTGCCCGAGTGTGAGCTTAAGAGTGACGGTAAGTGTCGGTTAAAGCGCGCCTTCATAACCAATTTGTCGCCAAGCTTCATAGCTGATGATCGCGACCGCATTTGACAGATTCAAGCTACGGCTACTCGCCGCCATAGGGATTCTTAGGCGTTGAGAGGTGGGTAACGATTCGATAATCTCTATTGGCAAGCCACGGGTCTCAGGGCCAAACAACAATACATCCTCTTTTTCAAAACTCAGTTCGCTGTGCGGGCGACTCCCTTTAGTGGTGCAGGCCATAATGCGTTTACCGGCCATCGCTTCGAGAAAACAGGAAAAGTCCTTATGACGCGTCACCCGTGTTAAATCGCTGTAGTCTAAACCTGCTCGGCGTAGTTTTTTTTCTTCTAAATCAAATCCAAGTGGCTCAATTAAGTGCAGTTGGCAGCCATTATTAGCACATAAGCGAATGATGTTACCTGTATTAGGGGCGATTTCGGGTTCATAAAGGGCGATATGGAACATGCTGGCTTACCTTTGGATAGAAGAGTCGCGATTATACGGTAAAAGTCGATAGTGGAAAACGTCACTGTGAGTGGGATCGTGATTCTCGACATCGCTATCAACATGGCTGCTATTTAGGTTTATATTGCTTAAGGCGGTTATTAATTGATGAGATAGGTATGGAGCTGGCTAAACTTTCACGTATTAGCATGAAACACTTAATCACGTTGCACGTGATGCTGGACACCTTGAGCGTGACAGATAGCGCTCGACGTCTGTGCCTGAGTCCATCAACGGTCAGTAAGACACTGAGTCAACTGCGTAACAGCTTAGATGATGAGTTGTTTTACCGTAATGGTAATAAGTTAGTTGCCACGCCAGTCGCCAGTCGCCCGTCGCCTAGGACCGAGTGTGCATCAAATCATTAATGATATGAATCAGATGGTTAGCCAGGAAACGTTTAATCCTGCAGTGTATGAGGGCTGTTTTTCATTAGCCATGCGTGAAAGCACCTTTGAACTGCTCGCCGCGAAGTTAACCGCCACGGTGCTGAAAACCGCTCCCAATATTCGCTTAACCATCTGTGCCAAGGAGGGAATAGGCTTCGACGGTTTAGTGCAAGGCTCGCTCGATTTTATCATATTGCCCCATGATCGCAGCCAGCCACCTATCACTCAGCAAGACTTGGTATGGGAAACTTTAATCGACGATAAGATGGTGTGCTTAATGAATCCAGCGCACCCGTTGGCCGCTCAAGAGACCATTAGCATGGCTGATTACTTAGATTTTAGCCATGTGGGGATTAGCGACGCCGACTTAAATATTCCCTTCTTTGAGATGCAGTTAGCCCAGCAGTCCCGTCAGCGTGCCACCCCTGTGGTTGTGCCCGATTTTGGCAGCGCGGCGCTAATGTGTCATCACAGTGAACTGCTGTTTACCTGTTCTCGTCACTGGGCTAATACCGCTTTGCAGGCTCGGGGTTTGGTCACTAAGGCCCTGCCGTTTGACTATGGCAAGGTCGCCTACAGTTTAGTTTGGCAGCGTCAGAGCATGAATGATCCCGCTTTGCGTTGGCTCTATCAACAGATAGTGGACTGCTGTCTAGCGGCGTTTGAGTGAAGGTGACATGTTGATTTCTAGCGCCTGCTTTAGTAGGTATTGAGCAGAGTGTTTGAAGGCCAAAACCGTGCTTACACGGGGTCATTTCTCTCTTCGATTTGACTTCATATGGGACTACCAACGCGTTAAAAGCTCACGCGGTGTTGTCGGGTAGACGACACTTGTTGCCAAGTGCCGCCCCCCTAAGAACCCTGCGTGCAACTTTCACTGCACTAGGCTCAAGCCTCCACAAAAGCATCGTTTGATACCCAGCAACTTATAAAGCAGTGAGAGTAGGTTCATTCCAAGCGTTACGAGCTTGCCTTTTCGATTTTCTCCTAGCCAAGTATTCTTGGTATTGAGGATCGAATGGTATAGCCGCACTTCGAATTTTCACATGTCTCTCAATAGGCACTTTGGCTATTTGGAATAGATTGAATTGGCAATCCATATCCTTGACCTTCTGCCAACCGTGAAATTGCCATTGGCCTTTTCGGTTGATGAAGTATTTAAGGGCTACCCAAGTCTTAGACTTTGTTGGGTGACGCCTTACTGCCCAGTGCCATAACGAATAGAATAGTTTGTGCCCAACATACCCGAATACTTGTTTAGCAACGCAATGTCGATAATAATTCGCCCAACCCCTTAGTTTTGGATTTATCAGTTTGATAAGATCGTTAACAGGGATGGTTGCGTGCTTTTTGATGAGTTCGCGCAGGTTACTCAAGAACAACAGCGTGTTGGATTTACTCGGTTTAATGAGCAATTTTCCTTTGTACTTCCTATGATTGAACCCTAAGAAGTCAAAACCATTGCTGATGTGGGTAATATGCGTTTTCTCTTCGGAGAGTGTTAAGCCTCTTTCCGCTAAGAAATCAGCGATCAACGGTTTGATATCGTTCTCGAGCACTTCCTTTGAAGCGCAGGTGACGACGAAATCGTCGGCATATCCAATAAAGTTGGCTCTGGCACCCTTTTTGAGTGCTGTAGACTTTATGCGCTGCTCAAGTCCAGCAAGAGTCATTAGCATCAAGGTGGGGGATATAACTCCTCCTTGTGGCGTGCCCTCATCAGTACGATAAAACAGCCCTTTGTCCATAAAACCAGACTTTAACCATTGTTCCAACATACGTTTATCGATGGCGATGTTATCAACTAGCCATTGATGCCCGATTTTGTCGAAGCAGGATTTGATGTCTCCCTCAAGAACCCATTGCGCTGATTTCTTTTGAACCAAGCATTTGAAGCACTGATCGACTGCGTCAGCAGTGCTACGATTGGGTCTAAATCCATAGCTGTTAGGGTCGGCAAGCGTCTCCGATATAGGCTCTAATGCAAGAAGGTGGAGCGCTTGTTGTGCTCTGTCTATCATGCATGGGATACCAAGAGGTCTAAGTTTGCCATTCTTTTTGGGGATATAGATACGCTTGAGTGGTTTGGCTTGATATGCCTTCCTGCTCAATTGATTTACTGCTTTCATGCGGCGGGTATCTGTATTCCAGATAACACCGTCTATTCCAGGCGTTTTGCTGCCTTTATTTTGTGATACACGCTTAACAGCAAGAAGTTTTGCTGAACGCGAGTGAGTCAGTATCCACTGCAACGCTTTCGCTTTACCGTGTTTCCCTTCTCGTGTTGCCTTTGCAATACGCATCTGAAGCTTTAATACAGGCGGTTCAACGGATTTCCAGTCTATTGACTGCCATTGAGCGCTGTCAGGAGAGGCACTAATTTCTGTTGAAATCATCATTTGCGTTTCTCCTTGAATAAAGTTCTTCAAATTATCTTGCAACGGGAGACCAGTCGGAAGTGGGCTCACTTTCGTGACCAGACACAAGTCTGTATCTGCATCGTTACAATGCAGCCTTTGCTTTTTCCAACCTCCTATACCCACATCGCTATCGGCCAAATCAGCTTTCCCAAAGGGAGCGATATAGGCTTACCGTGTTCCGTATGTCGCGCAATGTCAGGTTAGATGCCCGCTATAGTGCGAAGAGCTTAACGATTACGAAAGAGCATGGGGCAATCTCTTTCCAACTCTCATGCCTTTTGGCTACAGCGTATTAACCACTTCCGCTGTTTCATCACATAACGCACCTTGCGCGGATTCACTTATGTTCATCATACTGACTACCTAGCACTCACCCAATTTGTGGTTATCAGGAGGATCGTTCTCTCACGATTCGGATCCCGATCGGTCTATAACCAATCTTCATTACATTGTCAGAGCCGCTACTTTATTCAGGCTCCTAGGTTCATCTGGTGATACAGATGGTTCACTCAAAAGCGGTGAACAGCGCTTCATACGACCTCACGTCGCACGCCCCAAAATGTGTTAGCTTTGTTTTCGACACACGCATTCGCATTGGGTTATTCAACCTCTTCTACTTGGTCAAATATCATCTATAGCAGCTATCTTCTATCGACCTATTGCCTATTTATTGGCGAAATCAAATCTCCTACCCTTGTTTGAACACACAGTGAAAGCAGGTGATGTAATGGAAAACAGTGCCAGATTGCGGGAGTTCATTCAGTCCTTCACCCATTTGATAGAGCAAGCCGATAATTATGAGGAGCGTATCTTTGTCGAGGGTAAAAACCTGTTATCAGAGCTTATTCGTCATGATGATTGGTTGCCTGAAGAGTTTGCCAAGCCGAGCGTAGAAAGGTATCAGCAGTATTTGCTCTATTGCGATCCGCTGGAGCGTTTTTCCGTGGTGAGTTTCGTATGGGCGCCGGGACAAACCACTCCAGTACATGATCACACTGTGTGGGGCATGGTGGGCGTCATGCGCGGCGCCGAGTTGTGTGAGGAGTATCAGCTTTGTGCTGAGCATCAGCGAGACTCTGCAACCGCTGGTTTGCGAGCCATTGGTTCACATCATTTGCCCACAGGTAGTGTTGATCTTGTATCACCGCGCATCGGCGATATCCATAAGGTATCAAACGCCCTCAAGGATAGGGTATCGATTAGCATTCATGTCTACGGCGCTAATATCGGTGCAGTAAAACGCTATGTTTATGATCTTCATTCTGGGCAGATAAAGCCATTTATTTCAGGGTATTCAAGCAAGGTAATTCCTAATATTTGGGATTGTTCAACAGCGCAGGCTTCTACTTATTGATGTTGCAGGTTGAGTTCGCTAATTTTCTCCCCCCTCTTTTTTTTAACCACATTTGGTGCGATATTGGAAACCATAAGCTGTTATTTAAATTGAATAGATTTAAATTCACAATGACCAAATGAGGTTGGATGTCATGGAAGAAAATTTAGTAAAGCAAGAAGGCTGCTATCTCTCAACATTAGAGCATATGCAAAGTTTTATCGGACGGTGGTTTTATATTTATACCGATAGGGGCGTACTAACACTGACATCTGCATCGTTAACATTCAAAAGTGACAAACAAGTATATGCGATTCCTTTAGATGCAATTTCTAATATTGATTTAGGGAATTATCCACGCACGGCTAAACCTTTTCCTTTGAAGTATATAAAGGTTACGTACAGTGAAGGGGGGGAAAATCACACAGTGATACTAACTCCCAATAAATCATGGGTATCTTCTGTCTGGAAAACGAATAAGGCGGTTGACGACTGGCTGTCGTTATTGACGAGTTCGGTTTCCCAAGTAACCCAAAAGACCCATGCTTAACGCCATAGAAGTGAACCTATGTTGACATTGAGCTGAGTAGGTATTGGTGGAGCGTGTTTGAAAGCCGTACTTTAATGGTTGTTCATTGCTTGTCGTACTGCGTTTGCCTTTTTGCCCTCTTCCTCGGGCCTGAAACAACACCGCTAATCAACCATTTAACTATGGTTTCAAACCAATCGTTTAATGACTGAATTAGGCAGAAGTTCGAATAGAAGGCCGGGAGCCATTTGACTCCCTGCCTGATGATGGCTATTTGGGCTCAAAGGTAAAGGATTGTCCTGCGAGCGCAGCTTCATACATTAAACCGCCTTTGGCGGCAGTAAATACTGCCATGCCATTGATGTAGGCGGCACTTGCAGCCTTGTTGCTGCCCGACTGTCCTGCTCCGGCTGAATTACCTGTTGTACCGACTTGAGCGTTAGCCCCAATATTAATCGCGACCGCCGAGGCGTTGGCGTTGAACTCGAAACTACCGCTAGTAAACTCCTCATAGGCTTTGGCATTTTTGAAAAAGATGATTTCGCTATAGGCTTGTCCGCCTAACTGGAAACCTATCGACAGTTGCGACAAGCTGGTATCACCAGTATGGACGCCGCCTTTATACACGCGACCTTTGCCGTAGGCGGCACCTATACCAATTCCGCCTTTTCCGACAGTTGGAAAGATGGCATAACCATAAGCGGTATTAAAAAATTGCTGGGTATCTGGGGCTTTTTTGAAATTGTTTATCGCTTCACCATAGCCATCAGCGGCAAGTGAAACTTGAGAGAAGAGCAAGCCAAGCAAGACGCAACAGCTAGTCGCTAAGGTTGATATTAACTTTTTCATTTTGGTCTCCAATCATTTAAGTCTGTTTAGCATACGCTCAGATGGAGAGCAATTGAATGGCTGTTGATTAAAAAAGCACCTAAAAAGGTGCTTTTTCATGGTTTGTCAGTTTAGGTTAAGTTATTCAACCTCTTTGCCTAACACGTAGTGTTCAAACCATTTCTGATCCCAGTCCATTTTGGCCGCTCTATGCTGATATTTGCTTAGACCGTGACCCTCTCCGGGGTAGATGACAAGTTCCACAGGCACATTCAGGTAGTGCTTGAGTGCGCGGTAGAGACCCTGCGCATGCCCTAGAGGTACACGTTGGTCATTTTCACCAATATGGATAAGGGTTGGGGTTTTAATCTTATCGGCATGGGTTAATGATGAACCGTGAGTGTAAGCGTCAGGCTTCTCCCAAGGTAGGCCTTGCATAAAGTTGATCACATGGCCAGGGGTATCTTCAAGCATCCATTGTAGGCGTTGATCAAATACGCCGGCGCCAGAACTTGCGGCTTTAAAGCGGGTTGTGGTGCTAATCAATGCGTTGGTGAGATACCCCCCGTTGCTCCAGCCCATGACTGCCATCTTGTCGCCATCCACAATGCCTTGCTCGATAAGATGATCGACACCAGCCATGATGTCGGCCACTTCGATATCGTGTTCGTTGCCGACTAAATCGGTGAGAAATTTGTCGCCATAACCAGTAGAACCGCGGTAGTTAGGCGATAAAAGTGCCCAACCATTGGCAGTAAAGGTTGAGCGACCATAGGAGCGGTGTTGCAACGCGTAAGGAGTTGCAGACGTTGGCCCTCCGTGGATTTGGACGATTAAGGGGAGTGGACCATCCCCCTTTTTATAACCAGCGGGTAGATCCAGAATACCTTCAACTGGGGTGCCATCTGGCGCTGTCCATTTGACTACAGATATTTGCGGTAAGATCCAGCTATCGACTTGTGGGTTAATATTGGTGATGCGCTTATATTTGGCTTTCTTACTGGCAGCATCGGCGATAAACAGATCACTAAAATGATCTAAACCGTTATGACTAAAGGCGAGCTTTTTACCATCGTGGCTAAAGCTGTAGCTGCCGATCACTAAGTCGCCAGCGATGACTGTGCGTGTATCACCTTGTTGGTCACCATCGATTTCGCTACAAAACAGTTTTACGCGAGCATGATCGGCGCCGCGATAGCAGATTTCATTGCTGTTAGGGCGCCACTGGATATCGCTGGAGTTCAGTGTCATATCACCACTGCGGCTCACCTCAATGACGTTGGCTTTATCATTCTTTGGTGTTGCGACAAATAGCTTACCTGGATGGCCATCAAAATCGATTCTAAAGGCTAACTGTTGATTGTTTTCATTCCAGTCGAGCCCAAGTAGCCAGCCGTAAGGTGAAGGAGCGTTATCACGCCAAGCGCTGTCAGGCAGTACTTTGTTAGTGGCCGTTTTAGTGTCGAAAACTTCGATGTCAGACCAACCTTCAAGGTTCACTAGTTCGTTGTCTGTGGTGGTAATTCGGGCAATTTGGCTGGCATCAGCGTTGACATTAAACTCCCAGACCACTTTATCATCATCCAGTAGCACGCTTTGTTGGTAGTGCGCTAAATCGAGCTTGTATAGCGGGTTAGTAGTGACTTTACCATGACCATATTTCGGCGTGCTGTGGCTGGCGCGCATTCCCGCCCATGGATCTTTATCAGTCTTGGTCTTATTGCCGAGAAAATAGAGTGTGCTGCCATCGTCGCCAAGTTGGAAAGCGTTAACACCCTCAACTTCTTTTGTTACTGGCACACTCTCGCCGCCTTGAATTGATAACCTAAAGACTTGGGATTTGCCGTTGTAGGGGGCTTTTTTGTCTTCGTTGGTTTGTTTGCCTATGTAATAAATGTATTGTCCGTCAAGGCTCCATTGAGGGCTTGATTCACTCTCATTAGTGAAGGTTAGGCGTTTGGTTTTGCGGGTTTTGGTGTCGATAAGCCACAGATCTTTTTGCGCTTTATCGAGTTCTTTGTCCCAACGCGATTCTAACCACACTGCCTGCTTACCATCAGGGCTGAGTTGGACATTGCTCATATTCGCGATGTCGAAAAAATCACTATTGGTTATCTTGTGTGTACGTTCTGTTGCGATAGCTTGACCATTAAGGCCGATAAATCCAGCGGAGATCACCGCAAGTACGGTGAGTTTGTTTACCCTTCCCATCTTGATCCCTTCTGTTATCAATTATCATGATTTTTGAGCGCCTGAATGGCTGCCAGATACCTTAACTCAAAATACTAGTCGCTGGAATCGGTTAGCGATTTTTCTCATCTTGCATAACCTGTTGCAGATAGTTGAGCTCTTCGGCATTGAGTAATTGTTGGCTGGCTTTTTGGGCGGAATTGTCACTTATCTGGTTGGATAAGCTTCCTCTAAGGTAAGCTGAGGTCGTGATCTGTTTGAGACCGTATATCGCTAAGGTATATACGGTAAGTAACAAACACAGTCGGGTTATTGCTTGAGCCGTTACCGTTACATGATCACCGAAGTAGAAGGGCAAAATAACCAGCATTGTGCGCACTAACCAATTAGCTAACATGGCGAATGTGAGAGCGAGCAGCCAGCGAAACTTAATATCTTTAAGGCTGTTTTGATGGGCTCGATGAGAGCGTGTTCTAAACTGTTTTAATAGCTTGATGATCAGATAAAAATAGATCGCTGTTTGTAGGCTCAGTAGCCCAGGTAGAATCGAGCCTAGCAGAGTGACATGGCTGAGGCCATTTTGAACGTGTGTATTAGGCGTACTAATATAGGAGCTAAAATCGCTATTGAAGGTGAACACGAGACCGATAGTGATGATTAAAATAAGGGCCGGCGAAAAGTGCCAAGAAAAGCTAATTTGGCGTTTTATATTATGTAAGCTGCGATAACAATATAGGTAAAGCAGCGGCATCATCAGAAAATAGACAGGCACAACTAAAATAAACAGTAACTGCATAGGCAAAGGAGAGTTGTGCTTACTGAGCAGACCGGTAAAAAAATAGAGTGCAAGTAAACTAAACTGGGCGCTGAGTAATTTATGGTTACCGTTTTGGTCGTGGTAAAGATAACGAATATAGATACCCAGCCCGATGCAGTGCAGTCCGCCGAGTAATGAAAGCCACCAATAGCCTTCGAGTAAGAAGTTGTTGTACGTCATATTCATATGATGCCATTGTCAGCGCAAATTACTCATTGGCGCAAGTAGATTGTTTGATTTTACGCCAATAAGGTGTGTGAAGTTAGATCGTTGAAAGTTGTCTGTAGTTAGGTGACGTTAAATTGATGACAGGCTTCGTTAAAATTTAGTCGACATTTTCTGTTTAGCGATTCTGATATGTCGATTGGAAGCGGCTGCTGGTGGCTTACCAGGAGTAGAACCTCGCTCATTAAGTAAGTGGCGAATAGCCATTATAGGGTGGGGCAGTAACATGCGTGGCCCCGAATAGATCATGATCTCGCGCGCTTTGGCTTTTAAATCGGGTTTGTAGCAATGTACTGGGCATTTATTGCACGTAGGCTTAGCCTGACCATAAGGGCAGCGGTCAAGTTTGGTATGAGCGTATTTGAGAAATGCGTGGCAATCGGGGCAGTTTGTTATATCACCTTTTGCTTCACAATGAGCTTTACAATAGATATGTACCATGGCGGCGATGGTATTAAACTCTTGTAGCAGTTTACCACTTAGGATCTCTTCGCTCATGACATATCCGACTTATTTACTAGGTTATAGCTAGATTAGCGCTGGACGAAGATGAATACAAAAACCATGTTTGAATTTATGAAGGTGCGCACAAAATAGAGGTTTAATACAGACAGATTAACCAGAGTTCTGGGTGAGCCTAGTGGTTAATTTAGGGCCAGATCCGCTAATTTGGACACTCTTTTTGATACCCGAGTGAAAAAGAGGTATAAACAATTGATTTATAGCAAGAGAACCGATTGCTAATATCGGTTACTATCTATACATATTTATAAAATGCAATTAGCCTTAACGGCACGGTCAACTAACGGTGGATGATAATGAAATATATAGCCATTATTTTACTTGTAGCTGTCGGAGTGTACTTATACAAACGAGCACAGCGACTAGCACAAGAGGAGCAGCAGGAAGCACAACAACCTGTTGAGAAGATCGTGTCGAGCGAGGAGGTTACGCCTTCGACTCCTGTAGACAACGTCGAGGAGCCAAAAGGTGAAGCTTTAGAGTTTGAATCGGCTGCCGCAGTTGAAGTTGTCAGCGAAGAGGTTAAAACTGCTGCAGAGCCAGAGCCAGAGCCAGAGCCAGAGCCAGAGCCAGAGCCAGAGCCAGAGCCAGAGCCAGAGCCAGAGCCAGAGCCAGAGCCAGAGCCAGAGCCAGAGCCAGAGCCAGAGCCAGAGCCAGAGCCAGAGCCAGAGCCAGAGCCAGCCTATAAGATGGTGGCAGTAACCGATGAGTCGTGGGCCAATGAGAAATTAGCTAAAGCGTTAGCCGAATATCGCTCAGCTCCAGGTGTCGAAGATAAACATCTTGCGCTGCTGCAAGCCATTGCAGAGTGTTATAAGCAGCGTAAGCAAGACAAGTATCGTGATTATGGCGCGGCATTGTCGCCCTATTATCAATCGTTATTTGCAGTATTGCCTACACCAAGTCATGAAAAAGGGATTGGCTTTATGCAATTGGCGACCTTGCTTAACGATAGCGGTGACTTTGATGGTGCCCTAGAGGTTTGTCAGGCAGCGATAAGCTATGGCTTAACCGATGGTACAGTGACAGGGTTTGAGGGGCGCATAACCCGCATCGAAAAAGCCAAGGCAAAAGCGCAGAAGTAATCTACTGCAACGCGGACTCAAGCCGTGTAAAATGCAATAAAATTGACGTTAAAGGCGAACATGGTTTCGCCTTTTTTATGCCATAAGCATTTATCTCTGTAGGTGTGTGGTACAGATGCCGTTATAGCCATAATTGGAGGTTTTATGAATGTTCGCTTGCTCTTGCTGTTAAGCGCTGTGTTACTGGGAGCGACAGCTTGTACTCAGGTTCCTCAATGGACACTATTTTATGTCGCCGACCAAGATAAGATGCCTGAGGGAGCCTTAGCGCCCCATATCGCAGGTTATTACGAACAGCTGGAACAATGTTTAGCGAAAGGGGCGGGTATGGTGAAGCTCAGCCAATCTGGCAAAGGCAGTTATAAATGTGGTTATGAGTGTAAAGATGATCAAACTGGTGATGTGCAATGCGCTCGCTTTGAGCGAGTCCCCGCATTATGAAGTCGGTTTTAGATAGAGAGTCAAAAAGTCTATCGATTAGTGACGATATTTCATTCGACCAATTTGATCGCTTCGCTGATCCCCTAGCTGAAGCGTTGGATTGCCGTGTGATAGAGCGTCATTGGGGCGCAGATCGTCATCAATGGTTATTGGAGTTCGAAGGCACTCTGTTGCAGCTCCACTATGAGTTTTATGGCGATATTTGTTGGTTGTCTGTTGAGCGTGACGATGACTTTGAAGTGCTAGAGTATTTAGCGACATTATTGGAGTTACGTCGATGAGTGATGTTCAAACGAGCGCAAGTTTTCATTATCAAGCGTTAACCCCAGATCTTATTCTCGATGCGATTGAGTCGGTGGGCATTTACCCTGAAACGGGTTTACTTGCTCTCAACAGCTATGAAAATAGAGTGTACCAGTTTCGTAGTGATAGCCATGAGCGCTTTGTCGTCAAGTTTTACCGTCCTCAGCGCTGGAGTAATGAGCAAATTAGCGAGGAGCATCAGTTTTCTGCAGAGCTAGCGGAGCAGGAGATCCCTATCGCGACTCCAGTGATTATTGATGGTAAGTCACTACAGGAATACCAAGGTTATCGCTTTGCCCTATTTCCCTCTATGGGGGGGAGAGCATTTGAAGTCGATAACTTAGATCAGCTTGAAGAGGTCGGTCGCTTTATTGGGCGCATGCATCAATATGGCAAGGCAAAATCGTTTAGTTATCGCGATCGTTTGTCGCCTGAATTGCTAGGAGATGAGTCACTGGCATGGTTAAAGGCCTCAGGCCATGTGCCTCCTAGCCTTGAAACGGCTTATTTTACGATTGTTGAGCAGGTGCTCGATAAAGCTAAGTTGTTGTGGGCGGAGGTCGATGCTAAGGAGATCCGGTTACATGGCGATCTTCATCCGAGTAATATTCTTTGGACACCAGATGGGCCCGGTTTTGTCGATCTCGATGATGCAAAAATGGGCCCTGCAGTACAAGATATTTGGATGATGCTCGCCGGTGATCGCCAACAGCAAACCTTACAGTTAGAGGTATTACTCGAGGCTTATGAGGAGTTTTGTGATTTCGATAAGCGTGAGTTAAAACTTATCGAGCCACTGAGGGCGATGCGAATGCTGCATTACAACGCCTGGCTTAGCCGTCGATGGGAGGATCCAGCTTTTCCAATGAACTTCCCTTGGTATGCGGAAGAGAAGTATTGGGAGCAGCAGATCTTAGCATTTAAAGAGCAGTTGGCGATGCTAGATGAGCCTCCATTAAGCTTACTGCCAAATTACTAAATGGTGTTTAGCTAACCTGAATCCAGGTTACTTAGACTTTTTGTAACTAAAAAATGAACTTATGTGCTTGAGATACACTCGAATGCACATTATGTTATTGTCCAAATTTGTATTGTGACGGTGTTATAGCACCAAAAGGAATGATTATGAAAAAAGCGTTACTGGTTGCACTGGCATTACTCATCGCGCCTATGGCGGCATTGGCTGCGGATTACAAAGAGGGGGTTCATTACACCGTGGTAAATGATGGTCCAGCCACAGCCAAACCTGAGATTGCCGAGTTTTTCTCTTTCTATTGTCCTCACTGTTACAGCTTCGCTAAGGTACAAGTGCCGCAAATTAAAGCTAACTTGCCTGAAGGTGTAGTGTTCAAACAAAATCATGTTGAGTTTATTGGCCGTGAGATGGGACCAGAGATGTCACGAGCATTCGCTGTAGCGCATCAACTCAATGTAGACGAAAAGATCGAAAAAGCCTTGTTTGCAGCAATCCACGATCAGAAACAGCGCTTTGTAAGCCGTGACGATATTCGTCAGGTGTTTATTGCTAATGGTATTGATGGCAAAGATTTCGATGCCGCAGCAAACTCGTTTATGGTGAGCGCTCAGATGGCGCAGATGAAGCGTGCCACTGAAAATGCTAAGTTGTCAGGTGTGCCAGCCTTAGTGGTTAACGGTAAGTATCGCGTCGAAACAGGTGCGATTAAATCTTACGATGAGCTACTCGATATCGCTTATTACCTTACCACCTTGAAGTAAGCCCTCAGTAGGAATTGATATTAAAAGGAGCCTTAGGCTCCTTTTTTGTTTTCAGCCCTAAACCACCTAGTTCGTAGGTGGTTATCATCAATTAGGCTTTGTCTTACATAGTGCGAATCAAGCTTACTGGTTGGTATGATATAACTGTAGTGGCCAACGCCCCATAAAGACCTAGGGCGACGCATTTTCAGGCTTTAGGTTTGTGAGGTCCCATGTTGTGGCACGTCTTCTTGAACAGTGGGATTGAAGCTTTGCTATTTATAGGCCATAAATTATAGACAAAAAAAACCGCATTTCCGGTCGCTATGGAAATACGGCTATTGAGCTAAATAGCTCTATTTACCCTGAGTAACATAACCAATCTACCAGTGTGTCAAAATTTTGGCAAGTGACAAATTTGTGTTTTGTGCTAGCTATTAGTCTGATAGACAACACAAATTTTAGGGTCTACAGCAATCGAGAGCAATTTTTTACAAAAAAATGGTTAAGGAGGTGAAACTATCGTGGTAAAAGGTTTGTCCAACCTAAGAATAATAAGAAATAACGTATAGCCGTTTGCTTGGAGGTCTCTATGAGGGTTTTTCCTGTCTACGCACCAAAACTTATCGTAAAACATGCGCGCATCTTTGTATCTGGAGTGATTTGGGTAAAAGATTTAGGTCGTCTAGAGTTCGATAATGGTCGGTTTTTATTGCCGCGTCAGAGTTTGCCCCAAGTTAAGCAGGCTATCACCGAATTAAACCAGCTGATCCAGAATCAGCATAACGAAGCGAAGACGGCTTAAGTCTTCGCTTGTTTCTGGGCGAATTTACTCGCTCACTTCATCATTTAGCAAGCCAACAAGTCCAGTGACCTTCTCGTTCCACGAGTTTAGGTCTTGGCTTAGTTGTTGGTTCTTTTCTGTTAAGCTGCTATTTTTCTGTTTCTCTTCTTCAAGCTCCATTTTTAGTAGCTCAATCGTTTCGAGTGCAGCTTGGATTTTTGTCTCCAGCTTGGACAGTAGTTCAAGGCTCATCGGGAGTCCTAATAGTTTCTGGATGGGGTTATGATTCTATCAGCGCCTGCGTCTCAGTGAATAGCTAATTTATCTCAATCGAGTAAAAAATAAGCGATAAACAGATTAAACATCGTTTATTTTGTGCCAGCCTTGCTGTAACTGTGTTTTTTGCTTGTTCGCTTGCGTCTTCAGCCTTTGCTCCAGCTGCTATTATCTGCTCTATGGTTTAGATTTTAATGGGCTTTAAACTCATATCACCACGCGTAGACACGATTTATTAAAGGTAATATCAATTAGTATAAAGATGCGATCACTCAGCGACGATTTAGCACTAAAGGTTAGCGCAGAAGAGGCAAGATCTTTTGCACTCCAGCTTAGGTTTCTCAACGGCTAAAACCAGATCAAACAAGGATGCTTTATCTAGTTTTAGAGCGGTATCTCTTACGAGATACTTTTAGCTTTGCTCAGATTGGAGATGAGCTAAGCTTTAAAGACACGAGCGGAGATATTTTTTAGCCTGATGCTTTTGATGTCTTGCCGTAACCTGTTTACTGATTCGGAGAAGTGAGTTTATCAATGTGTTTAATGCGAATGTTTTAGACAAGCGTTCGATGCCATAGATTACCGAATGGCAGTGGCTTTGCCTGTTGATTTGACGCTGGAAAACCCTGAGTTACCTACCGAGTCTGTTTCAAAATCTGTACTCCTTTGTTGATGAAGAGTTTGATGACAGCCCCCATTGTGCTTGACTTTATTGCGGTGCGTCCATAGTCTGCTTAGTCAGTAATCAAGGTGGTATGCAATGCACATAAACTATAATTTAAAACCTGCGTCTGAGCGCCGTACTGAGCAGTTTGAACCAGAAACCAATGTTGGATTCGGTAATTTAAGAACTGATCATATGTTTTTGATGGATTATCGTGATGGGGAGTGGCGAGATCCAAGAATCGTTCCCTATGGACCCTTTGAGGTCGCACCTGGCGCTATTGCGCTGCACTATGGCCAATCAGTATTCGAAGGTGCTAAAGCCTTTATGCATGAAGATGGTGAGATCTATACTTTTCGTTTAGACAAAAACGCCGAACGTCTTAACCGTAGTGCCGATATTCTTTGTATTCCCGCGCTGCCTGAAGCGATGCAGCTTGCCGGTATTAATGCCCTAATCGACGTGGACCGTTTGTGGTTCCCGATGCAAGAGGGGGCCTGTCTTTATATTCGTCCCTTTATCTTTGCCACTGAAGATCGTCTCTCCGTCAGTCCAAGTCAGCAATATACATTTTGTGTAATGCTAAGCCCAAGTGGTGCCTATTACGCTGATGGTTTCGATAAGGCGATTCGTTTGCTGATCACTGAGCGTTTTCACCGTGCGGTGTCTGGTGGTACAGGCGCCTCTAAAGCGGCTGGTAACTACGCTGCATCATTGAAAGCGGGTAAGGCTGCAGCTGAGTATGGGGCAGCGCAAGTGCTCTATCTTGATGCGAATAACAAGCAGATTGAGGAAGTGGGGGCGATGAACCACTTCCACGTGCTGAAAGATGGCACCATTATTATTCCTAAATTTACTGACACCATTTTGAAGTCAATCACTTCACAATCGATATTGGATCTGGGTGAGCAGTTGGGTTGTGAAGTGCGTCAAGAGACGGTGATGTTGGATAAGTTTATTAGTGACATTGAATCTGGTGAGATTATTGAAGCGGGTGGATTTGGTACCGCGGCGGTTGTCTCTCCGGTAGGTTCTTATATTTTCGAAGATAACCGTGTCATCACGGTCGGTGATGGTGGGGTAGGTGAACATACTCGCCGTATCTATCAGGTATTAACCGATATCCAAAAAGGTAAGCGTGAAGGGCCACAAGGTTGGATCCAACACGTTGAACGTATAGCCCTCTAGCTAATACATGACATAAATAAAAAGCGCCTAAGGCGCTTTTTATTTATAAGATCTTCAACATATGTTGTGAGTAATTTTAGCCGTTTTACTGCGCGTTTGAAGTTGATTCAACTTGTTCACTAACGAGTTGAGCTGAATTATATTTGAGTAGAATTTGGTGGATTTGCTCATCTTTTTGTTGCCACACGCCGTTGAGCCAACGTTGGAATTGGGCTCTGCACTCTGCATCGTTAAAATAACGAGTATTATCGACTTCTGGAACGGGTAAGGTTTCAATGCGAATCACGATACGTTTAACTTTGCCGTGCATCACTTCTGCTAGGGTATCGTTTTTTGAGTCAGGGTAGACTAATGTCACGTTGAGCAAGTTAGTAAATTGTTCGCCCATCGCAGAGATGGTAAATGCGATCCCGCCGGCTTTAGGCCGAAGTAGATAGCGATAAGGAGAGCGCTGACGCGCATGCTTCTCTTGTGTAAAGCGGCTGCCTTCAACATAGTTGATGATGGAAGTTGGAATGGTTTTAAACTTTTCACAAGAGCGACGTGTCGTCTCTAAATCTTTGCCTTTTAATTTGGGGTTCTTTCTTAACTGTTTAGCGCTTGTTCGGTTCATGAAAGGCATATCGAGTGCCCAACAACCTAAACCTAGAAAAGGCACAAAAATGAGTTCTTTCTTTAAGAAAAACTTAAGCATAGGGATATTGTTGCGCAGTACATAGGTTAGTGCAGCAATGTCAAAACCACTTAGGTGATTGCTAATAAGTAAGTACCAACCATCTTTCTTAAGTCCTTCTAAACCTTCGATATCCCATTCTATTTTGGCGATAAGGTATAAAATACCGCCATTACAGCAGGCCCAGCCCCACATAAAGCGATTCATTATCAGGGTGAGGACATTTCTAAACGCTGATATAGGTACCAGCAATTTTATTAGGCCACCGACAAAGATTAGGCTGCTCCAAAGCGCAGTATTGATGATCAATAGCAGTGTGCTTAGAGCGAATAATATTGAACCTGGTAAAAAATTTAACATCTTTGTGAAACACCTTTTGAATACAAATTATTGCTTAGCGAGTTTTTCAATAGTGAGATCTTTCTGTTTCCAAATTTGATTGAGCTCGTTTTGAAAGCCGATTTTAAACTCTCTATCATTCATATAATCACCACGCATGGTGGGTGCTATTTCTGATACTTTGATATCGACTCTGATCTGTTTGACTTTGCCTGAAATATAATCCCAATAGCTTGGTGTTTGACCTGGGTAGTAAATTGAAACATCAATTAATTTATGAATTTTCCCGTCCATTGCTGATAGGGCAAATGCCATTCCACCCGCTTTAGGTTTAAGCAAATGTTTAAATTCGGAGTTTTGTTTTTTGTGTTTTTCTGGGCGAAAGCGGGTACCTTCAACAAAGTTCATTACACTGACAGGTTTAGATTTAAACTTGGCACAGGCTTTACGCGTGATTTCAATATCTTTTCCCTTGAGCTTAGGGTTTTTACGCAGTTGAGCGCTGCTGTAGCGGCGCATAAAAGGAAAGTCTAATGCCCACCAAGCAAGCCCTAGAACAGGAACATAAATCAGTTCCTGTTTTAGGAAAAACTTTAAGAACGGGATCTTATAGTTAAATACGCGTTGCAGCACTGGAATGTCAACCCAAGACTGATGGTTCGCAATGACCATATACCACTCTTTGGTCGACAGTTTAGCATTACCTTCGACAATAATTTCTACAGGATGGAATAGGCGCTCTATAACCGTGTTCACACTAATCCATGATGTTGCGCAGTGATCAAGTAGATAACTACAAGCTGTGCGTAAGGGAGTGATTTTGATTAGTTTTATGATACTTACCAATAAGATAGGTATTACCCAGAAGACTGTGTTGACGACATAGCAACTAAAAGCCACGCAGCCTCTTATTAGTGATAAAACCGAGCCCATTTAATTCCCCATTAAAAATTCGGAGACCTATGTTACTCGCCCTAGCGCTTGAGCTCAATGATCACGTGTTAAGCTCTGTGCCGATTACAATTAGAAACCCTAAAAATTCGACAATACCCTAGCAGTTACTCGCCCTAGCGCTTGAGCTCAATGATCACGTGTTAAGCTCTGTGCCGATTACAATTAGAAACCCTAAAAATTCGACAATACCCTAGCAGATACTCGCCCTAGCGCTTGAGCTCAATGATCACGTGTTAAGCTCTGTGCCGATTACAATTAGAAACCCTAAAAATTCGACAATACCCTAGCAGTTACTCGCCCTAGCGCTTGAGCTCAATGATCACGTGTTAAGCTCTGTGCCGATTACAATTAGAAACCCTAAAAATTCGACAATACCCTAGCTATCTTCGTTTAATCGCTTGATGCTGAAAGACCCCGAACCCCGAACCCCGAACCCCGAACCCCGAACCCCGAACCCCGAACCCCGAACCCCGAACCCCGAACCCCGAACCCCGAACCCCGAACCCCGAACCCGAATTAATAACTATTTTTCAGGCTGTTTAATAGCCTATCCATCGCCCTATAGCCTAATGCTTGGGCTATATGGCTGCGATCGACATGGGGTGATTGCGCTAGATCAGCAATGGTTCTCGCGACCCGTTGTAAGCGATGATAGCTCCTTACCGATAGGCCGAGTCTATTGACGCTTTGTTCTAGAAATTCGAGATCGGCTTGAGTAAAGCCAGACGTCTCTGCCAGTTGTTTTCCTGTTAATTCGGCGTTGAGCACGCCTGAGCGATTGAGCTGTGTTTCTCTGGCTAGCTTGACTCGTTCGGCAATGGTTGCGCTTGTTTCAGTTGCCTGTTGTTTTTGAGTCAGAGTCCCCTCGGGAAGTCTGGGGACATCGATGGTGAGGTCAAATCGATCGATAAAGGGACCTGATAACCGTGACAGGTAGCGCTGGATCTGATCAGGTGTGGCCCGAGCATTGGCGGTATCGCCGCAGGGGCTTGGGTTCATCGCAGCGATAAGCTGAAAGCGACTGGCAAAGGTGAGTTTTGCTGCCGCACGTGAGATCACCACTTCACCTGTCTCCATGGGTTCACGTAAGCAATCGAGAACTTTGCGAGGAAACTCGGCAACCTCATCTAAGAAGAGTACACCTCTATGGGCCAATGAGATCTCTCCTGGTTTAGGGTGGCTTCCGCCGCCAACCAAAGAGATCGATGAGCTCGTGTGATGGGGGCTGCGAAAGGGGCGATGATAAAATTGTGACACTGGAATCGCGCGGCCTGCGACAGAGTGTATTGCGGCAACTTCCAAGGCTTCATCGTAGCTAAGTGGTGGCAATAGTTGCATTATTCGGCTAGCGAGCATGGTTTTTCCTGTGCCTGGAGGGCCTAGAAAAAGGAGATTGTGATTACCTGCCGCTGCTATCTCGAGCGCCCGTTTTGCCTGATATTGGCCTATCACGTCACTAAGGCATTTGTGGTTGGAGTCGATCTCAGGCTTTAGCCATTCAAGCCCTTCTGTAATGCTGGGGAGTTGTTGATGACCATGTAGATATTCGCTTAACCCAAGTAGGTGGCTTGCGAAGTAGGTTTTATGATAGCCCACTAAGTCAGCGTCGCTGCGATTATCGAGTGGGATCACCAATGTTTTTGATTGTTTTCTGGCATCGACAATGACGGGTAGAAGTCCAGAGCAGAAGCGAATATGGCCAGACAGCGCCAGTTCACCGACGAATTCGTGATTTTTTAGGGCTGCATCAGGTATTTGTTTTGAAGCCGCTAAAATTCCAATAGCGATGGGAAGGTCGTACCTGCCCCCTTGTTTGGGAAGATCTGCTGGCGCGAGATTGACAGTAATACGTCTTTGGGGGAACTCGAATCCAGCATTGATAAGGGCGCTACGTACGCGCTCCTTGGCTTCTTTGACCGAGGTTTCGGGAAGGCCCACAAGACTAAATGCTGGCAGACCATTACTCAGATGGACTTCAACTGTGACTTCTGGGGCTTCAACGCCAAGACTGGCTCTCGTCGTTACACAGGCAATAGCCATAAACAAATCCTTTTGTTTTTATTGTTTTGCCAAAAAAGAGTGGTTTCATTTTTTGATGTTTAAAGTGTAGCAGTTAACCATTAACTTGTTGTGGTTAACTGGATTTTGCAGGCGAGCGTAGCGATTTATGTTGCCTATTGGCTATTTTCTGATATATAGACGCCATTATCTGTTTACTATCACAAATTAAGATAGGTGCGGCATGGCATTAAATCGTGTCGTTGGCGCAATCCACATCACGTCTTATTAGTGTAAGAGCCGATATAATCTGTAACTCACCCCTTCATATTGTTATGCGCGGCTTTTAACTTATTGAAAGTTCGCCGCTAGTTGGGAGCAGGGTCGCTGTTGGCCTGTCGTTGTAAAGTTAGGTGTAAAATGAGTTTCTTTGATAATGCGATGATTATCTTGTTGTTAATCGGCACTAGCTGCTTCTTTTCCATGTCTGAAATTGCCTTAGCCGCCGCGCGAAAAATTCGTCTGCGTTTAATGGTGGATGAGGGGGATGAACGAGCAGAAAAAGTGCTGAGTTTGCAGTCGCATCCAGGTAATTTTTTCACTGTGGTGCAGATCGGCTTAAATGCCGTCGCCATTATGGGCGGGATCGTCGGTGAATCAGCCTTTACTCCCTATGTTAAAGCCGCACTTGTTCATTGGGTGAGTGAACCTTGGTTAAGCCAAGTTAGCTTTATTGCTTCATTTTCGATAGTGACTAGTTTGTTTATTCTGATCGCCGACTTGATGCCCAAGCGAGTTGCAATGGCAATGCCCGAGCGTGTTGCGGTGACCTTAGTTGGTCCCATGTTAGTCTGCATTCAAATTTTGCGGCCATTGGTGTGGTTTTTCAACGGCTTAGCGAGTATTGTTTTTCGAGTGCTACAGATCCAAACCGTGCGTAATGATCAAATTACCTCTGACGATATCTACGCCGTGATGGCTGCAGGTACCGAGGCTGGTGTATTAGATAAGGGCGAGCAACAGATGATGGAAAATGTGTTTGAGATGCAAACGGTTCCAGTCACCTCTGCGATGACAGCTCGTGAAAGTTTGGTCTACTTCTTGATGCAAGATAGCGAGGAAGACATTAAGCGCAAAATTACCAGTGATCCACATACCAAGTTTTTGGTTTGTGACGGTCAACTCGATACCATTAAAGGTGTTGTCGATGCGAAAGAGCTGTTGATTAGAGTGATTAACGGCCAAAGTATTAGTTTTAAGGGCAGTTCTCTGGTTCGTCCGAGTTTGATTATTCCTGATAGTTTAAGCCTATCTGAGACGATGGAATATTTTAAGAATAGTCGTTCGGATTTTGCGGTAGTGATGAATGAGTATGCCTTGGTGGTTGGTATTGTGACGACCAATGATCTGCAGAGTGCAGTAATGGGTGCCTGGTCATTACATGAAAGTGAGGAGCAGATTATCGCCAGAGATAAAAACTCTTGGCTCGTTGATGGTGTGACTCCGATAACCGACGTGATGCGTGCCTTTGCGATTGAGCAATTTCCCCAGAGTCAAAATTATGAAACCATTGCGGGTTTTATGATGTATATGCTTAGAAAAATTCCTAAGCGTACCGATTTTGTCAATTATGCAGGGTACAAGTTTGAGGTGGTTGATATTGATGCATACAAGGTCGACCAACTTATGGTGACTCGATTAGAAACAATTTCTGAAGTTATCGCTGTACCAGAATAGCACTGCAATGGTGGTGGTTTAGGCTAAGTCGGTTTAAGCTAAGTTTAGATGGAATATGCTTGTCTTGAAGTCACTTCATAGTCACTATTTTTCTGCTTGCTTTGGTACATGGCAATATCGGCATTCTTCATTAATGTTTCTCTATTTTCCCCATCGTGCGGAAATTGAGCGATACCGATACTGATCCCTACAGCGAGCGAGTGGCCCTCACAATAGATATCCTCAATGACTGCGTTGCGGATTTGCTTTGACAGCGTAATGGCATGGTCTAGATCCGCAGAAGGCAGGACGATAGCAAACTCATCTCCGCCAAGCCTGGAAACTAGCGCTGGTGGAGATACTAGCCTGTTGATTCTATCCGTAATAATTTTTAGCACTTTATCTCCGGTGTCATGACCAAGGTTGTCGTTGATCATCTTAAAATCATCAAGATCCATCATAATAAAACTGAAAGGTTTTGAGAGATTTTTACAATGTTGTTCTAATTGTTCATAGAGCAGATGGCGATTTGCCAGTTCGGTGAGTGGATCGTGATTAGCTTGGTAATGCTTCTCTTCAAGTATGTTATGTAACTGTAAGATGGTTTCTTGGCTCATTTTGATAATTATCCAGACAAATATACCGCCTCCACAAAAGATGGCTGATACGATCATCTCTAATGTTTCGGTGGCTATGCCTAATAGCATCCATATAAAACCAATATACCCGACGATAAATATTCCGATCATAAACATCAGCAAACGCCAGCCCAGTGCTTGCTGAGGGTGAAGATGGCAGAGGTGATAGCTGGGAATTAGTGATGCAAGTAGTCCTATCAAGCCAATTAATACGATAAATATGGCGATTGCTGTCATAAGGCTAAGCTCCACCTTTTTTTATTTTGATATTAAGTATAGGTGGCTCGCAACGGATAAGCTTTGCCAGATTTGATTTGTGGATATTTACCTTACAATAATCTGTCGATTGTTAGTGGCGAGCATTCTGCTAGAGCACTTTTATTTATACTCATCGAAGTTATGCCAATGAGTATAAAGAGGTGTTTGCTCTCACTTTTTTATACTGATTGGTATTAGTTTAACTGATTTAACTCTTGCAGAAATGCAGCGATAACTGGTTCATCTTCACGACTCTTTTTGCTGCAACATCCGAGTTCAAATGGCGGAATGGCCACAGGTGATGGCAGCTGTTGAATTCTGTCTTTTACAGGGCTGTTGTGGATCACGACTTCAGGCGTAATACTCACGCCGCATCCCAATGCCACCATTGAAGCAATGGCCTCTTGACCTGAGACTTGGGCATAAACATTGGCATTGAGTCCTAGCTGTTTAAACCAATTATCGATACGGCGTCGTCCGGGGCCGTGCTCAGGGATAATAAATGGGAGTCTGTCCCAAGGGATATAGGACTCGGTAAGTAGTTGTTGCACTGCACATTTAAACGTGGGGGCGATAATGACCAGTGGCACATCATCGATTTTTATAAAGTGCAAAGAATCAGGCAAAGCTTCTGGTAAGGCGGCGATACTGATGTCGGCACGATTTTGGCGCACCATCTCTACTGCATTCGCGGCATCGCCGGTTGTGAGTGCGATTTCTACTAAAGGATGTTCATTTCTAAATCTATCGAGTAATCCTGGCAGGTGACTATAAGCAGCGGTGACCGAACAATAGAGGTTAAGTCGCCCACGTAGCAGATCTTGCTTCGGATCGAGTCTGTACCTGAGCTTACTCCAGTTATCTAAGGTCTGCTCGGCAAAGTGGCGATACTCAATGCCAGCATTTGTCAAAGTGACGCTGCGGTTATCCCGTTCAAACAGTTTGGCCCCCACTTCCTCTTCTAATCGTTGCATGGTTCGAGTTAGTGTCGATGGACTAACATGCATCTGCTGTGCGGTTCTTGCAAAATGTAGGCTGTTAGATAGATGGAGATAGAGCTTTATTGTACGAATATCCATACGGGGACCTTAGGTGATTTGCTTAAACCTTAAACTGTTTGTTGCAACATATGCAATATGACATTCCAAATATATCATTTTAAGCAATGGTTGCTATAGGCTATAGTGATTTTAATCACAGCTTGGCAACATTTGGTCAAGCCAGTTTTTTACGTTTTCATTCAAAGGTGGAACATCTGATGGCTAATTACTTTAACTCTCTGAACTTGCGTCAACAATTAGAACAGCTAGGTCAATGTCGTTTTATGGACCGTAGTGAATTTAGCCAAGGCTGTGACTATATCAAAGGATGGAACATCGTTATTTTAGGTTGTGGCGCTCAAGGCCTTAACCAAGGTTTGAACATGCGTGATTCAGGCCTAAACATCTCATATGCACTTCGTCCACAAGCCATTGCAGAAAAGCGCGCTTCATATCAGAAGGCGACCGGTAACGGTTTCCGTGTGGGGACTTTCGAAGAGTTAATTCCTGATGCAGATTTAGTGCTTAACTTGACTCCCGATAAACAGCACACCGACGCCGTGAACACTGTAATGCCATTGATGAAACAGGGCGCAGTGCTGTCTTACTCTCACGGTTTCAATATTGTCGAAGAGGGGATGCAAGTTCGCCCTGATATCACAGTGATCATGGTTGCGCCTAAGTGTCCTGGTACTGAGGTTCGTGAAGAGTATAAGCGTGGTTTTGGTGTGCCGACACTGATCGCGGTTCACCCTGAAAACGATCCTAAGGGTGATGGTTTTGAAGTGGCAAAAGCTTACGCAAGTGCAACGGGTGGCGATAGAGCTGGCGTGCTGCATTCATCGTTTATCGCCGAAGTGAAATCCGATCTAATGGGTGAGCAGACTATCCTGTGTGGCATGCTGCAAACGGGCGCGATTTTAGGTTATGAGAAGATGGTTGCCGACGGTGTTGAGCCAGGTTATGCCGCTAAATTGATTCAGCAGGGTTGGGAAACGACCACTGAAGCACTTAAGCATGGTGGTATCACCCATATGATGGATCGCTTATCAAACCCAGCCAAGATCAAAGCGTTTGAGATGGCCGAAGAGCTTAAAGGTATTCTTGCACCGCTATTTGAAAAGCACATGGATGACATCATCAGTGGTGAATTTTCTAAAACCATGATGGCAGACTGGGCTAATGATGACGCCAATTTGCTTAAGTGGCGTAGCGAAACCAATGAAACGGGTTTTGAAAATGCGCCACAATGCGACGAAGCTATCGATGAACAAGCCTATTTCGACAAAGGAATCTTCCTTGTCGCCATGATTAAAGCGGGTGTTGAGCTTGCGTTCGATACTATGGTGTCAGCAGGTATTGTTGAAGAGTCGGCTTACTACGAGTCACTGCATGAAACGCCGCTAATTGCTAACACCATTGCGCGTAAGCGCCTGTACGAGATGAACGTGGTTATTTCTGATACCGCAGAGTATGGCTGTTACCTATTTAATCACGCAGCAGTGCCATTACTGCGTGATTATGTAAATCAGATGTCACCAGAGTATCTAGGTGCGGGGCTTAAAGATGAGGGTAATGGTGTCGATAACCTGCGCTTAATCGAGGTTAACGATGCGATTCGTCATACTGCCGTTGAATATATCGGTGCTGAACTTCGCGGTTATATGACCGAAATGAAGCGCATCGTTGAAGAAGCTTAATTAAGTTAATATCACTAGCTTAGCCCAGCTTAACCCTATGGGCTTAAAGCAATAAATACCAAGCTATGTTTGGTCTATGATGACTAAACATAGCGAATAATTTTGTCAAATGAGTGGAAAAGTTATCTCGGTAGTCTTATTTGAAGTCGTCGTTCGACACAGACGATTAATAGTTTTGACAGATAGCAGCAGGTTTTGGTTGTGTTATTCAAGGGCTTTGTGGTATTGATTAAAAGGTCTACTGAATTTTAACATTGTAGATACCGAATTTAAGCAAGCACACTGATTAGGAATACTCAATACACCATGTTCAATCAAGCTGCCCTACTCATTATTGAGATTATTACCGTGGTGATTATTAGATCACAGCGGGGGCATCGCATGGCGCATCGAAGAACCTAACAAGGTCAAGATTGCAACAGAAACCCCCGCTCTGAAAGGACCGGGGGTTTTTTGTTATTAGCGGTTTGAATCGTTTACTTAACCCCGAAAAACTTGAGATGTAGGATATAGCGAATGGAACAAGGGCAGCAGATCAGAGGCGCAGATGCCGTTATCAAAGTACTTGCCGCGCATGGCGTAACCACAGTATTTGGTTATCCAGGCGGTGCAATTATGCCCATCTATGACGCCCTGTATGGTGCGCCAGTAGAACATCTCTTGAGTCGTCACGAACAAGGTGCCGCATTTGCTGCTGTAGGCTATGCCAGAGCAAGCGGTAAAACTGGGGTGTGTTTTGCAACATCGGGACCGGGTGCGACAAATCTAGTGACCGCGCTGGCTGATGCCTTACTTGATTCGGTCCCATTGGTTGCCATTACTGGGCAAGTTTCTACCGCCGTGATTGGCACAGATGCCTTTCAGGAAATTGATGTTCTGGGGATGTCGCTGTCCTGTACCAAACACAGTTTTATGGTAACCGATATCGATGAGCTTGTGCCGACCCTGTATCGCGCCTTTGAGATCGCTGCATCTGGCCGCCCAGGCCCTGTTCTGGTTGATATTCCCAAAGACATCCAAATAGCCATGCTCGATTACAAAACACCGCTATTAGGCTTAACTGCGGAGCCTCAGGCAGATGCAAGCCAGATTGAAGCGGCTAGAGCACTGCTCGCACAATCGAGCAAACCCATGCTTTATGTGGGTGGAGGCGTTGGTATGGCAGGTGCAGTTGAGCAGCTTAGAGATTTTATTGATGTGACAGGTATTCCCTCTGTAGCGACGCTCAAAGGGCTTGGCTGTATTGCCCATGACAGCGAAGGTTACTTAGGTATGCTGGGGATGCATGGTGGCAAAGCTGCGAATATTGCCGTACAGGAGTGCGATTTACTTATCGTGGTTGGTGCGCGTTTCGATGACCGCGTGACGGGAAGGTTAGCCTCCTTTGCCGAACATGCCAAAGTATTACATCTGGATATCGACGTCGCTGAACTCGGTAAACTGCGTCGCCCAGATGTTGCCATTGCTGGCGACCTACGCCAAATTTTGCCCGCTATCGCCCAGCCAATGACTATTACGCCTTGGTTGACAGATGTTGCTAATTTAAAGGTGCAACATCAGTGGAATTATGACCGACCTGGCGAACTCATTTTTGCGCCTAAAATGCTCAATAGCCTTGCAAACAAGCTACCCGAAGACAGTGTGATTGCCTGTGATGTAGGTCAGCACCAGATGTGGGTCGCGCAGCATATGTGGTTTAGACGCCCAGAAGATCATCTATCCAGCGCTGGACTTGGCACTATGGGCTTTGGTTTACCCGCTGCGATAGGCGCTAAAGTGGCACGCCCCGATGCTTGCGTGGTCGCGGTATCGGGTGATGGTTCATTTATGATGAATGTCCAAGAGCTCACCACAGTTAAGCGCCGTCAAATCCCACTCAAAATTCTGCTTATCGACAATCAAAAGTTGGGTATGGTTAAACAGTGGCAACAGCTGTTTTTTGAAGAGCGCTTTAGTGAAACGGATCTATCCGATAACCCTGATTTTGTCACTATGGCGTCGGCGTTTGATATTCCAGGGCGTACCATTACCCACAGCGCGGAGGTTGACGCTGCGCTTGATGAAATGCTTAATACTCAAGGGCCGTTTCTGCTGCATGTGAGAATTGATGAAGCCCACAACGTATGGCCACTTGTGCCTCCTGGGGCATGTAACCGCGACATGATGGATGAGATGGAGAAACAGACATGATCTATAACTTAGCCTTAACCTTAGTTCAGCAACCTGAGGTATTAGAGCGTGTGCTACGAGTGACTCGTCATCGCGGTTTTAGGATCACCACATTAGATATGAAATTGGCTGATAACGGGACAACTCTGGTTGATATGGTGGTAGAGAGTGAACGTGCGCTAGAGCTTCTCAGTCATCAGCTCAATAAACTGATTGATGTCACTGAGTGCAAAGTCTTATCGGCAGAGCAAGTGTCGGCAAAACTGTCGACTAAATTATTACAACCCGCAAGCGCCCTAAACGCTTAAGCCCTATATAGTGAGAAAATATCATGGCCGCAAAAACTGCAGAATTGATTTGGTTTAATGGTGAGATCATGCCGTGGGGCGATGCTAAGGTGCATGTTATGTCTCATGCGCTGCATTATGGAACCTCGGTATTCGAGGGGATTCGAGTTTACGCGACTCACCTTGGTCCTGCCGGATTTCGTCTAACCGAACATGTGCAGCGACTGTATGACTCGGCAAAAATATACCGCATGCCAATTCCTTATCGCTTTGATCAAACGATGCAAGCCTGCCGTGATATTGTAAAGGCCAATCAGCTCGATGGTGCCTATATTCGCCCGCTAGCGTTTTATGGCGATGTGGGGATGGGGATCACTCCACCTAAAGATGCCAAGTGTGAATTAATGGTGGCTGCGTTTCCTTGGGGCGCCTATTTAGGCGAAGATAGTATGGAGCGTGGCGTCGATGTGGCGGTGACCTCTTGGAATCGTCTGGCGCCGAATACCATTCCAACAGGGGCGAAAGCCGGTGGTAACTATCTGTCATCTTTGCAAATTTCAACAGAAGCCAAACGGAATGGCTTTGACGAAGGTATCGCCCTCGATGTTAATGGCCTCGTTAGCGAAGCCGCGGGTGCTAACCTGTTCGTCATTAAAAAGAATAAGCTTTATACCCCACCCGCGACCGCTGCTATTTTAATGGGGATCACCCGTGACACCATTATTACCTTGGCACGAGATCAAGGTTATGAAGTAGTGGAAGAACCTATGTCACGCGAGTTTTTATATTTAGCCGATGAGATCTTTATGACGGGCACTGCAGCAGAGATTGTGCCAGTACGAAGTGTCGATCGTATTGAGGTAGGTGCTGGCAAGCGAGGCCCTATTACTAAAGCGATCCAAGCGAGCTTCTTTGGGCTGTTTAATGGCGAAACAGAAGACAAGTGGGGCTGGCTAGAGCCGATCTAGGATTGACAATACACTTATTGATTTCCCGTATTAAAGGTTAGATTAGTTAAATCGAATTTAGGTTAGTTATAAGCCCGATAACGCTCAGGCGTTATCGCTGGGCAAACATTCAAAGCTAGGCGATCTGATATCGCCTATCGATAAAAAGGAAATAGTCTCATGGCAAAATTACGTTCAGCTACCAGTACCGAAGGTCGCAATATGGCCGGTGCTCGTGCACTTTGGCGAGCGACAGGGGTAAAAGATAACGATTTCGGTAAGCCGATTATTGCCATTGCTAACTCCTTTACGCAATTTGTACCTGGTCATGTTCACCTTAAAGATATGGGCTCGCTAGTGGCGGGCGCGATTGAAGAAGCTGGCGGTATTGCCAAAGAGTTTAATACCATCGCAGTGGATGATGGCATTGCCATGGGCCACGGCGGCATGCTCTACAGTCTGCCGTCACGTGAGCTTATTGCCGATAGCGTTGAGTATATGGTGAATGCCCACTGTGCCGATGCTTTAGTGTGTATTTCTAACTGCGACAAGATCACTCCTGGTATGTTAATGGCGGCGCTGCGTCTTAATATTCCTGTGGTGTTTGTCTCGGGCGGGCCGATGGAAGCGGGCAAGACAAAACTCTCAGATAAGATCATTAAGCTGGATCTGGTTGATGCCATGGTGGCAGCGGCAGACGATCGTATCTCTGATGAAGACAGTGAAAAAATTGAGCGCAGCGCTTGTCCAACATGTGGTTCATGTTCAGGCATGTTTACCGCAAATTCAATGAACTGTTTGACCGAAGCCCTAGGTTTATCATTGCCAGGTAATGGTTCGATGCTCGCGACCCACAGCGATCGCCGCGAACTCTTTTTAGAAGCGGGGCGCCGCGTGATGGAACTGGCGACTCGCTACTACAAGCATGACGATGAGTCTGCATTGCCACGTAATATTGCCAACTTTAAAGCGTTTGAGAACGCCATGGCGCTGGATATCGCTATGGGCGGATCGTCCAATACCGTATTGCATCTGTTAGCAGCGGCTCAAGAGGGCGGTGTCGATTTTACCATGGCCGATATCGATAGAATGTCGCGTCAGGTGCCGCACCTTTGTAAGGTGGCGCCATCGACACCCAAATATCATATGGAAGATGTCCATCGTGCTGGTGGAGTGATGGGGATTTTAGGTGAGCTAGACAGAGCTGGCTTACTGCATACCGATGTGAGCCATGTTGCCGGTGAAAACCTTAAAGCGGTATTGGCTAAATATGATATTGCCCAAAGCAGTGATGAAGCGGTACACAAGTTTTTCTCTGCTGGGCCGGCTGGTATTCCAACAACCAAAGCCTTTAGTCAAGATTGTCGCTGGCCAAGTGTCGATGTCGATCGGAAAGAGGGCTGTATTCGTACCCGTGAATTTGCGTTTAGCCAAGAGGGTGGCCTAGCTGTGTTATCGGGCAATATTGCGCTTGATGGCTGTATCGTTAAAACTGCTGGCGTCGATGAAGCTAATCATACCTTTGTGGGCAGTGCTCGAGTCTATGAGAGCCAAGATGACGCGGTAGCGGGTATCTTAGGTGGTGAAGTGGTTGCGGGTGATGTGGTGGTGATTCGCTATGAAGGCCCTAAAGGTGGCCCAGGTATGCAAGAGATGCTTTATCCTACCAGTTATCTGAAGTCTAAAGGCTTAGGTGCGGCTTGTGCACTGATCACCGATGGTCGATTCTCTGGCGGTACATCGGGTTTGTCTATCGGTCATGTCTCACCAGAAGCCGCTGCGGGCGGCACTATCGGGCTAGTTGAAACCGGCGATCGGATCGAAATCGATATTCCTGCCCGTACCATTAAGCTTGCGGTTAGTGAGATAGAATTGGCCAGCCGCCGTGCAGAGATGCAGGCGCGTGGCAAACTGGCTTGGAAACCCAAAGATCGACAACGCGCGGTATCACTTGCGCTTAAAGCCTACGCCATGCTTGCCACCAGTGCCGATAAGGGTGCTGTGCGAGATGTTAGTAAGCTGGAGGATTAATATGTTGGCATTAGCCTCACAATCTCAGTTAGATTTAGCACACTATTATCTGCAGAAGATCTTACTCTCTTCTGTCTATGATGTGGCTAAAATTACCCCGCTTTCTAGCCTAAATAAACTCTCTGCACGTATAGGCTGCCAAGTGTTTCTTAAGCGCGAAGATATGCAGCCTGTGCACTCTTTTAAGCTGCGCGGCGCTTATAATCGTATCGCTCAGCTTGATGCACAAGAGTGTGAGCGCGGCGTAGTGTGCGCCTCTGCTGGCAACCACGCGCAAGGTGTGGCGATGTCCGCTTCTGCGCGCGGGATCAGTGCTGTGATCGTGATGCCAGAAACCACACCCGAAATTAAAGTGGATGCAGTGCGCCGCCTCGGTGGCACTGTGGTGCTGCATGGTCAGTCTTTCGATATGGCTAATGAGTATGCCCAGCAACTGGCTCAGGATGAAGGGCGCGTATATGTTGCCCCGTTCGATGATGAAGCGGTTATTGCGGGTCAAGGTACAATTGCACAAGAGATGTTGCAGCAACAGCGCGACCTCGAAGTGATCTTTGTGCCCGTTGGTGGCGGCGGCTTGATCGCAGGTATCGCGGCTTACTACAAAGCGGTTATGCCGCAGGTGAAGATTATCGGAGTTGAACCTGAAGACTCTGCCTGCCTAAAGGCCGCACTAGAAGCCGATGAACGTGTGGTGTTATCCCAAGTGGGTTTATTTGCAGATGGTGTGGCGGTAAAACAGATTGGTGCAGAGCCTTTTCGTTTAGCTCGTGAGTATGTCGACCAAGTGGTTACAGTGACCTCAGATGAAATTTGCGCTGCAGTTAAAGATATTTTTGAAGATACCCGCGCGATAGCCGAACCTGCTGGTGCCTTATCACTGGCCGGACTCAAGAAATATATCGGTGACGAGGGGAAAGGCCAGAAGGCTGCGGCCATCTTAAGTGGCGCTAACGTGAACTTCCACAGCTTGCGTTATGTGTCTGAGCGCTGTGAGCTGGGTGAGCAAAAAGAGGCTATTTTGGCGGTTAAAGTGCCAGAGCGTCCTGGCATCTTTTTACGTTTTTGTGAGCTGTTAGAAAAGCGTGCCATGACAGAGTTTAACTACCGTTTTTCTAGTCGAGATAAGGCCGTGGTGTTTGCGGGTATTCGCCTGTCTCATGGGCAGAGCGAGCTCGATGAGATCATCGCGAGATTAGAAGGTGATGGTTTTGAAGTTCAAGATCTCTCTCATGACGAGACGGCAAAATTGCATGTGCGTTATATGGTGGGCGGGCATCCGCCAGAAGAACTCGATGAGCGCCTATTTAGTTTTGAGTTTCCAGAGCATCCCGGTGCCTTGTTTAAATTTCTGACCACTTTACAGAGTAAATGGAACATTAGTCTATTTCACTATCGTAATCATGGTGCTGCTTATGGTCGGGTACTGGCGGGGTTTGAGGTGCCACAAAGCGATGCTATTGCGTTTCAGCAGTTTTTAACCGATGTGGGTTTTGTCTATCAAGAGGAAACTTATAGCCCTGCTTATAAGCTGTTTTTGGATAATCGTGATTCGCATTGAAGATGGTTGTTTAGATAGTGATATTTAACGTTTGAAGAGGCGCCGTAGCGCCTTTTTTTATGTTATCTTGCAATGCATTAAAACCAATAAGATGCCAATTATGGCACTAAAGTAACTGTTAATACGTAGGGAGATAACCGAGCGCTATGGCGAATGTTATCTGATAAAACGACAGTTAGCCTTAACCTTAACTTTTTAAGCCGCGGCTTTAAAGAGGAAATAAGATGTTAGCAGCACCGAAAGTAAACGCATTTAATCCCCCACGTAGAACGCTGATGGGCCCCGGTCCTTCAGATGTTTATCCTGAAGTATTAGCGGCTCAGGCCCGTCCAACAATAGGGCATCTTGACCCGTTATTTGTTGGCATGATGGATGAGCTTAAAGCGCTTATTCAGTATGCGTTTCAAACTGAAAATGCCATGACTCTTGCGGTATCTGCACCGGGTAGCGCCGGTATGGAAACCTGTTTTGTTAATTTAGTCGAGCCCGGTGAAAAAGTGATTGTGTGCCGCAACGGGGTGTTTGGCGAGCGGATGCGCCAGAATGTTGAGCGCGTCGGTGCCACCGCTGTGGTGGTGGACAACGAATGGGGCACACCGGTTTCGGTTAGCGATGTCGAGGCCGCGTTAAAAGCTAATCCTGATGCGAAATTTTTAGCCTTTGTTCATGCCGAAACATCGACTGGCGCCTTGTCAGATGCCAAGCGCCTGTGTGCCTTAGCTAAGCAATATGATTGCCTCTCTATCGTCGATGCGGTGACCTCTTTAGGTGGCGTTGAACTCAAAGTCGATGAATGGGGAATCGATGCTATTTACTCGGGCAGTCAAAAATGTCTCTCCTGTGTGCCAGGTTTATCGCCAGTGTCGTTTTCACCTGCAGCGGTAGAAAAACTTAAATTGCGTAAAACACCAGTACAGAGCTGGTTTTTAGATCAAACCTTAGTGATGGGCTATTGGAGTGGCGATCAGGGGGCTGGTGGTAAGCGAAGCTATCATCATACTGCACCTGTGAATGCACTGTATGCTCTGCATGAGTCGCTTCGTTTGCTTGCCGAAGAGGGGCTTGAAAATGCGTGGGCACGTCATCAAAACATGCATCAAGTGCTGTGTGAAGGGTTGGAGTCATTAGGGCTTAAGTTTGTTGTTGAAGAGCAATCTCGTTTGCCGCAACTTAACGCCGTGTATATTCCTGAAGGTGTCGATGATGCCTCAGTGCGTAAGCAGTTGTTGGAAAACTATAACCTAGAGATAGGTGCAGGCCTTGGCGCATTGGCTGGTAAAGCGTGGCGTATAGGTTTGATGGGCTTTGGCGCGAGACGTGAGAACGTGGCGTTATGTTTACGAGCGCTTGAAGAGGTGTTGCGCTAGCCACGCTTGATGGCTTGCACAATAAAAAAGGGGAATTGAGTTTCCCCTTTTTTGTGACAGATAAAATAGTCGTTCAGTGCTCTTTAATCTATTGTCATGCCAAAGGCGATTAATGCGACGGTTGAGATAACTGTAACTAGTGAAAATATTGTGCCGAGAATCGCAAATATCTTCTTACGCTGTTTTTGACATAATCCCGCTATGCCTAAACCTGTTGCGACCAGCGCTGTGCCGATAAAGGCAAATAGCAGTAGTCCAACGACAATAGCCTCCACTGATTCTTCGTTCATTCCTCCTGGTGTGGTTGCTTCTATCACGCCTGCGACGATTAACAGCCCAAATATGAGCATCATTGAAGTAATGCTCAGTACAAATGATGCAATACCAAGCCCTGAGTGTTTCATTTCGATAGTGGGGCTTGGTGTTATTGCTGGAGTTGTTGGCGCCAGTGCTTCGGTTGCTTCCATGCGTGGGGTCCTTAGGTTCGTTTCAAAAAAATTAAAAAAGTATCGAAAAAATCAGTTAACGTAAAATACGCCTAGCGACTAATTATTTCAATAAAAAATAATGTTAATCATTGGTTTATGGCGTTTCTGTTCTTGTGTTTTGATGCGCATAAAGTGTGCCTTTTTTAGGTCGAGTATAGCGCTTTTTGAGGGATGATTGATCTAGCTTAAAGAGGTCGGCAATTGTTTTTTACCTACGTTGGCAGCAACTAAAATAAGGGTTAAGGAAGCCTAGAGGGCTTGCGCTTTAGGCTGTTCGTAAATCCTCTGCATCAGCCTTGTTTAAGGCGATGCGAGCCAACAAAGGAGTTTGTGATGAAATCATTTTTTCCCTCAATCTTTCATAAAGATGATCCACGCACGGCATTACAGTCGCGGTTAGATAATGTGTTTGATGACTTTGCCAAAGATTGGTTAACGACGTGGCCAAATACCCGTGCAGAGCTTGGCGTTATGCCTGCAATAGATGTGAAAGAGAGTGCCGAATATATCGAGATCAAAGCGGAACTTCCCGATATGAATGAAAAGGATATCAATGTGGATATTCGAGGCAACTACCTCATTATTAGTGGTGAGAAACATAATGAGCAGGAGAAAGATGAAAAAGGCTATCACTTGAGAGAGCGCTCATTTGGGTCTTTCCTACGCCAGATCCCGCTAGGCTTCAACCTCGATGCCGAGCAGATCACCGCTCAATATAAGAAAGGGGTATTGGCGATTCATGTGCCTAAGCCAGCAGAGCTACAACAAGATGCGAAAAAAGTAAAAGTGGCTTTTCATGAGTAGTAAGTCAATCGAAAGTCAGCCAAAAGGCGTCAAATTGGGCGCCTTTTTTATCGATTTATATTAGCTGATGTGAGCAGAAGTCTGACTAGCTGGTGTTCTTGGAAGAACTTTGGCTGTATAGGGGGCGGGTGCCTGAGTAGTAGTAATTGGCGGCTTATTTCGATTTTGCCAATAGAGGAGCGCGGCTGCGCAAAGTATGCTTGCCGATTAAAAACTTGTTCAATGATGATGCATAACGGAATGAGGTCGTTAAGTTTGTAACCACGAGCATATATAAACTAGCCAGTGTAAAGTAATCACTGTTTGCTAGGGTAATCTGTGTTGAATGCCCTCACAAAGGAACAACCATTGCAGTATCCATTTGCCTTGAATGAGTTGCACAAAAACACGCTGAGTAGATCACTTTCTTATATTGATTGATATGACTTGGCTACTGTTTTGAGTTAGAAGGTTAAAGAAAAGCCTAGTCATATTGCTATAACCAGGCTGTTGTGGAGTACTGTCTTTGGCTTCACCAGTTTTGCTTTCGCAAGTCTTGTGTCGCTGCTGACGATTTAGTCCAGCTTATTTTTAAAGATCTTCCCATCTTTCATGATCAGGTCGAAGTTAGTGGCTGCATCGCTAATAAGGTCAATATCCTTCAGTGGGTTACCATTGACTAAGATCAGATCTGCATAGGCGCCCTTACGCACCTCACCGAGAAGCCCTTGTTTATAGGGAGTGCGTGGACCGGCTAGAGTGAGTAATTCTGCGTTATTCGAGGTCACCATCTTCATGATCTCGTAAGGAGTAAACCAGCGCTTCATCTTGGCGACAAAAGTACCTTGCTTGCGCGCTAATTCTTTATCGAAAAGCATGTCAGTGCCCCAAGCCATTTTGACTCCTAACTTTTTAGCGAGTTCGATGACACGATCAGTACCCTCAGTGACTTCTATAAACTTCTTAGTGCTGACGGGGTTGTCAAATTGAATGGCATCATCATCGTTGATAATGGGTTGAACTGACAGCCAAGCGCCTTTTTTCTTCATCAGCTTCAAGGTTTTTTCACTGAGCAAGTTGCCATGTTCAATTGACTTGACGCCCGCTTCGACCGCTACCTGCGCGGCTTCATCGGTAAAGATATGCGCAAGCACGTAGGTATTATAGGTTTCTGCCACTTCGACGAAGGCTTCAAGTTCTGCCTTGGTGTATTGTCGTACATCCAGAGGATCATATAGGGAAGACACACCTCCGCCAGCGGCGATTTTGATCTGGCTGGCGCCCATACGCATCACTTCGCGGGTGCGCAGTATGACTTCTGGTACGCCGTCTGCCTGCAACATCATAGCATTTTTATACCAATACCAGAGTGAGTCAGCGGGATTTGAGGGGACCGCTTGGTAGGGGCGATAGTCAAGATGGCCACCGGTTTGTGTGATTGGAGGGCCAGAAGGAAAGATTCTGGGCCCGATCAGCTCACCCGCATCGATTAATTTCTTGGTTGAGAACGGATTGCCACCCACATCTCGTACCGTGGTAAATCCCCTGAGCAAAGTCTCTTCGGAACCGAGTGCACCACGAATGGCGATCTCCAGAATATCACCAGTAATAACCGTACTTTGCGCTGTACAGCAGTAAGAGGTGTGCCAATGGGCGTCAATCAATCCGGGTATCATGGTGCGGCCGCCACCATCGATGACCTTTCCGCCTGCAACGGCGAGAGGTTCGGTAGAGACTTCGGTGATTAAATTCCCTGTTACGACAACATTCGCATTTTGGATGAGCTTTTCGTTAACGCCGTCGAATACATTGACGTTAGTAAATAAAGTCACGTTACTCGTTTCTTCCGCGAAAAGCGCATTACTACTGAAAACTAATGTTAACGAGGCCAATAAGCCTACTATTTTCTTCATGAGTTCATTTCCTTATGAGATAAGCAAAGACGCTGCCTATCTGTCGTGATCAGTTTTACTCGCTAAAGAGCGAGATATAGAAATCTCTCTGCTGCCCTAAAACATAATAGATAATGTTTGGTGCAGGCTTTAAAAGAGCATTGCTATGCGTGGGTGGTCTTTCGTTTCTTTATGAAGGGAAGAGTAGGGGTAAGACTCTGTAAGATTAAGTTTATGTGTATTGGGCTGCACATATAAGCTCCTTTTATAGGCATCCTTGCTGCCAACTTTAAACTAAAAGTGGTGAGGGTGACTGCAACTGCAAGACAACCCTCTTTAACAGTCTCTGGCTAGCACAGTATCAGCTCTGCATAGATGATGCTATTTCACCGCTTGTGCTGTCATGAAATATTCATTTATGTCAGTAAGATCTGCCTGTCTGCGCCAACAAATAATGTTAACGTTGGCTAAAAAATATACGCCTGCTCGGCGCTAAATACAAGTCGTTGGAGCGACAAGTTGCACCGTTAGCGATGGCTTATGACGAGGGCGATTAAAATCACCCTCGACATCTATCTGGAAATCAGGTTCAGGCGGTATTCTTGCCCCTATTTTTAGGCGGTTAATAGCTGCAATATGATGGCCAGGATTAGCACTGGGCAGACATATTTAACGTAGATAGGCCACATGCGCCAAAAGAATCCTTCTAGGTTAACGCCTTCTTGGGCGGCAATGGAGCTGAGCAGACTATTTCTGTGCCATACCCAGCCGGTATACAAGGCGATACCCAGTGCAATGAAAGGTTGTGCTCGCTCCGTGGTCAAGGTGATCACCAATCCAAATAGGGCATCAAAATTAAACACCATAATTGTTGCCAGCAGTGCGATGACGGTACCGACTAGGTAGGTGGCGCGGTGACGATTGATCTTGGTTTTTTCAACGATATAGCTGGTGGGCACTTCGACGATAGAGATAGCCGATGTTAGCCCTGCTATGGTCATCAAAATGAAGAAGATAATCGCAATAATCTGCCCTAAGTTACTGCCCAAGCTGTCGAAAAGCGCCGGTAATACGGTAAATACTAGGGTGTCGGCATTTAGCAGGCTACCGTCTGCGGCGAAGATCTCGACCCCATTGTGGTGTGCCACGTACATGGCGGGGATGATCATCAAGGCTGCAAGAAAGGCCACGCTGGTATCGGTTAGGGTGACATAAGCGGTCAGCTTGGCCACATTTTCTTGCTGATTCAAGTAGGCGCCGTAGACCATCATGGCACCTGTCCCCACAGTCAGCGAGAAGAAGGTTTGCCCCAAGGCACCGATCAGTACTTGCGGTTCCCAAATGTTGTCAAAGTTTGGCAGTAGCAGGACTCTCAGCCCTTCGCTGGCCCCTGGTTGCATCAGAATATAGCCAACCCCTAATACTAAGATCACCAGCAGTAAGGGCATGAGACGTTTAGACCACAGCTCTATGCCTTGCTGCACCCCTTGGCGGATCACCAGAACCACCATTAGCATGAAGAGTAAGCTAAAGAGTAAATTACGCTCTAACGAGAAGGCCATTAGCCATTGCGATAAGCGCTCTGATCCCATGAGTTGAGCTATAGGTGCTAAGGTAAAACTGACAAACCAGCCTGATAATATGCTGTAAAAAGTGCAGATGAGGGTCGCGGTGATGATTGAGGCGAAGCCTATGGCTTTACCCAAGCCGCGACTTAATGAACTGCTGCCTAACTTGGCCATGGCATCTGCGGGATTGGTCTGGCCATGGCGGCCTATCATAAGTTCGGCGACCAACATGGGATAGCCCAAGATAAAGATGAGCACCAGGTATACCAATAGGAAGGCACCGCCACCATGGGTGGCTGCCTGAGTGGGGAATCCCCAGATATTTCCGACCCCAACGGCGGAGCCCGCCGCAGCCATGATAAAACCTATGCGGGAGCTGAAGTGTCCCGTATCTTTCGCGCTCATTTGTACCTCACCTCTGTGCTAAAGAGGGCGCATCATAGTTCTTTATTATAGTGGGTCAAGGGCGATAAATGTCGTAAGGCCAAGGTGTGACTTGAAACTATTTCAACTAATTTTAAAACTAAGCAATAAATTGCCGTTAAACGGCTTCGGTTAGGCATTTATTGCATAGCTGAGGCTGTGAGTCCGGCAGACGCGATAGGATTGCGCGGCAAAATAAATGAAATTTTGTGCAATCTATCAAGTTATCTCATTAATCTGCTCATCGATTTGAGGCAGTGGAATCGCAGTGCGGTTTTTGACCTGCTTAAGGACGAAGCTTGAGCGTATGCCGGCGATATGTGGACTGCTGGTAAGTTTCGTCAGCAAAAAGTGCTTAAAGGTGTCCATGTTTTTGACCAATACTTTTAACTGATAATCGGCGTCGCTACCTGTCAGTAGGGCGCACTCGAGCACTTCGTCGTAGCTATCTATTGCCTGTTCAAAATCATCGAGAATCGTTTGGGTGTGTTTTTCCAGGCGGACTTGAACATAGGCGGTTAGCGTGAGATCGAAGTAGTTGGCATCGACTAGGGTGGCATAACCGGAAATGATCCCGGCCTCTTCCATTGCCTTAACCCGGCGTGAACAGGGTGAAGGTGACAGGCCTACGCTCGCGGCTAACTCTTGATTGGCCAAGCGTCCATGGGTTTGCAATAGCTTGAGAATCTGAATATCTATCTTATCGAGTTGTAGTTTTGTCATGTTGGTTGCCGGAAAAAGTGAAACCTTAGCTATGCCTGATGGCGCGCCATTTTTCTATGGTCAGCAAAGAGGTGAGGGCGATCAGGCCACCGAGTAAGGTGGCGGCCAAAATATCTTGTGGCCAATGCATGCCGAGCAACATACGGCTAAACCCCATTGCTATCGCCCATAAGCATAACAGAGACGGTAGCAAAACATGTTGCGATAACAGCAGAAAATAACTAATAACCAGGGTCAATGTCACCGCGAACAGAGTGTGACCAGAGGGAAACGAAAACCCCACCTCTTGCTGCCAGTGGTGGCGAATATTGGCCGATAAGTGCATCTCTTGTGAAGGTAAGGATGCCAAGCTGTGCGCCATGATCTCTCGTCGCATGTCGTTCGGCGCTTGATAAAACTGCTTTATAGGCAAGCCTTGGGTTTCCGCCAGAAATTGCACATTGGGTCTGGCTTCAGCGAAGTGAGGCTTTAGAAAATGATTTAGCCCTAAGCTGAGGCCCATGGCCAGAGAGACGCTTAATACCAGCGGTGCGAAGTATCGGCCACGCAGGCGTAAGAAGCAGAGCAGGAGTACCGCTAAGACGGTCAAGATGCCATAGGGAGACGTCCCCGAACTGGTGAGACCATAGGCTACTTGTGCCCTAAAAGAGCTGAGATCCAGTAGAGGAAACATTGTCAGGCCGCTGAGGTAAACGGCGGCGGGAATCAAAGTTAAACCGCCCCAGAGAAGCAGTAGTTTGAACAATGGAGTCTTTGGCATCAATTTCCCCCTCAAAAGCACTAGGCTAACCTATAAGCAGGGTGTTGGGCTAGGCTAGTGTCGGTGAGTGTGATTAATCGGGAGCCGAGCAGCATGCTTCGCTGGCGACTGGCGACTGGCGACTGGCGACGATACTGGCCATTATAGGTAGAGATTGAAAGCCGTGGGGTTGCGGCTGATAGCATAATAAGTACAGCCTAGGCTAATCTACTTGTACAAAAATAATCGCTCTAGATAGAAGAGCGTCAGCGCACTCACCAGCGTTAAGTAAGCGAGTTAACATGAAAATCCCCTTGAATGGCAGTTCACGGGGGAAATACCGCCATTAAACCTTAAGCTCGTCTATAGAGGTGGGCAGACTGATGAGCACTTGTGGTCAAATAAGGGTAATAAAAAAGAGCGCATTGCGCTCCTTTCGTTTTATATTGCTAAGAAACTTATTCAGCTTGATTAAGCTTAGCTTCTAAGGTATCAACCTGTTTTTGTAGAGTCTCTAGCTTTTCACGGGTTTTTAGTAGTACATGTTGTTGTACGTCAAACTCCTCACGAGAGACTACATCTAGTTTCATCAACTGATTCTGTAGGATTTGTTTGCTCTTCTCTTCAAATTCGCCAGCAAACTGCTTAAGACCACTTGGAAGGTTTTCACTAAGCTGTTTGGCAACTTCTTCGATTTTCTTTGGATTGATCATTGTTAATTCCGCTGTTGGCTAATCAAATCTATATGGTTGAGAATTGTACCTGCTTTAAGTTTACATCGATAGTTGGATTTTTTGTCAATCGCGAGGGAGAGATTCTGGTATGATCTTCCGCTGGTTTAAATGTTTTTTATCTGCGTGGTAATGGTTAACTCATGAAGCTCAATCCCGGTCAAAATGATGCTGTTCACTATGTTTCTGGTCCTTGTTTGGTACTTGCGGGTGCAGGCAGTGGTAAGACGCGTGTGATCATCAACAAAATTGCCTATTTGGTGCAAAAGTGTGGTTATCAAGCGCGAAATATCGCTGCGGTCACCTTTACCAATAAAGCAGCCCGAGAGATGAAGGAACGTGTAGCCCAATCTATGGGACGCAAAGAAGCACGTGGATTGTGGATCTCAACCTTCCACACCTTAGGGCTTGAGATCATCAAGCGTGAATATAAGGTAGTCGGCCTTAAGCCGGGCTTCTCTTTATTTGATGATCAAGACACCTTGGCGCTATTAAAAGAGTTAACCGAGAATGAGCTTGATGGCGATAAAGATCTATTAAGAATGCTGACAACGGCTATCTCAAACTGGAAAGGGGATCTGGTTATTCCTGAGCAAGCGAGAAAGATAGCCAAAGATGAGCAGTCGCAGCTTTTTGCTATGCTGTACCAGCGTTATGCCCAGCACATGAAGGCCTATAACGCCCTCGACTTTGATGATCTTATTCTTATCCCTACTCTGTTGTTGCGCCATAACCAAGAGGTAAGGGAGCGTTGGCAGAAGCGGATTCAATACTTGTTGGTGGATGAGTATCAAGACACCAACACCAGCCAATATGAATTGGTAAAGCTATTGGTTGGCGAACGCGCTCGATTCACCGTTGTGGGTGACGATGACCAATCTATATACTCGTGGCGTGGAGCAAAACCACAAAACTTAGTATTGCTTGGCAAAGACTTTCCTTCATTGAGGCTGATTAAGCTTGAGCAAAATTATCGCTCTAGTCAGCGCATCTTGCGTGCTGCCAATATTTTGATTGCCAATAATCCCCATGTTTACGATAAATCATTATTCAGTGAGTTAGCCTATGGCGAACCGCTTCGAGTGCTGATGGCCGCCAATGAAGAACAAGAGGCCGAACGGGTTGTCGCCGAGATGATTCGGCATAAGTTTGTCGGGCGAACTCAATTTGGTGATTACGCGATATTGTACCGTGGTAATCATCAATCGCGCTTACTTGAACGAGCGTTAATGACCAACCGTATTCCCTATAAGTTAAGTGGTGGCACCTCTTTCTTTGGTCGAGCAGAGATCAAAGATATTATGGCGTATCTGCGTTTAGTGGTTAATCCCGACGATGATAATGCTTTTTTACGGGTGGTTAACTTGCCTAAGCGAGGTATAGGCCCCGCGACATTGGAGCGATTGGGAAATTATGCCAATGAGAAACATATCTCTATGTTTGAGGCTATTTTTCAATCGGAATTGAATCATCATCTACCGCCAGCGGCGATGTCGGCGCTATATCAGTTTGGTAAGTTCATCGTTGATACTGGCGAAGAGGCTAATCGAGGTGAGCCTGTTGAGGCGGTAAAACACCTCATTCGTAATATTAATTACGAAGATTACCTTTATGAAACCAGTACCAGTGCTAAAGCTGCAGAGATGCGGATGAAAAATATCTCGGAGTTGTATCGCTGGGTGACCGAGATGCTGCAAGGAGATGACTTAGATGAGGGGATGACACTGCCTGAGGTGGTCACTCGATTAACGCTGCGTGACATGATGGAACGTAACAGTGAAGATGAAGCTGGCGATCAGGTTCAATTAATGACTTTACATGCCTCAAAGGGACTAGAGTTCCCTTATGTGTTCATGGTTGGGGTTGAAGAGCGAATCTTACCCCATCAAAGCAGTATCGATGAAGACAACGTCGAGGAGGAGAGGCGCTTAGCTTATGTGGGGATCACTCGTGCTCAAAAGGAACTGTGGTTTATGATCTGCCGTGAGCGACGTCAGTTTGGTGAAGTGATGCGCTGTGAACCGAGTCGGTTTTTGATGGAGCTGCCACAAGATGATCTCATTTGGGAGAATCGTAAGCCAGCGCAGACGGAGCAGCAGCGAGTTCAATCTGGCAAAGCCAATATTGCCAATCTTCGGGATATGTTTAAAAAATAGTGCACCTTATACCAATGGCATTGGCGAAAAGGGAACAACCTTTCTATCATCCACATCTCTTGGATAAAAAGGTGAGTGTTTTGGGCTGCCGACTTCTTCGTTGAATGTCCTCGCAAGGGAGCAACCCTTCCATCACCTATTCGTCTTGAATTAGCTGCCAAACAACACCTTGAGTAGATCACTTTCTTATACTGATTGGTATTATGGTGTAATGCAATTGGGGGGGCTTCTGCTGCTCTTACTTTAGGCTATGCATATAAACTGGTATCGTCATCTGCTATTGGTAGTGTTTTAGGCTTAATTGACTCACCTAATGCCAGACCTTGACCTGCGAAAAAACCCAAACTCGCGAGCTGTTGCCGCTGCATTTCGGTTTTAACACCTTGTACGTAAAGAGTGAGATCTAATGCTTCAGCGGCTAGCTGGTGGGCCTTAAGTAACTTCTTGTGCTGTGGATCATTTAAGTGGCTAATGTAGCTAGGATCGAGTTTTAGGCCGCTAAGGGGCAAAAAGCTTAAACAACTCAAAGCACTGTGGGCACTGCCATAGGCGCTTAGTCCAATATTGAGTTGTAGTTTACTTAACATATTGAAGGTGTTGATATGACTGTCACTGTCTTGTACAAATGATTTCTCGTCAAAAAATATCCATAAATTATCAGGCTTAAAATAACACTCTTTTATACGATTCTTAAGTTTACGTACCGCATGTTTATGCTTTAAATGTTCGCTTGAGATTTCAATATGCAACTGAGTATGGCTTTCAATGACTGTGGCAAGCTTAGGATAGTCTTTATTAATTTGATCAAATAGATATAGGTCTAACTCTTTGGTTAAATTACAGTGCTCGGCAATATTGTTAAGCTGTGCTTGTTTGATCTTACCTAATTGGGAATGTTGCCAATATAATTTGGGCTCGAGAGCGATGACTTTTTCAGAATCGAGCGTCATCACTGGAAAATATTGTAACGCTAAGGCCTTTTTAGCAATAGCCTCCCGTAGCTCTATCTCTAAAGTGATGTCATGTGATTTCTGTTGACTGATGCTGTTGTCATAGATGACATAACAACCTTTGCCATTTGATTTGGCTTGGTACATAGCGGCATCAGCATCTCTAAGTATAGATTCACTGGTGTCGGTACTGTTTCGACTGCTAAATGAAATACCTATACTTGCACCAGAGGTAAAACTTTGATTTGCCAGTTCATAAGGCTGAGATAGTTCGCCTAAAATGCGCTCGGTTACTTCGATTGCATCGCGGGTGTCATTAATGCTGTCGAGTAATATGACAAACTCATCACCGCCGATCCGAGCTAACGTATCATTGTCTCTAATGCATAAATTCAGTCGACGTGCGGTTTCGATGAGAAATTTATCCCCCTGTAAATGACCTAAAGTATCATTGATCAATTTGAAGCGGTCTAAATCAATAAACAGTATGGCAAACCTATCTAATCCATGACGACGAACATGCTTAATGCCTTGAGATAATCTTTCCATGAAACGAGCACGGTTAGGCAGCCCTGTAAGGGTATCATGGCTAGCATCGTGAACGAGTTGCTGTTCTACCTTACAACGTTGTGCAATTTCTTTTTCGAGATCCTGATTTAGCATTGCAAGCGCTCGGGTGCGCTCTGTGACCTTTTCCTCTAGCTGTTCGTAGCTTTGCCTCAGCGACTCGGCTGACAATTTTCGTTCAATTGCCGTTGCAATATGCTGCGAAACAAAGGTCAGTAGATCTAAATCCTTTTCTTGGTAGGTCTGCGACGGGGTGAAGCTGTAAATCGTCAATGCGCCTTTAACGATACCTTGGATAAATAAAGGCACACCTATCCACTGATAGATGGTTTCGGTGTAATTGAGTTGCGGCGCCTTAGCATAAAGTTGTTTTGAAGCGATGAGTGACTTAATGTCATTGTTATCGAGCAGCAGAGGCTTTTTCTGCTTTAATATAAACTCAGTCAATCCGTCGGAAAAAGGACGTCTTTTAGGTGCGCCTACGTTTAGTTGCGATACATAGAACGGAAATTGTAAGTAGCGATTGCTCTCATCTAATAGACCTATATAACAGTTATTCGCTGGAAGAAGGTGGCTAATCACCCGGTGTAATTCAGCATAAAAGGTGTTGTCATCTAGATTGGAATTGGAAAGCTCGGCAATCTCGAAAAGTGATTTCTGTAAATTTTCTGCTCGACGTCTTTCGGTCACCTCTTGTTTGAGTTTGTCATAGGCCACGCTTAGCTCTTTGGTTCTATGTTTAATAGCGGCTTCAAGATGGTGTCGATGTTGAACTCTCTCTATAACACCTGAAATATGTTGGCTAATGAAGGTCATCAGCTCGACTTCAATATCGCCATAGTTGATTTCTTTGTTATAACTTTGAACCACTATGACACCAATAGCCTGCTCACCATTATAAATTGGAACACCTAACCACAGATGGCAATCGGAACCTCGACTGACGATTTCACCGCTCGAAACAAGCTCTTCGAATTTGTCACTGTCGCACAGTAAAGTCTTTTTTTGTTTCAACACATAACCGGTTAAACCACTAAACAGCTTGCTGGAGATATCTTCTAAAGGATAGAGTTCACTTGGGTGAGGGTCTTTCTCATCAACCCAAAAAGGAATATTGAGATCACCTGTGATTTGATTGAGTATGGCGATGAAAAAATTGTCTGCGGGAAGCAGTTTATTCAGACTACTCTGAATGCCAGAATAGAATTCATCCTCTCGTTCGACTGTAGCCGCAAGATTCGATATGTCGAACAAAGTATTTTGGACTACTTCAGATCGTTTATATTTTAGCGCTAAGCTTTTTAAACGACTAATCCTTTTATATAAGCGCCCAATTTCACGAGGTGAAAGCAGGTCTGTTTTTTCCCTAAACATGGCTCCGCCAATCGTTATTATTATATGCAGCATAAGGATTTTGAATAATATCTATAAATAGCATAAAAAAACATCACTACCAAGTCATTATTTTGACTGTGATAGCTTAAAATTGACTGTTTGTGGTTTAAATTGACATTAATCTGCTAAAAGTTGAGCAAACGAGTAAAAAAATCTGAGTTTGCTATAGACTCTACGTGAAATAATCCATACTATATGCGGCGCTAACAAGGCAGGCACCCATAGCTCAGCTGGATAGAGCGCACCCCTCCGGAGGGTGAGGCCGAGGGTTCGAATCCTTCTGGGTGCACCAGTTGGAGTTGAAGCAAAGTTAGCAAAATAAGTAGTAATATCAGTGGTGATTGTAGCTCAGTTGGTAGAGCCCCGGATTGTGATTCCGGTTGTCGTGGGTTCAAGTCCCATCAGTCACCCCATTACTTCCTTATGAAGTATCGAGGGCGACCTCATAAAACATCTACTACTTGTTTGTTAAAATAGAGACTCGGTGATTAGCGCAGCCCGGTAGCGCATCTGGTTTGGGACCAGAGGGTCAGAGGTTCGAATCCTCTATCACCGACCACATTTAAAAATAGTGATTCTTATTAGAGTCGGTATTTAGTAAAAAAAGATTTTCGGTGATTAGCGCAGCCCGGTAGCGCATCTGGTTTGGGACCAGAGGGTCAGAGGTTCGAATCCTCTATCACCGACCACTTTCGAAAAGCCTTCTGAGAAATCAGAAGGCTTTTTTCGTTTCTAGTGTTCTGCAGAGGAGGGGCCTATAACGGTGTGGGGAGTCACCTTGTATAAGTTTTAATGCAATTGGCATAAACCCGCGATAAGGCTGATATCTACCGTTATAATACCAATTAGTATAAAGATGTGATCGCTCAGCGAGAATTTAGCGCTTATGAGGCAAGGCAACGAGTGAAGAGCATAGTTGTTCTACGGTCAAACTCGTTAACACAGCATCGAAAGCGCTAAAACTCGCCTGTTAGGCGTGTTTTTGGCTTCCTAGTTCTGCGTTGAACGGCCTCACAAGGGAGTGACCATTCCATCGTCCATTCGCCTTGAATTAGTTGCCAAAAAACACGCTGAGTAGATCACTTTCTTATACTGATTGGTATAAATCGTTACTTTTGCATTTCAAGGTGTCTTTTTAATAAAAAGGCTGCCATTTGGCAGCCTTCATATCTAAAGGGTGACTCTTTCAGGAGGGTAAATATAACCCATGTAAGCATTAGTCTTAAGTGGTTCAAATCGAGCCAGTTGTGGCTGCTCCTGAATGCCAGTGACAATGATCTGAATATCTAGCCCTCGTGCTACGTTGACTAGGGCGCGGCATAGCTCGCTACTGTGTTCATTTTCATCGTAATACGCAAAGGATTGATCAAGTTTGACGTAACTCGGTCTGAGCATCTGTAGGTACGACATGGAGCCAAACTGACGACCAAAATGATCTATGCCAAAGTGAGCCCCATTGTCTCTAATGATTGCGCATAGAGCCTGACAGGCATCTGGATCGCTGTAGACACCTGCCTCGGGGATATCGAAAACAATTCTTGGCGCAAGCTCGGTATGACGAAGGAACTTGTTTAGCCAGCGATGGAACTCAGGGTCGCTCAGACTATGGAACGTCAGGTTGATCGCAATCGGTTCAAAGTTACGCTCTAGCAGGCCATTTTCTGCAATGGTTTCGATTAGACAGCGATCCAAGAGGGAACCCAATGACAGCAGTTCGACATAAGGCATAAATTGTCCCGCATGGATCTCTTTATCGCCGATATTGAGTTGGCAATACAGTTCTCGTTGCACGATTTCATTTTTGTCCGAAAGGTAGACTGGCTGCCATTTAAATTGGAAATTCTTATTTGTGATCGCTTCACTTAAGTGATGACGCCACTGCTCTCTGGTATAAAGCTGTTTCTCAGTACTTTCAAACCAATGGAAAACCTTATTGTCGGCCACCGCTTTCTGTAAAGCATTATCCGTTTGTGCCAGTATGTCCGTTACTGTCATATGATCCGTTCTATGGGCAATACCAATGGCAAACTGTTCATTCGGTTTACAGCCCGCTTTTGATATCTCTTGATTTACCGTTCTTATCAAGGTTTGTAAGTACTTATTACTTTGTTCCTGTTCTGCGCTGGTGATTAGGAAAGCAAATTCGTAGGCGGCAATACGGGCAATAACCGAGGGAGCAACTTCATCTAGTTGATCTTTCATTTTTTCTGCAAGTAGACGAATGGTTTCATCGCGCACTTGATAACCGTACTTACTGTGGACCTCTTCAAGCCAGTCAAACTTTGCCATCATTAGGGAGCCATTGTTGGGCTCACTTAACCAGCTATTTAATCTTCCCATCATATATTGACGATTTGGGAGGCCAGAAACTTGATCTACTAAGTTTTTCTTTCTTAGCTCTGTTACTTCTTCATCTAATGAACTAAAAATCTGTTTCAGCTGATGAGACATGCTATTAAAGGCTTCGACAACAGCTTTGAGCTCGGATGTTTTTGGGAGTTTCATATCCGGACCAAATTTGCGTTGGGCTATTTCGGTGGCGTGTTCAGCAATTTCATGGAGAGGTTTGAGAATCCAGGTAAGTCCGAAACGAGCGAGTACAATCGCTAATAAAAACAGTATTGAAATAACGATAATAGCATTAGTCAGGGTGCGCCACAGCTCGTTATAACCAAAGCCAGGATGTGCCGTAATCTCGAGTTGTGCTAATTGCAACCAACCAGATGTGATCGTGCTTTTACGACTAATAGTGTCAAAGAAGCCTAAGTCAATAAACCACTGAGGAACGCCTTGGATCTTGACTGGGTTTTCCCATACTTGTTGCTTACCATCAACTAGCCAAGTCAATTTAACTTGTTGGTAATAGCCACCTTCAAAAATAACATTGATCAGCGTCTCGGCACCGACGATATCTCCAGCCTCAAGATCAGGCACCAACATTATCCCTAAACTATTGCTAGTATTGTTAAGGTCAGACTCCATTTGCTTGGTGAGAAAGCTCTGGGTTTCGGTAAATTGCACATAAGCTAAGCTGATGACAACGACCAGAAACAGGCCAAATAGCAGTGAGTATATCTGTCGAAACAGTGTCATTGTTCTAGCTACTCCAATCTTAATTTAGGCATTTTAAGTCTTTCAACACCCAATCTGTGTTTGAGATCATTCCATTTTTCAAGACGTTCAGATGAGCCCGCTAGCACACCACGTCCTTTCTCTTTGTTTAACCACAGCTGCCGACCATTGAAACTGTATACAGGTATTAAATCTGTACGTTGTGTTGCTGGTTTTATTGCCCGGTCTAAATTATCGAGCACTAACGGGACCGAGCCTGGCGTTTCATAATATGCCAATACCATATGATACTGATTTACCGAAGTCGCTTTAACCATGGTAATACGCATCTTATCGTCGGGCACGCCAAGCTGGAGTAAGGTAAAGTATTTTGCGATAGAGAAATCTTCACAGTCTCCTCCATTCACACCGATAAATTCCATCGGACTCGCCCAATAATTACTGTCGCCCCACAGTTTTATGTCATCGACAAAGCGGAAAAGATTAAAAAAGTTATTTACATTAACGATTTGCTCTTTTTCACTCAGTCCTTGTGATTCATCTAATACTTTGAACCATGCTCTAACACGCTTGCCTGCGCGTTCACCATATCGTGACTCTATTGCTGCGGTAATATGGTTCGCGTCTAAGGTTTGTGTCGGAGAAGCGTATAGGCACGAAAACCCCAAGGCCAGTGCCATAATGCTAAATTGGCAGACCTTAAGGTAACGTTTATGCCGGCCACGTTTAGCTGTCATCTTCTCCGACTATTACTGCTTATTTAACTTGTTCATCTACCGTGTAGATATGCCATTTCATATCGGCAGTCGTATCTTCACCTGTGAGTTCGGCAATAACACGACGGTTTCGAGTATGAGCCATCTTAGTATGAGTCGGATCGACAGGACGGTCATAGCTATAACCTATGGCTGTCACTCGATCACTTTCTATACCAAAGCGTTCTGATAGCAAGGAACTTACGGCATTAGCTCTATTCTGTGACAGAGTTAAGTTATGCTCATAAGAGCCGGTTTTACTACAGTGACCTTCGATTGTCACTTTAGTATTTGGAAACTGCCGCATAAAAGTCGCCACAGTTTCTACTTGGTTATAATATTGAGGGTCGATGTAGAAAGAGTCATTGGCAAAAAGTATCTTAAGCTCCTGACGTTCATTAATCGGTTTGATTTTTCCACAGCCATAGTTGTCAATTGAAGCCCCTTGAACCGTGTCATTACAACGTTCTCTGGCAACGATAACACCATCTCTATCGTTATCGTTGAGGTCAAAGACTTGGTTTGTTGGCTCGTCCATGGTTACTATGTCACGAGAAGCACAGCCGCCAATTAAGGCAAAGCTAAGGATGATAAGTAAGGCTTTCATTATTTAACTCCTCCTTCGTACTCGCGTTCGCCTTTCCATACATCGGGGCGTGTGACACGAAGTGACTCTAATAGTCGTCCTGTTGCGTTTAGAATACGGTATTCTGAGATAATTTCATCGTACTCAGCTTCTAGGTAATCCTTACGAGCTTCAAATAGTTCATTCTCGGTATCGAGTAAATCGAGTAAGGTTCTTTGACCCAGATTAAACTGCTGGCTATAAGCCACTTGTGTATCCTTAGCGGCAATCACATGATCGCGAATATACATTTTTTGTGGTTCAAGCAGTTCGTAGGCATTCCAAGCAAGGCTAACGCCCTCAACGACTTGGCGATATGCACGTTGGCGGATCTCTTTTGCTTCACCCACTTTGTATGCCGCTTCTTTTTCACGGGCTAAATCCTTACCGCCTGCGAATAAGTTATATTTTACCCTGACCATGGCAACAAGATCGTTACTGTGGCCACCGACATTTTGTGAGGCAAATGAAGAGTAACCGTCTTCACCATTTAAATTGTCGTTCCAGTTACCACCAAGTTCTAAAGACAACTTAGGATAATAGTTTGATTGTGCTGAAGACCGTTCATTTTCAGCCGCATTAATATCACTCGATGCAGACTTTAATATCGGGTGATTATCTTGTGCTAGCTTGAGGCTACTATTAAGATCTGTTGGTAACATGTCATCATCAGGTACTGGCACGATGAGATTTTCAGGCTCTTTTTCTACAATGCGCATAAATTGCGCTTTTGCATCATAAAAATTGTTTTTAGCTGAAATTACGTTGGCATTTGCTCGAGCAAGACGACCTGTAATTTGCGAAAGATCTGCGATTGAGCCAAGACCTGAGTCGGTACGCTGCTTAATTTGCTCGTAAATGTCTTTATGGCTTTGAAGGTTCTTTTCGGCAAGGGTTAGCACTTGTTCACTACGGATATAGTTAACATAAACCCTTGCTACTTCAAGTGCCATATCTTCCGCTGCGGCGAACAGAGCCCATTGATCGGCGCTTGCTTCAAAGCTATAACGATCAACTTCGCTAGATGTGTAGAAACCATCAAATAGCATCTGCTTGATGCTAAAGCCGACTTCACCGCGCATTAAGTCGATGACTCCTTCGTCGTCAACGTCACCTTGATTTTTCTTTCTTCGTGTTGATGGACTGTTGGTTTGCTCCCAACCATAGCCACCACTAATATCAATTGTTGGCATATAGCCAGCTCTTGCCTGATTAACTTGCTCTTCTCTCGCTTTAAAGCGATTAAATGCGATGCGAATATCTGGATTGGTATCCAGCGTATGTGCAACTGCTTGCTCTAACGTTTGGCTAGAACAGACTCCTGGCAGTAACATCGCGCTAACAGCGAGTGCTAAGGCACTTCGCTTTAGCTGACGTACGGTTTGCTTACTCATTGTTTAACCCCCCTGGTTATTTGTTGTGAACTTAGCGTTCACGTAGGGCAGTATCTCTTGCCCTCAAAATTGGATTAAGTATGTACTCAAGAACGGATCTTTGCCCAATAATCACATCAACTGAGGTTAACATCCCCGGAATAATGGGCATTAGGGTTCCATCGTCTTTAGTCAAACTTGATAGTTCAGTTCTAACCCTTACAAGATAGAAACTGTTTCCCTCTTCGTCCTGTGTTGTATCGGCACTAATGTGCTCTACAACGCCGTTTAAGCCACCATAACGGGTGAAGTCATATGCGGTGACTTTAACAACGGCGGGTAAGCCAGGATGTAAAAACGCGATATCTTTCGGTAAAATTTTTGTCTCAATTAGCAACTGATCTTCCGATGGCACAATCTCGATAATATCAATGCCGGGTTGAACGACGCCCCCAAGCGTATTGATATGGACTGTTTTAATCGTGCCATTCACTGGCGAAACAATTTCTGCTTTGCTGACCTTATCTTGAGCGCCAACTTGTGCTTCGTTCATGCGTGACAAGCGAGTCTGCATTTCATTGAGTTGTTTTCGCGTATCTTCAGCGAATACTAATAATGCCTCTCGTCGCTTTAATATTGCTTCATCTTGGGATGCCTTTACTTTAGGACGTAATAGCCTAACGGAAGCTAATTCCCCGCGAATGTCATTCACAATACGTTCGAGTTTCAGTAGTTCAACTTCTGGCACAATGCCTTTATCAGCGAGCGGGCGTGTCAGTTCCAATTCACGGCTAACTAATTGAAAACTCTTCGTAAGAGTTGTTATTTTGGATGCTAATTCTTCAGTTTCTTGCTGTTTTTGTTGGATCTGTCTGGCTAAAATTTCGAGCTGATTACTGAGATTATCTAAGCGCCCCTCATACTCCTCTCTTTGACGGCGGACTAAGTCGGGCTCTTCTTCAATTAATGATTGAGTAAATTGTAGAGGTTGTTTGACGATTTTGACCTGTTCACGCCAGTCGGTCGCCACATCTGAAATGGTGATGCTATTCAGTTCGGTACGTAGACGCAAAACGTTGGCTTGTAGGCTATATACCTCTTGTTCCTGCTGGGCATAATCAGACTTAAAGCGAGTATCATCGATACGAACTAAAGGCTGGCCTTTAGTGACAATCATACCTTCTTGAACATAAAGTTCCTGCATGATCCCGCCATCTAGACTTTGAATCACTTGTATTTGCGAAGAGGGGATCACTTTGCCTGTGCCCGTTGTCACTCTATCAAGTTCGGCAAAGTAGGCCCAAAGTAAAAAGCATAATGCCAGCGCCGAAAGCGCCCAGATAATCAGGCGATGGCTGGTTGGTGCGTCGGTCATCATGGCACCATAGACATCATCGACCATCTCTAAGTCGTGGGTAGTTAGATGCTTACTCACTCTTTGGTCCTCCAGCTAGTAAGCCTTTGGTAAGCTGATTAAGCACGGTATCTTTAGGACCGTCGGCAACCAGATGACCTCGGTCTAGGACGATGATGCGGTCGACTAGATTCAGTAGATGCATTTTATGAGTGATCAGTATCAACGTTCTCTCTTTGGTCACGTTCTGCATTGCCCTAATAAACTGTTTTTCAGCACGGGCGTCTAAACTTGCGGTGGGTTCGTCCATCAAAAGCACTGGCGGATCGTTTAAAGTTGCTCTGGCTAGTGCAATGGTTTGGCGTTGGCCCCGAGATAGTGATTGTCCACCTTCACCGACCTGCTGATCTAAGCCTTCAGTTTCGATATCAGTAAATTGATTTACGCCCGATAATTGCACCGCTCTAATCAATTGGTGTTCTGTGACCTGACGAGTACCAAACAAAATATTATCGCGGATTGAGCCATGGAATAGCGTGATATCTTGCGGAAGGTAGCCAAAGTTTCTGCGAAGATCTGTGGGGTGAATTTGAGCCGAGTCCAAGCCGTCATAGCGTAGGCTGCCTTTTGACGGTTGATATAGTCCCACAAGAAGTTTCGCTAAAGAACTCTTACCCGAGCCGTTGCGGCCAATGATCGCAACTCGTTCGCCCGGCGCAATGGAGAGTGACATAGGGTGCAGTACTGGTCGTTCAGAACCTGGATAATTAAAGCTGATATGGTCAGCATTTATCTGTCCTTGAAGTCGTTGCTTACTGACGAGGTGACCCTTATTCTCAAATTCATCTTCTTGGGTCATGATCTGGTCGAGTTGCCGCAGTGCGCTTGCAGTATGGTTGCCGCGAGTCATTAGCCCTGCAAGCTGCGCCATAGGCGAAATTGCTCGGCTGGATAAGATCACTGCGGCGATAATCCCACCCATAGAGATATCGTTATCCGCCACGCGATAAACACCGAGAATAACGACACATACTACAGACAGCTGTACGGTGAAGTTGGCTATATTGGTAACCGATGTTGATATCTTCTTGGCTTTGAGTTGCCAATTGGCTGTGTGGCCAATCATCTGCTGCCAACTTTTTTGTACGAGTCCTTCAGCGCCGCTCGATTTTATTGATTCAAGAGAAGCTAACGATTCAATTAGGTGACCATGCTTTAGGCTCGCAAATTTATTACTTTCCTCAATAGCCGCTTTCAAGCGAGGTTGCATTATCAAGGTGTAGATGATGATTATAGCGCCACCAACTAGAGGAATTAATGCGAGATCGCCTGCGACGATATAGATGATGATCACGAAGAAGACCGCAAATGGTAGGTCGACCAGTGTCGTTATCGTTGCGGATGTCAGGATCTCTCGGATACTGTCAAATTCACCGAGTTGCCTCGCCATCCCACCAACACTCGGAGAGCGTTTTTCTAACGGAATACCAATGGCTTTAGCAAATAATCTTGATGAAACAATGATATCAACCTTTTTCCCTGCTACATCAATTAAATAGGCGCGAAGTTGCCGCAAAATCAAATCAAAAATGTAGGCAATACCCGCGCCGATAGCCAATACCCAAAGTGATTCAAATGCGAGATTAGGAACCACCTTATCGTACACATTCATGATAAACAGGGGGGAAACCAAGGCAAACAGGTTCACCAATACTGATGCAATAAGGGCGTCGCGATAGATTGGAGCCGAATCCTTTAGAGTTTGCAGCAACCAGTGCGATTTGTTGTCATGCTGGTGCAGGTCAAAGCCCATATCACCGCGATATTGCTGCTTAACGAGAAACAGGTAACCAACATACATGGCTTCAAGAGCTTCAATAGAAAGTTGCTCTTCACCACCCGTTTCAGGCAGTTGAATCACGGCTCTATCGTTATCGAAGTTAATTTCTCGTAGCAAACATGCCTTTTTATCTTTCAGTAATAAGATACAAGGTAAAAAAATAGGCGAGATTTGATCTAAACCTTTGCGGGTTAACTTGGCAGTAAGACCTGCTCGTCCTGCGGCTTGTGGCACTAATTCTGGTGTTAAAACACTACCAGACAGGGGTAAACCTGCAGCTAAGGATTCGCTAGAGCATGGGCTGCCAAAATATTCGGTCAATAAGACTAAACTGTCTAACAAGGGATCGACAGTCACTCTTTGAGAGGCTGAAACCGTCCATTGCTCAGTTTTTGGAGACGCTGTTGATTGCACCTTAAAAACTTATCCTTAAGATTTTATTAAAAATTATGTTAAATGAATTATAGAAGGAATAGTTACACATAACAAAAGTATTAATAGCACCAATCAGCGAAATCGCTAATTGGTGCTATTAGTTGTGTTTTACCTAGATCTATAGTGTCGAATGATACAGTGGATCATGATCGCTAAGTGGATTGAACGTTTCAGTTCCAGTCGCACTGCTGCTAGCGGATGAGTCACTAACAATCAGCGCACTTTCCCCATTATTATTCAGCAGTGAGTTGATCACCTCTGCGTCACTATTAGCACCTAGTTCTGTGAACAAATCTACACCATCGAGAACAATCATTTGGTCGACGTTACCGTCATGATTGGCGTCGACCTCTATTGTTGTTGAACCATTTTCGACAGTGAAATGCAGATAATTTGTCAAATTACCCGTGTTTTCACCTTGTAATAGATCGCTCAGATCGAGCTTATCTTGATTAACATTAAAGTCGGTAATATGGTCGGTGCCCGTGTCACCTTGTTGCCATACAAAGGTATCTGCATTGGTGTCGGTAGATGAACTTCCTCCCGTGAGAGTGTCATCGCCCAATCCACCTATCAAGGTGTCCTCTCCCATGCCACCAATAAGCTCATCATTGCCACTACCGCCGAGCAATAGATCATCGCCGCTGCCACCGTGAAGAGTATCATTCCCGCCTTGGCCGAACAGGATATCGTTACCACTATTACCTGCAAGAATATCATCGCCATCATCGCTGCGAGATGTATCAAATAGCGACGGATTGGCTGACACATATGCGTGAACATCCTGAACTGAAATATCGGCCAGATTCTCACCAGTTTGCTGCGCAACAAACTTTTGCAGCGCTGGATAACCTTGACCTTCGATACCGTCAAACTGGACTAGGTCGCCAAAGACAACATCGTTGCCTTCACCAGCGTTAACCGTGTCATCACCCTGAAGCAGCGTCTGCTTTGAGCCTAAGATGATACTCGCTAGATCGCTGATATTAATATTGGTGGCGACATTACCATCTGAATCATAAGGGGTAAGCTTATTAAGGCTAATACCGTTGCCTATGCCGATAGCTTCGACATTAGACAGGGTGTTCAGCACTTGGAAGGCTGCTTGTGCCTCAGATTCAGCATTAACCCATTCTCCATTGATATAGTTATCACCAGACGCGAATTTCGTGATCGTATAATCGCCCTTTTCGTCGACTCTTATGCTACCGGTTTGATAATGCTTCCATGACAGATCTTCCATATACCAGCAGTTAATCGTACCGTACTCATCGACAATGACTTTGCCCCAGAGGGTTAACTCTTTACCTGGGACATAACCATCGAGAAGATCGGATAATGTCTTGTCCAATGACTCGCCGATAGGAAAATCATAAACCAACACATCTTTCGGATCGGCATCCACGTTATAGTTGTAGTTGTTGGTTTCACCATCTGTAATGAAGTAAGTTAGGTTAGTGCCTGAATTACTCGCCGCGGAGCCATTGTTAAACCAATCGATGGCAGTTTCAAAGGCTGCTTCGTAGTTGGTGTTACCATCATCATCTATGCTATCTAATACATTTGAGAGTTTGGTGATGGCATCTGTGTCAGCAAGATCTACCGCAATATTGGCTTTGCTACCGCTATCAAAATCAACCAATAAGACATTCACAGTTCCCGAAGTTTCAGTACCAACACTGGCTTTTAGCGTGTTAAATACCTGTAACAACTGCTCTTTCGCGGTATGAATTTGGGTTGACCCCATGCTACCAGATGAGTCTAAAATAAAGGCAATATTGTAGTTTTCGCCTTGTACAACTTGAATACCGGTAGTATCGCTTACAATAACATCATTGTCGTCAGTCCCATTAATGGTGTTATCACCATGGGTACCGCTGTCGTAGGCATAATCGCGAACAACGCTTAATGGTGTAACGGCAAAGTGGCCATTGGTACTATCACCGTCGGCATCGGTCGCAGTCACATTAAAGTCCAACTGTCCATCAGATGTTTGTGCAATCGCTTTGTATTGGTAAAACTCCCATTGTCCTGTGCTTGGGGTAAACTCGACTTTAAATACCAGTTCCCCCGAATCTGTTTGACCTATGAGTGTATTGCCAGACTGTGAGGTCAAAATGCTTTGGCCGTCACTAGTAAATAGGCCGCTCTCATCAGTACCATTAAATACCAGAGAGCCCTTACCATCCGCTCCCCAGTCTATATCGGCTGTGCCCGTAGCATAACCGGAAGCGATATCTTCATTGCCTAAAAATTCGATTCCCTTGATGGCAAAATCGCTATTGTCAGTCGGGTTGTTAACGCCATTGTCGAGGGCTCGAATAACCATTTGGTCGAAGCCACCCTCCAATACCTCAAAGTCTTTGGCATAGTTTCCACTACCTGCATCCGAGTTAAAGGTTTGCGAAGTTATAAGCTGTCCATCGCGATAAAAATCGACCACACCGACTTCACGTTCGCCTCCATACATAAACTCGAATTCAAGCGTTACACCATAAGCCAGTTTGCCAGCGTCAAGAGTAATAATGACTTCTTCCGACGCTGATGTGCCATCGGCAAACTGACGGAAATCAACTTCACCGGGAAGATCAAGATATGGAGTGCCAACACTTTGAACTCCGATACCGGCCCAATGCCCGTGTATGGTAGATGCGGTTAGTGTTGAATTGGTACTGGAGCTAAATCCATTCGCAGTGACAATAAACCCATCAAAATCAAGTGAGTTATGATATCCCGAGCTATTAGTAAATGAAAAACTACCAACTAATGTGTCCGGGATATCTGTATCTGATACCGTGACTGCTGCAGAATCAGCAATTTCTGGCGCGTCATCATTCACTTGCACAGTAATGTTAGATGTTGCACTATTTCCTCGAGCGTCGACGGCTATTACAGTAATGCCACTGATCTCTAAGTTTTCGGTGCTAACGTTATGCGGGAAGGTATCTAAAAGCTCAGCGGTGACAGAAACGTTGCCCTCTTTGCCACTTTCGATGCTTGTACCGTTGAGGGTTAGGCGGATAGCTTCTTTACCCATGAACGTGCCAATGAGCTGGCCGTTATCATTGAATTCCCACTTTATGTTGGCGTTAACGCCTGATACTTGAATATCGTCAGTATTACCAAATTGGAACCCAGTAATTGATTCGCTGCCAGATTTGAAGCGTAGCGACTGTGAATCTGACTCGGTACCATTGTTGTAAAGATCGGCTTCACTTAGCAGAGATACCGCATTTGAGGTTAGAGCCGTTGGCACCGCAGTTTGCGCGTCGAGATGGATATTAATTGTATCTTGGCTGGAGTCTCCGTCGCTATCTGTGATAACAACGTCGAAGTCTAAGTCAAGATCGCGTGTAGTGGTGACAATCGTACCTACCGAAGTGCCTGTTAACTGGAATTGTGTATTACCAATAGCCATTAACTTGATGTAGCCAATTTCACCAAGATCTGAAATCGTTTCTCCAGAAAGTATCGTGCCTGTGCCGAGTAAAGTTCCATCTTCGGCGTATGCCTCGTAAGCGACTTTAGTTGTCGCGGCATCTGCAGATTTAAATTCAAATAAAAAGCTAGCACTAGCAACATTTTCGGCGTAGTCAACGACAAGAACTTCTGAGCCATCGACTAATACACCATCTTCAACACCAAATGCGCCTTGGTTACCATTGACTCGAAGCGGTTTGCCATCAGCGCCTTCAGCTGAAAGAGTAAATGTTAATTCAGAACCATTAGGTATTGCTGAAATACTTTTATAGATGTTGTAGTTACCATCCGCATCTGTGGCGATGTAGAAGGCATCCTCCATCCCACCCTTGCCGAGAATGGTTGTGACTTCAGTAGATTCAATCTGATCGATACTAGATTCAAATTTAAATTGATAACTACCAATATCATCTCCAGTATTCGGGTCAATGCCGCCAGCATTTGGATTAATATTGAGCGTAAAGACTAACTCAAAGTCGGCGTTGTTTGCATCGTATTCACCTGGTGTTACGCCATTCTTAATTGTATAGGCGATTAACTGATCAGGATTGGCTGGATCAACAAAGTAATAAACCACCTTGCCGCCTGCTGTGATGCCTGAGTCGACGAAGTTGTTTGTACCATCATAGTTGGCATTGTTAAGAATGTTAGCCATGAGACTCGCAGAGTAGTCGTCGTTTAGTACATTGTCATTTCCATCTGCACCATCAACAGTAATCGTACCATTAATGAACCCGGCACTATTGGAGCTAGTTTCATCGCTGGCGACTGCTGTGATCGTATCATCTAAGATTGTGATATTTAGATTGTTACTTATAACACTTCCATCTGCACTAACCGCCTCAATCACAATGCCATTAACTAGTGAATTAAGGTTTTCGCCATTGAGTCCATTGACATGCTCTACGTTATCTAGCAGTTCTACATTGACCGTAATATCACCAGAAGAACCAGCTGCAATAGGATCACCACTTAGCGTTAACTTTATTACCTCAGCTCCCTCCACTGATCCGACTAAGGCGCCATTTACAACAGTCCAGACGATGCTGACACCAGCAGCTAGATTAGTCGCTGCTGTAATAGAAGACGCATTAAAACGGAATTGCGTAAGCTCTTGATTACCTGCTGTAAAACTTATCGTATTAGAAACAGTATCAGGAATATTATCGCGTAAAGTGCTTTCATCAACTGTGATATTAGTATTACTAGGTTGATGTACCTCTGCGGTATCAGTGCCTTGCGCCGAGGTGTTGCCGGCAGCATCGGTTTGGGTCGCGGTGACGGTGATACTTTGTCCGTCAGCAGGCGTGGTTTCAGTCCAGCTGATCACGCCGTTATTGTAGCTGTAGTCGGTTGCTTCATCGCCATTGGCAAAGCGTAGAACGCCATTGTCATAGCTTAAGGTGAAGGCTGCGCCGCCATTGATGGTCAGGGTCACTACGCCGCCCGCTTCAAAATCAGTGCCGTTGATGGACACGGTTAACTGCACATCATCGTCGCCAATTTCAGCCGCGGTTAAGGTGCCATCACCCGGGGTGCCGTCATCGACAATCAACACGGTGGGGGCGTTCGGTGCGGTGGTGTCACCGACTTTAGCCGTATCAGAGGCTTCGGCCGAGGTGTTACCCGCTGCATCGGTTTGGGTCGCGGTGACGGTGATACTTTGTCCGTCAGCTGGGGTGGTTTCAGTCCAACTGATCACGCCGTTGGTGTAGGTGTAGTCACCAAAGGTCAGGGTGCCGCTGCCATTGTCCGTGAAGTCACTGAAGCTCAACGCGATGGCTGCGCTGCCATTGATGGTCAGGGTCACTACGCCGCCGGCTTCAAAATCAGTGCCGTTGATGGACACGGTTAACTGTACGTTATCGTTGCCAATTTCCGCCGCGGTTAAGGTGCCATCATCTGGGTTATTGTCATCGACAATCAACACGGTGGGGGCGTTCGGTGCGGTGGTGTCACCGACCTTGGCGGTATCCTTGCCTTCAGCCGAGGTGTTGCCGGCCGCATCGGTTTGGGTCGCGGTGACGGTGATACTTTGTCCGTCAGCTGGGGTGGTTTCAGTCCAACTGATCACGCTGTTGGTGTAGGTGTAGTCACCAAAGGTCAGGGTGCCGCTGCCATTGTCCGTGAAGTCACTGAAGCTCAACGCGATGGCTGCGCTGCCATTGATGGTCAGGGTCACTACGCCGCCGGCTTCAAAATCAGTGCCGTTGATGGACACGGTTAACTGCACATCATCGTCGCCAATTTCAGCCGCGGTTAAGGTGCCATCATCTGGGTTATTGTCATCGACAATCAACACGGTGGGGGCGTTCGGTGCGGTGGTGTCACCGACTTTAGCCGTATCAGAGGCTTCGGCCGAGGTGTTACCCGCTGCATCGGTTTGGGTCGCGGTGACGGTGATACTTTGTCCGTCAGCAGGCGTGGTTTCAGTCCAACTGATCACGCCGTTGGTGTAGGTGTAGTCACCAAAGGTCAGGGTGCCGCTGCCATTGTCCGTGAAGTCACTGAAGCTCAACGCGATGGCTGCGCTGCCATTGATGGTCAGGGTCACTACGCCGCCGGCTTCAAAATCAGTGCCGTTGATGGACACGGTTAACTGTACGTTATCGTTGCCAATTTCCGCCGCGGTTAAGGTGCCATCATCTGGGTTATTGTCATCGACAATCAACACGGTGGGGGCGTTCGGTGCGGTGGTGTCACCGACCTTGGCGGTATCCTTGCCTTCAGCCGAGGTGTTGCCGGCCGCATCGGTTTGGGTCGCGGTGACGGTGATACTTTGTCCGTCAGCTGGGGTGGTTTCAGTCCAGCTGATCACGCCGTTATTGTAGCTGTAGTCGGTTGCTTCATCGCCATTGGCAAAGCGTAGAACGCCATTGTCATAGCTTAAGGTGAAGGCTGCGCCGCCATTGATGGTCAGGGTCACTACGCCGCCCGCTTCAAAATCAGTGCTGTTGATGGACACGGTTAACTGCACATCATCGTCGCCAATTTCAGCCGCGGTTAAGGTGCCATCGTCTGGGTTATTGTCATCGACAATCAACACGGTGGGGGCGTTCGGTGCGGTGGTGTCACCGACTTTAGCCGTATCAGAGGCTTCGGCCGAGGTGTTACCCGCTGCATCGGTTTGGGTCGCGGTGACGGTGATACTTTGCCCGTCAGCAGGCGTGGTTTCAGTCCAACTGATCACGCCGTTGGTGTAGGTGTAGTCACCAAAGGTCAGGGTGCCGCTGCCATTGTCCGTGAAGTCACTGAAGCTCAACGCGATGGCTGCGCTGCCATTGATGGTCAGGGTCACTACGCCGCCGGCTTCAAAATCAGTGCCGTTGATGGACACGGTTAACTGTACGTTATCGTTGCCAATTTCCGCCGCGGTTAAGGTGCCATCATCTGGGTTATTGTCATCGACAATCAACACGGTGGGGGCGTTCGGTGCGGTGGTGTCACCGACTTTAGCCGTATCAGAGGCTTCGGCCGAGGTGTTACCCGCTGCATCGGTTTGGGTCGCGGTGACGGTGATACTTTGTCCGTCAGCTGGGGTGGTTTCAGTCCAACTGATCACGCCGTTGGTGTAGGTGTAGTCACCAAAGGTCAGGGTGCCGCTGCCATTGTCCGTGAAGTCACTGAAGCTCAACGCGATGGCTGCGCTGCCATTGATGGTCAGGGTCACTACGCCGCCGGCTTCAAAATCAGTGCCGTTGATGGACACGGTTAACTGTACGTTATCGTTGCCAATTTCCGCCGCGGTTAAGGTGCCATCATCTGGGTTATTGTCATCGACAATCAACACGGTGGGGGCGTTCGGTGCGGTGGTGTCACCGACTTTAGCCGTATCAGAGGCTTCGGCCGAGGTGTTACCCGCTGCATCGGTTTGGGTCGCGGTGACGGTGATACTTTGTCCGTCAGCTGGGGTGGTTTCAGTCCAACTGATCACGCCGTTGGTGTAGGTGTAGTCACCAAAGGTCAGGGTGCCGCTGCCATTGTCCGTGAAGTCACTGAAGCTCAACGCGATGGCTGCGCTGCCATTGATGGTCAGGGTCACTACGCCGCCGGCTTCAAAATCAGTGCCGTTGATGGACACGGTTAACTGTACGTTATCGTTGCCAATTTCCGCCGCGGTTAAGGTGCCATCATCTGGGTTATTGTCATCGACAATCAACACGGTGGGGGCGTTCGGTGCGGTGGTGTCACCGACTTTAGCCGTATCAGAGGCTTCGGCCGAGGTGTTACCCGCTGCATCGGTTTGGGTCGCGGTGACGGTGATACTTTGTCCGTCAGCTGGGGTGGTTTCAGTCCAACTGATCACGCCGTTGGTGTAGGTGTAGTCACCAAAGGTCAGGGTGCCGCTGCCATTGTCCGTGAAGTCACTGAAGCTCAACGCGATGGCTGCGCTGCCATTGATGGTCAGGGTCACTACGCCGCCGGCTTCAAAATCAGTGCCGTTGATGGACACGGTTAACTGTACGTTATCGTTGCCAATTTCCGCCGCGGTTAAGGTGCCATCATCTGGGTTATTGTCATCGACAATCAACACGGTGGGGGCGTTCGGTGTGGTGGTGTCACCGACCTTGGCGGTATCCTTGCCTTCAGCGGAGGTGTTGCCGGCTGCATCGGTTTGGGTCGCGGTGACGGTGATACTTTGTCCGTCAGCTGGGGTGGTTTCAGTCCAACTGATCACGCCGTTGGTGTAGGTGTAGTCACCAAAGGTCAGGGTGCCGCTGCCATTGTCCGTGAAGTCACTGAAGCTCAACGCGATGGCTGCGCTGCCATTGATGGTCAGGGTCACTACGCCGCCGGCTTCAAAATCAGTGCCGTTGATGGACACGGTTAACTGTACGTTATCGTTGCCAATTTCCGCCGCGGTTAAGGTGCCATCATCTGGGTTATTGTCATCGACAATCAACACGGTGGGGGCGTTCGGTGCGGTGGTGTCACCGACTTTAGCCGTATCAGAGGCTTCGGCCGAGGTGTTACCCGCTGCATCGGTTTGGGTCGCGGTGACGGTGATACTTTGTCCGTCAGCTGGGGTGGTTTCAGTCCAACTGATCACGCCGTTGGTGTAGGTGTAGTCACCAAAGGTCAGGGTGCCGCTGCCATTGTCCGTGAAGTCACTGAAGCTCAACGCGATGGCTGCGCTGCCATTGATGGTCAGGGTCACTACGCCGCCGGCTTCAAAATCAGTGCCGTTGATGGACACGGTTAACTGTACGTTATCGTTGCCAATTTCCGCCGCGGTTAAGGTGCCATCATCTGGGTTATTGTCATCGACAATCAACACGGTGGGGGCGTTCGGTGCGGTGGTGTCACCGACTTTAGCCGTATCAGAGGCTTCGGCCGAGGTGTTACCCGCTGCATCGGTTTGGGTCGCGGTGACGGTGATACTTTGTCCGTCAGCTGGGGTGGTTTCAGTCCAACTGATCACGCCGTTGGTGTAGGTGTAGTCACCAAAGGTCAGGGTGCCGCTGCCATTGTCCGTGAAGTCACTGAAGCTCAACGCGATGGCTGCGCTGCCATTGATGGTCAGGGTCACTACGCCGCCGGCTTCAAAATCAGTGCCGTTGATGGACACGGTTAACTGTACGTTATCGTTGCCAATTTCCGCCGCGGTTAAGGTGCCATCATCTGGGTTATTGTCATCGACAATCAACACGGTGGGGGCGTTCGGTGCGGTGGTGTCACCGACTTTAGCCGTATCAGAGGCTTCGGCCGAGGTGTTACCCGCTGCATCGGTTTGGGTCGCGGTGACGGTGATACTTTGTCCGTCAGCTGGGGTGGTTTCAGTCCAACTGATCACGCCGTTGGTGTAGGTGTAGTCACCAAAGGTCAGGGTGCCGCTGCCATTGTCCGTGAAGTCACTGAAGCTCAACGCGATGGCTGCGCTGCCATTGATGGTCAGGGTCACTACGCCGCCGGCTTCAAAATCAGTGCCGTTGATGGACACGGTTAACTGTACGTTATCGTTGCCAATTTCCGCCGCGGTTAAGGTGCCATCATCTGGGTTATTGTCATCGACAATCAACACGGTGGGGGCGTTCGGTGCGGTGGTGTCACCGACTTTAGCCGTATCAGAGGCTTCGGCCGAGGTGTTACCCGCTGCATCGGTTTGGGTCGCGGTGACGGTGATACTTTGTCCGTCAGCTGGGGTGGTTTCAGTCCAACTGATCACGCCGTTGGTGTAGGTGTAGTCACCAAAGGTCAGGGTGCCGCTGCCATTGTCCGTGAAGTCACTGAAGCTCAACGCGATGGCTGCGCTGCCATTGATGGTCAGGGTCACTACGCCGCCGGCTTCAAAATCAGTGCCGTTGATGGACACGGTTAACTGTACGTTATCGTTGCCAATTTCCGCCGCGGTTAAGGTGCCATCATCTGGGTTATTGTCATCGACAATCAACACGGTGGGGGCGTTCGGTGCGGTGGTGTCACCGACTTTAGCCGTATCAGAGGCTTCGGCCGAGGTGTTACCCGCTGCATCGGTTTGGGTCGCGGTGACGGTGATACTTTGTCCGTCAGCTGGGGTGGTTTCAGTCCAACTGATCACGCCGTTGGTGTAGGTGTAGTCACCAAAGGTCAGGGTGCCGCTGCCATTGTCCGTGAAGTCACTGAAGCTCAACGCGATGGCTGCGCTGCCATTGATGGTCAGGGTCACTACGCCGCCGGCTTCAAAATCAGTGCCGTTGATGGACACGGTTAACTGTACGTTATCGTTGCCAATTTCCGCCGCGGTTAAGGTGCCATCATCTGGGTTATTGTCATCGACAATCAACACGGTGGGGGCGTTCGGTGCGGTGGTGTCACCGACTTTAGCCGTATCAGAGGCTTCGGCCGAGGTGTTACCCGCTGCATCGGTTTGGGTCGCGGTGACGGTGATACTTTGTCCGTCAGCTGGGGTGGTTTCAGTCCAACTGATCACGCCGTTGGTGTAGGTGTAGTCACCAAAGGTCAGGGTGCCGCTGCCATTGTCCGTGAAGTCACTGAAGCTCAACGCGATGGCTGCGCTGCCATTGATGGTCAGGGTCACTACGCCGCCGGCTTCAAAATCAGTGCCGTTGATGGACACGGTTAACTGTACGTTATCGTTGCCAATTTCCGCCGCGGTTAAGGTGCCATCATCTGGGTTATTGTCATCGACAATCAACACGGTGGGGGGGGTCGGTGTGGTGGTGTCCACACCATAACCTTCAGTGTCAGTAACCGTGATGTTATTACCCGCATCATCAGTAGTGATGACTGACGCGGTGATGCTATTTGTGCCTGCATTAGCTAATACGCTAGCATCGACCATGGTGCTAAAGCCTAATACGCCGTTGCCTAAGTCAACAACGGTCGCGGTGGCGATCTCGTTGCCATTGAGGGTCAGGGTGACGATGTCGCCAAGCTGAACGTCGCCGCCGACAGTACCGCTGAGGGTGACGCTGCCTTCGCTTTCGGCCTGATTAATGATGTTGTCATCACCGACCACAATAGGGTTGAGGTCGATGGTGGCGCTCGCTTGTGTGTCTAAAATTGCTGAATCGGTACCCGGAGCAGATATGTTTCCAGCTTGATCGGTGATAGTCGCAGTAACGACTATTGCGTTTCCTTCACCTGGGGACGGTAAAAACAGATTTACACTGCTGTTAGTGATATGTTCCTGAGTCAGAACAATTGAGGTTCCATTTACAGTAAGGGTATCGCCGACATTTGCCCCTGTATTTTTTAAACTAATGGTTACATCAATTGTTGAGCTGCCATTTAACTCATTGTTGCTGATAAATGCATCGTTATTCTCATCGGTGTTGATCGTAACAGTTGGGGCGCCATCGATAATAGGCGTCACTTCAATGGTTAAGGTCGCATTTGCACCGGTATTGGTGGTGTATGTGATTACAGGTACGCTGCCGTTCCAGTTGTCGTTTGGCGTGAAGGTATATGAGCCATCGGTGTCGATGACTAATGCACCGCCGTCGAGTTCAACGGTGGTGCCAGCGGTAACGGTTTCGCCGTTCACGGTGAAGCTGACGACCGACAGCTCGCTGTCGATATCACTGTCGTTGTCTAAGACATTGCCAGTGGCAACGGTATCTTCGGCGATGGTGTTGCTATCGTTAGCTAATACAGATGTATCATCAACAGGCGTCACTTCAATGGTTAAGGTCGCATTTGCACCGGTATTGGTGGTGTATGTGATTACAGGTACGCTGCCGTTCCAGTTGTCGTTTGGCGTGAAGGTATATGAGCCATCGGTGTCGATGACTAATGCACCGCCGTCGAGTTCAACGGTGGTGCCAGCGGTAACGGTTTCGCCGTTCACGGTGAAGCTGACGACCGACAGCTCGCTGTCGATATCACTGTCGTTGTCTAAGACATTGCCAGTGGCAACGGTATCTTCGGCGATGGTGTTGCTATCGTTAGCTAATACAGATGCATCATCAACAGGCGTCACTTCAATGGTTAAGGTCGCACTTACACCGGTATTAGTGGTGTAGGTGATGATCGGAACTGTGCCGTTCCAGTTGTCGTTTGGCGTGAAGGTATATGAGCCATCGGTGTCGATGACTAATGCACCGCCGTCGAGTTCAACGGTGGTGCCAGCGGTAACGGTTTCGCCGTTCACGGTGAAGCTGACGACCGACAGCTCGCTGTCGATATCACTGTCGTTGTCTAAGACATTGCCAGTGGCAACGGTATCTTCGGCGATGATGTTGCTGTCGTTAGCTAATACAGATGCATCATCAACAGGCGTTACTTCAATGGTTAAGGTCGCACTTACACCGGTATTAGTGGTGTAGGTGATGATCGGAACTGTGCCATTCCAGTTGTCGTTTGGCGTGAAGGTATATGAGCCATCGGTGTCGATGACTAATGCACCGCCGTCGAGTTCAACGGTGGTGCCAGCGGTAACGGTTTCGCCGTTCACGGTGAAGCTGACGACCGACAGCTCGCTGTCGATATCACTGTCGTTGTCTAAGACATTGCCAGTGGCAACGGTATCTTCGGCGATGGTGTTGCTATCGTTAGCTAATACAGATGCATCATCAACAGGCGTCACTTCAATGGTTAAGGTCGCATTTGCACCGGTATTGGTGGTGTATGTGATTACAGGTACGCTGCCGTTCCAGTTGTCGTTTGGCGTGAAGGTATATGAGCCATCGGTGTCGATGACTAATGCACCGCCGTCGAGTTCAACGGTGGTGCCAGCGGTAACGGTTTCGCCGTTCACGGTGAAGCTGACGACCGACAGCTCGCTGTCGATATCACTGTCGTTGTCTAAGACATTGCCAGTGGCAACGGTATCTTCGGCGATGGTGTTGCTATCGTTAGCTAATACAGATGCATCATCAACAGGCGTCACTTCAATGGTTAAGGTCGCACTTACACCGGTATTAGTGGTGTAGGTGATGATCGGAACTGTGCCGTTCCAGTTGTCGTTTGGCGTGAAGGTATATGAGCCATCGGTGTCGATGACTAATGCACCGCCGTCGAGTTCAACGGTGGTGCCAGCAGTAACAGTTTCGCCGTTCACGGTGAAGCTGACGACCGACAGGTCGCTGTCGATATCACTGTCGTTGTCTAAGACATTACCAGTGGCAACGGCATCTTCGGCGATGGTGTTGCTGTCGTTAGCTAATACAGATGCATCATCAACAGGCGTCACTTCAATGGTTAAGGTCGCACTTGCACCGGTATTGGTGGTGTAAGTGATGACAGGTACGCTGCCATTCCAGTTGTCGTTTGGCGTGAAGGTATATGAGCCATCGGTGTTGATGACTAATGCACCGCCGTCGAGTTCAACGGTGGTGCCAGCAGTAACAGTTTCGCCGTTCACGGTGAAGCTGACGACCGACAGCTCGCTGTCGATATCACTGTCGTTGTCTAAGACATTGCCAGTGGCAACGGTATCTTCGGCGATGGTGTTGCTATCGTTAGCTAATACAGATGCATCATCAACAGGCGTCACTTCAATGGTTAAGGTCGCACTTACACCGGTATTAGTGGTGTAGGTAATAACCGGGGCTGCACCATTCCAGTTGTCGTTTGGCGTAAAGGTGTATGATCCATCGGTGTTGATGACTAATGCACCGCCGTCGAGTTCGACCGTGGTGCCAGCGGTAACGGTTTCGCCGTTCACGGTGAAGCTAAACACTGACAGGTCGCTGTCGATGTCGGTATCATTGTCTAATACGTTACCTGTGGCGACGGTATCTTCGGCGATGGTGTTGCTGTCGTTAGCTGTGATGGTGGGGGTGTCATCATTACTAACTAAACCTGAAGTTGAGGCTAATTCAGATTGAGCAACCTCGTCGGAGTTAAAACCCGTCGTTGCAATTGTTTGAGCGCCACTTCGACTCAAAGATATAAAATCGGATCCGCCTTCATTACCTTGAACACCGCCAGCGGCAGTTTCTGGGAGTGTTGCTGTTGGATCATCTCCGGCGGCAATAAGTGCTTGTAATTGCTCTATTTCATTTAAGGCGTTGATATCATCACCAGCCGTTATTTCTTCTGGGGATATATCCGTACTGTTATAAGTACTACCATCCTGATATACGATCTCAAGGGTTGATTCTTCAGGAATAGAAATTATTGTGCCAGAAGGGATGAAGTCCCCAATAGTCGCAACTTTACTACCTGTATCTAATTGAATCGATACATTTCCTTGAGTGTTTGTGACTTGTCCATTTTGAGCTGTAACTAATGATTTCATTCCTGCCCCCGCAGATTAAATAAATACAATCGTAACCAGTTGGTTGTAATTGTTAGCGCACTTTATCGCCAAGAATTAGATGCTAACAGTGATGTTGACAAGAGTCAATTTTTTGACGTAAAGAGATTGCTAAAGTAAATGGGAGAATGAATTACTAAGATGAAAAGCAGCAAAAAGGCCAAACTTTTTGATGATTCGTTTGGCCTTCTATTGTGACATTTATATGTTAAATCTTAAGGTATCGTATCTATGACTAGATTTTCATTGTTAAGCAAGTTAGTAATGATCTGGTTATCACTAAGTGAGTTATTTGCTGTCAGGTCAACGTTCTCAATAACTATGATTAAGTCGGTTAAACCATCGTGATTTGCATCAACAGAAATTTCAGTATTACCACCGCTAAAGTTAAATTCTAGATATTGCTCCAGACTAAAGTTGCCGGTCTCCTCATCAATTAGGATATTTGAAAGATCTAAAGCGTCGTAATTCACGTCAAAATTAATAAGGGTATCGGTGCTTCCATCAGCTGACCCCTGATTCCACACAAAAGTGTCTCTGTCTGTATCGATTCCAGCATCCATCGTATCGCTGCCAGTACCACCAATTAGTACGTCACTACCTACACCACCAATAAGAATATCGTTATCACCTTGTCCAAATAAGATATCATTACCATTACCTCCATAGATAGTATCCCCGCCATCGTCTGCTCCAGATATATCAAACTCTTCAGTGTGCTCAGATATGTAGCCGTGTATCTCAACGTCGCTAATATCATTGATATCAATATTCGTTTGAGTTGCCACATATTCTTTTAAGGCCTCGTATCCTTGAGTGCTAATTCCTGCAAATTGAGCTAAGTCACCAAATACTATATCGTGTCCCTCATCAGCTGTGATGACATCATTACCAGGAAGAAGGCTAGATTGAAGAATTGCATTGGCTAAGTTATTCACGTCAACATTATTCAGGATTTGCCCATCAGAGTCGAAGTCTTCAAGTATGTTAGTATTGATGTTATTGCCAAGTCCGATTGCTTGTATGATTGACAATGCACTTAGTAGGTTGAATGCAGCTAAACCGTTTTGGTAACTGCTATTAGGTATTCCACCATCGGAAGTTGGTCTTCCATCTGTAATGAAGTACGTGAGGTTGCTACCGCTATTTTGAGATGCCAATCCAGTTGCAAACCAATCGTAAACCTCGTTAAAGGCGGCATAGTAATTAGTTTGACCTCCGCTACTCATTGACTCCATTGCGGTGCTTATCTGCGATAAGACATCATTTGCTGTTAAGTTTATTGAGATAAGTGTTTGAGCCGAACTGGCAAAATCAACCAATAAAACATTTACGGTTCCTGAATTAGGCTGATTCGCATTCGTAATTAGCTGTTCGATAACGCTGAGTATTTGTGATCTTGCTGTATTCACTCCTGAATTCCCCATGCTACCAGAGGTATCTATGAGAAAAGCGATATTGTAGTTTTCACCAGGGATAATGCTTGTGGTGTCGCTAACAATCAGATCATTACCGTCACTGCCCTGATGTGTATCATCGCCAGGATTTAATGTCTGGTGATTGAATATTTCAATATCAACAGCGGCAGAATCTGTTCCACCATTGCCATCACTTATTTCATAAGTAAATCTAACTGGGGCTGAGCTATTACCATTATGCTGATAGGTATAGCTACCATCTTCTTGAATAGTTAACACTCCTCCCGCAACATTAACAGTGGCAACTCCATTAACAAACGTGAGTTCTGCACCATTGATATGGGTAACTCTGAGGTTATCTCCATTAGCATCGGTATCAGAGCCTGATCCTGTGTCATCAGTTATCACATTGGAGCTAATTATTCCGCCGCTATCGACCTTGTATGCATTGTCGATTGCGTTAGGCACGTAGTTATCAGGAGTAAGCGTGATGTAAAAATGGCCGTTATTGTCATTAGTAAATGGTATTGCATCGCCATCATTGTCAGTGGCAGTGTATGCAAACTCAAGATCGATAGGAGTATTGAATATGACGCCAGAAGAGGATAATCCGTTGATTTGGAAATCTTCTCCACTAACGTGAAAGATCTCAATCGACATAATTGACAAACCATTGTGCTCTAATTCTTCAATTAAAAACACACCGTTGGTAGTTGTTATATCGACGACTTTTGTTGAGTTATCTGAATAAGTTATTATGTATTGGATGTTAGCTGACCCAGTATGGCTACCGTTGTTATTCGTTCCCAAATTAATGGCTAATAAAGAGGTACCATCTACACCATATTCAATTTTAATTGACTCATTCTCACTTATGGAGGTCTGCGGCCCGACTCCAATGCCGTGACTATTAGAGTTAATTTGAGAAGAAATACCGTTCGTGTATCCTGTAATTGTTGAGATAACACTAGTAGCTTGTCCATTTTGAGCATAAATTGAACCGTCAGAATCAACATAGTAAGTTAGGTTATTACCCGCTGGTGCCGAACCTATGTTGTAATCAATTATCGCTTCTTGGTCTACTTCCTGAAGTAGTACGAACTGATAGTCGTAATGACCATCAGCATCTAATACGGCAGTTAACGTAAATACATCCACACTGTTAGCAGTGGCAGTCAATGTATTGCCATTCATTGTGTAAACAAGATCGTAACCGTCGTGCTGTAAACCAGTCGTAATGAGTTCGAAATCGACACTTCCGAAACCATCAGCACCAGGATTAAATAGGTCTGCTGTGACAGTACTACCTATGCTATGGGAAATATCATGTACTAATGATTCGTCAACTTGGTCTACTCCAGAGTCATCTTCAATTGTGACACTAAAGGTTGTTGATACATCAGCTGAACCATCATTAATTGTGACACCAAAGCTTAACTGCATAATATCTTCAATGCTGTTAAGTGCATGATCTACAGGAGCTAAAAGATTAACTGTATAAGCCACGCTATAACCAGATGCATCCCCAGTTACAGAACCAAGCACTATAGTCATGATCGCAGTGTTACCAACTGAACCTGTGAGAGTGTTGGTTTGACTATTCCAACTCCAACTGACTAACTGTCCATCGGAATACACATCTATGCTTGGGCCTGACAATGAAATGGCAAAAGCACTACTGTCAGCGGCATCGGGATCCGTAAAGGTAATCACACCATCATTGGTTTTTAAATCAGTGTCATCAGAAGGATCACCGATATTATCAGTAATACCAGCCAATAAGCCTTCTTCAGATACAACTGTTGCACCTGCATTAATTACAGGCAGATCGTTAACAGGCGTGACCGTAATGGTCACGGTGGCAGTATCAGTATCGGTACCATCGCTTAAGGTGTACTCAAAGCTTGGTGGTGTTTGAGTGGGATCTGAGCCATCGTGTTGATATTCAAAGGTACCGTCGGCCTTAATGCGCAGGGTGCCGTTATCAATCGAGAAGTTTTGACTCCATCCGTCAGGGTCAAAGGTAAGCGCAACGCCATTCACTTCGGTGACAATGAGTGTTCCGCCATCACCGCCATCACTGTCGACCAGATTATCGCCATCGTTATGGGTAATAACATTTCCTTGGGCTAAGGCCCCTTCATTAATGCTAAAGCTATCATCTTCAGCAAAAGGCCCATCGTTAACAGGCGTGATCGTGATGGTCACGGTGGCAGTATCAGTATCGGTACCATCGCTTAAGGTGTACTCAAAGCTTGGTGGTGTTTGAGTGGGATCTGAGCCATCGTGTTGATATTCAAAGGTACCGTCGGCCTTAATGCGCAGGGTGCCATTATCAATCGAGAAGTTTTGACTCCATCCGTCAGGGTCAAAGGTAAGCGCAACGCCATTCACTTCGGTGACAATGAGTGTTCCGCCATCACCGCCATCACTGTCGACCAGATTATCGCCATCGTTATGGGTAATAACATTTCCTTGGGCTAAGGCCCCTTCATTAATGCTAAAGCTATCATCTTCAGCAAAAGGCCCATCGTTAACAGGCGTGACCGTAATGGTCACGGTGGCAGTATCAGTATCGGTACCATCGCTTAAGGTGTACTCAAAGCTTGGTGGTGTTTGAGTGGGATCTGAGCCATCGTGTTGATATTCAAAGGTACCGTCGGCCTTAATGCGCAGGGTGCCGTTATCAATCGAGAAGTTTTGACTCCATCCGTCAGGGTCAAAGGTAAGCGCAACGCCATTCACTTCGGTGACAATGAGTGTTCCGCCATCACCGCCATCACTGTCGACCAGATTATCGCCATCGTTATGGGTAATAACATTTCCTTGGGCTAAGGCCCCTTCATTAATGCTAAAGCTATCATCTTCAGCAAAAGGCCCATCGTTAACAGGCGTGATCGTGATGGTCACGGTGGCAGTATCAGTATCGGTACCATCGCTTAAGGTGTACTCAAAGCTTGGTGGTGTTTGAGTGGGATCTGAGCCATCGTGTTGATATTCAAAGGTACCGTCGGCCTTAATGCGCAGGGTGCCATTATCAATCGAGAAGTTTTGACTCCATCCGTCAGGGTCAAAGGTAAGCGCAACGCCATTCACTTCGGTGACAATGAGTGTTCCGCCATCACCGCCATCACTGTCGACCAGATTATCGCCATCGTTATGGGTAATAACATTTCCTTGGGCTAAGGCCCCTTCATTAATGCTAAAGCTATCATCTTCAGCAAAAGGCCCATCGTTAACAGGCGTGACCGTAATGGTCACGGTGGCAGTATCAGTATCGGTACCATCGCTTAAGGTGTACTCAAAGCTTGGTGGTGTTTGAGTGGGATCTGAGCCATCGTGTTGATATTCAAAGGTACCGTCGGCCTTAATGCGCAGGGTGCCGTTATCAATCGAGAAGTTTTGACTCCATCCGTCAGGGTCAAAGGTAAGCGCAACGCCATTCACTTCGGTGACAATGAGTGTTCCGCCATCGCCGCCATCACTGTCGACCAGATTATCGCCATCGTTATGGGTAATAACATTTCCTTGGGCTAAGGCCCCTTCATTAATGCTAAAGCTATCATCTTCAGCAAAAGGCCCATCGTTAACAGGCGTGACCGTAATGGTCACGGTGGCAGTATCAGTATCGGTACCATCGCTTAAGGTGTACTCAAAGCTTGGTGGTGTTTGAGTGGGATCTGAGCCATCGTGTTGATATTCAAAGGTACCGTCGGCCTTAATGCGCAGGGTGCCGTTATCAATCGAGAAGTTTTGACTCCATCCGTCAGGGTCAAAGGTAAGCGCAACGCCATTCACTTCGGTGACAATGAGTGTTCCGCCATCGCCGCCATCACTGTCGACCAGATTATCGCCATCGTTATGGGTAATAACATTCCCTTGGGCTAAGGCCCCTTCATTAATGCTAAAGCTATCATCTTCAGCAAAAGGCCCATCGTTAACAGGCGTGACCGTAATGGTCACGGTGGCAGTATCAGTATCGGTACCATCGCTTAAGGTGTACTCAAAGCTTGGTGGTGTTTGAGTGGGATCTGAGCCATCGTGTTGATATTCAAAGGTACCGTCGGCCTTAATGCGCAGGGTGCCATTATCAATCGAGAAGTTTTGACTCCATCCGTCAGGGTCAAAGGTAAGCGCAACGCCATTCACTTCGGTGACAATGAGTGTTCCGCCATCGCCGCCATCACTGTCGACCAGATTATCGCCATCGTTATGGGTAATAACATTCCCTTGGGCTAAGGCCCCTTCATTAATGCTAAAGCTATCATCTTCAGCAAAAGGCCCATCGTTAACAGGCGTGACCGTAATGGTCACGGTGGCAGTATCAGTATCGGTACCATCGCTTAAGGTGTACTCAAAGCTTGGTGGTGTTTGAGTGGGATCTGAGCCATCGTGTTGATATTCAAAGGTACCGTCGGCCTTAATGCGCAGGGTGCCGTTATCAATCGAGAAGTTTTGACTCCATCCGTCAGGGTCAAAGGTAAGCGCAACGCCATTCACTTCGGTGACAATGAGTGTTCCGCCATCGCCGCCATCACTGTCGACCAGATTATCGCCATCGTTATGGGTAATAACATTCCCTTGGGCTAAGGCCCCTTCATTAATGCTAAAGCTATCATCTTCAGCAAAAGGCCCATCGTTAACAGGCGTGACCGTAATGGTCACGGTGGCAGTATCAGTATCGGTACCATCGCTTAAGGTGTACTCAAAGCTTGGTGGTGTTTGAGTGGGATCTGAGCCATCGTGTTGATATTCAAAGGTACCGTCGGCCTTAATGCGCAGGGTGCCGTTATCAATCGAGAAGTTTTGACTCCATCCGTCAGGGTCAAAGGTAAGCGCAACGCCATTCACTTCGGTGACAATGAGTGTTCCGCCATCGCCGCCATCACTGTCGACCAGATTATCGCCATCGTTATGGGTAATAACATTCCCTTGGGCTAAGGCCCCTTCATTAATGCTAAAGCTATCATCTTCAGCAAAAGGCCCATCGTTAACAGGCGTGACCGTGATGGTCACGGTGGCTGGTGTACTGTCGGCTAATCCATCGTTGTCGATAGCATGATAGGTAAAGGTAGTTTGGCCATTCCAGTCATCCTCGGGAATAAAGCTGAGGTTTGCTGCTTCAGCAACCAAGACTGTCATACCTATTGTCACCGGAACACCATTAAGGATGAGTGTGCCGTTATCCGGCAAACTATCAATAATGAAGCTGACTACAGTTCCATCAAGATCTGTGCCGATTAGTTCAGGGACAATGATTGCGGTATCTTCAGCTCCAGACACTATAAGATCATAGGTTTCAGGAGCATCGTTAGTGCCGGTAATGGTAATTGTGACCACTTGGGTGTCGGTGGCACCAAATTCATCTGTGACGGTAACTAAGAAGGTTTCAATGACTTGTTGTCCTTCCGAAAGGGGGGTTGCGGCGTTATTATCGAGTGTGTAAGTCCACTCTCCGGTTATTGGATCTATATTGAAACTGCCGTAAGTAGAAGTGTCGTTGCCACTCCAAGTATGGCTGGCTCCGTCATCAACATCGCTCACTGTGAGCGTCCCAGTTGCGATTTGGCTTCCAGCTGGTTGTGCATTTTCGTCGAATTCTGTTACAGCACCAGTAGCATCAACTTCGGTTGATGTGATAACCGGGCTATCGTTGGTGCCAAGCACTGTGATGGTGACCACTTGGGTATCCGTAGCACCGAACTCATCGGTGACTGTAACCAAGAAGGTATCTATCGCGCTTTGGCCTTCAGCCAAGCTGTCGGCTGCATCATTATCTAAGGTGTAGGTCCATTCACCATTAGTGCTATTGATGCTAAAGCTACCATAACTACCAGTATTGTCACCACTCCAAGTGAGTACAGCACCCGTATCAGGGTCAGTTGCTTCAAGAATTCCATTAACAAATTCTACGCCGAGAATAATAGTATTATCGTCTTCATTACCTGCTTCGATTACTGTGCCTGAGCTATACCCTTCAGTCTCTTCGCCACTAAGTGGAGGAGTAATTATGGGGGTATCATTGGTACCAGTGATAGTTATCGTCAAGGGTACTAATACTGAGTCGCCGTCATTGTCGGTTAGCAGGTAGTTAAAGCTTTCAATGATCTGCTCACCTAAGGCTAACGACTGGATATCAGAAGAGTCATTGTTTAGCTGGTAGGTATAGCTACCATCAGCAAAAATCGTTAGTAAACCGAATTCACCTTGAATGGCATTCGATGTTGAAACGGCGACAGATGTGCCTTGTGCGTTAGTGATCGCGGTAACTTCTGCTGAGTCAGCACCTAAGGTGTCATTAGCCAGTAAATTGCCTGCAATTTGTGCAGCACCATCTTCGGATACGCTATTGGTGTCGGCCAAACCTTCGGGCTGGTCGTCAACAACATTAACGGTAATGCTACCGTTGGCCACATTACCTGCACCGTCAACCAATTCGATATTAAATACAAATTGCTGTTGGTCATTAGCACTATGATCGACATTCGAATTGAGAGTGTAATCATAGATAAACTGACCTGTTGAACTGTCAAATTCGGTGATGGTTAATACGCCATTTTCGGTATTAATAACGATGGGGCCTGCAAATTGGCCATTGTTGATAATATCGATTCCATTGATCGTTAAGCTGGCGATACCTGCTTCTGCATTCGCTTGAATGTTTGCTGCCAGTTTCGTCAGTAATGATGATGGATCGCTACCTTGTGGAAGATTCGCTTCAAAAATGGAAAAGCTTGCTGAGGTCAATGTGGGGGCCGCGAACGTTTGCTCTGGAATAATCTCGGTTTCTGGGGGGGTATCTGCCGCTAGAGTAAAACCAGTCGTATCCCACCCCGCACCAGCGAGGGTCTCATCTCCAGTACGCCCTAAGGTAACAAAGTCTGAACCGCCTTCGTTACCAGCAGTACCTGCTCCTGCTGCGGTTTCTGGCAATCCTTGAGTAGGATCATCTCCAGCTAGAATTTGAGCTTGTAAAGCTGCAATCTCGGGATCCAGAGCAACAGGCACATCAGTCAGTTGATTTGCCGAATCGGTATCGCCTGAGTCGCTTGCTACTTCTTGAATTGGAGTTTGCTCAACTAAATTTGCCTGAGTTGTTAATGTGCCGTCTTCATATTCTAAGTTGAATTTTGCTTGTGGGGAAAAAATCAGCTGCTCACCAGATCGGATAACGTCGCCAATTTTGACATCTCTGATATTTCCCTGTTCATCTTTAACCTTGAGTTGACCGACAAGATTAACAACTACCGCGTCCTGTGTTGTGATTGATGCACCCATAATCATTTCTCGCTTTGCTTAGGGTAGATCTAGAGCGCTACTACACTACGTTCACTCTAGCTAATTAGCCTGTTTGTTTATTCGTCTGTAGTAAGTGTGGTTGGCTTTGATTTAGAGTCAAATAAGGTGGAATTGGTAAGAAAAATGACCTAAAAAGGAGGTTTTTAGTTGAGGTAGGTAATAGTTTGTTTTAATGACATTTATCTTCGGGCATTAATTAAATAAGTTAATGCTTAAACAATAAACCACCCTAAGAGGTGGTTTATTAGTTAAAAAAAGTATAAAAAAGCGTCAAAATATTGCCGCTTTACGATAACTTTGCAAGGCAGCATTCTGTTCACCAAGATGCTCTTGTGCTTCTGCTAGGGCTAGCCAAGCGTTTTTAGATGGAGTTTGATGACAGACTTTTTGCCACCATTTTTGAGACTCTCTATATTCTTTGCTTTGATCATAGAGGCTAGCAATACAAGCTTGGTAATTGGCATCGTCGGCATATTTTTTTTCAAGATCGAAAATGTGTTTTCTTGCATCGAGATCTGCTGGAGATAAGATTGTTGCTATCGCCTTAAAAATATCTTGGTTTGGTGTGTTTTTTAGCGCCTTAAACAACATCTTCACCGCTTCGTCTTTTCGATCAAATTTTGCAATACCTATCGCATATTGGGCTATAAAAGCGGATTGCTTGCGTTCTGATCGACTTAACCAATGCCAAGCCTTTTCTAATTCTTGTTCATTTTTATCTGCAGCTGAATTTAAGAGTGCTCGATTGGTTTTATCATTTAAGTCGTTAAATTCGTCTTGAGTGAGAATATTTCGTTTGTTGGCTATAGGTAATAGTAACTTAAGCGCATTCCAATCTTCTTGAGCTTGATAAAGTTCGATAGCAAGGCGCAATAATGGTCTTTTACTCTTACTTGTTGGATTGAGTTGATCCAAAATAGCCCGAGCTTGTTCCAATTCTCCTTGTTGCAGCAGATAGCGTAATCGAGTCGTTTGCACCGCTGCCGAGGCTTGAGGATCTTTCTCTGCTTGTAACAGGTATTCATCACGGGCGGCTGTATTATTTTGATGTTGTGCAGCTCTTGCCGCTGCTAATAAATTGAGTGCCGGAATCTCACCTTTATTAGCGCCTTTCGCCATCGCTATTTCCGCTTCAGCCCAATCTTCTTCTGCTAATGCTAGCGCGCCATACAAAGTGTGTTTTCTTGCTTTCTTTCGCCGCCATTTTTCGGGAAGTAAGCGACTATTTAATATCAGATTTATAGTCCAAACGACGAATGCCTCTACACAGACAAGCAGCGCATAAAATAAGATCGCAGCAAATAAAGCAAAAATCAGGCTAGTCTCTAACTCTTGATCACCTATTGCGACATAAAGGTAACCATTTAGCCCTGAAAGATAAGGACTGATGATTAAACCAATGAGAATGATAACAAGATAGATCAGCGCTTTAATCATAGTGGCTTCTCCAGATCGCTAACAAGACTTCCATGTGTAACCAGCTGTTGTAGCAGTGGTGTTGCCGAAAACTGGTTGATTGTGGGCGATTGAAGCTCTAGGGTCACTAAAGCATCTAGGGCCGCAACAGTTTGCTCCGTTTTACTGTCAGATAGGTCGAAATATTGATAAATCCATTTTCTTGCCAAGGTAATAGACTGACGGTAGTTAACCTGATCTTGTCGGAAAAGTGCAAGCTGAGCCTGTAAAAGTTTATTGCGGACATTTTCGACTAGATACCATTGTTGATCGGGTGCCAGCAAAGGGGCGTGATCAGTAGTGCGTTGACGAATCACTACAAACTCTTCGATAAGTGCCTGCCATGACTTTGCTAAATTGCTTTGCCAATCTTCGATTGAATCAGTCATTGTGAGTGAGTCATCGGTGGTGGTGATGTCTGATTTACTTCGATTTAATTTAAGTTGTTGCAAGCTCTCTATCATACTATCTAGAGTCAGTACCGTACCCGCGACATCGGTGGTTTTAATTGCAGCGACCTCGGTCATATCTTTTGCAAGTGCTTTACGCAGAGGTGTAAGAGACGGGTCTTGCATCGTTTGGATACGGTCATCGGCTGCCTGTAGTAAGCTAAGCGCTGTTTGAGGGTCTTTTTCTAGCCATAATTTACTGCCTGCCATTCTGACAAGATATTTGGCTTCTTCTGCCATCCAATGGTTAGGATTTTGCTGAGCGAGTTTGTTAACTTGATCTTGTAATTGATTTTGTGATTCAGAAACATGAGTCAATTTATTTGCAAGATCCCGCTCAACTGAGCGTTGTTGTTGCTCTAAATGAGTAATACGAGCTAGAGGATCATCAAGCCGTTGTTGTAGCTGTTGGGTTAGCTCGGCCGCACGTTCTTTCTGAACGGTGAGTTCTTGGTACAGATAGAATCCGCCAGTTGAGGTGGCAAATAGCAATAACAGAATAAGAATGAGGTTAAATAGGAAACCCCAAGAAACACCGCTAGATACCTTATTATCTTGAGGGGCCTCAGTTGATGGAGCAGACGCAGAGGCTTCTGCAAAGGTCGCGTCTACGGTGTCACTAATTTCAGGTGTTGGTGCTACCGCTTTGCTTTGTTGCATATTATTGTCCATTCAACAGATTCCTTGAAGACGTAAGACTACTTGGCTATGCAGGAGGTTGAAAGGTTTACTTGGATAAACCTAAAGCTATAAGTACTGCATTGCTATTCGCTGCTTGAGCATTTGTTACTTGTGTAAAACCCGCTTGTATAGCTTGTTCATGCACACGAGAGCTGGGCACTATAATATGACAAGCGTGCAGCCAAGCAAATAGTTCTTTAGGTACAAGTGTTAGTAGATTAGAGAGAACTTCGCCACTGGTGACGACAATCGTATCAATATGCTGTTGTTGCCAATTGAGTGCAATCGCCTTATCTAAGGCTGGGCATGCGCGTTGATATACTTGCCAATAGCTCACATTAGCCCCTCTTGCCGTTAGTTGTTGCGCAAGGGTTTCCCGTCCTCCGACACCTCGCACTATGGTAAGGTTTTGTCCATCAAGACGCTGTAGCGAGGGCAGTGTGAGTAGTCCTTCGGTCTGCTGACATTCAGCAGGTGCTTCCATTGCCTCAATCCCCAATGCATTTAGGGCCAAGTAGGTTGCTTTACCTACAGCATAATATTTGGCTGACGTTGGAAATTGATTATTAAGTGCTTTTGCTGCGTATTCAACTGCATTGGTACTTATGAATATAATGATGTGTGCGTGATTAAACGCGGTTATAGCTTCGGTGTTGTCAATGTCTTCGGTGGCGACAACTTCGAGCAACGGTGTGACAATAAATGGGATCTGTCGCTCGGTTAATGCATCGCACATTGACTGATTGCGCCCCTTAGGGCGCGTCAGTAACACTTTCATGTTATTTACTTAGCGTATACAGCGTCTAAGATCTCCTTAGCGCCTTTAGCGAGTAATTCTTCAGCTAATGCGATACCCAAGGCTTCAGCATCTGTTTTAGCTCCAGTGGTGGTACCTTCGATAATCTGGCTACCATCAGGGTTGCCCACTAATCCGCGAAGCGTTAACGTCTCTCCAGTGATTTCTGCATAAGCACCAATTGGTACCTGACAACCACCCTCTAAACGTGTGTTCATCGCGCGTTCAGCGATAACTCTGTAGCGAGTTTCGAGATGTTCAAGCGGTGCAAGTAGTGCTTTAACACGCTCATCATTGGTGCGACACTCGATACCAACGGCGCCTTGCCCATTGGCTGGTAATGACTCTTCTGCGGAGATAAAGCTGGCTATCCGCGCCTCAAGTTTTAGGCGTTTAAGTCCTGCTGCCGCAAGAATGATTGCATCATAGTTGCCCGCATCCAGTTTAGCTAGGCGGGTGCCAACATTGCCTCGTAGGTCACGGATTTCTAGATCTGGTCGTGCGGCTCTAATTTGGCACTGACGACGTAAACTCGATGTTCCCACTACTGCACCTTGTGGTAACTCACTGATTGTTTTGTATGTATTTGATACAAAAGCATCGCGTGGGTCTTCACGCTCACAGATTACCTGCAGACCCAAGCCTTCAGGAAAATCAACAGGGACATCTTTCATTGAGTGAACTGCGATATCCGCCAGATCTTCAAGCATGGCGACTTCAAGTTCTTTTACGAATAAACCTTTACCACCAACTTTGGCTAGCGGTGTGTCTAAGATCACGTCACCTTTAGTGCTCATTGGAAGCAATTCAACGACTAACCCTGGATGAATCTTTTCTAGTTCAGCTTTTACAAATTCTGCTTGCCACATTGCGAGTGGACTTTTACGTGTAGCGATACGAATAACGTTTTGAGACATGCTCGATATTCCATCAATGGCCATAGTTGCGCTAATGCTAACATTGGTTTGGATCATATGTAAGAAACCACTGTTGATTCTTTGACATATACCCGTTTATCTAAAAAGTAATACAAATTAAAAGTGTGATCCGCCTCTCATTTACTTGCGGTTTTTCAATGAACTGTTTAGCATATTAACAGATAGTTATTTGGGATTAGGTGTTAACACTTTGAGTGAGCAAGAGCATTTTATTGAAACTGCCGATCGCTTAAATCAGGTCCGTTTTGCTCGGGCCTTAGCAATGCTTACGCCCTTACAGCGTCATCTTTTCTATTTGATTCCATTATTATTTCATTATCACCGCTCTGAGTACCCAGGTTATAATGGCCCGATGACGCCTTCAGGCGTTGCAAGTTATTTCCCTGAAGAAAAAGCAATAGAGGCGTGCAGCACATTAGGTTTGGCTGAGCCAGTAGTTGCGCATATTCAACAAAATGCTATTTATGGCGTTTACTCTATGGGAAGTACTGCCACTTTTGGTCAAAATCCCAAAAGTGATATTGATGTTTGGGTTGTATATGATCCTACCCTATCTAACGATGAACGACTTTTTCTGCAGCAAAAGTCTGCGCTATTGACTACCTGGTTTGCAAGCCATCAACTGGAAGTGAATATCTATCTGGTTCACCCCAAGCAGTTTTTAGCTGCCCATAAAGATGAAAGTAATCTTGGGGCTGCAATGGACTGTGAAAATAGTGGTAGTGCTCAGCACTGGTTATTACTTGAAGAGTTTTATCGCAGTCATATTTGTTTAGGTGGAAAACCTGTTGCGTGGTGGCCAGATGCAGCGACTCCAGATAGTCATATCTTTTTAGGTGATGTTAGAAATTTACCCGCCAGTGAGTATTTTGGCGCGTCATTGTGGCAACTTTATAAAGGACTTGATAAACCCCATAAGGCACTGCTTAAGGTTATGTTGCTCGAAGCTTATGCCAGTGATTATCCTGATACTGAACTAGTGACGAGCCAAGTATGGAAAAATACCATTGCAGGAGACTTCTCTGCATTTAATGATGCCTATTTTTTGCTTTATCAATCGATTGAACGCTATTTAAATCATAAAAATGATAAGCGTCGGTTGGAGATTGTACGTCGCTGTTTCTATCTTAAATGCGGTATCAGGCTTACGGTTGCAGATCATCCAAAAGACTGGCGCTATTTTAAATTACAGTATTTAGTTGATAGTTGGGGGTGGTCAGAGAATCTACTGAGCACGTTAGATCAATGTGCTACCTGGCATTGTGGTCAACTGCAGTGGTTTAACGAACAACTTAATGAACTGATGCTTGGCAGTTATCAAACACTACTGCGTTTTGCGTCAGAAAATAAACTCAGCGAGAGCCTAAAAATCTCTGAACTTGGGTTGTTGACTCGTAAGCTTCATACTTACTTTAGCGATAATAATGAGCAGATCATTAGGTTGAACCGGCTCTGGAGTGGTTCAATTGCTGAACCCTATTTGACCGTCATTTATAGCCATAATACTCAAGAGTTTTATCTCTATCGCTGTCCTCCTGAATCCAAAAACTTTATGGGTAATCGCGCTGTTTATCACTCACATAGTAAAGCTAAGTTACTTATTTGGGCGACCTTAAATGGTGTCTCTACCATAAATACTAAATGGTATGACTTTGGTGGTAATCATTGGCATAGCAAACAACTGACTAAAGCCGCAAGACGTTTGCCAAACATGTTGAAGGAAGGTGATTGGCGAGCTTCAAAGTTGGATCTGTGTAAGCCTTGGCACTTTAAGAAAATGATTTTTTTGATCAACTTTAATAGTGATTCAACGGTGAGTTGGCGGGGGCAGGAGATTATGGTGGATTATATGAATGCCAATATCTTTGCGCTGGGCCGAGATAATATCAATATGTTGCAATCATTGGACGTCATTAGCCAAAACAGTTGGGGCGAATGGCACTGTCATCGATTTGATGGCAAGCAAGCGATCCTTGATGCGTTGGTTTATATCACCCCTGGAATGCAGAGATCTACAGGTGACGTCGAAGTCGGAGTGGTTAGCTGTTCTACTCGCCTGGCTAGTCAATTTGAACGTACAGTGACTCAGCTAGTACGTCGAGCTCAATTGCTCAGTACTAAGGTTAACAGTTCATCTACAATGGTGCATCCACTGCAGGTAGGAGAGATAAAGTACGGTCTTTTCTTTAATTCGAAAGGAATGGTGTATCAAGATCTGAGTGATTCTAAAGCTTTTTATCAAAAATTATCTAAGAGACGAATATTAGAATTGCCCCGCCCCAATTTAGGTAATGAACCTTTTAGCAAAATCCCTGAGGTGATCCAAGAGTATGCCGCTATTGGGGCTATTCAATATTTCTTGCGCCAAGTGGAAGAGGGGATAGATGTGTTTGTTTTGGATGAAAAAAATGATATTAATCATTATGTTCAGCCAGGGAGTAACCTCGATGAGTTAGTTAGCCAGGTTAGCCATCATCATGCATTTGCAGAGTCATATATTGAGAAAGAACGCTTTAATTTACCGCAGTTTTTTAGATTAGTGCGAATAGATGGCCGACTCACAGCGTTACCGTTTGGGGTTAATGTTGATGAGGCCGCTGTCGAGTTTTAGCGGTGCGCTTCTCTCGTTCTGAGCGAGTGGCACACCGCTTATTCATTCACGCTGATTAGAGCTTGAGATCGATACCGCCTTGACGTCGAATCGACTCAATTACAAACGGCATGAACTCACCGGCGTCGCCGCGTTCATCAAGCCATTGTTCATCAATATAGGAAAAATGATAACCACCAAATTGGGTGGCAACCCAGATTTGATGCAAGGGTTCTTGCTTATTAATGACTATTTTAGAGCGATCTTGAAATTCGAGCTGTAATACGTTTCCAGAGGCATCGATATCAATGTCGGCGTCTTGTTCATCGATAGCATTTTCTATGGCATCTTCTATCGCTGTAAACATTTCATCAGCGAGCTTATGGTACTCGGAGTCAGTCATTGCCATGGCAAAGATCCTTCAATGGAGTGGTTTTCTGAACCAATATAGTAGCAACGGCACTCTTGATGCTCCATAGATTTTTAACACATTAGGCCATAACGGATAAAAATATTCATATTGATGAATATTTGGCTCATATCTGCTTGACGTTTTAGGGTTATCTCTGCAAACATCAGAGGCCGTATACCTAAGCCAGTCTGTTGGCTTATATCGCTGTCTGGGTCTAGGTTTTTATCTCATTATTTTGAGATAGGCTTAGGTAGCTGAGGTGATAAAACATCGTTTTTTAGCGGTTTTTGTGGTTTTTTATGCTGTTTTGCTAAAAATAACCTATTTTGTGTGAGTTAATCATGCATCTAACAAAGATGGTTTAGGTATATAAAAACTCTAACCGATAGATAAACTGTGGCGTATTAACCTCGTCGCTTATTGTCCCTTAAATTCCGGAATGTCTGATGTTGAGAAATATGAAGCTGATTTCACTAGTGCTGCTGGTTGGTTTGTCCATGGTGGCTTGTGGTCAAAAAGGGCCATTGTACAAGACGCCAGAGGTGCAAGATAATCAATCCTCACAGCAACAAGATAAGCCCGCAGAACCAGCGACAACACAGAAGAAGGATTAACACAGTGGATTACTTTCTCTATAAAAATAATGAGCTTTATGCTGAGCAGTGTCCGGTTGCGGAACTGGCCCAACGCTATGATACGCCATTGTATATCTATTCTCGTGCTACGTTAGAGCGTCATTGGCATGCATTTGATCAAGCGGTGGCTAACCATCCGCATCTTATCTGCTATGCAGTTAAAGCTAACTCAAACTTAGCGGTTTTAAATGTATTAGCGCGTCTTGGCAGTGGTTTCGATATCGTGTCTGGTGGCGAGTTAGCCAGAGTGATTGAAGCCGGTGGCGATCCTAATAAGGTGGTATTTTCAGGGGTGGGTAAAACTGTCGCAGAGATGGAGATGGCACTTAAGCTTGGTATCTACTGCTTTAATGTTGAGTCTGCTGCAGAGTTAGAACAGCTTAATCTTGTTGCACTGCGACTGGGTAAGATAGCGCCGGTTTCACTGCGTGTTAACCCCGATGTCGATGCTGGCACTCATCCCTATATTTCAACAGGGCTCAAAGAAAACAAGTTTGGTATCGCGATGGAAGATGCCGAGCGGATCTTTGTGCGCGCGCATCAGTTACCAGGACTTGAGGTTAAAGGCGCTGATTGTCATATTGGCTCGCAGTTGACTGAAATCCAGCCTTTTCTTGATGCAATGGAAAGGATGTTAGGACTTATCGATCGCCTTGCTGAGCAAGGGGTTATCATTTCTCATCTCGATGTAGGCGGTGGTTTAGGGGTGACTTATGATGATGAGCAGCCGCCAGAGCCTAGCGACTACGCCGCAGCTCTGCTTGATAAGTTACAAGGTCGAGATCTCAAGCTTATTTTCGAACCAGGACGGGCTATTGCGGCCAATGCTGGCATTTTCGTTACTCAAGTACTTTATTTAAAAGAAAATAGCGACAAAAATTTTGCTTTAGTTGATGGAGCGATGAATGATTTAATAAGGCCTTCACTCTACAGCGCTTGGCAAAATATCATTCCGGTAAAGCCAAGAGAAGGTGTCGCTCTCAACTATGATATCGTTGGCCCAGTGTGCGAGACAGGTGATTTTCTGGGTAAAGATCGCATGTTGAATCTGCAAGCCGATGATCTGCTTGCTGTGCGTTCATCTGGAGCTTATGGTTTTACCATGTCATCGAACTATAACTCTCGCCCACGTGTTGCTGAGGTCATGGTTGATGGCGATAAGCATTATTTGGTGAGAGAGCGAGAAAAAGTATCGCAACTGTGGCAAGGTGAACAACTGCTGCCGTAAACTGGGGCAAGTGAAAGTTAGATAGATCGTTATTTTAAGGAAAACTCTTTTGATCCTATTCACCAAAATGCATGGTTTAGGCAACGACTTTATGGTGGTCGATGGCGTGACCCAAAACGTCTATTTTTCGCCTGAGCAGATAAAGCGCTTGGCTAATCGAAACTTTGGCGTGGGTTTTGACCAGCTATTATTGGTGGAGCCTCCCTATGATCCCGAGTTAGATTTTCATTATCGTATTTTTAATGCCGATGGTAGTGAAGTGGAGCAGTGCGGTAATGGCGCGCGTTGTTTTGCGCAGTTCGTTAGAACGAAAGGTTTGACTAATAAGCAAAAAATTAAGGTTAGCACCGCTTCTGGTAAAATGACCTTACGCTTAGAGCGCGACGGAAATGTTACCGTCAATATGGGCGTGCCTATTCTAGAGCCAAATCGCATCCCATTTAGTGCCAAAAAAGTAGAAAAAACCTATTTGCTACAAACCGAGCATGACAGCGGTATTCAGACATTCTTGTGTGGTGCGGTTTCTATGGGGAATCCCCATTGTGTGCTCGATGTTGAAGATGTCGATAACGCAGAGGTGGAAACGATAGGTGCATTGCTTACTAACCATGAGCGTTTTCCCAAAGGGGTAAATGTGGGTTTTATGCAGATTATCAATAGTGGTCATATCAAACTGCGAGTATACGAGCGTGGTGCCGCTGAGACCTTAGCTTGTGGTAGTGGTGCATGCGCTGCTGCCGTTGTTGGACAGTTACAAGGAAAATTAGATCGTCGTGTGAGAGTCGATCTGCCTGGTGGCACTCTTACCATTAACTGGGAAGGTGAGGGCAAGCCTTTATGGATGACGGGACCAGCGGAACATGTTTACGATGGACAGATATAGCAATGAATGATGCCATGAATAAAAAAACGGAATTACCTTTCGATGAGATATTGATCCGTGAGTATCTGCTCGATAATCCAGATTTCTTTAGCCGTTATCCAGAGTTATTGCTTGCGATGCGTATTCCTCATGCTGAGCGTGGCGCAGTGTCTCTTGTTGAGCGTAAACAGGAGATGCTAAGGGCTAAAGTTGCCCAGCTTGAAGAGGAGATCACATCTTTGTTATCGATGGCGTCGCGTAACGAAAAAATCTTCATGTTTAATACGGCTCTGTCTCTTAAGCTGCTGCAGGCAGAAGATCTAGGTGAACTAAGACAGCTGTTATCAGTTGAATTAAAAGAGCAATTCCAATTTACTCATGTTCGCTTAATCACAGTGCATGATATTGATAGTGATCTATCCCATATCTGGAGTGATCGCTTAAAGCAGGGGTACTATTTCGGTCGTTTGACTCAAAATGAGTCGAAGCGCCTATTTGGTTGTGATGTCGGCTCTGTTGCGCTATCTCGTTTGTCGGAGCAATGCGGACAAGTGATTTTTGCTATCGCCAGTGCCGATCCTATGCATTTTCATCCCGACATGGACAACCTGTTGTTAGACCAGCTAAAACAGTTACTCGATCACCTGCTGCCAAAGCTTTGATCTGATGACATCAGCACATTGGCTTACGCGCTTTGAAACTTATCTAGCTTCAGAGCGCCAACTCTCCTCTCATACCGTTCGTAACTACTGCTTTGAGCTACAACGCGTGGAAAAACTATTGCCAGCTGATATGGGATGGCATCAAGTCACTGCTGAAGAGCTGCAAGCTGTACTTAATAAGCTACATCGCCAAGGCCTTGGCGCACGTTCAATCGCGCTGTGCTTATCGGCCATCAGGCAATTTTTTTATTATCTGCTGCAGGAATCGCTAGTCACTCTTGATCCATCGGCAAACTTAAATGCGCCAAAACAGGGTAAACCACTACCGAAGAATATGGATCTTGATTCGGTTACTCACTTGCTTACCATCGATGATGACTCGCCGTTAGCGATGCGAGACAAAGCAATAATGGAGTTGTTTTATTCATCAGGGTTACGACTTGCTGAGCTCGCCGCGCTAAATACCTCAGATATTAACTACAATGAACAGCAAGTTAAGGTGATGGGCAAAGGTAGTAAGGAACGAATTGTTCCGATTGGGCGTATGGCGATAGAAGCGATAGCGCTATGGTTGTCTATTCGGTTAACTTTGCCCTGCGAAGATGATGCCTTGTTCGTGACGGCGAAAGGTAAACGCCTTGCACATCGCTCTATTCAGGCACGTTTAAATAAGTGGGGGCAAGAGCAAAGCTTAAGCATGCATGTACATCCGCATAAGTTAAGACACTCATTTGCGACCCATATGCTGGAATCGAGTGCCGATTTACGTGCAGTTCAAGAGCTATTAGGTCATGCAAATTTATCCACGACCCAAGTATATACCAGTCTCGATTTTCAACATTTAGCTAAAGTGTATGATGGTGCTCACCCGAGAGCAAAAAAGCGAGGTAGTAATGATTAATGTCTCGATTCGTCTCCGTCCTTTTAGTGCCATCAGCTTCGATCTGGACGATACCTTGTATGATAATCGCCCCATCATCATGGCCGCAGAGCAGCGGCTACTTCATTACCTTACAGAGCATCATCCGCCAACCCAAGCCTGGGGGCTAGAGGATTGGCAAGCGCTCAAGCGTCAGCTAATTAAGCAGTGTCCCTCGCTGGCTCATGATACCTCGGCGTCGCGTCTGGTGACTTTAGAGCAGGGGTTGATGATTTTAGGTTATACCAAGGCCGAGGCGGCCAAAGGCGCGCAGCTGGCGTTAGCCTATTTTGTTCGCCAGCGCTCCGATTTTGTTGTCGCCGATGAGGTATTAGGCAAGCTAAAAAGACTCGCCGAGTGCTATCCGCTGATTGGTATTACCAATGGTAATGTCGACGCTCACCGTATCGGTTTAGGAGAGCTATTTGAGTTTGTGCTGCATCCTGGTAATGGTACACGCATGAAACCCTATCCAGATTTGTTCTATCAGGCCTGCCATCGTCTCGACATAAGCTGTGATCAGCTATTACACCTAGGTGACAGCTTTAAGGCCGATGTTCAGGGTGCCCGTCGCGCCGGTTGTCAGTCAGTTTGGCTTAATCCGGCTGTGGGGCGGGAACCATTGCCTGCCGCCATGGGACAGTTACCCCATATCACCTGTAGTAAACTGGATGATCTATTGGTGCTATTTGACGCCTAGGTCGTAGCATTCATTTTTTGTCACTTATCACAGTCGTTTAGGTTGTTTTGATCTATTGTCTTTTATCTGATTTCAAGGATTGAGAGGATAAATGATGAAACGGTTACTGCCTGTGTTGCTCGCGGTTTGGGCGCCGTCCGTGTTTGCTCATGAGATCACTGACGGGGCAGGTTTTATGACGGGATTCAATCACCCCGTACTCGGATTTGATCATCTGTTGGCCATGTTGAGTGTGGGTTTGTTGAGTACTCAGCTTGGGGGACGGGCGATTTGGACTGTGCCTTTAGCTTTTATGGCCTTCATGTTATTTGGCGGGGTATTGGGGCTCTATGGTGTTGCGCTGCCCTTTGTGGAGTTAGGCATTGCATTGTCTGTAGTGCTACTCGGCTTGGCCATTGCTTTAGGTAGGCAGATTCCTCTGTTGCTCGCCATGGGGTTTGTCGGTCTGTTTGCTATCTTTCATGGTCATGCCCACGGCGCCGAGATGCCAGCGCTGACTAGTCCGGTGCTTTATGCCTTAGGTTTCCTCAGTGGCACCGCCGTTATCCACCTGCTTGGCGTGTCGCTCGGCTTCATCATGCAGCAACTCAGCCGTAAACGGCCCCTGCTGCGTCTTAGTGGCGGCGCCATCGCTTTAATTGGTGGCTATCTGATAATGGGCATCTAAAGCGCTTTGTTGAGGTGATCCGATAATGGAGCACCTCAAAATTCGGCGATTAAATGGCCAATGCCTTAGGGAAGAGAATGTTGTTTTCGACGTGTATGTGCTGTTGCAGGTCGGTGGCAAACTCTTCCAGGGTGGCGTAACAGATACGCCAGGTGGTGCAGGCATGTGCTGGCGGCGTAAAGTCGTTGGTGAGGGTTCTTAGGCGCTCAATAATTTCACTCGCTTGGTCATGCTCATGTTCCATGGCGTTGATCGGATTACCGATATGACCGAAGCAACCGTTGACCTGTTCACCATTTGCCATAGCGCGAATGGCTGGAAAGAGGATCTGCTCCTCTTTCATCAGATGTGGCATAAGATCTTCGATCAGTGCGCGTATCCAACCTGCGAAAGGTTTAATCTCGTCATAATGCTCGCCATGGGCGCGTACCATCTTCTGGCTATATTCAATTAGTAGTGGAGCTTTTTCTCTGACGAAACTGTGATGGGTCGCTTCGATGTAGTCGAGCAGTTCTGATAAAGGTAACTGATCTAAACCTTGCTGCTTCTCGCCTTCGATTCCGAGTGCCATTAATGCTTCAATGAGTTGCGCTTCATCGACGTCAAAGCGCTTAATTGCGCGCTCTAGAGATATCCCGCCCCCACAGCAAAAATCGATACCAAACTGGCTGAACAGATGTGCACTGCGAAAATCATTTGCAACAATTTCGCCAACGCGAGAGGCAAGTAGGTGTTCTTTAGTTTGAGGCATGTGGTGCTCCGATATTTGCATGAGTTTAAGTGACTGCTTAAAGCTGCATGTTATTTACGTATTTTGTTTGCCTCAATGATTACCTGAGTAAAATGCTCGGGTAATCACACTTTTCTCCATAAAATATCTCAATCTAGGTAGAGTCAAATGTTGCGCTTAGCGTGTGCGGTTTGAAACGCCACGACTTAACTTAGTGCTGATACCTATCTTGTATCGCATGGGGCACCAGCGCTGTGAGAGTAAGCACACTCGTCATAGGCAAGCTAGCGATGCTAGAGGTTAGGCACTGAAAATACGAGCTTAAAGCGTGATAAAGAAAAGCCCTACAATGTAGGGCTTTTCTATGAGTCTTAGTAAGGGTTAACGTTATTGCTAAAGCTTACTGAGATTGACTCATGATCCAGTGGCTTAATAGACGCACACCATGGCCGGTGCCGCCAGCGGGCGTAATGCCTTCATCTTTGGCTGCGAGTGCGCTACCCGCAATATCAAGGTGTGCCCATTTGGTCTCGCCGCTAAATTGCTTTAAGAACACCGCCGCAGTGGTCGCGCCGGGGCCGCCATAGCCCGCATTTTTGAGATCGGCAATCGGGCTCTTTAACAGATCTTCATAGGCCAAAGGCAAGCGCCATAGCTTTTCATCAACGGCGCTACCTGAGAAAGTTAACTCATCGACTAAAGTGTCATCGTCACTAAATACCGCGGTATAACGTTTCCCTAATGCCCTTACTTTTGAGCCTGTTAAGGTGGCAATATCTACCATCACTTTAGGTTGGTAGTGTTTTCGCGCGTACCACATGCCGTCCGCAAGGATGAGTCGCCCCTCTGCATCAGTGTTGAGTACTTCTACACTGAGTCCTTCAGCCGTCATCAGTACATCACCGGGGGCAAAAGCGGTATCTGAAACCATGTTTGCCGCCATAGGCATCACGCCGACCACATTGGCTTTCGCTTTTTGCAGCGCCATCGCCTTAATCGTGCCGAGTACCGCTGCTGCGCCTGCCATGTCAGATTTCATGCGTGATATGGAGTCGCCCGTCGCTTTGATGTTGTAGCCGCCAGAATCGAAGGTGATGCCTTTGCCGACTAATGCGATAGGCGCATCGTGATTACCTTGCCAATGGGCAATGACTAAGCGCGATCCCGCTTGTGAGCCGCGACCAACTGCATGGAGTGCACCCATGCCTAATTTTTCAATTTGCTTGGCATCTAAGATGGTGATCTTGACCCCTAATTTTTTGAGTTCTTTTGCAGCGTTGGCAAAATCGACTGGCGTCATGGCACTTGGCACCTCAGAGGTGAGGTCACGTGCTAGAAATACCCCTTTTTCAATGGCGGCGAGTTGCTGGTATCTATCAGTCGCTGCGCTAGGGTTGGCAACGCTTACCGTATAGTGCTTTTCGGCAGGCTTTTTCTCGGTGAGATATTTATCGAACTGATAAGCGCGTAGGTTAATTCCGTGAGCCAGCTCGGCGGCGAAATTGGCGTTGCTCATCCCATTGCTTATGCCTGTTGTCAGTAGGTGGATATTCTCATTATCAGTGCTGCGCAAGTGAGCGGTGATCTCTGCGCCGAGTTTATTGATGTCACCAGGCTGCTTTGCTTCACCAACACCAACCACAAGTAAGCGTTTAGCCTTAATACCGTGTGGCGATAAAATTTCAACGAGTTGTTTTGCCTCGCCGCTAAAACCTTGCTGTGCTAGTGCATTGGCAATCTGTTGCTCAGACAGATCATTAAGCTGTGCGAGTTGAGGGGAGGTGTGTTCACCCGCTTGAAAGGCGACTAAGGTGTCGACTGTTTCAGGCTGATGGTCGATAAACTGAAAGGTTTCAGCATTTGCAGCCCCAATATTGAGTAGGCTAAGGCATAGTACAGAGGGTAAAAGAGTTTTTTTAGTTAGCATAATTGTCTCTATGTGGAGGCGTTTCATTTTTTAGTAAATATTGCGAGTGATTTTCATATGCTTTGGGGGGATAACTCATCGCCTGTCTTGTAACAAGTGAGCTAAATATCCCTAGCATGCATCACAAGGTTTGCTAGTGTACAAAATGAAAATTAGCCGAAGCTGAAGAGGTGCCAAGTGCCAGGATATGTGCGGACGGTAGCGCTGGGATGGGGGAAGTCAGAAAGAAAAACGGGCTTCTCCTTAAGGAAAAACCCGTTTAAATACAGCCAACTAAGATTAATTCTTAGTTCATGCCATACTTTTTCAATTTTTTGCGTAGCGTACCACGGTTGATACCTAGCATGTTGGCAGCGCGAGTTTGGTTGCCACGAGTGTGTTGCATGATGATATCTAGTAGAGGTGCTTCAACTTCACATAACACCATTTCGTAAACTTCTTCAGCTTCTTGGCCGTCCATTTGAGCGAAAAAGTTAGTTACTGCGCGCTTTACTGCATCACGTAGTAGCTGAGGCTTGATAGTTCCGTTAGCGGTTTCGATTTTGCCTACGGTAAGCTGATGAGCTTCTGGTTGAGTTGTCTGATCAAACATTCGTATTCTGCTCTTTATTAATTCTGTACTAATTCATCAAAATAACGTTCCAACATGGAACATTGTTCTTCAACAGTTTCTAGCCGATTAAAGTCGGCTCTAAGTTGTCTCTGCGCTTCTTGGCTGAGATACCATCCAACATGCTTTCTGGCGATACGCAAACCTTTGTATTCACCATACAGTGCATATAAGTCTTTGAGGTGTTCCTGCATCACTTGACGCATTTCGTCCACTTCGATGGGCGCTAGCTTATTACCTGTTTCCAAGTAATGTTGGATTTCTCTGAACACCCAAGGTCGTCCTTGAGCACCTCTTCCTATCATTAGAGCATCTGCGCCAGTATGATCGAGCACAAAACGTGCTTTTTCTGGGGTGCAGATATCTCCGTTAGCAACAACGGGAATAGAGACATTCTGTTTTATAGCGGCAATCGTGTCGTACTCAGCATTACCCTTGTACATGCATTGTCTCGTGCGGCCATGAACGGCTAATGAGGCAATGCCACAATCTTCGGCTATTTGGGCTATATGAACACCGTTACGATGTTCTGGTGCCCAACCAGTGCGAATTTTCAGTGTAACTGGGACATCCACTGCGGCAACGACAGCTTGCAAAATCGCTTTTACTTGCTCTGGTTGCTGTAGTAGCGCTGATCCAGCCAGCTTCTTATTCACCTTTTTTGCAGGACATCCCATATTGATATCGATGATCTGTGCGCCTTGTTGTACGTTGACAACGGCGGCATAGGCCATCATATCTGGATCTGCACCTGCAATCTGTACTGAGCGAATCCCATCTTCACCAGCGTGTGCCATGCGCTGACGGCTTTTATCTGTATCCCAAACCTCAGGATTCGATGAAAGCATCTCTGATACGGCTAAGGCTGCGCCATAGCGTAAACAGAGGTTTCGAAAGGGTTGGTCGGTGACTCCTGCCATAGGAGCCACGATCAGCTGATTTTTCAGTTGATAGGGTCCAATCTGCATTTATCATTACACCTTGCGCTTCAAAGGGGCGCTATAGTACGCCTTTTTCAAGCCGGTGAAAAGGTCAATAAATGACCTGAGAGCAACTTTTTTACTTGACTTTTGCATGTTGAGAAGTCAATTGCGGCCTTGAGGCCGCTGGCGTTTACCGTTATTTACGGGTGCCTGTCAAGCGACTCCAATCTTCTTTGTGAGCGGGCGCGTCCATGTCAAACCATTGGGCATAGTGTTGACTAATTTCATCAGCTTGCTCTTTGAGTAAACCTGAAAGTGCGAGCAAACCACCCGGTTGCACCTTTTCTGCAATTAGCGGGGCTAGTTCTCGAAGTGGTCCTGCTAAGATATTGGCGACTAAAACTTCTGCTTTAAGATCGGCTGGTTGATCTTCGGGTAGGAACAGCGCGAGTTTATCTGCGACACCATTACGTTCAGCGTTTGCTTTAGAGGCATCGATAGCTTGATAGTCGATATCAATGCCGGTGACTTTTGAGGCCCCCAGTTTTAGTGCAGCGACCGCAAGGATGCCCGATCCACAACCAAAATCGATCGCTTCTTTGCCTTCAAGATCGAGTCCATCTAGCCATTCTAAACACAGCGCCGTGGTTGGGTGGGTGCCGGTGCCGAAGGCGAGGCCTGGGTCTAACATTACATTGACCGCTTGTGGGTCAGGCACTTCACGCCAGCTAGGACAGATCCATAGACGACGGCCAAATTGAATAGGGTGGAAGTTGTCCATCCACTCACGTTCCCAGTCTTTATCTTCGACTTGCTCTATTTTATGGCTAAAGTCTGCGCCTAAGTATGGTTGTAGCTTTAGCATTTCAACGATAGGAGTCAGGTCATAGTCGGCTTCAAATAGGGCGGTTAACACTGTGTGGCTCCACAGTGGGGTTTCGCCCAAGTTTGGCTCATAAATAGGCGTGTCTTTACCATCTTCATAGGTAATAGACAGTGCGCCAAACTCCATGAGCAAGTCGCTTAATTGGTCGGCATGTTGGTTATCGGTATCGATTTTTATCTGGATCCAGGCCATGGGATCTTCTCTCTTAGGTCATTAATGGCGTTATTGTAAACCATGCGGCAATTAAAGGTAGAATGATCTGTTATCGATATTTACAGTCTTTTGAATAGAGCTGTAGATTCAACTGGTTATCAGTTGAGTTTTTCAGTATCTGTTTTGTTTGAATTGATCGTTTAAATGCATGATTAACATTGGTAAATTGGCTTTACCTATGTTTCTATTTCTGAAACTGTTTGTGATCTTAGTCAAATGTTTGAGCTGCTATTGGTGAGGTATGTCACGCTTTGGTTTCCTGATGATTTTATGGTTTTCGCATACTGCTATGGTGTAGATCCCGACACTAGGCGCTGAATGAAAATGAATCCAAAAAGCATGCAATCTCATCATATCCATTACGCTTCGCTTGGAAGCCCATGGTCTGCTCTGGCCGATAAACTACAGAGTGCGACTGGCATTATGCTCGGTTGTTTTTTATTGGCTCATCTTCATTTTGAATCGAGCATTTTGCTGGGTAAGGAAGCCTTCTATCATGTGGTGCAGTTTTTGGAAGGGGGCATGTTCAGTTCGACGGGTCATGGCATGCCAATAGTCACCAAAGTGTTTTCTATTTTTATCATGTTGGTGGTCATTGTTCATGCTGCGGTAGCCTTGCGACGTTTTCCTGCGCAATTGGGCCAGTGGCGGGCATTAAGGCGTCACATGCATGGTATTCATCATAAAGACAGTCACGCTTGGTTTTGGCAATTAGCCACTGGATTTATTCTGTTTTTCTTAGCCCCTGTACATATTTTTACCATGATCACCAACCCCGAGATTGGCCCCTATCTTTCGGCAGAACGGGTATACCATGCTAATGCTTGGCTGCTTTATATATTGTTGCTTCCTGCTGTCGTGATCCACGCCATGATAGGTTTGTATCGCGTTACGGTGAAATGGGGTTTTACTGCCAATCGTAGTGGCGTGCGAAAAATAGCCAAATTTTTGATTATTTACTTGATTACTATCGGGTTACTTAGTTTGCTTTCTTACATCATGATTGGCCGTCAGCTGACTTTACCTATCACACCATTCGTTCCCTAATTGTGGTCTACACTCAGTAGATTAGCGTTTTGTGAATTATCAGACGGTGTTTTGATCTATCGCACGGTTTACATTGGATTCGTGAGAGACATTAGCATTAAGTGTTTCATATTTTATATAAACCGTGTTGCATACCCAGTAGGGAGAAAATATGTCGTTGACTCGTAACAAACAGAACTTAAGTGGTTGGCTCGATATCAGTCAGAGTCTTACGGGCGTGATTCTGACGTTATTTTTATGGACACATTTAGTCTTAGTCTCATCAATTTTACTTGGCGCCGATGCAATGACTTTTGTTGCTAAAACCATGGAGCTGAGTTTTCTTAGTGCCGATGGTCATGGTTATCCCTGGGTCGTGTCGACCATAGCCGTTGTTGTTGCTGTGCTAGCACTTATCCATGTGTTAGTCGCTGCGCACAAGATGCCGCTTAACCTTGCTCAACAGCGGGCGTTACGCAAACAGATGAGTGTCATTCATCATGACGATACCAAGCTATGGGTGTGGCAAGCGATTACTGGGGTAGGTATTTTTCTACTATTACCTGTTCATTTATGGCTAATAGGCAGCGCGCCAGAAACGATTGGCCCGACAGGCAGCGCTGAGCGTATTTGGAATGATGGTGTATGGATGGTGTATGTGCCATTGCTGCTCTGTGTCGAGCTTCATGCCGCTATTGGCATTTATCGAGTTGCGATTAAATGGGGAGCGGAAAGAGCGCTCAACAATCGATCACGGATTAAAAAAATAAAAACCATAGTAAGTGTTGTATTTGTGGTGATTGGCATTGCGTCATTATTGGCCTTCTTGCCCTACGCCAGTTAATCGATTTGAACGTAATGTGATCTCTCATTCCTCGTAAGGAGCAAGTGTGAAACTGATATATACCGATTCTCTAGTCGTTGGTGCTGGATTGGCAGGATTAAGGGTCGCCATCGCGTCGAAAGAGCGCGGCTTGGATACCCTGGTACTATCGCTGATCCCCGCCAAGCGTTCGCATTCGGCCGCGGCCCAGGGAGGCATGCAGGCCAGTCTGGGGAATACCGTTAAAGGCATGGGAGATGATGAGGACGTACATTTCCAAGATACGGTAAAAGGATCGGACTGGGGGTGTGATCAAGAGGTCGCACGCATGTTTGCGCATTGCGCGCCTAAGGCCGTCCGTGAATTGGCAAACTGGGGCGTGCCCTGGACTCGGGTGACTAAAGGTCCTCGAGATGTGGTCGTTAATGCGCAGAAGGTAACTATCGAAGAAGCAGAAGAAGCACATGGATTAATTAATGCCCGTGACTTTGGTGGAACCAAGAAGTGGCGTACCTGTTATACCGCCGATGGCACGGGGCATTCGTTGTTATATGCGGTCGACAATAAAGCTATTTCGATGGATATTCCGGTGCATGAACGTATCGAGGCATTGGCTCTTATCCATGATGGTAGTCGATGTCATGGGGTGGTCGCACGTTGTCTCATTACTGGCGAGTTAAGGGCATATATCGGTAAATCGACAACCATAGCGACCGGCGGTTATGGGCGTATTTATGAGGTCTCCACCAACGCAATTATTTGTGAAGGTATTGGCCAGGCATTAGCCCTTGAAACTGGCGTTGCCAAGCTGGGTAACATGGAAGCGGTGCAATTTCATCCCACCGCAATTGTGCCTGTGGGGATTTTGACTACCGAAGGCTGCCGTGGTGATGGCGGCTTATTACGTGATAAAGATGGTCATCGTTTTATGCCAGATTATGAGCCTGAGAAGAAGGAGTTGGCCTCTCGGGACGTAGTATCACGGCGGATGACCGAGCATATTCGTAAAGGTAAAGGGGTCGATAGTCCTTATGGGCCTCATTTATGGCTGGATATTACCCTGCTTGGTCGCAAACACGTGGAAACTAACCTGCGTGAAGTCAAAGAGATCTGCGAGAACTTCTTAGGCATAGATCCCGCTAAAGATTGGATTCCCGTGCGCCCGACCCAGCACTATTCAATGGGGGGGATCCGTACCGATGCCACAGGTCAAAGCCCGCAGCTAAAAGGGCTGTTTAGTGTTGGTGAGGCCGCTTGCTGGGATATGCATGGCTTTAACCGTTTAGGTGGGAATTCTCTGGCTGAAACTGTGGTGGGTGGGATGATCATCGGCAAATATGTCGCTGACTTCTGCGAGCAAAATACCTTAGAGATCGATACTGCACTGGTGGACAAGTTTGTCACTCAAGTTGGCAGCGAAATTGATGATCTGCTTGAAGGTCAGGGCAGTGAGTCTGCTTTTGATATCAAGCGTGAGATGCAGCGTATCATGATGGACTACGTTGGTATTTTCCGTAATGGTCCCGAATTACAAAAAGCGGTTGAGCAATTACAAGCCCTGTTGCTGCGTTCACGTAATATCGGTTTGAGTTGCAAAAAACGACATGCCAACCCAGAGCTAGTCGAAGCTCTAAGAGTTAAACGTATGCTCAAGGTGGCGCTCACGGTTGCCTGCGGTGCTGAGGCGCGTAACGAAAGTCGTGGTGCTCATGCTCGTGAAGACTTCCCACAACGTAATGATAAAGATTGGCTTAATCGAACACTCTCTAGTTGGCCAAATCATGATGCTACGCTGCCCGAACTTGATTATGAGCAACTTGACGTGATGAAGATGGAGTTGCCACCGGGATATCGTGGCTACGGGATCAATAATGCGATTGCGCACCCAGACACTGAAAAGCGTGAGCTGCAGATCACTGAAATATTAAGTGGCTTAGGGGAAGACGCCGATCGCTATGAGCGGCAGCGGGCGATAATGCCTTTTGATGTTCCGCCTTCATTAAAAGAGAGAAATGAGCGTTTACACGATAAGCAACTTAAAAGTAGTCAACAGCTTGGAGATAAAAGCTAATGAGCCAGGGGCGTACATTAACCTTTAATATTTTTCGTTATGATCCGCAAGAGCCTGGCGATAAGCCCAAGATGGTCAAATATCAGCTTGAAGAAGCGCCAGGTATGACGGTGTTCATTGCACTCAATATGCTCAGGGAAAAACAAGATCCGTCATTGCAGTTTGATTTTGTCTGCCGTGCTGGGATTTGTGGCAGCTGCGCCATGGTGATCAATGGTTATCCAACATTGGCGTGCCGTACACTCACCAGCAAATACCCTAAAGGTGAGATCACCTTGATGCCACTGCCCGGATTTGAGCTAATAGGCGATCTTTCGGTGAATACTGGTAAGTTTATGCGTGAACTCGCCGAGCGCTTGAAACTATGGTTGCACCCCAAAACTGATGAAATAGATATTCATCGTATCGAAGCGCCAATGGCACCTGAAGAGGCAGCAAAGCTGTATGAGCTTGAGCGCTGCGTCGAGTGTGGCGTGTGCGTCTCGGCCTGTGCAACTAAGCAGATGCGCGACACGTTTGTGGGGGCGGTTGGGATGATGAAAATCGCCCGCTTCGAACTCGATAGCCGTGATGCCCGTAGTGTAGAAGATTTTTATCATGTTATCGGCAATCAAGATGGGGTGTTTGGCTGTATGACGCTACTCGGCTGTCAGGACAACTGCCCTAAAGATCTGCCACATATGCAGCAAATTGCATATCTACGTCGTAAGATGGCTACAGCTTTGGTTTAGCCTACTTGTTCACTATCCAGTAAAAAGCCTGCTAAATGCATAATGCCGATCAGTTAATGCCAATATGATCGGTTGACTGATCTTTAAAAGCCGTCAAAATCCAGTACAGACTCTTGTTTGTACTGGATTTTTTAATGGAACTTTCTGAAGCTTTAGCGCGTACTTCTATCAATCGACCTACTGAGTTCACCAATCTTGGGGAGCTTCTTTGTCCAGAGCTTATTCAAAACTGTTTACAATCCAATGGTGTAGCCACGCTTCGTAAGCGAAAATTACCTATGGAGTCTATGATTTGGGCTGTTATCGGCATGGCTTTATTTCGGGGGGAGTCCGTTAGGCAACTGATTAATAAACTGGATATTATCCTCCCAAATAAGGTCGATTATGTTGCTCGAAGTGCTGTCACTCAGGCAAGAAAGAAATTGGGCAGTGACGTTGTAAAAGATATTTTTCGACAGACTCAAAAGAGATGGAACATGCTGGCTGAGCATCCACAATGGTGCGGCCTTAATCTTTATGGCGTGGACGGTGTCGTCTGGAGAACCCCTGATACACCTGAAAACGATAGCGCCTTTTCTCGCACGAGCAACCAATCGAGTAATGCTTCCTATCCTCAAGTTCGCATGGTGTGTCTAATGGAACTCAGTAGTCATCTGTTAGTCGACTCATCTTTTGGGAGTGTAGCTGAAAATGAAATGGCATTAGCCGCTAATCTCATCAACAATACGCCGGATAACAGTTTAACCCTGTTCGACCGGGGCTTTTACTCGTTGGGGTTATTACATGACTGGTCACAAGCTGGCAGTAATAGACATTGGTTAATGCCATTGAAGAAGAATACACAATATGAAGTGGTACGTTCTTTAGGGCGACAAGATAAGCTTATCAGGCTAACCACAACCCCTCAATCTAGAAAGAAAAGGCCTGATTTACCTGAGTTTATGGAAGCACGTTTACTCACTAAAACAGTGAAAGGAAAAACGCTGCAAATCATCACTTCACTCACAGAGCCAATGCGTTATCCATCAGGTGAAATCGTTGATTTATATGCACATCGATGGGAGATAGAGTTGGGGTACAGAGAGATGAAGCAGTATATGCTTGAAACTCGGTTTACACTCAGAAGTCAGCTTCCGGAATTAATTAGGCAGGAGTTGTGGGGAGTCCTTCTTGCGTATAACTTGCTGAGATATAAGATGGTATTGATGGCACACTCATTAAAAGGGGTCTTCCCTAACCAATTGAGTTTTAGAGAAGCGTCGTCGCATATTATTTTTAAACTATCCCAACTTCCTAGCATATCTCCCGGCAATATTCCTAAGGTAATCTTTGATATAGAAAAAAATGCAAAACAGTTTGTTTTAGAAGGAAAGAGGGAGCGTAGTTATCCTAGAGTGTTGAAGTGTTCGAAGGACCGATATCCCATAAAAAAGAAAGCCGTTCACGTTAAGTGAACGGCATTATGCTAAATGCAGGCTTTTCTTTGAATACTAAAATTTTTTATTGAGACTGCATCGCTAACTATTTTGGTGCAACACAAGAAAAGCTTGCCGCGTCCTCAATGTTACCAGTGCCGTTGTAAGTGGCAACTTGTGGATATGGGCAAAGTGGTCTCGTACGTGTTGGTGACCAGTTGCTTGGTAGTTCAGCATTGTCAGGTCGAACGGATGCTTCAATACTTTGTGGTTGCATACCTTGTTCAACCCAGTCTACAAGCTTGTCGAGCATCTCAAATCTATCGGTGGATGGGCCATTGCCGCAATGATTCATGCCAGGTACAAGGTAAAGGCGGGCAAATTCATCGGCATTTCTGCCGTTAGCATCTTGCAGACCTTCATACCAATTAATGGTGTCCGCTGGAGAGAATACTGAATCAGAAGAACCATGAACCACCATCATCTTAGCACCGCGATCACGAAGCGTTGATAGGTCAGTTGCATTTGGTGGGGTCATAAAGTCGACTGAGGATTCGGTAAAATTCTCATCAATCGCATATATTCTTCCTACATCGGTATCTATGTTGAAGGAGTTGATATATTCAAGTTTACCCATATCGGTACTGCCATCAAATGGTGTCGGCGGGGTAGAGAAGACATAACTAACCGATCCAGAGTCGAACATCATTGCCATAAAGAATTCCCAACCATAATAATCACTCGTTCCCATGCCTGCGTCGTATGGGAAATTGCTATATATAGCTTCATTGGTAATGCTGTTATGTGGGCCCGACATAATATTGTTTAGTACATCTTTTTGTGCGTTTGTTAAGCAGGTTCCATCACGCTCAGTTACACAACTTGGTACATCACGATAGAGATCGAATGCTTCTTGGCAGCCAGCAAGATCGTTGACCATACCATCGCTTGCACCATCTAATGCGTCACACTGCTGTAAAACTTTTTCAGAGACAAGTGCGTATTCTTGCTGAGTAAAGCCGCTTTGAAGAGAGCCAAGGACGTTTTCTGGATCAACATCAACCAGAGTCGCATATTGCTGGATACCATATATTTGCGATATGGCAGATTTAGGAAGATTAAAGCCTGGGTTACCGACTAAGAAACCATCGTACATGTCAGCAAAGCGCGCTGAAGCGACCATCGTATGGCGGCCACCATTAGAACAACCTGCAAAATAAGAGTGATCAGGTTGTTTACCGTAAGCCTTTTCGATTAATGATTTTGCCATTGGCGTGAGTGTCGCTACGGCGTTATAGCCGTAATCGAGGCGTGCTTGCGGATCTAGGCCAAAGGTTGGTGCTGGTGATGGATGCCCCGCATCTGAGCTGATCACCGCAAACCCTTTGTTTAATGCTGATTGACTTTCATCTTCAACGCTCAAAAACTGCCCAATAGCTTGTTTGACGACACCGTCAAACCCACCGTTAGCTTGGTAATAAAAACGGCCATTCCAGTCGACAGGCAGACGCATTTCAAAACCGATTTTATATGTTTGGTTATCAATTAAACTTACACGTTCATTCATGGCTCCAGTAACTACACAATGGGCTGGTGTCGGGGATTGAACTGTATTACTACCTTCGGGTAAAAGCTCTGCGCTGACAATTTTAGTTTCGGAATAGTTAAATTGCTCAGCAAGCTCATGACATAAATTCAGATTTCCCGGGGTCGCAGCTTCAACATCAGGCTGTGACTTATGGTCAGAAGAGCTACTATTACACCCATAAAGAGTGATACATAGCGGAGTCACAATGAGAGGGAGCCACTTAGTTTTTGTTTTCATATAAGCCTTAACATCCACTTGATGATATTTAGCATAAGCAAAATATCGATTAAACATACGTCAAATGTATTATGTATGTATTTTTAGGTAAATGTTAATAAATGCAAATTGAACAGCGGCTCACAAAGTTTAATTTTGTCAATGTTTGGTCACCGATTGAATAAAAAGTGTTTGTTATTCATTGTTTTTTTGTTAGGAATGCGAAGCGAGTATAGAAAGTCAGTCGGTTTTGATAGAGCGGATTAGGTAAGATGCTCAACAAGATCACACTGTTGTAATGGTCACCCTCTCAAAAGGGCATGTAGTGTTTTATGATAGATATATGGACTGCAAGTCGCCGACGATAACTGAACGTTTAAGCCTTGCGTTTAGCCCTTTAAATGGGGCGCGGAGATCAACTGCTCTAAGGACTGTTATGCAATTAGCTGATTTAATCTTGTTTGTCCGTGTAGCCGATTGTGGCAGTCTCACCGGTGCTGCCGTGGAGTTGGATATTTCGACTGCGGTTGCCAGTGCCGGGCTGAAACGTTTGGAGAAAGAGCTTGATACCGTACTCTTTATTCGTAGCACTCGAAGTTTACGTTTAACCGCAGCGGGAGAGCGTTATCTAAGTTACTGCAGGCGAGCGTTGGAGGATCTTCGTTTAGGCGAGCAGGCACTGGCCTGCGCTAAGTCACAGATAGGTGGGTTGCTTAGTATTGCACTGCCATCGGATGCTGGGCGCAACTTTATCTTGCCGTGGTTGGATATGTTGATGGATGAACATCCCAATTTGCAATTACGATTGCACCTGTCGGATAGTTTGACTGACTTTTATCACGATAAGATAGACGTAGCACTGCGTTCTGGTACTCCGAAAGATTCAAACCTCGTCGCATTTAAGATCTGTTCGGCGAAGCGTGTCTTATGCGCTTCTCCCGATTACCTTAAAATTCATGGTCAACCTGAATCTCTTACCGATCTTGAACAGCATAATTGTTTGTTTTTCATGTTAGATCAGCGAACTCATGATCAATGGTGCTTCTATAAGGATGATCAGGCCCAAAAGGTTCGAGTTTCGGGAAATCGAACCTGCAATGATGCAGAGGTCGCACGTAAGTGGGCGATAGCAGGTAAGGGAGTCGTATATAAATCTTCATTAGATCTGGCTGATGATCTTAAAAGTGGTGCTTTGGTTCCACTGTTGACTCAATACACAGGGGAGAGTGCCGATCTCTATTTGGTGTGTCCTGGTAGACAGCATGTGACACAGCTGGTGATCATGCTACGTGAACATTTAAGGGCGCTGTGTCAGCAAAGGATTATAGGGGTCGACAACATTCAGACATAAAAAAAGCCGCATCGAGCGGCTTTTTATATCATTTTCGGTTAAGACTTAGCGCGCTTCATCGCAGTGAAGAACTCTTCATTAGTCTTGGTCATTGCAAGCTTATCGATAAGGAATTCCATCCCGCTGACCTCATCCATTGGATTCAGGATTTTACGTAGGATCCACATCTTTTGTAGCTCATCTGGTGTGGTGAGTTTTTCTTCACGACGAGTACCAGAGCGGTTGAAGTCAATGGCTGGGAAAACACGTTTCTCAGCGGCTTTACGAGAAAGGTGTAACTCTTGGTTACCAGTACCTTTAAACTCTTCGTAAATCACTTCATCCATTTTCGAACCAGTATCAACCAAGGCGGTTGCAATAATGGTTAAGCTACCACCATGTTCGATGTTACGCGCCGCACCAAAGAAGCGCTTTGGACGATGCAGTGCGTTAGCATCGACACCACCAGTAAGTACTTTACCTGATGATGGGATAACCGTGTTATAGGCACGAGCAAGACGGGTGATAGAGTCAAGTAAGATCACTACGTCTTTCTTGTGCTCAACTAAACGCTTTGCTTTTTCTATAACCATTTCAGCAACTTGTACATGGCGGCTGGCCGGTTCATCGAAGGTAGAAGCGATAACTTCACCTTTTACCATGCGCTGCATTTCGGTTACTTCTTCCGGACGCTCATCAATGAGAAGCACCATCAGTACAACTTCAGGGTTGTTGTAGGCGATGCTTTGCGCCATGTTCTGAAGTAATAGTGTTTTACCCGCTTTTGGCGGCGCGACGATTAAGCCTCGTTGACCTTTACCAATTGGTGAACACAGATCTAAGATTCGAGAAGTAATGTCTTCTGTTGAACCATTACCGCGTTCCATACGCATACGTTCTTCAGCATGCAGAGGGGTAAGGTTTTCAAAGAGGATTTTATTACGAGAGTTTTCTGGCTTATCGAAGTTAACTTCGGTCACTTTTAATAGGGCAAAATAACGTTCGCCCTCTTTCGGTGGACGAATTTTACCGAAGATGGTGTCGCCTGTACGCATATTAAAGCGGCGTATTTGGCTTGGAGACACATAGATATCGTCAGGACCTGCTAGGTATGAACCATCAGAGCTACGAAGGAAACCAAAACCATCTTGAAGAATCTCTAAAACACCGCCACCGAAAATATCTTCGCCGCTTTTTGCGTGGGCTTTAAGGATGGCGAAAATGATGTCCTGCTTGCGAGCGCGGGCCATATTTTCTAGCTTCATGTCTTGGGCAAGTTGTACTAAATCTGAAATCGGTGTGTCTTTTAATTCTGATAAATTCATCGTGGTGGGTCTTGTTCTTACGTGACAATGCCATCTTTGATCAACTGATATATAGCTTTAAGAGTATCGATCGGATAGCAAGAAGTGGGTTAGTTAGAATTAGTCTGGTTATTAAAGTAGCACTAACAGGGCTAGTCGTCTAGAAATTTAGTGACTCTCGACAGAATAACTTCACAAAGCTGTGTCGAGAATCACTTTCTATGACCAAAAATGTCATAGCGAACATAATTTTTATAACTGGGCGTCGATAAACTCTTTTAGTTGAGTTTTAGACAGTGCACCAACTTTAGTGTCTGCTAACTCACCATTTTTGAATATAAGTAGTGTTGGGATACCACGCACGCCATATTTAGCTGGTGAAGCGTTATTTTGATCAACGTTTAGCTTGGCGATAGTCACCTTGCCTTCATACTCTTCAGCTACGTCACTTAAGATTGGAGCAATCATTTTACAAGGACCACACCACTCAGCCCAGAAATCAACCAATACAGGAATTTCAGACTTAATTACGTCGTTTTCGAAGCTGTCGTCAGTTAAGGTAATAATTTTATCGCTCATGATGTTCTCCAGTTAGGGTGCCATTGCTGGTTTGTTAATGGCTTAACCTGTATATTGGGTCTGAAATTAGCTTTTCAAGATATTTTAGCGGCTTTCAGAGCTCTTTTTTCATTAGCCGTTATTTCAAACGATCGAGTTCCTTATTGCAACCCTAACTGGTATGCTTGCGCTATGAGCGAAACACATTTAACAAATCAAAAGTTTGCCGACTTTTCTCTTCATCCAGAGATCCAAAAGGCACTAATCGAAAGCGGCTTTGAATATTGCACACCTATCCAGGCATTATCATTACCGATTTTACTTCAGCATAAAGATATTGCGGGTCAAGCGCAGACGGGTACAGGTAAAACCTTAGCCTTTCTAGTCGCCACCTTTAACCACTTACTGACAACTCCTGTTCCTGAAGGTCGTGAAACTAATCAGCCTCGTGCGATTGTTATGGCGCCTACACGTGAGTTGGCGATTCAAATTGCTAAAGATGCAAATTTACTTGCTAAACATACTGGTCTAAAAGTCGGTATTGTCTTTGGTGGTGAAAGCTACGATGTGCAGCGTAAGGTGCTGGATAAGGGCGTAGATATTTTGATCGGTACAACCGGGCGTATTATCGATTATGTTCGCCAAGGTGTACTGAACGTTAGTTCGATTCAGGCCGTAGTGCTCGATGAAGCCGATCGTATGTTTGATCTGGGTTTTATCAAGGATATTCGCTTCCTATTTAGACGTATGCCTGATGCCAAATCACGTCTTAATATGTTGTTTTCAGCTACGCTGTCGATGAAAGTGCAAGAGTTGGCTTATGATCATATGAATGATCCTGAAAAAGTCGAAATTGCACCTAGCGAAAAAACCTCGAAAAATATTACTGAAGAGATCTTTTATCCTTCACAGGAAGAGAAGATGCGCTTGCTGCTGACCTTGATAGAAGAAGATTGGCCTGAAAAAGCGATTGTATTCTCTAACACTAAGCACAGCTGCGAAAATCTATGGGCGCATCTAGAAGGTGACGGTCATCGCGTTGGCTTGCTTACTGGTGATGTGCCACAGAAGAAGCGTATTCGCATTCTTGAGCAGTTCACCTCTGGCGAGTTAGATATCTTAGTGGCAACTGATGTTGCGGCGCGTGGATTACATATTTCAGATGTGTCGCACGTTTACAACTATGATTTACCCGATGATTGCGAAGATTATGTACACCGTATCGGTCGTACCGGACGTGCTGGTCAAAAAGGGATATCAATTAGTTTTGCCTGTGAAGAATACGCGCTTAACTTGCCAGCCATCGAGAGCTACATTCAGCATACTATCCCTGTGACTAACTATGATAGTGAAGCCTTGCTTGATGATCTTCCTCCACCAGTACGAATTCATCGTAAACATACGACACGCCCAGCGGGTCGTCCTGGTAGTGGTAAACCTCAAGGTGGTCGCCCTGGTGCGCGTCCAAGACGTCATGATAGGACTCGTAGACACAGTTAAATGAAGCGCTCCAATTCAGGGCTGCTCTACGCAGCCATCACTTTAGGCTCAAATAGTTTTAATATGCTGGTGGCTAAAACTGTCGCTGGTACGCCTAAAGTTGTGGCTAAGTATAAGCGTAAGGTTCGATTGGCCGAAGGCATTGGCCCTGATGGTACCTTGAACCAAACCGTGTTTAAACGCGGTTTAGATTGTTTAACGATGTTCTCTTCGATGCTCGATAAAGAGGGCGTTAACCGCGATAATATTGCTGTTATCGCCACCGCAACATTGCGTAGTATCAATAACTCAGAGGCATTTTGCGATGCGGCCTTGCCAATTTTAGGTCAACCTATTGAGGTCATTTCAGGCTTGCGAGAAGCTGAACTGATCTATCAAGGTATGGTCGCGACAACCTGCGGTGAAGGACGTCGTTTAGTGATCGATATCGGTGGTGCGAGCACAGAATTTATTATCGGTGATGGCAATAAGGTGCTTTTAAAAACCAGCCTTGATATAGGTTGCGTGACCTTCAATGATAAATTCTTTAATAGCTTCCCTTTCCAACAATTAGATTTCGATGCTGCACAAAACTATGTTGAATCCGCTTTAGGGGGTTATCGAGCCCAGTTGCTCGATTATGGCTGGCACTGTGTTGTCGGTGCTTCTGGTGCGGTGCAATCTGTGGTTGAGTTACTTAACGCTCGAGGTGTATCTGAAACGATTACCTCTGCAGTATTGATGCAGCTCAGAGACGAGGTATTAGCGCAAGCCGATGTTAGCATGCGAGATGTCTTTGGTTTGCATCATGAGCGCGCGCCCACGTTTGCCGCAGGCATAGCGATTTTGTTATCTCTGTTTAATTTGCTGCAGATCCAATCGCTAAATTTATCTGGTGGTGCACTCCGAGAGGGAGTACTTCAGTTACTTGCCGAGCGTATATCACAGGTAGAATCTGTTTAGATATAAATAAAAGTGATCGTAGTTTTGCACTGTTACTGCATGCTTTTTGATTTTTAAATCCATAATATTGTTCTCTCCTAAATTGTTGCGTTATTCCTATCTATAACCTTAGCCTTGAATGAATAATACCAATCAGTATAAGAAAGTGATCTACTCAGCGTGTTTTTTGGCACTTTTGATGTTGCGCTAACGAGTTTGAGCCTAGTTCAACTATGCTCTTCAACCGTTGACTTGCCTCATCTGCGCTAATCTTTAGTGCTAAATCGTCGCTGAGCGATCATACCTTTCTACTCATGGGGCTTCAATTGTGGTGATAAGAATATTGGTGATGATTATGCGGATAGTTTCCAAACACCAAGGTATGTAAGTGCATTAGTACGTTATGATTTCTAGTAAATACAAAAAAGGCCGCATTCGCGACCTTTTGTATCTGCTAACCCTTTAAACGGATTAGTATTAGTTTAAGATTTTCGCTAAATCGACTTCCAGTGAAGTCTCTGGACGCTCAACGATACGACCAATCTCTTCACCTTTTTGCATCACGATAAATGTTGGAATGCGGGTGAATTCATATTGTGCGGCAAGTCCTTCGGGGTCCTTCTTCTTACGATCTACGCCAATATAGGTGACTTTGATATTGGGATTGTTGACCTCTTCCATAATACGAATAAAGCGCGGGGTTTCACGATGGCAATCTGGGCACCAAGTACCAATAATGACCACAATCTCTGTTGGCTCATCAATCGTTTTAAGTGGGGTAATGGCTGCCGTATCTACTTGGTATGTTTTGTAGCCTTTAGTGAACTCATCAAGTTCGGTGACTAAGGTTTGCGATGCGACTTGACCTGTTAAAATCACTTCCTGTTTCTCCTCACTACAAGTGGCAATAAAGCCATCTTGTTTTTCGTCAAAAGCACAACCGCTATTGGCTAGTGCCTGGGTGCTAAAAAAAAGCGCGGTGGTGGCAAGCAACGCTTTAATATTGTTGGTCATGTTATTACCTCTGGCCAGAATAGGAAATGGTAATCGAGTCTCGATTCATATGAACTTATTCAATCATCTAAATCGTTTACAGAATAGCGTTTAACTGAAGAGCTGTTAACTGGATCACTAGATCTACTTGATATAATTCGTGTAGTTCACATGATTTACTGATTTTGCTTTGATCATTGCGGTTTGCGTAACCTTTTAGTCACACAAAAACACACAATAGGCACTTTATGTAGTGTGCCTATTTACCCTAGATGTGTTTTAGTCGCTTGCTAAATTAGGCCGCAACTAACTTAGTGAGATCTGCTGGACGATAATAGACAGATTTGAGTACTTTGCCTTGTCGAACAACTTTACCTGCCATCTCTACATCTTTTGCGCATTTGGCGATAATAAAATCCCCTTTTTGGCTACCGACAATCTCAACGCCTTGCTGGGCGTAATGAGCGATGGTTTCTTCTAGCTCCTGTTCGTTGCGACATACCTTGCTCATATTGCTTGAATGCACTTCATCCCAGCAGCTCACAAAGTCGATATCACGATTTTTAGCGACATGGAGTAATAGGTCGATAACGTAGCTAATTTCAAGCCTATCCTCGACTCGTTTAGCGCCTAGGTGAACAAGACGTCCCATCAATACATATACAGAATCGACAATTGCGTCGGCTTGTTCGACACGGCTATCGGCTTCGGCCAGCTCGGTAAGCTCTTCGATTGCTAATGACGTGTGCAATGTGTCAGCCTTTTCATCGAGTGTATTTTCATCTTCAATCGGTAGATCGAAGGTTGAACGGAACTGGTGAATGTCGCGATATAAATGGTCGTACAGGGGCTGATTGAGAGCGGTGAGTTTCATCTATTTTTGCCTTGGAAGCTAAATTTTATAAACGGTAATTCTAATTTAATGGTCGAGTAATTAAAAGTGAGGGGTCTTCTGCAGCGTTAAGTCAGGCTGTGGCAATTGATTAAAATTTAGATTTATAAAAGTTATTGTAATCACTTCATAAATAGAGGTTATTTGGTGTTCTTGGTGAATGTTGAGTCTGAAGTTTGATAAGACCTTCTGAATGACAGGCTTATTCGAGTAGGAGTTCCTAGACTGGGTTGTTAATTTTGTGTAAATATGGCAAGCCGTAAAGCCTGATAAGTGGACACAGATCCCTAAGATGAGCTGAGCGTAGGAATAGAAATAATGATAATAAGGAATCCCCATGACCTCTAATCAGTCTTTGTCTGATAATCCCAAGAAGCCGACTCATAAAACCCCCTCGTTACTTGATGCCTTAATCCCTTTAATTGCTTTGGTTTGTATGTTGACTGCGTCGGTGTACTTATTCTCATCAGATAGCTCCTATGGTGCTAACCAGATCGCGCTTATTATGGCCGCATGCATCGCTCTAGTTGTCGGCGTAAAAAATGGTTATAGCTGGCAGGAAATGGAGGCTGGGATTGTCAAAAGTGTATCGCTGTCAACTGGGGCGCTACTCATCTTATTTGCTGTAGGTTCGCTTATCGGTACTTGGATTTTAGCGGGTACAGTACCGACCATGATTTTTTATGGCATGAAACTGCTTGATCCTGATTACTTCTATGCTGCCAGCTGTCTTTTATGTGCGGTTGTAGCGTTGAGTATAGGCAGCTCATGGACAGTTGCTGGAACCTTAGGGATTGCGTTAGTCGGTGTGGCTGCTGCTATGGGGTTAAGCGTCGAAATCACCGCCGGCGCGATTATTAGTGGTGCCTATTTTGGCGATAAGATGTCGCCCATGTCTGATACGACCAACTTGGCCCCCGCTGTAGCAGGCAGTGAGCTATTTAGTCATATTCGTCATATGGTGTGGACTACGGCTCCGAGTATCATCATTGCTCTGATTGGCTTCTTATTCTTAGGATTTACCACTGAAGCTGGTGAAGGCGTGAGCAACTTAACGACGACAATGGCATTAATTGATCAGGCCTATAACCCTGGGTTACACCTGTTGTTACCTCTATTGGCCGTGCTGATACTTGCTTACAAAAAGCTACCTGCTTTCCCTACGGTTATTTTAGGCACGTTGGTGGGCGCTATCTGTGCGGTATTGTTCCAATTTGATGGGGTGATTAAGTTTGTGAATGATGAGAGTTTGCCCACAGTGGTCGCCCTTATTAAAGGTGTGTGGCTTGCTATGTTTGACGGCTATACCGCCAACACGGGGGATAAAACGCTCGATAGCCTTTTAAGTCGTGGTGGCATGAGCAGTATGGTTAATACTGTTTGGTTAATTCTCTGCGCCATGGCCTTTGGTGGTGTGATGGAGAAAACGGGCTTACTTAAACGTCTAATGCAAGATGTGTTAACCATGGTTAAGTCTAGCGGTAGTTTGATCATCACCACATTAGCGAGTTGTATTGGTGCTAACTTAATTACGGGCGATCAGTTTATCGCGATATTGCTGCCTGGACGCATGCTTAAAGTTGAGTATGAAAAGCATGGCCTAGCGCCAGTGAATTTAAGCAGGGCATTGGAAGACTCTGCCACCATCACCAGCCCTTTGGTGCCCTGGAATACTTGTGGCGCGTATATGGCGAGCACCTTGGGCGTAGCAACGATCGCCTATCTTCCTTTCGCCTTCTTTAACTTAGTTTGTCCTTTTATCAGCGCCGCATATGCTTATTATGATTTTAAGATTGAGAAGTTAGAAACGGTCGAGCCACAACAGGCACTTGCTTGAGTTTAGTGCGGTGATATTCCTATTTGATCGGTATCAACTATTTTTCAAAACATGTCAGAGGTGATAAAAAAGCCCTAGAATTAACCTTCTAGGGCTTTTTTATCAAATACAGCGGCCTCATTTATTTAATAAAGGCAAACGCATCGCCGTAGAGGTGCTCTTCTTCAACACCGATCTCGCGGAACACTTCACGGGCGGCGCCAACCATATCGAAACGGCCAGCAATATAGATGTCATAACCATTTAGGCTAATAAAATCGCGTTTGATCTGCTCTAGCAGATTGGCTTGTTTGCCATCCCAATCTGCAGGCGCTTCTTCGACGACTGGAACAAAGTGGAGCCATGGATGATCTTTATGCCATTGACGTGCAATGGTTTCATAATACATCGCATCTTGGTTACGACAGCCCCAGTAAAGCGTGGTTTCTACATTTTGTTCCAGCGCTATTTGTGCCTCGACAATGCTTTTTATGTATGAAAACCCAGTGCCGCCAGCAATTAGCAAACGCGGTCTGCAGCTGTCGTCGCGCAGATGGGCCTCTCCACCGGGCGCTTCGATATCGATATAGTCACTTTGTTTTAGTTTCTCAACCACTTGCATTGGGTAGCTTTCGCTAACCGCTGCGCCAATATGTAACTCGATTTGCTCGGCGTGAGGTGCAGATGCGATAGAGAAAGGACGCTTGTCTTTTTCACCCATTACGACGCAAAGATATTGACCAGCCTTGAAGTCGAAACTGGTCTCTGGAGTTAATGTTACCCGATAAACGGCATCATTAAAGGCGGTAACATGTTCTACTTTACAGCGAATGGTGTTCATTACATTTCCTTCTAGACCTCTCTTTGGAGGCTTGCTTTCATGTCTAATACTTGACTGATTATATCGGTTATTAAGCGACTTGGCGCGATTAAAGTCAATATGGATAATATTTCAAATGATCTGCACCATATCTAAAGTTTAGCTAGAGTGTTGGTGCGTCATCGATGCCCAACTCATCCCATATCTTATCGACCTTTTGCTTAACGGCCTCATCCATCACTATGGGGGTACCCCATTCGCGATCGGTTTCACCTGGCCACTTGTTGGTCGCATCCATACCCATTTTTGAGCCTAAACCCGCTACAGGTGACGCAAAATCAAGGTAATCGATAGGGGTGTTGTCGATCATGACTGTGTCACGTTTAGGATCCATACGCGTAGTAATGGCCCAAATCACATCATTCCAATCGCGGCAATTGACATCCTCATCCACTATGATGATGAACTTGGTATACATGAACTGGCGCAAGAAGGACCAGGCCCCCATCATCACCCGCTTGGCATGCCCAGGATACTGCTTGCGAATGGAGATCACCGCCATTCGATAAGAGCAGCCTTCGGGCGGCAGATAGAAGTCGATAATTTCTGGGTATTGCTTACGCAATATCGGCACAAATACTTCATTGAGTGCCACACCTAGCATCGCTGGCTCATCGGGTGGACGGCCAGTATAGGTGCTGTGGTAGATGGCATCTTTTCTATGGGTAATATGGGTTACGGTAAATACAGGGAACTCATCGGTTTCATTATAATAACCAGTGTGATCGCCATAAGGGCCTTCTTCGGCCATTTCACCAGGCTCAATATAGCCTTCCAGAACGATCTCGCTGGTGGCAGGTACCTCTAGATCACAGGTCAGAGCCTTACATACCTCGGTACGTTCACCGCGTAGTAGCCCTGCAAAAGCGTATTCGCTCATGGAGTCAGGCACAGGTGTCACAGCACCTAAAATCGTAACGGGATCGCTACCTAGCGCGACAACGACGGGGTAACGCTCGCCTGGATGTTTTTCTTTAAAATCTTTAAAGTCGAGTGCCCCGCCGCGATGGTCAAGCCAGCGCATGATTAGCTTATCTTTGCCCAGCAGTTGTTGACGGTAGATGCCTAGATTTTGTCGTTTCTGGCGTGGGCCTTTGGTGATGGTTAATCCCCAAGTAACTAGAGGGGCGACGTCACCGGGCCAGCAATGTTGAATGGGCAGCTGGGTTAAATCGACGTCATCGCCCGTTAGTACCACCTCTTGGCAAGGGGCGTTGCGTACCGTTTTGGGTGGCATATTAAGCGCTTGCTTAAACATAGGGATTTTAGCTATAGCGTCTTTAAAGCCACGAGGGGGCTCCGGCTCTTTTAAAAAGGCCAGCAGTTCACCCACATCGCGTAACGCCAGCGGATCTTCTTTCCCCAGCGCCATTGCAACACGCTTAGGTGTGCCAAATAAGTTGGCAAGCACGGGCATGGTTTTGCCGACAGGATTTTCAAACAGTAATGCAGGACCTTTGGCGCGTAGAACCCGGTCTGCTATCTCTGTCATCTCTAAATGGGGGTCGACAGCGTAGCTAATACGTTTAAGTTCACCATTGCTTTCAAGGTGATCAATGAAACTGCGTAAATCCTTAAAACTCATATGGAAATACTCATGCTGAGAAAATGTGATATGGGCCGCACTATACCATTTTTGGACGTTATTCCCAAATGACTTCAGCAGCCCACTATTGGCACAGTGACCTAAGTTTAAACCATGTCACAATCAGCGTAGTATGGTCTTACTGTTTTCTTATGGAGAACTCAAGATGGCACATGAAATACCGAGCAAAATCATTGGTGGTGTTTTGTTAGTTGGTGTGACCTGTTTACTCATTATTACGGGAGTAAATGCTACTGAACGCGTTAGAGATGATGATCGATTTAACTGGTCTAGCAATGTTTGGGTGCAACCAACATGGAGCTCGAGTTGGGGAGTAGGCAGGCACAATGGTTATCGAGATCCTTGGCGAGTCGGTATTGGGTTTAATACAGGTTATCCCTATTGGAATCATCATTACCGTCCATATTGGAAAAACAGCTGGCGATATCCCTATCGTTATGAACGGCGTGAATATGTAGAACCTAAGCCGCGCGTGATTACGCCACCTCAACTCATCACTACTGGCGTAAAGGTCAGCCATGGGATTAAGAGTTTACCTGCTAATGCAAGAGTGAAGCAAAAGAATGGCCGCATGGTCTATGAATGGCAAGGGGTTGAGTATCTTTACGATTGGACAACAGAGAGTTACAAAGTCATAAAGTAAGCTCGCTTGGCTTAGTTCTTGATATTAGAATGAGCGACATTTGATGGTTGAATTCATAAGTTGGAGTGTTTGATGAAGTACCAATGGATATTGTTTGATGCCGACGAAACCCTGTTTCATTTCGATGCATTTAAAGGATTAAGGCTCATGTTTTCACGCTTTGGCGTGGATTTCACTCGTGAGGACTTTGATCTTTATCAAACCGTTAATTTACCGCTTTGGGTTGACTACCAAGACGGAAAAATTAGTGCTGCGCATCTACAAGTCACGCGTTTTCAGACTTGGGCTGAAAAACTTAAAGTTAGCGCGCAGCAATTAAATGATGCCTTTTTAACGGCGATGGCTGACATTTGTACCTTATTGCCTGGGGCGCAAGAGCTCGTAAATGCGCTGCATGGCAAAGTCAATATGGGGATTATCACGAATGGATTTACCGCGTTACAAACCATACGTTTGCAGCGTACTGGTTTACTGCATGCTTTCAGTCCTGTGGTGATTTCAGAAGAGGTGGGAGTCGCTAAGCCCGATCTGGCGATTTTTGACCATGCTTTGTCACAGATGAATCATCCTGCTAGAGAACATGTATTGATGGTGGGAGATAATCCTCATTCAGATATTCAAGGTGGTCTCAATGCTGGCTTCGATACTTGTTGGTTAAATCATAGTAATCAAGCTGTGCCAGAAGGAATAGAACCACATTATCAAGTTGGCTCATTGTCTGAGTTACAGCAATTATTGATGGCGAATGCTGAAGGTTAAATTTCAGAGCCCCTTTATTGTCGAGCCTCTCATTACCTTGAGTGAAACTTGCTACGGTTTGGCCAATCTTTAAACGTTTTGTTTTTTGTTAGCGACGTAAAAGGTGGTTTTTACGACATTTGTAGACTAAAAAAGCCTTAATGGATTATTTGTTGCTCACTTAGATAAATTGGGGCTTTACATTTGCAGGCCATTTCCTTACTATTCTCGGCGTTCGGAGAGATGGCAGAGTGGTCGAATGCACCGGTCTTGAAAACCGGCACGGGTTTATAGCCCGTCTAGGGTTCAAATCCCTATCTCTCCGCCACATTAAGAAAAAGGGCTACTCGAAAGAGTAGCCCTTTTTCGTTATGGTTTTAACCTTGATAGGTCTGTGGGCAGTTTGTGTAACCCTCCCCTAAAATAGTCCCTATTGCTTAAAGTCGCTTCTTCTAGGATGCCCGCTAGCTCGAGTACTCAAGCCTTTTGGGGACCCGATACTCCTCTATTTCAATGAAAAATAGATATCCGTAATCAGTTCGTGTTCGGCCACTTCAGGAAAGAAGTTCTGATATTCAAAGTAGAGCGGAAAATCTCGCAACTCCTCACCACTTTGGGGCAGCCATTCACGGTAAAATTGATAGATTTTATCATCCATCTGATCGTGTGGTCCGTGGTGGCGAATAACCGCGCAGCGTCCAGCTGGGACGGTTTTAGTGATAATGCCATAGTCATTGACGGCAACATCCTGCTTAATAGAACCACAAAGATCGAAACGAAAATCCTCCGGTGCGACACTGTTAGGATCGTTATAAGGGATACCCAAGGTCTTACTCGTTGCGACCGATGATTCATTACTCTGTTTACGCCAATCGATAAATTGCTGAATCGATTGATTTAGCAATGTTGGACTGCCTTGGTGTTCTAGTACGGCAGTTTTTATCGAGTCTCTCTCTGTTAACTCTACTTTCACTTTATCTCTCCTGATCAATTTGACCTTAGTATATTGCTGACTCCATTGCTCCCACTTTGGGGTTAATCGAAATTGGGATGGAGTTTGGTTAAAGGCATTTTTAAACGCACGGGAGAATGATTCACTATTCTCAAAACCAGCATCTAACGCGCTGTCGGTGATCTTGAGTTCAGGGTGAAACACGAGTCGATATGAGGCGCGTTTTAGTCGCATCATTGCGATATATTTACCTGCGTTAATGCCAGTAAATACCTGAAATTGGCGATGGAAGTGATATTTGGAGAAGTGCGCCACCTCACTGAGTTGTTCAAGCGTCAACGGCTGTTCTAGGTGCTGTGCGATATAATCGCATACGGCTTCAATACGCTTAGCGTATTTATGGCTGGCTTCTTGGTTCATATCCATCTCTCTTCAGGTGAGAGGCCATTGTGAATGTGGGTGAGTTAAGTGACCTGACAGATATTGCTCAATCTTTTTTTATTAATAGATAATATGCTGCCATTGACTGATAATTTTTGCTGTTGAGCGTGAGTTATAGTAGGAAAAGAGCGATAGAGCAAAGGTCATTGACTAGGCTATCGTATCGGTCATAGCGTCATATGGATAACAGTATTGGGCTACAGATGGCCAGCTAACCGTAGTGGCATCTCTGCTGTTGAAGCAATTGATGTTACCCTAGCGCAATTTGGTTTAACTGAGCAGAATCGCGAATATCCTTCTTATCGCGCCTTACAAAGTGACAAGTTAAAGGCGTAAATTGATCTTCCATTTATATTCATGCTTGCCAGTGATGGATAAACAAAAGCACTGATTGTCCTGATACTCGCTCAGTTAAACTGATATTGAAAATGTTCGCAGCTAAAATCCCCGTCGTTTCCAAAATGCCGATATTTGACTTTCATCATCCCGTAGATGAACATTAAAGGTCTTTTCTGCGACCACCTTACCTCTTAGCTCAAGAGTCATGCGCCACTTGCCGGCTTTGTTATGTTCTGGCGCCCAGATGGTGTCACCGAGATAAAACTTCCAGTCGTTCGACTCGACAAATACTTCGCCATCAAATGGAGGGCGAATATCGCCATTATCATCGGGTATATCAGGATGATATATACAGTATCTGAGCTTCTGATTTTTGGCTTTTTTGATTTGAGTGACGAAGCCAAATTCAATATCTATTTCAGCTGGGACATGAACCGTTGCCTTAATAAACTTAGGCAGTGCATCACTCTCTTCATCCCATTGGCTAAAAATACCCGCTTGTAAGATGGTGACATCGGCTTTGAGTTTCGACACGCAGAGATATTCCTTCGTTTAGATTTAGTTATGGTATTTCACGGTCATATCGATCATCGGTTCGCGACTTGCTTTCGCTGCACGAATTCTCGCGAGATAGTTTTCCCATAGTTCGACCTGATTGGTCGCTAAGTCATACAACACTTTCCAAGAAAATAGACCCGTATCGTGACCATCATCGAAAACAATTTTAACCGCATAGTTTCCTACAGGGGTAATTGCATCGATATTGACGTTTTTCTTATGGGTGACCAATACTGGATTGCCGTGACCATGTACTTCTGCCGATGGCGAGTAGACTCGTAGTAGTTCACAGCTTAACGTGTATGTGTTGCCATCATCAAAACTGACTTCGAGTAGGCGAGACTTGCGTTTGAGCTTAAGTCCTGTGACGTTGGGGCTTTGAACTGTCATCTGATTTGCCTTGTTGTGTTAGGTAAGGAACGAGACTGCTTATTGGGGCAGATAAAAAGAGGGCTTAGACGGTGTCCACCTAAGCCCTTTAGCATTACAAGATAAAGCGGCTTAAGTCTTCGTCTTGCACTAAGTTATCAAGGTGAGCGTTGACGTACTCGGCATCGATAACAGTGCTGCTGCCGGATTTATCAGACGCTTCGAAAGAGAGCTCTTCCATTAAGCGTTCCATTACAGTATGCAGACGACGCGCGCCGATGTTTTCGGTACGCTCATTTACTTGCCAAGCGGCTTCTGCAATGCGCTCTATGCCAGATTCACTAAACTCGATCTTAACGCCTTCAGTGCCCATTAGTGCCACATATTGCTCGGTAAGCGAGGCGTGTGGCTCAGTTAGAATGCGCTTAAAGTCGTTTGCTGATAGTGCTTGTAGCTCGACACGAATAGGCAAACGTCCCTGAAGTTCAGGGATAAGATCAGACGGTTTTGACATCTGGAATGCACCAGAAGCGATAAACAGAATATGGTCAGTTTTCACCATACCGTGTTTGGTAGTAACGGTGCAGCCTTCAACTAATGGCAGTAGATCACGTTGCACGCCTTCACGCGAAACATCTGGGCCTGATGACTCACCGCGCTTACAGATTTTATCAATCTCATCGAGGAACACGATACCGTGCTGTTCTACTAACTCGATAGCCTGCTCTTTAAGATCATCTGGGTTAACCAGCTTAGCGGCTTCCTCTTCAATAAGCAGTTTATAGGCTTCTTTGATCGACATCTTGCGGCGTTTGCTCGCGCCAGGCCCCATGTTTTGGAACATGCTTTGCAGCTGATTGGTCATCTCTTCCATGCCGGGAGGAGACATAATCTCGATACCGACTTGAGGCGCTGCGATATCAATTTCAATCTCTTTATCGTTTAGTTGACCTTCACGTAGTTTTTTGCGAAAGACTTGGCGAGTCGCTGAATCGTCTTTGTTGTCGCTGTCCCAATCCTCTTTAGGCTTAGGTAACAGGGCATCGAGAATACGCTCTTCTGCGGCTTCTTCTGCTCTAAATTTACATTTCGCCATCTGCTCTTCACGAGTCAACTTGATCGCTGCATCGGTCAGGTCGCGGATGATCTGCTCAACTTCTTTACCCACATAGCCCACTTCGGTGAACTTAGTCGCTTCAACCTTAATAAAAGGCGCTTTGGCAAGTTTAGCTAAACGGCGTGCGATTTCTGTTTTACCTACACCGGTTGGGCCGATCATCAAGATGTTTTTTGGGGTGACTTCTTGGCGCAGATCTTCATTAAGTTGCATACGACGCCAGCGATTACGTAATGCGATTGCAACCGAGCGTTTTGCTGCTTGTTGGCCAATGATATGACTGTCCAGTTCATGAACAATCTCTCTAGGAGTCATCTCAGACATAGTTTTCCCTTAATGCATGGTGCATAGGTTATCGATTTCGAGCTTAGCTCAAGATCAGTAATTCAGTTCTTCAATCGTTTTAAATTGGTTGGTGAACACACAGATATCACCAGCAATCGTTAAGGATTTTTCGGCAATATCTTTGGCGCTAAGCTCGGTGTTTTCTAAGAGTGCGGTCGCTGCGGCCTGAGCAAAGTTACCGCCTGAGCCAATCGCGATAAGGTCGTTCTCCGGTTGTACTACGTCACCATTACCCGTAATGATCAATGAGCATTCGGTGTCTGCTACCGCAAGTAGGGCTTCGAGCTTACGTAGCACTTTATCGGAACGCCAATCTTTAGCCATTTCAACCGCGGCGCGCATTAAGTGGCCTTGGTGCATTTCAAGTTTTGCTTCAAAGCGCTCAAATAGTGTAAACGCATCGGCGGTGCCGCCTGCAAATCCGGCTAATACTTTGTTGTGATAAAGGCGTCGAACCTTCTTTGCGTTTCCTTTCATCACTGTATTTCCCAGTGATACCTGGCCGTCACCGGCAATGACAACTTGATTGTTGCGACGTACTGAAACGATTGTGGTCACGATATTTCCTCTTCTCTAGCCGATAGGTAGGAAACCCATCGGTGGACAATGTTGTAGATATGGGGGATGGCATTTGAAATTTCAAGGGATAAAAGTTGTTCGGTATGTGTGTTTAAGCGAGTTAATGTTGATCTTTGCGCGAGTGCGCTGGGTAATACCAAAATAAAAACGGACTAAAAGCCCGTTTTATATCTATTAGTAGAAAAATGTGATCACTCAGCGACGATTTAGCACTTTAAATGCAGTGTTGAATGGCCTCACAAGAGAACAAGCATTCCATCATCCATTCGCCTTAAATGAGTTGCCAAAAAACACGCTGAGTCGATCACCTTCTTATACTGATTAGTATTAAATGATTGAAAGATTAGCTAACTGCCTTCCCAGAACCAAATTTGGCAGCCATTTAAACCGCCACGTTGCAATATGTGGCGGTGTTTCTCTGCCAGACGTTTACGATCGTAAGGGCCTAATACCACCTTGTACCAAATTCCACTGCTGCCTTCGACTTTACGCACTTGGGCTTCAAGCCCTTGGAACGCGATCATGGCTTTCATCTCTTCAGCTTGAGATTGCTTTCTAAATGAGCCACATTGCATTTGATAGGGGCGAGTCGGTGCGGTATTCTCCGGAATATCCACCTCAACCTGCTTATTTTCCAGTTCCCGCTGATAAGTCCACTCTTCCTTAGGTTTCGGAGGCAACGCATTAGGATCTTTTTTCTGCACTTTAGGTTTGGTCGCTTGTTCAATAACGACCTCTGGTGAGCTATCTCTGGCACTATCATTGATACTCCAGAGAAAGTAACCGAAGCCACCAATCAAGCCTAGAGTCACAAGAAAAAGCAAGATCGGGAAGCGTTTTGGCGCAGGTTGGGCAGACTTACGTCTGCCTCCTTTCGCCTTCGCTCGTCCTTTGGACGCAGGTTTTCTATTTGCGTAATCGCGATTGCTCATCTTTTCGCCTTACTTTACATGCGCTCTAAAGTTTCGATACCTAGTAGCTCTAAACCTTGCTTCAGCGTTTTAGCAGTAAGTTGTGACAGCAATAGACGGCTCTTCTTCTCGGTTTCTGAATCTGCAGCGAGAACAGGGCAAGCTTCATAGAAGCTTGAGAACGCGCCAGCAAGTTCAAATAAGTAACCACATAATGCGTGAGGCTGACCTTTAGCAACCATACGGTTTAGCACTTCGCCAAACTGGGCTAATTTAGTGCCTAACTCTTTTTCTTTGTCATGTTCGAGCGTGATGCTTGCATCATTTAAATCGACATCAGCGGCACGCTTGAAAATACCCGCAACCCGCGTATAGGCGTAAAGTAGGTATGGAGCGGTGTTGCCTTCGAAGCTCAGCATCTGCTCGAAGCTAAAGATATAGTCACTGGCACGATTCTTAGATAGATCGGCATATTTAACCGAACTAATTCCCACCACTTTAGCGATTTTTTCTAGTTCGTCTTGATCCATGTCTGGATTTTTACTGCGAACCAGTTCAAGCGCACGAGTTTCAGCTTCGCTTAATAGGTCGACTAATTTAACCACGCCACCAGAGCGAGTTTTGAATGGGCGGCCATCTTCACCGTTCATGGTACCAAAGCCCATGTGCTCTAAACTCATATTCGGATTAACGAAGTTAGCCTTACGCGCCAGATTAAACACTTGCTGGAAGTGCAGTGCTTGACGTAAATCGACAAAATAAAGCGCGCGATCGGCGTGAAGCACATTTGAACGATAGCGCATAGCAGCCATATCGCTGGTGGCGTATAGGTAGCCGCCGTCCGCTTTTTGGATGATAACAGGGAGTGGCTCACCCTCTTTGGTTTTAAACTCATCTTGGAACACGACTTTAGCGCCGTTACTTTCAGATAATAAACCTTGAGCATCGAGATCGAGTACGACCTGTTCTAAGTCATCGTTGTAGGCACTTTCGCCGCGGACATCTGCACGAGTTAGGCTAACACCTAAACGGGCGTATACGTCATAGCAATGGCTCAATGAAATGTCGTTAAACTCTTTCCATAACTTGTTACAGTACTCATCGCCCGATTGCAGTTCTACCACCAATTTACGAGCTCGGATGGCGAACTCTTCTGACTCATCGAAACGCACTTTGGCTGCGCGGTAAAAGCTTTCGAGATCAGATAGCTCCATTTGCGCTTGTTCACCATTTTTGGCTCGTAGCTCTTCCATGTAAGCCAGCAACATACCAAATTGGGTGCCCCAATCGCCTACGTGGTTTTGACGGATAACCTTGTGACCTTGGAACTCAAGGGCGCGAACCACACTGTCACCGATAATCGTTGAGCGTAGGTGACCTACGTGCATCTCTTTGGCAAGGTTAGGTGAAGAATAATCGACTACCACAGTTTGTGGTGTCGGCAAAACAACACCTAGGTGGTCATCATTTAACGCCGCCATTAACTGATTGGCTAGGGCATTATCATCAATAAAGAAGTTGATGAAGCCAGGGCCAGCGATTTCAACTTTCGCCACTTGGCTATCTTGTGGCAAGCTGTCGATAATTAGCTGAGCTAATTCTCGCGGATTTTTGCGTGCCACTTTGGTTAACATCATGGCTAAGTTGGTGGCAAAATCACCGTGAGTTTTGTCTTTGGTTCGGTCTACCTGAATACGCGCTTCAAAATCGGCCGGGATGATCTCCTGCTGTTTTAGGGTATTGATGGCTTGTTCGAGCAAAGATTGAATATGTGATTTCATTGGCGTTTAATCGACAGTTACTTAAGATAAAAAGATTCAGGGATAACCGCGTATTTTAGCCGTTAGTTATGACTAATTGCTATCCTCTGGGCTGAAATTCATGTGCTATTTTACATATTTTTTATTACAACAGGTCTTGCGGGTCGCGATCTAGGCTCCAGCGGCACTTCTTAGCTAAAGGGAGCGCTTCGATTAGCGGCAGTGCAATTTCAAAAGATTGCTGCAGCTGGCGACGTTCTTGTGTCTGAAACATCAGCTGACGCCGAAATTTACCTGCTTTCTTGTCCATAGGTGCGGGCATTGGACCAATCACTTCACAAAGGTCATTCTGTGGCAAAATGGCAGCCACTTGATTAAGAAACTCATCGGCGTCTTCTGCTTTATGAGCTTCCGCTCGAAGCAGTAACATATGCCAAGCAGGCGGAAGTAGCGCTTGTTTTCGCTCCTCTAGCTGACCTCTAGCAAATTCACCGTAACCTTTATGCATCAGTTCGCGCAAGATCGGATTATCGCATTGATGAGTCTGTAATAACACAGTGCCTGCTTTGCTCGCACGGCCTGCGCGTCCAGAGACTTGTGTATACAACTGACCAAAGCGCTCTGGCGCTCTAAAATCGGCACTAAATAATGCGCCGTCGACGTCGAGTAATCCCACTAAGGTCACATCGGGAAAATGATGGCCCTTAGCCAGCATTTGAGTGCCGACTAAGATTTTATATTCGCCTTTATGAATCGCATTGAGGTGACCTTCGAGCGCACCTTTACGGCTAGTGGTATCGCGGTCGATACGCACGACAGGGTATTTGGGGAACTCTTTCGCCAGTGCTTCGGCTAATTGCTCTGTGCCAACACCTTGCCCCATGAGCATGGTGCTTCCACACTGATGACACTGGCGTGGTATGGCATACTGATTGCCACAATGGTGACAACGGATCTCACCAAGTGATTGATGTACAGTAAAAAAGGCATCACAACGGTCGCATTCGTGCAGATGGCCGCACTCATGGCAGAGTAAGGCTGGGGCGAATCCACGTCGATTAAGAAACAGCAGTACTTGGTTGCCCGCATCTAAATGGATTCGCATTTCATTGAGGAGGGCATGGGATAGTCCGTTTTTTAACGGTTGATTACGAATATCGATAATGCCTTGGCGGACCTTTTCTGCAGCGCCGGCTCGTTCACCTAAGCTTAAATGGTGATAGCGTCCCGATAGTGCGTTTTGTAATGTTTCTAATGATGGGGTGGCGCTGCCGAGTAACACCGGGATCTGTTCTAAATGGCCGCGCATGACTGCTAAGTCTCGGGCGTGATAGCCGACACCTTCTTGCTGCTTGAAGCTGCTGTCATGCTCTTCGTCTAAGATAATTAGCCCAGGATAGCGCATCGGAGTAAATAATGCCGAGCGAGTACCAATAATGATCGCGGCTTCACCTGCGCGGGCTTGACGCCAGGCGTTAAGGCGTTGGTTGTCAGTTAATCCGGAGTGAATAACGGCGACTTGCACATTAAACCTGTGTTTAAACCGACTGATGGTTTGCGGGGTGAGACCGATTTCTGGCACTAAAATAAGTGCCTGCTTACCCTGTTTGAGTACGGTTTCTAACAGCGCTAAATAGACCTCAGTTTTACCCGAACCTGTGATCCCTTCTAATAAGGTGCAGTGGTAACCCGTTTGCTGATTAAGTGTAGCAACGGCGATCGCTTGCTCAGGATTTAGCTTATGAGGCTCTTCGTCTAAAGATAAGTTTTCTCGCCAAGAGAGGTCGAGTTGGTTGTCTCTATCTTGGTAATGGATCCAGCCTCTATCTTGCAGTGCCTTAATCGCCGTTTTGCTAAGCTCTAGTGCATTGAGCTCTTCTTGAGTTAGCTCACCCTCAACTAATTGCTGCATTACTTTGCGCTGGGCAGGTGCGCGTTTTAATGTGTCTATATCAGCATTTTTTCCTGCATCAGTCACTTGCCAATAGCGGGTGCTTTCGGCACTGACTTGGGCGCCTTTGCGCAGGGCAACAGGAATTGCTTGGGATAACATCTGTCCTACGCTACAAAAATAGTAACGCGCTGCCCATTGGGTCAATTTATATAGGGATTCAGGAAGCAGTGGTTCGTTGTCTAAAAACTCAATAACAGATTTAATCTGCTGCGGGGCTAAGTTGCACTCGTCGCTAGTGCTGGTGACTAAACCGATCAGTTGCTGGCGGCCAAAGGGGACTTTGACTCTTACTCCTTTTAGTGCCATTGGGATATTGGTTTCTTTCACCCGATAACTAAAGGTTTGGCGCATAGGGATAGGCAGGGCAACTTCAACAAACAGGGGCATAAACACAGGTAACTGAATTTTAGGTACAAGCAGTGTAACCAGCCATTTTTGCTAGGGCTACCACTATCTGTTTGTTTGCTCACTTTTGTCCTAAATCGACGCTGTTTTGATGGTGGGGGATGCGTAATAAAGATGTTGAATCACAACTGAGAATTGTGCTTAATAGAGGGACTGTTTTTTATCTTAAGACGATGATATGAGAACAATTCTATATGCCATGCTGACAACATTGTTACTCGTAAGCTATTCAAGTATGGCCAAAGTCACTCATGTGAGTATTAATCAGCAGCAGTTTGCCTTGGGAGCGAATCCTAAGCTGAAGGTTAATATCGTTACAGAGCGTTCTCATTTAGATAAGTTACAGTTTGTTGTCGAGCAGCAAAGTGGTAGCGAACGTTTAATGGTGAGTCCAATTAATAGTTTTATGCTGTTGCTTGACGGTGTTGAAGATGTCACCGATGCCGATGCGATGTTGATCGTCAAAGAGTATCAAATTAACCAATGGCAAGAGGTTAAAAGGATGCGCTTGTTTGATGGCGCTACGCTTACTAAGCCATTAGCTACACCGTTAGATAAGAAATTAACCAAGCCAACTGTAGTAAATGATAACCTTGTGAGCACTGCTGTTAATCCTACAGGTGTGGTTACCGCAAAACCGCTTTTGGATAACAATTTGATCGAACCCAATTGTCAGCTGGATTACGACGGAAAACAGACGCTATGGCGTATCGCTTCGATGTACGCCAAAGCGTGGCAACTGAGTACTTATGGTGCCGCGCTCGCGATTTTCGATGCCAATCCCAAAGCGTTTTCCAAGAGGAAAATTGACAAGCTTAGGGCAGATGTTGTACTCGTCTGTCCCTCTTTACTCGTTAAGCAAAGATACCTAGACGCCAAATTTGCTAAACAGACGTTTGATGCAATGTAACCTTGTATTGTTGTATTGACTGATGAACGCTATTTTCTCTAAGTGATTGCTTTTTATCTTGGTTAAATAGTTTTATCAACAAGTTCAGTTCTCTGTATAAAGGCCTTATTTTTGATCGGTATTTACTGGCGGGATTGTGATTAAGGCGCTTTATTGGTGATTTGATACGACAAGCTTGTATCTATTGTGTGTATCCTGTACTATTCCGCGCCTGAATATTCTATTAACTGCATGTGGTGTCCGACTTCGGGTTGGAAGAGCGACATGGCCTTTAACTTGAGGTAATCCCAATGAAAGCAGGCATTCATCCTGATTATGCAGAAATCACTGCAACTTGTACTTGTGGTAACGTTATCAAAGTAAACTCTACTGCTGGTAAGCCACTTCACCTAGACGTTTGTGGTGCATGTCACCCATTCTACACTGGTACCCAGAAAGTTATGGATACTGGCGGACGTATCGACAAGTTCAACAAGCGCTTCGGTATGCTTGGTAAGAAGTAAATATTACTTCTGTAATGAATTTAAAAAAGGTGTCTATATGACGCCTTTTTTGTTGCCTGCGATTTAAGCCCTTTATGTGTTATAACTTGTTTAATCTTAATTCTGACTATAATACCAATTACATTAAGTGCTTGACCATTTAGCGAGAATTTAATGGTTTGTACGTACGCAGGATGGTTGAAGCTAATCGCATCTGATACGCCTTGAGTAGAAAATCCTGAAGAGCTCTGAATTAATGCAAAAGGTATAATACTAACCAGTATAAGTTGGGTTTTACTTTATCGAGGGGTTTGATAAGCGATGAAAAATATCTGCATGATACTGCTGTTTCAATTGCCACTATCTTGTTTAGCTGGGCAAAGCCTCTGTGTACCCACTCAATATGATGAAATAGTTGAGTTTGCAAGTGTGATTGATGGCGATACCATTAAATTAGCAGATGATCGAGATGTTCGCTTGATTGGTATTGATGCTCCAGATATTGATCGCGACTATCCAGAATTATCCGAGCCGTTTGCTAATCAAGCTCGGCAATTTCTCCAACAACATCTTCAGCCTGGCCAAAAACTCAACCTTGCTTTCGATCGTAAACGCTTAGATCCTAAAGGTAAGACCCTTGCTTATGCCTATACTGAGGACGGCATTCATTTGCAGGAATTGATGCTTAGTAATGGTTATGCCAAAGCTCGGGTTTATCAAAATGATTATTTTTGGCAATGTTTGGAGGGCGTCGAACGACAAGCGCGTAATAATCGAGTCGGTTTATGGCAATTTGCACAATACCAACCTATGACTGTCGATCAAATCACTCGTGATGATCTAAATCGTTGGAGAGAGATCCGAGGAGTCGTTACCGGTTTTGAAAGAAAAGGTCAGCATATTTGGCTAATTATTGATGAAAAGTTTTATGTGGGCATACCTAGAGAAGAATCTGGTAAATTTAACAATATTTTGAACCTAAACCTGCTTGAAAGCCCCGTAATTGTCCGTGGAGAGTTGTATTATTCCTACAAAAAGTGGCAGTTAATCAGTTATCATCCTTCACAGATAGGTTTGCAAAATACGCCTTAGAATGATTTGACCGATAACAAACTGAAATTTTCTAATATCTTGTTTAAAAAGTGTCTTGATTCGAGTATCTTAGCCGCTTAACAATCTTGTTCGTTAACTTGTGAATATTTTGTTGGCGGACAGGCAAGTTTAGACCTCACTCTAAGATTCATTTGTCGCATTTTTCAGGATTATTAAAATGGCCGATTTCCGTCAACAAGCCCTTGACTACCATGAGTTCCCCGTTCCAGGTAAAACCGCTGTTAGCCTGACCAAGCCCGCAGAGACCAGTATGGATCTGGCTCTGGCATACAGTCCAGGTGTTGCCGAGCCAGTGCGCGAGATAGCAGCCAATCCTGATGATGCCTATCGCTATACAGCAAAGGGAAATACCGTTGCGGTGATCTCTAATGGCACGGCGATCCTTGGTCTGGGTAACTTAGGCCCATTAGCGTCCAAGCCTGTAATGGAAGGTAAGGCGCTGCTATTCAAACACTTTGCTAATATTGATGCGACAGATATCGAAATCAAACATCGTACCACAGAGGAATTTATCAATACTGTTGAGGCGATTGCCGATACCTTTGGTGGCATTAACCTAGAAGATATTAAGGCGCCAGAGTGCTTTGAAATCGAAAAGGCGCTAATTGAACGTTGTAATGTCCCCGTATTCCATGATGACCAACATGGTACAGCTATCGTTACCGCGGCAGGCATGATCAATGCGATTGAAATCCAAGGTAAGAAGCTCGATGAAGCCGTATTTGTTTGTATGGGCGCAGGAGCGGCAGCGATTGCTTGTATGACGATGTTAGTGAAATGCGGTGTGCAGCGTGAAAACGTTTATATGTTAGATCGTAAAGGGGTCATTCACACCCGCCGTGAAGATATCAACGAGTATAAGGCATTGTTTGCTAACAATACCGATAAACGTACCTTACAAGATGTGATTAAAGGCGCAGATGCATTTTTGGGCTTGTCAGGGGCAGATGTATTAACGGCTGACGATGTTAAATTAATGGCTGACAAGCCTGTAATTTTTGCGTGTTCTAATCCAGATCCAGAAATTAAGCCAGAATTGGCCCATGATGTACGCAAAGACCTGATCATGGGCACTGGACGTAGCGATTATCCAAACCAAGTGAATAATGTGCTCTGTTTCCCATTTATTTTCCGCGGTGCTTTAGATGTGCGCGCGTCGAAAATTAATGATGAAATGAAAATTGCTGCCGTTCACGCAATCGCATCATTAGCAAAAGAGCCGGTACCAGCAGAAGTACTTGCGGCTTATCCTGACGTATCAGAGCTTAAGTTTGGCCCTGACTATGTTATTCCTAAGCCTATGGATACCCGCTTATTATCTAACGTTGCTAAAGCTGTGGCGCAAGCGGCTATTGATTCAGGCGTCGCTGCGATAACGACTTTACCAGAGCATTACATGGCTTGATCATATAGCGCGTAATAAGAAAAGGGCCAAAGGGCCCTTTTTTTATTTTCAGCCCTAAACCACCTACTTCAGTAGGTGGTTATCATCATTTAGGCTTAGCCTGTAATTTGCATTGATGGATAGATGCAGTTACCCATCGTACGGGGCAGTGTAATTATTTTCCCAACGCTATAAGCAGGTTAAATAGAGCCAAAAATAGGTTGGGTAAATAAGTAGACGCTTTTGGCCCCCTTTGAGGGGGCTAATACAAAGCCACCTTCTTCAGAAGGTGGGCCGACCTATCGCTGATGACTGATGCATTTAGCCGTAAGGTTATGAGCTATGAACTCAGTAACGAGATGAAAGCAACGGATGTCGTTAAGGCATTAAAAAATGATGGCGAGTAATCGTCAATATTAGCACCGCGCTATTCGTCACTTGGATAGAGGGTTACAACACGGCTCATAGGTCGACCAGTCTGCACTGAAAGAGAATGATATTCGGGCATCAATGACAGATGGATAGGATTGTCACCAAAATGCATTGGCAAAGCGAATTAATGGTTTTTGAAGCAAGAGTTTTTGCTATATCCGTGTAGTAGCATAAATGAATTGAAACGGCTCGTTGAAGAGTCGGTATTTATATATAATCAGTGAGACCGCACTTAAGTTTGGGAATAAAACGCCAAATCAAGTGCACAAAAATGACCAGCAGCACACGCTAATGGTCTAATAAAAACCGTCAACTTATTTCAGGACGGGACAAGTAGGTTTTGATATTGAAAGTTACCTAAGTGAAAAAATTAACTATTCGATATACTGACTCGATTAATTATTCGTTGCGTTATGTAGGTATAAAATGGCTCGTAAACAAACATCAAGGTCAAAAGGCTCTTCTGGTAGTAACCGTAAAAATAGCGAACAGTTTCTCGAGAAGTTTAGCCGCCATCCCAATACAGTAGTCTGTGAATCAGGGCTTATGTATAAGGTTATAGAGTTAGTGGAAGGCTTGTATGTGAGTGAAACCGATACTGTAGTGATCAATCAACGAATTTTATTAGCTGATGGTAGTGTCATTGCAGATAGCTATCGTGAAGGTATGCCTGAAACTTTTGAGCTACGCGAAGCAATTGACGGCTTACGTGAAGGGATATTGCTGATGCCTATCGGTTCTCGTTATGAATTTGTTCTTCCTCCCGAGTTAGCTTGGGGGAAAAAAGGTAATGGCGGTAAAATAGGTGCAAATGCGGTGCTTCATTTTGATGTGAGATTAATCCGTACAGCTTAATTGTTATTACCGTTGTTTGATTATGGGCGTACTACAGCTGTACTAAATGCCTGTGCTTCATCATATGCTCGATAGTAAGATTAATGCCTATAGTGGAATGGATTGCATGATGAGCTGTAAATCATAAGTATATTACCACATTTTGTGGGTAAGTCTGTGCGTAACTAGTGCAAAGCATGTGCTTATATGAGGTATAAAAAATAAATGTAATTTTATTTAAAAAAGCGCTTGCGCCCATCCGAGAACTCCCTATAATGCGCATCCACTGACACGGCACAGCAGGCCAACGAGTTAGCGACAAGCTAGATTGTATGGGACTTGCAGCGGTGTTAGGGATTCAAAAAGCGTAAGCGATTTGAATTCGGTGATAGCGCTTTTAAGGGCTTCAAATGATGATGGCTGTTTAAGAAATCATCGCTTGAAAAACTTCTTAAAATTAGCACTTGACGCCAACAGCGGGAAGTGTAGAATACGCATCCCTAAGCCAACGACCTAGCGTCAACGGCGGCTAAATGAACGCGTTAAAACGTCATGTTAGCCACGCTCTTTAACAAGATGAAACAAGAAATCTGTGTGGACACTCACAGGTGTTGAGTTATTCGAAATTGCTTTTCTGTCTTCGGATGTAAAGCAATCAAAAAATTTTACTCAATGTAAGATGAGTGTTCATAGCAATATGTACAACATGTTAGAGATTCTTCCGAGTCTTTAATGTGGAATCAGAATTCATTGAGCCGAAGCTTTTAGCTTCAACAAAACTTTAATTGAAGAGTTTGATCATGGCTCAGATTGAACGCTGGCGGCAGGCCTAACACATGCAAGTCGAGCGGTAACAGGAATTAGCTTGCTAATTTGCTGACGAGCGGCGGACGGGTGAGTAATGCCTAGGGAACTGCCCAGTCGAGGGGGATAACAGTTGGAAACGACTGCTAATACCGCATACGCCCTACGGGGGAAAAGAGGGGACCTTCGGGCCTTCTGCGATTGGATGTACCTAGGTGGGATTAGCTAGTTGGTGAGGTAATGGCTCACCAAGGCGACGATCCCTAGCTGTTCTGAGAGGATGATCAGCCACACTGGGACTGAGACACGGCCCAGACTCCTACGGGAGGCAGCAGTGGGGAATATTGCACAATGGGCGCAAGCCTGATGCAGCCATGCCGCGTGTGTGAAGAAGGCCTTCGGGTTGTAAAGCACTTTCAGCGAGGAGGAAAGCTTAAGCGTTAATAGCGTTTAGGTGTGACGTTACTCGCAGAAGAAGGACCGGCTAACTTCGTGCCAGCAGCCGCGGTAATACGAGGGGTCCAAGCGTTAATCGGAATTACTGGGCGTAAAGCGTACGCAGGCGGTTTGTTAAGCGAGATGTGAAAGCCCCGGGCTCAACCTGGGAACTGCATTTCGAACTGGCAGACTAGAGTCTTGTAGAGGGGGGTAGAATTTCAGGTGTAGCGGTGAAATGCGTAGAGATCTGAAGGAATACCGGTGGCGAAGGCGGCCCCCTGGACAAAGACTGACGCTCATGTACGAAAGCGTGGGGAGCAAACAGGATTAGATACCCTGGTAGTCCACGCCGTAAACGATGTCTACTCGGAATTTGGTGTCTTGAACACTGGGTTCTCAAGCTAACGCATTAAGTAGACCGCCTGGGGAGTACGGCCGCAAGGTTAAAACTCAAATGAATTGACGGGGGCCCGCACAAGCGGTGGAGCATGTGGTTTAATTCGATGCAACGCGAAGAACCTTACCTACTCTTGACATCCACAGAATTTGGTAGAGATACCTTAGTGCCTTCGGGAACTGTGAGACAGGTGCTGCATGGCTGTCGTCAGCTCGTGTTGTGAAATGTTGGGTTAAGTCCCGCAACGAGCGCAACCCTTATCCTTATTTGCCAGCACGTAATGGTGGGAACTTTAGGGAGACTGCCGGTGATAAACCGGAGGAAGGTGGGGACGACGTCAAGTCATCATGGCCCTTACGAGTAGGGCTACACACGTGCTACAATGGCAAGTACAGAGGGTTGCAAAGCCGCGAGGTGGAGCTAATCTCACAAAGCTTGTCGTAGTCCGGATTGGAGTCTGCAACTCGACTCCATGAAGTCGGAATCGCTAGTAATCGTGGATCAGAATGCCACGGTGAATACGTTCCCGGGCCTTGTACACACCGCCCGTCACACCATGGGAGTGGGCTGCACCAGAAGTAGATAGCTTAACCTTCGGGAGGGCGTTTACCACGGTGTGGTTCATGACTGGGGTGAAGTCGTAACAAGGTAGCCCTAGGGGAACCTGGGGCTGGATCACCTCCTTACCTATACGACTAACTTAATGTTTGTTGAGTGTTCACACAGATAACTTGTTCTTGTTAGAGCAGGTGGCACGTCTTAACGGCGATGCTTGTTCTTTAAAAATTTGGAAAGCTGATAGTGTTGATGTGAAAGGGACTGTAATTACTTACATTGTAGGTGGTTATGGTTTGTAGCATTGACGCGAAAATTAAAATTGAGTTCTCAAACACTTAAATCAAGTGCCGAATCATTACCTTTAATTAGGATGATGATTCATGAGTATTCTTTTGGCGAAAGTAAACACCATTAGTTACGATACAACGTCCGAGCTTACCCGCTTGGATAGGATGTGATTTGTAGACATTAGTTTATGAAACTCATTTGGGTTGTATGGTTAAGTGACTAAGCGTATACGGTGGATGCCTTGGCAGTCAGAGGCGATGAAGGACGTAGTAACTTGCGAAAAGCGTTGGCGAGCTAGTAACAAGCATTTGAGCTAACGATGTCCGAATGGGGAAACCCGGCAGCATAAGCTGTCATCATTAAGTGAATACATAGCTTAATGAGGCGAACGAGGGGAACTGAAACATCTAAGTACCCTCAGGAAAAGAAATCAACCGAGATTCCCCTAGTAGCGGCGAGCGAACGGGGATTAGCCCTTAAGCGTAGAGGGTGTTAGTGGAATGTGTTGGAAAGCACAGCGGCACAGGGTGATAGCCCCGTACATGAAAACTAACTTTACGTGAAAACGAGTAGGACGGGACACGTGACATCTTGTCTGAACATGGGGGGACCATCCTCCAAGGCTAAATACTCCTGACTGACCGATAGTGAACCAGTACCGTGAGGGAAAGGCGAAAAGAACCCCTGTGAGGGGAGTGAAATAGAACCTGAAACCGTATACGTACAAGCAGTGGGAGCGGTTCTTGAGACCGTGACTGCGTACCTTTTGTATAATGGGTCAGCGACTTACATTTTGTAGCGAGGTTAAGCGAATAGCGGAGCCGTAGGGAAACCGAGTGTTAACTGCGCGTTTAGTTGCAAGGTGTAGACCCGAAACCCGGTGATCTAGCCATGGGCAGGTTGAAGGTTGAGTAACATCAACTGGAGGACCGAACACACGTATGTTGAAAAATGCGGTGATGACTTGTGGCTGGGGGTGAAAGGCCAATCAAACCGGGAGATATCTGGTTCTCCTCGAAAGCTATTTAGGTAGCGCCTCGAGCGAATACCATTGGGGGTAGAGCACTGTTAAGGCTAGGGGGTCATCCCGACTTACCAACCCTTTGCAAACTCCGAATACCAATGAGTACTACTCGGGAGACACACGGCGGGTGCTAACGTCCGTCGTGAAAAGGGAAACAACCCAGACCATCAGCTAAGGTCCCAAAGTTATTGCTAAGTGGGAAACGATGTGGGAAGGCTTAGACAGCTAGGATGTTGGCTTAGAAGCAGCCATCATTTAAAGAAAGCGTAATAGCTCACTAGTCGAGTCGGCCTGCGCGGAAGATTTAACGGGGCTAAGCAATACACCGAAGCTATGGGTACTAGCGCTTGCGCTAGTGCGGTAGAGGAGCGTTCTGTAAGCCGTTGAAGGTGAAGGGGTAACCCACGCTGGAGGTATCAGAAGTGCGAATGCTGACATGAGTAACGATAATGGGGGTGAAAAACCCCCACGCCGAAAGACCAAGGGTTCCTGTCCAATGTTAATCAGGGCAGGGTGAGTCGACCCCTAAGGCGAGGCCGAAAGGCGTAGTCGATGGGAAACAGGTTAATATTCCTGTACTTCTGCTAACTGCGATGGAGAGACGGAGAAGGCTAGGCTAGCGCGGCGTTGGTTGTCCGCGTTTAAGGCAGTAGGTGGTGCACTTAGGCAAATCCGGGTGCACATACACTGAGAGTTGATGACGAGGTTCTACGGAACTGAAGTAGTTGATGCCATGCTTCCAGGAAAATCTTCTAAGCTTCAGGTTAGCAGGAATCGTACCCCAAACCGACACAGGTGGTTGGGTAGAGAATACCAAGGCGCTTGAGAGAACTCGGCTGAAGGAACTAGGCAAAATGGTACCGTAACTTCGGGAGAAGGTACGCTCCTGTTGGTGATGAGACTTGCTCTCTAAGCTGACGGGAGTCGCAGATACCAGGTGGCTGCAACTGTTTATCAAAAACACAGCACTGTGCAAACTCGCAAGAGGAAGTATACGGTGTGACGCCTGCCCGGTGCCGGAAGGTTAATTGATTGGGTTATCTTCGGAGAAGCTCATGATCGAAGCCCCGGTAAACGGCGGCCGTAACTATAACGGTCCTAAGGTAGCGAAATTCCTTGTCGGGTAAGTTCCGACCTGCACGAATGGCGTAATGATGGCCACGCTGTCTCCAGCCGAGACTCAGTGAAGTTGAAATTGCGGTGAAGATGCCGTATACCCGCGGCTAGACGGAAAGACCCCGTGAACCTTTACTATAGCTTGGCACTGAACATTGACCCTACATGTGTAGGATAGGTGGGAGACTTAGAAGCAGGAACGCCAGTTCTTGTGGAGTCAACCTTGAAATACCACCCTTGTAGTGTTGATGTTCTAACTCTGGCCCCTGAATCGGGGTTGAGGACAGTGCCTGGTGGGTAGTTTGACTGGGGCGGTCTCCTCCCAAAGAGTAACGGAGGAGCACGAAGGTTGGCTAAGTACGGTCGGACATCGTACGGTTAGTGCAATGGCATAAGCCAGCTTAACTGCGAGACATACACGTCGAGCAGGTACGAAAGTAGGTCATAGTGATCCGGTGGTTCTGAATGGAAGGGCCATCGCTCAACGGATAAAAGGTACTCCGGGGATAACAGGCTGATACCGCCCAAGAGTTCATATCGACGGCGGTGTTTGGCACCTCGATGTCGGCTCATCACATCCTGGGGCTGAAGTCGGTCCCAAGGGTATGGCTGTTCGCCATTTAAAGTGGTACGCGAGCTGGGTTCAGAACGTCGTGAGACAGTTCGGTCCCTATCTGCCGTGGGCGTTGGATGATTGAAGGGAGCTGCTCCTAGTACGAGAGGACCGGAGTGGACGAACCGCTGGTGTTCGGGTTGTCATGCCAATGGCATTGCCCGGTAGCTACGTTCGGAATCGATAACCGCTGAAAGCATCTAAGCGGGAAGCGAGCCCTAAGATGAGTCATCCCTAGGACTTTAAGTCCTCTAAAGGGCCGTAGGAGACTACTACGTTGATAGGCAAGGTGTGTAAGCGTTGTGAGGCGTTGAGCTAACTTGTACTAATGACCCGTGAGGCTTAACCATACAACCCAAAAGGGTTTCTAACTAAGTGAATACTTAGCGAAAGAATACCGCACTTGATTTAGTGTGACTCAATTTTAAACAGCTTTTCAAATTTCCAATTTTGTCTGGAAACCATAGCATTGTGGCACCACCTGATCCCATCCCGAACTCAGAAGTGAAACGCAATCGCGCCGATGGTAGTGTGGGGTCTCCCCATGTGAGAGTAGGTCATTTCCAGGCGCCTAATTTAGTATCCCGCGTAAGCGTTTTACTAAAGGAGCGGTAGTTCAGTTGGTTAGAATACCGGCCTGTCACGCCGGGGGTCGCGGGTTCGAGTCCCGTCCGCTCCGCCAACATTACGATAAGCCCTAGCAGACATGCTAGGGCTTTTTCGTATTTGTTTCTCAGAGCAATGATAGCGACAGAGCGAGGTGATGTACGTCATTGCTAAAGGAGCGGTAGTTCAGTTGGTTAGCTTCTTTATAAACAGAAAGCGGCCTGTCACGCCGGGGGGCGCGGGTTCGAGTCCCGTCCGCTCCGCCAACATTACGATAAGCCCTAGCAGAAATGCTAGGGCTTTTTCGCATTTGTTTCTCAGAGTAATGATAGCGACAGTGCGAGGTGATGTACGTCATTGCTAAAGGAGCGGTAGTTCAGTTGGTTAGCTTTTTTATAAACAGAAAGCGGCCTGTCACGCCGGGGGTCGCGGGTTCGAGTCCCGTCCGCTCCGCCAACATTACGATAAGCCCTAGCAGAAATGCTAGGGCTTTTTCGCATTTTTTTCTCAGAGTAATGATAGCGACAGTGCGAGGTGATGTACGTCATTGCTAAAGGAGCGGTAGGTTAGCTTCTTTGAGTCGGCCCTTGCTACGCTATAGCGCCGTGTTCTTAGCGGCCGACTATCGTCGTACTTATCCACAAACATGAAAATGAAAGCTTCTGTAGCAATTCAGAGGCTTTGGTTCGGTGGTCATTATCAAAGTAGCCATGAATTCGTCCTTTCGATAAAGACCAAACTTTATCAAAAGGACAGCAGATAATATTGACAATATAGAGGCTATAAAGAGAGGAGCTTCTCGATAATGGGAGTATTGGCTGCGGGAAAGTTGTAATCTTTCAGTGTTTCTATGTCGGCCCAAGTAATAGGTTGCCCTTCAAGTCCCTTAGGTTCTCCAGAGAAATCTTTCACGGTATGAATATCTAATAGTACCTGTTTATCAGGATAATCGTGTGAAATGGTCATTAATGGCGTTGTGGATATGACCGCGAGATTCACTTCCTCTTTAAGCTCTCTGATTAAAGCTTCTGAGGTCGTTTCATTATTTTCAACCTTGCCACCAGGAAACTCCCATTTACCACCTTGATGAAGGTTATCGGGTCTTTTGGCCAACAAAATTTGATTTCGATTGTTGAATATCACGCCAACGGCAACATGAACTCTTTTCATCAATTGTCCTTAAAAAAATCGGCTTCGTCATACCCAAGAGAATCTAATGATTCGGCATCGAATTCGGGTTTAACTGGGATAGCATGTTTTTCAGATGCCCAGTCGCCGAGATCGATAAGTTTGCAGCGCTCACTGCAAAAGGGTTTGAATTTTGATTCTGCAGACCATTCAACTTGTGTTTGGCAGGTAGGGCAATTGACTACTGTAGGCATTAGGTTTCCATTAACACGTTTAACTGTGGGGTAATGGTAATCAGTTTAGCCGCAGGTTGCCAACATAAAGTCGATGGTTTTGTCGGAATGTTTTTGCTGTTCAAATAACACGAAATGGATAGCGTAGCGATGGCGATTACCACTGATGGTTGGATAGCAACCCTGAGAGGCATCCAGTTTAACTCGAATTAACGATAAGTCTTGGTTGCTGTTGCCTTGATAAAATCCAGCTACAGCGGTTGCTGGATTATAATCTGTAGTTTTTCTGGTGAGTTCAAGTAGCAGTGTTATCGGCGTGAGCAAACAGGTGAAATGCGCTATCCAAGTTTTATATTGTTGCTGACGAACTTCCCACGATTTTGCTAACCAATAATGGAGTTGTGGTAGGTCAAAGTTGCAACAAGCACCTGGCATTCCAAAGCGTTGGCGCAACGCCGATAAAAATCGATCTTGTTTTAATGCTTGTCCTGGACGGTCACTGCTGAGTAAACACTTACGCGCATCTTGTAGTTGTTCAACATAGGAAATCACCTGCTGTTCATCGATATGGGGCAGGCTTTGCCACTTTTTGAGGGTGATTAGCTGTTTGTCGATATCTTGGATGATTTCGCCGCGATAGTCACAACGCTCTGTTAAGTCACAGAGTGAAAAAAGAGGGTAAAAACATCGATGTTGATGATCTTGATCTAAATTGCTCTGCAGTTGATTGGCGAGATATTCAAGACGCAAATAGCTGCGAGTTTTCTCGTTAAGTGGCTGTTCATAGATCAATTCATTCATGACATTATCAAGTGCGATCTGCTAATTTTAAGTATTTATTATGTAATAAAGCGACCTTGCTTTTTAACGCTGATATCGTTCCTTGATTGTCGATGACATCATCAGCTCTTGCTAGTTTGTCAGCCCTGCTGGCTTGACTAGCTATTATATTTTGTACTTGTTCTGCACTGACAGAATCTCTGTCCATGGTACGTTTAGTTTGTAGTGCTGGCGAAATATCAACCACTAAGGTGCAATTAACTAACCTATCTAAACCATTCTCAAATAGCAAGGGGACAACTAAAATAGCGTAAGGTGAAGTCGCTTTTTTTAGTTGAGCGAGCATCTCTTCTCTAATCATTGGGTGAAGTAGACTATTAAGCCATTCTCGTTCTTGACTATTGCTAAAGATGCGTTCTCGTAATGCGGCTCTGTCTAGATCGCCTGTGGGGAGCAATATCGAGCTGCCAAAGTGTTCGACAATCTTGTTTAATCCTGTCGAGCCTTTAGCAACGACTTCGCGGCTTACTATGTCGGCATCGACCAATGTGACTCCTAATTCGGCAAACAGATTGGCGACCGTGGTCTTGCCACTGCCTATCCCGCCGGTGAGGCCTACGATAAAATTAGACATGGTCTAGGTTCGCTCTTGTGAGATTGAAATGATCATCAAAGTGTAGAGAGGTACCAGTTCACTATCTGCTCGCCCCAGATCATCGCTATCCAGCCAGCAAGGGCGATATAGGGACCAAAGGGGATTGGGTTACCAGAATTAATGCGTTTACTGATTATCAGCAAGACACCAACCAGAGCGCCGACAACAGATGATAGCAGTATGATTAGTGGTAGCAGTTGCCAGCCAAACCAAGCGCCAAAGACTGCTAACAGCTTAAAGTCACCGTAACCCATACCTTCCTTACCCGTAAGGAGTTTAAAGCCCCAGAAGACGCTCCATAAACTTATATAACCCGCTGCGGCACCGATTATAGCTTCGGTAGGCGACGTGAAGGTGCTATTTAGATTAATCAGTAAGCCAAACCAAAGTAGCGGCAGGGTTATTTGATCTGGCAGTAGCATTTCATCGAGGTCGATTCCAGTGAGTGCAATCAAGCCAAAGGTTAACAGTGTCGAAAACACAAACTGCTCGGTTGGGCCAAAATGGTAGGCTAAATAGGCTACCGCTAAACCTGTTATCGCTTCAATGATGGGGTAGCGAGCAGAGATAGCCGTTTTACAGCTGGCGCACTTACCGCCGAGTATTAGCCAACCTAACACTGGCAAATTATGCCAAGGTTTAATACTGGTTTTACATTTGGGACAGGCTGAGCCAGGCACTACAAGATTATATTTTTCGGGATAATCATCGATAGGTTTAGCAAGTTTGTCGGCGAACTCTTTTGGGATCGGTTGGTGATATTCACCAAGGTATTGATTGCACTCTTGTTGCCATTCTCGCTTCATCATCACTGGTAGGCGATGAATTACGACATTTAAAAAGCTGCCAATGGTGGCAGCGAAGATAAAAGCGAGTGCGGCAAACAGTAAAGGGTACAGCGCCATTAATTGGATAAATTGATTCATTATTATTCTTAAATTAATACATTCAATGTAGAGTTATAAATAACAGGGTCTCTTGCCCTGTTATTAGTTACCCTATTATTTACAAAAGATGTTAAGAGCTAGCCTACTACTTTACCTAATTGGAAGATAGGTAGATACATACCGACAATTAGTCCGCCGACTAAGGTGCCGATCACTACCATCATGATGGGTTCGATGAGACTCGATAATCCATCGACGGCATCATCGACCTGCATCTCATAGATGTTAGCAACTTTGTTAAGCATCTCATCGAGGCCACCCGATTCTTCACCTATCATCACCATCTGAATCAGCATATCGGGAAAAATCCCAGTAGTACGCATGGCGACATTCATCTGCATGCCTGACATCACTTCTTGTCTGACCTTTATCAAGGCGCTGCGATAGACATAGTTACCCGAGGCTCCGGCTGCAGATTCTAAGCCATCAATCAATGGTACGCCCGCTGCAAAGGTAGTAGCTAAGGTCCGCGCAAAACGAGCCATGGCAGCTTTATGCAGGATGAGTCCAATTGCAGGAATTTTTAAAACAAATTGATCGACTTTATTTCGGAAAGCCTGAGAAGTTAAATGTGCCCGTTTAAATGCAATAACGGTTGCGATCATGCCTATAACAAAGAAATACCAAGAGGATTGTAACCAACGTGAGATCCCGATAATCATTTGGGTAAAGGCTGGCAACTCGGCACCGAAGCCATTAAATATCTCTTCAAATTGTGGTACAACGAAAAGTAGTAATAGTGCTGTAACGGCTACAGCAACAACTACAACTGCCGCAGGATAAAACATCGCCTTCTTGATTTTTGATTTGAGGGCTTCGGCTTTCTCGCGATAAGTTGCGATGCGATCGAATACGGCATCCAGTGAACCAGAATGTTCGCCGGCACCCACTAAGTCTACGTATAGATCATCGAAATATTTTCTATGGGGCTTCAAGGAATCTGACAGTGGAATCCCAGACTGAACATCACTAACAATTGTCGCCAAAAGCTCACGCATTCTGGGTTTTTCGTGACCGCGTCCGAGCATTTCAAGAGTGGTTACAATTGGCACGCCCGCTGCCAGCATTGTTGCAATTTGCCTAGTCATCATGGCGATATCCATGGCGGTGATTTTGGGGTTGCTTTTAAACAGAGATTCAGGTTTTTTCCTGACGACTTTGGGGTTAACCCCTTGGGATTTGAGCTGAGCCTTTACCTCGTTAACAGATGTTCCGCGGAGTTCTCCTGAGGTTTTATTGCCATCGCGGTTGGTGCCTTTCCACTCGAAGGTGACGACTTTAGGTTGCGCCTTGGCCGCTTTTTGCTTTTTACTTTTTATTTGAGCCTTACTCTTAGCAAGTGATGCGGTTGCCATGATAAATCCTTATTCTTAAGGTGCTAGGATACTAGGTAGTAAATGTAGTTGTTAAAAACTGGTGACTCGGTTAATTTCGGCGATACTGGTTACTCCTGCGATCACCTTACGAAGACCAGAGTCTCGCAAATCACGCATACCTTGTTGTTTCGCAATGGTGGCGATGTGTAGCGAGTTTCCTCCTTCCATAATAGTACGGGCAATCTCATCTGACATCTTCATCACCTCATAAATACCGACGCGGCCCTTATAACCGCCGGAGCAAAGGTCGCATCCTACCGGTTTATAGGCAGTAAACCCTTCATCGATTTGTGCTTGAGTAAAGCCTAAACGCAGTAGTTCGTGCTCGGGCACCTCTTCTGGTGCTCGGCACTCGGTGCATAATCGGCGTGATAGACGCTGAGCAATAATCAGGTTGACCGAACTGGCAATGTTATACCCAGGGACTCCCATGTTAATCAGGCGAGTGAGGGTTTCGGCTGCTGAGTTAGTATGTAAAGTGGAAAGGACTAAGTGACCCGTCTGCGCCGCTTTAATGGCGATTTCGGCGGTTTCTAAGTCTCGTATCTCACCGACCATCACCACATCGGGGTCTTGACGCAGGAATGAGCGCAGAGCTGATGCGAAGGTGAGGCCAGCTTTTAAGTTAATATGGACCTGATTGACGCCCTCTAAGTTAATTTCAACCGGATCTTCAGCGGTAGAGATGTTGCGCTCTTCGGTATTGAGAATATTGAGACCTGTGTAGAGGGAAACGGTTTTACCTGACCCCGTGGGGCCAGTGACTAAGATCATGCCTTGGGGTTTGGCTAGCATCTGTTCATAAAGCTCTCGCTGGTCGTCCTCGTAGCCCAACTTTTCAATGCCGAGTTGTGCCGATGAGGAGTCCAAGATACGCATCACGATCTTCTCGCCCCAGATTGTTGGCAGGGTGCTGACACGAAAATCGATAGATTTAGTGCGAGACAGCTTCATCTTGATGCGGCCATCTTGAGGGACGCGGCGCTCTGCGATATCCAGCTTTGACATGACCTTTAATCGAGCAGAAATTCGACCTGCGAGGTTTACTGGTGGCTCGGAAACTTCATGTAAAATACCATCAATACGAAAACGGATGCGATAACGCTTCTCATAAGGCTCAAAGTGGAGATCCGATGCGCCCTTACGTATGGCATCGGTTAAAATTTTATTGATGTAGATGACGATGGGGGCGTCATCACTGGCTTCCCCTTGCGGTTCTTCATTACGCTTATCGGTATCGGTGATTTCTATACCCGATAGAGAGTCTTCATCGATACCATCTAAATTCAGCGCTGAGATATCTTCTTCGAGGACTTTTTCCAGCGCCTTGGTCAGTTTGTCATCTTCGACCAGTATGGCTTCGGCGTGCAGGCCGGCACTAAATTGAAAATCTTCAAGTGCGGCAATATTGGTGGGGTCTGAGGTGCCTATATAGAGGCGATTGCCACGCTTAAATAGCGGGAGACATTTATGCTTGTCAATCAGTTTGCGATTCAGGAAGTCTTCGGGGATACTGGAAATATCGAATTCATTAAGATCTAACAGCGGGGTGCCATATTCTTCGTAACAGAGTTCAGCGATTTCTCGAGCGGATAGTAACTGTTCAGATACTATAGTTGATACAAGAGAAAGCTTAGATTGGCGAGACTGTTGTATCGCGGTGGCGATCTGTTCTTCGCTTAGCAGTTGTTTGCGAATGAATAGTGTAGATAGACCAAGATGCAAACCGCTTGTAGGCATAATTTAAACCTAAATAGACATGATTCCAAAAATCAATAGGTATAACTGAAAGAAAATTAAGTCAGATAAATTTTATCTGACTTAATTTGGAACAAGTGACTTTATGACTTATAGCATTTTTAGAGTAAGCCCGCACCTTCTTCACATTGAGTTGCCGTTGTTCCACCAGTAGAAGAAGCTGACACAGTAGCCGCATAGGTAACAACGCTGTTTGCAGGTATTGTTGCGGTAACAACGCATTCACCATCGTCATATGCAAGTGAGCCACCAGTACCTTCAGCCACTGTTCCACTCATTTCATTTACAGCTCCTACTTCAGTAGCTAAAGTGTCACAACCAATTCCTGTTTGAGCACATGCAACCCCTTTCTGGGCAAAGCCTGCAACACCCTTCATTGCTGCGCCACCGTGAGAGGTTGCTACATAATCCCGATAAGCTGGTAGTGCAATTGCAGCGAGAATACCGATGATTGCAACAACGATCATTAATTCAATTAGGGTGAAACCCTTAGCATTGCTCATGTTACGAGACATTTTGATACCTTTCATTTTTTCTCTCTCCGTTTGACAGAACGCTGACTCGATTCACCTAACCCTTTGCTTGCAGCTTTGAGGCGTTAACCTTTGAGCCTGTAGCAACTGTAACTTTAAGTTTAAGTTTAGTCATAATATTAGTGGTTAACACTCTTGCTTAAAGCACTAGCACACTATTAATACAACATTAGACCTAAACGTTACGCTCCTGCGTGTGGTCGGCTGTTTCATCCCTGGTCAAATCGTTATTGCTATCAACTATATTTAGTTACGGTTTAATCATCAATATGATGTATGTCGTTTCGGCAAACTGCACCATTTAGTTGCTTGTTAGATCGAAGTGACCCTTGTAATTTGGCTTATTGGTATTGTGCATTTATGTTTGCATGTTATACCAGTTTTTAACGCTAGTTGATGAACTTCATCATTGTGTACCGTATTAACTTGTTGATAACAATGCTGTGATAAAATTCAGTACTAGAGCTTTAAACCTAATTCCCGACCACTTCAATTTCACAATTTGGTCTACCTTAATGGTGAGCTGGCCGAAAGGGCCATCTCGCCTACTGTCAAAGTTAGTACAAAGTTAAATAAAATGAAACCATAAATTACACCAAAGTATTAATTTGATGGTAAATTTGTCTAACGAGGTACTATTGTTGTTAAAAAAGTTATAGCATCTTTTTGGCGCTGACTGAAAAAATGACACTTGGTGGGTTTTAGTCAAAAAAATAGCACTGCTGTTTTGGGGGAATTGTGAACACCCACGCTTGCGTTACAGGATTGTTGCGAAGATGTTTTGGCTCGGGCGAGGTAAGGGCAGCGAGGTTAGAGGCGAGCATAGTGAGGACCTAGTTCCTAGAGGCTAGGAACTAGGAACAGCTCGTTAGTCTTTTAAGCGCAAAGAGAGATCTAATGCTTTGACATGTTTGGTCAAGGCACCGACAGAAATGTAATCGATGCCGGTTTTGGCAAAGTCGGCGATGGTATCTAAGGTAACATTACCTGAGACTTCTAATTTCACTCGCTGGGCTGCTGGGTAGCCCTGCTCTTTATGAAAGCGTTGGTTGAGCTCGACGGCTTGGATCATCATGGTGACATCAAAGTTATCCAGCATCACGATGTCAGCTCCGGCATCTAAGGCTTGCTTTAGCTCATTAATGCTTTCGACTTCCACTTCTACCATTTTGTCGCTGGCGAGGGCTCGTGCTGATTCAATCGCTTTAGCGATAGATCCGCAGGCCATGATGTGGTTTTCCTTAATAAGGAAAGCATCGAACAGCCCGATACGGTGGTTTTTACCGCCGCCGCAGGTGACGGCATATTTTTGCGCAGTGCGCAGGCCGGGAATCGTTTTGCGGGTATCGAGCAGTTTACAATTTGTACCAGCAACTCTATCCACATAATGCTTAGTCAGTGTGGCAACGCCAGATAATGTTTGGATAAAATTCATCGCGGTACGTTCACCCGTTAAGATGACTCGTGCAGGACCTGACATTTCGCATAACACTTGATTTGGTACCAGCAGATCGCCGTCATCGACGTGCCAATGAAGTGCTACTTCACCGCCTAACTGATTAAACACTTGCTCGGCCCAAGCTTTACCAGAGAACACGCCTTCTTCACGGGTGATAAGTGTCGCTTCGGCGTATTTGTCGCTTGGGATCAACTGAGCCGTGATGTCCGCCTCGAGTTTCTCCTCGGCGTTAAGGTTGCTATCGGCTTGATAACCTAAATCTTCTTCTAATGCGATTTTGACTGATAATCGAATATCATTTTCGAGCATGTTTCTATCCTCAATGGGCTTAGCGTTGAGCATGAGTTTCTTTATGACTACTTTCATCTAATGGCTTTACTCTGTAGGCTTTTGCCTTTTGCGACTGGCTCTTTAGATGAAGGAATGTGAGTTCCACTTTGCTCTGTTTTAGCGGCTAAAGTGTACGCTGCAAGCACTTGTTCTTATTGCATTGATGATAGCAAATTTGCTAATGAAAAAGCAGGTTAAAATTGATTGGAATAATTACGTCAGTAGAAACAGAGATAGCCTGCTAATCACTTGGGTTAAAAGTCTAGCACCAATAGTGAAAAGTGGGTAAAGTGGATTGAGGTTTATCTTTTATAATTTATAGAGTTAATTGGTGAGTATGAAACCATTTAAAGCTGGCTGGATTGATTATGGGAGAAGATGTGAGTCGCCCCATTTTAATGCTCGTCCAGATGGCGAAGTGAGCTTACTGGTGATCCATAATATTAGTTTGCCAGCGGGCAAATTCGGCACTCCTTTTATCGATCAGCTTTTCCAAGGTTGCTTAGAAGTGGAAGCCGATCCCAGTTTTTGTGAGTTAAAAGGATTACAAGTTTCGGCGCACTTTCTTATTCGGCGTGACGGTGAGCTGGTGCAATATGTGAGTTGTGATGATAGAGCATGGCACGCTGGTGTTTCTTGTTATCAGGGAAGAGATGGATGTAACGACTTTGCCGTTGGGATTGAGTTAGAGGGAACGGATAATATTGCGTATACCGATGAACAATACCAACAATTGCAGCAATTAACGTTGGCCTTGTTTGAAGCGTATCCTATGCTCAATGTTGGATCGATTGTGGGTCATTGCGATATTGCGCCAGGGAGAAAAACCGATCCTGGCGATAGCTTTGATTGGCCAAGGTACAAAATGAGTCTTGTCGATAAGGGGAATTAGATGGCGCTATTTTCATTGTTAGTTGCGATCATGATTGAACGTTTAAAGCTATTACCTCAGGCATGGCAGTTAGAGACACTATTGTCGTTTTATGCCAAGGCTTTTTTCGGCAGCAAGCAGCTCGGTAATGATCTCATGATGGCAATCGCTTTAGTGCTGCCAGCCATAAGTGTACAAGTGCTAGCATGGTTCGTGACAGGTATGGTTTGGGGCGTTGTTAGCCTAGTGCTTTGGGTTGCTGTCGCAATTTTATGTTTTAGTCATTTAAAGCAACGTCAAATATTTAAACAATATATTCAGGCCGCATGTCGTGGCGATGTGCAGGCGTGCTATCACTTTGCTGATGCGCTCGACCCTTCAATTGCTGTGGATGCCGTTTCTGAAGAGGATTTAGGCGCGAAAGTTGGACAAACGGTCGCTTGGCTTAATTATCGCTTTTATGGTGCTGTAGCACTTTATTTTATCTTCTTTGGTCCGGCCGGCGCGGTGCTTTATTGTACTACTCGCTATTTTGCTGATGATGCAAAGGCTAAGGGGAAATCATTACCTTTAGTTGACTCGACATTAACCTTGTTAGACTGGTTACCCAGTCGATTGATTGCTTTTGGTTATGTGTTGAGTGGTCATTTTTCTGCTGCATTTTCAAAGTGGCGACATTTAGCTTTTGACTGGACAAAGTCGGCGAGGGAGATAGTCACCGAGGTTGCGCTGGCGGCAGAAACTATCGAAACTTCATCTAAAACCCCCATTTGTGTGCAATCGACCATCTCTTTACTACAGTTGAGTAAGCGTAATTTTATCTTATTGGTTACGGGGTTGTCTTTGTTAACGATTTTTGGTGTGGTGGTGTAATGTTAGCCTGCAGCTAGTCGGTGTTTGCTTTAGCTGCTATAGATAGCAATGTTCAATATTGGTTGACGCGATTATAGGTACTTTATCGGTGTAATTGTCGTATTTAACCTAATGGTCAGACCCCTTGCTAAGAAATATCAGCTATTCTCACAAATCGTGAGTTTACATGATGTAGATCACAAGCTAGACATCTGAAATGTGATTTGATAAAGTGCGCTCAGTCAATTAAATTGGTAAGACCAATTTACAATAGGAGCTGAGGGCCATATGGCTTATAGCAAAATCAACCAGCCAAAAATCTCTGATGTGATTATGGGGCAGTTAGAGCAGATGATCCTTGAAGGGAGTTTGCAACCTGGCCAGAAGTTACCTCCAGAGCGTGAATTGGCACTTCAATTTGAAGTCTCTCGACCATCTCTTCGTGAAGCCATTCAAAAGTTAGAAGCAAAAGGCTTATTGCTCCGCCGTCAAGGTGGTGGCACCTATGTCAAAGAGCAACTTTGGCAGAGCCTTGCCGATCCTATTGTGGAGCTGATGCATAGCGATTCTGAGAGTCAGTATGACTTACTCGAGTTTCGTCACGCCACTGAAGGCATGATGGCCTATTTTGCTGCGCTTCGGGGCACCGACGCGGATATGGCAAACATCAAACAAAAAATCCAAGCAGTAGAGGCCGCCTCCGATATTGAGGTTAAATCTAAAGCCATCGTCTGTTTTTATCGTGCGATTGCCGAAGCATCTCACAATGTGGCGATGCTGCACTTGGTATTAAGTTTATCCCCTGTGTTGCATAAGAATGTGGCGCAAAACTTGGAACTGCTTAAGCGTAGAGCCGATGCATCCAAGATGGCAAATGATCATCGGCGAGACCTGCTTGCCGCTATCGTGCGCCGTGATCCCGAAGCAGCAAGAGAAGCCTCGAATGAACATCTAAGTTATATCGAGGAAGTGATGTTGTCTGTAAGGGAAGAAGATAGCCGGTTGCAGCGTAGTCTGCGTCGTTTGAAGGGTAGCGTTTAGATAATTGTTCTAATCGTTACTTTTTATCAATTAATTCATACTATTAATGTATATAGGGAAGGACTGCGAAATGTCTGAACATATGCTACAAGATTTAGATCCGTTAGAGACTCAAGAGTGGGTGGATTCACTGCAAGCGGTATTAGAGCAGGAAGGCCCTGAGCGTGCTCATTATTTATTAGAGAAGCTGATTGATAAGGCGCGCCGTAACGGTACTCATCTGCCTTACAAAGCAACTACCGCTTATTTAAACACTATCCCTGCGGGCCAAGAGCCACATATGCCTGGCAACCAAGAGATGGAGCGTCGTATTCGCGCGATCGTGCGTTGGAATGCGCTGGCTATGGTACTTCGCGGATCGAAAAAAGATCTTGAGTTAGGTGGTCACATTTCTAGTTTCGCTTCTAGTGCGACTATTTACGATGTGTGTTTTAACCATTTTTTCCGTGCACCTAATGAAAAAGATGGCGGCGATTTGGTTTATTTCCAAGGTCACATCGCGCCAGGTATCTACTCGCGTTCATTCCTAGAAGGGCGGATTACTGAAGAACAGATGAACAACTTCCGTCAAGAAGTTGATGGTAAAGGCTTGTCTTCATATCCACATCCTAAGTTGATGCCTGACTACTGGCAGTTCCCAACGGTTTCTATGGGTCTTGGTCCTATCCAAGCGATTTACCAAGCACGTTACCTTAAGTATCTTACCGACCGCGGTCTAAAAGATTGCTCTGAGCAAACCGTATATTGCTTCTTGGGTGATGGTGAGTGTGACGAGCCTGAAACTTTAGGTGCCATCGGCCTTGCTGCTCGCGAAGAACTCGACAACTTGGTGTTTATTGTTAACTGTAACTTACAGCGTCTTGATGGCCCTGTTCGTGGTAACGGTAAAATTATCCAAGAACTTGAAGGTGAATTCCGCGGTGCAGGCTGGGAAGCGGTTAAGGTGATTTGGGGGCGTTATTGGGATCCACTATTAGCGCGTGACACTAGCGGTAAGTTACTGCAGTTAATGGAAGAAACCGTTGATGGTGAATACCAAAACTGTAAAGCTAAAGGTGGCGCTTATACTCGCGAACATTTCTTTGGTAAGTATCCCGAAACTGCCGAGATGGTTGCTAATATGTCAGATGATGACATCTGGCGTCTAAATCGTGGTGGTCATGATCCTGTTAAGATTTTTGCTGCGCTTCAACATGCTAAAAACACCAAAGGCCGTCCAACTGTTATTCTCGCGAAAACTGTTAAAGGTTATGGCCTTGGTGATGCGGGCGAAGGTAAGAACATCGCTCACAACGTTAAGAAGATGGATATCAGCGCGGTTCGTTATTTCCGTGATCGTTTCAATATCCCGATCCCAGATGATCAGTTAGAAGATATTCCTTTCTACCACCCTGGCCCAGATTCTGAAGAGGTTAAATACCTTAAGGAACGTCGTGAAGCCTTGCATGGTTCAATGCCTGCTCGTCGCCAGAAGTTCTCTGAAGATCTAGAAGTACCTTCATTGAAGATTTTTGACTCTGTGCTGAAAGGTTCAAATGGTCGTGAAATCTCAAGCACCATGGCGTTTGTACGTATTCTTACGGCACTGCTTAAAGACAAGAAAATCGGTAAGCGTATCGTGCCAATTATTCCTGATGAAGCACGTACTTTCGGTATGGAAGGCTTGTTCCGTCAAGTGGGTATTTATGCTCACGAAGGACAAAAATACGTACCACAAGATTCAGACCAAGTGGCTTACTATCGTGAAGATAAGTCAGGTCAAGTACTGCAAGAAGGTATTAACGAGCTAGGTGCAATGTCATCTTGGGTCGCTGCGGCAACCAGTTATTCAGTTAATGACACACCAACGATTCCTTTCTATATCTACTACTCTATGTTTGGTTTCCAACGTATTGGTGATATGGCATGGGCTGCGGGTGATATGCGTGCTCGTGGCTTTATGGTCGGTGGTACCTCTGGTCGTACAACGCTTAACGGCGAAGGTCTGCAGCATCAAGATGGTCACAGCCATGTGTTAGCCAACACGATTCCAAACTGTATTTCTTACGATCCCACTTATGGTTATGAGATTGCGGTTGTGGTTCAAGATGGTATCCGTCGTATGTATGGCGAAAACCAAGAAGATATCTTCTACTACTTGACCACAATGAATGAAAACTATGTTCAGCCAGAAATGCCAGAAGGCGCGGAAGAAGGTATCGTTAAAGGTATCTATAAGCTTGAGTCTGTATCTGGTAGCGGCAAGGGTAAGGTACAGCTGATGGGCTGTGGCACCATCCTTGAGCAAGTGCGTAAAGCAGCGCAAGCATTAGCAAAAGACTTCGGTATCTCTTCAGATGTATTCAGCGTAACCAGCTTCAATGAGTTGACTCGTGACGGTCAAACTGCTGAGCGTTACAACATGCTGCATCCAACTGAAACGCCTAAGCAAGCCTATATTAGCCAAGTGATCTCAAGTGATTCACCTGCGATTGTTGCTACTGATTACATGAAGATATATGGCGAGCAGTTACGTGCTTATATCCCAACAGATTACAAAGTATTGGGTACTGACGGTTTCGGCCGCAGTGACAGCCGTGAAAACTTACGTCATCACTTTGAAGTGGATGCTAAGTTCATCGTTATCGCAGCGCTTAAGTCACTCGTTGACCGTAATGAGTTACCAGTAGATGTATTGAGCAAAGCCATTGCTGAATACGGTATCGACGCTGATAAGATCAACCCACAGTACGCGTAAGGGGATAGATAATGGCTGAATTAAAAGAAGTTTTAGTCCCTGATATTGGTGGGGATGAAGTACAAGTTATCGAGATCTGCGTTGCCGTAGGCGATAGCATAGATGCTGAAGCATCTATCATCACCGTTGAGAGTGACAAGGCGACTATGGATATTCCTGCGCCTTTTGCTGGCACACTTGCAGAACTCAAAGTTGCGGTAGGTGATACCGTATCTGAAGGTTCGCTTATCGCTATGATGACTGCCGAAGCTGCTGATACAACCGCGCCAGCGGTTGCAGAAAAAACACCTGCACCAGCCGCGCCAGCCGAGCCAGTCACTGAGGCCGCCCCCGTTGCAGCTCCTGCACCTGCTGCATCATCAGCGTCACAAATTATCGAAGTTACTGTGCCTGATATCGGTGATGCGTCTGATGTGGATGTGATTGAAGTATTAGTGGCTGTTGGCGACAGTATAGATGTCGATACTGGGCTTATTACCCTTGAAACTGATAAAGCCACCATGGAGGTGCCTGCACCTGCTGCTGGTGTGGTTACGGAGATGAAAGTCTCTGTGGGTGATAAGGTTTCTCAAGGTTCCTTGGTGTTGATGTTACAAGTCAGCGGCGGTGAAGCTGCTGCGCCTGCACCTGCACCAGTTGCAGAGGCTGCATCTGAGGCTGCACCAGCTGAGACCACTATTGAAGTGAAAGAGATTGCGGTGCCCGATATTGGCGATGCATCAGATGTCGATGTGATCGAAGTGCTTGTTGTCGTTGGTGATGTTATCGAAGCTGACCAAGGCCTTATCACGCTTGAAACCGATAAGGCGACCATGGAAGTACCAGCACCGTTTGCGGGTAAATTGGTGTCGTTAACCGTTAAGGTAGGCGATAAGGTTTCTCAAGGCAGCGTTATAGCTACCGTTGAAACTCAGTCAGCAGCACCAGCAGAGGCTGTCGCTCCACAACCAGCGGCTGCGTCAGCGCCTGTTCAAGCGGCTGCAGCACCTGCTGCGAGTAAGCCTCCAGTACCACATCATCCGAGCGCGGGCAGTGCGCCTAAGACGGGGGCTGTGCATGCCTCACCAGCCGTGCGTCGTTTAGCGCGTGAGTTTGGTGCAGACCTGACGTTAGTCACAGGTACTGGTCGTAAAGGACGTATCCTTAAAGAAGACGTTCAGGCGTTCATTAAATATGAGCTAAGTCGTCCAAAAGCTTCTGCTGCTACAGCCGTTGCTGGTGGGGCTGGCGGGCTCAATGTGATTGCCGCACCTAAGGTTGATTTTGCTAAATTTGGCGAAGTCGAAGAGGTGCCACTAACACGTATTCAGAAGATCTCTGGTCCAAACCTACATCGTAACTGGGTGACTATTCCTCATGTCACTCAATTTGATGAAGCCGATATCACAGAGCTAGAATCGTTCCGTAAACAGCAGAACGAATTAGCTGCTAAGCAAAAGACAGGTGTTAAGATCACGCCATTAGTCTTTATGATGAAAGCAGTTGCTAAGGCGCTACAACAGTTCCCTGTGTTTAACTCTAGCTTGAGTGCCGACGGTGAGTCGCTGATCAAGAAGAAGTACTATCACGTTGGTGTTGCAGTTGATACGCCAAACGGTTTGGTTGTGCCCGTGGTTCGCGATGTCGATAAGAAAGGCATTCTTGAGTTATCTGCTGAGTTGATGGAGATCTCTATCAAGGCTCGTGACGGTAAGTTGAAAGCTGCAGACATGCAGGGTAGCTGTTTTACGATTTCGAGCCTAGGTGGCATCGGCGGTACGGCATTTACCCCAATAGTGAACTATCCTGATGTAGCGATTCTTGGTGTGTCTAAGTCTGAGATTAAACCTAAGTGGAATGGTAAAGAGTTTGAGCCTAAGCTAATGTTGCCATTATCTTTATCATACGACCACCGTGTGATCGATGGCGCAATGGCGGCACGCTTTAGTGTGACACTGTCAAGTATGCTGTCCGACATACGTACACTTATTTTGTAATGATAAAGGCTACTCATGTTGAGTAGCCTTTTGTTTAACTCGTTGACAGGTTAAAATGCGGCCACCTTACAAGAACACACGTTCACAAGCTGGCATCATCAAGTGTTGGGCCGGGCTTCCTCCCAACGGAATGAGAATGAATAGAGGAAAACATGAGTAACGAAATCAAAACTCAGGTAGTGGTATTAGGTGCAGGTCCTGCGGGCTATTCAGCGGCATTCCGTGCTGCAGATTTAGGTCTAGAAACAGTGATCGTTGAGCGTTTTAGTACCCTAGGTGGTGTATGCCTAAACGTGGGTTGTATCCCATCGAAGGCGCTACTTCACGTATCTAAAGTGATCGAAGAAGCGAAAGCGGTTGCTAGTCATGGTGTTGTATTTGGTGAGCCACAAATCGATTTAGATAAATTACGTGATTACAAGAAGAGTGTTATTAGCCAACTCACTACGGGTCTAGGCGGCATGTCTAAGATGCGTAAAGTTGATGTGGTTAATGGTCTCGCTAAGTTTACTAGCCCGAATACTCTTGAAGTGACTGGTGAAGATGGCGTTAAAGTGGTTCGCTTTGAACAAGCGATTATCGCTGCGGGTTCACGTCCAATTCAGCTGCCTTTCATTCCTCATGAAGATCCACGCATTTGGGATTCAACCGATGCACTAGAACTTAACGAAGTGCCAGGTAAGCTGCTTGTTATGGGCGGCGGCATCATTGGTCTCGAAATGGGTACCGTATACTCTTCGCTAGGTAGTGAGATTGATGTGGTTGAGATGTTCGACCAAGTTATCCCTGCTGCCGATAAAGATATCGTTCGTGTGTACACCAAGAAGATCAAGAAGAAGTTCAACTTGATCCTTGAAACCAAAGTGACAGCGGTTGAAGCGAAAGAAGATGGTATTTACGTTTCAATGGAAGGTAAAAAAGCGCCTGCTGAGCCAGTTCGCTATGATGCAGTGTTGGTTGCGATTGGTCGTACGCCAAACGGTAAGTTGATTGATGCCGATAAAGCGGGTGTTAAAATTGATGAGCGTGGCTTTATTAACGTCGACAAGCAGATGCGTACTAACGTACCGCACATCTATGCCATCGGCGATATCGTCGGCCAGCCAATGCTTGCGCACAAAGGTGTGCATGAAGGCCACGTTGCTGCAGAAGTGATTTCAGGTATGAAGCATTTCTTCGATCCCAAAGTCATCCCATCAATTGCTTATACTGACCCTGAAGTTGCTTGGGTTGGTCTAACCGAGAAAGAAGCTAAAGAGCAAGGCATTGCTTATGAAACAGCGACTTTCCCATGGGCAGCCAGTGGCCGTGCTATTGCTTCAGACTGCTCTGAAGGTATGACTAAGCTTATCTTTGATAAGGAAACTCATCGTGTTATCGGTGGGGCTATCGTAGGTGTTAACGGTGGTGAACTCCTTGGTGAAATCGGCCTTGCGATCGAAATGGGTTGTGATGCTGAAGATTTAGCGCTTACTATCCATGCTCATCCAACATTGCATGAGTCTGTTGGCTTAGCCGCAGAAGTTTATGAAGGTTCAATTACTGATTTGCCTAACCCTAAGGCAAAGAAGAAGAAATAACTTAGGTTATTCAGTGAAAAGCGCTCAATGAGCGCTTTTTTTTTGCTAGTCTTACTTATATGATGTAACCACGTTGTATTTTTAATAACATCTCCATTATTTTTAGCTGATGAATCACTGAGTTACTTTTATCTATGAGCAATAACGGCTGGTGCCGATCTATTTTTTACTTTTTGCTTTTTTGGGTTATTGCTGTACCCGTTTCAGCTGGTGATTTAGTTCAGCGGGTTTTTAGTGCGCGAGATGGACTAAATAATGCGATAGTTAATCATATTAGCTTTGATGAATATGGCTATACTTGGCTGTCTACTGAGCAAGGTCTTTATCGTGTTAGCGATACCACATCTAGGCGTATAGATAAAATAAAACAGGATATCCGTCTCTCGGATGAATACATCATCTTCACTATACCGCTTAGCAAAAATCATCTGTTAGTGAGTAGTTACGCTAACACCTATCTTTATAATTTGATGACAGATGAGTTTGTCCAGTTTGGTAGCCTTGAGCTGTTTCCTGACTTTAAAAAGAGTGGTTTACAAGCCATTACGAAGCAAAAAGATGGCAGCTATATCTTTGTAAACTATCAATCAGAGATATATCGTTTCGATTATGTGGCGATGGAGCTTAATTTTGTTAATGCCTTGCCCCATGATCCCGATATTCCGTGGAGGGTATTGGCCAAGTTTAATGATAACCAGCTTATTGTTGGTACCAGTAGAGAGCTTCAATTAAGAGACAGCTTAGGGATGCTACGGGCTCTGTTTCCTTGGACTGAAACCATGGGATTGATAAAGACCTTGTTTGAGGATCGAGCGGGTCGAATTTGGTTAGGTTCGAGTAACGGTTTGTACCGTGTTTATCCCGATTCCGTCACCGTTGAAAAAGTGGCTCAAATGCCATTTTACATCACGCATATGGCCCAAGACCAAAAGGGGTTTATTTGGTTATCTGGCAGAGATGGTTTGATAAAGTGGAATCCAGATACCTTAGAGTTAAAGCAATTTTCCGACCAACTTAAGCGCGCGGCAGACTTAGATTATGTGTATGACATCGCTGTAGACAGCAACGATATTATTTGGGTTGGTGGCTCGGGTGATGGACTGGCTGTTATAGCCGATGAACCTGATTTTTCTGTGGATAATTTGACTCGAAAGGCACCCTATAAATTGGGTGATGAGATGGTTTGGGCTATTTATGCTGAAGATCAACGAGTTTGGCTTGGTAGCGATAAAGGTTTGATCGATGTCGATAGGGATCTTAAACGTAGTGTACTAATCACGCCATTAGGAATGGAAGTCAATGACAGTATTTATACCGTTGAGAGTATGGATTCAGAGCACCTGTTATTAGGCTCGACCAATGGTCTGTTTATTTATAATAAAGCGACTAAACAAGCGATACGCTTTGCCCAGTGGACAGGGGGAGAATCCTCTTTAGAAAATAAAATGATCTTTGCTAGCTACAAAGATCCACTGTTGATTGACCGATGGTGGTTTGTGACCGCTACAGGTTTATTTTATTGGGATAATGGCACTTTAGAACCTCAGTCTTTACCTGTTAAAGGTACCGATGGGGTTGTACGCAAAGGTCCGTTACGTTCCATTTTTCGTAGTGCGGATGGTAAGTTGTGGCTTGGCGGTGAAAACTCCTTTGGTTACCTTGATAGCCGCGGCGTGTTTTTTTCTCGTAGTGATATTTTTGCCGATACTAATAGCGTTATCGAAGTTAGCTACATTCAAGAGATCGATTCTGGAGTGTTATGGTTAGGCACATCCCCCAAAGGGCTGGTGGAATACCACCCTAAGACAGGGGCTACCTATATGTTGACCAAGAAGTGGGAACTCGACTGTAGTTCTGTCTATTTTATTGAGCAGGTGCCAGGCTATCGTCTTATTGGGTGTCCAAATTCGTTAGTCAGTCAGGATTTAGTTTCTGGTCAATTACTGGTTATAGAGAAACAAGATGGGTTAATCAGTCATGAGTTAAATGACGGAGCCTCCTTTTATCAACCCAGTGCAGGGCTCTATGTCGGTAGTCCCGATGGCGTAGGCCTGGTTGATGTTCCTTTACTTAAAAATCGACTCACTGAAGATGGCATTATGCTCGAATCGATATCGGTATTTTATGAAAATAAAACAGATATTGATCTTAATCCACCAGAACATAAGGTTGTGCATCCTGGCTCGAGACTGATTAGTTTTCAGCTGACGAGTTTAGATTATTTGACCGATACTCCGTTCGAATTACAGTACCGGTTGCGCCGTGAAGGAAAATCTTCAACGGTGAATTATCTGCAGTTAAATGGACAGTCTCAGGTTAATGTGTCTGGTTTAGAAGCGGGCAATTATACCTTAGACATTCTCAGCGAGAAGAATGGCATTTGGTCGAAAACACCTTACTCATACTCATTCAGTGTTGAAGATTTTTGGTGGAATCATAGTTGGTTTAAAATTCTACTCGTATTGTCTTTGTTCCTTGTCGGTTTATATTTTTTGATCGTCAGGCAAAGACAGCTTTCTGCATTTAGACAGCTTAATAGCGCACTTCAAGAAAGTGAAGCCAGATTAAGGCAATCGCTACGTGGCAGTGATTCAGAGCTGTGGGAGTGGCACAGTGATACTGAGCTGTTTAGCTTAGAAAATAATGGTGGAAATTTTCCTAGTGATGCTAAGGCAATGACGATCTCTATGGCTGAGTTCCCCATCTTTGATGATGATAAAGAAAAGGTTCAGCAAGCCTGGTTTCGTCTTATTAATAAACAAGACGATCGTTTCGATGTTGATTACCGTTATCGTCGTAGCGATGGCTCCTTTGGGTGGACTCGGGTGAGAGGACGTCCACTTGAGTTCGATTCCGTCAGTGGCAAGGTGAAAAAGGTCGCAGGTATCTATACCGATATTACCATGCAGCGTCGCTTGGAAGATGATGTAAAGCTGTTGGCACAAGCGTTTGGTAATACATCCGAGGGGGTATTGATTCTTGATGCTGATGAGCGAATTAGAGTTTCTAATAAAGCGGCGCAACATATTTTAGGGATAAATGCAGAAGATCTTGTTGATCGCTATTTTTCTCAATTAGTTTATCAAACTGATGAACGCAGTGATGAGATTCAACTGCTACTCGAACAAGGACTCTCTTGGACTGGAGAGCATGACTTTAGGGCGGCCGATGGCACTATTTGCCCTGTATGGTTGAATCTATCGACTATGAATGACGAGCGTGGTGTTGTTTCTCACTATGTCGCCGTGTTCTCAGATATTACCGAAAGAAAGCAGACGGAAGCGGATCTACGTCGTCTTGCTAACTATGACGTATTAACTGGATTACCTAATCGGTCTTCATTTTCGACTCGACTGGCAAAAACAATTCATAAAGCTGAGTCGACGGACGAAAAATTAGCCTTGATATTTCTCGATTTAGATCGCTTTAAAAATGTTAATGATTCCTATGGCCATAGTATGGGAGACGCTTTGCTGATCGAAGCGTCGCATCGTTTGCAGTCTTGCGTCGCTGACGAGCACACTCTGTGTCGGTTCGGTGGTGATGAGTTTGTTATTTTACTACGAAATATGGACGACATTGATGAGATTAACCACCTATGTGATGCCTTAATCCGTCAGATTGAGAAGCCGTTCGAGCTCTATGGAAGAGAGTTTTTTATCTCCACCAGTATTGGCGTCAGTTTATGGCCTGATGATGCTAAGCAACCAGAGATGTTGATTAAAAATGCCGATCAGGCCATGTATCACGCAAAAGAGGAAGGGCGTGGTAATTTTCAGTATTTCTCTGCGGAGCGAAATGCAGAAGCACTTTATCATCTCAAGTTAGAAGCAGATCTGCGTAAGGCGATCGATAAGCAAGAGTTTGAACTGTATTTCCAACCACAAATTGATATTTTAAAAGACGATAAAGTCATAGGTATGGAAGCATTGCTTAGGTGGTGCCACCCTAAAGAGGGCTATATCAGACCCGATATCTTTATTAAGGTCGCCGAGTCCTGTGGTTTGATCGTGGATATAGACCGTTGGGTATTGAGGCAAGCCTGTCTTCAAGGGGCGAAATGGGAGCGAGAATTCGGGACTGGCTTTAAGTTGTCAGTCAATGTCTCTGCGGTACAATTTAGGCAGCCAGGCTTTATTCTCGGAGTCCAGCAAGCACTAGCCGATTCGGGGATGTCGCCTAACATTCTTGGTCTTGAGATCACGGAAGGCGTGTTGATGAAAGAACTACATGTGGCCAAAGAGCATCTCAAAGCGTTGCGCGGGCTTGGGATCGATGTGGCTATTGATGACTTTGGTACCGGTTATTCGTCGCTAGCTTACCTACGTAGTTTTGATGTGAGCACCCTAAAAATAGATCGCTCATTTTTGATCGATATTGCTAATAACGAAGCCGACCAAGCGATTGTTAGCAGTATTATCGAACTTGCTCGAAACCTTAAGTTAACCGTTGTCGCTGAGGGCATTGAGACTCAGGAGCAATTGGAGCAAGTCTTTAGCCGTGGTTGTTACATTATTCAAGGTTATTATTTTGCTAAACCAATGGCGGTTAGCGAATTTGAGGTTTATTTACGGGACAGAGCATAAGTCATAAACCTCTGTTCTAACTAGCTAATGAATGACTCGGAATCTGGTCAGGCTCACCTAGTTTAGCTTGTTTAATCTCTTAATCTAAGTTGAGGATAATGATGATTGGATAGCAAGCTTACTTTTTCGTTTGTTAATATGTTTGCTAGAATGTGCAACCTTGTTTCAATAACGATAATAAACAATCCTATATGATACGTTTTCTTGTATTAAGCCTTTCCCTGTGTTTTAGCATTACGACTTATGCCGAAGCGATTCGTCCCAAAATTGGGTTGGTTCTCAGTGGCGGTGGTGCAAAAGGTGCCGCTCATGTGGCTGTGCTGAAAGTGATTGAAGATAACCATATTCCAATCGATTACATTGCGGGTACCAGTATTGGGGCTTACGTTGGGGGGATGTATGCTCTGGGTTATAGCGCCGAGGAGATCGAAGAGATCATGATGGGCGCCAACTGGAATGCTGGTTATTCAGATACCATTCCCCGCGAGGCCCTCAGTTATCGCGGTAAGCAGCAGCGCGACAGGTTCAATATCCCCATTAATGTGGGTTATCGGGACGAAGAAGTACAGGTTCCAAATGGCCTATTACATGGTCAGTCTATGTCTATTTTGCTGCAGCGTTCGACGGATCTGGTGCATAAGTTTGAGCATTTTGATCAATTACCTATTCCTTATCGTGCGGTGGCAACCGATCTTGAAACCAGTGGTGCCGTGGTGATCGATAGCGGCAGTCTGGTTGATGCTATGCAGGCATCTGCTACTGTACCGGGAGCACTGCAGGCTGCTCAGTATAAGGGCCGTATCGTTGTTGATGGCGGTATCGCCAACAATATGCCGGTAGATGTGGTGAAGGCTATGGGTGCCGATATCGTCATCGCTGTGGATATCGGTTCGTCCTTGGTAAAACGAGATCAACTGGAAAGCACGGTTGCTGTGTTAAATCAGTTGTCGACCATGTTGACCAATGCCAGTACCGAGCGACAAAAGCAGTTGATGACGGATAAAGATATCCTGATCCGCCCCGAGGTGGGGGTGCTCAGTACCACAGACTTTACCATCATGCCTGAAGCTTTTCGTTTGGGTGAGGTTGCGACGCAGCAACAACTTGAAAGGCTCAAACAACTTACCGTGACCTCAGAGCAGTACGCGGCCTATCAGGCGCATAAAGATGCCGTCAGCGTAGGTTGGCTCTATAACCTTTCGCAACCTGTCGTTGCCATACGCTTCGACAACAATTCTAGGGTGAGTGAAAAGTTGTTGGCTGAAACCTTAGGTATAGCGCCGGGAGAGGTGGTCGACAAGGCCAAGTTGGAGAAGGGGATAAATAACGTTTACGCCTTAGATAAATTTGAGCGGGTTAACGCCGAGTTTATTGATACCGAAGAAGGGCGTGTCATGGTGTTGCAAACCCGCGCCAAGTCATGGGGACCCAATTACTTTCAGCTGGGTTTTAGCTGGGAAGACGACTTCACCTTAGATTCTGCCGTGGCGTTTGATGTTGCCTATACCATGACAGATCTCACCGCCTATGGCGGCGAATGGCGCAATGAACTGCGTTTGGGTTATGAGAAATTACTCTCCTCTGAGCTGTATCTACCGCTGGATTCTGATCAGCGTTATTTTTCCCGTGCCGAATTGGGTTACGAGAATAAAGATTGGACCTTGTATGAGGCGAATAGCTTGTTTTTGGAGTTGGATCAGGTCAAGTATCACGCGGAGATGGGCATAGGCTACAACTACATCAAAGAAGGGTTGGTGGAATTGGGGCTGATGGGCGACGCAGGCTACCTTGAGAATGCCATTTTAGACGGCCGTGCCGACTTTAGTTCCTATGGAGCCTATTTTAAGTTTGGCTTTGATGACCTAGACAGCATCAGCTTCCCGACTTCAGGTAATCGTCTCACGGTTAACATCTACTATCGCCGTGAGCATTCTCCCGACATTTTTGGAGACGATCCATCCGAGACTTCGTTCCAGATCAAGGCGGATTGGCGTGGTGCCCTGAGTGTTGGTAATCATGCCTTCGTGGGTAAGGCCTCGCTGGCGACCGTGGATAAGGAGCGGGGCTTTAGTGTTAACGTGTCTGAGTTAGGCGGTTTCCTCAACTTATCTGGATACCACAAGAATGCCTTAGTCGGGCCGCACAAGCTATTCGGTGCCTTCGTCTATCAATACGATCTTGGGCGCGACATGTTGGGCATGACTGATTACCCTCTCTATGTGGGGGCTAGTATTGAGGCGGGTAATGTCTGGTCTATTCGAGACAGTGTCAGCTTCGACGACCTTATTTATGGTGGCAGCCTCTATCTGGGGACTGATACTCCAATAGGTCCTGCAGCAGTCGGTTATGGCTGGACAGACGACGGCGAAAATACTGTCTTCCTGTTTCTGGGTAAGAACTGGTAGGCAGATAAAGACGTCATACAAAGTTACAAAATCACCCTACAGTCAGACTGGCTGGGGTGATAGTGTGTCATTCGCAATGGTTTAACTAACCAGAAGATTAACAATAAAGCATAAAATGAACCGGGGATTTAGAGATGAAAAGAGTCAGTCATTTGGCATTGGCCGTAGCACTCGGCTTAGGCCTAGGGGCCTGCAGTAGTCAGGATGCCAGCAAGGTAGAGAGTGTGAAAACGGTCAAGGTGTCGGGTGTAGAGAAAGAGAACTTCGACCCTCAAGTGCGTCATCAGGACGACTTCTATTACAGTGTTAATGGTCATTGGCTCGCGACCACGCCTATCCCGGCTGATAAGTCTAATTACGGCGCTTTTTCGGTTTTGTATGAGCAAAGCCAAAATGCGTTAAAAGAGATCATCGACGAAGTCGCCGCCATGCCAAACAAGGCTGAAGGCTCGAGCGAACAGAAAGTGGGTGATTTTTACGCCAGCTATATGAACACCGATCTGGCCGAGCAGCTAGGCGTAACGCCAATTAAGGCGCCGATGGCCGAGATCCAAGGTCTTAAGAATCATCAAGATGTTGCCAACCAAATGGGAAAACTCTTGGTCTCTGGTGTGCAAGTGCCACTGGGCTTCTACGTTAACAATGATGCCAAGAAGTCGACCCAGTATGGTGTCTATTTCTACCAGTCTGGCTTAACCCTGCCGGATCGCGATTACTACCTGAAAGACGACGCTAAGTTTGTCGCCAATCGCGCTGCGTTGCAAAGCTATATCGCTGAATTGCTAGAAAAGGCAGGCTATTCTCATGCCAAACGTGCGGCGAAAAATGTCGCCGAGATCGAGCATTTTCTGGCAGAGAGTCAGTGGACGCGCACCGAGTCACGTGACGCCAATAAGAGCTACAACAAGATGGATATCGCCGGCTTGCAACAGACGGTGAGCAATTTCGATTACTCACAGTTTGCCAACGGCGCCGACATGAATAAGGTCACCGAAGTGATTGTTCGCCAGCCCTCTTTCTTCGATAAATTTGGCAAGCAGTTTAATCAATTTAGCGTGGAACAGTGGCAAGATTACCTGATGTTCCATCTGGTCGACAGCTATGCCGAGTTGCTGAATAAAGAGTTGGTTGACCTACACTTTGCGTTCCATGGCAAAACATTGATGGGTATCGAAGAGCAGAAGCCACGCTGGAAGAAGGCGGTAGATGCGGCCGATCAGGTGATTGGTGAGCTGGTGGGTAAAGAGTACGTTAAGCGTCACTTTAAGCCAGAAGCCAAGGCGCGTATGGAGAAGATGATCCAAAACCTGATCAAGGGTTTTGAGGTGAGCATCAATGAACTTGAGTGGATGACGCCTGAAACTAAGGTGGCGGCCCAAGAGAAGCTGTCTAAGTTCAACTACAAGATCGGCTATCCAGACAAGTGGAAAGATTACACAGATCTTAGCATCAAGGCGGATGACCTGGTGGGGAACTACTTGCGTTACGCGCACTTCGAGTATAAGAGCATGCTGGATAAGTTAGGTCAGCCAATCGATCGCACCGAGTGGCACATGACGCCACAGACGGTCAATGCCTACTACAGCCCTGTGATGAACGAGATCGTCTTCCCCGCTGCGATTCTGCAACCGCCATTCTTTAACATGGATGCCGACGATGCGATCAACTATGGTGGTATCGGTGCCGTTATTGGCCATGAAATTAGCCATGGTTTCGACGACCAAGGGGCCAAGTATGACGGCGATGGCAACTTGAGAGATTGGTGGTCAGACAAAGACAGAGAAGAGTTTAACAAGCGCGGTGCTAAGCTGAGCGCCCAGTATTCTGGTTACGAAGCCTTGCCTGGTAAGTTTGTGAATGGTGACCTCACCTTGGGTGAAAACATTGGTGATCTCGGTGGCCTAACGGTGGCTGCGCGCTCTTATCAGCTGAGTCTCAACGGTAAAGAGGCGCCGGTGATCGACGGTCTGACCGGTGAGCAGCGTCTGTTTATCGGTTGGTCTCAGGTATGGCGTCGTAACTATCGCGATGAAGAGCTGGGTCGTCGTCTGTTGACCGATTCGCATTCACCAAGTCATTTCCGCGCCATGGGTACGCCGCGTAACATACCAGCCTTCTACGAGGCATTTGATGTTAAGGCGGGCGACAAGATGTACCTGAGCGAACAAGAGCGCGTGAAAATCTGGTAAACATTGCCTTATTTGAGACAAGCCCATCAGATGATGGGCTTTTTACTATGTCGTCTTATTAAATCAGCGCTAAGTAGCTCTCTAATTCGGTTAAATCGCTTAATTGGCAATTTGCTGCAGCCCACCTTGGTTGTTTCGCTTCATGGGGCGCGGGAATCACCGCACTGCGCATGTTAGCTGCTCTTGCAGCGATAAGACCATTAAAAGAGTCTTCAATAGCAAGGCATGATGTTGGAGGGATATCTAAGGCTTGGGCGCAATTGAGATAAACTTCAGGGTGCGGCTTGCCAAAAGTGAGCGACTCGGCACTACAGATGGCATCGAAATAAGCGCGAATATCCAGTTTTTGCATCACAGCATCGATAAGAGGTGATGATGAAGAGGTGGCTAAACCAATTTTCAATCCTCTATTCTTACAGGTATCTAGGGCTTGGATCACCCCCTTCATTGCTTTGCCATTTGTTAATATGTCTGCAGCAACCTTATCAACGATTGCGTCGGCAGTTGCTTGATTGTCATAGTTGTCCCAAGGTTGGCGTTGATACCAAAATTCGACAACTTGATCTATGCGCAGGCCTGTCGTTTGCACCATTTCCTCTAGGGAAATGGTTAAACCAAGTTGGCTAAGAACATTAAACTCAGCAGCTTGCCAGCTGGGCTCTGAATCGATTAATACACCATCCATATCGAAGATCACGGCGGCTAATATCTTTTGGCTCATTTGAATAATCCTAGGAGCATTTCAGGTGATGAAAGTGGAACATTATGCGCAATAATTGGGTAATTACGACCCATAAATGAAAGTTTTTTAGATTATTTATCGTTAATAAATACTTGATTTAGTTCGTTTACAATAAAGTGTGTAAAAAGATTAAATCGCATATATATCAATTGTTTGGTATGTGTTTCAAACTATTGTCTAATTTCATTTGTTTTATCACTGAGATAAATTGTCTTACGCCCTAGAGAATCCCCGTAATTTCTCACATCTAAGAGTGTGATCTGATTCATACTTTTGCAAAGCTGTAGTATAATGCGGTCCGGAAATACGGGTTGAGCCTGCTTGACTGTTAGCTTCTTTATTGAAGACGTGCAGTTTCGCTGTTAGAACGCCAAACAAAGAGGAATGTTGCCGTGCTAGAAGCATATCGTAAACACGTCGCAGAACGTGCTGCAGAGGGCGTAGTCCCTAAGCCACTAGATGCCCATCAAGTGGCCGAATTAATCGAATTAGTAAAGAATCCGCCAGCGGGTGAGCAAGATTTTATTCTTGGCCTGCTAGAAAACAGAATCCCACCAGGGGTTGATGAAGCGGCATACGTTAAAGCTGGCTTCCTAGACGCACTGGCCAAAGGTGAAGTGACTTCTCCAATTCTCTCTTCTGAGCGCGCAGTTGAACTGCTTGGTACTATGCAGGGTGGCTACAATATTGAGCCACTGATCGCACAATTAGACCATGCATCACAGGCTCCGTCGGCTGCTAAAGCACTGTCAAACACTCTGTTGATGTTTGATGCTTACCACGATGTGGTTGAGAAGATGCAAGCGGGTAATGATTACGCGAAGCAAGTCGTTGAGTCTTGGGCAAATGCTGAGTGGTTCCTAAACCGTCCAAAGCTTGCTGAAAAGGTAACGCTTACCGTATTTAAAGTGACAGGTGAAACTAACACCGATGATTTGTCACCAGCACCAGACGCTTGGTCTCGTCCTGATATCCCATTGCATGCCTTAGCTATGCTAAAAAACGCCCGTGACGGTATCGTGCCTGATGAAGCGGGCGTTGTCGGTCCAATTAAAGAGATCGCCAGCCTAAAAGAGAAAGGTCATCCACTCGTGTATGTGGGCGATGTTGTGGGTACGGGGTCTTCACGTAAGTCAGCAACTAACTCTGTGCTTTGGTTCATGGGTGATGATATCCCTTATGTGCCTAACAAGCGTGCTGGTGGTTTCTGCCTTGGCGGTAAGATTGCACCTATTTTCTTCAACACTATGGAAGATGCGGGTGCATTGCCAATCGAGCTAGATGTTAGCAAGATGAATATGGGCGATGTGATTGATATCTATCCATATGAAGGTGTCGTTAAGCTTCATGGTACTGATGAAGTTATTTCAGAATTCAAACTGAAAACTGAAGTATTGTTAGATGAAGTTCGTGCTGGTGGTCGTATTCCACTGATCATCGGCCGTGGCTTAACTGACCGTGCGCGTGAAACATTAGGCTTACCTGCATCTGACGTATTTGTACGTCCACAAGACGTGGTTGATTCTGGTAAAGGTTATACCTTAGCTCAGAAGATGGTCGGTAAGGCATGCGGCGTTGCCGGTGTGCGCCCTGGCCAATACTGTGAGCCTAAGATGACATCTGTCGGTTCACAAGATACTACAGGTCCTATGACGCGTGATGAACTTAAAGATTTAGCATGTCTTGGCTTCAGCGCCGATTTGACTATGCAGTCTTTCTGTCACACCGCGGCTTATCCAAAGCCAGTTGACGTTAATACTCATCACACCTTGCCTGATTTCATCATGAACCGTGGTGGTGTGTCACTGCGTCCTGGTGATGGTGTTATCCACTCTTGGCTAAACCGTATGTTACTGCCTGATACTGTCGGTACGGGTGGTGACTCACATACTCGTTTCCCAATTGGTATCTCATTCCCTGCGGGTTCTGGTTTAGTGGCATTTGCTGCTGCGACGGGTGTTATGCCTCTCGATATGCCTGAATCTGTATTGGTTCGTTTTAAAGGTCAGATGCAGCCAGGCATCACGTTACGTGATTTGGTACATGCTATCCCGTTAAAAGCGATTGAAATGGGTCTATTAACGGTTGAGAAGAAAGGCAAAATCAATGCTTTCTCTGGCCGAGTATTAGAGATTGAAGGTCTAGAGCACCTGAAAGTTGAGCAAGCGTTCGAACTTTCTGATGCGTCTGCAGAGCGTAGCGCTGCTGGCTGTACCATTAAACTGGGTAAAGAGCCAATCACCGAATATCTTAACTCTAACATCGTGATGTTGAAGTGGATGATAGCCGAAGGTTATGGCGATCGTCGTACTATCGAGCGTCGTATTACTGCGATGCAAGAGTGGATAGCTAATCCAGAGCTTATGGAAGCCGATAGTGATGCTGAATACGCAGAAGTTATCGAGATCGATTTGAATGAGATCAAAGAACCTATTCTTTGTGCGCCAAATGATCCTGATGATGCGGTATTGCTTTCATCTGTTGCCGAAACAAAAATTGACGAAGTGTTCGTTGGTTCTTGTATGACTAACATTGGTCACTTCCGTGCTACTGGTAAGATGCTAGACAAGTTTGCTAAGACCTTGCCGACACGTCTATGGATCGCGCCACCCACTAAGATGGACAGAGATCAGTTAACGGAAGAGGGTTACTACGCCATCTTCGGTCGTGTCGGTGCGCGTATCGAGATCCCAGGTTGTTCACTGTGTATGGGTAACCAAGCACGTGTTGCCGAAGGTGCTACCGTGGTATCAACTTCGACACGTAACTTCCCGAATCGTCTTGGTACTGGTGCAAACGTTTACTTAGCGTCTGCCGAGCTTGCCGCTGTGGCTGCGCTACTGGGTCGTTTACCGTCACCAGCAGAGTATCAAGAGTACGCGAAAGAGCTCGATGCGACTGCGGCTGATACGTATCGCTACTTGAACTTCGATCAGATTGATTCTTATACCAAAAAAGCCAGCGAAGTGATCTTCCAGTCTGCGGTTTAATCAATAGGATTCAGTTTTAGCGTGTAATAACGAAAGGGCCAGCTACTTAGCTGGCCCTTTTTATATTCTAATTTGAGGAACGAATTCAAAATGCTTAGAAGCTTGTGTTATACCGACTTGTTATGCAGCACTTCGAGTAGCTGATCTTCTAGTTGGAAACGGGTTTCCATTACATCGCCAAGAGATGACAGATCTTTATCTAATTGATACAAAATCTTTTCGTCGTCAGCTTCGGTATATTTATCATTAAAGTCGAGGGCGAGATCGGTTGTTTCGCTTATTTTGGGGACAACGTTTTGTGCTAATGATTGACTCTCTTTGCAATTCTTTTCATACGCACTTAATACTCGGTCATAGACTTCAAAATGACCCTCTGATACGTAGTCGACAAGTAAATCACAAAAATCTTTGACCGCTTGAAATGATGGAAGTGATTTATCTAAGGTTTCGTAGGGGGGTAATCCCGCTATCTGGCAGTACTGTATCAGTAATTTTCGACGGTTATTCAGCCACTGATCAATCAGTGTATTTGAGCCTCTCCATTTTTTCTCAGCTCTTTCTAATTGTTTTAGCATGACGTTCCCCATCAAAGTTGCTCTATGACTTCTAATGTAGGTGACAATGGCTGCTTTGATCAACCCTTTTTTAGCGAGAGAGGACTATCTTCTGTCTCGTTGAATATGATTGTTTTGTATACAAAGGTAAGTCTCTACTAAGTGATTGAGTTGCAGAAAATAAAAAGCCCAGCAATACAAATCTATTGCTGGGCGAGTAAAGTTTTTACGGGCTCGATGCGACGAGCTTCTTGATTGTTCTTGCTAGCGCAGACTTTTTATACCAAAGGCGTGAAGGCGGTGCAACTTTTTTCTGTCATATTGGGAACCAGCTTTGCTATTTATTGTCTGGGTATTTTATGTGAGAAGCGTGCTCTTAGATGGTAAAAAAATATTCGAGCGGGGTTTGTCACATAAATGTGCTGATGGAGGTTACTTTACTCGCGTAAATGCTAAACTACCGTCCCAGCAGAAATCAATAAGCGTAGGAATAGAGCCAAATGGCAGAACTCAAAAATGATCGTTATTTACGTGCCTTACTAAAGCAACCTGTTGATAGAACTCCTGTATGGATGATGCGTCAAGCTGGCCGCTATCTTCCAGAATATAAAGCTACCCGTGCAGAAGCTGGTGACTTTATGTCTCTTTGTAAAAACCAAGATTTGGCTTGTGAAGTGACACTTCAACCGCTACGTCGTTATGATTTAGACGCTGCTATCTTATTTTCCGATATTTTGACTGTACCAGATGCTATGGGGCTTGGCCTTTATTTTGAAGCTGGTGAAGGTCCACGTTTCGAGCGTCCTACTGACACCATCGACTCGATCAAAAAGTTATGTATCCCTGACCCAGAAGATGAGCTTGGCTATGTGATGCGTGCTGTCAGCACTATTCGTCGCGAGCTAAAGGGTGAAGTGCCGCTAATTGGTTTCTCTGGTTCGCCATGGACACTTGCAACCTATATGGTTGAGGGTGGTTCGAGTAAAGCGTTTGAGAAGATCAAGAAGATGGCCTACGAAGAGCCAGCGACTTTGCATCTGTTACTCGATAAGCTTGCCGATTCAGTGACCCTTTACCTGAATGCGCAAATAGCCAATGGAGCACAGTCTGTCATGATTTTTGATTCATGGGGTGGGGCACTTTCTCATCACGCTTATCGTGAATTCTCGCTACGTTATATGCAAAAAATTGTTGATGGTTTGACTCGTCATGCTGACGGTCGCCAAGTACCGGTTACCTTATTCACTAAAGGTGGCGGACTATGGCTTGAATCTATGGCTGAAACTGGCTGTGATGCATTAGGTTTAGACTGGACTGTTGATATTGGCGATGCGCGCCGCCGCGTTGGTGATAAAGTTGCCTTGCAAGGCAATATGGACCCATCTGTACTTTACGCATCTCCAGAGCGTATTCATCAAGAAGTGGATCAAATTTTAGCTTCTTACGGTGAAGGTACTGGCCACGTATTTAACTTAGGTCATGGTATTCACCAGCATGTTGATCCTGAGCATGCAGGTTCATTTATTAAGTCTGTTCATGAGCTTTCTGCTCAATATCACAAGTAAATTCTAGTTTACTTGATCGTTGTTTAAAGCCCGCTTAGCGGGCTTTCTTATAGATAAAATTAGTCAGTATTTAGATATTTTATTGGGATAAGTCGCTGTACCGTGCTGTATGCTGATTTTAATAAATGATGAAATTGCTTTTTATTTTAGGCATATGAGTAGCTTCTCAATTTTTTGTTTAGATTATGGCGCAATAACTAAACCCTGCTCTAAATCAAAGCTTTCATCTTAGTACCGATGCACTCTAGTGGCTATTTTACACCGAGAGAACACAAAGCTTTGTCATCACGGTGGTAACGGCGGTATTTTGGCCTCCCGCATTAGCTTGGATGCGGTTTTGAACCAAACAGGATAGTCATCACTTACATGCGTATTAGCAAAAAATTAGTCATTTTTGTTGTAGGTTTTTGCTTGCCTGCAATCATGGCCATCTCATCTTCTCTTGGTGTTTGGTTCGATAATCGTATCGATGAGATGAAGCACGCACTTGTCGAAGCAGAATTGACAAATATTCAAGGGCAGATAAAAAGAGATTTAACGCAGTTAGAGTTATTCAATCAGATTTATGCTATCCCCATGATGAGCTTAGAGAGCGATGATTATGATGCCTTTGAAGAAGCTTGGCTTGAGTCGGGGATCGCAGAATATTTTCACCTTTTTTACATTCAAGATGGCCAAGTGGCCCCATTTTCGCCTGCTTATGAACAAGTCAATAATTTTGATTTTTCTAACTTATCTTCGTCATTCTTAGCAATAAACCAACAAAAAACGGGTTTTGTTTTGTCTGGTGATAATGGATATATGGTGAGTGTTATTCCTGTTTCTGATGCTTTATCTATCGCCATCGTTAGGAATATCGATAAAAGTCTGCTGACTCACTATCAGGCTAATAATTTCTTAGCGAACCTCAAATTAAAGCCAGGGGAAGTCGCTAATAATCGTTTTCTTTCACAATCTGAGCCTAGTTTAGCGTTTAATGTTCCGAGTTTGACCGATGAGACCAAGCTGCACCTTGAAGTCTATTTGGGCAACAGTATGTTTATTGATATTACTAAAGATTCTTCATTGCTAATCTATTTGGTTTGGGCGTTTAGCCTATTGCTGTTGTTTATTGGTTATTTATGGTTAAGGGGCGGCGTTGTAAGACCCTTTAAACAACTTTTAGCCCAGCTAGCTAAGATAGATCCAACCGCGAAAACATATCAACCTATTCATGGCGATGGATGTTCTGAGTTAATGGCAGTAGCTGATCAAGTTAATGGGTTATTAGCGCGAGTATTCCAGCAAAAGGAGCGCTCTAAAACGACCTTAGAAGCGATTGTCGAAGCGGTTATTCTGGTTGATGCTAGGGCGAAAGTTGTTTATTTAAACCCTCAGGCTGAGCGCTTACTTAAGGTTAAGTGTGAAAGTGCGATCGGTATGGCGATAGATCAGTTATTCAAGTCCGATCGGTCTATTAATCAGGCCCTATTTACGTTTATGAAAGGGGAAAGCGACTCTGCTTTAGTGAGCAAAGTTAAGTTTGACCGTTTTTCTCCTAAGATTATGGAGCGTAGTATTAGCCATTTACGCAACTCCCGTAACCAAGTTATTGGGGCTGTAATTGTGCTGCGTGATATAACTCAAGAAGAGCTGCTTAAGCATCAACTCAGACGACGAGCAAACTATGATGCTGTGACGTCACTGCTTAATCGAAGTGCGTTTGAAGATCGTTTAATTGCTTTTAGCCGTGATGCGCAGAGCCTAGCACTATGCTACTTCGATCTTGAACAGTTTAAGTTGATTAATGACTCATGCGGCCATAATGCAGGGGACGCTATGCTGAAGATGGTGGCAAAGGCGATCCAATCGAGTATCGAAGGCGATGTATTGTTAGCCCGTTTAGGTGGCGATGAGTTTGGTTTAGCGCTCAAAGATAATGGGGTCGTGGAAGTGGCCCAGCAGGTTAAAACGATCATTGATGCTGTGTCTATGCAAGTGATGGAGCATCAAGGATGCCATTATAAAGTCGGTATCAGTGCTGGGATCGCCGTTGCCAGAGCCCCTTACATTGTGCCGCAAGAGTTACTAAAAGACGCCGATATAGCCTGTATTGCAGCCAAACGTAAGGGCAGCAATCAAATACATTTCTACGATGATAAAGATAAAGAGTTAACTTACCAACGTAATGCGCCTAAATGGGCAGTACGTATTGCTCAGGCCATCGAGCACAATGAGTTATTACTTTATTATCAGCCTATCAGAGGAATTAGCGGTAATAGTCACCGAAAACGAATGGAGATATTACTGCGTATTCAAGAGCCTTGTGGTCGGATATTACCTCCGGCGCAGTTTATTGCTGCAGCTGAGCGTTTTAAGTTGATGACTGAGGTAGATAAAGAAGTGATTCGTAAGACTTTCTTATGGCTATCTATGCATGAGGAATTATGGGTCGATCACTGCTTGTCGATAAATCTATCAGGCAATAGTCTCGGAGCCGAGGGTATGGTCGATTACATTGTTGGCCAGTTACAACGTTTTGCTATTCCGAGTCATTGTATCTGTTTTGAGATCACAGAGACCAGTGCAATTCAAAACCATCATCGAGCGATGGAGATGCTAAACCTGCTGCGTAAACAAGGATTCTCATTTGCTCTCGATGACTTTGGTACTGGTTTTGCCTCGTACGGTTATCTGCGAGAGTTGCCGGTTAATTATGTCAAAATCGATGGCTGTTTTATCAAAACGCTGGCTAGTAATGCTAAAGATTATGCCATTGTTAAATCTATCCATGATGTTTGTCGGGTCATGGGAATAGAAACGGTTGCCGAATTCGTTGAGAACCAAGATATTATCGACAGACTCCAATCGATAGGGATCAATTATGCTCAAGGCTATGCTATTGGCCGACCTCAGAGTTTAGATAGCTACCTGACTTGCGAGCAAGTTGATACTCGACTGTTAGCTTAAAACTTGTGCTTGCTACTGCTCTCTGTGAATTTAAGTGATTATGAATTAATTAGAATGTTGGTAGGCTATGGGAGCATTCCTCGATAAGGTCGTTATCAATACACCTGTTAGGCGTGTTTTTACCTTCCTACTTCTGCGTTGAATGGCCTCATAAGGGAATAACCATTCAATCATCCATTCACTTTTACTAAGTTGCCAAAAAGCACGCTGAGTCGATCACTTTCTTATACTAAATTGGTATAGCTAGGGCCGAAATAAAACAGAACATAAAAAAACCGGCCAGTGGCCGGTTCTTATTACAGGGTGTTGCTTTAACTTTCGCGAGCGATAGCGCGGTAAGCGATATCGGTGCGGAAGTAGACATCGTCCCAGTGAATCTCATCAACTAAGGCATAGGCGGCTTTTTGCGCCTCTGTCACTGTATTACCTAAAGCAGTTGCACATAACACGCGTCCACCATTAGTAACCACATGGCCCTCTTTCATCGATGTGCCCGCATGGAATACTTTGGCGTCGTTGTTACCTAGGCTTAGCCCGTCAATCACATCGTGCTTACGGTAAGCATCTGGGTATCCGCCTGCGGCCAATACCACACCAACGGCAGCACGTGAATCAAATTCGGCTGTCACTTGGTCTAGCTCGCCGCGAGTCGCCGCTAGGCAAAGTTCAACTAAATCAGATTTCAGACGCATCATGATAGGTTGAGTCTCTGGGTCGCCAAAGCGGCAGTTGTATTCAAGTACCTTAGCGCTGCCATCGGGTGAGATCATTAGGCCAGCATAAAGGAAACCTGTGTAAACATTGCCTTCAGCCGCCATGCCATCAACGGTTGGGCGAATCACATTAGCGATAGTCCACTCGTGAACGGCTTGGGTGACAACTGGTGCAGGTGAATAGGCGCCCATACCGCCCGTGTTAGGGCCATTGTCACCATTGTCGCGCGCTTTATGATCTTGGCTGCTGGCCATGGCAAGAATGTTCTGCCCATCAACCATCACGATAAAGCTGGCTTCTTCACCTTTTAAAAACTCTTCGATCACGACTCGTGAGCCTGCTTCACCAAACATATTGCCTGCGAGCATATCTTCAATTGCCGCATCTGCTTCGCTTTGGTCTTGGGCGATAATCACCCCTTTACCTGCCGCTAAGCCGTCAGCTTTGATGACGATTGGGTAGCCTGTTTTTGCCGTGACTTCAACAACGTAAGCTTTGGCTGGCTCAATTTCGGTAAAGTTCGCGTAGGCAGCCGTCGGAATATTATGGCGTGCTAAGAAATCTTTGGTGAACGCTTTAGAGGACTCTAGCTGCGCAGCACCTTGTGTTGGGCCAAAGATAGGTAGACCAGCTTCATTGAATGCATCGACCACGCCTAGAGACAATGGCACTTCCGGACCAACGATGGTGAGTTCAATTTTGTTTGCTTGAGCAAATTCAACTAATGCGTTGATCTGTTCAACGTTAATGGCAACGTTTTCTAATTTTGGCTCTAGAGAGGTACCTGCGTTACCAGGTGCAACAAAGACTTTTTCAACTTGTGCTGATTGGGCTGCTTTCCATGCTAAAGCATGTTCACGACCGCCGCCACCAATAACCAATACTTGCATTTTGATCCATCCCTCTAATTATAAAATGATTTTGTTCTTTAAACGAAAAAAGCAGCCAAAGTAGGCTGCTCTAATCTAATGGTGATTAATGACGGAAGTGACGCATGCCAGTAAATACCATTGCCATACCGTGCTCATCAGCAGCGGCAATGATCTCTTCGTCACGAATCGATCCGCCTGGCTGGATGATACAGCTGATACCAGCAGCAGCTGCGGCATCAATACCATCACGGAATGGGAAGAAAGCATCAGATGCCATAACAGAACCAACCACTTCGAGGTTTTCGTCTGCGGCTTTAATGCCAGCTACTTTAGCGCTATATACGCGGCTCATTTGGCCGGCGCCGACACCAATGGTCATGCTGTTCTTGGCGTAGACAATAGCGTTTGATTTAACAAATTTAGCCACTTTCCAGCAGAACATGAGATCTTTCATTTCAGCCTCAGTTGGCTGACGTTTTGATACGACAGTCACATCGGCTTGACTAACCATACCTTGGTCGCGGTCTTGCAGCAGTAGGCCGCCATTGACACGCTTATAGTCTAGGCTGGTGGTCTTACTGTTCCACTGGCCGCACTCTAGCAGGCGCACATTGGCTTTAGTGGCGACAACGTCACGAGCGGCTTGGCTCACACTTGGCGCTATGATCACTTCAACAAACTGACGTTCAACAATCGCGCTAGCGGTTTCAGCATCTAATTCGCCATTAAAGGCGATGATGCCACCAAAAGCAGAGGTTGGGTCGGTTTGATAGGCGCGGTTGTAGGCTTCTAATAGGTCGTTGCCAATCGCTACACCGCATGGGTTAGCGTGTTTCACGATCACGCAGGCTGGCTCATCAAATTCTTTAACGCACTCAAGTGCCGCGTCGGTGTCGGCAATGTTGTTATAAGAAAGTGCTTTGCCTTGCAGTTGTACTGCACTAGCAACAGAAGCTTCGTCAATGTTCAGATCCACATAGAATGCGGCGCTCTGATGGCTGTTCTCACCGTAGCGAAGGTCTTGCTTCTTAATTAACTGGGTGTTGTAAGTGCGCGGGAACTTAGAATCGTTATGACACTCATCTTTGCTGTGTGCCGGCACCATAGTACCGAAGTAGTTGGCGATCATGCCGTCATAAGCTGCAGTATGCTCAAACGCGGCAATGGCTAGGTCAAAACGGGTTTCAAGCGTCGTGCTACCTTCATTGGCCTGCATCTCTTTGATCACTCGATCATAGTCTTTGGCGTTAACGATAATGGTCGTGTCTTTATGATTTTTAGCGGTCGAGCGCACCATAGTTGGACCACCGATATCGATGTTCTCAACGGCATCGGCTAAGGTGCAACCTGTTTTGGCGACGGTTTCTGCAAATGGGTAAAGATTGACGGCAACGAGATCGATAGGTTTAATGGCGTTCTGTTCCATGACGATCTCATCGATACCGCGACGCGCTAAAATGCCGCCGTGCACTTTAGGATGCAAGGTTTTAACGCGCCCATCCATGATCTCGGGGTGACCTGTGTAGTCAGAGACTTCAATGACAGGCACACCGTTGTCTGCTAATAGGGCTGCGGTGCCACCAGTAGAGAGCAGTTCAACACCTTGGGCATGCAGGGCTTGTGCAAACTCAAGGATTCCGGTTTTATCAGAAACGCTTAACAGCGCGCGACGAATAGGTCTGGCATTATTCATTTTGGGTACAGGGTCCAGTAGTTATTTTAAGGATCTTTCGGAAAACAGAACCATTCATGCCTTTCATCGGCTGGCTATGCTTTCCAAAAGCCCCTCAATTTTTTTGTTACTGTCCATCACGGCGCGCGTATTTTATCGCAAAATGAGATGCCATGTTGTTTTTTTCTGCGCGATTTCACAATACGCCCACGCGAACAAGCATCTCCTGGATAAATCCTAATAATAACCCTTGACCTTAGATTTAACTCCAAGGTTTATACTTAACTTAATCAACAGCCATTTGAACTCAATTGGATGATTTATGTACCGCATTGGTGAGCTATCAAAAGCGTGTGATGTCAAAGCTGACACCTTAAGGTTTTACGAAAAACATGGTTTGCTATCGCCGTCGATGCGAACCGAGTCTGGCTATCGTATGTATACAGAGGATGATGCTGAGCGGCTGCGTTTTATCCTGCGTGCTAAAGCCGTGGGGTTTACCCTTGCTGAAATCACCGAGTTATTGTCTATTGAGCTGGATAAGTCCAATTGGGCCTGTGCTGATGTCAAAGGCATGGTCGATATTAAGCTGGAACATGTTGAGGCAAAAATTGCCGAGCTTAACTATTTTAGAGAGTCATTGCAGCGTCTGTCAGATGCCTGCTGTGGTGGGCCAGAAAGTGCTGAGCATTGCTCTATTCTTGAGGCGCTAGAATCAAATGCTGCCGAGGTGAAGTGTGAGAATCATACGCATCAGCATGCACAAACAGAGTACAAAGCAAGTTGTAAGGTAAAGGGTTAATTATGCTACTAAGTAATTTTATTGATCTGTTTTTAGACTCGGCGCCATGGTTGTTATTGGGTCTTGTGTTGGCCGGTATGCTTAAGATGTTTGTCCCCATGGTGTGGATGCAAAAACAGCTCGGTGGCCACGGTTTCAAGACGACGGTAAAAGCCGCGATTCTCGGGGCACCATTGCCACTGTGTTCCTGTGGAGTGATCCCTGCCGCAGTGGGGCTACGTCGTTCTGGCGCATCAAAAGCAGCCACCACCTCATTTTTGGTCTCAACGCCTGAAACGGGTATCGATTCGGTCAGTGTTTCCTATGTGCTGCTTGGCCCCTTCATGGCAATTGTCAGACCGATAGCGGCTGTGAGCAGCGCTATCGTTGCCGGTTTGCTGGTGGGCCGTGATGATGACGAGGTGAAAGTGAGCGATATAGCTCAGCCTGCTAGTTCAAACCAAAGTGCGACAGATAAAGGCTCTGAGGCGAGCACTAGCTGTTGCAGCAGTAATAAGCCTGTCGAAAAGCCGCTGCACAAGCAAGTGTCATCGAGCTGCTGTGGCGACAAGTCAAATGCGCCAGTGCGAATGAAAGCGGATGCCTCGCCCATGATGATGCGCCCAGCGAGCTCAGGTGCTATGGCTAAGCCAGAAGCTTTGATTAAGCCAGCGGCAGCCACTCAGTCCGCGAGTGGGTCATGCTGTGGGAGCAAGGCAACGCCCGAGCCGGTAAGCTCATGTTGTTCTACTACTGATACGGCTAATCAGAGTAATAGCCAAAGTGAGAGCTGTTGTGAATCGACCAAAGATGTGGCCACTGAGCTCAAGGGCACTTCAGTGCTGGCACGCATGGGTAAAGGTTTGCATTATGCCGCTACCGATCTAGTGCGTGATACTACCGTTTGGTTGTTGATTGGCCTCTTCTTCGCTGCGTTAGTGCAGACTTATGTGCCGGGGGATTTCATGGCTAAATGGGGTGACGGCATCTTAGCCATGCTGGTGATGGTGCTGATTTCTGTGCCCATGTATATCTGCGCTACCGCCTCTACTCCAATTGCTGCCGGGCTGCTGCTGGCCGGTGTATCGCCAGGCGCCGTACTGGTGTTTATGTTGGCGGGCCCTGCGACAAATATCGCCACCTTAGGTGTAGTGACCAAGGAACTGGGTAAGCGCGCCCTCTATGGTTATCTCGGCGGCGTTTTGGGTGTTGCTCTTATCTCTGGTGTTATCGTTAACTATTTGGTGGAGACCTTCGGTTTTGTAGTGATGCCTCAAATTGGAGAAGAGCACAACCTCTTGCCTTCTGTGATAGTTAATGGCTCGGGGATCATCCTAGCCATCTTGATGCTGAAGGTATTGCTTGCCAAGCTACCCAAGAACTGGTGGCGTCGAGATTGTTGTTCTTAAATTCATTACATATCAAGAGCGCGTTCAGCGCTCTTCTTTATTCCCAGTAAAAGTTATTTTAAATGCCTGTTTTATATAGGGTTATAACATCAAGTGTTAAACAAGTAACTTTTGGTTTAGTTTTAAGTTAATTTGAAATAAATTCCGAGTTGATATCATAGGTTCGACATACTTTTTGCGTGCATAAACAGACCTTGAGACAGACCCATAGTATGATACCAATGAGTATAAAGATGTGTCGCCCTACGACCATTTAGTACTAAAGATTAGCGCGTATGAGTGAGTGTCTTAAGCATGTCGGGAACATACAAGACCTTGTTGTTTTCAACGAGTGAAGCGCATGCTTGTTCTAGGCTTAAACTCGTTCACACAGGGCTATAAGTGCTAAAATTCGCTTGTTAGGCGTGTTTTTCGCTTCCTACTTCTGCGTTGAATGGCCTCACAAGGGAACAAGCATTCCGTCATCCATTCGCCTTGAATGAGTTGCCAAAAAACACGCTGTGTCGATCACTTTCTTATACTGATTGGTATGACTTATTGTTGGTGATGCCGATGTTTTCTTGACGCTGTTAGTTCAGATCTAATTACTCGGTTTTTTTTCACTATCGTCAAAAGGATGATTCAAAAAGTAACAATTTCAAAATCTTAATCGTGCTTAGCTTCACAATAAATCGTCGCGTTTGTTCTTACTGTTATTAAGGGGGGAGATAAGGTCCATAAAAAAATAATGATAAGGAATGACGATGAATATAGTAAATAAACGCTATTTAGCTTTGGTTGTTGCCGCTGCCTTGGGGCTCAGTGCTTGTGGTAGTGACGGTAAGGACGGTCAAGATGGAGAAGATGGTGCTCCGGGTTTACCTTCACCTCCACCAACAGTTGGCGTCTCTGAAGTCACCTCAATTGAGGTGATTGATCATGTTATTGCTGATGGTGTGATTTCATTTGAGTTTCAAGCTCTCAATGAAAATGGTATTGCCATTGATGGATTGAAAAAGGCTGAGACTAAGTTTGCAGCGAAGACAGAGAAAGGGATAGTGTTAAGTCGTGCTGGAGCTGGCACAAACGGCGGATATGGAACCTTCGACGCGACGCTGGACAGTAACCCTGAAGGCGCCTCTTTAACCCTAAATGATGCAGGAAATTACAGCTTTGTCATGCCAATGGAAAATCTATCTGCAGGCGATGAGGGCATAGTGTGGTTACGTGTTGGTGGCGCTAAGGATAGCGGTATCGCCAGAAGTCTGCCGCTTGTTGTCAGTAAGCCAGAAAATATTCACACGACAACGACACAAACCTGTCAGTCGTGCCATGTGAATTACGCTGAAGGTACACGCCGTCATGCCAGTTACACCGCAATCAATGTTGATGGTGAAACCGACTTAGTTGCTGGATGTTTAGTGTGTCATAACAATGTCTCAAGAGCCGATGAGAATGGCGGCTACGCCACTAATACTCTACAAAAAATTGGCCACATCAATCACCAGAAGTTTGAGCGTGATTTTGAAGCAACCAACTGTTATACCTGCCACGCCGAACCTGTGATTAATACCAGTGTCACCGGTAATGGTTGTACAGATTGCCATAGCGCCGGGACTGTTGACCTAGCTAATTTTGCGGCAGATGCTGACTTTGATGTTAGAGAGATGCATGCCATAAAGAGCAGCATAGTAGAGCGTCAAGTGACTCGTAATAACCACAGAACTGAAACGTCCAATTTATATTGGGATGCCGATGTTACTTGGCCTGATACCTCTGTCGGTGCTGTCTGTACAGACTTATCGCTTTATGAAGTCGTTGATGAAACAGAAACTCAGCTTAATATCGGTGAGTTGTATGCTGATCATACTTTGACCTATGCAGGTGCTTATATCCACGGTTATGACAGTGAAAACAATACCATCACAGGTCGTGCTATTGGTCGTGGGTCTGAGCAGTATGTTGAGCGTGAAGATGGTACACGTTCTATCTGTTTCCCTGAGTTACTGGAGTTTGAAGGTAGTGATGGCACAGATTTTAAGTCAGGTAACTTCATTGCCAGCACCCGAGTCACCTTTGGTTTAGGTGAGCAAGATAGTGATGCAGCTGGATACACAGGGGTATCGTTGACCGGATACTCAGAAGTCGTGTCTACGGACTACTTTGAGATTGACGTGGCGACGACCGCACCTAGTTTCGCTGTGGAAAGTGGTTATACACGTCGTCATGCCGTGACTAGTGATAGCTGTACGACCTGCCACAATAGTGAAAACAATTACCATAAAAATGGTAGCTATCAAGCCGGAGGCTTAGATTGTGTGGCTTGTCATAACAATGGACAAAATCGCTCTGCAGGGCAATCAGCACCAGGCTTTGGCCCAATGGTACACAGCATGCACTGGGGTGTGGGCAGTGTGGATGACAATGGCGATAGCAATTCAGCGACCAAGCTGAATGCCGATAACTGCGTGGCGTGTCATGCCGACGGTATCGATCTATACGCAGTGCCAAACCAATATATCTTGGCTCGTGCATTCCATGAGGGTAAGCGTGGCTTAATGGCTAGCCCGATAACTGCCAACTGTTTTGCTTGTCACAGCAATGAGCAGGCGTTAAATCATATGAAGCAACACGGTGGTGAAATTGACGCAGTTGCTGATCCACTTTGGTACAAGACCAAAACTGGAGAATCGTGTGCAACCTGTCATGACACAGGTAAGACATTTGGTGTTGAAAAATACCATGTGTTTGAAAGATAGCAGAGATTCTTATCTTGGCTGAAGGTTTGAATGCTACCCTGCAGGTATTTGAACCCTTTATTTACCTAAGGTGAGATAAAGCAAAGGCACTCAATAGAGTGCCTTTTTTATGTTTATGACAAGGATGTCACTTAGGTCGCTGGAACAAAATCCATTGGGAAGTGACGTTCTGTCGTAGTGCCTTCAGTCACAACGACATCTTGCTCATCAATGTGGAGGAAGAAAGGTGCTTCGACATCTTCAGGCGTGTTAACTGATTCAGGATCGTCATTTTGTGCCACACAGGTATAGCCGAGGCTATAGGTATTGGCAGCAACGAAGCCAAATTCATACTCGTAACCGGTAACATTTTCAGCATCATCTGTAATTGGGTTAACGCGTGCAGAGGCAATAGGTGCCACTTGTGGTTCAACAACGTCGGCATCAGGGCGGAAGTCTACCATGTTTTCAAGCGTGGTTGCCGTTGGGTAAAGGTAAACCGCTGGGTTAAACTCAGAGCCTCCAGCTGCCACTTCACATGCTGCCATCACATCATCACTAATTTGGCCATTAATGGCGCCTACTTCGGCGTTGTTCACTAGCTGTACGGCCGTTGGCTTAAGCGTCCAGTAGTCATGGCTGCCGTGCGGTGCTTGAAGACCTTTAGAGAGGTTGAATTCGGCAACAAAGTCATTCACGCCAGCGGCAATGGTGAAGGCCTTGTTGAAGAAGAGGCGACCTGTTCCTACCTCACCCTGTATGCCTGCACAGGTCCCTTGGCTGTTAGTATTGAGTCCTTGGATAATGTCATCCTTTGTTATGACATATGACCCATTCTCATTAGCCACTTCATCACTTTGCATGAAAATGCACATCTGGTATTCACCGACCGGGATGGTTTGGGCGGGAACCAAGGTTTCTATCTCTTGGCCTTGTACTGTGAGTAGGTCAACATGCTTTAATTCACCATCTTCTGAGACGTCGAATGAGATAGGTTCACCCGCACCTTTTAATACTACCTGTTTGAAAGCAATGTTTACTACTTTTGCATCGGCTGGGTTGTCCGAGACACCTAGGCTAAAGACGCCTGTTTTTGGTGTTTCAGGCTTGTCATCACTTCCACCACAGGCGGCAAGTAGGCTGGTGAGTGCGATGGCGATGATCGATTTTGAATACTTCATAGGTTACCTGTTCATCATGTTGGTTGATCAATTGTACGTGACAAGCCATTCCGAACAGGAGCGGCAAATCACGTGCGGTTGATTTGGATTGTTTTTGTAGGTCTAGCTATAAGGATAGGCGAGTACAGGCTCAAGTCCACCGAAAATGGCTTTTAAAGGTGCACTATGAATAAAGTTTAATTGATAGGGTGGTAAGTACTTACTACAAGTGCCAAGCCTTTGACTAAGGTCAAAAAAATTACAGGTTGATTGGTGAAAAAAAAGCGATTCGTTACTTTCGTGAAACGAATCGCTTTTTATTGTTCAGGCCAGAGTGACAGGCGAGAGAGGTGATGTTTATGCCTTGATGTCGGCGTTGTGGTAGACGTTTTGTACGTCGTCACAATCTTCCAGTGCAGCTTGGAACTTTTCGAACTGGGCGATCACTTCTGGATCGGTGAGTTCTGTCATGGTCTGTGGCACGAAGGCAATCTCTTCTACTTCCAATTCAGTGTCAGGGAAGGCGTCGTTAAGGGCTGTCTTTGCCTTGTTGAACTCTGTGTGCGGCGCAAACACGCTAATGATGCCATCTTCTACTTCGATGTCGGCGATATCGACGTCGGCCATCATTAGGGCTTCCAATACCGCTTCTTCATCGTCACCTTTAAAGGCAAATACAGCTTGGTGATCGAACATGTGACCCACGGTTCCCGGGCTACCTAGTTTGGCATCATTCTTAACGAATGCCTGACGGACTTCGGTAAAAGTACGTTTACCGTTATCAGTTAAGCAGTCGACGATGACCATAGCGCCACCAGGACCAAAACCTTCATAACGAGCCGTTTCATAGTCTTCACCACCGCCGCCGCGAGCCTTTTCGATTGCACGCTCGATAACATGGGCTGGCACTTGATCTTTTTTAGCCTTGGCGATCATTTGACGTAGCGCTAGGTTACCGTCTGGATCAAAACCACCATTTTTAGCACAAACATAGAGTTCTTTGCCGTAACGAGAGTAAAGTCTAGTTTTTTGTCCAGCCGTTTTGGCCATAGATTCTTTGCGGTTTTGGTATGCTCTTCCCATCTTGATCTATCTCAGTAAGCTAAAAAAATTGGCCCAATATTAGCAGCTTTGTCCAAAGTTTTGCAGCGTTGAGCTACGAATTTGTCAAAACATCGCTAAGTGTCACTATTGCGCGTTATTTTTAATGATGTTTAGCTTATTATTGATAGCAGTGTTTGCGGTTCTCGCAATAAGAAAATCGGTGGCATCCTAGGGATTGTCTACGAATGTAAATTACGGGTAAACTGGATAATTACATTGTGGCGATAGGGAATAAATTGTGCAGTGGAATGATTATGGCTTTATAGAGCTAACTACCGAGCAATTGTATGAGTTGATAAAGCTAAGAATTGATGTATTCGTTGTTGAACAAAATTGCCCTTATCCCGAGCTAGATGGCAAAGACAGTTTAGCGGATACTAGACATTTATTAGGTTGTGATAAGCAAGGTCGTATTGTTGCCTATGCTCGTATTTTAGCACCTGGTGTGAGCTACCCAGATGCCAGTATTGGCCGGGTGTTAGTCGCAGAATATGGGCGCGGTGGCGGTGTTGCACATCAGCTGATGCAAAATGCCATCGCGGTCGCTAGAGCGTATTGGCCCGATGCTAATATTCAGATTGGCGCACAAGAATACTTAGCTGATTTCTATCAGAGACAAGGTTTTATGCAGGTTTCCGACGTGTACCTTGAGGATGGAATTCCGCATATGGATATGTTGCTAAGCTAGAGTAAATGGTTAGCATATAAAAAGGAGCACAAAATGTGCTCCTTTATGTTTGGGAAAGGTCGCTTGAAAGCGATTAAATACTCGTTAAATAACTCGGTATTAATCCCGTAAGCAGATCTTAGGGTTATGGTTCACATCACCATGTCTATCTATGATAGAGAGTTGGTTTTGTTGCGCGATAACGGCCAGTGGACCCGAAGGCAAATGGCGAACAAACAACAGCCGATACCCATATCGATGCAGGCTATAAAGGGCCATCTTTTGTTCCGCGCTCATTGAGCTCCAATGCTCATCATGATGCAGGACGTTCCCTCGCCTGTCTTGCAGTTGTTGTGCTATTTGCATGTTATTATCTACACGTTTGTCGGCCGATGTAGCCAATAATTAGCCTGTGAAGGCATTGTCCTACAGGTGTAAAAGTTTAATCTGAATGAGATTAACGTCAGTCATTCTACTGACTCTGATTGAACATAAATTGAACGAGATCAATTTATAGGTCGAGATTGGCACACCAATACCAAAAATTATGAAAGTGCTCACATATTCACCATGAATTGAGACAGGTAAAAATGATTAATTATATTGAGCCCCTATTCAGACCACCTTCGGAATGGAAGTCCCTCATTCTTCAAGTGACTAATGGTTGTAGCTGGAATCGCTGTCACTTCTGTGACATGTATACCGCGCCGCAGAAGCAATTTCGTGCACAAAAACTGGATAATATTGCAGCGGATATTGAACGGGTGGCGCAAAGCGATGTGCCGGTTTCTCGGGTATTTCTGGCTGATGGCGATGCCATGAGTCTGCCTTTTAAGCGGCTTGAGGCTATCTGTTTGTTGATCCGTGAGCATCTGCCACTGGTGACCCGAATTAGTAGTTATTGCCTGCCGCGCAATCTTAACAATAAGACGGACGAGCAACTCGCTCGGCTCAGAGAGTTGGGGCTGAGCCTCTTGTACGTGGGTTGTGAGAGTGGCGATGATGAGGTACTGGCTCGCATCGAGAAGGGCGAAACCTTTGACTCCTCTTTGCTGGCGCTACAGCGTATACGCGCTGCCGGCATGAAGTCCTCTGTGATGATACTCAATGGCTTGGGCGGGGTGGAGCTATTCCGGCAGCATGCGCTCAATTCGGCGCGCCTGATGAACCAGGCACAGCCCGACTATCTATCGACGCTGGTGGTCACTCTGCCCTTGGGTAAGGCGCGTATGGACGCCGGATTCGATGGTGATTTCAGATTGCCGGATCAGCATGGATTATTGAGTGAGATGCAGCTGCTGCTGAGTGAACTTGAGCTGGAGAAGACGATCTTTCGCTCGGACCACGCCTCTAATTACTTAGTGCTTAAGGGGATCCTTGGTCGTGATAAACATAACTTGTTAGCCCAGGTCGATCAGGCGATGCAGGGGCTGGTGCCCCTGCGTCAGGAGTGGCAGCGCGGCCTATGAGCCCGTTGCTAATGAAAGAAGTTATCGCTCGATATGGATCTCGCGTACCGGGCAGGGGATCTCTATACCCGCCTGGCGAAGCGCGTTGATTAGCTCCAAATTGACCTGATATTTATTCTGATAGTAGCTGTTGGTGGGTACCCAATAACGCAAGCCTATCTCTAAGCCTATGCTGTTAAAACCATTGATACCTATCTGGGGCGGACGCTCCTGGTTAACCTCTTTGTTGGCATCAAGCACCTGCTGGGCGATGGCGAGCACTTGGTTAGCATCGCTGCTGTAGCTGATGTTAAAGCGGATCTCGACCAGCTTGTCGCTAAAGGAGTTGTGCAAGATCTCGCCGACAATATGTTTATTGGGGATGCTAATTACCTCGCCTTCTTCATTGGTCAGCAAGGTAAGCCCCAGGTGAATACTCTTGACGACACCACTAACGCCTTGGATCTCTATGGTGTTGCCCACGACGAAGGGGCGGGTCACTATGATGGTCACGCCGGCGGCGTAGTTTGACAGCATGCCTTGCAGCGCCAAGCCTGCGCCCAATGATGCGGCACCAATGGCCGCCACCATAGGGGTGATACTGATCCCCAGTTTACCCAGCGCGATAATACCGACCATGATAATGATGATTATCCGCACTAGATTAGAGACGAAGTTACTCAGAGTAATGTCGATCTCATGTTTTTCAAACTGCCTGGCGACTAGGTCGGAGACCTTGTTGGCGACCCAGAGTCCCAGCATGAAGATAAGCAGGGCACCGACCAGTTGAAAACTGTATTTCACCAGAAATTCGGTCAACAGGGTGTAGACATTCTGCAGTTGCGCCAGCTCCTGCTCCAGACCATTTTCATTCATAGCACTCTTCCTAATACCTTGGTGTACGATGATTGCGTTAACTGTGGCTATGTTACTTAAATTTCAACGGCTTGATAACAAATATCTCAAGTTTGTGTCATGGCAAAAATTAGCGTGAGGCGCATCAAGCTATTGTTATGCATTCGGGGGCATAGGGTGCAGTATAAGATATAGTCTGTTTTCCTGTAAGTTAACTTAACTGTTTAGAAAGAGGCATTATGAAAGCGCTAGTTTTGGCCATGGGCGTGCTGTTCTCGGCCGTCAGCTTTGCCAGCAGCCTAACCCAAGGTGACCATATCGAGGCGATAAGCCTGACTGATCAGAATGAAGCTGTATTGGAAGTCAATTCGGATACCCAGGTTTTACTCTTTAGCCGTGGCATGAAAGGCGGTGAGATCATTCAGGAGGCGATTGAGTCTTTGGAGTCACCTATGCCGAGCAATTGGCGTTATATAGCCGATATCAGCGGTATGCCATCGCTTATCGCTAAGTTTGTTGCCATTCCTAAGATGCGAGATTTTAGCTTCGCTATCGGTCTCGACCAGGAAGGCGAGGTGACTCAGTTGTTACCTGGTGACAAAGAGACGGCAACGGTTATCAGCCTGGATGGACTTAAGATCATCAAGGTCGTTCAAGTCGATTCGGCAAAAGCCCTGCTGGAGGCGGTGAAATAAACTAATTAAGGCTTTCGACAACGCGTACTAATTTCTTTTAAATATTAATCGCTTAAGTTGGTTTTTATCGAGCCGAAAATCGAATCGATATTTTTGGAATAAAAACTTATTTATTAAGCATAAAAATTCGTTGATCTGTTCAGAAAAATAGCGTTTACTTCGCAACGATTTTTAACCGAATCACGCGAATTTATTTTTATTCTGCTACGGAGATACTGGCGAGATGAGCCAATTTCAAGCGATTGATGTTAATGAGTATTATGACCAAGCTACCTTTGACCGTATCAAGTCATTTGCTCAGGACAAACCGACACCTTTCGTCGTAATTGACACTAAAATCATTGCGAAACAATACGATGACATGGTGCATAACTTCCCTTACGCCAGTATCTACTATGCCGTTAAGGCGAATCCTGCCAGAGAAGTATTGTCTTTGTTACGTGACAAAGGGGCAAACTTCGATATCGCCTCTATTTATGAGCTTGATATGGTCACCAATATTGGCGTGACCACCGATAGAGTCAGTTACGGAAATACCATCAAAAAACGTAAAGATGTGCGCGCGTTTTTTGAAAGGGGCGTGCGTATGTTTGCCTCTGATTCAGAAGCTGATCTGCGCATGTTAGCTGAAGAAGCGCCAGGTGCCCGTGTTTATGTGCGTATCTTAACCGAAGGCACTCATACCGCAGATTGGCCACTATCACGTAAATTTGGTTGCCAAAATGAGATGGCATACGAACTCTTGGTGTTGGCTAAAGAGTTAGGTCTCGTTCCCTATGGCATCTCTTTCCATGTTGGTTCACAACAGCGTGATATCGGCGCGTGGGATTCGGCCATTGCTAAGGTGAAAAGCATCTTCGAGCGTCTACGTGAAGAGCATGGCATCACGCTGAAGATGATTAACCTTGGTGGGGGATTCCCAGCTAATTATCTCGATAAAACCAATGCACTTGCTATGTATGCAGAGCAGATCACTCATTTTTTAAAAGAGGATTTTGGTGATGAACTGCCCGAGATCATTTTAGAGCCAGGGCGTTCTCTATTATCTAATGCGGGTATCTTAGTATCCGAAGTGGTGTTAATTAGTAAGAAGTCCCATACGGCGCTAGAGCGTTGGGTGTTTACCGACGTGGGTAAATTTTCTGGTCTGATTGAAACCATGGATGAGGCGATTAAATTTCCGATCTATACCGAGCGTCAAGGTGAATTGGATAAGTGCGTTATTGCTGGACCGACGTGTGATAGTGCCGACATCATGTATGAGCATTATAGCTATGGATTACCTGAGGATTTGGCGATAGGTGACCGTATGTATTGGTTGACCGCGGGGGCTTACACAACCACTTATTCAGCAGTATGCTTTAATGGTTTTCCACCGTTAAAAGATTATTATTTATAGCTGTACACCCAAGTGGTAAAACTAGCGGCAGCGCTAAGTTATAGGGCGTGAATAACGCCCTATAACGATTAATCGTTGATATTGTCTTTTACGTTATATAAGGCTGCTGGCAGAGATGTCACTGTCCGCTTTTAACCTAGTATTTATATCTTAAATAATGCCACTGAAGGGCTTAAGTCTGACGCTGACACAATAAATTTTCATCAGTTAATGGAAAAAATTAAGCGCGAAATCTCAATATATTCGAATGGTTCGCTGCACTATCTCACGCCATCCTCGGTGACATATTCTCTTCCTATCCTGACCTTAATTAATGATTTGTGATCTACTTCACTTCGTGAAATCTGAATTAAAAATTCCTTGTTTTGTTCGCTACCTTTTTGTTTCTTATGTTGAAAAATAATAACGTAACGTTGATGAACCTCTTGGCATTCGATCTCGAACTCTGCGGTGAATAATTCGCCTATATTAACTGGCAGACTAGGTGAGAGTAGCTATATTTGCTGTTATTGCAGATAAAATGTTTTGGTAAATTGTTTACAACCAAGTATCTAACTACTGGCTAGAAAAGTGTGATCGGGTTAACCTTAATAGCTTGGATACTAGGTTAAAGTCCAATTTATAAGAATTTTATAATCAAAAATGAAAGGGGTTTTCACAATGTCAGATGTATTTCATTTAGGCCTGACCAAAGAGATGCTTGATGGAGCATCGCTTGCAATCGTGCCTGGTGATCCAGAGCGCGTTAAGCGTATTGCAGAGTTAATGGATAATCCAACCTTCCTTGCAAGTCACCGCGAATATACTAGCTATCTTGCTTATATCGATGGCAAACCAGTGGTGATCTGTTCAACTGGTATAGGCGGTCCTTCGACGTCTATCGCTGTTGAAGAGTTAGCACAGTTAGGTGTTGATACCTTCTTACGTGTAGGCACTACCGGTGCAATTCAGCCGCAGGTTAACGTGGGTGATGTTATTGTTACTCAGGCTTCAGTACGTCTTGATGGTGCAAGCTTACATTTCGCGCCAATGGAGTTTCCTGCGGTAGCTAACTTTGAATGTACTACCGCTATGGTTGAAGCGACTCGTGAAGCGGGTCTTGAGCCACACATCGGTATCACCGCATCTTCAGATACATTCTATCCAGGGCAAGAGCGTTATGACACGGTATCAGGCCGTGTGACTCGTCGTTTTGCAGGCTCGATGAAAGAGTGGCAAGAGATGGGTGTACTTAACTATGAGATGGAATCATCTACACTATTTACCATGTGTGCGAGTCAAGGTTGGCGTGCAGCATGTGTTGCTGGTGTGATTGTTAATCGCACACAACAAGAGATCCCAGATGAAGTGACAATGAAGAAGACTGAGACTAGTGCTGTGTCTATCGTTGTTGCGGCCGCTAAGAAATTAATGGCTTAATTAATCAGTTACAAGCTTCCCTGCAATTAGCTTGAATATGATTCAAATAAAAAAGGCGCCTAGGCGCCTTTTTTGATACAAACAGCCTATTAAAAATGATATTGCGCGATAACCGAATAGGTATTTTGGTCGATACCCTCTACGCCATACTTATTCTGCCAGTAATCATATTCAACACCGACGAACAGTTGATTTTTCTTAAGTTCACCGAAAATGGTCGCACCTAAGTCATACTTAATTTGTGGATTGAAGTGGATATTTTCTTCGTAGCCTTGATTGTCAGCTGAGAATACCCAATCGATAAAGCCGTCTAAAACGATGTTTGAGCTGCCTACAGGGAAGTCCATTCTAAACACAGGCGTTAACTGCCAGCCATCACTATTGTTACCGTCGCTGATCGCATCACGGCGATAAGCGTTAAGGTTAAAATAGCTAAAGTATGGAATCGCAAAATCCACACCTACACCGTAAAGGAAACTCTTTACTGGACCTTCACCCTCTTCAAATGTGAATGATAATGATACGTCTGTGATCGCGCCAAATTTAAGTTCTTTGCCTGACATTTTGCCCAGGCTGAAGCGTGGTGAAATTTCACCGTAGGTGGTGCTATCTTCACTTACGTTCGAACCATTGAACATAATGAAGTCTTGGAACGCATACCAGTCGCCATATTTCCAAGCACCAGCAGTCTCTAACGTTATTGTTGTTTGTCTATCTGACGCAGCTAAATCGTAATTTGTACCATGTAGCGCAGTAACACTTACGTCCCACCAGTGAATCATATCCTCAGCCATTGCTGGCTGGGCGGCGAGTAGAGTGAGTGCTAGCCATTTGTAGTTCTTCATCGGTTACCTTTTATTTTTGATTGGTCTTATTTAGAGAACAGCATCTGTACTCTGCGGTACATTGATTGACTGTGTTTCACACTTAGGTGCTAATTGCGCCGTAGTATAAGGGATTTAATTATTATGCCAAAATCATAAACAGTGCGTTGGATCAAAATGATCTCAAATTTTTCACATATTGATTGAATATGTACGTGACATAATATGTCGCAAAAAGTAAAAGGAGCTGATATAGTCAGTTTATGGATACTCTCATTTCAGGGGGAAATATGGAGTTTTCGAGTCCTATCTATATCTGGGTGGTAATTGGCATCATATTGATGTTGGCAGAAATTATCTTACCCGGTGGTATCGTTATTCTGCTCGGCGCTGCGTGTCTTGTGGTTGCGAGTGCTATAGCCGTGGGCGTGGTTGATGGAGTGGTCCAAGCAATGACTTTATGGTTCATTGCATCGATTATCTTGCTTCTTGGTTTTCGTCATTTTACGCAAAAATTAGTAGGTGGTGATTCTCATGTCGATAATACTGATGAGGAGTTTGACCTCTATGATAAAAGAGCCTTGGTTAAGTCTGTGATCGGTCCGGCACAAAAGCAGGGGCGCGTTGAATTTCAGGGAACGGAATGGCCAGCACTTGGTGATGGTACAGAGATCCCTGTGGGTGTTCAGGTTAAGGTGATATGTCGTGATAATATCGCTTTGGTTGTTGAACCTTTAACAGAGCAGGATTGAACTGCGCTGATTTTTAAAAGGATGTAATTTATGTTCGCTTTTACGTTAATCGTATTATTTGTTTTCTTTATTCTCTATAAATTGTTACTCATTGTCCCAATGCGCGAAGTCCATGTGATTGAGCGTCTCGGCAAGTTCCGGACAGTGCTCCAACCTGGTTTTCATTTTTTAATTCCATTCTTCGATCGTGTCGCTTATCGCCACGATACCCGTGAGCAAGTGTTAGATGTGCCACCACAGAGTTGTATTTCTAAAGATAACACTCAGTTAGAAGTTGATGGCTTAGTTTATTTGAAAGTGATGGATGGCAAACTTGCGAGTTACGGTATTGAAGATTATCGCCGCGCCGCCGTTAACCTGGCGCAAACGACGATGCGGTCGGAAATCGGTAAGCTCAGTTTGAGTCAGACTTTTTCGGAGCGTGACAGCCTAAACGAGTCAATTGTACGGGAAATTGATAAAGCATCTGATCCTTGGGGGATCAAGGTGTTGCGTTATGAGATTAAGAATATTACGCCTTCATTCAAGGTTATTCATACGCTTGAAAAGCAGATGGAAGCTGAGCGTCGTAAGCGCGCAGAGATCACCTTAGCCAATGCTGAAAAGGCGGCGATGATTAATCTGTCGGAAGGTGAGCGCCAAGAGGCGATTAATATTTCTGAAGGTCAAAAGCAGAAGCGGATTAATGAAGCGAAAGGGACTGCCCATGAGATCGCTATTATAGCAAAAGCGAAAGCCGAGGCGATGACCTTAGTCTCGCAAGCATTAGCGCTTGATGGCGGTAATGAAGCAATGAACATGCAGTTAAAAGAGCAGTTTATTGTCCAGATAGGTAAGATCCTCAACGAGGCAGATATATCTGTTGTACCGACTGAAATAGCAAAGCTTGAAGGTTTTTTTGAAGGCATGGAGCAAGTCACACACAGTGCTAGCAAAGTAAAAGGAGCGCGCTCATGATCGCAGGTATCGATACAGATTTGATTGTCATGGGAATTTGGGGACTCATTTTTGCTATTTTCCTGATTAAATTATTTCAATCAATTCGTCTAGTGCCGACTAAGTCTGCATGTGTTGTTGAACGTTTGGGGAAATATCATTCGACTCTGGATGCTGGCTTCCACGCTTTAGTGCCATTTGTCGATAAGGTCGCCTATGTTCATGACCTTAAAGAGGAGACCATAGATGTACCTCCACAAGAGTGTTTCTCGAGCGACGAGGTCAATGTCGAAGTGGATGGGGTTATCTATATCTCAGTGATTGACCCAGTAAAGGCAAGCTATGGTGTGACGGATTACCGATATGCGGCCATCCAGTTAGCGCAAACCACCACACGTTCGGTGATCGGTACTCTCGATCTGGACCGTACATTTGAAGAGCGAGACGTGATCAGTGCCAAGGTTGTAGAAGTACTGGATCAGGCTGGTTCTATGTGGGGCATTAGAGTGCATCGCTATGAGATAAAAAACATTACGCCACCCGAAACCGTTAAGAATGCAATGGAAATGCAGGTCAACGCCGAGCGTGAACGCCGCGCATTATTAGCTAAGAGTGAAGGTGATAAGCAGAGTAAGATTAATCGCTCCGAAGGTATACAGGCCGAAACTGTCAACCGCTCAGAAGGTGAAATGCAGCGCCGTATAAATGAGGCTGAAGGTAAGGCGGAAGAGATCTTGGCCATTGCCAGCGCTACCGCTGAGTCTATCGAGCGAATGGCTGCCGTTATTGCCGCACCGGGCGGTAAAAATGTGGTGCGGATGCAACTCGGTGCTCAGTATCTGCAGCAGTTTGATGGCTTAAGCAATAATTCCAGCAAGATCGTATTGCCAGGCAATATGATGGATTTTGAACACTGGATGGACAGTATGGGCTTAGAAGAGAGCAAAGACTAACTCTTACATTGAATCATGCTAGGTATAAAATCGGAGCTTGAAGCTCCGATTTTTTTATCGATTGTTATTGGCAAAGCGTAAATGCAATCAGATAGTGATAAAGCCCTGCTATCTGTATGACCTAGACCTTGGCTCCTGTTATACTTCCAGCCTGATTTTTTGGAGGCAGAATGGACGTATCTTCTTTACTCGATGGTTTAAACGACAAACAGCGTGAAGCCGTTAGCGCGCCGCAATCTAGCATGTTGGTGTTAGCGGGCGCGGGCAGTGGTAAAACACGAGTGCTAACCCATCGTATTGCATGGCTGATGCAAGAGTATCAGCAGAGTCCTTATTCAATTTTAGCGGTGACCTTTACCAACAAGGCGGCGGCTGAGATGCGTGAGCGTGTTGAAAAAGTCAGTGGTAGCAGCATGGGGCGGATGTGGATCGGTACCTTCCATGGTTTAGCTCATCGCTTGTTGCGCACTCATTACCAAGATGCCAATTTGCCTCAAAGCTTTCAAATTCTCGACTCTGACGACCAACTTAGACTGATTAAACGGATTCTTAAGAGTCTCAATCTTGATGAGAAGCAGTATCCTCCGCGTCAGGCTCAAGGCTATATTAACGGTAAGAAAGACCAAGGTTTACGCCCAAAGCATATTGATGCGGGTGGCTTTCCTATTGAGCAAAACTTACTGAAAATTTATCAGGTTTACCAAGAGTCTTGCGATCGTGCAGGCCTTGTCGATTTCGCCGAAATCTTATTACGAGCCCACGAGTTATGGCTCAATAAGCCCCATATCTTAGAGCATTATCAAGACAGATTTAAAAATATTCTCGTCGACGAGTTTCAAGATACCAACGCGATTCAGTATGCCTGGATCCGTGTGCTTGCGGGCAATACGGCCAACGTGATGATCGTGGGTGATGATGATCAGTCCATTTATGGCTGGCGCGGCGCACAGGTGGAAAACCTGCATAAATTCTTAGACGATTTCCCACGCGCACAGACGATACGCCTGGAACAAAATTATCGTTCTAGTGCCAATATTCTTAACGCATCGAACGAATTGATCGCTAATAACCCAGAACGTCTGGGTAAAAAACTGTGGACCGAAGATAAGGCTGGTGAACCAATTGGGGTTTACTGTGCTTTTAATGAGATGGATGAGGCTCGCTTTATCGTCGGTCGGATCATGGATTGGCAAGATATGGGCGGCAACTTAAGTGACTGTGCCATTCTCTATCGATCTAACGCCCAGTCTCGTGTTTTAGAGGAAGCGTTATTACACAAAGGGATGGCATATCGCATCTATGGCGGTTTGCGTTTCTTCGAGCGCCAAGAGATTAAAGATGCCATGGGGTATCTGCGCTTAATCAGCAATAAAAATGATGACGCCGCGTTTGAGCGAATTATTAATACACCGGCGAGAGGTATAGGTGGCCGCACTTTAGATATTTTGCGCTCTACGGCGCGTCAGCAGGAGCTAACATTATGGCAAACCTGTTTATGTGCACTCGATGAAAAACTGCTGAGCGGCCGTGCCGCCAATGCGGTGCGTGGCTTTATGGATCTAATTGTTGAGTTGCAACAGGATACAGAAGAGCAATCCTTACATCGTATGACAGACCATGTGATCCAAGCGTCGGGTCTTAAGACCATGTATGAAACTGAAAAGGGTGAAAAGGCTCGCGCAAGAGTAGAAAACTTAGAGGAGCTGGTTACCGCCGCTCGTACTTTTGTGATGCCTGAAGACCTCGAAGATATGGGCGAGCTTAATGCCTTCTTATCCCATGCGGCGCTAGAGGCGGGCGAGGGGCAGGCGGATGCATTTACCGATGCGGTGCAGCTTATGACATTACACTCGGCTAAAGGCTTGGAATTTCCTATGGTATTCATGTCTGGTGTCGAAGAGGGGATTTTCCCGAGTCAAATGGCGATGGATGAAGGCGATAGGCTCGATGAGGAGCGCCGTCTCTGTTATGTGGGGATGACCCGCGCCATGAAACAGCTATATATCACCTACGCTGAATCGAGGCGTATCTATGGCCGCGAAAATTTCGCGCGGCCATCGCGTTTTATCAAAGAGATCCCGAGCGAGTTTGTACAAGAGATCCGCCTAAAAGCGCAAGTGACAGCGCCAGTAAATCGATTTACTAACCGGATCTCAGATGCTATTAGCGAAAGTCGTAACCGCCCAGTGAGAGCGGTGGCTGGTCATGACTCTGGCTTTAGTATTGGCCAGCGAGTAATGCACTTTAAGTTTGGCGAAGGCAAGGTGATCGATCTCGAAGGTACTGGTGAGCAGGCCGTTATCGAAGTGAACTTTGACGATGTTGGACGCAAGCGTTTAAAGATTGCTTTTGCTCGCTTGGAAAAATGCTAATCGCTGTAGCATATAGAAAGGGGCGAAAGTGGTATTATGTTCGCCATACTGCCTGCATAACAAGAATCGATTAAATGCTAAGTGGTATTTTAGGAGAGCCTCATTATATGAACATTAGGGATAAATTTGACGTTTATATGCGTCTTGCTCGCATGGATCGTCCCATAGGTACTTTGTTGTTGTTGTGGCCGTGTTTAATGGCCTTAGTGCTTGCCGCTGGTGGCATGCCTGACTTAAAAGTATTGATTATCTTCATTGTGGGTGTCGTGGTGATGCGTGCGTGTGGTTGTATCATCAATGACTATGCCGACCGAGATTTAGATGCACATGTGGATCGCACTAAATTGCGGCCATTAGCGAGCGGTGAAGTCACCGTCAAAGAAGCTCTGAGTTTGTTTGTGGTAATGGGACTGATTGCCTTTGGTCTAGTGCTGATGCTCAATCCTCTGGTGGTGAAGCTGTCAGTTGTTGGCATCATTTTAACCATCATTTATCCCTTTACTAAGCGCTTTACTAACATGCCGCAGATGTTCCTTGGTGTGGTGTGGAGTTGGTCTATCCCTATGGCTTATGCTGCACAAACGGGAAGCGTGCCAGTAGAGGCTTGGTGGTTGTTTGCCGCTAATTGGTGCTGGACTGTCGCCTACGACACCATGTATGCCATGGTGGATCGTGAAGACGATTTAAAAGTGGGTATCAAATCAACCGCTATTCTATTTGGCCGTTTTGATCGTCAGATCATTGGACTGTTTCAATTGGCTGCATTGGCCTGTTTTATTATGGCGGGAATGAGTGCGGATCGCGGCTTAGTGTTTGCTCTTGGGATTATGACTTTCATCGGTTTCAGCTTGTATCAGCAAAAGCTTATCTTTGCTCGTGAAAGGGCCCCCTGTTTTAAAGCTTTTTTAAATAATAACTGGGCAGGCTTGGCATTATTTGTCGCGTTAGGCATCGATTATCTAGTCTGAGCCGTTGTTTTGTTGATTCCCGAAAATTGTCATCAATTAACTAAATCATTTTGGTAATTGGCCGATGAATAGAAGCGATGAATATTATTATCACTCAGCACAAGTTGCTCGTTAAGGAAGGCGCAGTATGAACATTCAAGGAGTAAATCAGCAAGGGATTGGCTTAGCGAGTTTGAGTCGCTTGACTGTGGCGATAAAAGAGATGGTGGCGGTAAAAGAAACGGCTGCCTCAGCTGTCGTGGCTTCCACCCAAGAGAGCAGTCAAGTTTCTATCTCTAGTGAAGGTCGCCAAGCGTTAGCGAGTGAACTTGGTGGTGTATTGCACGCTAAAGTGAATGAGATGCAAGAAACTCAGCAAGCGGCAGCCAGCGACAAATCCCATAAGCCTTCCCTTGATGAGCTGATTGAACAGCGCAAAGAGAAAATAAAAGCACTTCAGCAAGAGCTTAAGGCCTTGGCTAACGATAAAAGTGAAACGGCCGAAAAGCGTCGAGCTCAGATTAGAACCGAAATCGCGGTGTTATCTGCCCAAATTGCCGATTTAATGAAGCAAAAAGTTGAGAATGAGAAGTCTTCGGCAATTTAGCTCTGTTACTGTCTTAATTTTATATAAAAATCTTCCCTTTAAAAGACTTAAATTAACGCCACGAGGTTGAAACCAGAGTCGACTCTCCCCATATGTTATTTACAAATAAATAACATTACATAGGGAGCCTTCTATGAGGCGAAGTGTTAAATATCGTTTGCTGTTTCTGTTATCCGCCGTTGTGGCTTACAGTCTTGGCTTTACTTATCTTCCCGCGAGTTTAGATGAACCTAGTGCACTGATTCGGCTAAGTGTATTTTCTGTTATCTACTTCCTTGTTTTACCACTCGGCTATTGGATAGCCATCATCAAAGTAGCTGGTCAAAAGTTATGGAAGCTACTTATCATTTTTAGTCTCAGCAGCCTGATGGCACGTCTTAGTTTTCCGGCGGAGATCGCAAGCTACTTTGAGTTTATCGCATGGTTACGCTTTCCGATTATTGCCGTACTACTCGCGATTGAACTGTATTTGATCGTGAGTATTGCTAGAGGGCTGTGGCAGGCTAGAGCTGCCAAAGGTGACCCGCGACTCACAGTGATAAATCAATATGGCACAAACCCCCCTCAAACACAGTTTGCAACAGACAGTGCAGATAAACCGCAAGTTCAGGACGATAAGAGGCTCACCTTGGGATATATGCTGGCGACTGAACCGGCCAGCTGGTATTACGCCATTGGTTATTTTTCTCGTCATCATGCAAGCGCCATTGCGCATATTAGCTCTTTGTCTTCGAGTCGTTGGCACCTGTTGTCGCTGATCACAGGTTTGCTGGCTGCTGCGACTTGCTGTTACCTAGCTTTAGTTGGTTGGAGCGAGTTAACGGCACTCTTTTCAGCTGGGTTTATCGCCTACGGTGTGGTGGTGCTTTGGGCAAACCATCGAATTGCGCGGCACTATAGCTGTTACCTCATTGATAATAAGCTGGTGCTAAACAATGGTATTTGGGGAATGCTTGTTGTTGAGTTAAATCGTATTGCAGAGGTGGAGTTGCTCGATGATAGTGGATTGCGAGACAAGCAAGATCTGAGTTTCGGCAGAGGGAAAAGTAATGCGCGAATTATGTTTACCTCTCCTCAAGTCTATATAGGCGCAATGGGGCAGCTAACGGAGTGGATCGGTAAGATCGACTTAGTGCTGGATAATCCGCGGCAATTTAAGTCGATTGTAGAGACTGCGCTAATCAATGCAGAGCCGCAGTTACAAGAGGCGAGTTAGTTTGTCGGTAGTACTCGGTATTAGTTGGGAATAAAAAAGCCAGTGACAAGGTCACTGGCTTTTCTTTTTACTCGGCTAACCGCTTAGCCGTTGTCATTCTCTTTTAACCACTGAGCTGCACGTTTGGCAAAGTAAGTTAAGATGCCATCGGCACCCGCTCGCTTGAAGCAAAGTAGTGACTCCATCACAATGGCTTTTTCCGCTAACCAGCCATTTTCAATAGCGGCCATATGCATAGCGTATTCACCACTCACTTGGTAAGCGAAAGTAGGTACCGCGAGTTCGCGTTTAACGCGAGTCACGATATCTAGGTATGGCATACCAGGTTTTACCATGACCATATCTGCGCCTTCTTGAATATCAAGAGCGACTTCATGTAAGGCTTCATCGCTGTTGGCAGGATCCATTTGATAGCTATGCTTGTTACCGCCCTTTAAGTTGCCCGCTGAGCCTACTGCATCACGGAATGGACCGTAGTAGTTTGATGAGTATTTAGCCGAGTAAGCCATGATTTGAGTATTGACGTGACCCGCTTCTTCTAAAGCCTTACGGATAGCACCGATACGGCCATCCATCATATCTGACGGAGCAACAATATCCGCGCCTGCTTCGGCATGCGAAAGCGCTTGCTTAACTAAGATCTCAGTGGTGATGTCGTTAAGAATGTAACCCTCGTCATCGATGATGCCATCTTGTCCGTGGGTGGTAAATGGATCTAGGGCTACGTCAGTCATCACACCCAGTTGTGGGAATGCTTCTTTCAGTGCTCGTACCGCGCGTTGTGCTAAAGCATCGGCATTATAGGCTTCTTCCGCCATCAGTGACTTTTTCTCTGCCGGCGTGACAGGAAATAATGCGATCAGTGGGATACCTAATTTGACTAACTCTTCCGCTTCTTTTAGTAATAAGTCGATTGAGTAACGCTCAACACCAGGCATTGAGGCGACTTGCTCTGTGCGATTATTTCCTTCCAGTACAAACATTGGATAGATTAAGTCATTAACCGAAAGTTGATTTTCGGCCATTAAACGGCGACTAAAATCATGTTTACGCATGCGGCGCATTCTGCGCTGAGGAAAAGCACTGGTAATGATGTTCACATTCGACTCCTAATTTAGGGTTACTGACTTCAGCTGTTCACACCGTTGGGTTGGCGAGGTTGCCATGGTGCAATTATTGAAGTTTTATGTTGTCTATTTTTCGAGTTCGGGCGTATATACACAAACGCGATTACGCCCATCGTTTTTGGCACGATAAAGTGCTTTATCTGCTCGGTCGACCAATGAGTTGATATCTTGATCGTCGGTAATCACTTCGGCATACAGTCCCACACTAATAGTGAGTGGAATTGTATTTCGTTCCCAACTCAGTGGCAGTTGGAAAACGGTTTCACGCATCGATTCCGCCACAGTTAGAGCCCCCTCCAGCGAGGTATTTGGCAATATCATAGCAAACTCTTCGCCACCGAAACGTGATACTAGATCACTTGGACGTCTTAAGTTCTGCTTTAGTGCCTGCGCTATTATCTTTAATGCGTGATCGCCCGCTAAGTGACCGTAGGTATCGTTAATCGCCTTAAATCTATCAATATCAATCATTAACACCGCAAGTGGTGTCTGCTGGCGTCGACTCAGTCGGCCTTCGGCAAGCAGGCGTTTATCGAATGCCGCCCGGTTTTTTACGCCAGTGAGACTATCGACAGTATTTTGTTCAGTAAGTTTCTGGTTAGCTTCATTTAATTCTCTAAGTGCGATCTCAAGCTCTAATGTGCGCTCTTGCACCATCTGTTCGAGCCTCTCATTGCTGTTGGCCTCGATCTTTAATGCATCTTCTTTACTTTGACGGAGCCGTTGTGCTTGTTTGAGAGCTTCTTGCTGGATTTTTAATTTAGCTTTACGTTCATCGTTATAGCGAATCGCCAACACGGCAGCCATAAAGATAATTTCAAAGCTTAATCCAATCATGATAGGGGTTTGGTGCATGATTGGTAGATGTAACATACCTAAGTACATCATGGATGTAACTAAGGCACCGGTTAACATCCCCGACCAGGCTATTGTATAGAGCCTAGCGAGTTTGTGTCCGCGCAAGCTGAGTGTGAGAGCTATGACCATCAATAGCAATGTAGTAATAAGCACTGCAACAATATTAATCTTTAGGGCAACAGAATAGTGAATAAATGGCGTGACGAGGGTAAGACAAAAAACCGTTGCCGCACTATAACGACATATCCTCAACATCCTTAAATTATGGTATTTAAGCTGTAACACTTTTTCAGAGAACATTAAAGCAAACGTCAGTGTTATAGGGATTAATAAAGGTATAAGAATGGGCTCGAATAAGGGGAAATTTGGCCAAATGTATCTAAATGAAAGTCCTTGCAAAGTTGCAACGAGTAGTGTGGCACTGAGTACATAGCCAGAGTAATAGCTATAACTGTAAGAGTGCGTGGTTAACGCAATAAACAGGCTGAATAACCCAATCGCAACCAGCGCTCCTAATTGTAAACCTTGATATAGCGACTCTGTCTCAGTGTCTTTGACTAATTGTTCTGGTGATAATAGGCTTAATGGCAAATTGGCACTGCCTTGGGTTTCTATTCGAGCATAGAAGGTATGCAGCACTTCCGGTGTTAAATCGAACTTATATAGGAAGTTATTATGGGCAATGGGACGCTGAGAAAAGGGATAGCTGTCGCCCATCTCTATATGTATTGGCGCCTGACCAGGTTGAATATGATAAAGGTTAATCTTGTCTATATGGGGATTCGCTAGCGATAAATAGCGACGTATCTTATGTTCGGTTGCATTATATAGACTGATTTTTATCCAAAATGGATCGACGGCTAATCTTTGGTTAAATGTCGAATCAATCCGTGACCAGAGGCTGGCGTTGAGGTTAATGACCTCGTCAATTTGTGTAAGCTTGCTGTCTTGTGCGTAGTAAAGCCAAGGTGACAGGTTTATCGATTGCTCATCATTGACGGCGAGCAAGGGGTCTGCATCAGCAAAGTAGGACAGACTCAAAAGGAATATTAGCGAAATAACCGTATTAAATCGGTTCATAAGTAGCCTTTAAACCGAAAAATTCACAACTGTTGTTATAAGCTTGCTTCGCAAATTCATTAGCCGATTGGCCTCGCAATGATGCAATATATTGACTGATATAGGGCAAGTATTGCGGCTCATTTTTGCTCGACTTGGGTTTTGGTCGCATGCTGCGAGGGAGCAAGTAGGGGCTATCTGTTTCAATCATAATGCGATTAGCCGGAATATCGCCAACTAATGACGCCAGTTCGGCACCGCGGCGCTCATCGCAAACCCAACCTGTGATACCAAGGTGAAGATCGAGTTCGATATAACGCTCCAAGCTTTGTCTATTGCCTGTAAAACAATGCAGTAATGCCCCTTTTAGTCGTGGCCGGTATTCTTGCAATATCTCGACAAAATCGTCGTGTGCGTCGCGTTCATGCATTAAAACGGGCATATTCAGTCGTGCGGCAAGGGCCAACTGCTCAGCAAATGCAATGCGTTGCATTGGCCTCGGGGAAAAATCGCGATTGTAATCTAAGCCGCATTCGCCTATGGCGACAACATTGGGTTGTTGGGCTAGATGGGTTAAGCGTTCAACACTCGATGCTTGCCACTCACTGGCATGATGGGGGTGAACCCCTGCGGTTGTATATAAGGATTTAGGGTATTGTAGGCAGCAGTCGATCGCTTGTTGACTTTCATCCAAGCTACTGCCAATAACAATAAGCGGCGAAACCCTTTGGGCTGCGGCTCGCTGGATAACGTTATCGATGTCTTTTTCTAGAGCGCTGCCAACTAAGTTAACAGCGATATCTATGTGACTTGGCATTAGTCGAGGCGTTTAACCCGTATTGTTGTGTTGAGGCTTTCTTTCCCCAACATGAATGAACCTAATGCTCCTTTTTCGATATAAACGGTTTCGCCCGCTTTTATTTTGAAGCGGCGACTGTCACTTTGTTTCCAAACCTGACCGTTTTCAAAACTAATTTTAAGTGCGCCATAGGCGTCTTTAGAAACCGACTTCACTGTCATATCGATCTTAGTGATCTGATCTGGATCTTCTTTATAAATTTTACCAAAGCTTTCTTCTGCACTAATGGCTGTCGCAGCAACGACTGGAGCTTGCGCTACTGGTGCGGGTTTTGATACAGAAGCTTGAATCGGCTGATTGACATTGTGATTTAAGGCGTTTGCGGCCAAATTATCGTAACAAATTAGTCTATCGAGTTTATCGCTTATTCCTGCACAATTAGTGAGTTGTTGCTCAAGACCTGCCGAAGCATTTAGAGAAATAAGTAAAGTTGGTATCGCTATCCAACCTAGGCCGTTAAAACGACTTAAGCTCATATAAGAGTTCCTTTTTTATTATTGTGAGCATCAAGTGGCTGACCAATAAGAACAGCTACCCCTATAGATAGCTGTTATTTGACTTAATTAGCATGCCTTATTGGCCTGGTTGATCCTGTTCTGTCTGCTCATCGTCTTCTTCAGTGTCCTTTTTACTGTAGAAACGAGCGGCAATCAATCCCCCTTCAAATAATATCAACATGGGTATCGCTAACATTGTTTGTGAAATGATGTCTGGTGGCGTGAGCAACATACCTATGATAAAGGCACCAACCACGATATAGGGGCGCTTAGCTTTGAGGTCTTCGGGGGTTGTAACACCGGCCCAACAGAGCAATATCACCGCAATCGGGATTTCGAATGCTAAACCAAAAGCAAAAAATAGCTTGAGTACGAAACTAAGATAACTACTGATATCTGTTGCTACCTGTACACCTTCTGGTGCCACACTGGTGAAGAAGCCAAAAACAACAGGAAAAACGATGTAATAAGTAAATGCGATACCTAAGTAAAATAGCAGTGTACTGCTGGTTAGCAGCGGCAACATTAAGCGCTTCTCATGTTTATACAAGCCAGGTGCGATGAATGACCAGATCTGAAATAGCACATAAGGAATAGCGACAAAGAATGCCAACACTAACGTCAATTTAAATGGAGCAAAGAAGGGCGCCGCAACATCAGTTGCGATCATACTGCTGGTTTCTGGCAATGCATCCATTAAGGGAATTGCCAGATAATGATAGATATCGTTCGCCCAATAGACTAGGCAAATAAACACAAAAAGCACACTACCAATGGCTTTAAGTAACTTATTACGTAACTCAAGCAAGTGGCTAATTAACGGCAGCTGTTGCGACATGGATTACCCGTCAGATTTTTCGTTTGAATTGCTCGCCTTAGCTGTATTGGTCTCTTTAGGTGTCGATGTTTCGCTGGTAGTTTCAGTACTGGCGATATCTTCAACCTTATAAGGACGATTAACAGATTGGGCTGCTTCTTTTAATTGATCTATTGAATCCTGTAACTCAGGAGAAAGATTTTTAAGTCCTTGGTTTTCAGCCTTTTTCAGATCTGAATGCAGTTGCTCAATTTTAAGTTCCTGCTCAAGTTCATCTTTTACTGAGTTGGCCATGCGTTTCATGGCGCGGATCCAGCCTGAAATTGAACGCACTGCAACCGGGAGTCTTTCGGGGCCAAGAACCACTAGCCCCAAAATGCCGATCAACAGTAGTTCCATAAAGCCGATACCGTCGAACATAAGGAATTACGCCTGTTCTTTATCCTTGGACTCAGTCTTCTTTTCATCAGTCTGAGCGGTTTTTTCTGCGGTGTTGTCTTCGAGTGCTTTCTTTTCTTCTTCTGAAGACATTGCGCTCTTAAAGCCTTTCACTGCGCCACCTAAGTCACCGCCAAGTGAGCGTAATTTTTTTGTTCCGAAAAGCAAAACGACAATTAAAGCAATGATAAGAAGTTGCCAAATACTAATGCCACCCATGAAACGATCCTCTTTATTTAACTCTTACTTAAGATTGGTTCTATTATGAACCTTTGGTTATTTAGTGCTAGCTAAAACTTGTGATTCTTTGGCCTAGATCGCCATCCCAGTAGCCAGAGTATGGTACCGATACTGATAGACCCATAAGAGGCCCATAGTGTAGCGTCTTGCGCGAACAAAATAGTGCCGCAGATCACTAAAACTGCCGATGTGATTAAAAGGTAGTTACTTTTATGGGTCTTCTGTTGCTGTTTTAGGTAACGATCAAGTAGCTGGTTTTGGCTATTAACAAAATTCTTACCCATTTTAAGGTTATCGTAGACCAGCTCTGGTAGTTCGGGTAATTTGTCAGCCCAATAAGGGAACTGCTTTTTGATTTTTTTAGCCATGCCAACGGGACCCATCTGCTCGGCCATCCAATCTTCAAGGAAAGGTTTCGCGGTTTTCCACAGGTCGAGTTGAGGATAGAGTTGACGGCCTAAGCCTTCGATATACAGCAAGGTTTTTTCAAGTAGCACTAACTGTGGCTGTACTACCATATCGAAACGTCTCGCGGTTCTAAACAGTTCTAACAGTACATGACCGAAAGAGATCTCATCTAACGGTTTATTAAACATGGGCTCACAAACCACTTTGATCGCCTGTTCAAATGCGACGATATCAGTATCTGCCGACACCCAGCCAGATTCGATATAGAGCTGAGCAATTCGGGTATAATCTCGATTGAAAAAGGCGAGAAAATTCTCTGCTAGATAACGTTTATCTTGATCGGTAAGGGTGCCCATAATGCCGCAGTCGAGACCGATATAGAAAGGATCATTCGGGTGTTCGGTACTGACAAAAATGTTGCCAGGGTGCATATCGGCATGGAAAAAATTATCACGGAATACTTGCGTAAAAAACAGCTCAACGCCGCGCTCCGCTAATAGCTTAAGGTTAGTCCCTTGAGCCTCGAGTGCCGCCTTATCGGATACTGGAATACCATAGATACGTTCCATTACGATTAGACGAGTAAAGCAAAACTCTTCATACATAAAGGGAATATATAACGCCCCTGAGTCGATAAAGTTATTGCGTAACTTAATGGCGTTGAGTGCTTCGAGTTTTAAATTAAGTTCACCTTCGATGGTGGTACGGTAATCTTCTACCACCTCGGCAGGGCGCAAGCGATTACCTTGGCCAAGCAGTGCCTCTAAAAACTGCGCACTCTGGCTCATCAGTTGTAGGTCGGCGTGGACCTTATCTTCTACGTTCGGGCGCAAGACCTTGAGCACCACATTTGCGCCATTGGACTTGAGGGTAGCAGTATGGACTTGGGAAATTGAGGCCGATGCCAGAGGCGTATCATCGAAGTCGTCGAAATAGGTATCGATAGGGCAGCCAAGCTCGGCTTCTATCTGAGCTTTGGCAATCGCAGAGTCAAAAGGTGGCACTCTATCTTGCAGCATCGCTAGCTCTTCGGCCCACTCATCGTTGAGCAGATCTCGGCGGGTCGATAGCATTTGGCCAAATTTAATATAGACAGGTCCTAGCTCCTGCATCGCAAGCTTTAAACGTTCGCCGCCGACTTTGTCTTTATGTTTGTTGGTTAACCAGAAAAAGCTCCAGCGCAGGAGTCTAAAATACCAAGGTTTTAGCTTTGATGGGATAAGATCATCAAGGCCATAATTAAGTGCAATTTTAATGACTTGGTAAGCGCGTTGAATACTTTTAAGTGTCATTTGGTCCTGTTTGCCCCACTAATGAGTTGATCAATCCTTTGGCTTAAGGCGTCGGTATCTTGTTTGAGTTGCTCGATTCTATCACCAAAATGAATAAATTCGATTTTATGCGGGGTCAAACGGTATTCTTCGACAGTGAGTTGACCGATATGATCGCGGCTCTTACGCAAGACGGTGGTGAGTTCTTGTTTTAGCTGTTTTGCACCTTGGAGCAGTATATGGGTCGGCGCATCACCAATATAGCGCGATAACGGCTCGGCAAAATCAAACTCGATCTGCTGCATAAAATGGCTAAAGCTTTGCAGCAGGTTGAGGTCGCCCTCTAGTTTCAGCTTATCTTGCTTAATTAACTCGGTGAGGTTAGCCCCTTCGCTCAGGCGATAGAGGGTGGTCAGATCAGCATCGACCTTGGTGTTAACCGAACCATCATATTGACCAAAGACTTGGATCTCTTTGGCAAATAAAAGATAAATCGGCGAGTTGAGTTGAGTCAGTTGAAGACATAACACTTTACCGTGAAGCGTATGCTGTTTGGCATATGCTTCGGGTGACTGTTTTACAGCGTGTTGTAGTGCGGTTTCAAGCCCCGCACTGATCAGCAATGCAATTTCACGTTTCATGCTAAACCTAATTGTGTGAGGCCTGTAGAGCAGTTGCTAGAATTTGTAGCCTTTATGCAGCGCCACGACACCATCGGTCATATTGGTGTATTCAACCTGTTCAAAACCGGCTTCAACCATCATACCTTTAAGGGTTTCTTGATCTGGGTGCATACGGATAGATTCGGCCAGGTATTCATAGCTACCCGCATCTTTAGTGATGATATCGCCCATCTTAGGTAAAATTTTAAAGCTGTAGAGATCGTAAACTTTACGCATGATCTCATGCTGTGGCTTTGAAAACTCAAGTACCAGTAGCTTTCCACCCGGCTTCAATACTCTTAGCATAGATCGGATCGCGGCATCTTTATCGGTCACGTTACGAAGGCCAAAAGCGATAGTAATGATATCAAAATGGTTATCAGGAAATGGCAATGCTTCTGCGTTTGCCTGAACATAGTTCACATTTCCAACCACACCGCGATTACGTAGCTTCTCACGACCGACTTTGAGCATAGACTCATTAATGTCGGCGAGTGTGACTTGGCCAGTGTTACCGACAATGTGTGAAAATTTTGCCGTTAAGTCACCAGTGCCGCCAGCAAGGTCTAATACCTTCATGCCTGGACGTGCGCCCGCACTCTCGATCGTGAGACGTTTCCATAGACGATGGATACCAAAGGACATGACATCGTTCATAATGTCGTACTTGGCTGCGACTGAGTGAAAAACATCGGCGACTAAGTCCGCTTTTTTCTCTGCTTCTACCGTCTTATAACCGAAATGCGTACTGTTTGGTGTGCCCTCTGACATCTCTGTGTTCCTGTGCGTTGCTGCTAATATGGCGAGTGTAAGTGATTGACTCAAATTGCTGAATCATTCATCGACCACTCTGTGATCGATGTTAATAATCCACGCTCACATTTTAAAAAAATGCGTGATAGCGCAGAGTTTGCAAAATTTGGCCCAGCATTACAGCATAATATTAGCGATATGCCAAATTCCCTGAGGCCAATTAGCCCAAGGGATGTTGAGCAGTACGTCCTTGGATATAGGAATAGATCAATTCACTGATACTCTGTCCGGTTTCACGGCGTCCAGCCTCGATGCCAGCAGCGTGGCAATTCGGTGCGCCTTCGGCTAAATGCAGGTAACAGGCGTTGGCGTTACGGGCCACCTGATTGACATAAAAGAGGGCATCAATAAGTGGAATCCCTGCACTTGTCGCTGCGCTGCTGGGCATATTGATGATCGCGTCGAGATCGAGTTCAATCGCAACCGGGAGCCCGCTGGCGTTCAGGTCGGTGATAATGTCGCTGATGGCTTGTTTTAGCGTCAACTCTTGGCGTACCCAAATCGACTGAAAGGTGTGCCATTTACCGCCAAAGGCCGCTAATTGATCTAAGGTCTGTTGGCTGTTCTTAAGTTCATGCATTCCCAGTACGTGGTAGTAAGCGAGCGCACCACTCGCCGCCGCATAACTAAAACCGTTGCCGCTGTGGCGTCCTTCTCTTGGCCTAAAGTCAGAATGGGGATCGAGATTGACCGCAGCAACTGGGCGTTTAGTGGCGGCTTTGGTTGCCATCAACAAACCATAGGCATTATTGTGGCCACCGCCAATCACAATTGGCTCTAATTCCGCTGCGATAATTGCAGTCACAATGTCAATAACTCGCTCATCTAACTTTTCGACGTTATCTCTAAGGTCGCTCGTTTTCGCATCGGCGGGCAGTTGCAAATCTTGGGTAGCTATCTGGCCGAGAACGAGGCAAAGACGACTGTCGAGAAACTGATTGGATTGAAAGTTACAAAACTGTGCCATCGCTGCTTCGAAAGCATCAACCGCGCCGCCACGGCCCAAATTGGCGCGAGGGCCGATATCTTCGCCAATCCCGATAATGGCAAACCTTGCTCCTTTATCTTTAGCTTGGCTGAGTGCGTGTGTTAGCGGTGTTTGGCCATCGTAGCAATGTAAGGTTTGGCCAATTTTTGTTTCGCCGTCGCGCTTGGATACATAGGAACTACAGATCTCGGCAGTAAAAGGGATAAGTGTTTGCATGGTTTCGATTCTATTTGTTGTTAGTGATGCAAGGTATCTGCTGATAATAGTAATTGATCAATTTAAATAAAGTGTGGTTTTTTTGTGGGCTGCACAAATTTCAGTTTATTGGATTGGGTTTTGGGTGATTTGGCTTGGACAACTGGCGATGGTATTCGAATGTTAGCCCGTGGCGGCATAGGTGTTGGATGGGGGTTTGAAGGTCGCACCTTCATTGTTATTTAACGCCTGCACGGCGGGGGATGTGCAAACACTATTTTGGCACGCCACGAGCACTTCCTTGTGGGCTCTGCGAAATCATCTGACCTCCAAGGATGGAGGGAATGCCGAAAAATGTCAGGAACATTTTCGGCCATGATTTCGAAGGCCAAAATCGTGTTTACACTGGGTCATTTTCTCTCTTCGATTTGGCTTTATTTGATGTGGCTAGGTTAATCGAAGCTAAATTATTTTTGCCCCAAAGTTTGTTGGCCTTTAAATGAAGGTATGGCATTTTTTTATGTTTGCTTGAGTAGCGTTTGGCCGCATCTTATTTGTTAAGTGTACTTGAAGGTCACACCTTCACTGTTACTAATCGCCTGTCCGGCGAGGAATGTGCAAGCACTCTTTTGGCTCGCCACGAGCACATCCATGTGGGCTCTACGAAATCATCCATGATTTCGAAGGCCAAAACCGTGCTTACACTGGGTCATTTTATCTCTTCGATTTGACAGTGTTTGGTGTGAATTCAGAATTAAAAGCTAAGAAGCTTTTCCCCAAAAATGAGTTAACAAGTTGTCGGTGGATCAGTAACTGACGGATTTTCTGACCTAGAAATTTTCATCGCTACACCCGAGTGATGTAATTCACTACTCCTCACCAATAAACTGGATAAGTATACAGTTATATTAAAATCATAAGGATTTTGAACGATTTTCATCCTGTATTCGTGCGCGTTTTCTCATTTCGCTTTAAATAAATATAATTAAAATTAATTACTTATAGTATTAGTCAAGTAGATAATAAGTTTGGAAAACGCGCATGCGCGTTTTTCCAGATGGTATATTTAGCAAAATGCTGATAAGTTCATTACATACAGATAGTTAACTGTGCGCGTTTTCACTGGTGCAACGAGGTAAACGCGCATGCGCACTAATAAAATGTTAGGGCTCTAATCGACATATTCAAGATCCTTAATATGATGTTATAGTTAGATTTTTCATGGTAAATACTTTTCACGGGTGGATTCATTGGGTATCAAAGATAAACTCAAATTTTTAAAAGCAAATGAGCACAATATCTACGTGATTCATTATTCGTGCGAAAATCTCAATGACAACAATGAGAATATTTCACCGCGTGTAACCTCAATCGCAGTTCTGCATCTACAAAGTCATACAATGCATAGTTTTTCGATTCATCTTGTAGCCGAGAAAGCACACATTGGGCGGGATGAAATCGCTGATAATTACAATGATCTAGAAAAGCAGATGCTAGCTGATTTTTACTCGTTCGTACGTGATAACAATGGTGCATTATGGTTGCACTGGAATATGTCGAACATCAATTATGGTTTCGAGGCATTGTCTCATCGATATGAAGTACTATCTGGTGAAAAAGGTGTGAGAATTCAAGACTCTAGCAAACACAATTTGTCTAGTCTGATTATTGAAAAATACGGTAAAGATAGTATTGCTCACCCTAGAATGAAAACTCTTCAGAATTTAAATGACGGTAATCATCGTGATAGTCTTAGTGGTGAGGAAGAAGTTAAAGCTTTCCAAGACAAAGAATTTGTTAGGCTTCACAAGTCAACAATGTCAAAAGCTTACTGGTTTCAGTCTATGTATTTCCTATTACAAAAAGGCAAGATAAAAGTTTCTAACTATAACTTGTCTCAAAAGCTAAATAATCAAATGGAAAAACCGTGGGTAAAGCTTCTGAGTTTTATCGCAGTAATTTTTACACTCGTACAAGCAGGACAGCTAGCTTATGCTCAATTTAACGATCCTCAAGCGGATGAGGTTATTAAGGCAGAGCAACCGGTTGGAAAGCCCTAACAAACGCTTCAAGATGGATTCGCAACGCTTGGCGGTTTTGGTTTGATTTGGCTTTTGTGTTTACGGTGTAATAATTGGGTGTCGTGGTAGCGTTGCTCACCACTTAAGCGGGCGTTAAGTGTTTCTGGTAATAGCTATGGTTGACCATATAAAGAAATCTAAAGTTATCCTAAGAGAGGAAAGAAAGTCTAGAGACTATAGGTTTCTAAGTGCAGAAATTAATGAAAATGGAGACTTGGTTTTTGTGGGGCAAGATCTAGGCGATAGTGTTGAAGGAGCGTATGGATACACAGAATATGAGTGGTGCTGGACAGTAAAAGAAGCAGAAATTCCTAAGCTCCAGAATGCAATTGGAGAAAATGGGGAGGTCTTAAATTTGTTAGAAAAGTATTTTAGCAAGGAAAATGCGGATAGTCTTTATATGTTCCTTCAAGAGCATAATGTGGAATTTACGTCATGGAGCCGAATTGGAGATTAATACACTTAATCGGGTGATTAATAATGGCTGGCTTTGATTTTGATTCTGTTGTCGCTTTCCAAGTAGCGATCGCTTCCTCATCAATCCAGAAGGTCAATGAGCCACGGTTAATCAAGGCTTGATTGTACTGTTTCCAGTTGGTTGTCTTATAGCGAGGCTTTGGCACGGTTGATTAGTGGAGCTGTGAATGATGCCGATCTGATCACTGATTACAGATTTAGTTCCATCGATTTAGGAAACAAAGCCCTTAATCAGATCACATTCCAAGGTGTAAGTTCACTCTAATCTCATGATTTATATCAAAGTTATCAGGGGATTCCTCAGGGTAGAGCTCACATGGAAGTGCTCGTAGCGTGTCACAAATGTGTTTGCACATAAGCCTGCCGCAGGCAATTCAAAACCATGAAGGTCAACGCTACCATCAGCGAAGTAAAAACCTATTCCGGCAAATGCTACAAGCCAAACAATGCTAATACCTTCATTCGAAGGTCAGATACTTTTGTCCAAAAACGATTTAACTTTTGGTTGACCGGATGATACCTGAAAGGCCAAATCGAAGAGATAAAATGACCCAGTGTAGATGCGGCTGCGGACGTTGATGGCAGGGATGCCATCGTCGAGCCTCCACGGATGGATTTACGGCGTGTAGCAGCAGTATCTGCACACTCCTCGCCGGACAGGCGATTAGTTACAGTGAAGATACAAATTTCAAAGACACTCTACCAACACTAATTCAGCCAAATGTTAAACCACAAAAATGCCAACACCTTCATTCCAACGCTAAAACACTTTTGTCCATAAGCAACTTAGCTTTGACAGGATTATGGGGACCAAATGCGGTTCAATCGAAGAGATTGATAACCCAGTGTTGATGCTGTTGAGGGTATCGAAAACAGGGATGTTTTCGTTAAGCGGTCAGGGATGACGTATAGCGTCCCGAGGCAGTATCTGCACATAAGCGAGCCGCAGGCTATTAATTGCAATGAAGATTCGACTTCATACACTCTCACCGGCATCCACCAAGCCAAAGGCTAAATGTTTAAAAAGAGCCAGCATGCCTCGGCAGTACCTGCACATAAGGTCGTTCTTTCACATCTGTGTGATCACGACATTAGTGCGTCCTTGCACTGCACCTGCCGCAGGCAATTGATACACCATGTGGTAAGGTTTCAAAATGCCACTTCAAAGTTCAAGGTCGCTTGAAGCTCAACTTAGATAATGCAGTACCTTACCGATCACGGGTAATACTGGTTGCAGTGAGAGAATAGTGGCCATCGATAGGCCACAAAAAAGGACGACCTGTGGTCGTCCTTTTTGCTTTCTGATTAGGTCTAAATACCTAGCCTAAAAAAATCATCGTGCCATTTCGGGCGTTAGCTTAATCGATATCTAGAGGCTCAGGTGACAGGATAATACCTGTGTTGTCAGCGTAAACATGATCGGCTGGTAAGAAAGTCACACCACCGAAATTCACCGGGATCTCTAACTCGCCAACACCATGACCATCTGCGCCGACAGGGATCGAGGCTAGGGCTTGAATGCCGATATCGAGATCTTCTAACGCATCAACATCTCTCACCGAACCGTAAACAATAATACCTTCCCATTTGTTATCGACACCAATTTGAGCGATAGATGCATCCAGTAGTGCGCGACGAAGTGAACCACCACCGTCGATCAATAACACTTTACCTTCACCATCTTGTTGAAGAGCTTCAATGATTAGGCCGTTGTCTTCGAAGCATTTAATGGTACTAATTGAACCACCAAAAGAGCTACAACCACCGTAATTACTGAACATAGGTTCAACAACATCAACGACATCAATGTAAGTGTCACAAAGTTCTGAGGTGTTGTATTCCATAAGTCATACTCCTGTAGAAAGGCATTTTGCTTGAATAAATCAGCAACATATTAATACCAGCCAGTATATAAGGGATTCTTAAAAAGAAAAGCGTTATCAATCACGCTATTGGTGATAAAAGCCGCTATTACGTAATTTGTTGTAATCTTTTGTCTTTTGTAAATGCATTTGATCGTAAATATGATGTTGGTCATTAAATTACGTATTTAAATTACATCAAGACGCTAAATTTGGTAGCATAGGGGCAATCATTGATTACTTAACTTTAACTTGCTTTAGGGGCACGGACCCCCCAGTTAGCTTATGGACGGCAGAGGGCCTCAAGAAGGTGCCTTATGGAAGTTTCAAACTCGATTGAACTTATTGGATATTCTGCGTCAGTAATGGTTGCAATATCCTTGATGATGAAAGACATTGTTTGGCTGAGATGTCTTAATTTTACAGGGTGTACACTGTTCGTTATTTATGGGATTTACATCTCTGCATGGCCAGTCGCAGGCATGAATGCTTTTGTTGCCTGTATCAACATTTACCACTTAGTAAAAATATTCCGCGCTAAGTCTCAACAAGGTTCGACTGCAGAAGTCTAACGACCAATGTCACAAATATTTAGGCTAGATGTCACTCAGACGTCATAGCAATTTTTTAGGCTCTTGAATCATCGAGTGTTGATTCGGAGCCTTTTATGTTTGAACCCATTGCTAAGCTTGACGGCCAAGTATTTGCTGTGATCAACGGTTTTGGCAACAAGTATCACCTCCGCTCTAAAGCTAAAATTGTCTCCGCATCAGGGGATGGTCCCGCTTATCTCTATCTTTGTGTCGGGCTCTTGCTGGTTAATCAGCAGGGCGAACAGGTTTTTAATAGCGTATTGGCGGCATTTATCATTGAGCTTCCTTTGTATCTTGCTTTAAAGAATGGTATCCGCCGCACTCGACCTTGCTTTCAACAATGGGCCGCTGAGGGAGCCACTCCTCCATTAGATTTTCAACCGTCAGACAAATTCAGTCTTCCTTCGGGCCATACCGCTGCCGCTTTTGTTATGGCAACGACCTTGGCTTGGGTTTTTCCGAGTCTTGCTTGGTTGGGTTTCGGTTGGGCCAGTCTCATTGGCCTGTCACGTATCCTATTAGGCGTGCATTACCCGTTAGATATAGTGGCTGGCGCCTTGCTAGGTGTAAGCAGCTGTTATTTGACTCAGCCTATGTTCGGCCAATAACCCCACGAGACAGCCAATATGAAAATTCTTTACGGTGTTCAAGGAACGGGAAATGGTCACCTGAGTCGAGCGCGAGTGATGGCGAAAGCACTCAAGGCTCAAGATATCGACGTTGATTTCTTCTTTTCTGGTCGAGATGCCAATCACTATTTTGATATGCAATGTTTTGGTCAATATCGGGCGCAGGCTGGACTGACTTTTGCGACACATGAGGGGAGTGTCAGTCTTTCTAAGACCGCATGGCAAAACTCGTTACTAGCATTAGTTAAAGATGTGCGTAATTTGGATTTAACTGGCTATGATCTGGTGCTTAATGATTTTGAACCCGTATCGGCGTGGGCGGCTAAATCCCAGGGGGTTCCCTCGATTGGTGTCAGTCACCAAGCCGCGCTGCAGTATGATGTGCCTAAAGTGGGTAATCGTTGGTTTGATCAGGTATTGCTTAACTATTTTGCCCCTGTGGATCATGCGTTAGGATGCCATTGGCATCACTTTGGCTTTCCCATTTTGCCGCCTTTTGTCGAGGTTAATGCAAAGGTGGCGTATAACTCCCATGAGATTTTGGTATATCTCCCCTTTGAATCGCCAAGCGCTATCTGTCAGCTGCTTAGCTCATTTGAAGCGTATCAGTTTTATGTGTTTCATGCTGGGGCTAAGCCTTTAAATTGTCCTAGGAACATCCATTGGTCCGGCTTTAGCCGAGATGGGTTTAAGGTCAAGCTGTCTCAGTGTGGTGGCGTGATTGCTAGTGCTGGATTTGAACTGGCTAGTGAGGCCTTGACCCTTGGTAAAAAGTTGTTGGTGAAACCTCTGCATGGTCAGTTTGAGCAGTTGTCTAATGTGGCGGCATTGCAACTACTTGGCGCTGGAGACTGTATGATGAGCCTAGAGCCTCAAGTGGTAAAACGCTGGCTTAAATCGCCGCGTCCCGAGCCGATAGCGTATCCGCAAGTTGGGGATGCCTTGGTGACTTGGTTAAAGCAAGGGCAATGGCATACGGGCAGTGATCTTTGTCAGACCTTGTGGCAACAAGTCGATCTTCCTGAAAGCTGGCGTAAGAAAAGTCCTTGAAACCTAGGGTGATAACCAGTGTTCTAAGTAGTGGATCGACTGGGATCCAGCGATAAAACCTTCTTCTTTAATAAGATTTTTTAGCAGTGGGATATTGGTTTTAATGCCTTCGATTTCGAGCTCATCGAGTGCGCTTTGCATGCGAGCAATGGCGGTCTCTCTGTCCTCTCCCCAAGTGATCAGCTTGCCTATCATGGCATCATAAGAGGGCGGTACTTGGTAGCCTTGATAAAGGTGGGATTCCCAGCGGATCCCTAAACCATTCGGCTGGCGCAGATGGGTTATCGTGCCAGGTGAGGGGATAAAGCTTTTGGGGTCTTCGGCATTAATTCGGCATTCGATAGCATGGCCTTGAGCTGGAATAAGTGCTTGAGAATGGCTTAAGGTTTTGCCTGCCGCGATATTGATCTGCTCGGCCACAATATCAACATGAGTCACCATCTCGGTCACCGTATGCTCGACCTGGATACGAGTGTTCATCTCCATAAAGAAAAATTCGTTATCTTGATAGAGAAATTCAAATGTCCCCGCGCCTAGGTAACCGATAGCCTTGCAAGCGGCAATACAACGCTCTCCTATCGCCTGTCTTTGATGAGGGCTAATTTCTGGCGCGGGCGCTTCTTCAATGACTTTTTGCTGGGAGCGCTGCATAGAGCAGTCGCGATCGCCCAGTGAGAATACATTCCCGTGTGTATCTGCCAAGATTTGCACTTCGATATGGCGTGGTTTCGTGAGGTATTTCTCAAGATAGACGCCGCCATTTCCAAATGCCGCCTTGGCTTCGCTCTGGGTCAGTTCAATGGCCTCAAGTAGTTTTATAGGCTCATGGACGACTCGCATCCCTTTTCCACCACCACCGGCAGTCGCCTTAATGATCACTGGATAGCCAATGCGCTCTGCTATAGCTAAGTTGGCGTCGTGATCGTTTGTGAGTATGCCTTCAGAGCCCGGCACAGTGGGAATTCCTGCGTTTTTCATGGCGCTAATCGCGCTTACCTTGTCGCCCATCAAGCGGATAACATCACTGCTTGGCCCAATAAAGGTAAAGCCGCTGGCGGTCACCTGCTCGGCAAAGTCGGCGCTTTCAGATAAAAAACCATAACCTGGATGAATAGCATCGGCTTGGGTGAGGTCGGCGGCCGCTAAAATGGCCTGGCTATTAAGGTAACTTTGGCTTGCTTGAGGGCCGCCAATACAGATGCTCTCGTCGGCCATGGTAACATGTAATGAATCTCTGTCGGCACTCGAGTGCACACTGACCGTAGCTATGCCCAGTTGGCGGCAGGCACGAATGACCCTAATGGCAATTTCACCGCGATTGGCGATAAGGATTTTGCTAAAGGGTCTGGTGTGAGTCATTGCTGTGCTACTCGATGACCATCAAAGGCTGGTCAAACTCTACCGCATCACCACTTTCACATAAGATGGTTTTGACGATACCTGAGTGCTTAGCCTGAATCTGATTCATCATCTTCATCGCTTCGATAATGCATACTGTGTCGCCGGCTTCTACTTTTTGCCCTACTTTGACCAAGGGGGCTGATTCTGGCGATGGCGCGAGATAAAAGGTGCCCACCATAGGCGAGATCAATAGATCTTCTTCATCATAATCGGCTTGTTGTACCGAGGTTTGGCTGACGGTAGCGGTTTTGTTTGGCGTTGGTTTATTTGGGCTGGCACTCGTGGTGCTAAGATCGCGGCAGATACGAATAGACTCTTCACCCTCTTTAATCTCAAGTTCAGATATATCTGAGGCTTGCACTAGCTCAATCAGCTTTTTAACTTTACGAATATCCATAATAACGACCTAAATTTATGCTGACTTTGCCGCTTTAATTCGAGACATAGCCGATGCTAGTGCATATTGATAGCCCTGCTCTCCTAAGCCACAAATGACCCCAACAGCCTTGTCTGAAAAATAGGAGTGATGTCTAAAAGGCTCACGGGCATGAACATTTGACAGATGCACTTCGATGAATGGAATCGCAACCCCAAGGAGGGCGTCTCTCAGTGCCACACTGGTATGGGTAAAGGCCGCAGGGTTGATAATAATAAAGTCGGCATCGGTTTCGTGAATGGCGTTAATCAGTTCATGCTCGGCATTGGACTGAATATGAACAAGGTCGACATTCTCTGACTGGGCAGTTTGGGTTAAGTGCTCAACAATTTGCGTTAAGGTTTGGTGCCCGTAGTGGCCGGGTTCGCGGCGGCCTAACAGATTAAGGTTGGGACCATTAACTAATAAAATTTTTGCCTGACTGCTCATTCAACATACCTTTTCATTGAGAGGCGCAAATAGATAAGCGCATCATAATTTGGATAGATAGCTGCAAGTTAGCATAAATTAGCATCATTTTGTCAGCACGAGTGAAATTTAGGGCCTAAGAAAGCAGTGTTGTTAGTAGCTAGATTTGTCTTGCCTAAGGGCCTTGGTTGCGCCGCGCTGCTTCTTGGCATCGACCCGCCGCCTCTGGCTGCCCTTCGTTGGTTTAGTGGCTACCCGTTTTTTTGCTGTATGGCCGACACTGGCGACCAATAGGATAAATTGCTCTAACGCCGTTTGCCTGTTAGCGTCTTGACTGCGACTGGCTTGGCATTTGATGATGATTTTGCCGCTTTTAGTGATGCGATGATCCGCTTTGTTAATTAGGCGCTCTTTATAGAGCTCGGGTAGCGAAGAGGCGTTAATATCGAAGATCAACTGCGCCGCGGTAGACACCTTGTTGAGATGCTGACCGCCAGCACCACTCGATCGAATAAATTGCCATTCGAGTTCATTGTCTTGTAACTGTATACGATTGCTGATTTTTATCATACTGGCTCTTAAGTGGTGTTTATTTGATGCAGACCTGTATCATTAGGATGGCAAAATGATGCAAAATGGTCAGCTAACAATTGCACCTTAGCGGAGTCTGGGTATGTTATGTCAAATCGCTGATATCACCAATGGGGTGATCAGTTTATTTGCCAGTGGTCGTCTATCGACAAAAGATTATTGCCAGCAAATCGTTCCCATCATCAAAGAGTATCAACACGAATCAGGTAAAACCTGTATCTATATTGAGGCCGATGTGTTGCTCGAAGGCTGGGAGAGCCAATCGCTCTCTGGGGTGGGTGAAATTCAGCTCCCCACATTTGACGCCTTAGTTTTAGTGGGTGGCCCCGACTGGTTTGGGAATGCTGTGCGCCTGATGGGGCCCTTTATGCAGGGGGAGGTTGCGTGGTATCCTCTGCAAGATAAACCTCAGGCAATCGAGTGGATCACGGCAAAGCTTAGCTGTCCGTTAACGCTCGAAACCGATATTGCCTAGTTAGTTTTATCCGTCATCTTGGACAATTCATCAAAATATTGAAGGGAACAAATATGTCATTGGTCACATCATCTAACCTTAAGATTAGCGCTACCGTTCTTGGGTTCGTATTGATCACATCACTATCGGGATGCGCCCCAGAAGTTGGCAGTGAAAAGTGGTGTAAGCAGATGGAAGATAAGGCTAAAGGTGATTGGACAGCCAACGAAGCGGCTGATTACGCTAAGCATTGTGTCTTTAAATAGAAACCGTTTGGTTATTTAGCCCCACCCTGACAATACTTTGCATCTATTGAATGATTTAAGCATTGTCAGAGGTGAACTCATTATTACAATGCCTGTCTGATAGCTAGCAGCTTCATTTATTAGGGTTACTTTGAGTCTATTCCTGCGTCAGTTTATCCAAAAGATCGCATTGATGATGATCGCCGTTGTGGCACTGCAGTTTGCAGGCGCTAACCTTGGCGCACATCAGTTGCACTTGGGTAGCCATGAAGAGGAGAGCGAGACCCATCCCCACCTGCAGTTTACCGCCGAGATTGTCAGCTTTGCTCAATGTTTGGATTGTCAGTGTGAATTTGACCAACCATTCCCTGAGCATGAAAAACAGCATGACCATCAATTTAGCAAGACCGAAACCAAGACCTTTGATCTGTGCCTAGATTGCCAATGCCACGGTGGTCATGTGACCTTGGTATCACAGGTTTCCGTTATGCCTTCAGTGCCTGTAGGTGAAGAGCCTTCTAACCTCGGACATCGCTACTTTTCCCCTGAGCAACAACCGAGTTATCGCCCCCCAATCGCTTAATCTAGTTTAAAAATACCATACCTGTAGTAAACGCTTTGAACTGACGCCAACGGGTGTCTGCTTTTGCTGTGGGTCATTACTATTTTTATCAGCACTATTTATCAGCACTACGCTAAGGCAACCCAATACCGTCACAAGGTTAGAGGAGTCGGCGTAGATCTGATACTAGAGATTAGGATAACCGATGAAAAGAGCCATTATCGCCACTCTGATGCTGGGCTATTGTTGTAGCGCCAGCGTTTATGCTCAATCAATTTCAATCCCCAGCACTGTGGATAGCGCGATGGCTTATTCGCCGTTAGCGCAGCAAAGCGCCAACAGCGAGCCATTTGCGTCATGGTTACAACCATTGATGAACCAATTTAATCAGCTACCCGAAGTTAAAGCCCTGCAAGCTAAGGCGAGCCAAACACAGTTGCTGATCCAAGCCGCAGATAAGGTGCCATTTAACGACTTTATCGAGTCGCTAGAAGCTCACGACCACGAAGAGGCTGAAGCGGAACACAGTGAAGCATTAACCCTGAGTGCTGCGCAGCGAGAGCTGGCAGGTATTGAGGTGGTTAAGTTGGCAGAGCAGAGCTTTAGTCTCGAGGCCGTTGCAACGGCGACGTTGGTGGTCGACAGAAATAGAACTGTCACCTTAGCGCCTCAGCTAGAAGTGCGTGTACTTAAGCGTCATGTGGTGCCTGGGCAAGAGGTGGCTCAAGGGCAAGCCATCTTGACCTTAGGCGGCGCGGCCGTTGCACAGGCGCAGGCCGATTACATCAATGCCGCTGCCCAGTGGAGCCGAATAAAACGCATGAGCAGCAGTGCGGTCAGTGCCAGTCGTCGTTTGCAGGCGCAAGTGGATGCAGAGCTAAAACGTGCCACGCTTGAGGCGATCAAAATGACCGCTGCGCAGATAAACGCGCTTGAATCTAATCCAGAAACCATAGGTAGCTATCAATTGTTAGCACCTATCTCGGGTCGAGTTCAGCAAGATGTTGCCATGTTAGGCCAGGTTTTTGTGGGGGGCACCGCCTTGATGCAACTCACCGATGAGTCACACCTTTGGGTTGAGGCGCAGGTGACACCGACTCAAGCGGAAAAGGTTAATGTAGGCAGCGAAGCCCTAGTGAGAGTGGGGCAGCACAGTATTGAAGCTAAAATCATTGGCCGCTCCCATGAGCTCAATAGCGTGACCCGCACCGAGCAGATCTTAGTGGCGTTTGAAAACCCTGGGCATGTATTGCACGCGGGGCAATTTGCTGAGATTTACCTCTCCGATAATGCCAAGGGGGGAGCCGTGTTGCCCGATGCTGCCTTGACCCGTGGCGGTGATGGTGATTGGCAGGTATTTGTCGAAGACGGCGATGGTTTCGAAGCGGTAGAGGTTGAAGTGGTTGAACGCCAGCGAGGCATGAATTTGGTCAGGGGCTTAGCGCCAAATGCCAAGGTAGTGATCTCTGGGGCGTTTTTCTTAGCCTCTGAGCAAGCTAAAGCAGGTTTCGATATTCACAATCACTAAGAGGTTGCTCCTATGCTACAGAAATTAATAGACACTGCGATTCGCAACCGTCTCTTGGTGGTATTGGCGTTGCTATGTGCCGTTGTCGCCAGCGCAGTTATGCTGCCAAAGCTTAATCTTGATGCCTTTCCTGATGTGACCAATGTGCAGGTAACGGTCAACACTGCGGCGGAAGGTTTAGCCGCCGAAGAGGTTGAGAAACTGATTAGTTACCCCGTCGAGTCGGCCATGTATGCCTTACCCGCCGTGACGGAAGTGCGCTCGTTGTCGCGCACCGGTTTGTCGATAGTGACCGTGGTGTTTGCCGAAGGTACCGATATCTACTTTGCGCGTCAGCAGGTGTTTGAACAGCTGCAATCGGCCAGAGAGATGATCCCTGATGGTGTAGGGGTGCCAGAAATTGGCCCCAATACGTCAGGTTTGGGGCAGATCTATCAGTACATTTTACGTGCAACCCCCGAGTCAGGTGTCGATGCATCAGCGCTAAGGAGCCTAAATGATTACTTAGTCAAACTGATCATCATGCCCGTTGGCGGCGTGACCGATGTGCTCTCTTTTGGTGGTGAAGTGCGTCAGTACCAAGTACAGATTGAGCCTAACAAGCTGCGCAGTTACGGACTGTCTATGGCACAGGTGACCGATGCGTTAGAGAGTAATAACCGCAACGCGGGTGGTTGGTTTATGGACCAAGGCCAAGAGCAGTTGGTGGTGCGGGGCTATGGTTTATTGCCCGCAGGCGATGCAGGCCTTAAAGCGATAGGGCTAATTCCGCTAACCGAAGTGGCAGGGACCCCCGTGCGCGTCAGCGATATTGCCAAGGTGGATTATGGCAGTGAGATCCGTGTGGGCGCTGTGACCATGACGCGTCGCGATGAGGCGGGTAGGGTCGATAATTTGGGTGAAGTCGTTGCGGGTGTGGTACTCAAACGTATGGGAGCCAACACGAAAGCCACCATCGATGATATTGCCCAGAGAACCGCGCTGATAGAGCAAGCACTGCCTGATGGCGTGTCATTTGAGGTGTTTTATGATCAAGCTGACTTAGTCAATCAAGCGGTGAAAACGGTGCGCGACGCACTGCTAATGGCCTTTGTGTTTATTGTGGTGATCCTCGCGCTATTTTTGGTCAATATCCGCGCTACCTTGTTGGTATTGCTATCGATTCCTGTATCGATTGGTCTTGCATTGATGATCATGGTCTATTTCGGCATGTCGGCTAACTTGATGTCACTCGGTGGTCTTGCCGTGGCAATCGGTATGCTGGTCGATGGCTCGGTAGTGATGGTAGAGAATATCTTTAAGCATCTCACTCAGCCCGATAGACGTCATTTAGTGGCGGCGCAGGCTCGTTCTGCTGGTGAGTGCGACCCGCACCATGCTGACTTAGACGGCCTTGGTGAAGGTGGACGTGGTGGTATTGCTATGCGAGTGATGCTGGCGGCCAAAGAGGTATGCAGTCCTATCTTTTTTGCCACCGCGATTATCATTGTGGTGTTTGCGCCGCTGTTTGCCCTCGAAGGAGTTGAGGGCAAGCTGTTTCAGCCGATGGCGGTCAGTATTATCTTGGCGATGATCTCGGCCCTGATGGTGGCATTGATTGCCGTGCCTGCATTGGCCGTGTATGCATTCAAACGTGGTGTGACGCTTAGGCAAAGTGCCTTACTTAAACCGATTGAGTCGGGCTATCGCAAGTTGCTCGCCATCACTATGGCCCACCCCAAAGCTGTGGTGCTGACGGCGATGCTGATGTTTGCCTTAAGCATGGCCCTATTGCCAAGGCTGGGGACTGAGTTTGTGCCTGAGTTAGAGGAGGGCACCATTAATCTGCGCGTCACATTGGCCCCCACTGCCAGCTTAGGTACGTCACTTACGGTTGCGCCTAAGTTGGAGCAGATGCTGCTGGAGTTCCCTGAGGTGGAATATGCGTTGAGCCGCATAGGGGCACCAGAGCTAGGTGGCGACCCAGAACCTGTGAGCAATATTGAGATCTATATAGGCCTTAAACCCATTGAAGAGTGGCAATCGGCGAGCAATCGTTTTGAGCTGCAACGTCTGATGGAGCAAAAGCTAAGTGTGTTTCCCGGTCTGCTGCTGACTTTTTCACAGCCCATTGCCACAAGGGTAGATGAGTTACTCTCTGGGGTAAAAGCCCAACTTGCGATTAAGATATTTGGCCCCGATTTGGCGGTATTGTCTGACAGAGGCCAAGTGCTGACCGATCTTGTCAGCGAGATCCCTGGAGCCGTAGATGTGTCGCTGGAGCAGGTGTCGGGTGAGGCGCAACTAGTGGTGCGGCCTAAGCGGGACTTGCTGGCGCGTTATGGTATCAGTGTCGATGAGGTGATGAGCCTAGTGAGTCAGGGCATTGGTGGTGTCAGTGCCGGACAAGTGATCGAGGGTAATGCCAGATACGATATCAATGTGCGTTTAGCGCCAGAGTATCGTAGTGCGCCCGATGCGTTGGGTGATCTGCTGCTGAATGGTGTCAATGGCGCGACCGTGCGTTTGGCTGAAGTGGCCGATGTGGTGATTGAGATGGCGCCGCCGAATATTCGTCGTGACGATGTGCAGCGCCGCGTAGTGGTTCAAGCTAACGTCGCGGGTCGCGATATGGGCTCAGTGGTCAATGATATCTATGCCATCGTGCCGAAGGCAGAACTGCCGCCCGGTTATACCGTGGTGGTCGGTGGCCAGTATGAGAACCAGCAGCGCGCGCAGCAAAAGCTGATGCTTGTCGTGCCTATCTCTATTGGGTTGATTGCCTTGCTGCTCTATTTTTCATTTGGCTCCATTAAGCAGGTCGCGCTGATTATGGCCAATGTGCCACTTGCCTTAATTGGCGGTATTGTCGCGCTCTATTGCAGCGGTACGTACCTGTCGGTGCCAAGCTCGATAGGGTTTATCACTCTGTTTGGTGTGGCTGTGCTTAACGGTGTGGTATTGGTCGATTCCATTAATCAACGCCGCGCCGCGGGTGAGCCGCTTTATACCTGCGTGTATGAAGGCACTGTCGGGCGTCTTCGTCCGGTATTGATGACGGCACTGACTTCCGCTTTGGGCCTGATCCCTATTCTGCTTTCTAGTGGTGTAGGCAGTGAGATTCAAAAGCCTCTCGCCGTAGTGATCATCGGTGGCCTATTTAGCTCTACAGCGCTGACATTATTGGTACTGCCGACCTTGTATCGCTGGCTGTATCAAAGCCACACACTTAAGGGCGATAAGGAGCTAGAAGCTTTGGATTAAATCAAGTTGTGGTTGAGTTAACCGAGCCGTGTTAACCGAGCAGTATTAAGTGGACTGTTTTATGTTGGCCAAAGATGGCCTGAGGATGTTAGGTCAGAAAGCGCCTCTAGGCACTCGTTACAATGAACTTGGCTGGTGGCTGTGTATGCACCTGTTGAGACGAGCTGTAGCATAATCAACCTAAATGAACTAAGAAGGGCGCTGGATTGGTGACAATCCGCACCCTTCTTTTTAAACGACAGGTTAACAGCTTAATGCATAACCACCTTTGAGATGGGCGATATTACTAAAGCCAAGGCGGTGCATGGCTTGAGCTGCCACCATAGAGCGACTGCCGCTGCGACAGACTAAGACCCACTCATCGTGCTTGTCATGCTGATGCTGTTGAATAAACTGCACGAGTCGTGTCATTGGAATATTAATGCTGTGTTCGCTCAATTCGCCCAGTTCATGTTGCAAAGCGTATTCATGGGGTTCACGAATATCCAGTAGTTTGATGGCCCGCGCTTGCTGAAACTGCCGCTTAAGACTGCTGGCATCGTACTCTTTGATCATGGCTTTATCGCAACTGCCAGTGTAGGCACCGCAGATGATATCTGTGCCCATCTCATCATTAAGATGGCTATCGAGTTGTGCCTTTTGCTGTTCAAATAAGCCAATTGGCATCACGCCATTGATGGCCTCATTAAGTAGAGTATTACGGCTAAACTCCGCGCTAAAGCTGGTGGTAAATTCATTATTGTAGTCGTGGCTTGGGCACAATAAGGTATGATCGCCAATCAAGCTGTGTAGTAGTTTTAAGCTGTAAAACATCTGTTTGGCGCAGCTGGTATCAAAGTTGGTTCTGCCTAGGCTGCCCATCAATATCATGTCGCCGCAGAAGGCGTACAAGACTGTGCCTTGTGGGTTAAGCAGTAATAGGCTAATGCTGTCTTTGGTGTGGCCTGGGGTGGCAACTTTAATCAGTGTCTGCTCACCAATTTTTATTGCTGGCACAGGGCGACCGTTAATATCGGTTAATACATGGTCCGCTGGCCAACCAAGGTTATCGGCTGCTTGCTGCGGTAAATAGCGATCGGCTAATGAAACGCGGCCTGACACATGATCGGCGTGACCATGAGTGTCGATAAAGGCGACGGGTGTTAATTGCTGGCATTGCAGCAAGGTGTCAATGCGCTGTTCAAGTTCGGGTAGTGGATCGATGATCAGCGCTTGTTTACTCTTATGATCGGCATAAATCCAAGTGCAATTAGCGCCTGACTTGAGCTGTACTAAACCATTCAATGGGGTTTTATTATGCTCACCGGCATCGACGTTTAATGACAAACAACTATTGCCAAGGGCGTCAGCTGCCGATTGAATTCGCTCGCAGGCCAAATCCACCTCGATCTGTGTCATAGCAGGGCCAAAGGAGAGGCGAATGGCAGATTCGCTTTGCCATGCAGGCAATCCCATGGCATCGAGCACAAAGCTGCGTGTAACCTTTGAGCTGCAGGCTGAGCCAGAACTAACGCGAATATTGGCCGCATCAAAAAGATCCATGATCTCTTTGCTACTGAAACCTGGGACGGCGAAATTGAGTGTCGTTGGGACACTATTGCTGAAGCTGTGGTTAAACACGATTGCTGGGAAAGCGCGTTGCAGCGCTTGGGTTAGCTGTACTCGGTAGTTATGTAAGGTTGCTATTGGGAAGAACGTGTCGTCACTTTGATTGAGCAGCATCTCAAATACAACGTTTAGCGCTGCCATACCGGGGAGGTTTTCGGTGCCAGAGCGCAGACCACTCTCTTGACCGCCGCCCGCAATAAAGGGGGTGAACGGCGCACTTTCGCGGATGTAAACAAAGCCTATACCTTTTGGAGCATAGAGTTTATGGCCACTAAACGGTGCGTAATCTATGCTGGTTTCAGCCAGTTTTAGTGGGCGTTTTCCCAGCGATTGAACGCAATCTACCATCCAAAATAGATTGGGATTATGCTGACGGATGAGGCGATCTAATGCGGCTAAGTCTTGGTAGACACCAGTTTCGTTATTGACTGCCATGGTGCAGATCATTAAGGCATCCGCCGCTTCTTGGGCGATAAAATCACGATCCAGTTCACCGCTGCCGTCCACCGGAATCGCTTTGAGCTCGGCATTGATACCCAATAGTTGGTTCCAGTGCGCTAACGAGTTCGGTACGGCTTTATGCTCTGTGGCACCGTAAAGTAGAGTGTATTTTTTGTTTGGCGTTAGTGATGCTTTAGCGTTAACTAGCGCAGATAAAATGGCGGTTTGTATGCCTTCTGTCGCGCCACTGGTAAAGATGATTCTACCTTGATCGGCGCCGAGTAATTGCTTAGCTCGGCTTCTGGTTTGTTCCATTAAGTATTTAGCTTTTAGACCTGTGACATGGCTACTCGATGGGTTACCAAATAGTTCTTCCATCGCACTCATGGCCGCTTTGGCTGCTTGTGGGAGGACCGGGGTTGTAGCGTTGGCATCGAGGTAAATTTGGCTAAGAGTGGTGGTTTGGCTCATGGGGTACTCGCAATATTATATTTTTATTATTAGAAAAACGCCTATATAACAAAATGAAATATATAATTCGATGTGGCTATATTAGCAGGTTGTGCGTATTGATCAAGATCACGTTTTCATGTCGCGAGCCGGTGGGACTCGTTAGCTGAATCTGTATTGTAGGGAGGTTTTTCAGGCGAAGTGAATATCGCTAAACATTGGGGGAGGCAAGGTGTGTTTATATTAAAAAGCCTCCCTTGGATGGAGGCTTTAACTATTAGGATACAGGCTTAAATACGCGGGAGCAGGAACTAAATTTTAACTTTAATTACCACTTTTCTGACCGCTTTAGGTGTCGCCGACGTTCCCGGCATATGCATGTCTTGCGGGAAAAACAGCGCAAACATCCTCGCTTTTAACGGGATAAATGCCGCATCTGATTTATTGGACTCATAGTCGTATTCTGCGTAGTCGTGTTTGTCAAAGTAGGGTTTTGATGGTGTCTGATCTGCCAATGGAAGATAGCCAAACTCCTCTTCACCGCTGACCACATATTGGACGTCGATGTAGCGGCGGTGTACCTCAAAGGGCCGGACTTCTCTTGGCTTGGTGTCATAGTCGTTGACGATAACAAACAGCTCTTTGCCGTCGAGCTCATAGGTGCCCACTTCGAGTTGGCTGAAGTCGGTATCGACCAAGTGCTTAAGCGCGGTGGCGATGCGTGGACCAAGGTGGGTGTATTGTTCAATATTATCGAGCGTGTCTACTATCATGGCTATAGGTCGGTGAGTGAAATAAAGGATTAGTTTAGCAAGCTTTTTGACGCTCTAGATAGTATTAGCTTCCAGGGATGGCAATATCGCATGATTGCCTAAAGTCTTTCCACCATTTGACGTGGCGTTTCATCTGCTGTTTGAGTTGTGCTGGCAGGGCATCGCCGCGCTCAGAAAAGTGGTACTCGACGTAATCTTGATAAGGAGTACCATCAAAAAGTTGTAGCATTGGCTGACTCAAGCGGTAATGCAGTTGATTTAATTGGGATAGATAAGCTTGGGTTTGTGCTAGATAGTATTTGTGAAACAGGTTTTGCAGGATCGCTTGTTGTAGATTGGCATGTCCTGGCCGACAGGCCGCGATAGCTTGGTGATTAAATAGATAGTCATTGATCGCCGTGAGTTGCGACACGCTTAATGAAAGCGATCGTAGATATTGGTTTAGTAGTGGTTGGTGATGAAATATTGCTAATACTTGCTCTAAGTTTTCTATTTCGATCTGTTGCCAATCTTGATTGGCAATCTTTTGCTTAGTGGTGTTGAGCTGACTTAATGCGCTTTCAAACTCTACTCGTCCCGTTTGCATCTGATCTAAGGTAAGTGAGTTATAACCGATAAATAGCCGCTTATTGATACTTTTATCGTGCGTTAGCATCTGTGTAAATACGTTTAGCGCCTGCAGCTGTTTTTGAGCAAGTCCTAATGTGAGTGTGTCGATAAGTGCGCTATCGTCGAGTGTCGCTATGCATTCGGGCGCTAGTTGGATAAAGCGAATATGATAAATAAGCCGCTGGCTTGGCGGCGCTACCTTGCCAAGAGAGCTATTGTGGTCGGCAATAAGCTCACCGAGTTTGCAATGGTTAAGTTTAAAGCTTTGCAGGATTGAGATATTCAAACGTGTGGGCGTCTGATGAGCGGCTTTGGGCAAGGTTAATGGGGCAAAGTCGGCCGGCTCGAATGGAACCTCTAATACTGACTCAAGCCGTTTGGTGTAATCATGCCAAACAAAGTCAGCGTCTTTATTCGGCTGGCAGCCACTAACTAATAATGCCGCAATAAGTAGAAGACTTGTTGTGTTAATTACAATCGCTCCGCTGCATAAACCTCTCCTACAATATAGCGGCTAACCGCAAAGGTTTAAATCATGGTTGTTGAACTTAAGGTTTATGCATGACAAGGCTAGAGTTTATTTCAAAGGGAATGCCATGAGCTTCAAACGCTGATTGGAGTGCAATGGTGGTTTTGGATTGAGGTTTTAGTGGGAAGCTGACTTTTCCTCTCGTGCCATGGATAAACAGATGATCACCGAGCAGACGCACAGCGTTTATTTCATCGTAGTTTAACTGCAGGTCGCGAGGCAGAGTAAAGTCACTTTCAACAGACATCTTGATAAAGTTAACTGACGTCGCCGAGAAAACGATTTTTTGAGTATTAATCGCCACAGCCCAGTAAATCATAGCAATGCAATATCCTGAAAATAACAGGTATTCTGCGAAGCTTTCGCGTTGTTCGATAAAAAAGTTAATGCCTACCAATATTATCGTTAGGGCAATAACAAAGTGCCCTAAGGTTTTGTAGGGCCTAATGCAGATGTTTTCGTGTGATCTGTCCAATGTTGTTCTCCCTGTGACCTCCTATCACAGTGGTATTTTAGAGCATTCACCGATGACAACCCAAGTAAAATTCCTTTAATATGCAACTTTTATTACAAATTAAAAGGGAGCGCTGGTTGTCTAAATTGAAGCCGAGAGTTCGATTTCTTGCGGGTCCAACGGCCTTTGAACAGATCCGTGAGCAAGGCCTTCACCCTGCGCTGTTTTCTCAACTACTGGCAGCATCGGGCGGCCCTAAATGGATCGGGATCGCAGCGTTAGATCGCATGCTATTTGGTGAATTTTTCAAAGATCGAGACCAGCCACTACATACATTAGGTGCGTCATCGGGTGCATGGCGTTTAGCCTGTTTGGCGCAAGATGATCCGCAGGCTGCTTATGATCGCCTCGAACGCGCTTATATTCAGCAGCGATACGATGTCAAACCAACTCCCAGCCAAGTGTCACAGCAAGTTTCTGGGATCATTGATGAGATCCTGGGTGACCAAGTTGGGCAAGATATCGTCGATAACCCGATTATTAACAGTCACTTTATAGCTTGCCGAGCAAGGCACCTAAGTCGAATGTCAAACCGTGTGGCATTAGGTGCTGGACTGGCAACCACGGCGATGAGTAACCTACTAAGCCGTAAGACCTTAGGGCTGCATTTTCAGCGTTATGTTTTTGGGCGCGATCTGTCGCATTCGCCTTTTTCAAACCTTAATGACCTTCCTAGTCATTATGTTGGTTTAAGTAAACATAATATCCAGCAGGTGCTACTTGCGACAGGTTCGATACCCTGGGTATTAGCTCCTGTGACAGAGATTGATGGCGCTCCTATCGGTCATTATTATGATGGCGGCATTACTGACTACCACTTTGATCTGGCTGTAGATCGCGGACATGGGTTAACCCTATATCCGCACTTTAATAGTAATGTATTACCGGGTTGGTTTGACAAATCGCTGCCGTGGCGGAGGGCAAAGCAGAACTATCATGATGCCCTCATTCTAGTGCCTAGCGATGACTATTTGGCTTCGCTCCCTTTCGGTAAGCTACCCGATAGAGGTGACTTTACCCTGTTAACTAGCGATGAAAGGATCCGCTATTGGCAAAAAGCTGCTGCCATGAGTCAGGTATTAGCCGATGATTTCGAAATGATTTGGCGAAGCGGGGATGTCGCACAATATTTAGAACCATTTTAGATTTTTGGAGCATCGCAACAAAATGGCAGGAAACAAGGTCTAATGAGATAATGGCGTGCTTTTTGATTGGCCATATTAAGTCAATCCAATAATGAGTTTGCAGCAGTAATTTTGACACCTGCTACACTTTAAATATTATTGCTTCAGGTCAATTTTTAGCCGTTATAGAGAGATGAATTAGGCGAGTGACCCTGAAGAGGGAGGTTGCTATGTTAACTCAAGAGATGGCGTTAATTGCTCGTGATGATCTGCTATTGCCCGGTGGCCGAATCGAAATTAGAGTCGCTGGACCTAGTGCTTTGAGTTTAATAGCCGAAGTGCTGAAGGGGCATTTTTCATTGGCGTTTGCAATGAGTCGAATTAATGAAACACCCCCTTGTTACCCGTTAGCCACCCAGTGTGAAATCATCGATTTTAATCAATTAGACGATGATTCTTTAGGTGTTGTGTTAGAGGGGATACAGCGAGTTAAGGTGTTGTCTGCTGCAAAACGTGCAGATGGAAATTGGATAGCGAGAACCTTAGCTTGCAGTAATTGGCAAGAGGAACCTATCCAAGGCGAGTTTGAGTTAATTAGTGCCGCACTACAGCAATTTTATGATGTGAATCCTGCATTGTTCGAACTCTATGGGGATCTTCACCTTGAAGATGCAACTTGGGTCAGCCAACGCTGGTTAGAGGTGTTACCTCTGTACAATAGGGATAAGCAAGTATTGGTTAATCAACCCGATTGCCATAAAACCATGAACTTTGTCCTCGAGTTAATTAAGTCCCATGTAGGGCATTAACAAATAATCTGATAGCGGTTCCTTTTTTTGCTAACATAGCCCTCTCTTTGTTTCAGGCAGCATAGCTATGGTTAGGGCGACGCAGGCATCCTCTATTGTATTACCGTTAAGTCAGTCTGCCCCAGAGACAGTGCTCGATTTTTTAGCCATAAAATTTCCACAAATTCCCTATGATGTTTGGTTCGCTAGAGTCGTCGATGGCAAAGTACACTGGCAAAATGGCGATAGGATTGACGTTGACAGTCGATATTTGCCCAAGCAGAGAGTCTTCTATTATCGTGAAGTAGTTGAAGAGCCAAAAATCCCTCTCTATGAGTCGATTATCTATCAAGATGAACGGATCATCATTGCCAATAAACCCCATTACCTAGCGCTTCATCCCAGTGGTCAATGTGTTAACGAGTGTTTAGTTAATCGCTTGCGAATCAAAACGGGTTTCGAACAGTTAGTCCCAGCTCACAGGCTCGACAGAGCCACTGCGGGTTTAGTCATCTTGATTAAAGATGTGCAACATCGAGACGCCTATCATGGACTGTTTCGTGATGGCGCGATCAATAAAACCTATCAAGCCCTTGCGCCGTTAACTGCCGAACTTAGCCAGCAATATGCTAATGGTCGGCTGGCGCGGCCTGCGTGTTGGAGTGTAAAAAATCGGCTAGTTAAAGCTGAGCCTTCATTTTTAAGAAAGGTGATTTCAGGAGAGCCTAACTCTCATTCAGAAATAGCCTTGCTTGAGGTGAGTGATGGTATCGGTCGATTTGAACTTTCGCCTATCACAGGCAGAACTCACCAGCTTAGAGTGCATATGCAAAGCATAGGGATGTCTATTGTTAATGACAGATGTTACCCACAGTTGTTGTCTCCTGCTGTGGATGATTACCGTCATCCTTTAAAGCTATTAGCACAAAGAGTGGAATTTTCCGATCCCGTTAGCGGCCGCCATATTGATATTCAACTGGCAGACCTTGAGTTGTAGCCCTTACTCTTTTTTGCTGTTTTTGGGTGGCAGAAATTGAGTTTGGGAGGCATCTGCATGCAGTACACTTATCTGTTGAGGGGCACCATCAGCAGATAAGGTCACTAACCCTATACCGCTTTTATTGATAAGCCGTTGGCTGCGATGACCATTTGGCCTGCGACCTCTAATAGACATTCGTTTTCGTTTAGTAAAGAAGTTCAGTGGTGAGAAATGTCCGTAGAGCCAGCCATTAAATTTATCAAAAATAGGTAACAGTTTTTCGGGAAATTGATTTTTGATTCCGCTGCTAGTGATTTGATAGATTTTGGGGCTCATCGAGCGAAATCGGATCCCTATGTCATAGGCAAATGAGTAGTGCACATCACCCGACAAGATCACAAATTGCTGAGGTGTTTTTCGGTGTTGAAAGATACTCAACAAGGTATTGGCGGTACCTGGGTGGGCCATCCAGTTCTCAGCATCTACCAGCAGTGACGCACCAAAAAAGGTCGCTACACGTTGCACTGTTTCTATCAGTTTTACCCCAAATATTGGCGCTGCCGATACGATAATGACCTTATCTTGACCGACAAGTTGCTGCTGTAGATCCATTAAGGCTTCCCAATCCATCAAACCCGATGGTTTAGCGAGGTTTGATTCGCTACGCCAGCGTTGAGTTCGCGTATCGAGCACCACCAATTTGGGGCTAGTATCTAGATGATAATGCCATTGTTCAAATGCCAGCAGAGTGTCGATTAAGGCATCATGTTGCTGCTCATTGGGGTGGGCTAAAAATGTGCTTAACTCGGGTATGATCTCTTGCTTAAACTTTTCGGGCTGATTACCTATTCCCTGAAACAGGGCATAGCCGATCAATGCATTACCTATGATACGTTTCGAAAACGGGTGTCCGTAGGCTGCCTGTTCCCACTTTGCGGTTAGATTCCAGTCGTCGGTAATGTCATGATCATCAAAAATCATATAGGTTGGCAGATGAGCGAATAGCCGCCTTACTTGGGTGAGCCCTGCTTTAAATTCGAGTAAATGGGTCCATTCTCGTTGCCAGCGGCTGCTATTGGCGGCAGATAGTCCGCTGACTTGTTTGGGGATATCGAACAGTTGCCATAGCTCTGGTGACCAATAGAGCAGGTATAGCGCGGTAATTTCAGCCAAGCTGGTTAAGTGATTTTCGGCTATCGATGATGTAAATATGGGATGATTAATGTACCAACGAACTAACGCGCTCCCCGCTGGATATTCGGTACGCGGGAGTAGGTTTTTATGCCGTTGATACATAGCTGCGGGATGATAGCTGATCTGCTTGCTATTAATCAGGGCGGTTTGTTGAAACTGCTCATCACTAAGCTTTAATAGTTCGATGGTTTTGCCGATGGCGAACAGCATAGGGCCTGCCACATCGTCCACATAGACTTGATCGCCACTGAGCATGAGTAGTGCCGGCCTAGCTTTTTCACTCAGGTCTTGTTCTAACAGGGTGTCGCATGCCACTAACGCATCGCCGCTATGGTGATGGGCATTGCGGCAAGATCCATGAAGAAGTTTATCTATCTCCGGTTTGATAACAAATTGCGGATGAGGTTGATTTGAATAGGTTAAGCCGTCGATCTTACTCAATAGATCACCGTGAACTGTGTCGATAAGCTGATAATCTATGGCGATATTGAGAGGATTTAATTGTGGACGGCTAAGATGGATTAGGTACTGATGCGCATGTTCACCTAATTTGAAATAATGGATTTCATCTTGGTTAAGTCGATGTAGGTTTGCGCCTAAATGTAAGTCGAGATCGTTTAAAGGGCTGCTGGTTACCATCCACAGCGTGAAATTGTGTTGATCGCAGTGGCGTAGTATCGGTCCAGCCAGTAGCAAAGGAAGTTTCGATGACATTCTGTTTCTATTTTTATCCATTAAGTCCCAATCTCGCGCGGTACAGGCTATAGCTATTTGACGACTTTGCAGTTCATCTCTGGTGCCTGATAACCCCAAATAATAGTTGCTTCACCATGGTGCTCCCACAGTTGCTCATTTTGACCTTGATATTTAGCGCCGCTGCCACTTGGCTGTATTGTCATAAACGATGTTTGGTCACCATGCTCGGCAATAAGGCTGGCTGGCGTGGTTTCGAAATAAGTGACAACGACCTCTTTGGCTGGATTGTTATCACAGCGGTAAAATATAGCCTGAGAGTGTGCGACCAGACGATATTTAGCCTGTAATTCAGTGATTCGGTTTGTGTAGCTTTCGGTGATGCATTGTTTTTTATCTGCACTCTTCCAGCAATCGTTACGGCCTTTTATCCATCCTTGCTGTTCAACTTTTAATATTGGCGGATGTTCGTTTTGGGCTTTGGTTATTGCTTGTCTATAAACCGTGCTCATGTGATTGTCCAGTTTAGCGAGTTCATCATCCCGGCAAATAAGGGTTTCAATGCTATTTAATGAGGAATTACTGCAGTCATAGCTGGGAGCAACATGAGTGGATGATACATCTGCTGGTGAATCGTAGACGGAAGACATTTGCTCGCTTTTTACGCCACATCCTAAAAGTACAATACTTAATCCTAAAAGTAGTAAAGACTGTTTGTTCATGACGTTAGTTCCTGATTTTGATGTAAATCCATAGTGTAGACGAGAATATCGTTTTAGTTCTTATGCAGCAAATTTTTGCGATTAATTAATTTTAATCAGTATCTTAGCGGCGGTTACTTAATTGTTTACGACACGCTGAGCTAGCCTTTCAAAGTGGTTGTAAAAGGCATCATTAAAGCCAAGTAATATAAAATCTATCGGAGCCAATATTAGTCAGGGAGTCGATTGCTGAAAAATGCTCGCGTATTCATTAAGCTGCCTAAATATGACCCGAGTCTATAGTCTATTACCGAGTTTTAGATAAGCCATAAGGTCTAGTTTCATGGCAATGATGCCAGTGTCATTGGTATTAATTAAATAGTAAATTCAAACAGATGTTTGTTTTAATGAGCACTGTGGTTTAGCTAATATTAGCGATTAAATCATTATTTTTTATAGGGCATTTTACGGTCTGGTTTATTTTTTCAATAATAAAAATCCAAAGTGAACTCATTTATTTGGTTTTTTAATCAGATGCTTATTGTTTTTTGGCTCATCAGGTTTAGTTTTTTTGGTTCAGTTGTATGACCAATAAAACTGATTGACAAACGGCTAGTTAAAGCTATAACTCACTAATATACCGTTTGATAAATAAAACGGCTTGTAATTTTTACTGTGCTGCCAAATGCTTAATTAGCGTTAGGCAATTATAAATAAATGAACATTTGGTATGTATTATGGAAAACAACTTCAATCAAGCATCGACCTTATCAGAGAAAGATCCTGAGCATTTCAAAAAGCAGCGTAACTTATTTCTCAAGCGGATATTAGATGGCGACGAGACGGATCTTAAAGATGAAGAGCCTGATTGCTACGTGCTGGGATATAACTGATTATTAAACTATTGCTGCTCGTCAGGCTAATGAATATGAGTTTAATAAGCCAAATTGGCGTCTGAATTTTCAGGCGCTTTTTTATTATCCCTATCAGTGATCTACTCAGCGTGTTTAGCAGTTAGAGCTAATCTTACGGGGAACTGGGGAGGAGAGCTTAGAGGAGTTTGCCACTTCGTGGTTATCGGCCCAAGTTTTGATCTATTTAAGCCGTATTTCCACGTTAGTTATCAGTTGAAAATAGCGATAATATCAGCTCTATTACCGCTATTTTATGTCATGTTAGTCAACAGCAACCATAACATTACTCGCTTTGATGATGGCATAAGCACTGCCACCCACTACAAGTCCGAGCTGTTCACAAGATTTTTTGGTTACCACTGATGTGATCTCTACACCTGGTGCGAGTTCAATCACGACTTCATTGTTAACTGACCCGATTTCGATTGCCTTTATTTTGCCTGTTAACGTGTTACGCGCGCTGATCTTCATTCCAATACTCCATGATTTGAGTGATAAAGCTAAAGTTTAACATTTAGTTAAGCAGATTACTTAGTATCTCTCAACCTTCTTTTTATTAATTATCTCAATAATTTGAGGCATCAATGAAGCCAATATCATGCCAGTCATGAGGAGATATTGATGTGGGGTAAATGTTTCATTTAGCAATACCATACCAGCGACAATTCCTGCGACAGGGTTAGCGATACCACCAAAGGTAAAATCGACTACGCTCATACGTTGAAGTAGCCATACATACATTATGTATCCCAGAACGGTATTGAGCAGTATGATCCAAATAAGTCCTAACGCATTGTTTAAGCTGAAGTGACTAATGCTCTCTATATAACTTTGTGGTTCAACGAGGCTGTGAACAAAGGCGACTAATGTCAGTATTGCGCCACCTAAAATCAATTGCCAGGTTAATACTGTCCACCAATGAATTCTATTCCCTAGTGCTTTGGTGATAGTGCTTCCTACTATAATGCACCCGATTGCCGCTAACATGGCCAAGAGTCCAATAGGATTGAGGCTAATGGCATTAGGATCAAATAGAAACCACGCGAGAATAATTAGCAAGGCTCCGAAAAATGACGGTATTTTTCCGGGGCGGCGTTTGCTGACCATCCAATGAAATAACATGGCAAATACCGGAACAGAGATCATTCCGACACCCGATATCGCCGATGGGAGTGTCAACGCCATCACAAATATTAGGCTGAAAAAGGCAGCAATATTAATAAAACCGAGTTTGAGTAATATCGACCAATCTTGTCGTTGTGGCAATGTTGGCTTTATGGCTAGCAATATCAAGCCAGCAGGCAAAGCCCTAAGTGCACCAAGCAGCAGTGGTGGCCAATCTGGCAACGTGAACTGGGTCATCGCATAAGTGGTGCCCCAGAAAAAGGCTGGGATCATAGCCAACAGTACATTCATATTTATCTCTGTAAAAAGAATCTTAATGTAAAGATAGTTAGTTTGCACTTAAATTTACACCTTGTAAAGTATCTCGCAGTTAATTATCTTAATGCAAAGATAAATGGGTTCGCCCAAGGTATGATAAGCGTGTGACTAGATGATGTTTATTTAAGCTATAGGCTGAGTAATGACCGCCATAATTTTCTGTAGGGCAATATAAAATATGAATCCGATCCAAGATGATGTTGATAACCTTGTAGCACAGTGGGCGAAGGAAAAACCTCAATTAGATACACTGCCGATGGCAATATTGGGTCGTATGATGAGGCTGTTTAAGCATATTGAAGCTGACATATCGGCATGTCATAAAAAGTTTGGTTTGACGATGGGAGAATTTGATGTTTTGGCTACCATTCGCCGAAGTGGTAAGCCTTATTCACTTACTCCATCTGATTTACTATCGTCAATGATGTTGACATCCGGTGCTATGACTAATCGCATCGATAAGCTCGAAAGTAAAGGCTTGATCGTTCGGACTCACTGCACTCAAGATCGTCGCAGCGTGAAAGTGGCCTTGAGTGTGGAAGGTTTAGCTGTAATTGATACGGTTATTGAAGCTCATGTCGCTATTCAGCTGAAACTTACGCAAGGATTATCTGCAGAAGATAAAGTGCTGCTAAATAGCCTATTTAAGCAGTGGCTACGCCAGTTTGAGTCATAAATGCTCTCTTTTGCTTGGGGGCGTGCATTAGATTGCATTGCTCCCATAACGAGTTGGATTATGTCGCGCTACAGATATTATTTCGTCCGGTGTGTTTAGCGCGGTACATGGCTTTGTCTGCCTTAATTAGCATGGTTTCAGGGGTATCTAATTGGCTTACGGTGGCAGTGCCAAAACTTGCTGTTATCGGAATAGCGTTATCTTGCCAAATGACGGGGGACGAATTCAGTTTTGATCTTAGCTTGTCAGTGATGATAGCAACTTGCTGTGCATCGGTAGCGGGTAATATGATCAAAAACTCCTCACCGCCATATCGGCTAAAGGTATCAATTGCGCGTATTACTTTGCTTAATTCAGTCGCCGTTTGAATAAGGACATGATCACCTGCGGCGTGGCTGTAGTTATCATTTATTTCTTTGAAGTAATCCAGATCAAATAAGATCAAACTGTAGGTTTTGCCATCTCTAAGCCAGCATTGGTGGAGGAGTGCAAGCCGTTGATGCATTGCACGTCGATTCCAAAGACCCGTCAGATAATCTTTGTCTGCTTGTAAACGGATTTTTTGTACCAGCCGCGTTAATGCATTTCCTATCATGACTACGTTAACTAACAGTGTCATCATGACGAAAAACCACAGCATAGGTATAGCGTCGGCACTCTGTAGGTTAGCCATGTGAGAACCCAAGGAGGGTGCGAATAGCAGTAGTAGGGTTCGTAAGGTAAAAATGAAAGCTAGAACAATAATGGGACTGAGTAATAACAAGATGAAGGTTAGGTTGAGAGAAGGTGCCAGCGCAATTCGATTATCTTTTGCTAGCAGTAGGAAGCTGAGCGCTGCCATTGAAGAAAATAAAATACCTACGATTTGATTCGACTGTGGGCCCGGCTCTTGTAGTGCAATAAGCACTGTGAATACTGTCAATAATACGCAGTCGGTTTTTATACTGCTTTTTAGGCGAAACAGTCGTTGGGTGCCATGTCTTAACAATAAGAAACCCATTAGTATCATGATGTTGGCAATGGGCCAATATAAATAACTCGGGTCGCTACTTCGTTGGCTGGTTAAAATAACCCCAATTAATAAAAATAAATTAGCAACAGAAAAGTAGCCACTGGCACGCGGCGCAATGCGCAAAGGATACGCCATCGCTCCCCATGCGAGTGTTGCTGTCGTCGCAAGTAGGCAGATGAAAAAGATAAGCTGTTGAGCTAGGGGATCGGTAATCATAAAAAGCTTATTCGTTTTTTATCCACTATAGAGGATAACTAACCCAATAGTGAACTTAATTTTGATGTTTTTCTGCTTAATTAGCCAGCAATTGAAGAGCTTGTCTTTTAACTCTTAAACCTAGTAAGTTTTTATTTTAAATGCAGTTCTCATCCATCACATACAATTCACCGAACTATACTTTGATTTAGCATAAATCATATATTTAGATGAAACCTATGATCATATTGCTAACCTGTTTTATCACCAAATTTTGCCTAACGATTAGATGAGGATGATAAGTATGATGACGCTTACATTTTTAGGAGCCACTCAGGAGGTGACCGGGTCCTGTCATCTGCTTAATATCGATGGGCGGCAGGTGTTGCTCGATTGCGGCATGATCCAAGGAGGTAAACTTGATGCTATGCGAAATCATGAGCCGTTTCCTTTCGATGCGGCGCAGATCCATGCTGTCGTATTAAGCCATGCTCATATTGATCATTCTGGTCGTTTACCGCTACTGATTAAATCGGGTTTTACGGGACCGATTTTTAGTCACAAAGCCACGGTAGAGCTGTGTGCGGTAATGCTTAAAGATGCGGCTATGCTGCAATTTCGCGATGCAGAGCGCACCAATAAAAAGCGCATTAAAAACGATCTTGAACCTATCGAACCACTATTTACCGAGGAGGATGTCGACGCGGTAATGCAGCAGTTTGTTGCACTCGATTATGGCCAACATACTCAAGTGCTCCCCAATCTAACCGTGTGCCTCTCTGATGCTGGACATATTCTGGGTTCGGCGATTGTTGAATTATGGATAGGGCCAAAGGATCAGCGTAAAAAGCTGGTTTTTAGTGGTGATTTGGGCCGAGCTGGCATGCCAATACTCGATGATCCCACCTTGATAGAAGAGGCCGACTTGGTGTTGATGGAAAGTACTTATGGTGACAGGCTCCACAGAAGCTGGGATGAGACATTAGCTGAGTTGAAAGCTATTTTTGCCACAACCATCAAGCAAAGCAGAGGTAATATTCTATTACCAGCGTTTTCAGTGGGGCGGGCTCAAGAGCTGCTTTACCTGTTTCATCTGTACGCTAAAGAATGGGATCTTGGGCGGTGGAGGATCTGTTTAGATAGCCCGATGGCAATTAAAGCGACCCAAGTTTATGTTGGCAATTACAATTTGATGGATGAAGACTTTAAACGTTTTACTCGTCTATCCCCAGGCCAACACCCTTTACTCTCCAACGTTGATTTTATTGATACGACCGATGAGTCAATGGCGCTTAACCATATTCATGCAGGGCTTATTATTATCGCTGGCAGTGGAATGTGTAATGGAGGCCGAATTCGTTGTCATTTGGCGCATAATCTCGCCAACCCGCTATCGGATGTCATTATTTGTGGATATCAAGCCATCGGAACTCCTGGGCGCTTGTTAGTCGATGGTGCTGAAAGTTTGACGATACATGGAGAGAGTATTCCTGTGAATGCCAAGCTCCATACAATAGGCGGGCTCTCGGCACATGCCGATCAAGCTGAGTTACTTAACTGGTATCGTCATTTTAACAATACGCCGCCAGTAGTGTTGGTACACGGTGAGGTTGAGGCGCAAAAAGGCCTACTCAAAAAGTTACAAGAGGGTGACGAAGCCTCTTCTGTCCATGGGGAGATTGCCGAGTTTGGTGACTGCCTCGACTTAACAACATTACCGCAGCTAACTTGGATTGCACAAAAATCTTAGGTGCGTGTCTTAAGTGATGATTCGGTTTCGTTGACCTTGTGACAAATTAGTCTGTTGTGGATTCAGCGGATTATTGCCTGCCTCACTAGAGAAGAGTGACGGACTGGTAATATTAATAGATTAAATTTGATAAGTTCGATAAGTTGGTTTTGGTATTGGTCTCAAAGCAAAGGATTCGAGAAGTATGGATGAGCATATTGTTATATTAGTCATTGCCTTAATCGTGTTGTTGTATGGCTATATTTCAAAATGGCTCGCACGTTTTAATATCTCTGGGCCAATGATGTTTACCGGGCTGGGATTGTTATTATCACCACTTGGATTACACATCACTCAAGTTCAGATCGATGCTGAGTTTGTGACCATTCTAGTCGAAATAGCCCTCGTTTTCGTGCTGTTTAGTGATGCGGCTTTACTCGATCTAAAGTTGCTTAAACAGTCGTGGAAATTACCTGCTCGACTGCTGTTTATTGGGTTACCACTTACCGTGGTCGCTGGCACTTTTGTGGCGCAGCAATTTTTCCCCGATCAGCCTTTGACCTACCTGATATTGCTAGCATTACTATTAACCCCAACTGACGCCGCGTTAGGGAAAGCAGTGGTATCGGACCCTAAAGTGCCTAAAATTATACGCTCGACGATTAACGTCGAAAGCGGTCTAAATGACGGCATCATCTTTCCGGTCTTGTTGACCGTTGTCGCTTTGATTGGGAGTGGTGTAGAACATGCCCAAGGACATGGATGGATAGGTTATGTCGCCGAGCAGATTATTTTCGGCGCTTTGGTCGGCGGTGCGGTGGGATATTTAGGAACCCGCTTGCAATTAGCCTGTTCGAAACGTGATTGGATGGTAGAAAGTTACCAAAACCTGATCCCTATCGCATTGGCGATATTAGCCTACTATTTGGCGGAAGATTTCTCGGGTAATGGTTTTATCGCGGCATTTTTTGCTGGTCTTTATGCTGGAAATACCAGTGAAAAGACCCGCAGTCACATTGAAGACTTCGCCGAGAGTCAGGGGGAGTTACTTGTATTGATTAGTTTCTTTATTTTCGGCTTGGCGTTTGTACCTAATACGCTGCCCTTTGTTACGGTCGAGGTGGTGCTTTATGCGCTGTTTAGCCTAACCTTATTACGAATGATCCCTGTGATGATCTCGCTTATCGGCGCGAAATTGGATATCGCGACTATGGCATTTATCGCTTGGTTTGGTCCTCGTGGTATTGCTTCAATCCTTTATGTGCTAATTGTCGCTAATGACATGGGGACTATTAAGGGATTTGAAACGCTTTACGCCGTAGTCACCGTGACGGTACTGATGAGTATTGTTGCTCATGGCCTGTCGGCACAGCCTTTGGCAAATTGGTACGGCAAACGACATAAAGAGTAGTTGCTAACTCCAATGCTGCTTAGTTTTTGTAAAACGCACCGATATTCAGCGCGTTTGGGTTTTGCTAGGCCGCTCGTATCTTAGTTCGAGAATCGCTGTTATCCAGCAACAGGGGTTTGGCCTGCTGATATTCGTTCACTACTTTTAATAAGCATATAGATGCTGGTGGTTAACAGGCATCCCCCGAGATAGAAGATAATGTTATCACTTGCATCTGATAACTTTACCGCCAGTATTGGGCCTAATACCGAGCCAATACTGTAGCTTAACAACATTAGCTCAGTAGCCGATACAATTTTGGCTGCTGGTAGCAGATCACAGGCTAGGGTGATCGCGATAGGATAAAGGGCGAAACTACACGCGCCTAATAAGAGATAACTTAACGCCATCATATTAAAGCTACTGCTTTTTAATATCCCCAATACGCTTAGGGTGCCGAGTAGACAGAACATTGCCATCAATAAGCTTTTACTCATCCGTGTCGATAAATAACTGACTAATGGCTGTACTAGCATGCCGCCAATAATAATGCAGGCCATCAATAGTCCGGTTTGGTCTGCATAATCTGCTTGTGAGGCAATATAGACAGGCATTAATCCGTAAATTGGACCAAGTAATAGTCCAGATACCAAACAGCCCAAAATCGCGGGACGACTTAATGTTTTGAGCTCTTTTAACGCTAGTTTTTGCTGCTGTTGTCTTTCTGGTTGACCTGAGGTGATTAACAGTGGCGCTAAGATAGCGAGTCCAAGTAGCGATATCGCAAATAGGTAAGGCGTTGTCCCTTCGGTACCTAGAGGGCCAATGGCAAGTTGTCCGCATGCACTTCCGCCGTAAAGCGCCATCATATATAGGCCTAAGCGTTTCGCTCTCGCTTTTGGGGTGTCGGCCATTAATAGCCATGATTCAACAACCACAAAAACACCCGCCACAGCAATGCCCGCTATAAATCGAGCCACGAGCCAGATTGATGCCGTGGGGACGACAAGCATAGTCGCAACACTCAATATTAAGAGGCAAAGAAATAGGATGAAAGCGATTCGATGGCCTGTTTTAGCCACGATTCGTTCTATAGTGGTTGCGCCTATCAGTAGACCGAGGTAGAAAACACTGGCAAGCCAAGGAACTAGTGCACTATCTAGCTTAAAGTTGGCGAGTGACAATGGGATCAAGCTCATCAAAAAACCTGAAGCAATAGCAAAAAATGACAGTCCAATAACGGGTGCTGCAGGATTGTTCAATTTGCAATTAGTTGGGGATGTATCCACCGAGTATTCCAACTTAAATGTAACAAATAGCAGTTTGATATGAGTTCTGATGGCTGTCTGCTGTTTGTTGTAGTTTTACTGGGCGGCGAATGTAAATGGGCGCAAAGATTAAGTAAAGCATTTTTCGGTATTTGTACAAATATTGTTTAATTATGCCATGTATCGCACGTTTTTTATTCATTGTAGGGGTGGGTAATCGGTATTTTATAATGAGTTCTTCAAAGAGAATTTAAGACAACATTTATTGCTATATTGATGTTGGTAGCCATAAAATCTATAGATAGTTAGGTTTTATGGCTGCTTGGTATTGTTGAGTGCTCTTACTGATTAAAAGTGGGTGTTTAATCGTGGATAAACCGTCGGGCTTGGTTGATCTAGAATTTGTGGCTAAGCCAGTGCAATGGCCACGATTTTTAACGGATGCTTGCCATCAAAAGAGGGGAAGTCTGGATGGCAGTCTAGCCATTGATACTGGGTTACACTGCGACCTTGCTTTTCAACACAGCGCACTAAGGCATCAAACCAAGCTTGTCTGTCGACTTTAGCGACATTGTTACAGCAGACAATTGTGCCGCCTTTTTTGGTTGCTAACATGGCAGGCTTAAATAGACTCTGATAATCATTGATCAAATCCACCGTGCCGAATGGACTTTTAGCAAACCTAGGTGGGTCGAGAAACACTAAATCAAACTGGGTTGGACTGAGTTTTGGATAATTAGGTAACTTTTGATTGCGACGACCGCCAACCTTCATACCTGCTAGTTGACGCATCGCCGGAAACGCATCGCTTTGTACAAACTCACACACACTTTCGACTTGGTTTAATTCGGCATTTTTTCTGCCTGCCGCTAAAGCGAAAGAGGAAAAATCGACATTGGTGACTTTGGTTGCGCCACCAACAGCGGCTGCGGTGCCGATGCCACAAGTATAAGAGAATAGATTAAGTACCGATTTTCCTTTGCTATTAGCTTTGACATATTCTCTACCTATACGCATATCGAGAAATAACAGCGGATCTTGCCCCTCATGGCGCAATTTGCTGCAGAACTGGATACCATTTTCATGTATGACTTGTTCAGATGTGGCAAAAGCCTCTACTGTTTTATCTAGGGGATTGAGAATACGAGAGTTCTTATTCGATCTATCGTTATATATCACGCAAAGCTCATCGAGTTTATTAAGAATGAGGCTAATTTCGCTAAGTTCTTCGGCAGTTAAAGATTGATGAAAGGTTTGGATAAGCCATGCATTACCATAGCGGTCAATATTGAGGCCATTGACGCCTTCGACCGTGCCATGAAATACGCGATAGCAATCTGTATTATTGGCTTTAGCGTCAGCGATTAACTGGCTACGTTGAGCTAATGCCTTGGCTAATAATGCATTAAGCGACATGGCTGGAGTGTCCGTATTGATATGAGATGGGAGTAAGGGCGCAATCATAACAAATATCATTTGTCTGTTGGTGAAATTCTTAGTGACACATCAAATTTAAGGGAAGACTGAGATGAAGTTGGTACTGATACACGGAATATTTAACACGGGCCATGTGATGGGATGGATGCGTAAGCGTTTTGAACAGCAAGGATATGAGTGTATTGCTCCATCAATCGCCCCTTTTGATGGTCGTCATGGGATAGAGTATGCTGCTGCCCAACTTAAATTGGCGATAGAAACCCAGTTTGGTCATGAAAGCCCAATTGTGTTGATCGGATTTAGTATGGGCGGCGTAGTTGCGCGCTATTATCTGCAATGTCTTGGCGGTGCGAGTCGAACCAAGGCGTTGTTTTCTATCTCATCGCCTCATCGAGGGAGTTATTTAGCCTATCTACCTTATCCATCTAAGGCGATGCGCCAACTTCGGCCTAACAGTCAGCTATTGCAGCGGCTCGATCTTGAGCAAGACTCTCTGAGAGATGTTGCGCTTTACTCTTATCGTACTCCAATGGATTTCACCATAGTGCCGAGTCGAAGTTCTCACTGGGACGTGGCGAACAATAAGGTTTTTATGGTGCCATTACACCTATCGATGATTTTTAGCAGGCGAATTGTGAATGAGATTTTAGCGCTAATACCTAAAGGTTGATGTCAGGTAGGGCTATGTTTATGATCGATGGAATTATGCCTAATTGCCTAAATATTATTTGTTTGCATTCTATTGAGTTAGTCTAGATGAATCATATCCATGTCCAGATGACAAAAGATGGTACTCATACCCTGATGAGTAGCCTGTTTGATGATAGCTATCATGCCCATAATGGCGCGATGAGTGAATCAGAATACGTTTATATTGAATCGGGTTTTAAGTCATTATCCACTGATTTTGCAAGGGTGAGTATTTTGGAGTTGGGGTTTGGATCGGGTATGAATGCGATCTTAACCTTAAAACATGCACTTGCTCAAACGGGCAAGATAGTGAAACCGATTCGGTTTGTCAGCGTCGAGGCCTATCCCGTTGCCAATGAAGTGATCAAGCAACTTAACTATAAACAACATTTTAGTGCAGAACTAGCAGCGCTATTTGATGATTTGCATCAAGCGCCTTGGAATTGTGATGTTGAAATTATTCCTGGATTTGTTTTGCATAAGGTACACGGCAAGCTCGCGGATTATCGTGCGCCAGAGCAGACGATTAACCTGATTTACTATGATGGCTTTGCCCCAAGCAAACAGCCAGAACTCTGGACTCAAGACAACTTTGACCGCCTTTATCCTATGATGATGCCAGACGGGATGCTCGTCAGTTATTGCGCCAATGGTCAGTTTAAGCGCAATTTAAAGACGGCAGGTTTTAAGGTGAGACCGCATCCAGGTGCTTTGGGGCGACGTGAGATGACCAGAGCTTGGAAGCCCTGCTAACTCGTCATTGGCTATTTTGTTTGTAACAAGCGGTTAACTTATCTTTCCTTTTGCGCTGAAGTCGTTAGATTAGAGCTATCACGATTTAGGTTAATAAGGATGTTGTTACAATATGAGAAATGCCAAAATAGGCTTGGGAACTATTCTCAGTTCACTGCTATTGCTCCTATCTTCATCGGCAATAGGTGCATCAATTAACAGCCAGTTGTCGCTATTTTCCCAGACGATTGAAACAGGATTCCGACTCACTCATCCTGTTTTATCCGTCAATCTATTTGGTGATACTACTAAAGAACTGGTCACTATGGGCGTCGATGATAATCAACAGAAATGGTTGGCTATCTATGGTTTTGATGCCGATACAGCCCAATATCGCCAGCGATTTAAGCATTCGTTACCGCTGGAGCTATTTGCTTTCGATATTACGCCAGCCGATGATGAGCAGCCTCAAGGATTACAATCACTCTATTTCCTTTCCAGCGAACAACTGCTCAAATTAGATGTGAGTGGTGAGCAGTTGGCGTTCAAGGCATTGACAAGGATAAGCCCACTGATTATGACATCTCGGCCAGATTTCATCTCTCGGGGAAGTTTTGTTCATGACTTAAACAAAGATGGCTTAGATGACTTTATTATCAGCAGCTTGAACCAAGCAGAGCTACTGATCCAACAAGCTGACACTTCACTGCTCAGCCAGTTTTTACCGATAAAACCCCAAGTATTACTGTATAGAGATGGTGCTCGATATATTGAAGCAAACCTCTATTTTGCTGATCTTAATCTTGACGGTAGAAACGATATTGTCAAAGTTGCCGAGGGGGAACTTGAGCTGTATGCCCAGCGCCCTGATGGGACTTTTTCTACCATTGCAAAATATCAGCCTGTGAGTCTCGCGATAAGTGGTCTCGATTGGTGGAACAAACGTGATGCTTATGGTGAGGCATTCGATCAGAGTGATTTGGTTTATCGTAAGGTGGAGCTGCTTAAGGATATTAATAATGACGGCTTGGTTGATATGGTGGTTCGCTATACCAAGAGTTCTGGTGTACTGGATCGGGTCAATGATTACGAGCTGTATCTCGGGGAGCAAAAGGCTCAAGGGATCGTCTTTGGCAAGCAACCGAGTAATGTCATTCGAGCCGATGGTACCTTGACCGGATTTGAGCTGGTGGATATTGATGATGACAAGATTGACGAAGTATTGGTGTCCGGTTTTGATATCGGATTATCGCAAATTATTGGCGCGCTAGTGTCTGGCAGCATAGATCAGGATGTGTACATCTTTAAGATGAACGCTAATGGAAAGTTTCCCAAAAAGGCCAATATAAGCAAGGATGTTGAGCTGAGTTTTAGTCTCACCTCAGGTCAAAGTGGCAGCCCGATCGTGAAGCTGGTTGATCTCGATGGTGATGGTTATCAAGATCTCTTGCTATCTGATGGTGAAGAGTCACTTCGATTATATCTTGGGCAAAATGATGGCGATCTGTTTAGCCGTAATAGTGAGACCTTAAAGGTTCGTCTGCCCAGTGATGGCGAGATGCTCAGCGGCGATGATCTTAATCATGATGGCAGAAGTGAACTAATCATTAACTATGGTCGCCAAGATAGTCTGTCATTGCAGAGTCAGTTCGTCGTCATTATGGCCAAATAGCTTGTTATACCAATCAGTATAAGAAAGTGATCATATCTTTATACTGATTGGTATTATTACTAAGCCGTTTATTGTGACGAAATCGTTTACTGCTGAGACTGGGATATTTCTTGGTTATTGCATAATGTTTTATGAGTTCGGCTGTGTGATTAGCTGATGGATATTAGTGGAGTGGTTTCCATTGCTAATTTGAGTGTCACAGCTTTGGTGTTGGTAAGCGGTTGTAGATCGGCAATGACTTGCTCAATTCAACCCTCTTGCCCGCAAATGATTTAGTGCAATAAAAATAATGTCGCCAGACCAAGAAAAGCAAACAGTCCAATAACATCGGTAACCGTTGTCAGTACCATTCCGCCAGCTAACGCAGGATCGATATTAAGTCTTTTTAGCAATAATGGTATGCAGGCGCCAGCAAGCCCCGCAACTGTCATATTAATCAGCATTGCTCCGCCGATAAGGCCGCCAAGCGCAACATCCCCTTTCCATAACCATACCGCAGCAAAGACCAGTATCGACCAAAGTAGACCGTTAAGAAAGCCGATAGCAAGCTCTTTTCCGATTAGCCAGCGTGAGTTACTTTGGCCTATTTGACCAAGAGCTATCCCTCGAATGACCAATGCTAAGGTTTGATTGCCCGCGACGCCGCCCATACTCGGTACGATAGTCATTAAAATTGCGATGGTGGCAAACTGCTCTAACGTCCCTTCAAACATGTTGCTTACCGATGCGGCTAGCAGCGCGGCAAATAGGTTGATGGTAAGCCACAATGAGCGCCTGAATGTACTCTTGAGTACGGGGCCAAAGGTATCAGTATCATCATCCATACCAGCCATACCCATCATTGAGTGTTCGGCATCTTCACGGATAACATCAACCACATCATCGATGGTTATACGACCAAGCAATCGATTAGTCTGTTCTTCCACGACGGGAGCCGATACCCAGTCGTGGCGTTCGAATAGCTGAGCGACCTCACTGTCATCCATAGCAACGGGAATGCCTTCAAGATCGTCATTCATGATGTCTCGTACCGATGCGTTGGGATCGCAGGTCAGTAAATCCGCAATTCTCACACCGCCAAGAAGGCTATCATGTTTATCGACCACATATAGGGTATCGGTGGCTTCCGGTAGCTCTCCGCGAATACGCAGATAGCGGAGAATGACATCGATATTAACGTCGGGTCTAAGGGTTACCGTGTCGGTATTCATTAGACTTCCGGCAGTATCTTCTGGATAAGAGAGTGCCTGTTCGACTCGAGACCTATCTTGTGACCTCATCGACTGAAGTACTTGATTGAATACACTGTCAGGTAAGCTACGCAGAATGTAGGCTAAATCGTCGGTATCCATCCGTTCGGCGGCTTTAGCAACGCGTTCAGGACTCATCTGGGTAATAAGGTGATCTTTTAGTTCTTCACCGAGTTCATCTAAAATTTCACCTGTATGGGCTTGGTCGATCAACTGCCAAAGCACCTGACGAGTACGTGGTGGTGAGGACTCCAAGATAAAGGCAATGTCAGACGCTGCCATGTCATGGAGCATATTACGCACGTGGACAAACATACCGCTATTAAGGGCTTTAGTAAGCCGATGCATACGCTGATCTGTGGTTTCACTATCTAATACTTCGATCGGCATGGGTCCCCCGAGAAATCAAAATGACTAAATCAGCTTTTTGGGTATGTAAGTTTATGATTATTATAGAACGGATCGCGCTACATATAGCGAAAAAAACCGTTAGGATATTCTAACGGCGGGCAGATTATACGGCTTCTTCGAATTTAGCGTCAATAAGTGCGCTGATGGCGTCGAGCGCCGCTTGGGCATCCTTACCTTCGCTGGTAATAGTGATGGTTTTTCCCATACCGGTTTCCAGCATGAGTAAGCCGAGTACGCTTGCGGCAGAGGCCTGCTTGTCTCCTTGAATCAAGGTGACTTGAGCATCAAACTGTGCCGCTAATACCGCCAGTTTTGTTGCTGCTCTTGCGTGTAGGCCGAGTTTATTGCAGATGGTTAACTGACGCTCAAGCTTCATGTTTCTTTAACTCTCTGTGGCGCGCTTGAACCTTGTGTTTACCTTTATTAAATAATTTAGCAAGTTGGTCGGTAACATAGACAGATCTATGCTGGCCTCCAGTACATCCAATAGCGATAGTGAGGTAGCTACGATTGTTACGTTCGAGGTGAGGTAACCAAGTTTCGATAAGATTTTCGATTTGCCAAATAAACTTGTTCACTAAAGGTTGCTGGCTTAAAAACTGCTGCACAGGCTCATCTAAGCCTGTTAGTGGTCTTAGCTCTTGTTCCCAGTGAGGATTGGGCAAAAAACGCACATCAAACATAAAATCGGCTTCAGTAGGCAGTCCATATTTAAAGCCAAATGACTCAAAGTTGATCACTAGCTCTTTATCAATGGTACCGAGTAAGATCTCTCTTACTTTGTCACTTAAATCATAGATATTGAGGTTTGAGGTATCGATATAATGGTCAACCACATTAGAGATTGGCTCGAGCATTTTGCCTTCAAGCTTAATTGCTTCTTTCAGTGAGACTTGAGCGCGCGAGAGTGGATGTAACCTGCGGGTTTCGCTATATCGCTTAAGCAGTACTTCATCTGACGAGTTAAGAAAAAAGCTCAATAGTTCGATATCTTTAGGAAGATTAGCTAATTGCTGATCCAATTTAAGATCTTGGGTTGGAATATTACGAACGTCGACGCTAATGGCGACCAAATCGTTACTGCCTTTGAGCTGGGCTAACAGCGACTCTATCATCTGTAATGGCAGATTGTCGACACAGTAGTACCCGAGATCCTCTAACACTCTTAGTGCTACTGATTTTCCCGATCCTGAGCGCCCGGATACTATGACTAACTTCATTGAGTGATCACCTGATATAGCTCTGCTTCATCTTGGGTTTTCCTTAGCTGTTTCATGATGGCTTTATCATTTAACTTCTCAGCCATAGCGGCTAATGTACTAAGGTGTTGCTCGCATTGATCTGCGGGCACGAGTAACGCAAATAAGATATCGACTGGCTGATTATCAATGGCATCAAATGCGATTGGTTCAGCACACTTTATCAGTACGGCGACGGGTTGATCTATGTTGGTTAGTCGCCCATGAGGAATCGCAATACCATTGCCTATACCTGTGCTGCCCATTTTTTCTCTCGCCAGAAGACTTTCAAATATCTCTTGAGAGGAAAGGGTGGGGTACTGGACAGCGGCTAAGTCGCTGATAAGTTCCAGTACCTTTTTCTTACTGCCCGGAGTGGCGCAGGTTGTGCACTCCGGCCGCAGGATGGTACTAAGTTCCATCGTTAATGTTTAGTTTGCTTCTCTTTGTGTTTAATAACCTGACGATCTAATTTATCGATCAGGGAGTCTATCGCGGCGTACATATCCGCGTGTTCCGATGTCGCGAAGACTTCTCCACCACGGAGATGTAACTTGGCTTCAACTTTTTGCATCAATTTTTCGACATTTAATATAACGTGGACATTATTGATCTGATCGAAATGTCGTTCAAGCTTTGTGAATTTCTCTTCAACATAGTTCCGTAGAGATTGGGTTATCTCAATGTGGTGCCCTGTAAGGTTTATTTGCATAAATTCACTCCTCCGGTTTCCAGTTGTTGATTACAAACTTTTACGTTGGTTCGATGGCGGTATTAATAATGCCTCTCGATATTTAGCAATTGTACGTCTCGCAACTTTTATGCCTTGCTCCGCCAAAAGTTGAGCCATTTTGCTGTCACTTAGTGGTTTCTTTTGGTTTTCCGCTGCGACGAGCTTTTTAATAAATGCCCGTATTGCAGTAGAAGAGCACTCACCACCATCGTCGGTTCCCACATGGCTAGAGAAAAAGTATTTTAGTTCAAAAATGCCTCTCGGGGTGTGCATATATTTTTGCGTTGTTACTCGAGAGATAGTCGATTCATGCATTTCAACGGCTTCTGCAATGTCGTTTAGCACCATCGGCTTCATCGCTTCTTCGCCAAACTCAAAGAAGCCTTGCTGAAAATCAACAATACAGTTGGTGACTTTTAACAGGGTTTCGTTGCGGCTCTCCAAACTTTTCAAGAACCATTTCGCTTCTTGTAGGTGGCCCCTAATAAACTGTCCATCCGCCTGGCTCTTAGTGCTGCGAGCCATAGCGGCATAATGCTGATTTACATTAATTTTAGGCATACTATCGGGATTAAGCTCTACGACCCAGCGACCTTTTTTCTTCGTCACGGTGACATCTGGGATAACATACTCGTCGCGGCTGGCGGTGATTGCCAGTCCAGGACGCGGATTGAGCGTCTGGATCAGTGAGATCGCATCACGTAAATCGTCTTCTTTTAGCTTAGTTTTACGCATCAATAGGCGAAAATCTCTACCCGCGATAAGATCTAAATGTTCACTAATGAGCATTCTTGCATTAGCTATATGCGGTGTATCATCACTGTACTGCGCTAATTGAATGGTTAAGCATTCACTGAGATCTCGGGCGGCAACGCCAATAGGATCGAAATGCTGGACGCGTTTGAGTACCGCTTCGATCTCATCGAGTTCGATTTCTGGATCGCCCATGGCTTCAAGAATATCGTCGCAGGTTTGCGTGAGGTAACCGCGTTCGTCGATGGCATCTATAATGGCTGTAGCGATGGCTAAATCGTTATCTGAAAAGGGAGTGAGATTTTTTTGCCACTCGAGGTGTTCATACAAGCCTTCAGTCGTTTCCCCTTGAAAAGGCATATCATCGTCGCGCATCGCGCCTGAACTGGAGTTAGATGAGGCTGTGTATACCTCATCCCACGTGGTATCAACGGGGAGTTCATCAGGCATGGAATCTTGGGTGAGCGCGTCGGATGTTTCTAAGCCAGAATTGTCCTCGCTGGAGTCAACTTGCAGCTTATTATCGTAATCGACTTCGTAGGTTTCATTATTATCATTGCGCTCTTCTCGAGCGTCGCTATCGGCGCCCTCTTGCTCCTCATCTAACTCTAAAAGAGGGTTAGATTCTAATGCCTGCTGGATCTCTTGTTGCAGTTCCAATGACGACAATTGCAACAAACGAATCGCTTGTTGTAACTGGGGTGTCATGGTTAAATGCTGACCCATTTTGAGCTGAAGTGACGCTTTCATTGTACTGCTATTCCCTTGTTTCTAATTATAAAATGAGAAAGCTTTATTGGTAGCCTTAATTGGTTAAAGGCAAATATTAATTATGTACGGCATAGGAGGGATCTCCTATGCCGATCGCTTATAAGATTAACTATAGCTTGAATTGTTCACCTAAGTACACCGCTCGTACTTGCTGGTTGTCTAAGATTTCAGCAGGAGTTCCCTCGGCAATCAAATTGCCATGACTCACAATGTATGCTTTCTCACAAACATCGAGAGTTTCGCGCACATTATGGTCGGTGATTAATACACCTAGGCCGCGATTTTTCAGCTGCTCGATAATTTTCTTAATGTCGATAACTGATATAGGATCGACGCCAGCGAAGGGCTCATCGAGCAAAATAAACTTAGGGTTAGCGGCTAACGCTCTGGCAATTTCTACTCGGCGACGCTCGCCTCCCGATAGTGCCATGCCTTGGCTATCACGAATATGGGTGATGTGAAACTCTTCTAGCAGGTGTTCTAACTGCTCTTCACGTTGATCGTTGCTGAGTTCTCTTCGTGTTTGCAGTACGGCCATTATGTTGTCGTGTACCGAAAGCTTTCTAAAGATACTCGCTTCTTGTGGCAGGTAGCCAATCCCTTTGCGAGCTCGCAGATGCATAGGGTCTAAGGTGAGGTCGTCTTCATCGATAAAGATACGTCCTTTATCGCTCTGAACTAGACCCACAACCATATAAAACGTGGTCGTTTTTCCTGCTCCGTTGGGGCCGAGTAGCCCCACGATCTGTCCTGTTCTTACGGTTAAGCTTACATCTTGAACAACTGCGCGACTTTTATAGCTTTTAGCTAAATTAACCGCTTTTAATGTCATATCTGTCATTGCTTTTCCTGCTGCTTAGGTTGCTCTTCAGCGGGAGTTTTCGGGGTTTCTTGGTAATTTTCAGGTTGAATGATAGTGATCACTCGGTCGTTACCCGTGCTTTCGGCAATCAGTTGCTGTTGTTCAATATTGTAACGGATCTGGTCACCTGTCACTTGGCTGCCTTCTTGTTCGAGGGTGGCATTACCTATCAGTGTCAGGGTACGGCTGGATAGCTCGTAGCGGATCTCTTTGGCGCTGGCTGAAGCTGGCCGTCCATTTTCCATCACTTGAGTATATGTTGCTGGATCACCTGTCGCGACGAGAATTTTTCCGCTGCTGTTTTCTTTGCTAAATGCGCGTAACTCATCTGCTAGGATCTTTATTGAGCCTTGGGTTACTTCAACAGGGCCATTGAAGATAATCTGATTATTCTTAATATCGGCTTCTTGGCTAGCGGCAGAGATTTTAACCTCTTGCAGTAGATCATTGTCCTTGGCTGAGCTACCTAAGCTAACTAGGCTTAGCGTGCAAGCAAGAATAAGATTATTTAGTTTCATATGTTCCTTCTACCTGACTAGTCAGTCGTACATTTTGTGCATTCAGGTCTGCATGCAAACCTTGGCCAGTGATCAGAAAATCGTTGCCTGTAATTCGAATGGTGCGGTCTGATGTCATGATCATAGTATTAAGATCGAGCTCCAGATAGGTTGTTTCTATGGTTTGAACCGGTTCTTCTGGGCTAATAGCATCAATGATAACATTATTTTCTAGGGTTACTTGTCCGCTATTTTTATCTAAGGTACCTTTCGTTGAACGTAAGCGCCACTGGGCATCACCATTAGCGGGATAGACTAAGTAAATAGGATCTGAAAAATAGGTCATATTCCGGTCGGAATAATATTCCATGTGACTGGCTGATACGCGACTGTTGATATTGCCTTGCTCATTGTACTGGACGCTTTTCAAGTCGTTAACGATGTAATCTGGACGCTCGGAAGCATCGACAATCTGCTCGTTCGCGCTGCGTTTTGTCTGCACTTGCCAGTAGAGTATTAAGGCTGCGCCAAAGAACGCTATAATCGCCAGCGTGACTCTATTCATATACTCATTCCGTGTGCGGATTCAAACTTATCTTGGCTGAGTAAAATAAGATCCGTTAGCTCTCTAAGGGCGCCGTGGCCCCCTTTAATATTTGTGACCATATCGACGTGTTGTTGCACGTATGGGTGACCGTCTGCGACGCACACGGAAAGTCCCACTTGTTGCATCACTGGCAGATCAACCATGTCATCACCTATGTATGCGACTTGCTGTGGGGTGACTTGGTAGAGCTTTAGCAACTCTTGGTAAGGCACCATTTTATTGTCGATACCTTGATAGATATGGGTGATTCCCAGTGCGGTCATACGATCTTCTACAATGCGTGATTTACGCCCCGTGATAATCGCAACTGGAATATCACTGGTTAGCAAAGAGCGCACACCATAACCATCGCGAGTATGGAAAGTTTTAAGTTCATCGCCAGAATTGCTCATATACACTAGGCCGTCAGAAAACACGCCGTCGACATCGCAGATAAGCAGTTTAATCTGTTTTGCTTTTTGCCATATCGTATCGGTAATAGGGCCATAAAAACCTTGATGCGTCATGATTAAATCACTCCTGATTTGACCATATCGAGCATATTAAGTGCCCCGATAGGTTGTTGATGCTGATTGGTAATTATCAGGCCATTGATCTCTTTCTCATCCATGATCTTAAGGGCTTCTGCGGCTAAAATGCCATCGCTGACGGTCACACAACCATGGGTCATGACTTGGCTAATAGAAGTGGTTCTTAAGTTGACTTCTGCATCGATCACTCGGCGCAGATCGCCATCGGTAAAAATACCCACTAACAGACCGCGATCGTCGGTGACGGCTGTCATACCCAAGCCTTTTTTTGATATTTCATATAGTGCTTCGGTGATGCAGATATCTTGTGGCACTACAGGCATGTTTGCGCCTGTGTGCATTACATCGCTGACCTTAAGCAATAATCGTCGACCTAGACTACCACCTGGGTGTGATAGGGCGAAATCATCTTTGGTAAAACCACGAGCCTGCAATAGCGCAACGGCTAACGCATCCCCCATTACCAATGTTGCAGTCGTGCTTGAGGTGGGGGCTAGACCCAGTGGGCAAGCTTCTTCTGGTACTTCAATACATAAGTGAACCACAGAATGTTTGGCCATGTTTGAGTGGGGTTTACCTGTGACAGCGATAATGGGTAAGCCCATGCGTTTTATGACCGGCATTAAGGTCAATATTTCCCCAGATTCTCCAGAGTTGGAGATCGCCAGCACGATATCATTTTCGCTTAGTACGCCTAAATCGCCGTGACTCGCTTCACCTGGGTGAACGAAGAAGGCTGGCGTTCCTGTACTGGCTAGCGTGGCAGAGATCTTATTGCCGATATGGCCTGATTTACCCATTCCCATGACGATCACTTTACCTGTGCAGGAGAGAATGAGTTGGCATGCTTTAGCAAATTCGAGTGAATCTACATATTGATAAAGGTTATCCAATGCATTGCGCTCGATATCGATAACATTGCGTCCCCATTGGCGTAATTGATTTGCATCTACCATCTTGTTCTCTCTTTGTTGTCAGCTAGTGCTTGACGTGAAATTAGGATAGAAAAAGTACTGTTTGGTATGCGACAAAAGTCACTAATAACACTCCTCCATGCCATGGCTTTAACTGGCGAGCCTTACCTGTTAGCAGAATGAGTATGGCTAAAGCGCTACTCGTCGCTAATACCATATAAAAATCACGAGTGCTGGCAGACGCGTCCACCGCTCCCGGTGCGATAAGAGCAGGCAATGCCAGTACCGCTAAAATATTAAATAGGTTTGAACCAACAATGTTGCCAATAGCAAGGTCATCTTCTTTCTTTAGAACACCGGCAATACAGGCGGCTAATTCGGGCAAACTGGTCCCTACGGCAATAATGGTTAAACCTATCACGAGATCTGAAAGATGGTATGCCTTGGCGATACCCACAGCACCTTGGACCATCCAGTCTGCCGATAGTGGCAGTAATACGATGCCGACGATGAGCCACAGTATGGCCTTAGCGGTTGGAACGCCTTCAGGTATTTCGCTCTCAGCTTCATCGACAAATGGATCGGATCCCTTGTTGGTGACCGCATGCCAAATAAGATAGCCCATTAAAGAGAAAAATAGTGTCATCAATATCACCCCTTCGATGCGGGTCAACTCACCATCGAATAGGAAATATCCCGCAAGCAGTGTCGCCCCCAACATCATGGGGATTTCCCGTTTTAGGGTTTGAGAGCTTACCGATATCGCGCCCATTAGTGCTGTGAGTCCTAATATTAGGGTAATATTGGCGACGTTTGAACCTAATACATTACCGATAGCGGTATCGGTCATGCCTTCCATTGAAGCGGTGGCAGCTACAAACATTTCAGGTGCTGAGCTTCCCATGGCTACAATGGTTAAGCCAATTAGCATAGGTGGCAGCCCTAAATTACGAGCAAAAGCAGCAGCGCCATACACAAATTTATCGGCACTCCATACTAGGGCGCCTAATCCAGCAATCAGTAGAAAAATATTAAATAGCATTAAAGTTCATTATTGTTTAGAAGTCTGCCGCGCATTTTCGCTGGATTTGAACAAAATTGAAAGTATTGAGGCAAGATAGTGTCGATTAGGTTGTGCACAATAGGTCAATTACGTACAATTTGCCTCTTTTTCTGGCGTTTTACCATGGAACACATTAGGTCTTACTATGAGTAATGAACAGGTAAATGATAAAGCTAGACCGCTAGTCGAGATAACTCATCTCGGTTTTAGTCGTGGCTCCCATGTCATTTATGAGGATGTTAGCCTGTCTATTCCTAAAGGGAAGGTGACCGCTATCATGGGCCCCAGTGGTATAGGTAAAACCACATTGCTCAAGTTAATCGGTGGGCAATTACAGCCTCAGCACGGTAGCATAAAGGTCGATGGTATCGATGTGCATAAGTGCAATCGTGGCGAGCTGTTTGAACTGCGCAAGCGAATTAGCATGTTGTTCCAAAGTGGTGCCTTGTTTACCGACATGAATGTGTTCGATAACGTTGCCTTTGCATTGCGCGAGCACTCGGGACTTCCCGAAGCCATTATTAAGCGCATTGTGTTGATGAAGTTGGAAGCGGTTGGGCTGCGCGGTGCGTCGAAGATGATGCCTAGCGAGCTGTCTGGAGGTATGCAACGTCGTGCGGCCCTCGCTAGAGCCATCGCGTTGGAACCTGAATTAATTCTTTATGATGAGCCTTTTGCTGGCCAAGATCCTATTTCAATGGGTGTGCTAGTTAAACTTATTCGAGAGCTGAGTGACGCGCTGAATCTGACTTCCGTGGTGGTGTCCCATGACGTACAAGAAGTACTAGGCATTGCTGATTATGTCTACGTTTTGGCTGACAAGTTAGTTATCGCCCATGGTACGCCAGAAGAGTTAAGGCTAGCCGATAACCCGAAACTAAAGCAGTTCATTGGCGGAGAACCTGATGGGCCTGTGCCGTTTCATTTTCCTGCTCAAGATTACCAAAAGGAGATGTTAGGTGAGCTTGACTGATCACATTGCAAATTTAGGCCGTAGTGCCATAGCCAGCGTTACGGGCCTTGGCCGGGCAGGGTTAATGTTATGGGGGGCAATTGCCAGACTGCCCAAGCCAAGTAAAGGCATTCCGTTGCTGGTTAAACAGCTCTATGTTATCGGTGTGCAATCTATGGTGATCATTTTGGTCTCCGGATTGTTTATTGGTATGGTGCTGGCGCTACAAGGCTATAATATTTTGGTTGGATTTGGCACCGAAGATAGTTTAGGCCCTATGGTTGCCTTGAGCTTACTTCGTGAGCTAGGACCTGTCGTCACCGCGCTGCTGTTTGCTGGGCGGGCAGGCTCCGCACTTACCGCTGAAATAGGCTTAATGAAAAGCACCGAGCAGCTGTCGAGCCTAGAGATGATGGCGATCGATCCACTCAGGCAGATCATTGCCCCACGCTTTTGGGCTGGGGTCATAAGTTTACCTTTACTGGCCTTGATGTTTACCGCTGTGGGTATTTATGGCGGTCATTTGGTTGGTGTCGAATGGAAAGGGATCGATAGCGGAAGTTTTTGGTCAATATTGCAAGCTTCGGTTGAATGGCGACAAGATATTGTTAACTGTTTGATTAAAAGCGTGGTGTTTGCCGTAGTGGTAACTTGGATTGCACTTTATCGTGGTTATCATGTGATCCCCAACCCTGAAGGTATTAGTCGTGCGACGACACAAACGGTAGTGCAATCTAGTTTAGCTGTGCTGGCGTTAGATTTTCTGTTAACGGCGATGATGTTTGGCCGTTAATTAAATATTGTTTATGGATGAACCTATGTGCCGCGCGTCGTGGTATGTATAGAACTGAGTGGTAATAAGAGTATGTTGACTCGAAAAATTGAACTATTAGTTGGCTTGTTTATTCTGTCTGGTTTGATGGCATTTTTAGTTTTAGTGTTTAATGTGGCCAATGTCGAAGTGAAGCCAGGCCAGAGCCATTACACCTTGTATGCTAAGTTCACCAATATTGGTGGGCTTAAGGTTCGCTCTCCGGTAAAAGTTGGTGGCGTGGTGGTTGGTCGAGTAACGAATATTAGTCTCGACCCTCAAGAGTTGGTTGCGGTTGTCGAGTTGGCAATGGATAAACAGTATGATCAATTTCCAGAAACCAGTAGCTTGTCTATCCTGACTTCAGGTTTGTTGGGCGAGCAATTTTTAGGGCTAACCCCAGGCTTTATTATGGATGATATCGGCATGCTTAAAGATGGTGACAAGATTGAGGATACCCATTCAGCCCTAGTGCTAGAAGATTTGATTGGCCAATTTTTGTATAGCGTTAAGTCAAAAGATAATTAATAGAGATGATTATGAAACAGTTATGGAAAGTAATGCTGTCTTGTGTGGCAATGGTTGTGAGTGTCACTGCATTTGCGCAAGAGATCGAAGTTAATACAAAAGATCCCTATGCGATGGTTGAATCTGTCGCGAATAAGACATTTGCCCGTTTTCATCAGGATATTGACACAATTAAGGCTAATCCTGACCACCTTAAGGTGATAGTCTCTGACGAGTTGATGCCTTATATCGACTATAAATATGCGTCCTATAAAGTAATGGGGACCTATTTAAGACAAAGTACAGCCGAGCAGCGTGAGCGTTTTTCAGAGGCGTTTAAAAGCTATTTGGTTGCTACTTATGCACAGGCATTTACTGAATATACCAATCAGAAAGTAGAGTTTGAACCGGCGAAGAATTTTGCCGATGAGAAGATGGTCGATGTGAATGTACAGATCATCGAGCAGGGACGTCCACCAATTAAGTTGCAATTTAGAGTTCGTCGCTTAAAAGATGACACATGGAAGGCGTTTGATCTGGTTGCTGAAGGCGTGAGTTTACTTTCGTCCAAGAGTGCTGAGATCTCTAATTTAATACGTCAAAACGGAATAGACTCTGTGATTGAAGATTTAGAAAATCACACTAGCAGTCATATTAGTTTAGGTAAAAAGGATACCAAGCTGTAATGCTTGAATTTAGGGACGAAGGAAGCACTTGCTTTGTCAGCGGTGAGTTATCACAAGCAGAAGTGATACGAATTTGGCCTATGGTCGATAAGTTAGTGGCTCAACAAGTTGAATGTGTAGACTTGTCAGGCATTAACTACAGTGACACCGCAGGCGTCGCGATGTTATTGCATATTGTTGCACTGCAACATAAGGCTGGTGGTGCTTTGATGTTATGTCGAGCGCCACTGCAGTTGCAAAAGTTAATTGATTTATATGATTTACAAGACTTCTTCGTCGAAGAAGCCAATTAAAGGTTACCAGTCCATGGAATGTAAAGAGATTGAACAGCTTCTAAGTGAAGCGCTTTCCCTAGAAGAGGTTCATGTGAGCCAAGATGGCACACATTATAAAATCGTAGCGGTAGGTGAGTGTTTTGATGGCGTTAGCCGGGTTAAACAACAACAGATGATTTATGCTCCATTGATGGAACAAGTCACCAGTGGTACGTTGCATGCCATTACAATCAATGCATTTACTCCTACGCAGTGGAAGCGTGAAAAAATCTTCAACATGCCAGGTTAGAGACTCATTGTGGATAAACTAAAAATTCAGGCTAGTGGTGCACTTGCCGGTGAAGTGGTTATTTCAGGGGCAAAAAATGCCGCCCTTCCTATCCTTATGGCAGGCGTTTTAGCCGATTCAGATTTTGTGGTCAGTAATGTTCCTAATCTTAGAGACGTGAATACCAGCTGTGAGTTGTTACGCTGCTTAGGTGCCGATGTTGAACGTGCTGATAATGGCGAAATTACCATCTCAACCACACACCTTAATCAGTTTTGTGCGCCCTATGAGTTAGTGAAAACCATGCGTGCTTCTATCCTGATCCTAGGCCCCTTGCTTGCTCGCTTTGGTACTGCCGATGTGTCATTGCCTGGTGGCTGCGCTATTGGTGCTCGTCCGGTCAACTTGCATCTACATGGTTTAGAGCAGATGGGCGCTAAAATCGAGGTCAAAGAGGGGTATATTAAAGCCCGTGTCGATGGGCGCTTGAAAGGTGCGCATATCTTTATGGATATGATCAGCGTTGGCGCAACCGAAAACCTGATTATGGCCGCCGCGCTTGCCGACGGTGAAACGGTAATTGAAAACGCAGCGCGTGAACCTGAGGTGATCGATTTGGCTAATTGCTTGATCGCCATGGGGGCAAACATCACTGGCGCAGGTACAGATACTATTCGTATTCAAGGTGTGGAAAAGTTAAGCGGTTGTCATTATCGCGTTATGCCTGACCGTATTGAAACTGGTAGTTTTCTTGTGGCTGCTGCGGTCACTCGCGGTAAAATTCGCTGCACCGCTGCCGATCCTAAGACGCTCGAATCTGTGCTGGCCAAGTTGGAAGATGCTGGCGCAACCATCACCACGGGTGAAGATTGGATTGAGCTCGATATGCAAAATAAGCGCCCCACTGCAGTTAATATTAAGACCATGCCTTATCCTGGTTTTCCAACGGACATGCAGGCGCAGTTTTGTGTGCTTAACGCCCTAGCCGAAGGCACGGCGACCATTACCGAGACCATCTTTGAGAATCGCTTTATGCATGTGCCTGAGTTGATCCGTATGGGGGCTAACATGGAGCTTGAAGGCAATACTTGTATTATTCAGGGGATTGAGAAGCTTAATGGTGCTCAGGTAATGGCAACCGATCTGCGTGCTTCGGCGAGTTTGGTTATTGCAGGCCTTGTGGCCGATGGTGTGACTACCGTTGACCGTATCTATCATCTCGATAGAGGCTATGAGCATATCGAAAATAAGTTCAAAGGTCTTGGTGGCGAAGTGGTTAGAGTTAGCTAATCATTTGGTTGCCAATTTGCAATGATTTCAAAGCCATCGAGATTTCGGTGGCTTTTTTATTTGTCGTATTCTTATGCTCTAAATTGCCAATAAGCTCACTTTAGCCTTGGCGAATAGCTGTTATTGTGGGCAGATGTCGACATTTATTATTTTTAATATTTATCTCTTTTACGGCTTGGTATTTTTTTCTTGCCTGAGTGACAGCACTTCGAGCAACATAATCGACTTTATTTGGGAGGATAATATCCTGTTTATTAATCAGTTGCCTAACGGACTCCCCCCCGAAATAAAGCCATGCCGATAACAGCCCAAATCATAGACTCCATAGGTAATTTTCGCTTACGAAGCGTGGCTACACCATTGGATTGTAAACAGTTTTGAATAAGCTCTGGACAAAGAAGTTCCCCAAGATTGGTGAACTTAGTAGGTCGATTGATAGAAGTACGCGCTAAAGCTTCAGAAAGTTCCATTAAAAAATCCAGTACAAACAAGAGTCTGTACTGGATTTTGAAGGCTTTTAAAGATCAGTCAACCGATCATATTGGCATTAACTGATCGGCATTAGCTGATTGCTGGCTTTTTAATGGTGGTTAACTTATTGGCCTGAGTTTTCACCTATAGTAACAGGGACTTCATAATATTTACCGTCTCGAATAATGGTCATGTTTACCTGAGTACCTGGTGGTGTTTCGGCAATCCTATCCATTAGCATTTCAACGCCAGGAACCGTTTCTTCATTAAACTTGGTGATCACATCGCGTGGTCTTAATTTGGCTTGGGCCGCAGGACCCTGATGGTCAATATCTGTGACCAATACGCCAGTTAAATCAGGAAGGTTGAGGATTTGCGCCATGATTGGATTAATCGGTTCACCTGTAATACCTAATGCCCCACGAATTACTCGACCATCTTTGATCAGTTTACCCATAATGCTGTGAGCGAGTTTAATGGGGATAGCGAAGTTAATGCCATGACCACCACCCTCGCCACCGACTTGGAAGGCTGCAGTATTGATGCCGATAAGTTGACCGCTGGTGTCTATAAGTGCGCCGCCAGAGTTACCAGCGTTAATCGCTGCATCGGTTTGCAAGAAATCAAGATAACCAGAACTAAGGCCATTTCGCCCCGTGGCACTGATAATCCCCTGAGTGATGGTTTGCCCTAAATTATAAGGATTACCAATCGCTAGCACGACATCACCTACTTGAGCAGGAATGTCTAGGTTTATCGGGACAACTGGGAGGGTATCCCCCTCGATCTTGAGTACGGCTATATCGGTTATGGGATCTGATCCGACAACCTCGGAGGTAAACTTTCGACCATCTTGCAACGCGACGACGATTTCGTCAGCCTTTTTAATCACATGATAGTTGGTAAGAATGTAACCTTCCTTGCTCATTATTACCCCAGAACCTAAGCCTTGGAGCGAACCTGAATTGAGAGGACGGCTTTGATTTATGCTTAGGCTGTAGATATTGACCACCGCTGGAGCGGCGCGCCTTACCGCTTGCGAAAATGACAGTTCAATGCCGTTTTGACCACGAGATTGAAAAAAGCCGTTTTGTTGCTTATTGCCTGTAATAAGTGGCGTAATGACTAGAAAAACAGCGGCCATGATTAGGCCAAATAGTACTGCTTTGCCAATATAAATAACCGTGTCTTTTAGAGTCATGATTCAGATAATTATGCGAAAAGTGCTGTTAGATTAACATGTTTATTTATACGGCACTAATGGCTATTTTTTAGAAGCTAAGAAGATACTATGGCGTGATAAACGATGTGATAAATCGGTGCTCATAATAATAAAGTCGCTCAACCAGTGTTTTATCCGTTTTCTCGGTTGAATTCCCTTATCTACAAGGCAAATGAAAAGAGACCATGAAGATCTCATGGCCTCTTTAGCTAGACACATTTAGCTAGATATATTTAGCTAGAATAGTGCGTTATCTCAACACTAGATAAAGGTTGTTTCCATCACGTTGCAGCTTAAGCGCAACTGCACCATGGGTGTCGTTAAGTTCTGCTTTTAGCTCTTTAAGATCATCGATGCGAGTACGATTCACCCCAACGATGAGATCACCTTTTAACAATCCACTAGCCGCAGCCGCAGACCCTTTCGCTACTTCGGTGATCTCCACCCCTTTTTTCGCATTTTCAAGAGTTGCACCATCAAGCATTTGATGGATCGCGCCAGCTGCTGTCTCGGTCGATTGACTCGCTTCGCCTAAAACTGCGGTCACCGTTTTTTCATCACCATCACGAATTAATCCAAGTTTTACTTTTGCTCCAGCTCCCATCGTCGCCACTTTAGCGCGGAGTTCTTGGAATGACTTAATGGGGCGATCGTTAACGCTGACAATGATGTCACCCGCTTTGATACCTGCTTTATCGGCAGCGCTGTCTGACATCACTTCATTTACGAATCCACCGTGCTGTGTGTCAAGGCCAAACCCTTCGGCCAACTCTTTATCTAGATCGCGGCCGCTGACACCTAGTACCCCGCGGCGAACTTCACCGTGTTCGATAATTTGGTCGACTAAATTGTTGACCATGTTTGCAGGAATGGCGAAACCGATACCTACGTTCCCACCTCCCGGCGCGACAATCGCGGTATTGATACCAATTAACTCGCCATTTAGATTAACCAAAGCACCACCCGAGTTACCGCTGTTTATCGCAGCGTCGGTTTGAATAAAGTTCTCTAGCATCTCGATTCCTAGTCCACTTCTGCCCATGGCACTGACAATACCAGAGGTCACAGTTTGTCCAAGACCAAATGGATTACCAATTGCCACCGTAAAGTCACCCACACGCAGCTCGTCAGAATCAGCACGTTTTAGTGCGGTTAAGTTTTTAGCTTTTATTTGCAGCAGGGCGATATCTGATTCGGCATCGGCACCAATTAATTTTGCTTCAATCTCACGACCGTCAGATAAGCCGATGAGAATTTCATCAGCGCCATTAATAACATGGTTGTTGGTGACGATATAACCCTCGTCAGCATCGATGATCACCCCCGAACCCAACCCTTTAAACGGGCGTTCTTGTACCTGTTCTCTTGGTGCATTGGGGCCAAAGAAATAACGAAATGCATCAGGAACTCTCTGTTTAGACACATGGGTTCCAGAAACTGCGACTGCAACGACGGCGGGAGTCGTTTTCTCAAGCATCGGGGCGAGACTCGGAACTTGTTGGCTACCAACGGCTAATGGAATCGCGGCCTGTGATACACTTGGCATCACCAGAAGAGTGGCACTTAATACTGCTGCTGAAATTAGTGATAGTTTTGTTTTCATCAATTCATGACTCCAAATTGGGGATAATGGACTTATGATCACTATAGATATAAGGCTGTTTTGCCTCAAATCAAGTTGTTAATCTTAAATCTGCTATCCAATCGGACTATACGAGTTTCGGTTAAGTTCACCTTGATTAACAAAGGTTAATTGTTTGATCATGATAGGGATTAGCTATCTGTCCTTTCGCTGGTTCGCTAGGTATCACTGTGCGGCGCTGTGTCCCCCCAGCCGAGTGTTATTACCTAATTTATTAGGATCTCTATTAGATCAATTCCTATAATGCGTCCATCTTTACGGCCGGATATTTAGCTTAACTTCCTTTTTATCTGCTTATGTTCGTCGGTAGATATCTATGAGAATTACTGACTGTCATGATACCATCTGGCCGTTGATTTAAGGATAGAAGAGAATATTGACTGTGCCGCATCTCACCCCTTGGGAACATTACCAGCAAGATTTACAGCGAGCCGAGTTCTCTCATGATCTCGCACAAGAACAAGCGGTCAAATCACTGCAGCGTGTCTATGACGAATTAGTTGCCGCTCAGCAACCTGTTTCGGGGATTTCTAAGCTGTTTGGTTTTTTGAGAAAAACAAACTCGCAGGTAAAAGGGCTTTATTTGTGGGGCGGCGTAGGACGTGGCAAGACCTATTTGATGGATACCTTTTTCGATGCGTTGCCTGGTGATAAAAAGCTGAGAGCCCACTTTCATCGATTTATGCATCAAATTCACCTAGATTTAGATGGCTTGAAAGGTCAGCGTGATCCGCTATTAGTGATTGCCAAAAGAATGGCTGAGCAATATCAAGTTATCTGTTTCGATGAGTTTTTTGTCTCAGATATTACCGATGCCATGTTGTTAGGCACGCTGTTTGAGGCGCTATTTGCTGAAGGGGTTGTCTTGGTGGCCACCTCTAATATCATTCCTGATGAGTTGTATCGCAATGGCTTGCAACGGGCGCGTTTTCTTCCCGCAATTGCCGCCATTAATAAGCATTGTGAAATCCTCAATGTCGATAGTGGTATCGACTATCGTCTGCGTACACTTGAGCAGGCTGAAATCTACCATTTCCCATTAGATACGCAGGCAGATGCAAACTTGATTAGCTATTTTGATCAATTGGCGCCCGAATCTGAAGTATCAGATGCGCCAGTTGATATTGATGGTCGTGAAATTGCTATACGTAAACAGGCTCAGGGCGTGTTATTGATCAATTTCAGAGAACTATGTGATGGTCCGCGCAGTCAGCGAGACTATATGGAGATGGCCTGCATCTACCATACGGTGCTGTTAAGTAATGTTGAGCAGATGGGCAGCCAAACGACGGGGGATGATATCGCGCGTCGGTTCTTGGCAATGGTGGATGAGTTTTATGAGCGTAACGTCAAGCTGATTATTTCTGCTGAGGTGGCACTCGAACAGATCTATACCGAAGGTTTATTGTCGTTTGAATTTAGACGCTGTCGCTCACGACTCACTGAAATGCAGTCTCATGAATATCTCGCGCTAGAGCACTTGCCTTAATAATCAAAATGGCAAAAGGGATAATTGTCACTTTTAGCTATTTCATCATTCAATGAGGCAAAGCTGAAGAATTCCTGCAAATTAGCTAAAAAATTAGATGATTTTTAACTCAGCTTTGTCTATAATTCGCGACCTGCCCTCGTTACTCCGCTAATAAGGCGGAAGATGTAAAGCCTTATTCTTTGCTCGAAGGGGTAGAGAATGGCACTTTTTGTGTTGTTATTTAATGATGAATGACGGCATGTGAGACAGAATTTTAACATTGGGTTTTTGTAAATGAAGACTACTTTTACTGCTACACCAGAAACCGTTACTCGCGACTGGTATGTTGTTGATGCTGAAGGTAAAACTTTGGGTCGTATCGCTACTGAGATTGCTGCTCGCCTACGTGGTAAGCACAAGCCTGAGTATACTCCTCATGTAGATACTGGCGATTACATCATCGTTATCAACGCTGAGAAAGTTACTGTTACTGGTAATAAAGCGAAAGGCAAAGTGTACTACTCGCACTCTGGTTTCATTGGTGGCATCAAGCAGATCACCTTTGAAAAGCTGCAAGATCATAAGCCTGAAATGATCATCGAGAAAGCAGTTAAGGGTATGTTACCTAAAGGTCCTTTAGGACGTGCCATGTTCCGTAAACTTAAAGTTTACGCTGGTACAGAACATAACCACGCTGCACAACAACCTCAAGTTCTTGATATCTAAACAGGATTAAGCAAATGGCTGCAACTCAGTACTACGGCACTGGCCGTCGCAAAACATCTACTGCTCGCGTATTCGCTAAAGTAGGTAGTGGTAACATCGTCGTGAACCAACGTCCACTTGACGAATATTTTGGTCGTGAAACTGCTCGTATGGTTGTTCGTCAACCACTAGAGCTAGTTGAAATGACTGACAAGCTAGACATCTATGTAACTGTTAAAGGCGGTGGAATCACTGGCCAAGCAGGTGCAATCCGTCACGGTATCACTCGTGCATTGATGGAACTTGATGAAGCTCTACGTCCATCTCTACGCGCTGCTGGTTTCGTTACCCGTGATGCTCGTAAAGTTGAGCGTAAGAAAGTGGGTCTACGTAAAGCACGTCGTAAGCCACAATTCTCTAAGCGTTAATATTTCGCTTCGAAAATTCAAAAACCCAGCATTATGCTGGGTTTTTTTATGGCTAAATTCTGCTATTTTTAGCTCATCCATTCGCTTTAAACCCGTTCACCAAGGACTGGCTGAGTTGATCAGTTTGTTATAGTGGCAGGTATTACTGTTCTGTATAGGAAAAACTTGTTTATGTCATTTCAACTTCTGATGTTAGTGTTGGCGATAGTGCTCATTATTGAAGGTATTGGGCCACTTTTATTTCCCAATCGTTGGCAAGCATATCTGAAGGAAATTTCTAATCAAAATCAGCGAGTTTTGCAAAGATTAGGCGGGGCGTTAGTGACGGCTGGTGTGGTCATATTGATTATTTTTTCATAAATTACTTGCAACTTCCCCCCTAAGATCTGCTAAAATCCCGTTTTAACCACTACCTTGCAGCAAATAATGGGCAAAAACGTCGTAGTTCTCGGCACCCAATGGGGTGACGAAGGAAAGGGTAAGATAGTCGATCTACTTACCGAACAGGCCAAATATGTCGTTCGTTACCAAGGTGGCCACAATGCGGGTCACACACTGGTAATCGATGGTGACAAAACCGTTCTTCATCTTATTCCATCAGGGATTTTACGCGATAATGTAAAATGCATTATCGGTAACGGTGTGGTGCTTGCGCCAGACGCTCTGATGACTGAGATCAACATGCTTAAAGAGCGTGGCGTACCTGTAGAGGAACGTCTACTTATCTCTGAAGCGTGTCCTTTGATCCTTCCATTCCATTGTGCGTTAGATGTCGCTCGCGAAAAAGCGCGTGGTAATAATGCTATTGGTACTACGGGTCGTGGTATTGGTCCAGCATACGAAGACAAAGTTTCTCGTCGCGGTTTACGTGTAGGCGATCTGTTTGATGCAGAGTTGTTTGCCGCTAAACTGAAAGAAGTGATGGCTTACCATAACTTCATGTTGACTGAATACTACAAGTGCGAAGCAGTTGATTACGAAGAGACATTGAAAGATGCGCTAGCAATTGCTGATTACTTGAAGAGCATGTGTACAGATGTATCTGAGCTGCTTGATCAGGCACGCAAAGCGGGCGAACCAATTCTATTTGAAGGTGCTCAAGGCACGTTACTGGATATCGACCATGGTACTTATCCCTATGTAACCTCTTCTAATACTACCGCAGGTGGTGTTGCAACTGGTTCTGGATTTGGTCCACGTCATCTAGATTACGTTTTGGGGATCATGAAGGCATACACCACTCGTGTCGGTGCAGGTCCTTTCCCTACGGAATTGAAAAACGAAATCGGCGACTACTTAGGTACTAAGGGGCACGAGTTCGGTGCGACTACTGGTCGTAAGCGTCGTCCAGGTTGGTTAGATGTTGTCGCTATGAAGCGCGCAGTTCAAATCAACAGTGTTAGCGGTTTCTGCTTAACTAAACTAGACGTTTTAGACGGCCTAGAAGAAGTTAAGATTTGTGTTGGCTATCAATACCCAGATGGCTCTGTAGCAACCACGACTCCGCTAGCAGCTGAAGGTTATGAGCAGGTAACACCTGTTCTAGAAACTATGCCTGGTTGGAGTGAATCAACTTTCGGCGCCACTTCTGTAGATCAATTGCCACAAGCGGCATTGAACTACATTAAGCGTCTTGAAGAGTTGTTGGAAACGCCAGTCGATATTATCTCAACGGGTCCCGATAGAAACGAGACCATGATTCTAGTGAATCCGTTTAGTTAATCATAAGGGCCGCGTTAAGCGGCCTTTTTATTGAGTCAGACAAAAGAAACCGCTATAACTAGCCAAGAGTCTTTAAGGTAATTGCCAAGCGGCCGATAAGATAAGTTATACTGCCCAGTGTTAATATATGCCGAGAGGCGATGCAGGGCGCGAAATCGATATAGAGAATTTTGTTATGCTACGATTTGTATTCTTTATTATTTTGAGTTCCTTATCTTTAATGAGCTACGCAGAAACTCAAGCTGTGAATATTTACAGCCAAGAGCAATTAATCGATATGATCCGCGATAAGTCTTATCTTACTCAGGTCAAAGGCGATGATTGTCAGTTGGTGCAAGACATTGAAGCGCGCGCTGAAGTATTAAAGCAACCCTTATATCAGTACCTTTGGGCGGAGATGCTTAATTATGGCATCTGTGTTTCAGCAAATCCGCCGAGGGGGATCTCATTACTTCGTGATGCAGCCGAGCAAGGCAGTGCAGAAGCAATGGTGAGGATTGCCGAGTATTACCATGACGGTAAGTTTGTGATCCAAGATAAAGAGCGCGCAGTGCAATACACGCTGCCCGCAGCCGCAAGTGGCGATCTACCAGCACGAATGATGTTAGTCAGATTGTTTGGCGAAGGCTATGGTAGCCCCAGAGATTACGAGATGGGTTATCATTGGCTATACAACGATGTATTTAGTGATGAGGCAACGAAGCAACAAGCCTTGAAATTATTGATGGTGCTAGAAGCAAAAATGCCCGCCAGTGCAGTAGATAGGGCAAAGCAGGAGCATCTGAGATCCCGGTAATTGCCCTACGCAAGAAGCAAGGGCTGACATTTTGGATATTGAATGATCAAAGATCCGCATTTAAAGCGTGAACAACAGAAGTACGACAACCCCATTCCCAGCCGTGAGTATATTTTAGATTACTTGCGTTCAGAGAAATCACCCCTCAATCGTGAAAAAATAGCGCAAGCGCTAAAAATTGTTGATGAAGAACAATTAGAAGCATTGCGTCGTCGCCTACGAGCGATGGAAAGAGATGGCGAGTTAGTGTTTACTCGTGGTCAAGCCTACGGTTTACCAGAGCGCATGGACTTACTCAGCGGCACGGTTATCGGCCACCGCGATGGTTTCGGCTTTCTAAAACTCGATGAAGGTGGTGACGACCTTTATATTAATAACCGTGACATGTTGATGTACTTTCATGGTGACAAGGTGCTGGCGCAAAAAGCTGGCGTCGATAGAAAAGGACGCCGCGAAGCACGTATTGTACGTTTAACTCATCAACGTACCGCAGCATTAGTCGGACGTTTCCATATCGATTCGGGTATGGCGTTTGTTATTGCCGACGATCGCCGTATTACCCAAGAGATCTTAATCCCTGATGAAGATCGTGGTGGTGCTCGCCAAGGCGATGTAGTGGTGCTTGAGTTAACTCGACGCCCTGGTCGCCATATCAAAGCGGCAGGTAAGATCACCGAAGTTTTAGGTAAAGAGCTAGCGCCAGGGATGGAGATTGAAATTGCACTGCGCAATTACGATCTGCCTCATACTTGGTCGAGCATTATTGAGAAGAAACTGCGTAAGATCCCAGATGAAGTGACCGAGGCCGATAAGCAAGGCCGTGTCGATTTACGTCATCTGCCGCTGGTCACTATTGATGGCGAAGATGCACGAGATTTTGATGACGCTGTGTATGCCGAAACCAAAAAAAGTGGTGGCTGGCGTTTATGGGTAGCGATTGCCGATGTGAGCCATTATGTGCGCACCGAATCCGCCTTAGATACAGAAGCACGTGCTCGAGGTAACTCGGTTTATTTTCCATCGCAAGTGATCCCAATGCTGCCAGAGAAGATCTCTAATGGCTTGTGTTCCTTGATGCCAGAGGTCGATCGTCTGTGTATGGTGGCTGAGATGACTATTTCAGCAGCGGGTAAGTTATCTGGTTATAAGTTTTACCCAGCCGTTATGCATTCCCATGCAAGGTTAACTTATACCCAGGTTGCCGATATGCTGGAAGGCGGCGAGGTGAGCGATAAGCTCAAACCCATATTCCCACACCTGAAGACACTGCAATCTTTGTATCTCACGTTAGATGATACTCGTGCTCAGCGCGGCGCGATTGCCTTTGAGACCACAGAAACCCAGTTTATCTTTAATGCCGATCGTAAGATCGATCGCATCGAGCCACGTACCCGTAATCAGGCACATAAGATCATCGAAGAATGTATGATCATGGCTAATGTTGCGTCGGCTAAATTTGTGCAGAAACATAAAGGTGAAGTACTTTACCGTGTACATGAAGCGCCATCTGAGCAAAAACTAGCGAACTTTAAGGAGTTCCTTAAAGAGCGCGGGCTCACCATGAGTGGTGGTCTCGAGCCAACGCCGGCCGATTATCAAGCGATAATGGAAAAGATAAAAGACAGACCCGATGCTGAACTTATTCAGGTGATGTTGCTGCGCTCAATGCGACAAGCGACTTATACGCCTGATAATCAAGGCCACTTCGGTTTGGCATTGGAGGAGTATTCACACTTTACCTCACCCATTCGCCGTTATCCCGATCTAGTGCTGCACCGGGTTATTCGTTACTTGTTAGCCAAAGAGCGCGGTGAAAGCATCGATAAATGGACCCCTGATGGCGGTTATCACTACAAGATTGAAGAACTGGATCTACTTGGCGAAGAGTGTTCAACTACCGAGCGCCGCGCCGATGAAGCCACTCGCGATGTAAGTGATTGGCTCAAGTGCGAGTTTATGCAAGATCATGTGGGCGACACATTCGAAGCGGTTATCGCCTCGGTAACCCATTTCGGTATGTTTGTTCGTCTTAACGACCTATTCATCGATGGCTTAGTTCATATATCTAGTCTGGGCAGTGATTATTATCAATATGATAATATGCGCCAACGTTTAGTAGGTGAAGCTTCTGGAAAGATCTATCAACTTGGCGACCCAGTTACCGTAAAAGTGGCTGCCGTGAACCTTGACGATCGTCAAATTGATTTGATGATGGTCGATGATGAAGGTCGCACACCAAGAAGAGCTAAAGCCAAAAAGCCATTAACAGCTAGAGAACGAGTTAATCTTGAAGGGGCTAAAGCGGGTAAGGCTGGCGACAAAAAGGTTAAAAAGCCTCGTCGTAGCAGTGCTAAGGCGGGCGTAAGTAAGCCTGCTGCAAGCAAAGCTAGTGGCAGTAAGGCCGGCGGTGCTAAAAGTAGTACCGCTAAACCCAAGAGCGGTACAGCTAAAACGGCTGCCAAGAAACGCAAACCAGTTAAGCGTAAAGCAAAATAGTAAGCGCAAAAATAAGAGAAACCAAATAGATGAAAAAACAAGATATCACCTTCGGTATTCATGCACTTGAAGCAGTGCTAAACCATAGTCCCGAACGTGTGATTGAGATGTGGGTATTACAAGGTCGTGACGATCAGCGTTTAGCCCCTTTACTTGAAATTGCCGCTCAATATGGCGTGTCGATCCAAAAGACTTCACGTAAGGCGCTTGATGAAAAAGCAGGTAGCACTCAGCATCAAGGCGTATTAGCGCGTGTTAAAGCGGTGAAGCAGCTTAATGATAATGATCTATTGGCATTGGTCGAAAAGACCGAAACGCCATTTTTGTTGATCCTTGATGGTGTTACCGACCCTCATAACTTGGGGGCCTGTTTACGTAATGCTGACGCTGCTGGTGTTCATGGGGTGATTGTTCCTCGCGATAATTCAGTTGGCTTAACACCTGTTGTGAGCAAGGTTGCTTGTGGTGCAGCAGAAGTGGTGCCGCTATTTCAGGTGACAAACCTTGCGCGTACCATGAAGGCTTTACAAGAAAAGGGCATCTGGATCGTTGGTGCAGCTGGTGAAGCCGAACATGATCTTTATAAAGCCGATCTTAAAGGTCCGATTGCGATTGCCATGGGCGCCGAAGATAAAGGTCTGCGCCGTTTAACTCGTGAAGGGTGTGACTCGCTAGCATCGATCCCTATGTCGGGTAGCGTTTCGAGCTTGAACGTCTCGGTAGCAACCGGAATCTGTTTGTTTGAGGCGGTTCGCCAAAGGTTGGGGTGATCGGGAATTCGATCTTTCAATTTTTGAGTCGCTGACTCAAGGTTGATGAATGCCGATGAGGGAGACTTCATCGGCATTTTTGTATCTGCCGTTTGACTACATGGTCATTTAGTGACGTGGTTATAGCGTTAACCGTCGCTGTTGTTTATAGCCTGCGGCTCGCTTATGTGCAGATACATCTGCTACACACCGACTCTTTATTTCGAAGAGAGTCGTCCGTGGAGGCTCGACGATGGCATCCCTGCCATCGACGTCCGCAGATGCATCTACACCCGGTTATTTCATCTCTTCGATTGAATGGTATCGGAATTTTCTATGTGTCTGGATAAAGTGCATTTGTTCTTGCCGTGGATCTTGTAGCGTTAACCGTCGCTGTTATCTATCGCCTGTCCGGCGGGGGATGTGCAAGCACTCTTTTGGCACGGTGAGTGAAGCGAAGCTTCGCGCTCACGAGCGAGAGGCATGGATGCCGAACTGGCTGTTAAACAGGGATGTTGTTTGAATATATCCCTATACGCTTCACGGCGGTACTGACCTACATGGATAATGGATGGGTCCATTCCATTATCCTTGATATCTATCGGCTGCCCGGCGGGGGAAGTGCTTACACCCGTATCTAAACGTCTCTTCGATTTGGCTTCACTTGGCATCGGTAAATGATGTTGATTAATTTTGAGGAATGCTTTAACTGTATATAGGCCAAATAGTGATGGATTAGTCTCTTCATCAGTTGGTTACATCGGTACTTGGAGTGTAAATTAATTATCGGCAGGGGTTTATCCGGTCGGTCGGATAATAAGCCACTAGCTGTAGAAAGGAGGTCATTATGCAGTATAAAAACACTCAGCCTGGAATTGCGATGCTTTCAATTATGGGAATTGTAGTATTGGTGCTTCTCTTTGCTTCGGTAACTAAGCCTACCGAACCTATTGGATTTGCATATTTAATTTTAGGTGTGCTTTCAATTCTTTTTTCATCATTAACCATTAAAGTGGAAGGTGGAGAAGTAAAGTGGTTTTTTGGCCCAAAATTTTGGAGTAAATCAATAAAAATATCTGAAATAGAGTCGCTCAAAAAGATAAGAACAAAATGGTACTATGGGCTTGGAATTCGTTTAATTTCAACTGGATGGTTATATAACGTCTCAGGGCTAACAGCTGTTGAGTTAAAACTTAAAGATGGCACAACGGTTAGTTTGGGGACAAACGATTCTGAAAACTTAATAAAGGCTATTGAGCAAAGCAGCTAACAATACTGTCATTAAAGACACTGAATAGCTGACTGGTGCTCGTTCTTCACAAACTTTAGCAGCTTTTAAATTGCATTTTATGAACACGTATCTGGTCAAATCGAAGAGGCGTTGGATAACTAGTGTAGATACGCTGGTGAGCTTCCGAAACAGGGATGTTTCGGCAGAGCCTATAGGGATATATTCACGGCGTCTCACAGGCGTATCTGCACATGAGCCCACCGCAAGTGATAAGTACACCATCAAGCGATGGTTTGAATTACCCTTTCAGACGGCAAAGTCCTTTCGACCCAAAAAATTGAAAACATACTGACATCAGTAACGTTAAATCGAAGAGACGATAGATACAGGTGTAAACACGTTTTTGGCCTTCGAAATCAGGGATGATTTCGCAGAGCCCACAGGGATGTGCTTGTGGCGTGCCAAAAACGTGTTTGCACATAAGGCCTGCGGCAGGCAATTGATACAACATAAGGCCAAGGTTGGCTTAAACCTTTCAAATATCAAAGTAGGGTAGAAGCTACTACTATCTGAAAAGTAGTTGAAAACGACAGGCATCAGTAACGTTAAATCGAAGAGATAAATAACCCGGTGTAGGTGCGGCTGAGGCCTTCGATTTCAGGGATGAAATCGTAGAGCGCCCAGGGACGGGTTTACAGTGTGCCTCAGCAGTACCTGCACATGAGCCCACCGCAGGTGATAAGTACACCATGCTGCCATGGTTCGCAGAACCCTTTCAAATTTCTACTTGGCTTGATGTATAAGCAATTGAAGCAGCGCTTCATCTACCAGAGCTGCATTGAAACCTTGTGCTGCTAAGCTTACTTGAAGGTATAAAGCAGATTAAAGGTGGTGATGGTATCCGTCTGCTTTGAATCCTCGGGTACTACTTCTGTGTACTTGATATTCATGCCGACTTTAAACGCCCAGTCTTGAAACAGGGTGTTCTTGTAACTCATGTCTAGGGTGACAGTGCTGTTGTCCTCGCCAGTTTCGGCGGTGAGATCGGCGTTGAAGCTAGTGTATTCGTGGATCTTCTGCTCAAACTTGGCTGCGGTACGCAGGATCACTTCACGCTCGGCTTTTGGGTCGGGTATCGACTCACTGACTTGAGGCAAGTTGTATCGATAACCTGGACCCACTTCGAGACTCAGCTTAGTGCTGTCGCCGCTAATGGCGTCGAAACCATAACCAGTCGAGATGGTCGAGATACGGGTATAACTACCAAATCTGTCTTCGGTGAAGTCGCCACGGGCAAAGATATAGCCTGAGTAAATCTTGTAGTTCGACTGGAGCTGGACATCATATTTTTCTGATGTGGTTTTTTCTGAGTCTGAGGCGAAGTAAGCCTTGAACACCCCTTCCTGACGAAAGTTGTCTGTGTCGTAGAGTAGTTTGGTGCGGCCGTTGAAGCTACTGGACTCTGTGTTACCCGTGTTGATCTGCAGCCCCGCTTCGATCTCTGCCGAGAAGTCGCTTGGAGGCTCCTGATAGTCCGGGGGCACCAATGCCCATGCACTATGGGGCAGGCAAAGCGATGCGAAAAAAAAGCTGGCTCTTAACATTATTTTTATTCTTGAACGAGTCGAATTGAAGGAGGCTTTATTTTAAGTCGCCTATCATACCGTTTCACTGTCCGATCGGCAAAGGCAATAGCGAAAGATATCGCTTGAGTTTAAGCCGCTTCCCATGTAATATTCCGCGGCTTAATTCAGTCACTTTAATTAGTTCCTTGCCTCCATTTGGTTTGACTGAGCCAACAACGAGGCTAGATAACCGTAAGGAGCAAAAAATGCGTCATTATGAAATCGTATTTTTAGTTCACCCTGATCAGAGTGAACAAGTGCCAGGTATGATCGAACGTTACACGGGTATTCTTACCCAAGCTGGCGGTCAAGTTCACCGTTTAGAAGATTGGGGCCGTCGTCAATTGGCTTACCCAATCATCGAATTGCATAAAGCTCACTATGTTCTTATGAACGTAGAAGCAACTGCAGAATCGGTTGAAGAGCTAGAAACAGCTTTCCGTTTCAACGACGCTGTTCTTCGTAGCATGGTTATGCGCACTAAAGGTGCCATCACTGAAGCTTCTCCAATGGCTAAAGCGAAAGACGAGCGTGATTCACGTCGTTCTAGCGAAGACCGTCCAGTTGCTGATGCAGCTGATGAGTCTGAAGAAGCCGCTGAAAACACAGCTGAGTAAGTTTTTCTGTGACCACCAATCACTTGGTGTTATCTGGAACCATAACCCGTTCTAGAAGCTTTAAAAGCCCAGCGGGCATTGCGCATTGCGTGATTATGTTGGAACACAAATCGCAGGTTTATGAAGCAGAAATGCTCAGAAACGTATACTGTCAGATGCAAGTGGTATTGAGTGGTGAGCGCTTTGAAAGCGTAACAGACAAGCTGAAAACCGGTGTGGATATCGAGGTTCAAGGTTTTATTGCTCTACAACAGGGGCGAAATGGCCAAAACCGTTTGGTATTACACGCTGAAAATGTCGAATTGAAAACTTAGGAGACTGTCACATGGCACGTTATTTCCGTCGTCGCAAGTTCTGCCGTTTCACTGCAGAAGGCGTTACAGAGATCGATTACAAAGATATCGCTACTCTAAAGAACTACATCACTGAAAGTGGTAAAATTGTTCCTAGCCGTATCACTGGTACAAACGCTAAATATCAACGTCAACTAGCTCGCGCTATCAAGCGTGCTCGTTATCTTTCTCTACTGCCGTACACTGATTTACATCAGTAATACCGCATCAATTTAGAGGAATATAAAATGAACGTTATTTTACTAGATAAAATCGCTAACCTAGGTAACTTGGGTGACCAAGTTTCTGTAAAAGCGGGTTACGCACGTAACTACCTTTTACCACAAGGTAAAGCTGTTGTTGCTAACGCTGCTAACACTGAAGTTTTTGAAGCACGTCGTGCTGAATTAGAAGCTAAGTTAGCTGGTGATCTAGCTGCTGCAAACGAGCGCGCTGAGAAGATCAACGCACTTGAGCCTGTTGTTATCGCTTCTAAAGCGGGTGACGAAGGTAAGCTATTCGGTTCAATTGGTAACCGTGATATCGCTGATGCAGTAACTGCTGCTGGTGTTGAACTTGCTAAGAGCGAAGTTCGTCTTCCACTAGGTGCTATCCGCACTACTGGTGAATACGAAATTGATGTTCAAGTTCACACTGAAGTTAAAGCTGTTGTTAAAGTTTCTGTTGTTGCAGAAGACTAATACCTCAGTTTAAAAGCTTTAAAGAAAACACCGCACTAAGTTGATTAGGCGGTGTTTTTTTATGTCTGAAATTTGCTGAGAAGCGATGCTCGGCATTATAAGCGAGACAAAAAAATACCCAGCAGTGCCGTAATGCCGATCAGTTAATGCCAATATGATCGGTTGACTGATCTTTAAAAGCCGTCAAAATCCAGTACAGACTCTTGTTTGTACTGGATTTTTTAATGGAACTTTCTGAAGCTTTAGCGCGTACTTCTATCAATCGACCTACTGATACCATTCCATCTTAATACTTAGTCATTATTGCCCACTCTCTACGACATAAAGACATCACTCTTTTCGTATCGCTAATGAAGTTGTTCCAAGCATCAGAGCAGGCTGCAACGATATCATCGTATCCTTGAAAGCTGCGATTAGCTAAATGATGCTGCCGTAACCAACTCCATACTTGCTCTATCGGATTTAGTTCAGGGGAGTATGGCGGTAATTTGATGATGCTAAGGTTGTTAAACTCATCTGCGAGATCTGCTGTATGCCAACCTGCACCATCCATGACAACAACGGCATGCCTACCTGGTTTTGTCCTTTGTGCTATCAGTGATAGATGCTGACGCATGACGTCTTTGCTTAGGTAAGGAACGATCATCGCTTCAGTATCGCCTGTTTGCGGACAAACAGCGCCAAAGAAATGCGCATATTCGAACTGTTGCTGGCGTATAGCGCGAGGACGAGTGCCTTTTCTTGCCCATAAACGTGTGGTCGTGTTTTGCTGCCCGAAGCGGGCCTCATCTTGAAACCAGATATCAACTCGCTCAAGCGCCACACTACCAGGGATGTTAAGGATCGTTTCCAGTTGGAACTTTTTTAAAAGCCTCTTGGACTTCTATTGATTGCTTAGGATGTTTTGAACGACTCGTTATCCAACTAAAACCTAATTGTTCCAGTAATTTGTAAATCGCGTTTGGATGGTAATCAACATTAAAGTGATATTTGACATATTTTAGGATCGCATCACCTGTCAGTCTTCCACCTGAATCACTCGAGCATTGTTCCTCTATGTAGGCACTGAGTTGCTGCTTTTGACTTGAGGTTAAGTAGCTATCACGTCCCTTATTTTTCTTAGCATCCAACCCTTTGATACCGTTGGCAAGATACTTAGCTACCCAAGCGTTGACGCTAGCGCGGGCAACTTTGAGCCTCAAGGCGACATCAGTACGATTATTTCCCTCGAGGAAGAGAGCGACGGCAAGTAATCGCATACGTTTACGAGGTTCTTTTTCTGCTCTAGATAAAGCTAAAAGCTCTTCGGCACTATAAGTTTTCAATTTGGAATACGGGTTAAGGTTGGTGCGCATATTAGATCATAGATCATTACTAATTGGTATGAGTTCACCAATCTTGGGGAGCTTCTTTGTCCAGAGCTTATTCAAAACTGTTTACAATCCAATGGTGTAGCCACGCTTCGTAAGCGAAAATTACCTATGGAGTCTATGATTTGGGCTGTTATCGGCATGGCTTTATTTCGGGGGGAGTCCGTTAGGCAACTGATTAATAAACTGGATATTATCCTCCCAAATAAGGTCGATTATGTTGCTCGAAGTGCTGTCACTCAGGCAAGAAAGAAATTGGGCAGTGACGTTGTAAAAGATATTTTTCGACAGACTCAAAAGAGATGGAACATGCTGGCTGAGCATCCACAATGGTGCGGCCTTAATCTTTATGGCGTGGACGGTGTCGTCTGGAGAACCCCTGATACACCTGAAAACGATAGCGCCTTTTCTCGCACGAGCAACCAATCGAGTAATGCTTCCTATCCTCAAGTTCGCATGGTGTGTCTAATGGAACTCAGTAGTCATCTGTTAGTCGACTCATCTTTTGGGAGTGTAGCTGAAAATGAAATGGCATTAGCCGCTAATCTCATCAACAATACGCCGGATAACAGTTTAACCCTGTTCGACCGGGGCTTTTACTCGTTGGGGTTATTACATGACTGGTCACAAGCTGGCAGTAATAGACATTGGTTAATGCCATTGAAGAAGAATACACAATATGAAGTGGTACGTTCTTTAGGGCGACAAGATAAGCTTATCAGGCTAACCACAACCCCTCAATCTAGAAAGAAAAGGCCTGATTTACCTGAGTTTATGGAAGCACGTTTACTCACTAAAACAGTGAAAGGAAAAACGCTGCAAATCATCACTTCACTCACAGAGCCAATGCGTTATCCATCAGGTGAAATCGTTGATTTATATGCACATCGATGGGAGATAGAGTTGGGGTACAGAGAGATGAAGCAGTATATGCTTGAAACTCGGTTTACACTCAGAAGTCAGCTTCCGGAATTAATTAGGCAGGAGTTGTGGGGAGTCCTTCTTGCGTATAACTTGCTGAGATATAAGATGGTATTGATGGCACACTCATTAAAAGGGGTCTTCCCTAACCAATTGAGTTTTAGAGAAGCGTCGTCGCATATTATTTTTAAACTATCCCAACTTCCTAGCATATCTCCCGGCAATATTCCTAAGGTAATCTTTGATATAGAAAAAAATGCAAAACAGTTTGTTTTAGAAGGAAAGAGGGAGCGTAGTTATCCTAGAGTGTTGAAGTGTTCGAAGGACCGATATCCCATAAAAAAGAAAGCCGTTCACGTTAAGTGAACGGCATTAAGCAGTGCCGGGTATTTTTATTGTAAAAGACGCAGTGGATGAGTCTTTTGTTAGTTACGCACTAACTCCAGCTCTTTGATCAAGTTGTCGGCATGGTCAACTTCATCCATCATCCATAGGATATATCTAAAGTCGACGTGAACTGCACGAGTGATCGTTGGGTTAAAGAACCAATCTTTGGTGATGGCTTCATAGGTCGAATCGAAGTTCAATCCAACGAGTTCGCCTTTGCCATTAAATACCGGTGAACCTGAGTTTCCGCCAGTGGTATCAACACTCGACAGAAAGTTTACAGGCACCGAGCCAAAACTCTCAGGTTTGTCTAAACAAGAGAACAGGCGACATAGCCAAGATGCCGGATCTTGATACACAGACTCAACTTGATGGCTGCCATAGCGTTTAGCGTTAATCGCATCTAATACCTTTTGCGGTGCATTAAATGGCTCAACACCAGTGTGCTTAGCTACGATACCTTCAAGGCGAGTGAAAGGCTGCTTGTAAAGGGCATCTTTCGATTGATAGCCATCAACCATACCATAGGTGATACGTAAGGTGCCGTTGGCGTCTGGGTACACTGGCCAGTTGTTTGACTTATAGTAAGCGATAACGGCTTCCATATAAGCTGGTCGTGCTTTGGAGAGCTTACCTGCTAGTGTTTTTTTCGCCTTTTCTTGTGCCATATTGGTGTCGTATAAGGCTACGGCAAGACGAATAAAGGGATCGGCACTGGTTTCAAATGCCTTAACGTCTGCATCCATCCAAGCTAAACGTTTAGCTTGGTCTGTGAGTGAGGTTAATGAGTAGAGACCGTCTAATTTGTCGGATAGTGTCACGCTACTATCTTCAGTTTTGAGCATCTCGTCGAGTTCAGCAACCCGATTTTCTTGTGCCAGATAAGCGTTAAGATCTTGTAGCCATAGAGTCTTATCAACCGATACCGCAAAACTTGAATCGATACGCTTAAGACGCGCTTTAAGCATCTTCATGTCACGTTGCTGATAACCCTCTTCACGTTCTGCATCGGGCTTGGTTTTCTCTTTTGCTAGTCGATACAGTTGGTTGGCTGCAGTTAACAGCGCGCTCGATTGAGCGTTTTCAAAGAAGTAACGGGTTTGCTGGGCGGTGTGCTGCTCAACTAACAGGTTTTCTAGCTGATCAAATTTAGCCTGATAGCTTTGATATTGGCTATCGGCTGCTAACCACTTGCTAAAATCATCTTCGCGCGCTTGCTTAATCCCTGCAATATCGGTGGCCTTAAAGCCATCGAGCAGACCATTGTATTTTTTCATCCGGTTTGCCATTGAGGCTAAGGTGCCTGCATATTTGATGGCAATCGCAGCATCGCTATCACCCATAGCTTCAATGGTATCTATGCGCAGTTGATAGCGCTTAGCTAGGGTAGGGTAGAGCCAATCGCTGGCGAATTTTAGTTCGCTGGTTAAACGATAGCGACTGGTTGAGCCTGGATAGCCAGCGACAAACACGCCATCACCCGCTTTAACACCATCGGCGTTAATTTTGAGGTAGCTTTTAGGTTTAAAAGGCACGTTATCAGCAGCATAGGCTGCTGGCTTACCATCTTTGCCTACATAGGCGCGCAGGAAGGTAAAATCGCCCGAATGGCGCGGATACTCATAGTTATCGATATCACCGCCGAAAGAGCCAACACTTTTGGGTGGCGCGTAGACTAAACGAACATCGCGGATGATAAGTTGCTTGATAAGGTAATATTCGAGGCCGTTATGAAAGCTTCGCACCGAGCAGCGATAGTTGTCATCGCTTTCACACTCTTTGATGAGTGATTTACGGTTGGCTTGGATCTCTTCAAAGCGTTTAAGCGGGTCATCGCTTAAACCATTCATTACCTTGTTGCTCACGTCGGTAACGGCTTCGGTAATATAGAGGCGTTCGTTGGGACCAGCCGAAGGTTCTTCGGACATCTGCTTGGCTAGGAAGCCATCGGCGATATAGTTGTGCTCTTTTTTACTATTGTATTGTATCGCACGATAAGCACAGTGGTGATTAGTCACAACTAAACCTTGGGGCGACACGAAACTGGCGGTACAATACCCGAGGCCAACAACCGCATTCATGGGATATTGGGTGAGATCGGCAAGTTGTTTTGCTGGAATTTTAATACCACGTTCGCTAAGTTTATCGGCGATCGAAGGCATTTGATAAGGTTGCCACTGCCCTTCATCGGCAATAGCGATGCCCGATGACAGCATTAAGGCTGCAACCAATGCTTTGCGCATGTTTATTCCTTAATTATTATATGTGTGTTTGTTGGACGAACAGGCGTAGGCGGCCTGTTTGAGTTCTGCTTGACCCGGGTTTTATACCATATTTTGCCTAATCGTTGGAAATTTGGAGATTTAATGGCACAGCAAGGTGGTTTTCAGGCTAAGAAAAAGCCGAGAGATTTACAACTCGATGCATTGAAGATGCCGCCACACTCTATTGAGGCCGAGCAATCTGTGCTCGGTGGCTTGATGTTGGATTCAGACGCTTGGGATAAAGTTGCCGAAGCCGTGGTGAAGGAGGACTTTTATTCTCGTTCACATCGGATGATCTTCGTCGCGATGGAGGCCCTGGTTGCTGCAGGTCAACCGATCGATTTGATCACGGTATCTGAGCAGCTTGAGCTTGAAGATAGTCTTGAAGATGCCGGTGGTTTTGCCTACTTAGGCGAAATTGCGAAGAATACCCCGAGTGCGGGCAACATTTTATCTTACGCCTCGATTGTACGTGAACGTGCGGTTGTACGTGAAATGATTAAGGTGGCCAATGAGATTGCCGACGCGGGTTTTAATCCCGAAGGACGTAATTCGGGCGAACTACTCGATTTAGCCGAAAGCAAAGTCTTTAAAATTGCCGAGCAGCGTGCCAATGCGAATGAAGGCCCTGAGGGCATTAAGAGCATTTTGGAAAAAACGGTCGATAAGATTGAAGAGCTGTACAACAACCCACACAACGGCGTCACTGGGGTGTCGAGCGGCTTTGGCGATTTAGATAAGATGACCGCGGGTTTCCAGTCTGGCGATTTGATCATTGTTGCGGCGCGTCCATCTATGGGTAAAACCACTTTTGCGATGAACTTGTGTGAGCAAGCCGCACTCAATGAAGATAAGCCCGTGCTTATTTTTAGTTTGGAGATGCCATCAGAACAGATCATGATGCGTATGTTGGCCTCACTCGGTCGTGTTGACCAAACTAAGATCCGTACTGGTCAGCTTGACGATGATGATTGGGCACGGGTTTCATCGACTATGGGGATCATGCTTGAACAGGGCAAGATGTATATCGATGATGGTTCGGGTTTAACGCCAACCGAAGTGCGCAGCCGCGCCCGTCGTATCGCCAGAGAACATGGCGGCTTGTCGATGATCATGATCGATTACCTTCAATTGATGCAAGTTCCTGCGCTATCTGACAACCGTACGCTAGAGATCGCCGAGATCTCTCGCTCACTTAAGGCGCTTGCTAAAGAGTTAGAGATCCCTGTTATTGCGCTGTCGCAGCTTAACCGTTCATTGGAGCAACGTGCCGATAAACGTCCTGTTAACTCTGATTTGCGTGAATCGGGTTCTATTGAGCAAGATGCGGATTTGATCATGTTTATTTACCGTGATGAAGTGTATAACAACGATTCTGAAGATAAGGGCACCGCAGAAATCATTATTGGTAAGCAGCGTAACGGCCCTATTGGACGAGTGCGCTTGGTGTTTCAAGGTCAATATTCGCGCTTCGATAACTATGCCGGCCCTCAATTCGAAGAAGATTAATTTATGAGCAGGGCAAAGATTAAACATGGTTTATTTTGCCCCTTTATGACTCATTTTGCGTTAATTTCATATTAAGCGTATTTGCTTTTATAAGGTTATTGTTTGAAACCCTTTCCCCGTGCAGAGATCAGTGGTGATGCGCTGAAGTCTAATTTACAGCGATTACGAGAACTTGCACCCCATAGCAAGGTGATGGCGGTCGTTAAGGCCAATGGTTATGGCCATGGTTTACTTAATGTGGCTAAGTGTCTGACGACGGCTGATGGTTTTGGTCTTGCCAGATTGGAAGAGGCGTTGGAACTCAGAGCCGGTGGCATTAACGCCAAGCTGCTTCTGTTGGAAGGCTTTTTTCGCCAAAGTGATCTTAATACCTTAGTTAATCATGATATCGATACCGTGGTGCATCACGAGTTTCAAATCGAGATGCTAGAAACCGCTAAGTTAGATAAACCTGTCACTGTGTGGATGAAAGTTGATTCGGGAATGCACAGATTAGGGTTTACCTTAGCGCAGTTCGCCTCAACCTATCAGCGGTTACTCGATTGTCCTCAGGTGGCTAAACCTATTCATTTGATGACCCATTTTGCTTGTGCAGATGAGCCTGACAATCCTGCTACGGCTAATCAAGCTAAACACTTTAACGAGATGACTAAAGATCTTCCTGGCGACAGAACTTTAGCTAATTCGGCTGCGGCGCTTTATTGGCAAGATACCCAAGCTGACTGGATAAGACCCGGAATTGCGCTTTATGGCGTATCACCAGTTACAGGTGATTTTGGTAGTAATCATGGTCTTATACCTGCTATGGAGCTGGTTTCTCAGTTGATTGCAGTGAGAGAGCATAAGGCGGGTGAGCCTGTCGGATATGGTAGCTATTGGCACGCTAAACAAGACACCAAACTCGGCGTGGTCGCCATAGGCTATGGCGATGGCTATCCCCGTAATGCACCTGAGGGAACTCCAGTGTGGATTAATGGCCGTTTGGTACCGGTCGTTGGCCGAGTATCCATGGATATGCTGACGGTGGATTTAGGTATCGATGCAACAGATGCCGTGGGTGACGATGTACTGCTTTGGGGTAAAGCGTTACCCGTTGAAGATGTTGCTGAACATATTGGTACGATAGCCTATGAACTAGTGACTAAGCTGACCCCGCGCGTTGCAGTATGTTTGGGGTGATTTTTTGCCTTATATTAATGGTGAAATTACTCATTAATTTGAGCAGCTCGCTAATGGATTATTAAGTGTTATCCCAATCAGTATAAGAAAGCGATCGACTCAGCGTGTTTTTTGGGTAACCAATCCAAGGCGAATGGATAATGCAATGGTTGTTTCCATGTGAGGCCATTCAACGCAGAAGTCGAAAGTCAAAAAACACGCCTAACAGGCGAATTTTAGCGCTTTTGATGCTGTGTTAACGAGTTTGACCCTAGAACAAGTATGCGCTTCACTCGTTGTAAACAACAAGGTCTTGCATGTTGCCGACATACTTAAGACATTCCCGCCAGCCTTGGCGGTCAGATGTTATGAATGTCTTTAATACTGGAGCAATTAAAGACCTTGCCTCATCAGCGCTAACCTTTAGTGTTGAATCGTCGCTGAGCGATCACATCTTTATACTAATTGGTATTAGACCTGTCTAAAGCTTCGAGGAGAAAAGAAAGTGCTCCTCGATGATTCGCTTTCAATATAGCCTATTTCGATGATGCTCTGCTTGCCATTAAAGCTCGAAGCAGATTTCGATGTACGCATTTCCAAAATTACTGGTAAATGGCATTATAATTTTTTGACCGTCAGATTTATGGGCTATGGTATGGCCTTTACCTGAGACGACAATTGGTGTGGCCATTTCGAAGTCATAGCCTTTATCACCCAATAAGTTTTTGGCACCACCCGTCACCATATTAGTAATTTCGCCAACGAGATCGGTAACCTCTTCGTTAACGCTAGAGGGTCTTTCCCCTAGCATATTATTCATGATCTCTAAAATTAATGACTCTTCGAAAGTGATAGAAAGCGAACCTTTGGTTTGTGGGCCGACCATACCGATTAAACCTGATACGTCACCCTTTGCGATATTATCTTTTTTAAGATTGGGCTTCCCAGGCTTAAGTTCCATGCTGGCCATGGTCTTGAGGACGTTAAGTAGCGATTCTAAAAACGGATTTATAAAGTTCACATTCATCTGGGAAGAGGCTCCTATACTGTCTCTAAATTGATTGCCGATGCCTGACTATAAGCTTAGGAGAGTTTTTATTTAAAATCTTAAAATCTCATTTTTTACCATAGCACAGCACCACCTTAACTGTATAAATTGTTGGGATTAACTTGCCAATATTTTATGATTTGTGACCACAACAGTAATGCTATCGGCTATGTTGACATTGGTTGGCTCTCTTTCTCACGATGAGAATGCGGTATGTATTGCCGTTGCAGTTTGTGTTGGCCGCTTTGTTCGGTACGGTGTCTTTAGGGTGAAAGGTCAAATTTATAGAGTTGAGTGAGAGCAAGCCTGTGCATTTTTTGATGACCAGTGTAAAATGCGCGGCCACGCCCTGTACTGGGGGCTGTTAAACTACGGGTTACTGTTTTTATGTCACTAAATACCATGCCAGATACCATCAATCGCACTTTCAGCATTGCGCCCATGCTCGATTGGACTGATCGGCATTATCGCTACTTTGCTCGCTTGATGTCTGAGCAAGCTTTGCTTTATACCGAAATGGTCACTACTGGCGCGATTATTCATGGTAAAGGTGACTATCTTGCCTATAACGATGAAGAACACCCGTTAGCTCTACAACTAGGCGGCTCTAATCCTGCCGATCTCGCTACCTGCGCCAAGTTGGCCGCAGAGAGAGGCTATGATGAGGTTAACCTGAATGTGGGGTGCCCGTCAGATCGTGTCCAAAATGGGCGCTTTGGTGCTTGCTTGATGGCTGAGCCAAAGCTGGTAGCACAATGCGTTGATGCGATGCGAAACGTGGTCGATATTCCGGTGACGGTTAAAACCCGTATTGGCATCGATGAGCAAGATAGCTACGAGTTTCTTACCGATTTTATTGATATTGTTAGCGCGGCCGGTTGTGATACCTTTATTATTCACGCTCGCAAGGCTTGGTTACAAGGATTAAGTCCAAAAGAGAATCGTGAGATCCCAGAGCTCGATTATGAGCGTGTGTATCAGCTAAAGGGGGATCATCCCAAGTTAAGCATCTCTCTCAATGGCGGCGTGAAAACATTGAGCGAATGCAAAACCCATCTTGAGCAATTAGATGGGGTGATGGTTGGGCGAGAAGCCTATCAAAATCCTTATATACTTGCCCAGGTTGATCAATTCTTGTGTGGTAGTGATAAACCTGTTTTGAGTCGAGATGCTGTTTTGGAGAAAATGATTCCTTATATAGAGAAACATTTAGCTGCAGGTGGTCGTCTGAATCATATTACTCGTCATATCACAGGGCTTTATCAAGGTGAAGTGGGTTCGCGTGCTTGGCGTCGTTATGTGAGTGAAAATGCGCATCGCCAAGGCGCTGGTATTGAAGTCATACATCAGGCTAGAGCCAGTATGGATAATAAATAAACATTTTTAAATTAAGTTCTTATCTGTTTTTTTCATCGAAAGCCTGCATGTAAATTGTAGGCTTTTTTGTTGGTTTTTTAATCTTTTCACTGCAAAGTAGCGAAAATTACTAGTGGGTAGCGAAACTCGCTATTTCGCTTTTTTATTTATTTTCGTAAATTAGCTCACATTATTCTTGCATAAGTTAAAAGTTAAATAAAAACAATGTATTGAGTGTGCTGTTAAAAGTTGGCACACCCTTTGTATTGTCTTACTTGTCACAATCGAATATGAAAAGGAAGACATTATGAACAAGCTAACTAAAGTATCACTTATCGCCTCTTTACTTGTAAGTGCGAGTGTCTCAGCAAGTGCTGATGAGTTTATCCCATCAAACATCAGTGCAACGCTTGAGCGTAACCTTGCTACTCAGATGCAGGAAATGATGGTTGTCGCTCAGCAAGAACTTAGCCTTTCACTACAAGCACAGTTATCTGAGTCTTTATTTGAAACTAGCCTAGAGCAAGCGGTAGATGTTGCAGATAGCGAGCAGAGTAATAACGCTGAGATAACTAGTGCGATGGCGAATCAGTAATGATGACTTATCTGTTTGAACTAGCGGCGATATTGTTGCTACCCGTATTGGGCTTTGCGTTGTGTGCTGCAGTGGTATGTACCTTTAATTGGCACAAGGTCATTTAGTGAAGCGCTGGGATCAATATCCATTTATGTCATCAGGAGTATCCAATGAATATAGATAATCTAGTCCGTAGGCTGAAGCGTCCGAAAGGGGTTGTGTGTGGTATTGCAGCAATGATGGCGGATAAATTTGGCTGGTCGCGTTTGTGGACCCGAGTAGTATGGGCTATTGCAGTAATAATGAATCCCGCAATTAGTTTGTTAGTGTACTTTGCATTGGCCTTAGTATTGCCTAAATGGGATCCACAGTACTAATTTTGTAAGAGAGTACCGCGTGAAGGGATATGAGCGACTAAGCAACATTTTAGAGACAGTCATCGGGTTAGGTGTAGTTATATCGTTAATCATGATGTTGCTGATGCTTAGTCAGTACATGGACGGTGGATGGATTTATGTTAGTTTAGAATCGTTTCAAGGGATCGATATTGGGTTATGGCGAATTGTCCTGACGGGTGTCGTTTCGTTTATGATGTTGCTTTGGATAACCTTAGCCTTTAGTTTTGTCGCTGTGGTGTCTGCAATGTGCGTCTTATTTGCCATGATCATGATGGTTACAGGTTTTTCGCCTTTATGGCCCTTGTTATTATTGTTGCTGGCCGCTTGGGGCATAGGTAAAGCTAGCCAGCTAGACTAGAGACTAACTCAACCTGATTTCTGTTATCGGTTTAGAAATGCTTGAAATCGTTGTTTTGCCTCATCGCTTTGCAGCCTAACATTAAACTCTTTTAGCTCTTTCTTCATTTGTGCTCGGACTAGATCTTGATCGTAACGCATCAATTGTCGACTGGTTTGCAAGGCTTGAGGTGGTTTTTGAGCGAGCTTAATCGCTTGGGTCTTGGCATAGTCAAATAATGATTCCGATGGAATTATCTGATTTATCAAGTTCATTTGCTGTGCGTCGTGGGCATTAAAGCTTTCTCCTAACAAGAGTAACTCGGCAGCTTTTTGCGGCCCAACGAGGCGAGGGAGTAGCAAGCTAGCACCCGCTTCAGGCACTAGGGCTAAATTGACAAACGGTAGCTGAAATTTGGCGCTATTATCGGCATAAACAAGATCGCAATGCAGCAGTAAAGTGGTGCCTATACCCACCGCGGGCCCCGTCACTGCCGCAACGATAGGTTTGTTTAGATCGAGCAGTGTAAACAGAAATTTGAATGTGGGATGATCTGGCCCTAAGTTACTATTTTTTAAAAAATCAGCAACATCATTACCTGAGGTAAAACAATCGCTCTGGCCTTTAATCATAAAGACGTTAATACCATTGTCGGATTCCCCTTGGATAAGGTATTCTGTGAGCTGAGTGTACATATAGAGGTTAAGCGCGTTGCGTTTATCTGGGCGGTTTATAGTGATGATGCGAACGCCCTGCTCATCCTGAATTTGAATGGTACTCATTGGTCAATAGTCCTTATTATGGCGAATGGGATTAAAAGGAGTTTAAGACATTGAAACATATTTTCAAACATGCGTTTAATTTTGTTTTGCTATCATGTACTTCATTCTCTGTCTTGGCAAATGTGATGCTTGTTGAAGGTTACGTTAGAGCGATGCCTCCGAGTGTGCCAAATACAGCGGCTTACTTTACCCTTATGAATCACGGCCCCGAGATCAAACTTGTTGGGGTCGAAACGGTTATTGCCGAAGAAGCTCAGTTGCACACTTTAGTCGAAGAGGCTGGTGTCATTAAAATGAAGCAACAGACAAGCTTTACTATTCCAGAGCACGGCAATCTTGAATTGGCTCCTTCAGGTGATCACGTTATGATCCTAGGCTTGAAACAGCCATTAAAGGTTAATGAAGCTGTTAATTTAAAGCTAAAATTTGATGATGGCACTGACAAAGTTATTAGTATCAAAGTGACTAAGCAAGATATGACAAAGCAACATGGTGAAATGGAACATCATCACCATTAATGGAGTAATTGTATGCAGATGACATGGAAACGAGGCGGGCTAGTAGCCGTAGTTTTATTTTTAATTGGTTATTTTATTAGTGTGTGGTGGAGTGTGGAGCCGGAACCGCTAACTCCGCAGCAGCTTAGTAGTTCGACGGGGAAAAATGTGGTTGGTTATGCGACGACAACCTCGCTTATTCTGACCGTTGAAACCTTATTGGATAAGAATGGCGGCTGGCTATCTAATGACATTATGCCACCATCTGTATTTATGGATAATATGCCGGCATTTGAGTTTGGTGCTATTGAGCAGGCTCGAGATCTTGCGTTAGTCATGCGCAAGGAGTTTAGCCGTTCTCAATCGCAATCTACAGCGGACAAAGACCTGTTGGCGGCACATTCAAAACTTAACATTGAACATACCAGCTGGTTGGTGCCTAGTGCCGAAGGTGAGTATCGAGATGCCATTAAGTTATTAAAGCTGTATCGAGCCCGCATTGCTGACCCCAATACTCCTGATGCACAATTTTATGCTCGCGCAGATAATCTTAATGAGTGGCTAAAAGAGATCCAGAAGCGTTTGGGCAGCATGTCACAGCGTTTGTCTGCCAGTGTTGGGCAGGAGCGACTTAATACCGATCTTGCTGGTGAAGCGGAAGCCAGTCAATCGACGCCTAACCTTGCTAGCCAGCAGATTAAAACCAGTTGGTGGAAGATAGATGATGTTTTCTACGAGACTCGTGGCGCTACTTGGGCACTGCTTAATTTTATGAAGGCGATTGAGGTAGACTTTGCCGATGTACTAAAGAAGAAAAATGCTGAAGTCAGCTTACAGCAGATCATTCGTGAACTGGAAGAGACTCAGCAGCCTGTGTGGAGTCCCATTGTCTTAAATGGCTCTGGGTTCGGCATAGTGGCCAATCATTCTCTCGTGATGGCCAATTATATTTCCCGCGCAAATGCCGCGGTGATTGACTTAACTAACTTATTGACTCAAGGCTAAATAGATGAAAAAAACACTAGTTGCATGTGCATTGCTAGGGTCTATAGCAGCGACGTCCGCACACGCGGCCACCGTTGTTGGTTTTAAAGTGGGTGGTGATTATTGGGAAGCCGATGCAGAGGGCACCTTTGCGCAAAAAGGAGTAGCCCAACAAGAGTTTGATTACAGCTCTTCATCTCAAGGCAGTGTATGGGTTGCCATCGAGCACCCAATTCCGTTAGTGCCAAACTTTAAGATCCGCGAAAACAGTTTGGATGCCGATGGAAAAGCAACACTCGGTGGCGAATGGGATTTTGCTGGTAGCCAGTTTAACGACGACGTGACGACAGTGAGTAATCTGAGCAACACCGATTTTGTGCTTTATTGGGAGCTGCTAGATAACGATATCGTCGCTTTGGATCTTGGTGCTGCCTATAAGAAGATGCATGGTTCTTTTCGTGTTCATCAGGTCTCGCCATCTGGCGTAGTGGGTGCCTACTCACAGAAAGATCTCGATGATGGTGTCGTGATGGCTTATGCCAATGCGGAAGTGGGGATCCCTGGCATAGGTTTGTATGTTTTTGCCGATGTGATGCAGGGCATAGATGAAAGTAACGTCTATGACTATCAGTTGGGCCTAGGCTGGGCGTTTGATGGCACAGCATTGGATACTAAGATCCGTTTCGGTTACCGTGACTTTAACTTTGATGTGAATGATTTCGATGGTGTGACCGCCAATATGCAGTTCAAAGGCTATTTTGCTGGACTTGAACTGGTTTTCTAACGTCTTGTTTCAAGCATAAAAAAACCGCCATAATGGCGGTTTTTTTATGTCTAAAGGCTTACTCTCAGAGGTCTTATTGACTGACTTCTGGTGCCTTAAGGCCGTTATTGATGGCGATGACATCGTCTTCGTTCAATGTGCCTGTGGCCTGTTTCAACGCTAGGATAGAGTTGATGTAACCGTAACGGGCATTAGAGAGTTGACGCTTAGAGTCGTATAGATCACGCGTACGGTTGAGCACGTCAACAATGGTACGAGTACCAACTTCAAAACCAGCTTGAGTGGCTTTCAGCGCGCTTTCTGAAGAGATCACAGATTGCTCATAGGCGCGGATTGAGCTGATAGAAGCGCCAACGTTATTGAAGTTGTTACGCACATCTTTGACTACCTTGCGGAAAGTCTGCTCCATTTTTTCACTGGCTTCTACGTACTGGTATTGAGCCTGATTGACTTTAGAACTGACTTTAAAGCCTTCAAAAATAGGCACGTTTAGGGTTAAGCCTATATTGGCATTGTCATAATCACCTTGACTGCCAGTTTGATTTTGTTGATCAAGATTAGTGGTGTAGCCCGCGTTCAAATTTAGCGATGGCATGTGGCCAGCTTTGTATAGCTCAATGGTTTGCTGCGCGATATCTTTACCGATACGAGTTGTCATCAAGTCTACGCTGTTGGTTTCAGCCATTTTCAACCAATCGCTAGGACGCTCTGGTGACGGTGTTACAGCGGTAAAGCGATTCGTGTCGAGAATATTAATCGATTTATGCTCAAGGCCCGTTATTTCGCGTAATGCTTCGTAGCTGTTGGTTAACTGGTTTTCAGCTAAGATTTCTGATGCGCGAGCCAAATCGTATTGTGCTTGTGCTTCATGTACGTCGGTGATAGCTGTTAACCCTACAGCGAAACGTTGTTTGGTTTGCTCTAATTGGCGCTCAATCGCACGCTTTTCTGCGCCTTTAAATTCATAGTTATCTTTAGCCGCTAACACATCGAAGTAAGCACTTGTCACGCGAATAATTAGGTTTTGCAAAGTTGAGGCATAAGCCGCATCGGCTTGAGAAGCTGCGAGTTCGGCTAGATCTAGGCCGACCCATGCACTGTGGTCGTAAACGACTTGCTTAAGTGATACACCCGCATTTAGACCGCTGTTATAATTGTTATCTGATACATCTGACCAGTTTTTACCATAGCCGACAGTGGCACTGATAGAGGGCAGTAATGGAGCGCGATTTTCTTCAATCTGCTCATACAGTCTGTCACGTTGAGATTGGGCTTGAAGCGCGATAGGATCATTCGTAAGCGCTTGTTGGTATATCTGTAGTAGATCATCGGCGTGCACGGCTGAAGTGGTTGCCGCAAGACTCAAGGCTGCACATAGGGTGCGGATCTTAAATTTCATTACCTGTCCTTTTTTAGACATAAAAACTCCTTACTTGGAGCAATTTACTTAAAAGTTAAGTGATGCTTTACGCAAATTGGTTGAGTAAAGCGGTTTGCGCTTCCCGACGCTTCCCGATATATCTAAACTTATTAGAGTTAAGATATTAAGAAATTAACTAATTTTAAGTCAACTGTGAAGTATAACAGTTTTTGATTTTATGTCTGCAAATTTTGATGTGTTACATGGTATATTGGGGCATATTAGACATGAGTCATATTTATCTGCGAGCAGAAGCATGAACCAGAAATTTACCAGCGATGATATAGAGATGTTGAGTCAGCGAACCTTATACCAAGGGTTCTTTCGATTGGACGAGTATCGGTTTAAGCATCGCTTGTTTCGCGGAGGCTGGAGTGAAGTCGTTACTCGCGAAGTGTTCGAGCGTGGACACGCGGTGGTGGTTTTGCCTTATGATCCCAAAGAAGACAAAGTGGTGTTGATAGAGCAGATACGGATCCCTGTTTTTTCTACGACAGACCAGCCTTGGTTACTCGAATTGGTCGCTGGGATGGTTGAAGATGGCGAAACCGCCGAGCAGGTCGCTCATCGTGAACTGCATGAAGAGGCAGGGTTAGTTGCTAATAAGATGGAGTTTATTAGTCATTATTTTTCTAGTCCAGGGGGAACCAGTGAGCGGTTTGATTTTTATTGGGCCGAGGTCGAATCAATTAGCGCTGAGGGGATTCATGGCCTGAGCGAAGAGCATGAAGATATTCAGGTTCATGTTATGTCTAGAGAGGCGGCCTATCAGGCAGTTTGTGACGGTGTGATTAATAATGCATCGACAGTGATCGGGCTGCAATGGTTACAACTTAACTACCTAAAATTAAGAGCTAAGCCGTGAGTATCTCTTTAAATAAAAGACATCATAGTTACCAAGTGGATGTCAGCCGCTTTTTGGCGCTATGTTCTCGCAACTATTTTAATATATTGCGTTGGTTGCCTGTATCATGCCAGCAAGGGGAAAGTTGGCAAGTTGAAGGTGATTTTGGCTGTTTAGAGGTCAAATTGCTTGAGAATACCCAATATACCCAATTAATTGAGATTTCCAGAATAATAGAAACCTCGCAATTGATTGATACCCCTAAAGTTGTAGTGCGTGTTTATCATGACGCTAAATTAGCAGAAGTGTTAACTAGTCGACAGATTTATCGTTTAAGAGCGGTATATGATTATCCAAATATACGTATGCATCATCGCGATGAAAAGTATCAGGTAAATGCTTTTCTTGAAGAGTTATTAATTATTGACAATCATGTTCGTGTTATTTGTCAGTCGGAATTCTAGGGTTTTAATGTGCTAAAAGAGGCTATCTCTTATTCTATTGACAACAGTGAGAGTGTCAGACTTGTTCAAGTGACTGATCCTCATCTGTTTGCCGATCCTGAAGCTCAGCTTTTAGGCGTTAATACCGCGCACAGTTTGGACGCCGTTCTTAATACGATTAAGGCCGTCGATTATCCCGCGCATTTTATGCTGGTTACAGGCGACATTAGCCAGGACTATTCAAATGAGTCTTATCAGAATTTCGTAAAAGCGATCGCTCCCCTAAAATTAGCGTGTCATTACTTACCCGGTAATCATGATGATCCTCGGATCATGAATTTGCATATGCAGGGCCCGAATATTTATGGTGATCGCCGTATTCTGGCTGGAAACTGGCAGATAATTATGTTGGACTCTACCGTGCCGGGAAAGCCTGGTGGCCACATGGCCGAAAGTGAGTTTGACTTAATTGAATCGGCTGTTAAACAACATCCAGATAGATACACCTTGTTAGTGATGCACCATAATCCGATTTTGGTTGAGTGCAAGTGGCTCGATCAACATTGTATGGATAATGGCAGTGACTTTATCGATAGGGTCAGCAAACTTCCTCAAGTTAAAGGGCTGTTGTGGGGGCATGTTCATCAAAGTCTCGATCAAAGCCACTCAACAGAGACTGGAAGTATGCGGTTAATGGCGACACCGTCTACCTGTATTCAGTTTAAGCCTAAATCGCCCTATTTTGCTTTAGATGCTCAACAGCCCGGTTATAGATTACTTGAGCTGAAAGCCGATGGCAGCATACTAACTAATGTCTACAGAGTGCCCGGGAACAAATTTTCTCCTGATCACGATTCCAAAGGTTATTAGTTTACCGTAAGGCCTAAAGCTATCTTTAGTGTTTGTCGTCGGTATTAACTGATAACCTTTAACATTCAAGCTTGAAAGCTTTATTTGGCTAATCGTGCAGCCAATGTTAGCATCCCTATTTGCGGTAAGGTTTATTTGATTCTACTTAGTATAGGTTTATCGGCTGCCACAACTTGATGATAGTGTAAAAACACTATTTTAATTGTCGCAATTCGGACAACAACTGTTATCGAGGAAATATGCTGCTTTATATCCATGGTTTTAATAGCTCACCTCAGTCTGAGAAAGGGGTGATCACCGCCGAATATATTGCTAACCATTTTCCACAACTCTCATTTTTCCAACCTCAATTACCCTCAGCGCCGAAAGATGCGATGGCACTGCTTATCGATATTGTTGAGCGAGAGAGAGCCAAAGGTGAATCACTTCATTTTATCGGGTCGTCACTTGGTGGCTATTTTGCTAGCTATTTAGCGGAAACTTACGGTGGCAAGGCAGTGCTAATTAACCCCGCGGTGACACCATTTGAGTTGTTTGATGAGTTTTTGGGGCCACAGTACAATCCCTATACCGATGAAACCTATGAGGTGTTGCCTGCGCATAAGCAAGAGGTTGCACTTTATAATACCGAGGTCATTTTTTACCCTGAACGTTTTTTTGTATTATTGCAATCAGGCGATGAAGTGCTTGATTATAAGCAAGCAGTGAATAAATACCATTGTTGTCAGCTGCTGGTTGAAGCGGGTGGTGACCATAGTTTTATTGGCTATGAACAACAGTTGGATAGGATCTGCCAGTTCCTGTTTCTTGACAAATAGACATGTAGGGCCGCAACATGGCCTGAATAACTATATATTGTGTGCGCTATGACTAACCAATACACCTCAGATTCAATTGAAGTCCTCAATGGGCTCGACCCTGTAAAACGTAGACCTGGCATGTATACCGATACCTCTCGTCCAAATCATTTAGGGCAAGAAGTTATCGATAACAGTGTTGATGAGGCGTTGGCAGGCCATGCGACCAAGATTGATGTCATCCTTCACAAGGATAACTCTTTAGAAGTTATCGATGATGGTCGTGGTATGCCTGTCGATATTCATCCTGAAGAGGGGATTTCTGGGGTCGAGCTCATCTTAACCAAGCTACATGCCGGTGGTAAGTTTTCGAATGACAACTATCAGTTTTCTGGCGGCTTGCATGGTGTCGGGATCTCAGTGGTGAACGCGTTGTCTAATCGCGTAGAGATCACGGTTAGGCGTAATGGCCAAGTCTACGACATGGCATTTGAGCACGGTGATAAAGTTGAAGACTTAGTCGTCACGGGCACCTGCGGTCGACGTAATACAGGCACCAGAGTGCATTTTTGGCCAACGGCCAGCTATTTTGATTCACCTAACTTTTCGATTCCCAAATTAATCTATTTGCTACGCGCCAAAGCGGTATTGTGTCCAGGGCTGCGGATTAAGTTTTCGAATAAACAGTCTGGTGAAACCGAAGAGTGGTTTTATGAAAGTGGCTTGACTGACTATTTACAAGCGTCGGTTAATGGTGCTGAGATGCTACCTAAAGAGCCTTTTATTGGCACGATGCAAGGTAACACCGAAGCCGTTGATTGGGCTATCACTTGGTTACCCGACGGTGGTGACTATCTTAACGAGAGTTATGTTAACCTCATTCCAACGCCCCTTGGCGGGACTCATGTCAATGGTTTCCGACAAGGCTTGCTAGAGGCCATGCGCGAGTTCTGTGAATTTCGCAATTTAATTCCTCGGGGTATTAAGTTGTCACCTGAGGATATTTGGGATCGCTGTAGTTTCATTTTATCGATTAAGATGCAAGATCCGCAGTTTGCAGGGCAAACTAAAGAGAAACTATCCAGTCGCCAAAGTGCTGCATTTGTATCGGGTATCGTCCGTGACGCCTTTAGTCTATGGCTTAATACCAATACAGAGCAGGCTGAGGCTTTGGCTGAACTGTGTATTAATAATGCCCAAAAGCGTTTAAAAGCGGCGAAGAAGGTCGCACGGAAAAAGGTAACCTCTGGGCCTGCGCTGCCAGGCAAATTGACCGATTGTAGTGGTCAAGATCCGATGCGAGGCGAACTATTTTTGGTCGAGGGTGATTCAGCTGGTGGTAGCGCGAAACAGGCTCGAGACCGCGAGTTTCAGGCAATCATGCCACTGAGAGGAAAAATTCTTAATACTTGGGAAGTTGAGGCTTCTCAGGTACTCGCCTCGCAAGAGGTACATGACATTTCGGTTGCCATTGGCTGCGATCCTGACAGCAGCGATATATCAGAGTTACGCTACGGTAAAATTTGTATTCTAGCGGATGCCGATTCCGATGGACTGCATATTGCGACCCTGCTTTGCGCTTTATTTGTGCAGCATTACAGAATATTAGTGGAAAAAGGCCATATTTATGTGGCGATGCCGCCACTGTTTCGAATCGACATTGGTAAAGAGGTTTTTTACGCGCTAGATGAAGACGAGAAGCAGGGGATTTTGGACCGTATTAGTGCGGAGAAAAAGAAAGGCAAAGTTCAAGTAACTCGCTTTAAAGGTTTGGGTGAGATGAATCCATTGCAGTTACGTGAAACCACAATGGATCCTAATACTCGTCGTTTAGTGCAGTTAACGATTGAAGATGGTGATGATACTATGGCGCTGATGGATATGTTATTGGCCAAAAAGCGTTCAGGAGACCGAAAAACTTGGTTAGAGACCAAAGGTGATTTGGCCCTTTTAATCGACTAAGTAAAAACGTAGTGAGAGATGATTTGACTCAAAATAATAATATGAACAATAAAACAATGAGTTGTAGGTTTTCTTTAGCCCTAATAACCTTGGTTGCATCGATTATTTCAGTCGCAGCAAAAGCTGAGAGTCAGCCCATTATGATCACAGTAACTAAAGGGTTTGGCTTATCTTTGTATGCGTCTGATTTAGGGGACGCGAAGCAGATGGCGCTCGGAGATAAAGGCACACTATTTGTCGGTACTCATAAATCGGGCGAGATCCAAGCTTTAGTTGATAGCAATGCTGATGGTCGGGTTGATAAACGCTATGTCGTCGCTAAGGGACTTGAATATCCAGAAGCATTAGCGTTCCACAACGGTGATCTTTATGTTGCCGAAGAGGAACGTATTATTCGTTACGTCGATATTGAAAATCGTTTACGTCGGCCAGGGCGCGGTAAAGAGGTCTACGATCGCTTGCCTGGTAAGCCCAACAAGAGTCACCGAGCGATGCATTTTGGACCTGATGGTCGTCTCTATGTCGCTATCGGTGCGCCATGCAATGTCTGTGAGCCTCAAGCGCCGTTTGGCAGTATTATTGCTATTGATATCGACACGGGGAGTAGTGAGCAAATCGCCACTGGAGTTCGTCACGTCACTGGATTTGATTGGTCTCCAGTAGATGATAAATTGTGGTTTGCCGACTTAGGACGCAACTGGATGGGTGATAGGCTGCCACCCGATGAGATAAATCGAGTTGATAGCGTGGGCGCGCATTATGGTTTTCCTTATATTCACGCCACTACCGTGCTTGAGCCAGCCTATGAAAAGCCTAAAAGCTTAAAGGCGATCCCGCCTGTTTTTGAACTACCCGCCCATGTTGCACCTATGGGGTTAGCATTTTATCGAGGCATGCAATTTCCTGACAAATACCATGATCAGATGTTTGTTGCCGAGAATGGTTCATGGAACCGCTCGAGTAAAATTGGCTACCAAGTGACGATGTTGACCATTGAAGATAATGAGATCACTAATCGTCAAACCGTAGTCAGTTTTCTTGATGGTGAATTTCCGGTGGCAAGACCTTACGGTTTGTTAAACTCCCCTGATGGTGCAATGTATATTTCTGATGATTTGAAAGGCAATGTTTATCGCTTATTTTATAAGGGGAACACTGCCGAAGAGAGTGAAGCGAGTGAACAACAGGATCAAAACTAATGAGTGATGCGATAGATTTAAGCCTCGATGGCGTCGAGCAAATGCCACTGAGACGTTTCACTGAGGAAGCTTATCTTAATTACTCAATGTACGTTATTATGGACCGTGCGTTGCCTCACATCGGTGATGGTTTAAAGCCTGTTCAACGTCGAATTATTTATGCAATGAGCGAGCTTGGGCTTTCTGCACAATCGAAACACAAGAAGTCAGCTCGTACTGTGGGTGACGTTTTGGGTAAGTACCATCCCCATGGTGATAGTGCCTGTTATGAAGCTATGGTGCTGATGGCGCAGCCTTTCTCTTATCGCTACCCATTAGTCGATGGTCAAGGTAACTGGGGGGCGCCCGATGATCCTAAGTCATTCGCGGCAATGCGTTATACCGAAGCCCGTTTATCTAAGTTTTCAGAGGTTTTATTAACCGAGCTGGGTCAGGGAACCGTCGATTGGGGCGTTAACTTTGACGGCACCATGAAAGAACCTTTGGTGTTGCCTGCACGTTTGCCTCATATTTTACTCAATGGTATTACAGGTATTGCGGTGGGCATGGCTACAGATGTGCCGCCTCACAATGCCCGAGAGTTGGTTAGTGCCTGCATCGAGCTGTTAGACAACCCAAAGACTGAACTTGAACGCATAATGGAGTTGGTGCCGGGGCCAGATTACCCTACTGAAGCCGAAATTATTACACCTAAGGCTGATATCGCTAAGATATACAGTACGGGTCGAGGCTCTATTAAAGCGCGCGCCGTTTACACTATAGAAGCTGGAGAAATCGTGATTACCGCATTGCCTCATCAGGCAAGTAGCGGCAAGATTTTAGAACAGATAGCGGCGCAGATGCAGGCGAAGAAGCTGCCTATGGTTGCCGATCTTCGTGACGAGTCCGATCATGAAAGTCCAGTTCGTATGGTCGTGGTGCCGCGTTCAAATCGGGTTGATTGCGATCAATTGATGGCCCATCTATTTGCTACCACAGATCTGGAAAAGAATTTCCGCGTCAACCTCAACGTGCTAGGGCTCAATGGTCGTCCACAGGTTAAAGGTCTTAAGCAGCTACTTACCGAATGGCTCGAATTTAGGTTAACTACGGTAAGGCGTCGTTTAGAACATCGACTCGATAAGGTATTAGCGAGATTACATATTCTTGATGCCTTGATGATCGCTTTTCTCAATATTGATGAAGTGATTGAGATCATTCGTTACCACGATGAGCCTAAAGCGGAGTTGATGTCGCGGTTTAGTCTGACCGATGAGCAAGCTAATGCGATCCTTGACCTAAAACTACGTCACTTGGCCAAGCTTGAAGAGTTTAAAATCAAGAGTGAACAAAGTGAACTAGAAGCTGAGCGTGACAAATTGGAGTTACTCCTCAGTTCAGAACGCCGTATGAAAACTTTGATCAAAAAAGAGTTAACTCAAGACGCTGAAAACTATGGTGATGATAGACGTTCGCCACTGGTCGAGCGCAGCGAATCTAAGGCGTTGACCGAACAAGAGCTGATGCCTGCTGAAGCGGTTACAGTCGTATTATCTGAAAAAGGTTGGGCACGCTGCGCGAAAGGGCACGATATCGATCCGACAACCTTATCTTATAAGGCGGGTGATGGTTTCCTTTGTGCTGCGTCAGGGCGAAGTAATCATCCGACCGTCTTTATTGGCAGTACAGGACGTGCATTTGCAACAGATACGCACACCTTGCCATCAGCGCGTAGTCAAGGTGAGCCATTAACTACTCGGTTCCAGCTCTCTGCGGGTGAAACCATCGAGCACGCCTTGATCGGTGAAGATGGCCATTGCTATTTGCTTGCCTCAGATGCGGGCTATGGCTTTATTGGTGATTACAAAGATATGGTATCGCGTAATAAGGCGGGTAAAGCGCTATTGAGTTTGCCTGCAAACGCCAAGGTGTTACCACCTAAGCGAGTAGATAAATCTCGTAATGAATCGATTCTGGCTATAACCAACGAAGGTCGGATGTTACTGTTTTCTGTTGATGCGCTTCCGCAGTTATCCAAAGGCAAGGGCAACAAGGTGATAGGCATCCCGAGTGAGCGCGCTAAGAGTCGTGAAGAACTATTGACTCACCTACATGTGGTGCCAGAGGATACCCCTGTCACGTTATGGGCGGGTAAGCGTAAACTCACCTTAAAGGCGAGTGATCTTGAACATTATCGCGGTGAACGTGGTCGTCGAGGTGCTAAATTACCAAGAGGCTTACAGCGTGTCGATAAAGTTGAATTAGGCGATGATGAGCCTGTTTTATAGCCTTGTTGTCTAGATGACGAGAATAAAAAAAAGCTGCAATATGCAGCTTTTTTTTATTGGCAAGAGATAACGCGATTATGCGTTGTCTTTACCACCTTTGCGATGTGGTTTACGGTCGCCAGCTGGCTTGCGGCGACGTGGTGGACGACTGTCATCACCACTGTTTGCAGGCTGTTCAGTACCCGCTTCGCGAATGTTTAGTGGCTTACCACAAACACGCACTTTCTTAAGGTGTTGTAGTACATCTTTTGGCATACCGTCAGGTAGGTCAATTGCTGTCATTGAATCAAATAGTTGAATTTGACCGATATAACGACTGTCGATGTTAGCTTCGTTAGCTACTGCGCCAACAATGTTACCTACTCCAACACCATGATCGCGACCTACATCGATAATATAGCGACACATCTTAACGTCAGGATTATCTTTTAGAGCATCAGCTTTACCAAGGTTGGTCGGCGTTGGACGTGAGTCGCGACGGCTACGTTCGCGAGGAGCACGATCACCACGGTCACGCGAACTACGGTCATCACTTCTGTCGCGCTGACGCTCGTTGATAGGAGGTAGCTGCAGAGGGCGATCTTTCTGAACTTGTTGCAACAAAGCCGCAGCAAGTACGTCTGTATCAACTTCTAACTCTTGACATAGTTGTGCAACAGCGCCTTTCATGAAGTCTAAAGAATCTTTAGCAATCACTTCAGAAATCTGCTCACCTAAGCGAGAAAGACGACGCTCTGTTACTGTCTCTGGGCTAGGTACGTCCATTGGTGAGATACGGCTATTGGTTGCACGTTCGATGGTGCGCAGCATGCGCATCTCTCTGTGTGTAACAAAAAGAATCGCCATACCTGTACGACCAGCACGACCAGTACGGCCGATACGGTGAACATAAGCTTCTGTATCGTATGGAATATCGTAGTTTACTACGTGTCCGATACGCTCAACGTCAAGACCACGAGCCGCAACGTCAGTAGCAATAATAATGTCTAACTTGCCACGTTTAAGCTGATCAACCGCACGTTCACGTGCTTGCTGGTTCATATCACCATGTAGCGGTGATGAAGCATAACCGCGAGCTTCTAGCTTCTCGGCTAGCTCAACACAACTGTTACGAGTACGAACGAAGATAATAATACCTTCAGTCTTTTCAACTTCTAGAACGCGCACAAGTGCTTCTAGTTTGTTGTGCTGTGATACTTGTACAAAACGCTGTTCAATGGTTTCAACCGTAGTTGTGGTCGCAGCGATTTTAACGTGTACAGGCTCAGATAAATATTTGTTAGCAACACGCTTAATTTGCTCAGGCATAGTGGCTGAGAATAGTGCGAGTTGACGTTGCTTCGGCGTATGCTCCAGGATCCATTCGATATCATCGATGAAGCCCATTTTTAGCATCTCATCAGCTTCATCAAGCACCATTGCTTTTAGTGACTCTAATTTAAGAGTGCCACGACGCATGTGGTCCATAACTCGGCCTGGTGTACCAACAATGATCTGTGGGCCACGACGAAGTGCGTTAAGTTGTTGATGCATGCTTTGGCCGCCGTATATTGGCAGTACATGCAAACCTTTCATGAATTTAGAGTAGCTACCAAATGCCTCTGCAACCTGAACCGCAAGTTCACGAGTTGGGGCTAACACCAAAATTTGTGGTGTGTTTGAGGTAGGATCGATAGCATTTAATAATGGAAGTGCAAAAGCACCGGTTTTACCAGTACCTGTTTGCGCTTGACCCAAAATATCTTTACCGGCCATAAGAGGGTCGATACTAGCAGATTGAATTGGTGTTGGTTTTTCGTAACCAAGCTCGTCAAGAGCACGCAACAAAGGCTCGGATAGACCGAGTTCGCGGAAAGTTCTTTCTTCGGATGACATGGGTTGTAGCCTTGTGGAATAACAGAGTGCAGTAAAATGCACTTATTTATAGACAGAAAATCAACCCCGTGTCGACTTCCCGCAACAAAATTTGCTTTAATAAGCCGAGCATTATAGCAAGAGGTTATGTAATTTTCCACCACTATGATTGTATGTTTAGTGTTTAACTGATTAATTGGTTGGTGATAACTAATATTAACAATAAGTTAAGTGTTCTAAAAAAACAAAGTTGTTTACTGTTTTAGTTGGTTATTTAAGAGATAACTGTCAATAACTAGCAGTTGATAGGCTGTTTCTGTCACAGCCGCTAGAAAATTCATATCTATCTTTGCGGCTTTATCACTCGGTTGGTGATAGTCCTGATGTGGTGGGACACCAAAGTATAGCCAAGGGATATTGGCTTTATGGAAAGGATAATGATCCGATGCCCTTAACCAATCAATCCTTTGAATCGATTTGCCCGCCTCGGGTGGGTGATTTGCCCTGATGCATAGCCCAACAGTTTGTTGCAGGGTCACTTTGAGTTGTGCAAATTGATTAAAGCCACGTCTTCCTTCTATGTAGATGTGATTTCGCCGACTTGGGCGGCCAATCATATCGAGATTTATCATTAACTCAATTTGTGGTTTGGTCGGCACGCTATCGTGTTGCAAGAGCCGTTCGACTAATGCTTCGCTGCCGTATAATCCTGGCTCTTCAGCGTCGGTTGCGACAAAAAGCAGGTTGGTGGAAAGAGGTTGTACTGATGCTTGTGTAGACACATATTCTGCTAGTGCGAGCATCGCTGAGACGCCTGAAGCGTTGTCATCGGCTCCAGGATAGTATGTATAACCTTTTTTGCCTAAATGATCATAATGCGCCACGACTATTCGCCATTTTTCGCTGGGGATTGCTGCTTGATGCATACCGATAATATTAACGCCATGGCGACGACCAAATTGATAATCATAATCGAAACCTTGCTCGTAGCTTTGGTTCCACGGGGCTAATTTAGCCTGTTGCATACGTTCAACAATGTAAGCGCGAGAGCGAGTCGCTCCCGTAGTCGCGGTTTTTCGGCCTTCAAAATCGGGCGAACTTAAGGTTTCAATATCTGCGGCTAATTGCAGTTGATCTGTCCAAGTTAGGGTGTATGGCTCGCCGCATTGTGATGATGAGCTTGAGCAGCCAACAATCACAGTCAAAGCTGCAAGTATGGTGAGCAAGGCTGGATTTAATGAATTGACTATTTTTTGATAATCGATCAATGCCATTGAAAGCGAGTCATTATTGGGCGGTAACAGTTAACCTACATTTAGTTGTCAGATAAAGAAAGCAAACGCAAGATAAAGAAAGTAAAAAGCCAGAGCGGTATTAAGTACCACTCTGGCTTTTTTAAGACGCTCAATACCTAACGATATTAAGCTTGCAGCAGCGGCTTAAGGAAGCGTGCAGTGTGCGATGTTGGGTGCTCGGCAACCTGCTTGGGCGTACCACTGACCAAAATAGTGCCGCCACCAGAACCACCTTCAGGACCCAGATCGATGATCCAATCAGCGGTTTTGATCACATCGAGATTGTGTTCAATCACTACGATGGTATTACCGTGGGCCTTAAGGCGATGCAAGACATCTAGCAATAGCTGAATATCGGCGAAGTGTAAGCCTGTCGTCGGCTCATCTAAGATATACAAGGTTTTGCCTGTGTCGCGTTTTGACAGCTCTTTAGCCAGTTTGACCCGTTGTGCTTCACCGCCTGATAGCGTGGTTGCACTCTGGCCAAGGCCGATATAAGAGAGGCCAACTTCCATTAAGGTTTGTAGCTTACGGGCTATGGCCGGTACGGCATCGAAGAACTCTCGCGCTTCCTCAACGGTCATCTCTAACACTTCGTGAATATTCTTGCCCTTATAACGAACCTCTAAGGTTTCACGATTATAGCGTTTACTCTTACAGCTATCGCACGGTACATAGACATCCGGTAGGAAGTGCATCTCAACTTTGATCAGACCATCGCCCTGACATGCCTCACAGCGTCCACCTTTTACGTTAAAAGAGAAACGCCCCGGTTTATAGCCACGGGTTCTGGCTTCTTGTGTGGCGGCGAACAGCTCACGAATAGGGGTAAAGATACCGGTATAAGTTGCCGGATTCGATCGCGGTGTACGACCGATGGGGCTTTGATCGATATCGACCACTTTATCGCAATGATCCATCCCCTCTATTCGCTTATAAGGGGCGGGTTCATCGACGGTAGCACCATTGAGCTGACGATGAGCAATCTTATAAAATGTATCGTTGATAAGCGTTGATTTACCTGAGCCTGACACGCCCGTTACACAGGTAAATAGGCCTACTGGTATGGTTAAATCAACGTTCTTCAAGTTGTTACCCGTAGCGCCAAACAGCTCGATGACTTGCTCAGGGTTATATTGTGCTGGCGTTTCGCTGATGTGGATCTGTTTAGTGCCAGAGATATATTGTCCAGTTACTGAGTCTTTACAGCTGATGATGTCATCTAAGGAGCCATCACAAATCACCTCGCCACCATGAATCCCCGCGCCTGGACCGATATCGATAATGTGATCCGCCATGCGTATGGCGTCTTCATCGTGCTCCACTACAATAACGGTATTTCCCAGATCCCTTAAGTGAATCAGGGTTTGCAGTAAGCGTTCGTTATCACGTTGATGCAGGCCAATGGAGGGTTCGTCGAGAACATACATCACGCCGACAAGACCTGCGCCAATCTGGCTGGCTAGACGAATACGCTGTGCCTCTCCGCCAGACAAGGTGTCAGCAGAGCGAGACAGGCTCAAATAGTTAAGCCCGACATTGACCAAGAAGCCTAAGCGATCGCGCACCTCTTTTAAGATCTTTTCGGCGATCTGAGCGCGCTGTCCCGTGAGGGATAGCTGTTCAAAATAGCTCATCGCCTCGCCAATAGACCACTCGGTCAGCTTTGGTAGATTAAGGTCTTCGATAAAGACATTACGCGCCTCTTCACGTAGACGTGAGCCTCCACAGCTTTTACAGGCCTGAGTATTAATATACTTGGCTAACTCTTCGCGAACTGAATTAGATTCGGTTTCACGATAGCGCCTGTCCATATTATTTAAGATCCCCTCGAAAGGGTGGTTACGTACCACGACATCGCCGCGATCGTTGATGTACTTAAACGCGATGCTTTCTTTGCCTGAACCATGAAGCACAATTTGGCGCACTTTATCGCTAAGTTGCTCATAGGGCACTTCAACATCAAACTTATAATGTTCGGCCAATGAACTGAGCATCTGAAAGTAATAGAAATTACGTCGATCCCAACCGCGTATCGCTCCGCCAGCAAGGGATAGCTCGGTGTTAGTGATCACTCTGTCGGCATCAAAAAACTGCTGCACACCTAAGCCGTCACAGGTTTGGCAGGCGCCAGCCGGATTATTAAATGAAAATATGCGTGGCTCGAGTTCCGCCATAGAGTAACCGCAGTGTGGGCAGGCAAAGTTGGCCGAAAAGAGCAGCTCTTCAATATCGCCATCCATAGAGGCGACAGTGGCGATACCACCAGAAAGCTCTAGTGCTGTTTCGAATGATTCCGCTAAACGCTGAGTAATATCATCACGCACCTTGAAACGATCGACGACAACCTCGATGGTGTGCTTAACGTGCAGCTCGAGGGTTGGTGGGTCGGAAAGATCACACACCTCGCCATCGATACGGGCACGGATAAAACCTTGTGCCGAAAGGCTATCGAGCAGTTTTACATGCTCTCCTTTGCGATCGTTAATCACTGGTGCCAATAGCATTAGGCGGCTGCCTTCTGGCATTTCTAATACTTTATCAACCATTTGGCTAATGGTTTGTGCCGCTAGAGGTTGATTATGAGTTGGACATCTTGGTTCGCCGACGCGGGCAAACAACAATCTTAAATAATCATAAATTTCGGTAATAGTACCCACGGTAGAGCGTGGATTGTGAGAGGTGGATTTCTGTTCGATAGAGATCGCAGGGCTTAAACCTTCAATATGATCGACATCGGGTTTCTCCATCAAGCTTAAAAACTGACGAGCGTAGGCAGAAAGTGACTCGACGTAACGACGCTGCCCCTCGGCATATAGGGTATCGAAGGCTAATGATGATTTACCTGAGCCCGATAGGCCAGTGATCACGATCAACTTGTCCCTTGGGATTGTCAGGTTGATGTTTTTTAGATTGTGGGTGCGGGCGCCACGAACTTCAATCTTGTCCATCTGTCTCTCTGATTGGCCGAATAAAAAAGAGGCTGATTATCGCATAAAATTTGAAGCAGGTCATAGAAAAGCCTCTATTAGAAGATTGACTACTAACATCTTGTTTGCCGCTAAAGCATTAAGATAATCTTGCATATATATCGCATCTTTCATTTTTTCTTTTTGAGCTGAATCTAATCTTCGTGATAACATGCTCGACTTATTTATGAATTCAGATCAGGGCGAAAAATGGCCAATAATGGACTGTCTAAGACTGAGCAAAAAGTCGCATTTTCTTTAGCCAGTGTCTTTGGTTTGCGAATGATGGGCTTATTTATGATCATGCCTGTCTTCGCACTTTATGGGCAACACTTAGAGGGATTTTCACCGTTATGGGTGGGGATTGCTATTGGTGCATATGGGTTAACTCAGGCGGTATTGCAGATCCCTATGGGGATTCTGTCTGATAAATATGGTCGTAAGCCCATTATTTTAATCGGATTGCTAATGTTTGCTGTCGGTAGCGTCGTTGCGGCGATGGCTGATTCTATTTATGGGGTGGTTTTAGGGCGGGCCATGCAGGGAATGGGCGCAATTGCTGCGGCCGTGTTAGCCTTAGCTGCCGATTTAACTCGCGATGAACAGCGCACAAAAGTGATGGCGATTATCGGTATGTGTATCGGTTTCTCCTTTGCGCTTTCGCTGTTGGTCGGCCCCATTGTCGCGCAGCATCTTGGTCTATCTGGCTTGTTTGCCATGACGGCGGGTTTAGCGCTGTTAGGCATGGTGATTGTACAGTTGCTGGTGCCTAACCCAATTAGCCAAGCACCGAAAGGCGACACGGTTGCCGCGCCGGCTAAACTTAAAGCCATGCTCAAAGATCCGCAATTGATTAGGTTAGATGCAGGTATTTTTATTTTGCATTTGGTGTTAACCGCGGTATTTGTCGCATTACCACTGGACTTAGTCGATGCCGGCTTAGTCAAAGAAAAGCACTGGATGCTCTATTTTCCTGCTTTTGTGGGTGCCTTTTTCCTTATGGTGCCGCTGATCATCATTGGCGTGAAAAAGAAAAACACTAAGGCTACCTTTCAAATTGCCCTGTTAATCATGATGGCAGCGCTCGCTTCAATGGCGTTATTTGCTAATAGCTTAGTGGTGCTAAGCGCTGCGATTGTGCTGTTTTTTACTGGATTTAACTATCTTGAAGCCTCATTGCCGAGCTTGATTGCTAAATTTTGTCCGGTAGGGGATAAAGGCTCAGCTATGGGAGTGTATTCGACTAGCCAATTTTTAGGGGCGTTTTGTGGCGGATTACTCGGTGGCGGTGCCTATCAATTAGTCGGTGCAGCAGGGGTATTTGCTGTCGCCTTAGGCTTAATGTTTATTTGGTTAGTGTTGACGCTCGGAATGGAAAATCCTGTGTTGTTAAAGAGCTACACATTAGAAGCCAAGGTTGAAGGTAAAGAGCAAGCTAGAAACATGGTTACAGAGCTGTCACAGCTCCCTGGTGTCGCAGAGGCTATTGTTGTTCTTGAAGAGAAAGTCGCTTATTTGAAAGTTGATGAGCATTTCGATTTGAGACAAGCGCGAGCTGTGTTAGGCTCTGTCAATTAACTGTTTGGGACTTGAGTTGACCTCACCCGTTAAGCAGTATTTATATTAGATTTGTAAGAATATCGCAGGAGATTTCAATGGCCAGTCGTGGTGTCAATAAAGTAATTTTGGTCGGTAACTTAGGGAAAGACCCTGAAGTACGCTACATGCCAAATGGCAATGCCGTAGCCAACTTTACAGTGGCGACCAGTGAGTCTTGGAAAGACCAGCAAGGTCAGGTGCAAGAGCGTACAGAGTGGCACAATATTGTAATGTATCGTCGCTTAGCTGAAATCGCAGGTGAATACCTAAAGAAAGGTTCTAAAGTTTATCTCGAAGGTAAACTGCAGACTAGCAAGTGGCAAGATCAGCAAACTGGGCAAGATCGTTACAAAACTGAGATCAACGCCAGTGAGATGCAGATGCTAGACAGCCGTGGTCAAGGTGGTCAGCAGCAAGGTGGTATGGGCCAAAGTGCAGGTGGTTATGCGCCACAGCAAAACCAATATGCACCGCAAGCTCAAACTGCGCCAGCTCCTCGTCCTGCCGCACAACCCGCTACTCAACAAGGTTATGCGCCACAACAGCAAGCTGCACCTGCATCACAGCAAGGATACGGAGCACCACAGCAGCAATCAGCGCCAGCTTATGCACCTAAGCCTCAAGCTGCTCCGCAGCAGCAAGCTCCGCAGCAACGTCCAGCGCCGCAGCCACAGCAAAACTTTACGCCAGATTTGGATGATGGTTGGGATGACGATATCCCGTTTTAGATCCCAGTTATTATAGTTATGTAAGATTAACTAGTATGAGTACCCTAAACCCAGTCATTTGATTGGGTTTTTCTTTTTCTGACACTTTTATTCGTCTAAAAATCCATAAATCGCTATTACCCAAAAGTATTACTCCTTTTTTCTACATTTACTAATCCCTTCATTCTCTGCTGCGGTATCACTGCCCAAAAACACCAATTGCTGTTAGCTTTGTTCTACTAAATCGTACTGGTTATTGTTAACCAGTACTTTGTGATGGAAGATATCGTTTTCAGTTGATTTATTCTGCATCGGTTATGGATTAAATAGGTGCGATTGTTATGCGGTTAAATATTTGTGCATTGGTAGTTTTATGCTGTTGCTCGCTGCCATTAAGTGCCGAAGATAGTGATATTGATATCAGTGGCTTAGTGATTGATAGGACGTTAACTCGTTTTGGTAAAGACTTTGGTTTTTACTACTCAAGTTATTGGCGTGATCTGCCTTTTACTCAAGGATTCAATGTCACTCTTTTCGAGACTGTATTCCCTCAAGCTGGAACGCTGCTAACGTTAGAAGTTAATGGGGTAACAATTTATAAAACCCATTTTGGACGTAGAGCTAGCCCGATAAAAGAAAGAGCTGAACAGGCCATTTTGTTGACAATAGATCATCTTGCCCAGGTTAGAGCCAATGCTATTACTGGTGAGTTCGCTGATGAATCAGATGGATATTAGGAAGATATAATGAAAAACAGGATGTTAATTATCACTGCAGTTTTTATGGCTTTTGCTACCCATGGTACTGAGTTGGTCTATACACCAATCAATCCGAGTTTTGGTGGTTCAGCGCTTAATGGCTCTTATTTATTAAATAAAGCTAATGCGCAAAATGATCATACAGCGGAAAGTAATGAGAAAGATTTCGTTACCCGTTTTAAAGAGTCGTTAGAGCGCAATATCTTGAATACGATTACTAGAGGTGTGGCTAACGGTGAAATCACCGATGGAACTTATGATACCGGTGATTTTAGAATTGAAGTCGCTTCTATTGGTGGTGGGGTAATGTTAACTATCACTAACTTGCTGACAGGTGAAGTGACCGTTATTGAAATGCCGACATACGGAGGGTAAGTGATGAAAAAGATAATAGCTTTGGCATCACTAGTGTGTTTGTCTGCTTGCAGTTTGGTTCCTAAACCAGAGTTGAATATCAGTGAGGCTCAACTCAATCCTATTAGCGATACAATGCAATCGCTGATGGCAAAGCCTGGCCCTAAGTATCCCATTCCTGTTGCAGTGTACTCATTTAGAGATCAAACAGGGCAATATAAACCTCAGCAAAATGTTAGTTCATTTTCTACTGCAGTTACTCAAGGTGCTACATCTATGTTGGTGCAAACCTTACTCGATTCTAAATGGTTTACACCGGTGGAAAGGGAAGGGTTGCAAAACTTATTAACTGAACGAAAGATAACTAAAAAACAGCCGGGTAGCTCCAAAACTGATGACGTCCCTCAACTGACTAATGCAAGGCTGTTATTAGAGGGTGGGATTATTAGTTATGAAACAAATATCAGCACAGGAGGCACGGGTGTTGAGTACTATGGCATAGGCGCTTCTGAGATGTATCGCGAGGACCAAGTTACTATTTATTTGCGGGCTGTTGATGTGCATACAGGAAAAGTCATGATGTCAATATCCACCAGCAAGAAAGTTTTTTCACAGGAGATGCGGGCAGGTTTAATGCGTTTTACGAGTCTAAATAGACTTGCTGAAGCTGAAGTCGGTTTTACAACTAACGAGCCTGTGCAATTTTGCGTGCTTCAAGCCATTGAATTAGCTGTATCTGAACTGGTTGATAAGGGGATAAAAATGGGGTATTGGAGTCCCGCTGAACCTATTGAGGTATCTGAAGGTTGAGTTTATTTCTCACAGAGAAATCGATGTTGTAGTGCAGATTTAAAAGGCTAGAAGCGCTAGCCTTTTTGTCATCTATTTTACTATTTTTAAGTGTATTATATTTTTTAGTCCTTATTTTGTGCAGCTTTCGTCTAATAAATGCTTTGTTTGTAGATAGTGCTGACACAAATATTGTATTAATATTGTTCGCATTGCAGTGTGATTTTTCAGAAGAGCAAAACCCATTTGTTACAAATATGGCTCTGTTGGTCTTTCAACGATGTTTTTACCATAGGTTTATGGGCTATTTGGATAAGATTGAGGCTAGGAAGAGCCTATTTATTATCCATAGATAGTTCATTGCAAGATAAAAACAATTACCGCATTAGCAGAGATAGAAATATTTGATTCAGGGAGAGAGATCAATGAACAATATCGATGAGTTAGTGTTTATTCATCAAGTTTCAGCCCCGTGTCACCTCGCTATATTAGCGGACTCAATAGGCTTGAAAACTGTTGTGGTGAAAAAACCATCAGACTTGATCATAACGAAGGAGTGTAACCGCCTTTTTCTCGTGGCTCAAAAGGGGACAGCATTAGACAGTAAAGGTATCCCTTTGTTGGCCTCGAGATTAATCAATCAGGCGCCTATCGCCCTTTATCAGGTGGAGCGTAACACCTTAGATCCTCAAGCAGCTTTGTTATTAGGTGTTAAGGGTCTTTTGTATACCGATCAGGGGATGGATTTGCTATTAACCGGGTTGCGGAAAATGGTGGCTAATGAACTTTGGTACGAAAGAGCGTTATTGAGTAATACTTTTAATCATTTGGTTAAACGATTAGATAATCAAACAGATTGCGATCAAGATACGATTGCTATGCTGCAGATGTTAACGGGTCGAGAGCGGGTGATTATTCAGTTGGTATCAAGTGGTGCGCGAAACAAGGAGATTGCACATCAACTTTGCATCAGTGAGCATACGGTAAAAGCTCATATTTCCTCTATCTTTAGAAAGACACAATCACGTAATCGAGTTGAGCTTTTAAGGTGGGCACAGACTTATCAAAGTCAGTTTGAACTGTGTTCATAAAAAGCAAAAAAGGGAGCTAAGCTCCCTTTTTACATTGTAACTTTGATTTAGTTTTGCATTACTGTCGCAGTGTTGTAGTCGCCTGTTTGCGTCACTGAGATAGTGTTGCTATCGCCAATTTGAGAACCCATGACTAAGTTATCGTTACCCGATTGAGCAATGATTAGGGTGTTATCAGAACCATCGACTCTGAATGCTGGTTCCTCTTCACCACCAACCCAGTTGCGCTCGCCTGTTTGTTCTATCATGGCGCTATTTTCATCGCCAACGATGATAAGGTCAATAAGGTTTAAATCACCGACTTGTGTTGTCTCTACATTGGTATTATCAAAACCAACAATAGTGACTAATGATTCATTGTCACCACCATCTTGCTCGACATCAACTTCATTGTCATTACCCTCGATGTCAACATAACCATAGTTTTTGTCACCCTCTTGAGCAATTTCGATGTCGTTGTCATCACCCGTAGTAAATGCCACTGTGGTATTCATATCGCCATCAGAGCTTAGGTCGATGTCGTTGTCGTCGCCATAAGCACCAAATGTTGCGAAATTAGAGTTGCCTTCCTGATCAAGATCTATATCGTTCTCGCTACCGAAAACTTGGAACTCAGCGCCGTTGTAATTACCTTCTTGCTCTATATCAATCGTGTTATCGTCACCTTCAATTTCAGCTGTTAGCGTGTCACCAATGGTATTGTTATTGCCATCTTGGATAATTTCAACATCGTTGTCATTGCCATCGGTAAATGCAAGGTAAGCAGTGTTAGTGTTTCCTGTTTGGTCTAGTGAGATTTCATTATCAGAGCCTGTCAGCGCATAGACAAAGCCAGTATTACTATCGCCAACCTGAGTCACAACAAAGTTATTATTGTCGCCGGCAACACCTTTAACAGCCCCTAAATTGCTACTCCCTTCTTGATACACTTCAACATCGTTGTTATTACCAATGTTAGGCGTGATATCGAGTGACACCATACCGGCGGTGTTATTATCGCCAATCTGGGTGATGAGGCCATCGTTATTGTCACCTTCTACGCGGAATACACCGAAGTTTCCGTTGCCTTCTTGAGTCACTTCAGTAGTGTTTTCATCACCAAGTAATTCCACCACGGCTTCGTTTTGTTCGCCATCTTGCATTATATCAGCGCTATTGGTATCGCCTGTGATATCAATTGTGCTTGTGTTGAAATAATTGAATTGCGCTACAGTAGCTTCGTTGCCATTACCATTGATATTGGTTGTGCTTACGTGCCAATCATCAGTTTGAACGATTTCAACACTGTTAGTTTGACCGTTTGAATCGACATAAGCTTCATGCCATACCCCGTCTTGCAATATGGTCGCAGTCTGATCATCACCAACTTGGGTTACATCTGCCTGATTAAGTAAGCCCGTTTGGTAAACTGTTGCTTCTTGACCCACTGCAGGATTAGGGCTATCAATGATTTGAGTGATTGTTGCGCTATTTTGTGAACCAGCCATAGCGTTACCACTAATTCCTAAGCTTGCTGTTATTGCTATTGCGATGAGTGTTTTAGTCGTTTGCGATTTCATTAGACGCTCCTTGTTTAATACTGAGTTATTGTGATTGCGGCACCATCTGCAATCTGTTCGATTGAAAAACTGGCACTTCCAAGTTGGTTAATCTGTACTAAATTGTCATTACCGACTTGAGTTATATCGGCAAAGTTATTAATCCCAGCCTGTAAAAGTTCTACTTCATTATCTTCGCCGTACTGGATAATTTCAGCGTGATTGCTACTACCCATTTGAATTAAGCTTGTTCCATTTCCTGCTCCTGATTGACTCAAGTTGGCATGATTTAGAGTGCCTAATTGAAATAGATTGATGACATTTTCTCGCCCAGAACCTTCCAGAAGTGTTTGCAGTGTTATGGGGAGTCCATTTGCACCATCAATTAACTCTTCCGCCTGATTAGGGGCGGAAAAGATGCTTAGCGCGACTATGACTCCCATTGCTTTTAAAGTTGACACCTAACGCTCCTTCATTGCTGAGTAATTTAGATTTTTGATTAGCTAATGCTAAGCCTTCTAAATTACAGCTACCTGATGAGCAACTATCACTGTGTGTTCATCAGCTAGTACGTCCAAGTTACAGTGGTGTCTTTTTGCCGCAATCAGAAGAAGGTCTATTTATTCTTAAATGTCATGAGTGGATAAAAGACAAAGTTATTTTGCTTTGATTATGAATTTATTGGTGTTTATGGCGTTTGGGTGGTTTATATCATTTTCGGGCTAATCCAATGTTACTAGTAGTTAAGTGTTGAAGTGTTGTTGTTTTCTTTTCAAAGTCGATGCTCTGTGGCAACAATTCTTGGGTTTAGAGTTGCCGGATGTTCACTTTGTCATTTTGTCGCTTAGCAGTTGTCTAATGGTAGTACTGGTGTATGGAGTACCGGTTTAGGAAATTTAAAGGACTAACAGGAAACCTATCTATGTTTAAGAAATTAACACCACTAGCCTCGGCTATCGCCGGTATTATCGCGGTCTCATCGACACCGGTTCAGGCAAAAGGCCCAATACAGCATGAATTTGTTAAAGATTCTCTTATTGTCGTTTATAAAGATAACGCCACTAAAAGTGAGCGAGCGGCAGCACAGCGCTTAGTTCGAGGCTCAATACGCGACATGAATGCAGATGGTGTTGATGATCGCTTCTCAAACCTTCTCAACGGTAAATTGGCGAGATTGTCGCTTCGTGCAGGCTCTGACGTTGAGCAGGCAATTAAAGTGATCAGCCGTCACCCTGCGGTTAAATATGCCGAGCCTAACTATGTCATTAAGGCTGCAGGAGCGCCTGATGACCCTGATTTTGTTTCATTGTGGGGCATGAATAATACAGGCCAAGATGGCGGTACAGCAGATGCCGATATTGATGCTGTCGAAGCGTGGGATGTGACAACCGGTAACAGTTCAGTTGTGATTGGTGTCATCGATAGTGGTGTCGATTATAACCACCCCGATCTACAAGGAAATATTTGGACCAACCCTAACGAAATCCCTGGTAATGGTATTGATGACGATGGTAACGGTGTCATTGATGATATTCACGGATTCAGTGCGTTGAATAATGACGGCGACCCAATGGATAGCAACAGTCATGGGACTCATGTGTCTGGAACCATTGGTGCTAAAGGTAATAATGGTGTCGGTGTTGTCGGCGTTAACTGGGACGTGACTATCGTTAGTTGCCAGTTCCTTGATGCGGGTGCTTCAGGTTCTACAGAAGGTGCTATCGCATGTATCGATTACATGACTGATTTAAAAGTTAATCATGGTGTAAATATTAAGGCGACGAATAATTCTTGGGGGGGCGGTGGATTTAGCCAAGCGCTTAAAGATTCGATTGAATCTGCGGGTGAAGCTGGCATTTTGTTCTTTGCTGCCGCGGGTAATGACGCGGTAGATAATGATGTTGAGCCACATTATCCATCTAGCTATGACTCAGATGTTGTCATGTCTATAGCCAGTACCGATCGCGATGACAATATGTCTACCTTTTCACAGTGGGGTCTAACAAGTGTCGATATGGGCGCGCCAGGTTCAGCGATTTTATCTACCACCCCAGGCAATAGTTATGCGACCTATTCGGGCACCTCTATGGCGACTCCGCATATGACGGGGGCAGCAGCATTGGTGTGGTCTATCAATCCCGATTTGTCCCCTGTTGAGATGAAACAGCTGTTGATGGATTCAGGTGATTCGAATGCTGCTTTGACGGGGAAAACCGTTGCTGGTACTCGACTTAATGTCGCTAATGCTCTTGATGTGGCCGATCCATCACCAGGCTATCGCTTTAATGTTACGCCGAGGATGCAAACAATCGAAGCTGGTAGTGCGACAAGTTATGACTTTAGTGTCGGCAGCGTTGCTGGTTGGGATGCTAGCGTTGCACTAAGTGTCGAGGTTAATCCTGCGCTTGCCGGTGTAAGTTTATCGACTCATAGTGCTATGGCGGGTGACAGTTTTACTGTTAATGTTGCGACCGACAGTGCAGCGTTGTGGGGTGACTATACCATTACCGTGACAGGTGATGATGGTGCAACATTGAGGAGTAAATCTGTTTCCTTGACCGTTTTACCTGAAGGCATTCAAGACTTCAATTATGGTAATGATGCTTCAGTCGCTATTCCTGACGGCGATACCAACGGCATTACCAGCACTATTGTAGTGGTTGATGATGTTCAAGTCTTCGGCGTGAATGCCGATGTCGATATCTCTCATACCTGGATCGGTGATTTAGTGGTAACGCTGACTTCTCCTGCGGGAACGGAAGTTACACTGCATAATCGTGACGGCGATAGTGCAGACGATATCGTCAAGAGCTGGGATCTGTCAGCCTTTAATGGCGAGATGGCAACAGGTACTTGGACGTTATCGGTTAGCGATCATGTTGGCCCTGATAGAGGTACACTAAATAGTTGGGGCTTGGTTATCTCAGGTGTTGGCGAAGCTGCACCTGCTGCACCTGTCGCTGACTTTAGCTATACCGTTGATGGTTTGTCGGTCGCTTTCACTAATTTAAGTCGTGATATGAACGATGACATTGTTAGCTATAGCTGGGACTTTGGTGATGGTTCAACGTCATCAGAGATGAACCCTACTTACGCTTATGCTACTGCTGGTGCTTACACCGTCTCAATGACAGCAACAGATGCTGAAGGCAATCACAGTACCACAGATATGCTGGTTGAAGTGTTTGAGCACAGTATTACTGCAGGTGTGACTCGCGCGAAGCTTTCTCGTCGTGGTAGTGCTTTAGTTGACTTAAACTGGAGCGGTGCAGCGGGAAGTTCTGTTGTTATTTATCGCGATGGAGCCGCTATCGCAACGACAAGTAACGATGGCAACTACCGCGATCGCTTTAGCGATGCAGCGACATCGGTTGAGTATCAAATTTGTCAAACTGAGAACAGCTTGTGTTCAGAGGTGTTCACAGCAACATTCTAAAATATAGAGTTTAACTCTTGTGATTTGAGCGGCCTTCGGGTCGCTCTTTTTTGGCCTGTTTTGTTCAATAAGAAATGAGATCTCTCCTTTTACAGGACGTTGTTCGCGTTAATCTTCCTATTTAATCTGAACTTAGTTTGTTTATCTTTCATGTTTTTGACTTTCCAGCGAAATAGCGCGTATTGATTAACGCGGTTTCGCTACATCAGTTTATCGGTTGTCATCGTCAATAAATATGTTGTTGCTATGGTGATCTTGGCTATTACAAGATAAATTGCCATATCCAATTCCAAGTCACTACTTGAGGTGTCTAATGGCCGAACAAACAGATAGCTGTAAACAGATAATATTTGATCAAGCTGGTGGTCCTGAGGTGTTGTATATCGCAGAGAGCAACGTGCCAAAGGTTGATTCGGAGCAGGTATTGATAAAGGTGAGCTACGCAGGAGTCAATGGCCCAGACATCGCACAGCGAAAAGGAATGTATCCACCGCCACCGGGTGCTAGCGAGGTTTTAGGCCTCGAAGTGTCAGGTACTATTGTTGCAGTCGGTGACTCGGTAAGTCAATGGCAGGTTGGAGATGTGGTATGTGCGTTAGTGCCTGGTGCCGGCTATAGCGAATATGTTGTTACTTGGGGCAGTCACTGTTTGCCTATACCCTCAGGTCTAACGCTTGCTCAAGCTGCGGCTTTGCCAGAGACCTTTTTTACCGTTTGGGGCCACTTGTTTATGCGTGGAGCCTTAAAGGCTGGTGAAACCGTGTTAATTCATGGTGGTTCTGGTGGTATCGGTTCTGCGGCGATCGCGTTAGCTAAGCAGTTTGGCATTAAGGTGATTGCAACTTCAGGTAGCCAAGATAAATGTGATTATTGCAAGCAACTCGGCGCAGATTATGCCTTTAATTATCATGATACAGACTTGCTTGAGCAGCTCCTTGCTGTAGCACCAGATGGGGTTGATGTGGCGCTCGATATGGCATCAGGCGATATGATTAATCTTAACTTGAAGGCCTTAGCGGTAGAGGGGCGTCTGGTGACCATTGCATTGCTGCGCGGCCCAACGGCCTCGGTTGATGTGTTTCGACTGATGTCAAAACGTATCACGTGGACTGGGGCTACCTTGAGGCCGCAATCGATTGAGGCTAAAGCTCGTATTGCCAAAAGACTGTTAACAGATGTTTGGCCACTATTTTTAACGAGTCAAGCGGAGCCGCTAGTACCGCATATTTTTGCTGAATTTAGTTTTGACAAGGTGGCCGAGGCTCATCAGCTAATGGAGTCTGGCAGACACTATGGCAAGATTGTGCTTAAAATGGCTGCTGAAGATGTAACTTAGCCTGTTCAAAGCTTGGATTGTGGATTCTCGTCATCATTAGAAAAAAAACTTGAATAACTGATTTGATCGGCTAAATTCGATACTAGTGTCGGTAGAGTGCACAATTTGATAGCAATTGAAAAAAATAGATCTATTTTGCTATTGATTTCTGTCGTTATTTATTAAGAATGTGGACATAATCGCTGCGGTCTGATTTTGTGCGATGACAATGACTGAGCTAACCATGGTCGGCTTAATAATTTTATATTGGTATGTGTTGATTTAAGGGTATTAGCATATATGTATAACACTTCAAAAGAACCTGTCTGGTATGGTGAACTCCGCACTGCGCGAGGCAACACTATTCTCATTCATGATAAAGAGTTCCCAGAGGCATCTGCCGGACGGGTTTATCTCTATAATACGGCAAGAGATGCTGTTATTGAATATGCAGAAGATATCGTAAAGGTCAATCTGCACGACCTAACGGATGAGGAATTAAAGGCAGCGAAAGCCGAGTATGACGCTAATTGGCTAGTTGCTCGAGCTGAGTTTATGCAGCGGCACGCTGGTTGGGTTGAAGCCATTCATGCCAAGCCTGCTCCGGTACCGAAAAAGCCTAAGGTCGATCCTGAAGTAAGCACCGACGACGATGACGATGATGTTGAATTAGAAGTCGATAGCTTAGATGATGACTTTGATGATTGGTCCGATGATGACGATCGACCTTAACTTCGAGTTAAGTCGATAAGCGGATTTTAGGCATCAGGTTCTAGTTAAACTAGGCCTTTGCCTAAAATCCCTCTCTTGATGTAGCACAGTTGTTGTGGTTATTAACTGGCATTAGTCTCAAATTGATATCGACTGATGTGATGATAAACTTCCCCCGGTTTAACCCAAGGTGTTCCTGGTAGTACTGTTTGATTGGGTGCATCGGGTAGCTGTTGTGGTTCAATACAGAAGCCTTGATAAGATTTCAGTGCTTTACCTTGTTTACCTATAGTGCCCTCTAAGAAATTGCCCCCATAAACCTGTACACCAGGCTGATTTGTGTGGAGTGTCAGACGTCTGCCTGAATGTGGTGTGCTTACGGTCGCTACCTGATTCAAGGTGTTGGGTTCATAGTTTGGCGTGAGAAAACAGTGGTCAATTCCAGAGGTCACAGAGAGAGGGAGTGCTTGTTGTAATTCACTAAATCGACGGCCTTCTCTGAGGTCGAAAATCGTATTTGCAACAGGGTTTATCCCGACAGGGATCCCTTGATCATTACTCTCGAGATAGTGTTCAGATGTCAGTTCAATTGAGTGTTCGCCATTGCTTTGATGATTAGCGCCTTCGAGATTGAAATAACTGTGTTGCGTCAGACTGATAGGGCAAGGCTTATCGGTCACAGCAAAGATTTCAACATAGAGGTTATTCGCCACTAGGCGATAATCTAGTTGAATATTACAATTACCAGGAAAGCCCATGTCACCATCTGGGCTAAACAAGCTGAGTCTAACGCCGTCTGGAAGCTGACCCATATGCCATTGCTTTCGATTAAACCCTTGCTCTCCGCCATGTAGACAATTGTCTTGATGATTGTTATTTAACTCATAGTGAATGTTATCTTGGGTGATGCTAGCACCTGAAATACGGTTAGCGTAGCGCCCAACGACAGCGCCTAGATGGGCATTTTGCTTGAGGTAGTCTTCCACACTATCGCATCCTAATACAATATTGCTACGTTCCCCTTTATTATCTGGCGCCCAGAAAGAGCGAATAATTCCGCCTAAACTTAGCACTTCCAATGCGATTATGCCGTTATCAATGTTAATGCGTTCAATCTGGCCACCTCTTGGATCTTGCCAGGCATCTAGTGAACGAAAACGAACCATTTGTTATCCTTTCTATAATAAAAAGAGCCGTTTGGGCTCATTTTATTTTTTAACTTAGTTGGTTAAGGTTGAATACGTATTCGGAGGTTAAAACTCATAAAGCTCGTCATCAAGTCGGGTCGCACCATCGCTTGCTGAACATAGATACACCGTTGGTTCAAGATTCGTCTTGGCTTGGTATTGCGTTTCTATTGCATCTACCACGGCATCACTCAGTTCATGTTCAACTAAAGCCACCACGCATCCGCCAAATCCTCTACCTGTCATGCGTACACCACCTTGTGTGCCAACCACTTTGGCGATGATCTCTACTAAGGTGTCGATTTCTGGCGTGGTTATTTCAAAATCATCTCTCATCGATGCATGAGATTGTGCCATGAGTTCGCTAAGTTTCGCGATATTACCCGCCTGCAACGCGTGGGCTGCATTTTGAGTGCGACGGTTTTCTGTTAGCACATGATGTGCTCGTCGATAATTTACCTCTGAGAGTTCTGATGCCGCAGCCTCTAGCATACTGAGCTCTAAATGGCGCAGACTCTCAACACCAAAATGAGTGGCCACTTGTTCGCATTGATCGTGACGCAGATTATATTCGGCGTCAAAATCGCCTCGCGGCACGTTAGAGTTGACAATAATTAGGCTTAAACTTTCAGGAATGGGGACAGGTTCACTATCAAGGTCTTCACAATCGATTAATAGTGCATGATCTTGCTCACCCAGAGCACTGATCATATGGTCCATTATGCCGCTAGCGCTACCAATATATTGGTTTTCGCCGCGCTGCGCCATCTGTGCCACTGCCAATGGTGAAAGCCGTAATTGACTGCTCTCATTCACGGCGGTGCCAAAGGCCAGCTCTAAGGCCGCCGACGAGGCCAGTCCTGCGCCAAGGGGCACATTACCCACTACAGCTAGGTCCATTCCTTTAGCGGGAAGTCCTGAAGCGGCTAGCGCTGCGGTAAATCCTTTGAGGTAGCTGGCCCAATCATTTTCAGGGTGAACTTGATCCTCTTGGCCAAAACGCCAACTGTTGATTTTTCCTGGATAGACATCAGATACCGCTCGAAACAGATCATCTTCGCGTCGTTTGATGGCTATTATGGTGTGAAAATTAATAGCCGCAGGCAATACAAAACCGTCGTTGTAATCGGTATGTTCGCCAATTATGTTCACTCTCCCTGGGGCGAGATAGAGATCATCCGCAGTGGTACCAAAGGTTTGCACAAATAATTTGTTAGCGCGCTGTGCGGGATTAGACATGCTCTCAAGCTTCTCACATAAAAAGTTATCACTCTCTGCACCATCGTTTGGGGCAGTGTCATTTACGGCTCATACTGATTGGTATTATGACCACCGTAATTCGTTCCTTATGATTTTTATATCACGACTGAGCTCAGCTGTAACTGAGTTTTTTATAAGTCGCCGTGAGTAGCGATTGGGGAGACTGGGTATATGAATTGCGGACTTAGGGTATGGGAGTCTCTGCCCAGTGGTGCTTACCATCTGATGATAGAATGACAAGCACCGCGGTAGACTAATATTACGGCTTAGCTAGCATGGGTTGGCTCTTCGATATTGATGTCGGCTTCATGTTGTTTACCCGACTCAAGCTCCTGGATTACATGATCAACGAAACCAGCACCAGCCGCTTCATAGAGATTAAATACGCTATGCACTCCCGATTCCTTAAGTTGCACTGCATCTTCACTATATTGCACAATGGCACTTAATTTTCCTTGATAATTTAATCGTTTAAGTTGTTCAACTGCAAATAGGTTTCCTGCATGGTGTGGCATGGCAAGCAAGACTAGCTCTAAATTTGGCGCATGCTCAAGTTTCTCCCAAAAGTCAGTATCGGATGCATCCCCCTTAACAACATTACGTCCTTCGTTGCGGTGGAAATCGACTAACTCCTGCTTATGTTCAATACCTAAAATGTCACCACTGAATTTATTGGCTAGTTCATCATAGGCACCGCTACCAATTCGTCCCATACCTAAAATGAGAAAGCGCGGATTACCCACAGGGATCTGACGATCCTCTGGGTGTAATGGGTGACGTTCTAATTTGCGTAATCCTGATTGGAAACGTTGGTATAACCTGTTTGAGGCTGTGTTAAGTGGCGCTGCGAATAAAAAGCTTAAGCTCAAAGCAACTGCTAAAATGATCATCCACTGGGCAGGTAACCAACCTTTATTAATGGCTACAGCAGCGACAATAAGACCAAATTCACTATAGTTACCTAAATTAAAAGAGGTCATTAGTGAGGTGCGCGAGCGCAGTTTAAAGTAGGTCAGTAGGTATAAAAACAGCACAATTTTAATCGGTACAATAAGTACCAACAGGGCGGCGAGCCCGATATCAGAGAAGCTAGGTAGTCCATTGAGGCCAACCGTTAAGAAGAAGGCCACTAAGAATAGTTCTTTGAAATAAAATAGCGACTTAGCAAGCTCCGATGATTTTGGATGTCCCGCGAGTAAGATACCGACAATCAAGGCCCCCAGATCAGGTTTTAGGCCGACCAGTTCAAATAAGCCTGCGCCCACCACTAAGGCCATAACCAATCCGAATAAGACTAACAGCTCACCATGGCCGACACGATCGAATGCCTTGTAGATAAGGGGTTTGGCAAAGGGCAGAAGCAATAAGCTCAGCGCCCAAATAGAGGGGATATCACCTTTAGATATGGTCAAGAAGAGTACCGCGAAGATATCTTGCATGATCAAAATACCAATAGCGACACGACCATAAAGTGATTGCATATCACCTTTATCTTCAAGCACTTTGACCGCGAAAATGGTACTGGAAAAACTCAATGCAAAGGCCAATAAGGCCAATTGATTCCACTCAAGACCTGTTAGCTGTTCAAGGCCTAATAGTCCGAGCAGCTTAAGAAGCGGCACGAGGAAAAGAATCGAGCCTATTAAGTGAAGACTCGATCCCGCCCACACCTCGGCTTTGAGTAAGCTCTTTATATCCAGCTTTAAGCCAATAGCGAACAGTAGCAGAGTTACACCAAGATTAGCTAATTGCTCTAACAGTGGCAGACTTTCCTCTTGCACACCAAAAAGAAACAGTACAAACCCCGCCACTAAATAGCCAATTAGTGGTGGTAGTCCTACGCGACTTACCAACATTCCGCAGACTAAAGTGATAATAAGAATGGCGGGTTCCATGTGACTCCTTCGAAATAGGGGGTGAGAGTGGCGTTAACTATCTCTTATTGTATAAGATTTCTGTTAACTATAAATGAAAAAAATCGGCGTTAAATAATACTTTTGCCATAGAGGACAAGATAAGCTAACAACAAAAAGCCTCCCGAAGGAGGCTTAAGTTGATGTTAAATCATTGCGCTATTTAGCGAGTAACAGATCTAAATGGGCTGCAAAGGCTTCGGGCTTCATAAAGCCTGTTACCCTGAGTTCATCACGTAGCTCACCGCTTGCATCAAACATGAGTAGTGTTGGCAGTCCTAATACGTTGTAGTGTTCTAGCAGTTCAACGTCAATCGCATCGCTCTTGGTTACATCGGCTTGTAAAAAAATCATCTGTGATAGACGTTGTTGAACCGCCGGATCTTTAAAGGTAATGTTTTCAAACTCTTTACAAGCAACGCACCAATCAGCATAAAGATCCAGCATTACTGGTCTGCCTTGGGCTTTTGCTGCAGCGACTTCTGCTTCGAGATCGGCAACAGACTTAATGGTTTTGTGAGTGACTCCGTGACCCTCACTGCTTAGGGTGTGAGATTGAAAACCTAAGCTATTCATTACCGCTTGAAAGCCATAGGAGAAGCTTGCCAATAGCATCAGCAATAGCGTTACCGAGCGAACCGTTTGTTTCCAGTTAAACTCAGTCAGCTTATTTTGATGCATTAAGTAGCCAGCAAGTGCAATGCCCCATAAAGCCCAAAGTAGATCTGACACTAAACCTGTCCAGATACGGCCGAGCATGACAATTGATACCGCGATTAATAGGAAACCAAAAATGGTCTTGATGATATCCATCCACGCACCCGCTCTTGGTAAAAGCTTGCCGCCAGATGAACCAATGATTAATAGAGGAAGCCCCATTCCCATACTAAGGACATAAAGGGCTAAGAACCCCTGCATTAGGTCGCCCGTTTGTGCCACGTAGACGAGTGCGCCTGAAAGCGGTGCAGTGGTGCATGGAGAGGCGACTAAGCCCGAGATGATCCCCATGATAAACACACCAGCGATATTGCCGCCTTTCTGGTTGTTGGAGAAGCGATTCATCTTCTCCTGCCAGCTCGATGGCAGTTTTAAGTCATAAAGACCAAACATTGATAAACTGAGCACGAAGAACAAAATAGCCAGTACCACTAACACGGCAGGGTGTTGCAGGGCGGCTTGATACTTCATTCCCGCAGAGGCCACCACTAACCCAAGTAGGGAGTAGGTAATAGCCATACCTTGAACATAAACCATTGAGAGGGTAAATGCTTTGCGAGTTGACAGTTTCTCCCCTTGACCGACAATAATCCCTGACAAAATGGGATACATAGGAAATACACATGGGGTCAAGGCGAGGCCGATGCCTAAGCCAAAGAAAATCACTAAGGTCCATAAAAGACTGTCATTAGCCAACATCTGACTCAGAGTGTCTTGCTCTGTGATCGGTGTTGTCGTCGCTTGCTGGGCAGATGAGGGCGTAGATAAGCTCTGGCTCGCGCTTGCCTCTGCAGCTGGCAGTACACCGTCGTTTGCCACGACTTCAGCTAAGACAGCGCTGCGTTTGGTTGGTGGATAACAGAGTTTTCCCTCGGCACAGCCCATAAAAGTGACGTTCAGCGTACCTTCACTAGAGGCTTGTTTGATAGCGATAGGGACTTCTACATAAGAGTAATAGACCTCTTGCTCGCCAAAGTAGTCATCGGTATGCGCCTTGCCGCGGGGCAAGTGTATTTCGCCTAGAGTCGCGCCATCGGCTTCAAATTTAAGCTTATCGCGATACATGTAGTAACCATCGGCGATAACCCAGCTGACTTTGACTTGCTCACCCTCTTGCTTAAAGTCGAATACAAAAGCTTGATCGACGGGCATCAACTTAGGTTCGTCTTTTAGAAAGCCAAATTTATTACTGCTGAAAATGCCTTCACTTTGAACCGCGGGGGCAAGTAATAACAGTGACGAGAGAAAAAGGAACAGTATTTTTTTCATATTTGTGTGGTTTCTTTTATCCAATCTAAATAAGCAGGAGAGCCGTTAGCGATTTCCAAGGCGATAAGCTCCGGTACATCATAGGGATGCATGGAGAGTATCAGTTTGGCGATCTCATTATAATGTTGGCTATGACATTTGATCTGCAATGAAAACTCTGGCTCTTGGCATAACTCGTCCTGCCATGAGTAAACAGAGATCACAGGCGATGATATCTGTACGCACGCCGCAAGTTTAGCGCTCACTAATGCCCGCGCGATATTGCCTGCAATCTCTTTATCTGGGCACGTTGTTATGACTAATAAATAGCTGTTATGCATGATGTCGATCGTCTTTCTCGCATTGGGTTTTAAAGCTGTTTTAAGTCAAAGAGTGTAAACTTCATCCTATCAGTCTCATCGGGATGAATGCTGTGGGATACTTTACGTCTTTTACCGTTGTCTTGCATTAAGCTATGACTAAAATAGTGAGCTTATCCAAGTTAGCTTAGCCGAGTTGAAACCGCGGTTTTTATCGACTAGCTTGAAAGTAGACCAGATTGCCCCCATTTAGTTTTCAATGAATTAAGAAAAATTTTCTTTTGCGAGGTCAGTGTGTTTTTTATTCTACTAATTATTTTTGTGCTCGTGCCCGTTATTGAGTTGAATGTACTGATCCGTGTAGGCGAGTCGCTAGGGAGTTGGACGACCGTTGGTCTCGTGTTATTTACAGCAGTGGTTGGGGTGTCTTTGGTGCGCAGTCAAGGAATAAGCACCTTGATGCAGGTGCAGCAAAAGTTGGCTAGAGGCGAAGCGCCTGGGCAAGAGATTGTCGAAGGTATGATGTTGGCTGTAGCAGGATTGCTGTTACTTATCCCTGGCTTTGTAACTGACTTTATCGGTCTATTGTTGTTAACGCCGATAACTCGAGTTCCAGTCGCTGGTTTTTTATACAAGCGCATGCAATTAAAGGTAAGTAGCCAAGGTGGTTTTCAAGCGGGATTTGGTGCCGGTGGATTTGGTTCAAAAAATGGTCGCTCCCCATTTGGCGATGATCCTTTTACTCGTGATGATGGCAATACCTTCGATGGTGACTTTGAACGTAAGCCCGACCCATCAGAAAAAAAAGAGGAGTCACATCAGCTAGACGACAAGAAGGATCCTAAAGTTTAAACTTCATTTTTAATCGCTTTGGGGTTCTTGGGATAGAAAAAATCAGGTTTTCTATCTATATGGTTGAAGCGGCGAGTGTTTTTGTATGGTAGCTTCATAAAACCAGATACCCCTTTTCCTTGTATTTTATCGACGTGGCTGAGAATACGATCTAGGCTAGCGCGAAACGCGGCCTGTTTTCTAGGGTTGAGTAGCCTAAGGTAACTGTGGATCTTCATATGCTTGGGAAGCACTTCGAAAATGATACATCCAGTATGATGGATCTGGTTTATCCAACCGAGTTCGGTCATGATCTCTTTTGGTAGTTCGAGGTTTTCATCGGGATCGCGTCCATCCTCAAAGTAAGAATGTAATCTCGACTTGTCTTCCAGCGACGGTACATCACCAACTTCGAAAGGCAGTTGCTGCTCTGGGCTGGGCTTAAATGGTTGATTAATATCGCTTCGCTCTAAATGTAATGTGTCTTTTGCATTAAAGAAGCAGGCTTTAAATACGCCGATACGGCGGATCCCTCTCGCTAACGTCACCATGTTGTTGACCGCGAGTATTAAAGCGGGTTTTTCTTCGCTATTGTAAGTTGCAAGGTTTGAGTCGATAAATACCCCTGACTCTTGCCAGTGAATCGCAATTCCCCCCATAAGCGAGTATTGTCCTACACGACCGACAGCGGCGATGAACCCCTTTTCTGTATCGCCCATTCCAGCCATAAAATTGCGATAATATTTCTCTAATTGCAGATCGTCCATTTTAGCAATGGGATCATCCGCGTTGTGTTCTTTCAGGAAGGACTTTCTGGAGCTGTAAGTCACGGTTTCAACGTCTTTGCCACGAGCAAGTTCCCATACGGGGATCTCGGCTTGTAGCGGTGGTTTTGGTAACTCGGGAAGATGCAATCTATGACTATGAGCCATGCTTTTAAGAAAATAATCGCCCGCCTTGTTTCGAGTGACAGGGTCATCACTGAGCATGCCGTCCAAGGTTTTTGCCAACTCTATGGGTAAGCCGATGCTGGTGGCAGGAATAACCTTACTACCAAAGCGACTGGCTTGACCTGAAGCTAATGCGTATAGCGTTGCGGCTGCACCTTGTTCATCAAACCTTGGGCTTGAGAGCGCGCCATTGAGTTGCTCATCGCCAATAAAATAGACATCGCCCATACGGGCGTTGGTATGTTGTTGATCGCTCGATAGCAGATCCATAACATTGCCATTGACTGGATTGCCATTGCCATCACGCTGGGCAAAAACCGCTGATCCCCAGTCGATCAAGGATAGATGATTGGTTTTCATATCATAGACAAGGTTTGATGGCTTAATGTCTCCGTGGACTAACGGACGACCATTGTGCAGATAATGCAATATATGAGCGAGTTGACGGGCGATACTAACAACTATGCCTACGGGGAGTGCGCCGAGACGTTTACAAAGCTTGTCGAGATCTTCACCCGGCGCTCTCGCCATGACTAAAATACCTTGCTTACCGACGTGCTCGAATTTAATCACGGGAGGCACATTGGGGTGGATCACCTGAGATAGCATGAAGGCTTCCTCTTCTAAGCGATCTTGAATATGTTGCGGTAACGTCAGTCGAGAAAATTTAAAGACATGGGCATTGTGCTGCTTATCTACTCCAGCAAATACAAAGCCATAAGCGCCTTTACCGACTAACTCAATGTCGCTGTAACCCAACTTAGTTAATTGCTGTTTACACAAACGAATCCATGCTCTGTGTTTACGAGCATCATCGGCCTTCAATAGATAAATTGATTGCTCTTCTGAGATATAAAAGTGCTGCAACTCTGGTGTTGGATTGCTTGAATTAGGCATGAGTGACATCTTTACAAATCGATATGTTTTTATAGCAAGAACACGGTCTAGTGCACAATAGCTAGATTTTTCATCACTGTGAGCCCTAACCGATATTTTCGTTGTAGATATTGACCTACATCAATCCTGCTACATACACATAAAGGTAACCTGAAGCTAATATAAAATTAAGCCTCTAAATAAAGAGTAATACCCGATGAGTGAGGAGGGTGTGATGACGGAACCTGACAAAGCCCTATTAATTGAGCTGTTGGAATATCCTAGAAAACGTATCGTGCAGTCGATGGAACTGAAGTTTTGTCCCCATGCAGGTTTCTTTAATAGCACTGACCCCCAATGCATCCACTGTCACCAGGGGATGGAATGCACTTGGATGAACCACAATGACGAGTTAGTCGCTGTTGAGCGAAAATCGGTACAAGAGTTAAGGCAGCAACTGCTCATCGCGGTCGACTTTATCGATTCGAGCCTCACGCCACATCATTTATCAAGACGCAACTGCGAATGCGAAAATTGTGTTTGGCTCAGGCGAGTACAGAAGGTATTAAACCCTCAGTAATGACCAGCGGTTATTTGTATAAGATTTTTTGCGTCTAGTGCCACTTACTATTAGAGTACGGTGAATATTCACCGTATTAGGTTAAATGGAGTGAGAGATGCAACCAAGTTTTTGGCATGACAAATGGGCGTCCCAGCAAATAGGCTTTCACCTTGGTGAGGTTAATCCCTTATTAGTCGATAATTGGGATTCGTTAAATATTAAATCTGGTGCCAAGGTTTTTGTGCCGCTATGCGGTAAGAGTTTAGATCTCTGTTTTCTCGCAGAGCAAGGGCTAGATGTTGTTGGCTGCGAGCTTAGTCAAACCGCAGTTGAGCAGTTTTTTTCTGATAATCAGCTTGATGTAGATGCTCAAGCACTCGCGGATCATACGCTTTATCGCACAGAGCAAGTCGCTATTTATCAGGGCGATCTATTTACCTTACCGGCTCACCTATTGGAAGATATTTCGGCCTTTTACGATAGGGCGGCACTCATTGCCTGGCCAGATGAGATGCGCCGCCAATATGTGCTGCAGTTAGCGAAACTTCTTCCTCCCAAGAGTATAGGGTTACTTATTACATTAGATTATCCTCAAGAGACGCTAACTGGCCCGCCATTTGCGGTATCTAACGACTGGATTATGGAGCACATGAGTGAGCATTTTGAGATTGAGCTGCTACATACCGAGGATGTGCTGGCTGACAATCCAAGCTTTGTGAAAAAACAGGTGCCTTGGTTAACTGAGTCTGTATATCGATTGACTCGTAAAGGTTAACTTATTTAGGGCTCTTATCAGTTAGCGATATTAATATGACTAACTTTAAGGATATAAAAAAGGCGACCTTAGGTCGCCTTTTAGCATCTATGTCTTAGGTAAGATGATTAGAAGTCGTAACGAATACCAACAGTGAAGATGTCATCATCAGCTAGGTCAGTTTTAAGACCAGCAACTTTGTAATCGCCTTCGTACATCGCATAGTGGCCATAGACTAGCGTAGACTTAGCTACACGGTAGTCAGCACCGATGGTGAAGTTAGTCACATTGATGTCAGAACCTTGTTGAGCTTGCTTAGAGTACTTACCGAAGCCTGCTTCATCTACACCATATTCAGCTTTTAGATTTACGCCGTTTAGGTTGTAAGCTAGGTTAACTAGGTAAGTGTTGTTGTCTTCAGAACCATCAGCAATGCTTTCAGAGTTTTGGAACAGACCGCCAACTTTAAAGTCGCCAACCTTGACTTGAACCACGCCACGATAAGCATCAATGTTAGAGATGCCTTTGTTGTAAGCGAATGCTAGGTAGTAGCTTTGTTCTTTGAACTTCTTGTCACCAAGTGTTGCACTGACTGCATACTGATTTTCTGGATCTTCAACACCAGCTTGGTTGTTGTCTTCCATTAGGTAAGTAGCGTTGATAGTCAGAATGTTAGCGATACGTGGTGAGTAGTACCAGAAGCCGTCAGCGCTACGAGTCTGTCCGCCTACTAAGCGGTCGATATCGGCATTTGAGTTACCGAATAGGTCGATGCCACCTTCAGACTGTTTGAAAACAGTGTCGTTACGACCAACAAGCAATGTACCTGCAGCGCTCTTAAGACCTAGGAAAGTGTTACGAGCTTTAAATACGTCGCCTTTAGAAGAAGTATTCTCTACTTGGAATTCCATTTGGTAGATAACATCTACACCGTCAGAAATCTTTTCGCTACCTTTAACACCAAGGTTTGAGAAGTTGTTTTCGATAACCGTGCCTTCTTTGCCTTCTTGCGTAGTTACACCTGTATCAGAGTTTGTAACTGAAAGGTCTAAACGACCGTAGAAGCCTGGGCCATCGGCTAGCGCACCGAATGAAGCTAGAGTAAGTACAGATGCAATTGATGCAGAGATTAGAGATTTTTTCATGTGTTGTGCTCCCAAGAACTGAGTTCTTTTCCATTTTTTAATGGTTATTAACATAGTTTCTATAATTTGCTCCGAGTGTCCATTCTCGTAACAAAGTTGGCTCGAAGTTTACAGTTTTATGTCATTAAAATTGTGGTGTAGATCAAATTTTTATCTATTCACGTTAGGTTTAAAGCTAATTTGTGAACAATTTAACCGCCTTGTACAAAATTAATACTAAATTTGTAAAACCCTAGCTTTTCATCTACTTATAAAGAGGTAGATCGGGTTGAAGGTCAAACTGAACTAAAACTTAATAAGTAGACGCTAAAATTGTAGTTTGTTTGCTAATAAATGCATTGAAATGTATAGAAAATATGCAGAGAAGAGCGGGGTTAACACTGTGTGTGTGATTGGTGTCACAAAAAAAGCGGCCCTAAGGCCGCTTGATTTATTTTTATACAAAATAACTCTAGAAGTCGAAACGCATACCTAGGGTGACGATATCATCGCCAAGATCTTGTGTTACACCCGTCAGTTTCAGGTCACCATCATATTTGGTGTAGTGGCCGTAGAACAGGGTGCTCTTGCTGATGCGGTAATCTGCGCCGATGCTGAACTGTTGTAGATCGACATCTGATACGGTTTCCATACCTGCGCCATCGGCGTTACCCACGAAACGGCTGACATATTTACCTAGGCCTGAGTCGTCACTACCAAACATGGCTTTAATTTTTACATTGCCCAGTACGTATGCAGCGTTAACGAAGTAGGTATCACCCTCTAGGTTGGCATATTTAGCGTCAATATGTTCACTGTTCTGGTATAGACCACCAATGATGAAGTTACCGACTTTGACTTGAGCCACACCACGGTAAGCTTTTACATCATCGATATTTTCGTTATAGGCGGCAGCTACATAGTAACGTTGTGCCTTGAGGGCCTTATCGCCAAAGGTTGCACTTAGGGCATACATGCTGTCTGGCGCGACGCGCTCATCACCATTGTATGTGACATAATTGTCTTCAACTAGGTAGGTAGCGTTTATGGTCAAAAGGTCAGCAATTTTCGGTGAGTAGTAAGTGATACCGTCAGCGGTACGCGACTGACCAGCAACCAGTAGGTCGATATCTGAGTTAGTGTTGCCAAATAAATCGAAGCCGCCTTCAGAAGCTTTAAACACAGTGTCGTTGCGACCAATGAGGCCTGTACCGCCAACCCCTTTCAAACCAAGGTAGGTGTTACGTGCAGCAAAGGTCTTGCCTGAGTTATCAAAGTTACTAACGCCAAATTCCATCTGATAGATCACTTCAAGACCATCGCTGATTTTTTCGTTGCCCTTGACCCCTAACCAGGAGAAGTTGTTTTCTATAATAGTGCCATCTTTTTGGTTTTGGGTTGCAATGCCATTATCAGAATGAGTAACAGCGAGATCGGCACGGCCATAAAATTGTGGGCCGTTTGCGAGAGCGGTAAACGAGGTAGCAGCGAGTGTTGCGATGATGCTTGCCGATAGAACAGATTTTTTCATTATCATCTTCCTGTAGCGGTGATGCTCTTTTATCAGAGCGTTTATTTATCGTGATATAGGCACAGGTTGGTTCGACAACCTGACCATGTTGTTTTTGACACACTGAGTTTCGATGTGCTTTTTTCTTGTTAGGTAAGCCTTCATATCTTGCGGAGATATTTGCATGTTTTTAGATTTTTGCTGGTTGATCCTGATCACGTTTTAGTGAATTGGTGTGATGTTTATTATTTTTTTTACATTTAAAATCATTGGGTTGACCTTGGTCATTACATTTTTCACATTGCTATTTCGTCTACTTATTAGGTTTGCCGTTTCGTTAACACTTATTGCTGGTATTTTTATTTTGGCTTTATGGATGATTAGGATAAAATCAGTGCCTTTATCCTATTGCCTGTGGAGCACAATTTGAGCCAGCCAACATTGTCAGATCCGTACTTAAACCGATTTGCTGGAATAGGTCGTCTTTATGGGGTGAAAGCATTACATCAATTTGCTCAGTCCCATGTTGCTGTTGTGGGCATTGGCGGTGTGGGCACTTGGGTGGCTGAATCACTTGCTAGAAGCGGTATCGGGGAGATCACGTTAATTGATCTCGATGATATATGTGTGACGAATACCAACAGGCAATTACACGCGCTTAAACAAACAATTGGCGAATCTAAAGTTGAGGTGATGGCCGAGCGGATCCGCCAGATAAATCCTGATTGTAAGGTGAATGAAATCGAAGATTTTATTACTGCCGATAACTTAGGAGATTATTTTAATGGCAAGAAGCAGGGGGGAAGTCTCGACTATGTTGTTGACTGTATTGATGCGGTTAAACCTAAGACAGCTTTAATCGCCTGGTGTAAACGTCAGAAGCTGCCAATTGTGACGGTTGGTGGTGCTGGCGGCCAAACCGATCCGACTCAAGTACAGGTTGCCGACTTAGCCAAGACCTACCAAGATCCCTTGCTTGCTAAGGTGAGAAACCTACTAAGGCGTGAATATAATTTTTCGAAAAATGTACAACGTCGCTTTAGTATCGAAGCTGTATTTTCGACTGAGCAGTTAGTTTATCCCCAGTCCGATGGTAGCGTATGTAATGTAAAGGCGACCGCAGAGGGGAGTATGCGTATGGACTGTGCATCGGGATTTGGCGCCGTGACCGTAGTCACTGGAACCTTTGGTTTTGTTGCAGTGAGTCGAGTGCTGACTAAAATCGCAGCCAAAGCTAGCTAAAGATTGATCAAGGTCTAAAGACAACTTCATGGAGCTTGTTAGACTCAGGAGAATTTTTCTATAGGTCTTTTTTATGAAACAAGCTCTTCTTAATCGTTTTTTGCGTTATGTTCAGTTTGATACTCAATCTAATTCATCAAGCACTAGCGTGCCGAGTTCATTTGGGCAACTTGCCTTAGCTGATCAACTTAAGTTAGAGCTAATTAAACTCGGCTTTAGTGATGTAGCGCTATCGGACAAGGGATATCTAACCGCCGTGCTCCCTGCCACAGTGGCTAATATACCTGCTATCGGTTTTATCGCACATCTTGATACTGCTCCCGACTTTTCTGGTGCTAATGTAAAGCCACAAATCATCGAAGCCTATGACGGCAGCGTGATCTCTCTTGGGGGAGATGAGTTTTTATCTCCGGATGAGTTTCCTGAATTAGCGCATTATATTGGCCAAACCCTTATCACAACCGATGGCAATAGCTTACTTGGCGCCGATGATAAAGCCGGAATTGCAGAGATTATTACGGCGCTGGCCACACTCAAAAATGAGGTCGGTGCTGTTCACGGTGATATTCACCTCTGTTTTACGCCAGATGAGGAGATAGGCCGAGGTACCGATCATTTTGATGTTGACGGTTTTGGTTCTCAATGGGCTTATACCGTAGACGGTGGCGCTATTGGCCATTTAGAGTGTGAAAACTTTAACGGTGCACTCGCGGTGGTTACTGCTCAAGGCAATAACTGCCATCCTGGCACAGCCTTTGGTGTGATGGTCAATGCTCAAACTATCGCGGCTAATTTCCATGCGCAAATGCCAGTTGGTGATACACCTGAGAAAAGTCGTGGTTATGATGGCTTTTTCCATCTTATTGAGATGAATGGTGTTACAGAAAAAGCACAATTGACATACTTGATCCGCGATTTTGACTTAGATGCTTTTGAGCAACGTAAGCTCTGGTTAACAGAAAAGGTCGAGGGATATAACCAAACGCTTAAGCAAGGAGCGTTGAGTGTGCAGATCACTGATAGCTACTACAATATGCGCGAGCAACTTATACCGTATCCGCACGTTATCGAAATCGCGAAGCAAGCTATGTTGAACGTGGATGTTGAACCTATCATTGAGCCAATTCGTGGCGCTACTGACGGTAGCCGCCTGTCATACATGGGGTTACCTTGTCCCAATCTGTTTACTGGTGGGCATAATTTTCACGGTAAACATGAGTTTATTAGTCTGCAATCAATGGTAAAAGCGACAGAAGTGATTATTGAGATCTGTAAGCTAACCACAATGCGATACCGTTAGTTAGTGATTTAATATTAAAGATTATTGGCTAGGATGAATTCTGATGAGTCTATTTCCACGACTTCGACAGGGAAGCTGACTTCGAAGCATGCACCGCCAAGCTCACATTCTGGCAGGTATCGCATCGTGCCTTGTAATAGGGTTGCCGCATTGAATGCTGCCGATAACCCAAGACCTGTTCCTCCTTCTGAGCGCGTGGTGGTATAAAACGGCTCGAATATGTGGGCAGCTGCTTCGGGGCTGATCCCCTCGCCATCATCTTGAATTTTGATCGTGAGGAGTTGGTTATCGACACTGGCATCGATACGTAGTTTGCCATTGTTTCGATTTTTGAATGCGTGAGCATAAGCATTTGAAAACAGGTTAGTGATGATCTGTTTGAAGAGGCTTAGGTTCGTCCTGACGGTTAAATTGGGATCTAGGTGATAGTCGACGTTAACAAGTTGAGCACCGTAAATAAATTTCATTGATTCGTGGTGCTCTATCAGTCCTTGTTGCACATTGATGCTGCGTTTTTCTTCGTGACTTTGTTCGGCTGCTATCGTTTTAAATTTTTGAATTAAACTGCTAGCGCGGGTGATGTTATTGATGATCAATTCACAGCTTTGTTGATACTCCAATAAGATACTATTGATCTCTTCTAGTGTGGCGTTTTCACTATGAATTAACGTGATAAGTTCTTCGACATAAGAAAGTTGAGCGCTTGCTGCGGTAAGGCAGATTCCTATAGGTGTATTTATCTCATGGGCAACCCCCGAAACTAAGCCTCCCAATGCTGCCATCTTTTCCTGTTCGACCAATACTTCTTGCGCTCGTTTTAAGATTAATAACGACTGTTCTAGTTCGGCTGTTCTTTCTTTGACTTGCCTTGCAAGCTCATCTTTATAGCTTCGTTCAAGCTCGAGTAGCCTTTCTCTATCTTCAAGGGCTTGTTGTAGTTCGAGTTTTGACCTTTTGATATCGTCAAAAGATGTTCTAAGCTGCCGCTGCATTTGATTGATAGCTTCAGCCACTAGCCAAAACTCATCATTTTTATGGCTATTTTTGACGAAAACCAAGGGTTCAAAATCAGTATCTAAATCAATGTTCTGGCTATATTCACTGAGTTTGTGAAGATGGCGAGTAACCAAAAACCACACTAAAAATAAAATAAAACCAGCAACAATGAAGGTTTTAATGGCGTTAGACAATAGGATGATTATTGCCCGATCCAGTAGTTTATTGTATACCTCTTGCAAATCGGCTTGTACCGTCAGTGTACCGACGTTGATACTCTGTTCACCTGAAATATAGGTTAGTGGAAAAGACTTTTCAATGGTGTTTTCTGGTGTCGCTATACCTGCTTGCCATTGCTGACCACTGTCATCTTCTATCGAAATATAAGTAATATCGGGTAATTGAATTAAACCATTGATTTGGGTGTTGATGAGTCGTTCGTCGATAACCCAAATACTCGCGGCCATCACATTGAGATTCACCTTCTCTATACTCTCGAATTGATTTGAAATTCGGTTTACATCACTTCGATAGTCATTGATCAGTTGAAAGCCTGTAGTGAGCAAAGTGATTAACGAACTAAAAAGGATAATAGACAGAGTCAGTTTTCTGCCTATCGGGCTTTTGAGTAGCTGTTTGGTCATATTTTGCATTGAAAAGTTCGCTTACCTTAATATGCGATCTATAAGATGATGTTCTCGCTCATCGCTTTTAGAGAAAACTAATAGCTTTAAGCATAGCCTCAATCTTATTTTCTGCATGATCTTGTTGATAAAAATAGTCACAAAGTAATGTTTGTTAAGTCTTTCTTGTTAGTTATTCTTTGGCACTATATTTGCAGTTAATTAAGCATCTGCGGATTTTTGACACTGGGTATCAAGATGGAAAAGCTGAATCTGATTCTGTTTAAACATGCAACGCCAAAACAAATGATTTTTAATCTTATGCTATGGGTTACATTGGTGAGCAGTGCATTACTTTTTGCACCAGCGGCACTGCTTGGCGCATTAAAGTTAGATGCTTTAGTGAATCAATATGCTCACTTTATCGGACTTGGACTCATTATAGGTGCTGCTTATTTATTGATGAAAGTTGCGAACTACTTTCTTGATGAAGCGATTCATTATCTGCGAAGCAAGCGTACAGTCGAAACGATAGAGAATAAAGTATTGTTGTTAGATCCCATAGAGAGAGCTTTGTTACGTGAGTTCTTTTTACAAGGTGAAGCCGTGTTAACTTTGCCGGAAAATGAATCGGCGGTGAAAAGCTTACTTGAAACTAATATCTTGGAATACCTAGGAAATAAGAAGCACTACGCAATTCATGGGCCTACGGCCGATTACAAAATTTCTATGGCAGCAAGACGCTACCTTAATCGACAAGTGTTACGTTTACCACCAGGTGAGCCTAATCAGGAGCAGATGCAGCTATTGATTAAGGCTAGGCCTCATTTTATACACAGTGTCGTACCAAGTCGTAAACACGCTGCATAATCGACAAATTTGAGATTTATAGATAAAAAAGAGGGGGCATAGCCCCCTTTGCATTAGAAAAGTGTATTCACACTGAGCCTTAAGGCTCTATCTATTCTGGTTTTGACTTCGATATAAACAACCACATCAGATATGACATTATTCCAATGGTTGTGAAAATAACGATCATAGACATTAAACCAATGGGGTTACCAAACATTAAATCTAACCAAAATGCCATTTGAGAAGTCCTCTTTCGCAGATGTTTATAAAGGCGTCACAGCTAATTTAGCGTGATTAAATATGGTAGATGCTGATCTCGATCAATAATTGCCATAAATTTGCTGGCGTTGTTAAAATCGGTCGTTAAATTTGTGATAAATGCATAGAATTGAGTCATGCCATGTGTGAGCTTTAGGTCCCAACGGGTCTGTTAGACGGAATTTTGTCCATTTGGCAATATGAATGTTTCAAAAGGCTTGCCATTAGCTAAAGCAAAGGTATAATTCCGTTCACTTGCTAAGGTAAACACGTTTAGCATGGTCTATTTGATAATGCCGGAGTGGTGGAATTGGTAGACACGACGGATTCAAAATCCGTTTCCTTCGGGAGTGACGGTTCAAGTCCGTCCTTCGGTACCATTATCAAAAATTGCTCTTTAAGAGCTACTCTCTTCAGAGAGAGAAAGCCTGCCTTAGAGCAGGTTTTTTTATATCAAAAATTTGCAGATGTGGTGGAATTGGTAGACACGCTAGCTTCAGGTGCTAGTGGCCTAACGGCCGTGCGAGTTCAAGTCTCGCCATCTGTACCAAATTAAAAGCCTTGCTGATGCAAGGCTTTGTCTATAGAACATGGTGATAACCTTTCCTAAGCAACTTTAAACCGCGATACCTCATGTTGGAGGTTATTGCAGATGGTCTGTGTGCTTTGAACAATTTTCTGGGTCTCACTGATCACATCATGAAAATGCACGGTTTTATCTGATAGCTCGGTCAAGTTCCGATTAATCTCTTCAGACACATGAGTCTGCTCTTCTGTTGCCGTTGCGGTTTGGCTAGACATGTCACTCACTCTGGAGGTTGAGGATAAGATCTCATCTAAGGCATTTTGGGTTTGGGCTGTTAACGAGACCGTAGAGCTGGTCAAGGCTGCGCCGGCTTCGATGGTTTTTACTGCATCTAACACACCGTGTTGCAATTGCTCTATCATTTTTTGAATATCTTGGGTGGAGGTTTCTGTTCTGCTCGCTAAGGTACGCACTTCATCTGCGACCACGGCAAAGCCTCGACCTTGCTCTCCGGCGCGAGCTGCTTCAATCGCTGCATTCAATGCCAATAGGTTGGTTTGTTCCGCGATGCCACGGATAACATCTAGTACCGAGGCGATATTAGCCGAGTTTTCGGATAGCTTCTCAATAACAGTAACGGCTTGTTTTACCGACCCAGATAGCTGATCTATTTGCTCAACCGATAGACTGAGAACGCGTTTCCCTTCTATGGTTTGATCGTTGACTTTATTTATCTCGCTCGCGGTATCCATTGCGTTGCTGGCGACTTCTTTTACTGCGGCACTCATTTCGTTTACGGCCGTGACTATGGTTTCAACAAATTGCGACTGGTCTGAACTGATTGTCAGTGTTTCAGTGGATTTCTCTGATAACTGCTCAACGCTAGAATTAACTTCATGGGTCTGAGCGCTAATGGTGATAATCATCTTCTGTAGTTGTTCGACAAACAGATTGAAAGAGCTGGCAAGAGTGCTAATTTCATCGTCTCGCTTTATTTGAATTCGTTGGGTTAAATTACCATCTCCGTTAGCTATATCATTGATCCTATTAGTTATATCATTGATTGCGTCAACGATAGTTTTAGGGCCAAAGTAAGCGATGATGAGTGCAAAAATAGCCACTATGGCAGCAATCCCAACTGACATTCTGTTTTGGCTAATCGCCCGTTCACTGATAAGTGTATCGAGTTCTTTCACTCGCTGATCAGCCGCTTCTCCTGCGGCGTTATAAATACTTCTTAGTGCCTTAAACTCCTTTTTAGAGAGCTGGTTATGTAGCACAAGTGCATTGGTATAGTCTTGCTGTTCTACAGCTTTGACGACCTTGCCCGATGCCTGATACCAAAGGTTGAATTGCTCATCAAATCCCTTAGTTGCATCCGTTACCGTTGGGTGGTTGGCTAGCATCTCTCTAAACTGCAGCATTCTATCTTTCGCTTGGTCGACATTTTCTTGCCAATTTTTTATCTCTTTTTGTCTCTGCTCGGCATTCAATTGATCGTTTAATAGGGTGACTTCACTGAGCTGTGCCTGGTATAAATCTCGGTCAGCATTCAGGATGGCAGATGTGGCAGGATTGAAGCGTTGACTAAACTCTTGTAGTTGATTGACTATTTGATGATTGCGTGTGGCATCAAATATAGAGATAAAAATAAGTACTGCCGCAACAGCGATAAACATCAAAGAGAATTTAACTCGGATACTTTTAAACATAGCGACGCGACTCCTCTGTTTTTATTAAGTTTAGACGTAAACCGTTAAATCGCGAGTTAACCTTTAAATTTTATTTACTTAATTTTTTTCAATGGTTTTCAATAAAAATAATTGTGTAAATAGATAAGAAGAGTTTAGACATGCCTATCCTTGAAGGATAGGCATGGAGCCCATGTCTGAAAGGGTTAACTTTGTAATATCTGCAGTGGTAAACCGAGTATTTCATCACCACTACCTGCGAAATACCAGATAATCGCGACTAATGCTCCGACCGTTACAAGGTACCAGATGGCGGAAAAAAGTTGGCCATATCGGTCTAATGGCAGAAGGTGGCTTTGATGGCGAGACTTCCACTCAAATACTATTTCTAAGCTACCTATCAGTAACAGAAAACCTAGTAGTGCAAGCCCTAAGGTATAACTGATGAATACGCCGATAGCAGCGCCAGTAATACAGGCGAAAAGTCCGAGCAGGCTGTTCATTGAAAAGCTGATACTCTTGAGAATATGACCGCCGTCTAACGGTAAAATAGGTAAAAGATTAAACAGGTTTAACAGTGCGTTGAAAGCGGCTAAGCCTGCGAAGAAAACATTACCTGTGACCCAATAGGCAATTAACGCAGCGATAGACATCAATAACCCGAAGGTGGGTCCCATGATGGAGATCACCACATCTTGCCAACGAGTGTTAATCTTTTCATCACTAAGCGCGAGCCCTCCCATGAATGGGATCAGGTAAATCCCTTTTGTTTTCATGCCGAAGTATTTCATTGCTCTAATATGACCATATTCGTGAAACACTAAGCAGGCAATAAGCGCTAAGGCAAATTGGAAAGAAAATAGCCAAGAGTATGCAGCCACACTCGCCCCTGCGAGAACCACCTTTATGACTTTCGCATTTTTGAGCAGTTTAAAGCCTAAAGAAGCTAGTCCTACTAAGCTAAATTGCTTTTTGACTGGAATAGGTGCGACAGGTGTTTGTTGCTCGATATCTTTGCTATCTCGATTACCTTGGGTCAGTACGTCATCATTTTTTAATAGACGATATTGCAAATTAAAGGGTTGCCACTGTAAATCGACTTCTAAGGTGATTTTTAGGCTCGTTGATATCTGGGCTTGCTCTTCGGTGCTAGCTGTATGGGGAGTAAGTTCAAACTCATGATTTCTAAGTCCCTCATGGTTTGCCGACGCTTGTTTGACTGAAACGAGTTTATTGTCCCAATAAAGTTGTTGCCAACCCGCCATTGAGCCTTCCAGCCGTAGCTCTTTTCCTAGGCAGTCAATCCTGAGTAGTTCCACGTTATCTCTCTTATTTGCACAGCGTTATGGTGCGGGATTATGCCTGTAAAACTGAAAGAAATAAAAGAGGCGTAACTTTAGGTTACGCCTCTCCAATAAAAAACTACGCCAGAGTTACTTTCTACTACTGTAATCGAAGTTAATCTCTTGATTTACATTGGTCACAATACAGGGCCCGTGTTCGCGTTGAGTGCGGTTAAAGGCTGGCCCGATATGAAGCTCTACGTTGGCAAAGATATGTTTGCTCGCTTCTATTCGATATTGTTGATAGTAGTCTTCGACCTCTTGATGGGCGAGATTATACTCGATCTCTTCTTTCGAGCATTCGGTCATTATTCGGCGTTTCTCTTCGAGCATGCCTTTAACTTGCTCAACCATCAGCTCGTCGTCTTGCCACTGGGCTTTGGGCGGTAATTTATTTAGGCTCGATTCGATATTAAGCTTTGCGACCACCATCTGTTTGATGCTTTGATCAAACTGCTTGAGAGACTCTTTTAGTTCGCCGTATCTCATCGCACAATAGATGTCGGTTTTTGTTCCTGCGGTCGCACCAATAATGACAGCTTTGACGCCTTTATCTGCCTTAGCTATACCGCCAACCAAGTCGCCTCTGCGTCCATTAGCATCACTGACAGTCAAGGTTTGAGCTGTGCTGGCATGACTATGAAGTAGTTGTTTGGTGACTAAGATTTCCCCTTCCGCTTCAAGCTCTGAGTATTGAACAAATTGAGCTGAAATTTGACCTTTAGCATGCAATTTAGTTGAAAGCTGATCTTCTTTTAACTGTCTTCCGATCACCCCTTTGCTGACGGTGATATCACCATCGGCGATGAGATGAGCTGAGTCGACAAACCCCATCACTGTGATATCCCCCGTGGTTTTGACCACCATACCTTCATGGACATCGCCAGTTACTAGGATACTGCCCTTAAAGTCGACGTTACCGTAACCAATATCGACATCTTTTATCTCAAGTACATCATCGACCTGCATGCCCGTTTTGGTTTCGACTGGCTGACCTGCGACTGAAGCGACTAATATATTCGCATTGGTTTCGAGTAAATGGGCGCCATTACCCGCAGTCAATGGAATATCCTTACCTGGAATGGGGAGTAGTTTTTGACCTTTAACGTCATAACCGGGACTACCTTCGGTAGCAGGTTTTTTTATCATTAGAGTGTCATTCGGCTTGACCATGATCACATCGCCCAAGTTTCGCATATCAACGGTACCGTCTTGGCGTTCTTGGGGTTGTAGGAGTCGCTCTCTTGCTAATGGTACTTTGCGTTCGATAATAGCATTATCACCATTGATAGCTGGTTTTCCATGAGCAATGACTTCGGTGCAACGTTCACCAGGTCGGAGGGTGGTTAACTGTTTCAATAAGGATTGGATCTTAAGCTTGCTGAGTCCCATGTTGATATCATTAGCTTTTAATGCTTTTAGGATATCGGGTAGAGTGACTTCGTTCCCCCCCCAGGCCGCGACTAAAGTCATCTCGGCGCTCATATTATCTTCGGCTATCGTAATTTCAATTTCGCCATCACGACGCTCGGCGACTTCAAAGAAAAGTTCATATTGTCCATCATCTTGGCCTATTAACTGGTTGACTTGTATAACGGCGTTATTGATGACATTGGTTCGAGGGAAGAGGTGTGATAATTCAGGGAAAGAGAGCAACTCGTTAATCCCCTCAACACTAAGTGGTCCGTGAGTATTGGGGATCAATCTTAATTCTGCAAATTTGCCATCGCTACTTAGTTCTATGAGTCCGGGATCCAGCATATGTTGTTTCCGAAGTGAGATTCTTATTATTAGAGAGTGTTGCCTGAGTATAACAGCATAAAGTTTGACCTATGAAGTCTTTATTTATGAAGTATTTGAGCTGAGTCTCGTGTTGGAGAAGATATAAAAATGAGGCCAGGGGAAAATCGATAACCCCTAGCCTTATTGAATGATTTTACAGATTGATAAATATTTTTTAACTATTTGAATAAACTTTGTATTTATTATTCTCCGCTATGACGTTCACTTTTTTGAACTGTTTCGCGATAAGCTCGCTGTAGGGAAGGTGGCGGTTAGCTACGATGCGCCATTGACCCGATGGCTTTAGTTTTTTGGCGCTATCTTGTACAAATTGTGCCGCAATATTGGTGGTGCTATGCAACCCATCGTGGAAGGGCGGGTTAGAAATAATGCCGTCAAATACCCCTTGTGCTTGCCCTATGCCATCTGAAGGATAGATATTTGCGGTCATGCCATTGGCGGCTAACGTGAGTTGGCAAGAGGCCAATGCCATGGCGTTGATGTCGACGCAATCGATGTCGAGTGTCGGTTGTACTTTCAACATGGCCGCACTAATGATGCCGGCGCCGCAACCAAAATCGAGCACTTTGCCATGCAGTGCAGGAAGGTGTTCGAGTAACAGTTTTGTGCCCTCATCTAAACGCTTTTCACTAAAGACACCGACCAGATTGCATATGGTGATCTCCCCTTGTGGCGTCGATAAAGTGTATTGGCTTACCCAGTCTTCCAGTTTCAGTGCGGGGGCGGTATCAATCAGCTCGGTGCCAAACAGTAAGCAATGGCGGGCATTGTCCAGTTTACTGGCGCTATCAAAGTAGTCTGGAAGCTGTTTCGCGATAGAGCGAACGCCGCCCTTATTTTCGCCAACGACAAAAAGTTCTCCGCCCGATTTAAGATGTAAGCCTGCTAAGTTGATGAGGTAAGGGGCTAAACTTTTGGATTTAGGATAAAACAGTATTACTGCATCAAACTCAGCTTCGATGGGCAAATTATGCCCAAAGTAGGCCGATAGCCTTGCAGACTCATGGGAGGCTAAATGTTGATAGTGATTGAAATCAAGTGCTAACGCAGTGACCTGTTTGGCGCTGTTGAGTAACTCTTTAGCGAGTAGATCACTTTCGAAGTTGAGCAGTAAAACATGCTTTGATTCAAATAGTTCACTGTTTCTTAAAATAAGTTGCGAGGGGTTAGATAGCACGAAAACCACAAGATAATAGAGAATTTGCGGCAATTATAGCCTAAGCCCCTAGATTATCAGTAACATTTATTATGCCACTTTGCCAAATCTTGCCTAAGCTATATCTCATGAGACAATAAATATCCTTTGTTATGTGGGATTTGCCGCATCAACAAGGTGAATGGAGATTAGAGGATCTGAAATGCGACGAGTGTCGACATGGATGTGCTTATTGAGCTTATGTTGCGCCAATGTTTTCGCGGCTCAGGTAATTGTTAACGACTCCGTCGATGTATCTGTGCTCACCCCTAAAGAGCTCAAATTGATCTTCGCCATGCAGAAGCTGTACTGGCCTGATGGGCAGAAGATTAAGGTATTTGTCTTACCCAGCGAATCCCCCATACACCAAGAGTTTTGTTATCAGCAGCTTGAGTTGATGCCTTATGTACTGCGTCATCGTTGGGATCGGCTGGTATTTTCTGGGATCGGTGAACGACCAACCACCTTGGCCTCTGAGGCGGAGATGCGCACTCGGGTCGAAAACACGCCTGGCGCTATAGGGTATGTGGCGGGGAGCGGTGAGAGTCAAACTATTGTGGTAAGTGAGCAGAGCCAAGGAGGACAAGATGAAGCCGAGCATTAGTAGCCTATGTCTGCTGGCCCTTTTTATGGGACCAGCTTCTGCCAATCAGTGGCAGTTGAACGGTTTCATTGGTCAGGGCTATATCAGCGCCGACGGGAGTGAATTTATTGTTGGTGATTCTGGGGACACCTTGGATGTGACCGAGGCCGCGCTACATCTCTCCTGGAATCCAGATGAGCATTTTCGCTTGGCGGGGGCGGCACGTTACCGCCAATGGGGCAACTTAGATGAGTCGGGCTTCGATGCTGACTATCTGTTTGCCGAGTATAAATTTATTTTGAACCAAGGCTATCTGGGAGTCAGGGGAGGCTTGTTTAAGAGTGAGGCCGGTTTTTACACTAGTACTCGAGACGTTTCTTTTACCCGGCCTGGCATCTTGTTGCCCCAATCTGTCTATAGTGACTTTTTTCGAGATTCTCTGCTGCATATTACAGGTGGTGAGCTGTTTGGCCGTCACCCAGTGTTCGATGGGTCGATCGAGTGGCACCTGACTTTAGGGGACGCTCAGACCTCGGACGATTTAGCGCGCAACGTACTCGGTTCCCAGACGTTTGGGGATTTCGATGCCGATGGTTACTGGGGCTCGGATATCGAATATCAGGATGACAGTTTGCGTCTAGGGCTAACCTATTTTGATGCTAAGAGTGCCTTTGACGCCTATCAGGGAAGTCCCTTTAGAGAGGGTAGCTTGCGATCTAAACACTTGATTGTTTCGGCCCAGTATCGAGTTGATTTTATGGAGTTTACAGCGGAGTACCTGCATTTCGATCGCGACATTGACGGGGTCTTTGTTCCGCCTGGGCAAGGAACCTATGAAGTCAGAGGTTATGGGTATTATCTGGATATGCGCGGCTATCTGCCGGGCGATGTGGAACTGTTTCTACGTTACGATCGTCAAGTGAGGGATGAGGATGACCCTGATGGCAAGGATCTGCCCGCAGTGGGTCTGCCGACTTATTTTGGTTATGCCAATGACTGGACATTAGGAACGCGCTGGTTACCGGCAAAAGACTGGATGCTGGAGGCCGAATATCACTGGGTGCGGGGTGGTGGTTGGGTGACCCCTATTTTGCGACCTAATCCAGAGACGCAAGATAAGGATTGGTCACTGTTTGCCATTGAGCTTTCCTATAAGTTCCAGTGGTAACACTATGATAGTGGACCACCCAAATCGTTTCGTGAGTATTAAATGGAAGCTGATGATAGCGGTCGTTTTGATCCTCACGTTTGTGGGTACGGCCATCAGTACCCTGGCTTATCGACAGTTACTTAATCAGGAGAAAGTATTACTTGAAGCTCAGCGAGATAAGCTGGCTCAGAGCCTCTCCTTTTCCTTAAGTACTGCCGTTGAGCATTCGCTGCAGGCCGCGATGCAGCTAGGTTTTGTCGCCAACGCGAAAGGGGATGGCGGCGCCGAAGGTTATCAATTGCTGCTGAGCGAAAACTGGCCAGATGTACAGCTTTATTGGGACCTTAGGCGATTTGGTCTTTATACCCTAGATGGTGAGCGGCTGGCTCATGCAGGCGAGCCCAACTCGGAGGATGATCTCAACTGGCTGCTCAACAGCGAGGTGTCTTATGAGCTCTCTTCAAGAGTCATTTGTATCGAGGAGTGTGTGATCCAGACGTTGGTCCCCACACTGGTTAATTCCAAGCCCCACCTGTTTTTCTTTGAGTCCGCCCTGACAGAAGTGATCAGCCATTTTCGTACAGATAAGTCTATTGAGCTCGCCGTATTGGGCGGGCAGACAGGCGAAGCCGAGCCTGCGCCTTTGTGGGGGCGTCATCTCTATAGTATTAGTAATCGCCCAAGCAGTTTCAGCTTACTAAGCCATATGGCCGATAATTATTCCTGGCAGCAGATCTCCATGGGCGAGGAGATCTATGAATATCAAAGCAGTCACTGGGCGGTGTGGTCCTTTCCGCTGGATAAGGTGGCTAACGCGCCAGCGATAGTAGTCTTGATGAGTCTGGAACAGTGGCAAATCATGCTCTCTAGTTTCCAGTTGGGTTTAGTGGCGACCTTGCTAGTGGGCCTCATCTTGGCGGCTGGGCTAGTGATGCTGGTCGCCTGGAAACCAGTACTTAGCTTAGCCCACCATGCCAGCCTGCTGCCCTTACTGGCGGACCATGACTTTGCCCGCGTGCGTGCCAGCCTGCCGAGTAAGCCATCACTGTTTCCCGATGAGGTGGATCTTATTCACCAGGCCACTCGTCAGCTGGCCGACAATATGCAGGGCCTTGAAAGCGAGGTGGATGAATATACCCATGAGTTAGAGCGTTTGGCAATGCTCGATACCCTGACCGGCTTGCCAAATAAGGCGATGTTGAACCATGAGTTACAGACGGCTATCGCCTGTATCGCCAACGAGGACGACTGCGTTGTGCTGATGTTTCTGGATCTGGATGAATTTAAGCGGATCAATGACACCCTGGGCCATATCCAAGGGGATGAATTGCTCAAGATTGTCACCGCCAGGTTAATCAATAGCGTGCGAGAGGTGGATACCGTGTTTCGTCAGGGAGGCGATGAGTTTCTAATCTTGCTCAGGATGGTACGCGATGATCAGGAGGTCAGTAATGTGATCCACAGGATCTTTGCTGCCCTGCAACATCCAGTGGTACTGGGGAGTCATAAGCTCATTGTGACCACCAGTATCGGTCTGGCTTACTGCACTACGCCGTATATGCGATCCGAAGAGCTGATACAACATGCGGAGCTGGCAATGTATCAGGCCAAAAGTGCGGGACGCAGCAATTATCGGGTGTTCAGCGAGGAGATGCTGAACCAGGCGAACAACCGATTAATGGTAGAGCAAAGCATAGAGGCGGCCATTAATGAGGAGCAACTGGTGCTTTTCCTTCAGCCTATCGTCGAACTACGTGAGGCGAAACTGAAAGGGTTCGAGGCGTTGATCCGCTGGTTCCATCCTGAGCGGGGGCTCATCATGCCGGGGGACTTTATTCCCGACATCGAACATAGTGAAGCGATTATTCATGTGGGTAATTATGTGATCCACAAGGCGGCGGAGTTGCTCGCTCAATTTAAGTTAGCCGGTTGGTCTGAACTCTATATTGCCGTTAACCTGTCGGCGAAACACTATCTCGCCGCCGATCTGCTTAACGTGGTGCGTCAAGAGGTGGATGCACATGGTATCTCGGCGCAGTCACTGGTGTTGGAGGTGACAGAGGAGAGCGTGATAGAGCAGGTGGAACGTGCGATGGCCGCCATGGAGTCGCTTAAGTCGTTGGGGGTTAAGATTGCCATTGATGATTTTGGTACCGGCTACTCGTCACTGAGCTACCTTAAGCAGTTGCCGTTCGATCTGTTGAAAATTGATCGCAGCTTTACTGCTAATGTGCTCGACGGTGAGGCCGATGCCCATATCATTACCACGGTTATCGAATTGGCCCACAACCTCGGCCGGCAGGTGATTGCCGAAGGTATTGAAACTCAGCTGCAGGCACAGTATTTAAGTTGCCAGCAATGTGAATTAGGTCAGGGTTACTACTTCTCTCGCCCCCTGGATGTGACTTCTGTCTTTAAGGTGCTTAGCGAAATTGAGCATACCCGCATGTGGCCAGTGAATCAAACTCCCCAGCCTAAGCTGGTCAGGCAGGGGAGCTGAATCTGGCATCTAGGCTTGATTATCGACCTGGGTGACAGGTGCGGCAGATTGACTTTCGGCGCCTTCGCTCAGTAGGTCTTTGGCTTGCTGTAGCTCACCATTTTCCTCATTTTGAGCAGGCGTTACCTCTGTAGGCGTTACGTCAGAGGCTGGTTTTGCTGGCATTTTCACCTCTGCTTTAGGCTTGGGCATCTTAGGCAATAGGCTGATCAGTTTATTGGCGATATCTGTATTGTCCTGATGACCGGCAAAGAGGGGGGAGGCAGGCCCTGCGGCAAAGACCTGAACATCTACGCCGGTATGACCGCTCGTGGTCCAGCCGGTGTTTGAACGCTGGTCGATAAGCTTCTTGAGCTGCGTGGTCAACACTTTTTCACCCTGCATTCTGGCGCTATCTAGGGTGTTGAACTCCTCATTGCTTGGCGTAAAACCAAGCGATTCACTCAGGCCTGTGTGCCACTCATCTTGGGCCAGTGCATTCGCAGCGATGCGTGAAGGGCTGGCACTGATATCACGCAGTACCTGGCTGTCCCAGCGGTACTCACCTTGGGTGCCGATAGATAAGCCTCCCGTGTTGTGGTCAGCGGTGACCACCAATAAGGTGTCCCGATGCTGACGCACATATTGCTCGACCACTTCGATGGCGCTGGCAAATTCGTGCATCTCGGCCATGGCGGTGGCGATATCGTTGTTATGACCTGCCCAATCGATCAGGCTACCTTCGATCAGTAACACGAAGCCTTGCTCATTTTGCGAGAGAAGTTCCAGTGCCTTGGCTGTCATGGTGCTCAGGCGTCTGGCTTCAGGCTCATCTATGGCCCAAGGAAGTTGTACATCGGCAAATAGCCCCATCACCTTAGGTTGGGTCACGCCATCTAGCAGCGCGGCATCTTTAAGCACCTGATAACCTTTGGTCTCGAACTGCTTGATCAGCTTGTCGGAGAAATAGCGCTGACCACCGCCGAGCATGACATCGGCATCAGTGTTTAGATAGTTTTCTGCCAGAGCCTCGTAATTACGGCGGCTCTCGTTATGACTTAAAAAGGCAGCCGGGGTCGCGTGGTTGATCTGGCTGGTTACGGCTACACCCGTGCTCATGCCACGTTTTTTCGCCAGTTCCAGTAGGGTTGGCACAGGACGTTTGTCGGTATCGACCGAGACGGCGCCATTGTAGGTCTTAACCCCGGTTGCCAGTGCCGTGGCAGCGGCCGCCGAATCGGTGACATAGCCGCTGACTGGTGCCGGATAGGTGCTGGCATTGCCAACCAGCAAACGGTCAAATACCGTCTGCTCTATCTCCTGAGTATTGGGATTGTCCTGATAGTAACGATAGGCGCTGACGTAGGCGGGCCCCATACCATCCCCAACCATGATCACGATATTCTTGGGACGGCTCGGCGCCGACTGCGGGCCCAGCAGGCTGTCGGCCCACAGACTGCCAGAGAGCAGCGCGGCCGACAGTGAAACTAGGCTGAATAAACGGGTTAACTTCATTTGGTCTCCAGTTTAACGGGCAATACGCGCTTCTATGGCATCCATCAACATGCCGGTGATATCCACATCGAAGGCGGCTTCGATCTCTTTAATGCAAGTAGGGCTGGTTACGTTAATCTCGGTAAGTTTGTCACCAATAACATCTAAACCGACAAAGATGAGTCCACGCTTTTTAAGCTCAGGGCCTATAGCATTGGCAATGGCCCAGTCACTGTCAGATAAAGGCTGAGCCACGCCACGACCGCCGGCGGCTAGGTTGCCTCGGGTTTCCCCTTTTTGCGGAATACGCGCAAGGCTGTATGGCACAGGTACGCCATCGACCACCAAAATACGCTTGTCGCCGGCAGTGATGTCGGGAATAAAGGCCTGGGCCATGGCATATTGTTGACCGTGGTTGGTCAGGGTTTCGATGATCACTCCAAGGTTAGGATCGTTAGCTTTAACTCTAAAAATCGAGCTGCCACCCATGCCGTCGAGCGGTTTTAAGATGATGTCGCCTTTCTCTTGATAGAAAGCGCGAATACGCTGAGCATCGCGAGTTACTATGGTTTCTGGAGTAAACTCACTAAACCAAGCGGTAAACAGTTTTTCATTAGCATCACGCAAGCTTTGCGGCTTGTTAACGATCAGTACGCCTTGCTCTTCGGCGCGCTCAAGCATATAAGTGGCGTAGATAAACTCAGTATCAAATGGAGGATCTTTACGCATTAAAATGGCGTCTAATTCAGCCAGTGGCGTATCGGTGGCTTCACCAAGCTGATACCAGTTTTGCTCATCTTGCTTAACGGTTAGCAGGCTCATCGTTGCCATCGCAACGCCGTTGACCATAGCGAGATCTTTCATTTCCATATAAAAAAGTTGATAGCCGCGAGACTGCGCTGCCAATAACATGGCGAAGCTAGAGTCTTTCTTGATGTTGATGTCGCTAATCGGGTCCATCACTATGCCAAGCTTAATCATCTTCGTATCCTTATTGTTTCTGGTGGTGCATTTAGGTCTATTAACCTAAATCGCCAAATCTAAGTTGTAATGCGCTGATCGCTGTTAGGGCCGCTGTTTCTGTTCTAAGCACGCGCGGGCCAAGGAGCACATCGGTAAACTGATATTGTTCTGTCATCATGATCTCAGGTTCTGATAAACCGCCTTCGGGGCCGATTAACAGGCGTACTCTTGTGGTATCGAGTTGCAAGCCATTAATACCGTGAGCCGCGCGAGGATGAAGGTTAAGTTTTAGCGCTTGGCTTGGTTCAGCGCACCAGGTTTCGAGTGACATGGCTGGGCGTACCAGTGGCACCGTACTACGACCCGATTGCTCACATGCGCTGATGACAATTTTCTGCCATTGCTGGATCTTTTTCTCTAGACGCTCACCGTTAAGTTTTACCCCGCAACGTTCAGAAAACAGCGGTGTAATGGTGCTTACGCCAAGTTCTACCGATTTTTGAATGGTGAAATCCATTCTGTCACCACGAGAGATCACTTGCCCGAGGTGTAAGTTAAGTGGCGACTCGCTATCATTGGTTGTTTGAGTTAAGACCTTCACTTCGACGTTTTTCTTACTTGCACTAACAATTTCAGCTAAATAGTTGTGTCCATCGCCGTTGAATAGTTCTAGATTTTCGCCCGGTCCCATGCGTAATACTCGGCCAACGTGACCCGCGGCTTCGCTGTCTAACATAACCGTTTGACAAAGGGCGAGTTCGCCCAGCTGGTAGATTCTTGGAACTCTCATCTGCTACTCCGCAGTTTGTTTAAATTCGGCCAACTTTTGGCATTGTGCCTGCACAAATGGATTATGGTTGCCTTGGCGATTGGCTATCGCTAGGTCTCGTTGACACTCAATAGTATCAACTGGGTAGGTTTTATCCCATGCTTTAAATAGCTTTAACTGACTTTTAGCTATTTGTAATCCATAAGCCTGCTGCATGTAGAGATAGGTTCGGGCAATTTTACCGCGAGTATAGCTCGGCGGTTCAACTTTTCGCGATTTAAAGTCGACGATCATGGCGCATTGACCATATTGCTGCGGCTTAGCATTCCATTGACTGAAACGGTAGTTGCTGCGATCACCGTTGACCTCGCCGATGGCGGGCACCAAGTTGTGTAGGTCGCTCTCCATCTTCTTAAACTGTTTATCAGTTCTTCCGCAGTTTTTACGGCCACCTTGTTGCCAGCATAGGCGCTGATGACCAAATTCCCAAGCTGGAACGATATGTTCCCATTCGATGCGACTGGCGCGTTTTTGCTGTTTACGTACCTGATAACCGCAATGACTAAAATTAGGCTGCCACTTTTTACCCATTACCGTGATATCGCAACCACAATAGAAACTGGTGGCGGGAAGTTCTTCTGTGTAGATGAGTCGAGCGATATTTTTAGCTTGCCCAAAACTGCTGGGATGTGAAGCGAGTGCACTGCTAGATAATGCAGACAGCGCCAGCAGCATAGCCGTAAGTGCATATCTGCACCGACTAGATAAGGTGTTCAATATTATAAATCCCTAAAAAAATTACAGTGACATTGAATGCATGCTATTGGCTCTAAATGGCCTTGAGCTCAGTGTCACCTTAATACGGCGATAGATACGGTAATCGTTATGCTCAGCGTGACAACAAGTGCTGTTGCCTTTGCCGTTGGGGCAGATTTTACGGGATGGGACTGTGATGAAGCAAGGCGTCAAGGTGAGAGATTAACGAAACTTCTAGATGCCTAGTGTTAATCATTCTGCCAAGGTTAATGTTTGGCTGCAACGACGGCAACGGTACAGAGTCTGTTGTCGAAGTATCTTGTTATGTCTGCGAACGCTGAGGTTAACTGGCCCACAATCACATTGATATTCATAGGTTTTGCCTTCAACCGAACTGGTATCCAAGTTGTGCGTGGTACTTGGCCGCAGTTGGTAGAGTGTTATCATTAAAGATTGCCACTCTTTCCCATGGGGTTTGACTCGTCCATAAAGTTGATAAGCGAGTAGATGACAGATCTCGTGTGGCACCACTTGGGCAATGAACTCGGTCGGATTCTCTTCTAATAAGGTCGCATTAAATCTCAGCTTATTGAGTTGCAGGTGGGCCGTACCCGCGCTTTTGCCTCGAAGTTTGAAATTAACTTCAGGGCGAGGAAAGGAGCGATTGAGTTGTTGTTCTGCGAGTCGATAGCAACTTTCTACACTCCGCAAAATGTGTGCCTGACTATCAGTTTTGGGCTGTGCACTTTTATTTACGTGAGGGGGAGTAACTTGGGCTGATGCCTTGCCCTTAATCATGGTTTTGATGCGCTGATACATGTTAAATCTTATGATTGCGCCCACTGTATGTGGGCGCCTTAATGGTGGATATTATAACTGAGTTGCCGCAGCTTCAACCATAGCTTTGATTTGAGCCACTATCTTCATTTCCGTTTCGGCTTCATAGGCCGCTACTCTCGGGGTGTGAATATGGCCAACCGGGATTGCACTGTTAAACTGTGCCCCAAGTAACACTGCGCGATAGGAGATCTCATTTGAGAGGTAGCCACCACCAGAGCCTTCTACCGAAGTTGCACTTTGTAATTCCAGTAGCGATTTAGCCTCAAACTCACCTTTGGCAAGTGTGGTCACAGTGTGGTTATCATTGACCTTCCATGGTCCTTCGACACCTTGCATTGCCGCTACCGGAAGTGAGAACTCAACAAACTCGGGTCCATTGAGTGTCTTGCCATCGAACATAGGGGCTTTAGGCGCAGAAGGACTGGCTCCTGTGAGTACATTCAAGTTGTCTGGTGCCGTTGCACTGCGGTTGCGACCTGGAAAGCGCTCTAGATCGAAGTTATCACGGCCCATGCTGATGGTAAAAATCGCATTGACGCTATTGTCACGATAGATAGGGGTCAGTAAAGATTCGATTATACCTTGGTCAAAATCGGCGAAGCGCACAGGTATCATCACGGTTTCGACTTGGGCTTTCTTACCATTGACGCTAAATTTATAACCATCAAGCGCCAGAGCGGCTAAGCCAGATGGATTACTCTGATCAATATGGCGATCGAGGAAGAAAGGATCGAATCCCGTTAAGAGTATACGGATTTGAGTACTGTCATCGAATTGAATATCGCTAAAACCTCGAGAAGATTTCTCCACCGCGTTAAGGAGAATTTTACGCTGCCAGCTGGCGATGTTAAACGCAGGATTATGTTGTTTTAGTTGTTGTTTCATCGACAAGCGGCTCCAGTAGAGTGGCCTGTCATCTTGTCCACCAGACTGTACATCTCTAACCGCTTGTTGCCACAATCTCTGGCCTTGACGGGCGACCATTTGCGTCATGATAAGCTCATCGGTTTGTTGTCTATATTTACTATCTAGATCTTCAACCATAGCTTGATAACGGCCCACCACATCGGGAATTGCTTGGGTTGCAGTTGGGAGGCGCAGCTCTTCAACATCAAGATTTGCAAGGGCGGCAGTGCTGCTTAAAATGGCGGTCATCGCCAAGGCTAAGGCTGATTTACTCATGGCTTTTAATCCTTTCCGTACTCATCTTTTGACTTATCCCTAGAGACTAGGAGTGAGTCGAGTAATGTGTGGCTGGGTAGTTATCAATTTGAATTTATTATAGTCAACAACTGAGTATGCACGACATCAAAGCGCAAATAAAGCATTGAGGTTTATTGATAAAACGCCCTTTTTTGACTTAAATCATCACGGTTTTGACCGATTGTCGAACCTCTTGCTCTGTTATGCTGAGAGCGTCGTTCATTTGGCGTGCTGGTGTTACTTTACGATAGCAGTGGTGAGCAGTTGATCCATAGTAGCGTCCGCAGCCAACAGCGCTGTATTCCAGCTTCAACGTTTAAGATCCCTATCGCGAAACTATTGTCTGGCAAGCGCTCACTAATTTGGGGGTGATCTCGTATCTTCTTACTGCTTGGTTAACCAGTTTGAAGATAATAGGCTGGTAGGTTTTTGATATTCTGCAAAGCCATCAAGCTCAAAGAGTTAGATCATCATAGATTGCAGAGATTCATGGCTGCTAAATCGTTTGGTGAAAAAGTCTAAGAAGACACTGATATTGGTTGCAAGCTGACGCCGACTTGAATACACACCATAGACTTTAAATGGTTCTATCGGCCACTCTTGTAATAGTGGCACTAAGCTGCCGCCAGCTAACTCATTTTTACATACCGAATTAGATAGCATGGCAATGCCAAAATCATCTAGGGCTAGCTGTTTTACCATAATCGCGCTATTAACCCTCACTTTGCGCTTAAAGTTAACCATTGTCTTACGTTCACCTTTACCTAATGGCCAAATGGGCGCTGAGCGCGAGGTTCCAAGTAAGATACCGCTATGCTCACTTAGCTCCTGTGGTGTTGCTGGAGTGCCTTTGGCTTTTAAATAGGCAGGACTCGCGACTAAAATGGGTTGGCGTTCTAACAGTAGCCTAGCGACCAGATCTGAGGATTGTAGTGGACCATATTTAATGGCGATGTCATAGCCTTCGCCAACGAGGCCTACATCATTATCGGTAAACTGCACGTCGAGTTCGATATTGGGGTAGAGGCGCATAAAGCTGCTACAGAGCTTAGCAATCAGCTCTTGGCTAAATGAAACTGGGATAGCGATGCGCAGTGAACCCGATACGTCATTATGAGTATTTTCGATAGTGGCCTTGGCAGCTTCGATTTCATCATTAATACTACTGCAGTGTTGATAAAATAATGCACCCACTTGAGTTAGGCTTAAATTACGGGTATCTCGCTGCAATAAGCGTACGCCAAGCTGCTCTTCAAGTTGGGCAACTTTACGACTTATGGTTGATTTTGGCATACCGGTATTACGCGCTGCTTGGGAGAATCCCTTGGCCCTAACTACCGCTGCAAATAGCATCATACCGTTCAAATCTGGCATTTTTCTATCACTGTCTCAAATATGGAACAAAGCGTCTAGGCCAGTTTAATAGCATTTGACCCTATAACAAAGCTATATTTATGGGCTAAAAATTTTAGAGGCTAAAGCAGAGGATCTATTGATGACCAGCACCAATCAGCCCACAAACTCGACTCAGGTTCAAACTGCCGATCCGCTTTTTCTTCAAGCAGAGCATTTGGCACAAGATTTTTCTCTGTTTCCTAAGCATAGTAAACAGAGCCTTTCGCATCAGATTAACGGTCTGTTAAGTGAAGATACGATTCAGTCTAACCTTAAAGAACTGGAACAGTTAGACGTTGACGGTTATGTCGCTAAAGTTATTCAGCCAACATTAGATAAGAACCGTCTTGGCGCAAAGCGCGTAATTGCCGATCTTAAAGGTAAGCTGATAACCGAAAAACATTTAGGCGCTTTTTATAGTGCAGAGATCGAACTGAATTTTGGATCTCGTACTCGCCGTATCGGTTTTATAGCTCAAGAACGTACAACCAGTAATGGCGCGTGGATGCCAGAGCATCACTTAGCGGCATGTGCTGCTATTCGTCATTTTGCCGAATTATGTATGCCTATCGTTTACCTTATCGACACCCCAGGTGCCGATGCGGGTGAAGTAGCGAACAGTCAAAATCAAGCGCATACCATCTCTAAGGCGATTGCCGAAAGTGCTAACGTTGACGTACCGACTATCGGTATCGTTATCGGTGCTGGTTATTCAGGCGGCGCAATTCCATTAGCTGCTGCAAACATCTTATTGTCTCTTCGTGACGGTATTTTCAATACCATTCAACCACAGGGCTTGCAGAGCATTGCGCGTAAGTACAACTTGTCTTGGCAGGAGTGTGCCAAGTCTGTTGGCGTATCGCCAGAAGAGTTGTACACCTCAGGTTGTATCGATGGCATCATCGACTTCTCGCCTTCAGACAAAGATGAGCGCCAGCACAACTTACGCCGCGCTATCGTTAGCAGCATCGAAGCGGTTGAAAATGCGGCAGTGAAGTTTGTTCGTGAATCGACAGATCTGCGTGAGCATTACGATCGTAGTTTGACCCGTTTCCTTCATCCTTCGAAGAACCTTGCTGCACTAGAGGATCAGGCGGAGTTAGCGGTCGCTGATAACCCAACCATGCACTTAAACCTGTTTGGTAGCGCCTATCGTTACTTGCGTTATCTTACGCTGCGTAGCCGTATTCACTCTATCTCTCAAGAACAATATGGCCGTCTATCTAAGGTCAGTATCCCAGAAGGTGATCTGCTTGCGCGTATTCAGCAAGAGCAAGATAAAGTTTTCCAATCTTGGTTATCTAGCCCTGATAAAGTTGTTTACGACGAAGAGCTAAACAAGCTTTGGGGTAACTTTACCTCTAAGCGTGACGATGTTGCTACTGAGCGTAACATGTTGACTCGCCTTATCTTGGGTGAGCCAAAAGAGAACTACAAAAAAGCACGTAAGGCGCTGTTATTTAACATTGGTTGGTCGCTATACCACCGCTGGAAGAGTAACGCTGAAAACAACTTCAAAGGCCTAATCCATTACTTGGAAAGTCTACCAGATGAAGTCACTCAAGCCGATTGGCCTGAGCTTAATCAGCTTACTGTTCTCGATGTGATTGTGCATGATGAATTACGTGAAGACTTCATTTGGCAATGTTATAACATTCTGGTTTTCAACGCACTTTATGACAATGTTGTTGGTAATTTGGCGTCAATCGCTAAAGAAGCCATGATGTCTAAGAGCCTGTCACGTGCATCGGTTGATAATCTATTACATGACTCAATTGACCGTGCTATCTCAAAGCAAGATACGGCTAACGATAAGAGTAAATTCTACAAATGGCTGAAGTACTTTATGTCTCAGTCAAACCGTGCTGATCTACTCACCAAAACAGAGCAGTGGAAAAGTGTCGGTTTCCCACAACTTAACGACAGTCTATTCGTTATCTTGACCTACTTCTTCGAGCGTTTATTGCCAGAGTATTTCGCTAGCGAAGAGAAGAGCAATGAATATACAGGTGCCATCAACCCTGTGCGTATCGGTCGTCGTAAAGATTTCTGGAACCGCTTAACCATGGGTTACCAAGATCTGCTTATTCAAAAGGTGCTTCGTGATGAGAAGCGCAAGGGCAATATGACGTGGGAAAATGTCATTGGTAAGTTCTTCACCGAGTTTGATGAACTAAATGGCGATAAGATGTCGGCTAACCTACTTAACTTCCCTGGTTTCCGTCTCTCGATAGAAGATGCGCTAGATAAAGGTATTCGCCCTTGCGGTTTGATCACGGGTACCGCTGATTTTGAGCATAACGGCCAGACGATGCGTGTGGGTGTTGCTGTCTCTAATACCGCATTCCAAGCGGGTGCATTTGATATGGCCAGTGCGGAGAAATTCAGTGCGCTACTTATTGAGTGTGCCAAGCGTAAACTCCCTGTTATCTGCTTTATTAGCTCAGGTGGTATGCAGACTAAAGAAGGCGCCGCTGCATTATTCTCAATGGCGGTAGTGAATGACCGTATTACACGCTTTATCCGTGATAATGAGCTGCCAGTATTAATGTTCGGCTACGGTGACTGTACTGGTGGGGCGCAAGCTAGTTTTGTGACACATCCGTTGGTACAAACCTATTATCTATCGGGTACCAATATGCCATTTGCGGGCCAAATGGTAGTACCTGCATACTTGCCTTCTACATCGACCTTGTCTAACTACTTGTCGAAAGTCCCTGGTGCGATGAACGCGCTAGTGAACAATCCATTTAGTGACAGTATTGACGATCAGTTAGCGGGTATCGATCCATTGATGCCTAAGCCAACGGCTAAAGTAGAAGATATCATTGGTAATGCGTTATCGACGCTTGTACCTGAGATGATGATCACCGAAGAAGAGATTGTTCAAGATGATCCTCGTCAATTGATGAAGCCTATCGATAAGGTGCTTGTCCACGCTCGTGGTTGTACTGCGGTTAAGCTGATTCGTAAAGCACACGATAACAATATCAAGGTTGTATTGGTTGCATCGGATCCCGATATGACTTCCGTACCAGCCGATATGCTAAATGAGAACGATAAGCTGGTTTGTATCGGTGGTAATACGTCTGATGAAAGTTATCTAAACGCCTATTCAGTGTTGAAAGTGGCTGAATATGAAAAGGTCGATGCACTGCATCCAGGTATCGGTTTCTTGTCTGAAAGCCCACAGTTTGCTGCTCTTTGTGTTAACAACGGGGTTAACTTCGTCGGTCCTAGTGTTCATTCAATGACCACTATGGGTAACAAATCGAACGCGATTAAAACATCTCAGGCACAAAATGTTCCGGTAGTTCCAGGTAGCCACGGTATTTTGACCAACGCAGAGCAAGCGGTAAATGTTGCTAGTGAAATCGGTTACCCTGTGCTGCTAAAAGCGGTGCAAGGTGGTGGCGGTAAAGGTATTCAGGTTGTTGAGCGTCCAGAAGATATGATCTCTCTGTTCCAAAAGACCTCTACCGAAGCGGCAGCTGCATTTGGTAATGGCGACCTTTACCTAGAGAAGTATGTGACTTCACTACGCCATATCGAAGTTCAGTTGCTTCGCGACAAGTTTGGTAATACCAAGGTGCTTGGCTTACGTGATTGTTCTGTGCAGCGTAACAACCAAAAAGTAGTTGAAGAGTCTGGTTCTACCATGTTACCAGATGAGCTGAAGCAACAGGTGATGGCTTATACTCGCGCACTGGGCGATGCGACCGATTATATGGGCGCAGGTACCGTTGAGTTTATCTACAACCTTGATGCAAACGAAGTGTACTTCATGGAGATGAACACTCGTCTTCAGGTTGAGCATCCTGTGACAGAAGCAACCTCAGGTATCGATATTGTCAGTGCCGGTTTTGATATTGCAGCGGGTCGTTCAATTGAGCATCTTGAGCCACAAGATATTGGCTATGCGATTGAAGTACGTGTAACAGCAGAGAAAGCGGCGCTCGATAGCAACGGTATTCTGCAGTTAGTACCACACCCAGGTAAGATCACTGAGTATGTTATGCCTGAGCGTGATGATATTGAGATCATCTCTATCGCTGGCGAAGGCAAAGAGGTTTCACCTTACTATGACAGTTTGATCGCTCAGATCATCTGCCGTGGTGAAACTCGTGAAGACGTGATTAACAAGTTACACGATTACCTAGCAGATCAAGTCGTGATCAAAGGTATCGCGACCAACATTCCATTGTTAACGCGTATTCTTAAAGATGGCACCTTTAACGAAGGCGTATACGACACTAACTATCTACCACGTTTCATGGCTGAACTTGATATTCCAGCGTTGATCGCAGAGATGGAAGCCGCAGCAGAAACCCTAGGTGTTGATACTGAGTCGCTACGTGTCGGTGAGAGTAACGAGTTGAAAGTACTGGCACAAGGTGCGGGTATCTTCTATACCTCGCCAGCACCGGGTGAGTCAGACTTCGTTAAAGAAGGTGATATCGTCAGTGTTGATCAGACGTTAGCACTAACCGAAGCCATGAAGATGTTCTCACAAGTGACCCTTGCTGGTTTCAATCGCCAAGATGCTGTGCTGTACCCAGAAGATAAGCAATACCGCATTGAGCGTATTCTTAACAGTAACGGTCAGCAGGTTTCACAAGGTGAGCTGCTATTTGTGGTGTCGCCAGTTTAGGCCATCGCTTATCGCGTGAATAATATTAAAATACCCATCCAATGATGGGTATTTTTTTGCTTGCTTAATTGGCCTTGTGCGGCGAATGCAGTGCCCACTTTAATAACAGTGGGCCCGCTATCGTGGTGATGGCGATAACGAGTACTAATTCAGTAAACAGTTTCGATGAGATGATCTCCATCTGCAGTCCCATCTCGGCAAAGACTAATCCGACTTCTCCCCGTGGCACCATAGCGCTGCCGATGATCAACTTAGTGCGCGAACATCCTTCGACAAACGCCCCCGCTGCGACTTTAGCGGCAATAGCCAATATCGCTAGGGTAACCAATATGAAGAAGCCGCTCCAGCTCGCATCGATCTGACTGAGATCTAAGCTCACACCGACATAAACAAAAAAGATCGGCGTGAACACATCGACGAGTGGTTTTGAAGCGACTTCCATTCGATGGGTAAACGGGAAGGGGTTTTTGAGGTATCGGTTTAGGGGCGACACAAATTGCCGGCTTAGGGCGAGTCCTACGGCGAAACCACCGAGTAGTGCTGGTGCCCCAAAAGCGTGCGCCAGCCAAGCAAATAGACAGATTAGCACCATAGTCACAATCGCTTCGTAGCCTGTATGGTGTTCGGTCGGCCTTAATGCCCTAAAGATATAGAGTAGTCCACGTGCTAAAGGAGGGGACAGCAGTAAGAAGCTGACGATTTTAATGATCAGTAACCCTGTCGCTAACAGGCTCAGTTCGTCTTTAGATGCGAAGTTAAATAGTAGGCTAAGTAGGATAACCCCTGCGATATCATCGATCACCGCCGCGCCTAAAATAATATGCCCTTCACGGGTTTGCGCCTGTTTAGCTTGCGCTAGCACTCTTATCGAGATCCCTATGCTTGTTGCGGTGAGCGCGCAGCCTAGGTAGATAGCGGTAAAGCCGCTTTGGTTTAACCAAAGCATCGCAGTCACGGTGACAACGATGGCAGGCAGTAATATGCCAATAAATGCCACGCCAACAGCACTACTTCCCGCCTGATATAGATGTTTTATCGAGGTTTCACAGCCGATGGAAAACAGCAATAAAATCACGCCGAGTTCAGCCATGACTCCAAGGGTTTCATGGGGAGTGACCCAATTGAGTAATGTGGGGCCCAGTAGTAATCCCGCGAGCATCTCCCCGACGACGCTGGGGAGTTGTATGCGCTGAAACAGATCGCCGAACAAGCGAGCAAAAAGTAAGATTAGACACAGTGACAGCACAAAGTTATCTATGGCCATGTTGGTCTCCGATCGCGAGTGGCGATGTAAGTATGATCTTTATCAATATGATGGCCGATATCAAGGCTATTTTGTGCAACAATGGCTAAGCTCAAACTACGATGTAGTAATAGGAGATCACCATGGATAAGGTATTTATTATTTCGCAGAAAGAACAACAGCAAGCCGATGCGATAGCGACAGGAGTGAGCCTCGCTAAAGCGCTTGATAAAAGTGCTGAGGTATTTGCTTATAGTTATGAATCGTTTAGTGGTAAAGAACACTACAACCCCCGTCTTGCTGCGGTTGCCAAGCTGCATATTATGAAGCAACGTAGTAGCGAAATTGAGGCGCAGTTGCACTCCCTTAAGGCTGACGATGTTCCTGTCAATACAGTATGGACTAAAGATCTTTTTGAGCATGCCTGTAATCACTCCGTGCGTCATGGATTCGACTTAATGGTCAAAGCCGTGCATCATGCCGACCACTATTTACCTATGGATTGGCATCTGATTCGCCATGTCAAAATTCCATTAATGTTACTGTCTAATAATCCCCTTAATCGTGCTAAAAGCGTACTGATGGCGGTCGATCTAGGCAGTGACAACAAGATAAAAAAACAACTTAATCAATCAGTCATAGCCCATGCGCGCAAATTAGCCGAGGCAACGAATAGTCAACTGCATTTAGCCTATATTATTAGAGTTCCCAAAATCCTTCGAGATATGGACTTGGTCAATACTCGCACCTTGATTAAAGATGCCTATCAGCGTTATCAATCTCAATTGGCTGAAATTGGCCTACCTCAAGATCATGTTCATATCTTAGCGGGTGAACCGGATCTTTGTCTGTATGAACTCTCATGCCGCTTAAAAGCTGGCTACGTCGTGCTCGGCGCGCGCCAGCGCAGCGGTATGCTTGGTTATGTCATAGGTAATACTGTCGAAGCGATGTTGAGTCGAATTCGCAGTAATGTTTTGGTTATTCCAGCTGATGACCAGTTACTGATGCCGCTGGCTTAATCTGGTGTTTGTTACGGCAATAACGTTTGTGGAGTTCATCGACGATCAATAGCGTTAATGCAGTGGCTAGTAGGATTAGCCACTGCTGTATACTTATTGGGCTTAGCCCAAGGGTATCACTTAGTCCGGGAGTGTAACTTGCGCTGATATGAATAGTTTGTGCGATGATTATCCCCACTAGCAGTAAAGGGTTGCTAAACCAACGCATCGAAAACAGAGAGTTACGCTCTGAGCGACTATTAAGGGCGTGAACATTTTCAAACAACACCATCAACATTAAGGTGAGATTACGTGCGGTCTCTTCAGTGGCTCCCATCTTGAGTGTGAGGGAAAATAGCCCAAAGGCAACAAGGCCCATCCAGAGGGCACTGATAAACACACGCTCTAACATGAGGCGATCGAAGATTGGCTCGCTAGGCTTTCTTGGTGGCTGCTCTATCTCATGTCCTTCAGCTGGTTCAAAGGCCAGAGCTACATCTTGTACGCCATTGGTGACTAGGTTTAGCCATAAAATCTGCAGTGGAAACAGCGGAATAGGTAGAGCGAAAAGTACACTCAGAATAAACAGTAATAGCTCCGCCGCGCCAGTGCTTATCAATAGGTAGATCACCTTACGAATGTTGTTGTAGACGATTCGCCCCTCGATGATCCCTTTTACGATCGAGCTAAACTTGTCATCAGTTAGCACCAGATCGGCATTCTCTCTGGCGACATCGGTGCCTTTTAACCCCATGGCGATGCCTACATGAGCGTGCTTTAGCGCGGGCGCATCATTGACCCCATCGCCTGTCATGGCGACAAATTCCCCTTGGCGGATCAATGATTGGGTTATCTCCATTTTTTGCTTGGGCTGCACTCTGGCAAACACCCTATGTTGTGCCACTAAGACATCAAACGCCTCCTCGCCTTGCTGCTGGGCTTGGCTCAGCTGAGCGCCCGTGACCACATCATCTTTATCTGACACCAGTTTAAGTTGTTGTGACAACGCCAGCGCAGTGACAGGGTGATCGCCTGTGATCATCGCTACCTTGATTCGGGCTTTTTGACACAGGCTAACCGCTTCAATAGCATCCTCCCTGAGGGGGTCGCTCATAGCGGCGAGTCCGAGGAACGTGAGCCCAGTAAATGGATTATCAAGCTCACAGGGATGGCCTGATGCAAGTGCTAGGACGCGGTAGCCATGGCGCGCCATCCAATGGGTTTCGTGGTGGATTTGTTCTATTTCGGCATCGCTAAGCTTGCACATGGTTAGCAGCTTTTCGACCGCGCCCTTGACCGAGATCACTAATTGGCCATCGATCTTATTAATGCTGGCGCTAAACTGATTCTCAGACTCATAGGGAAAAAGCTGCGTCTGTGGAGGACGCCGTGAGGTTTGCATCGGCAGATTGAGTTTGTAGCCTAAGGTCAGAAAGGCGAGATCAACCCCATCACCATCGCTGTGAGTCTTATCGTCATCGAAAACCAGGTGAGCCTCGTTGGCGAGTATGCCTGTTAACCCCAATTGATAGAGCTGCGGTGCGTCATCGCTAGAGACGTGAACCCCGTGACCATGTTTATTAATCAGTCCTGTCGATGCCAGTCCGGTGCCTGCAACATGATACTTGTCGCCATTGGTGAGCCAAACTTGGCTAATGGTCATCTCATTAACTGTGAGGGTGCCAGTTTTATCTGAGGCGATATAGGTACAAGAGCCCAAGGACTCCACCGCCACCAATTTACGTACAATCACATTGGCTTTGGACATCCGCTTCATGCCGATAGCCAATGTCACGGTAATAGCGGCAGGGAGCCCCTCTGGAATAGCCGATACCGCCAGTGCGACACCGAGTAAGAATACCTGTGAAAGATCCGCTCCACGGATTAAGGTCAGGCCAAAAATAAGCGCAATGATCACCAATGTCGCGATGGCGATAATCAGGGTAAATCGTTCAATACGTTGCATTAGTGGAGGCTTCGCACCGCCTTGTTGATGAACTAAGTCGGCAATTTGACCGATCTGGGTATTAGTGCCTGTCGCTATCACTTCGCCCTCAGCGCGGCCATGGGTCACTAAAGTCCCCGCAAAGGCTAAATCTGTCTTGTTGACCGAAACCGATTCGCCGGTTAACGCCGACTCATCGACCTTAAATTGATTGTATTTTTCAATGCGAATATCGGCGCCAATACGATCACCATTGCTTAGCATAAGCCAATCCCCAGGGACGAGATCCATGCTGCTAATGGTCAGCGGATGTCCGTCGCGGATCACATGGCTTTTCAGTGGCACCATCTTGCTCAATGCATCGGCTGCTTGCTGGGCGGAGAACTCTTGTACTGTGCCTATGATGGCATTAAGCATTAATACCGCGAAAATGAAAATCGCATTAAGCAACTGCCCTAGCAGTAAGCACATCAAAAAGGCGGCCAATAGGACATAGATAAAGGCACTTTTAAACTGAGTGATAAAGAGTGTAATAAAGCTTAATCTTGGCGGTTTTGGCAGGCAGTTCTGGCCATATTGCTGTAACAGAGTGTGTGCCTGCTGACTCGTTAGTCCATGCAGTGCCACTGGAGACCCTAGATTTTGGTTGGTGAACGATATCTGATCTATAGCTTATCTAGAGAGACTTTGCAGGGAATCGAAGTGCTTGTTGATAGAGATCAAAGTCTTGTTTTTCTGATCTTTCAAATGGCTGAAACAGTGCGCTTTAGAGGATGTTAGCGCACTACTCTGTCTGCTGGACGAACATTGATTGAGTATTAATTGAGTAGCGGATGATCTTCGGGGAGTTGGCGGCTGATCCACAGTATCAACTTATGCTTCATATTAGGGCCATCTTCTTTGTCTGTGGCTAATGGCTGGATCAGTTTATCTTGTACTAATAAGCGGTAGATACACTCGACTTTATCTTTAGGTGAAATGCCTTTATCAAAGTCGCCGAAACCGCGTTTCTTGGCGTAGCCTACACCAATTTCCATGGCGAGTTTTAATAGTTGTGCGTCGTGCTTGCCTTGTTTCATAACTGACTCCATTAAAGCTGATAGCACTAAACTACCCTAAATAGGGGCAATAAAAAATGACAAATTACCAATATTGAACAAGATGTTAGATTTAGGCTTTTGCCAGTTGAGAATCGTCTATTCTTACAGCATAAAGCCATTGGTAAGCCGCTCGAATCGTGGGGGAAGTGATGATAAATATTCAAGGAATAGATCATGTGGTGTTTCGCACCACTAAGCTTGATGCCATGCTGCACTTTTACCAGCAGGTATTGGGCTGCAACATTGAGCGCGAACTCAAGCAAGAGGGATTAACTCAGCTAAGAGCTGGCAATGCCCTGATTGATATTGTGCCTTGCGATAGCGAGCTGGGCCGTTTAGGTGGCAAAGCTCCGCAGCAAGATGGACGTAACGTCGACCATGTATGCCTGCTGATTAACCCAATGGATGAACAGGCACTGCTGGATTATCTCGCTGAGTTCGGTATTGCCACTGAGGGATTCGCCAAGCGTTATGGCGCCCAAGGTTTTGGCCGCTCACTTTATATCAATGACCCTGAGGGGAATGTTATCGAACTTAAGTTTTCGAATTAATTGGGTTCGCAAATGTTTTCTATCGAGTAGTTAAGGCTTATTTTTTTATAAAAAAACGGCAACCTTAGCTGCCGTTTATCTGACTATTTCAAATTATGCTAATTTAATTTTGCAGATGAATTATAGCGAATCAATCCTTTCAATACTGGACTGGTTTGTTCACAACTTTGCTGAAAGTTGACGGCGAGTTTTTTAACTTGGTTATCTGCATCATAAGCAAGCTCTATAATTTCAAATTCACCTAAGACAGAATTACAGCCTCGATGATCGCCATTAAAGTCTAATCCTGGCGCTAAAGGTGCTTGAAATGGATAGCGTGTTGCATTTTCATATCTTTTGGTCGTGAGCTGCTGACCTTTCGGTGCCGCTATGTCTAGTGTCCACCAGGTATTACCATCAACACGCACACCAATATGATCTTCATTTTCCCAGTTATTACGGCTCTGGGGGATCCCCTCATAATTCAGGTCTCCCAGCAGTGTGAACCAACTTGGTAAGCACCCTTTACACTAGACACTACACTGATTAGAAAAAAGTAGGTCAAATACTTATCCTTAAAGGCTGACGGATAAGTGCGCTAGCTTGGAATGGGGCAAAAGCACGTTAGCTTTTATCTTCTCATTCACACAAATAACGTCAAATCGAAGAGAGTTAATAATCCAGTGTAAGCGCGGTTTTGGCCTTCGAAATCATGGATGATTTCGTAGAGCCCACATGGAAGTGCTCGTGGCGAGCCAAAAGAGTGCTTGCACATTCCTCGCCGGACAGGCGTTAAGTAACAGCAAAGGTGTGACCTTCTAAAACACCCAACAAATAAGATGCAGCCAAACGCTACTAAAGTTAATCCCAAAAATGCCAAACCTTCATTCCAAGGCCAACAAACTTTGGTGCAAAAGCACGTTAGCTTTTTACTCGCCCCTCACACCAAATGAAGCAAAATCGAAGAGAGAAAATAACCTAGTGTAGATGCAGCTGAGGGTATCGAAAACATGGATGTTTTCGTTAAGCGGCCAAGGATGGCGCAAAGCGTCCCGAAGCAGTATCTGCACATCAGCGTGCCGCAGGCTATTGGTTACAGCGATAGTTAACGCTAGATACACCCTCACCGTAGGTGATAGCTAACCATGAAGCTGAAACCTTCAAACACTTTGCCATTATTGCAAACGTAATAAAAAACCACCTATTGCTAGGTGGCCTTTGCATGTAAGAATAGGCTAGTTTTCAATGCTTAACCTCGAACCTCGAACCTCGAACCTCGAACCTCGAACCTCGAACCTCGAACCTCGAACCTCGAACCTCGAACCTCGAACCTCGAACCTCGAACCTTACTGATTCGAAAAGTTATTCTCGACTAACTTCTGCTTGTTCTCAGCTTGTGGAACGTGACACTGAGTACAGTTGAAGAATTTGTTATCGAGCTTACTGTCGGCAAGCAGATGCGAAGCGTGGATCTCGGTCGCTTTCATGCGCTTGGCCTTTGCAGGGCTATGACAAGTCATGCAGCCGTTTTTCTTAATGGTGACGCTGTAGTCGGCTTTATGGGGGATCAGCGGTGGCTGGTGGACGAAGCCTCGCTCGATTGATGCTCCCCTCTTAGGGTAAGTCGGCATCGCATCGGCGGCACGCACCTCGGTGATCTCCGATTTTCCGAGTGAGCTGACATTGACAGGCTCAGCCGTGTTGTTGGCTTGCTGACCAGAGCAGGCACCTAGCGCCATAAGCGCGACTAAAGTGAGTACTTTTTTCATTGGTTGTTCTCCGCCTTTAGGGCAATTCGATTTTGATACTGGAAAACGCGTTGAGCACAGACGTCGATACAACGACCACATTGGGTGCAATCACTGTCGGTTATCATCGGATTTTTCCCCTTGAGGGCCGGTTTTAACACCTGCCTTTCAGGACAAATTTCGAAGCAATCCATACAGTTGTCGCAGTCTTTCGCATTCACAGCCGATATTTTTACCGGGCTTGCTTTGCCTAATAGCGCAAACATCGCACCAGTAGGACAAAGATGGCCACACCAGGCTCGCTCACTGATAAACAGGTCGAGCAAGAAGATCGCCGCTAAGATCCACAAGCTGCTTCCCGCACCAAATAGCAGTGCGCGATAGACTACGGGGACGGGGTTGACCCATTCCCAGGCAGCGATGCCGGAAAATAGTGGCATAAGCAGCACCACTGCTAGCAGGTAGTAGCGTAAGTTCCTTGGCATCTCGCTGGTGCGAGGCAAGTGAAGTTTACGTCTCAGCCAGCTTGCGGTATCTGTCACTAAATTAACCGGGCATACCCAGCTGCAAAATACGCGTCCACCAGTCACTAGATAAAATAGGGCTATGATGGCGGCGCCTAGCAGTAGGCTGAGTTCTGGCCAATGCCCTGTCATCAACACTTGCAAGGTCGCCAGTGGATCAGACAGCGGAATGGTAGCCAATAACTCGCTACTTGAGAGGTTGCCTTTGAGTAACCAAAGGCCAAACCAAGGGCCAATAGCAAAGGCAAGCAGCACACACAGTTGGCTAGCGCGACGTAGAAATAGAAACTTGTGGGCACGCCACCAGCCTAGTTCATCGATCGCAGCTTGAGCGAAACGTGCATTAGCCGTATTACTCATGCTTTTGCTGTTCATAATGTGAGCCCCTTGTTTAACATCTCAAGTGTGGTCTCTTCGGTGTTCATATAGGTATCGTGTGAAGCGGTTTTACCCAGCGCAATATGGGTTGGCAATACACGGATCGCTGACTCTTCCAACACGCAGACGTGTTCACATTTCCCGCAACCGGTGCAGCTGTCGCTGTTGACGGTGGGGAGGAACATGGCGTGGTGGTCGCTGCGTTGATTGTGTTGCCGCTCTAGGGTGATGGCCTCATCAATTAAGGGGCAGACGCGGTAACAGACGTCACAGCGTAACCCTTTAAAGTTGAGGCAGTTCTTCTCATCAATAAGGACGGCTATGCCCATTTTTGACTCATTAATCTCAGTCAAACTGTGGTCCAGCGAGCCCGATGGGCAGGCTTTAACACAGGGGATATCCTCACACATTTCGCACGGAACAGTGCGCGCCGTGAAATAGGGCGTACCCGTAGGAACTCCCTCAAACCAACGTGCTAGTTTAAGGGTGTCATAAGGGCAAGCCTCGACACACAAACCGCAGCGAACACATGCAGATAAGAAGTCATCTTCCGTTAATGCACCGGGTGGTCTAATCGCCAATGGGTCAAGGTGAGACGATTGTTTTGCAACCCCCGTCACTCCTAGCCCCAATAACCCCATCGCACAACCCGCCTTAGCCGATGTGGCTAAGAACTGGCGGCGATTAACGCCTTTGGCTTTGGTGTTGCGATTGACCTGGTTCATATTGTGCTCGTTAACTCTCTGTTTTTACTCAAGCGATTAAAGTTGTTTAGGTTGAGTGATCTGCCTTAGGCTTTCATCACTTTGACTGGACACTTCTTGAAATCCGTCTCTTTAGAGAGGGGATCGGTCGCATCGAGTAACAACTTGTTGACCAGTTGGCGCGCATCGAAGAATGGCATAAATACCACGCCTCTTGGCGGTTTGTTCCGGCCTTTGGTTTCAACACGGGTTTTAACTTCACCGCGAGGTGAGGCCACGACTACTTCATCACCGCGCTGTAGCCCACGCACTTTGGCATCTTCAGGATGCATAAATATCTGTGCATCGGGATAGGCGCGATAAAGCTCAGGAACACGGGCTGTCATCGAGCCTGTATGCCAATGCTCAAGTACGCGGCCGGTTGACATCCATAGATCGTATTCGGCATTAGGCTCTTCGGCGGCAGGCTCATAAGGCAGGGCGAAAATCACCGCTTTACCATCTGGTTTGCCATAGAAGTTAAAGCCTTCTCCGGCCTTAACATAAGGATCGCTGCCTTCGACGAAACGGCGCAATGTCTCTTTGCCGTCAATCACAGGCCAACGTAGACCGCGGGTCTCGTGGTAAGAGTCAAAGTTGGCCAAGTCATGGGCATGGCCGCGACCAAATTGGGCGTACTCTTCGAATAAGCCTTTTTGTAGGTAGTAACCAAAGGCCTCTGATTCATCGTTAAGATCAGCCTTGCAATCTGAAGTTGGGAACTTGTTCACCACACCGTTGGCAAACAACACATCGTAAAGGGTCTTATCGGCGTACTCAGGCTTCTTAGCGACCAACTCTGCTGGCCAGACTTCAGCGACCTTGAAGCGCTTAGAGAACTCGACTAACTGCCAGAGATCCGACTTTGCGCCGTCTGGTGCTTTTACCTGTTGGTGCCACATGTGAGTGCGACGCTCGGCATTACCATAGGCTCCCTCTTTTTCTACCCACATTGCCGTTGGTAGAATCAAATCTGCTGCCATTGCCGTGACGGTTGGGTAGGGATCAGATACTACGATGAAGTTTTCAGGGTTACGGAAACCTGGATAAATTTCATCGTTAATATTAGGGCCTGCCTGCATATTGTTGGTACACATAGTCCAGTAACAGTTGAGCTTGCCATCTTTGAGCATACGGCTTTGAAGCACTGCGTGATAACCCGGTTTTGGCGGGATAGTGCCTTCAGGCAGTTGCCATAGTTTTTCGGTTGCGGCGCGATGCTTAGGATTGGCTACAACCATGTCGGCAGGTAGGCGGTGAGCAAAGGTGCCAACTTCGCGAGCAGTACCACAGGCTGATGGTTGACCCGTTAGTGAGAACGGACTGTTACCTGGAGTGGCTATTTTACCTGTGAGTAGGTGGATGTTGTAGAGCATGTTGTTGGCCCACACACCACGTACGTGCTGGTTAATCCCCATGGTCCACAGGCTCATTATTTTCACTTTAGGATCGGAATAAGCTTTAGCCATGAGCTCAAGTTTTTCAGGCTCAACGCCACTCATCTGTGCGGCATATTCTAAGGTATAAGTGCTAACAAACTTAGCGTACTCGTCGAAGCTAATTGGCGTCGACTTACCGTTACCAGGGTTTTTCGCTTTCTGCTCTAGGGGATGGTTTGGACGCAGTCCGTAGCCGATATCGGTTGTCCCTAAGGCAAACTTAGTGTGCTTGGTAACGAAGTCTTTGTTTACCGCATCGTTTTGAATGATGTAGTTAGCGATATAGTTGAGGATCACTAGGTCTGACTGTGGACGGAACACCATGGCGTTGTCTGCTAGGTCGAAACTGCGGTTCTCAAAGGTCGATAATACGTGCACCCTGCTATCAGGGTTGCTGAGGCGACGGTCCGATAAACGCGCCCATAGGATCGGGTGCATTTCGGCCATGTTGGCACCCCAAAGCACAAAGTGATCCGCGGCTTCTAAGTCATCATAGCAGCCCATAGGCTCATCGATACCAAAGGTACGCATAAAGCCACCCACCGCAGATGCCATACAGTGGCGAGCGTTGGGATCGATGTTATTGGTGAGGAAACCTGCTTTGTGCAGTTTCGAGGCCGCATAGCCTTCCCATACGGTCCATTGACCAGAACCAAACATACCTACGGCGGTAGGTCCTTTGGTTTTGATGGTGTTTTTCCATTTGTCGGCCATAGTATCGAAGGCGACATCCCAGCTGACAGGGGTAAATTCACCCTCTTTGTCATACTGGCCATTCTTCATGCGCAGTAGCGGCGTGGTCAGCCTGTCTTTTCCGTACATGATTTTTGATAGGAAGTAGCCCTTAATACAGTTAAGGCCTTTGTTCACTGGACTTTCTGGATCGCCCTTAGTGGCAACAACTTTCCCTTTATTGGTGCCCACTAATACGCTACAGCCCACGCCACAAAAACGGCAGGGGGCTTTATCCCACTTGATGTTGTCTTTCTGCTCAGCGGCTTCAACGATCTTCACTGGCAGAGTGACTCCAACAGCGGTAGCAGCTGCAACTGCGGCGTTGGCTTTTAGAAACTCGCGGCGGCTAATGCTCATGGTGTTTCCTCACTCTTTTCTTCTATTGGTTCAACTTGGTGATAGACAAGACTGCTTGATAACACCCCGTTAAGGGCGTTAATGGCTTCGACGTTACTCAGTATAGACGCTTGAGTTTCACCCTCGAGGGTGACCACAAACTTACCTTCGTCGGTAACGGCATGAATATCGGCACCCTCTAAGGCGTCGATATCTGTTTGTACTTGTGTCACGGCATTAGGCGCCGCGTGCACGACTAGGCTGGTGACGTGATATTCCTGACTCATTGGGGCTTACCTTTTCAGTGCAAAGTAGCGGCTAAAAATATGGCGATGGTTAGTGGCGTTACTTGCTATAGGATAAAATTAAGTCTAAACCTTGCTGTTAATAGGGGTATACCTCTTGAGGGGTAACTGCAGTGTTTGTAGATCAAGATCAAACTTTTTGGCGTGATACTGTTCACAATTTGTTGTTAAACAGTTTTGGTGGATGTGTTGCTCAATTAGCGTACAACAAGGTACGAAGTGATTGACTAAGCTATTGAATAAAAAGAATCGTTGTTAAATGATAATTATTCGTAATATGGGGGGTAATATCCAGTTAGCTCCATATAACCAGAGCCAGTATGGCTACCTTTAATTGTAATTGGCCCCTCCCAATAAGTGATAGAGAGTGGCATTTTTGCATCGGGATTCAGTGGTGAAATACGCAGGTCAAGTGCTTGGTTGTCGATACGGATCTGCCACTCCACCGGATGCGGTTTTCCAGCAATCGTGTGCCAAGCGGTGGGCGTCATGCTTATTTCATTGGCACTAATGGTTTTACCACTGCCATCGGCGTACATGCGTCTGCCACTGTAAAAGTGCTTGCTGGGTGTGGTTTGAAGGTTATTTTCAGCTCGAAGTTGGAATAGCATTAAGGTCGAGCCGTCATTCAGTCGGAGCGCAAACCAGTCCCAGCCCTGCTGCTGTCTCGTGAGGAATTGAGAACTCCATTCTCGATCGAGCCATGCCTTACCTGATACATTGACGAATTTGCCATCAAGCATCACTTGACCTGTCACCTCGATAAAGGGTTGGCTGTAATAATAAGAGGCGACACTCGCATCGGCACTTTTTACGCTGTATCCGCCATCTCCTTGCAGCTGATAGGGCGCGCTTGTGGTTAACTTAAGTGAGTAGTTAACATTATCGCCAGTGACATGGAGCGTTGCAGGAAACAGCTCTTCGTTTTGGCTCTGCCATTGCCAACTATCGAGCTTTATTGTTAGCGGCGACGAGGATATACCTGCTAGTTGCTGCTGACCTCGAGACCAGCGCTCTTCGGCGTGATGGTGCTTAGCCGTGGTTATAGCACTGTGGGCCATATAGAGCTGGTTGCTCGCCCAGTTTGAGTTTGATTTGGGCACCTTTGAAGATAAGGCAATACGAAATTGAGTCCACTGAAGTCCTAATGGCGTTCCGGTTTCAGTGGTGAGGTTAGCGGTTAAGTACCACCACTCTTGGCGAAAATCATCATGGGCTAAATGATCTTCGGGGAAGCTAAAACTGCGGTTAGGCAATACCTGAGCGTAACCGATTTGGGTCTCGCCCATTAAGCCGCCCATACCGCTCGATGTATCTTGTTGTGGCTCGCTACAGCCAACCAGTAGGGTACATGAGAGACCGATCAGAGTCGCACTCGTGAGGACCACACGCGCGAGTTTGGGTGCTAAAGCACAAAGTTTGACTGACCGGTGGATTAATCTGCTCATAAGATATCGCTCTGTAGGCTGCTAATTAATGGGCGGCGGGTTTGTCGATAGAGTGGCAGTGCCACAGCGAGCGTGCTGGCGACTAATGCCAATAACACCACATCGAAATAGGCTGACCAATCCCACACCATGGCGATGCTCCAACCAAAGGCTTGTAAGGTCACTTTGTTGATCAGTAGGTAGCCCAAAATTGCCCCTGTTGGTAGGGCTACGATGCAGGTCAATATGACCATTAACAGCATTTGGGTTGTGACCATAGTGGTTAATTGGCGTCGACTAACCCCTAAGGTATATAGGCGAGCGATGGGGGCCATACGCGCTTGGGTCAACATATAACAAGCGCTAAATAAGCCAATAGCGGCCACTAATAAGGTTAAGGTGTTAAGCACTTGGGTAATGGAGAAGGTACGCTTAAACATCTCTATTGCTTGGACTTTAATCCGCGCCTGACTATAGATAAGAGATTCAGGCAGGGCTAACTGTTGCTGCAATTCTAAGCCATAGGCATCAAAATCGCCTCGATAGGTGATGGCGATACTTAGGGGCTCTGTGTCGAGTTTAGCCTGATGCCACAAGGCGGAAGGGATGATCACCTCACCATAGGGGTTGCCATAATCATAATAGATGGCCGCTATGGTTAACTTGGTATTGCCCAATGCATCAAGGCTGATGGAATCGCCGACGTTAAGTTGATGTTTAATAGCAAAGGGCTCGCTTACTATTACCTCAGGGGCTTTGGACAGCGCAGCGTCAAAGTAGTCTTGCCACAGAGCGGTTTCTGATGAGCTTTTAGCCGTCTTGATCACTGTGGTGTTTTCGATAGAGTAGCGATCGCGAGTCAGCAAAAAAATCGGTGTGTGCTGATACTTAGTTTTGGTTAACCACTGCTTATAGATCCCCGTTACCTGTTTATTTTGGCTTAATAGGGTTTCAAGCTCTACCATTTGATTCTTGGGCGGTCGCAAGTAAAGGTCAGCATGCAATCGGGCGTTAAGCCACTGTTTTAGGGTGATCTCAAAACTGCCTACTAGGCTATTCATGGAGATATTTGCCGTCAATGCCAGTAGCATCGCCATCATGGCCAGTGAGAGCGGTGGAATAAGCTCTTTGGTTTCGGCTATTTGATAACCAATAAGCCCTTTGGGACTCATTGCTGCTATGGCATTGATCAGTCGTACCAGTAGCCAAGGCAGTGACAGTGGAATGGCTAACACCACTAAGCCAAGTAGCCCCATGGTGATGCGGTAGTCTTGGCTGATGGGCATAAAAATTAGTGCGATAAGGGCTAAGATCATCGCCGACAACATTTGCCACTTCTGCGCCCGATGGGCATTTTTTTGCTGGCTAAACTGGCCAGAACTTTGGGCCAAGGGCTGACGCAGTAGCTCGATAAACAGTGAGCTACAAGCTAATAGCGCGGCCCCCAAGGTCAATAGCGTCGCTTGCACTAACCATTGCCAACGCCAGATCCCCGGTAAAATATTGGCTCCATATAACTGCTCTAAGGTCACAGAGACCATAGGCTGTAGCCAATAGCTAAGTTGTAAGCCTAAAATAAAGCCTACGACGGATCCCACGAGTACCAGCAGCAACAATTCGCCACTCAGGGCTGCCATGATAGACAGCTTCATAACGCCCTGTTGCTGTAGTTGAATGATTAAGCGTTTACGTTTGAGTAGGCTGTAACGCACGCCGTTGTAGGCAATAAATAGACCGACAATAAACGCCAGCAAGCTCATGGCGGTGAGGTTGAGATGAAAGCTGTTTGTGAGTGCTTTCATGCTATCGCCATTATCGCTTTCGCTGAGATTTCCGTTTGCTGCTAACCAACTTTCTAGGGCTAACTGTTTGTCGCTAACATCGCTGAAGATAGCGATATAACTTAACTGACCGGGTTTATCTAATAGTTGTTGCGCCAGTGATATATCCACTAGCAGGCGATTACCAAGATTAAACCTGTCATCCACTGTCACCACTTCTAGGGATACATCATCAAGGGTGAGGCGGTGGCTATCGAGGGTGTTAGCGGCAGAGCGGCTCATGAGTACAATAGGTTCACCAGCGATAATGCGCGCCAGTGGTAAGTCAAGTTTGCCAAAGGGGCTAGCGTGTGAGGAGGTGTCGTCTTTACTGTTTAATGCGCTAATAGCGGCAATGATATCGCTACCTTGCAGCTGCCAACGTTGCTGACGACTGTCGGTTATCCAGCCTTGGAGCACGGCGAGGCTCTGGTAGATCCCCATCTGTCGCAGTTCAATATAGCGCTGCTCTGCTAAATTTTCTTGCTGCGCTGCGGGGGTAATGAGCCATTTGGCTTGTTGACTGAGGAGTTCGGTGGCGCTGCTATAACTGTTAATTGCGTTCTCATTAGTGGCTCGAACTCCTGTTAACAGGGTAACGGCCAAAATGATCCCAATAATGATCGCCCCAGCTTGTAGCGGTGATTGGTGATAGTGAGCTAAGAACACCTTAAGGGTTAATAGGCTGCCTTTGATACTTGGACTATTCATGTATTTTGCCAAGATCTAAATGCCAACGTCGGTGCATAAAGTCGGCGCATTCTTGGCTATGGGTTACCATCAGAATGCTGGTGTCATGTTCTGCGGCGAGGGCACAGATTAGTCCCATCACTTCCAAGCTGGTGGTCTGATCTAAGTTACCTGTCGGCTCATCTGCCAGAAGCAGTGCGGGTTTATGAGCGAGGGCTCTAGCTATCGCCACTCGTTGCTGTTGACCACCTGAAAGGGTTTCGACGTGTCGTTTTAGTAGTGCTCGTAAGCCTAAGGTATCGACCAGATGATCGCACCAGCTGTTCCAGCTATCGCCATTAAGATGAAGAGGGAAGGCGATATTGTCTTCTACATTGAGCGGTGTTAGTAGATTAAATTGTTGGAATACCACCCCAAGTTGTTGATGACGAAATTGACTCCAATCGGTATCTTTCCAACTTTTAGTGACCTGTCCTAGTATTGACAGGCTGCCTGATGTGGGCGGCTCAAATCCGGCGATGATGTTCAGTAGGGTACTTTTGCCGCTGCCACTAGGCCCTGTCAGAGCTATGGTGTCGGCATGATTGAGTTTGAGTTCGATATCATCAAGAACGCGATGAAATTTATCGCCATCGGTAAATCCTTTGGAGATATTGTCTAAGCTAACTACGCTTGTATCCATCATCGCTCCTACTGCCCAAGTAACATGATGCCGTAAACCATATTGTTATCATATAGTAAATTACCCTGAGGTCTGCTTAATACTACTTTGTACGCACGAAATGCAGATAAAGATCGTTGTCGCTTATTTTGTCGGCGTTTTTATTCGCAATAAAAGTGGACTTGATTGGTTTGCCTTGTCACTCAAATTGAGTAGAAGGTTATTTAGCTTAGCATTGGTCTGTATTTGTAGGATAAATAATCAGTTTGTTGTTGAATACATTTGGTCATGGTGCTTTAATGAATTTACTAATTTCAGAATCTTCATGTAGTTAGCAATATTTTTTGGGTGATACTAGCAAGCCTTTAATTGACTTAGCGTATTGCTTTATGGTTATAAGTAAATCTTCCTGATTTTTAAGCACTGTGGAATATGGATATGAGCAGACTTCGTACTTTTCGTAGCAGGATTTTATCGCACATCGCTCTGCCGTTAATTGCGATCATGACTACCGTTTTCAGTATCAATGCTTGGTTCAATTATCAGGCTGAAGAAAAATATATTTATGATGATTTAGCGAAACAAGCCGATAATGCGGCACGTAGAATGCAGTTCTTTTTGTCGACGGCCGAAAAAGATACGAAAGCCATCACCGATCTGCTGAGTGAAATCGACAATAAGCAGCTGTTCAGCGATGCTCAAAAACTGCGCCAATTACTTACCCATCGTTTAGAGCTTCATCCTGATTTCTACGGCAGTGCCATTGCCTTTCAAAAAAATAAAGTTGAAGGTCGAAATCTCTATGCCCCCTACGTTTATCGTGACAAAGGAGACTTCAATACCCTAGATATTGGTGTCGATGGCTATGACTACACCGATGGCAAATGGGATTGGTGGAGTAAGGCGATAGATAACATTAATGGTTATTGGTCTACTCCCTACTTTGATGAGGGGGCGGGTAATATCTTGATGCTCACTTATTCTCACCCTTTTGGTTCAGCGCAGCCCTATGACGGCGTGCTGACGGTTGACTTGGCCTTAGATGTTATTCCACAAATGACGGGGATACCTCCTGAGCGAATTGTGATTATCGATGATAGTGGGCGATTGATTTTTCATGAAGATCATAGCCTTCTGCTAGCAAAAGGGACCGAGACTTGGTTGGCCAAGTCTAAAGATAACCAACTGTTTGTCGACCTATTTAATACGGGAAAAGAGGGCAGTAGCCTTATTGTTGATAGTGATGGTAATACGTTTCTTGCCAGTGTTGGTGTAGTGCCTGCACTGGGTTGGCGAGTGATTATCATGACCCCAGAAGAGCAGCTCTATAACCAGTTTTTTAGTGATTCCTCTTCATTAACGCTTAACCTGCTGCTGATCGTCATCGTACTTTTACTGACAAGCTATCTTACTGCCCGTCGTCTAACTCGGCCGATTGAAGAGTTAGAAGAGGGGATTGTCGAATTTGCCGCTGGGAGAGCCAAACGTATCGAAAAACCCAGTGGCGCCGTAAGTGAAATTGTGACCCTGACCAATAAGTTTAATGATATGGCAGGTGTGTTAGAGGAGCGTGAACAAGCACTTTTGGATTCTCGCGGCAATCGTTTTGCCAAGTTGATTGACGGTATGAGCGATAAATCTTTTTATTGCTCATTAGAACCCGATGGCCAAATTGCTCAGGTGAGTGCCGGGGTTGAAAAGGTGTTGGGGGTTACTCCCGATTTGTTGAAACGAAAATATCAACGTATGTTCTCCGACAATCCTTTAAATGAGCAAAATTGGGAGTATATGGATAGGGCGTTACAAGGGGAAAGTGTGCCGCCCCATCAAGTCGAGATGCTTGATGCCAGTGGTAAGCTGCGTCAGCTCGATCTGTTTATGCAACCACTGGTTTCCGATAGCCAAGAGTTACTGTCGGTTGAGATGCTATTTAACGATATTACCGAACAGTTTTCTGCAGCCGCCTGGTCTAATGCAGTGCTCGAATCAGCACCTGAGGCGATGTTGATCGTTGATGAAAGTGGGCAGATTGTTTTCACCAATACGCGCTGTCAAACCTTGTTTGGCTATGATGAAGAGCAGATGTTATCTATGTCTGTCGAACAGTTGGTACCTGAATATGCGCGTGCTAAGCATCCGGAGTTTCGTAGAGGCTTTATTGTCGCAGGCCAGGACCGTAAGATGGGACTCGGTGCTGGTGCCGAGCTTATGGCGCTTAAGGCTAATGGTAGCTTATTTCCTGTTGAAATTAGTTTAGGAATATTGCCACAAGATGTTGATGGCGGAAGACAAATTGCTGCATCTGTGCGAGATATGACAGAAGAGTTGGCGACCGCTAAACGCATTAGTGATAGTGAAAGCCGTTTTAGAGGCCTAGTCACCAATATTCCTGGCGCGGTATATCGAACGCGCATAGGCGATACTTGGGTGATGGAATATGTCAGCGATAACATAGGTGATATTACCGGTTATCCTGCCACTGATTTTATCGAAAACCGTAAACGTAGTTTCGTCAGTTTGATTGTTGAGGCCGATCGTGAATTAGTCAGTGAGGCGATCAACAGTGGTGTCGCTGAACACCGCGGATTTGAGGTGCAGTATCGTATTAAACACCGAGACGGTAGTGAACATTGGGTGCACGAAAAAGGTAAGGCGATCTACGATGATGCCGGTCAGCCTTTATGGTTTGATGGCAGTATTAATGACATCACCAGCAGTAAAATTGCCCAGCAGAAGATTGCTGAATCTCAACGGCAACTGGAAACCATTACCGAATCAATACCCAGTACAGTGTATCAATTACGCTGGATATCCAACAAGGAACGTAAATTTACTTTCCTATCCAGTGCATGTATTAGCACGTTAGGTTTTCATCGCGATCAAGCGATCCAGAATTTTGATCTTGTCGCTAATTGTATAGTGGAAAAGGAGCGTCCACAGATAGTTGAATTACTGTCAGGTAAAAGTAGCGAAGGGTTGAAATGGATAAATGAGTTTAGGTATAACCATCCGATGGGAGATTTGCGCTGGTTACAAGCGGGGGCCCATGGGAGCTATCAAGAAGACGGCAGTTTGCTCTGGAATGGTTACCTTATGGATGTTACAGAGCGTAAGCAGCTAGATAGGGAGCTTGCGAACCGAGAAGCTCATTTTAGAGCTCTGTTTGACCATGCGGGGATCGGCATTGTTAATATTGACGACCGCGGCGTTATTATCGATTGTAATGAGCAGTTTAGCCAATATATGCAGCTATCTGTCGCCGAGCTTAAAGGCACCTCCTTTTTTGATTGCCAACATCCCGAAGGCCGTGATGATGCTAAGGCGATATTACGTGAGAGAGCCGAAAATGGTAGCGATAGCATTACTGGCGAAATAAGATTAGTGAATCACAGCGGTGAATTGATGTGGATGGATATCACTGTCACTTGGTTGCAAGACAAACAGGGCAACATCAATTCAGCCGTATTGTCGATGGCGAATATCACCTCGTTGAAAGCGATATCCGAGGAATTAAGACAGGCGAAAGATATTGCCGATGCGGCGAGCAAGGCTAAAAGTGATTTTCTTGCTAATATGTCCCATGAGATCCGTACCCCTATGAACGCCATCATTGGCATGTCGCAGTTATGTTTACAGACAGAGTTGGATTCTAAACAACAAAACTACATCGAGAAAATCGATCGTGCATCTAAATCCCTGCTGGGGATCATTAATGATATTTTGGATTTCTCCAAGATTGAGGCGGGTAAGTTAGATATCGAATCGATACCGTTTCAACTCGATACCATGCTCGAAGATCTCAGCGATATGTTCTCAGTCAAAGCTGCCGATAAACAGCTGGAACTCTTGTTTGCGGTTGCGCCCAATATACCAAGGCACCTCGAAGGCGATCCACTGCGTTTGAGTCAGGTGCTAATCAATCTAATGAACAATGCGATTAAGTTCACTGATCAGGGCGAAGTATTACTGTCCATTAGTCAGTTAGAGCGCATTGATGACGATATCGTGCTGCGATTTAGCGTGCGTGATAATGGGATAGGTTTAACCGAAGAGCAACGTACAAAATTGTTTAAGTCGTTCAGTCAAGCTGATACCTCAACGACACGTAAGTATGGTGGTACTGGGTTAGGATTAGCGATTTGTAAGCAACTGGTCGAGTTAATGGGTGGTGAAATTGGCGTTGAAAGTCAATTTGGTAACGGTAGCACCTTCTTCTTTTCTGTGCGCTTTAAAGTCGCCGACAGTCAACTGTTAAAGGTTGAGGAGGAACTCGAAGGAATGAGGATCTTGGTGGCCGACGATAATGCAACAGCGCGTGATATTTTACGTACTACTTTAGAAAGCATGGGCTTTGAGGTGGATACCGTACGAAGTGGCGCAGAAGCCATCTCTCGCTGTGAACAGATGCATTACCCCATGGCTCTTATTGACTGGCGTATGCCAGAAATGGACGGTTTAGAGACATCGAATAAGATCTTAAATCAGATCGAGAATCCACCTAAATTATTGATCGTCTCGGCTCATGCCAATGCCGAGTTTATCGATAAGATAGAGAGTAGTGGTATCTCTGGATATATCACTAAACCTATCAGTGCTTCACGTCTACTCGATGGCATTATGTCGTCTTTGGGCAAGCATGGTGCCATGCCTGTGCGGCGCAAAGCTGTTGATATCAGCAAAGAGGTGCTATCACAACTCAAGGGTAAGCGCATCTTGTTAGTCGAAGATAATGAGATGAATCAGGAAGTGGCGACCGAGTTTTTAGAGCAGGTAGGCGTGATCTTATCGATTGCTGAAAATGGGCAAATCGCACTAGAAAAACTGGCGATGCAGAGCTTTGACCTCGTGTTAATGGATTGCCAGATGCCAGTGATGGATGGTTATCAAGCCACAGAAGCATTGCGTAAAAATCCACAGTTTGAATCACTACCGGTGATCGCTATGACAGCAAATGCCATGGCGGGTGACAAGGAGATGTGTTTGCGGGCGGGGATGAACGATCATATTGCTAAGCCAATCGAAGTGTCTCTGCTCTATAAGACCTTAATTGAATATTTAGGCGATGGTTCAACGGTCACTGCAGCCGACGATATTGTCTGCAGTGCTAACGACGAGTCGACGCGATTTTGGCCACAACACGAAGCTATTGATGTCGATAAGGGATTACAACTAGTCCAAAGTTCGGTAAGACTGTACCGCAGAATATTTGAGCGTTTTTATGCCGGTCAGATGCAGGTTGCCGAAGAGATCGACTTGGCGCTAACTCAGGGCCGCATTGAGGATGCAATTCGTTACGCCCATACGCTAAAAGGAGTGTCAGGCAATCTTTGTAGCCCTAAGCTGGTTGAATTGGCTAAAGCGATTGAAACCAAGTTAATGGCCTCAGAGAAACCGGATGTTTCAGCAGAGTTAGCGCAGTTATCGGAACTTGTTGCATCGATATGCGAAGCAATCTCTCTGTGGATATCTCATCAACAACAAGAAACCGCTGATGACACTAATGATGCAGATGTCCCTGAGAAACCGTTAATGTCGGATAGTGAGTTACAGCAAGCGATTAGCGAACTGCTCGATATGCTAGAAGATGCTGATTCGAGTGCGGTGGATAAAATGAATCAGATAAAAGAGGGACTACCCACAGAAAGGTGGCAGAAGATCAGTCCCGCAGTCGCTATGGTCAATAGCTATCAATTTGATGAGGCCGCGGAATTAATTGAAGAGTATTTCGGCTCGAATAACACAAGCGACTCCACCATCAATAAGCACCAGCAGTAGCGCAGAGTTTATCGCTGTAACTGCGAATTTGACGCAATAGATCAAAGTGGATGAATATTGGTGACTATGCTGATGATATTATACTCAAAGGAGAATGAGTTTCATGGATAATGCGACGGTTCTGGTTGTAGATGATACCCCTGAGAATATCGACATTTTGGTTGGTATCTTAGGGGGAGATTACAAAGTCAAAGTGGCAATTGATGGCCCGAAAGCGTTAGCGCTGGCAAGGAAGAGCGCACCTGATCTCATCTTGCTTGATGTGATGATGCCTGGCATGAATGGCTACGAAGTGTGTAAGCGCCTCAAGCAAGATCCCTTAACCAGCCATATCCCCGTTATTTTTGTTACCGCATTAGCCGATGTTGCCGATGAGACTCAAGGGTTTGAACTTGGCGCGGTAGATTACATCACTAAGCCTGTAAGTGCGCCGGTCGTAAAAGCGCGAGTAAAAACCCATTTAGCGTTATATGATCAAAAACGCTTGTTAGAAGAAGAGGTTAAATCTCGAACCAAGGAGCTGGAAGAGACTCGTTTTGAGATCATCCGTCGACTTGGGCGTGCAGCTGAATATAAGGATAATGAAACGGGGCTACATGTCATTCGTATGAGTCATTATGCCAAGTTGTTAGCGCAGCAAGCGGGGTTGCCTGATAAGTATTGCGAACTTATTTATAACGCAGCGCCCATGCATGACATAGGTAAAATTGGCACCCCAGATTCAATTTTGAAAAAGCCAGCTAAGTTAGATGCAGATGAATGGAAAGAGATGCAGCGCCACGCCGAAATTGGTGCCCAGATCATTGGCGAGCATAACGATCCTTTACTTGAAATGGCGAAAAGGATTGCGCTTACCCATCATGAAAAATGGGATGGCTCTGGTTATCCTAATGGACTGTCGGGAACCGAGATCCCGATAGAGGGACGTATAGTTGCGATTGCCGATGTATTTGATGCGCTCACCTCCATTCGCCCCTACAAAAAAGCATGGACAATTGAAGATACAATGAATTTAATCGAGAGTGAGTCGGGCAAGCATTTTGATCCAGAGCTGGTGGTCCATTTTTGCGCCATTTTAGATGAGGCGGTAAAAGTCCGTGATGCCCACAATGAAACCGAATAGCGCTTATTGGATGTTATGGGAATAGTAAAAAGGCGCTTAATGCGCCTTTTATTTTGGTCTGTATTAGATCAATGCTGAATACTATTCGTCGTCTAGAGAGTAAGGAAGAGGCTGAATCGACAGGTTTGATGTTTCATCATCAGCGAAACGTAGTATCGCAGCATCAGTGGTGTCATTGGGGAGGACAGCCGTTAATATGACGTGCTCTCCCGATTGAGCGTACTCGATAATCGATCCCGTTTTTTTGAAACCACTCTCCAAGGCTAACTCGAGCTGGCTCTCAAGGGTTATCGTATTCTGGGTTGTGCCCGCCAAAATATAAAGCGCCCGCTTGTTGCCACCACGATATTTCATCCTAGCAACGGTTTCTTGCCCCATGTAACAGCCTTTGTTAAAGCTAATGCCATTAACCGCTTGTAAGTTACACATCTGAGGCACAAATTGTCCTTGATGGGCCGCAGCGATATTGGGATATCCCGCTTGAATCTCTATGCTTTGCCAAACGCTGCTTGTGTAAATCGGTTGCTCTATTGTGTCTATCAGTGCGTCACTGTTCTTGGCCGCAACGACGATAATGTAGCGTTCGCCATCTTTAAGGATCACGCCATCAGGGATTGCTGTGACGGGCGCTGAGATTGCACCAAACTGGCTTTGAACCCAAGAGTTCGCCTCTTGTCCAGCAACGCCTAATATGGCCCAGCTATCGCTTGCATCTGCAAGGTCTGCTTTGCTAAATACCGCATATTTAGCCAGTTGTGGCAAATCTGCGGCTAAGGTGTCTTTAGGCATCATCAGCATTAATGCATCATCGATACTAAAGGCTCTAAAGCTTGCAAGCATTTTACCTTTAGGATCGCAGTGCGCGCCCCACATCCATTGGTCGGCATTAAGTGAGCTGATATCTGTAGTCACTTGGCCATGGATAAAGCTACGGCCCTGTTCGCCAGTGACACTAAGCAGGCCTAAGTGGGAAAGATTACAAAAAACGAGCGTGGGGATCTCCTCAGTTACACTCCACTGAGGTTGAGAAACGGTAAGTGTCATATCATGTTCCTAGGCATTGGCATGGAGATAGTATTCGATTGTAACCTTAATGGTTTATTACTCATAAATATATGGGCGTTTGGAACAATTTAAAGGGGCAGGTGTAGTCGTTTGGTGAATTTGGTCTGCTGATTTGAGGTGATATCATCACTTTTGTAACCAGTGACATTATGACAAAGAGCGTTATACCGACATATAGCTCAGAGTTGCGACTTGACGCTGTTTAATGGGGCATTGGCCAGTGCTATCGCTAAAGCGATGAATGTGAGCAAGTCAGTCATGGTTCCGTGAGTTGAGATAAAAAAAGACGCACCGTTTAGGATGCGCCTTCATGTTATTGGATATCGATGTAAGGATTAGTGCAGCAGGCGTGCTCTAATCGTGCCTTCGATGGCTTTCATCTCTTCCAATGCTTCAGCTGCTTGGTCTGAGTTGACTTCCATGACGACATAACCAATTTCTGCTGTGGTTTGTAGGTACTGAGCAGCGATGTTGATGCCCTTCTCTGCAAAGGCTTGGTTAATCTTAATCAAGATACCTGGGCGGTTATGGTGAATATGCAGTAAGCGTGAAGCATCTTTATGCTGCGCTAACGAAACTTCTGGGAAGTTCACTGCGGTCATCGTTGAACCATTGTCAGAGTATTTCGCGAGCTTACCAGCCACTTCAATACCGATGTTTTCTTGTGCTTCTTGGGTACTACCGCCAACATGAGGCGTTAAAAGCACATTATCTAGCCCGCGAAGTGGGCTGACGAACTCATCATCATTTGATTTTGGCTCGATAGGAAACACGTCGATGGCGGCGCCGGCGATATGGTCATTGCGAATCGATTTTGCTAGCGCTTCGATATCGACTACAGTGCCACGAGAGGCATTGATTAAAATGCTGCCTGCACGCATGCAAGCTAATTCAGCCTCGCCAATCATGTTCTTGGTTTGTGGCGTTTCTGGCACATGTAGGCTGACGACATCAGATAGTGATAGTAGCTGCTCCAGAGAATGCACTTGCTGCGCATTACCTAATGGTAGTTTGTCTTCAATATCGAAGAAGATAACTCGCATACCTAAGGTTTCAGCTAAAATGCCAAGCTGAGTTCCAATATGGCCATAACCAATCACACCTAAAGTTTTACCACGGGCCTCGAAGCTACCCGATGCACTTTTTAACCAGCCGCCACGGTGAGCTAACGCATTACGCTGTGGAATGCCACGAAACAACATAATGATCTCACCCAATACCAGTTCTGCAACACTTCGAGTGTTTGAGAACGGTGCATTGAACACGGGGATCCCCAGTTTTTCTGCCGCCGTAAGGTCGACCTGATTGGTGCCGATACAGAAGCAACCGATACTGACCAGTTTTTCAGCGTGGTTAAGTACGGATTGGGTCAGTTGGGTACGAGAGCGAATACCGACAAAATGAGCATCTTTAATCGAGGCGAGTAACTCCTCCTCCCCGAGTGATGCTTTGTGATATTCAATGTTGCTGTAACCTGCTCGTTTGAATACATCTACCGCAGATTGGTGGACGCCTTCCAACAGCAGGATCTTGATCTTATCCTTGTCTAGCGAGTGTTTCGCCATGATTTAGGTACCCTCTTTGTCGGTTGTTGCTATTATGTGGTAATTGTTTTGTATGTTGATTGCAAAGCCCCCACAAAATAGCACCTTTTTTAGTCAGTGTGGAGGGCTAGATGGCTAAAGTTATTATTCTGATATTAAAACAATATCATCTAAGGAGTTTCAATTTTGAATAAAAGCATTATTTGGCTCACAATTTTCTTCTGCGTACTTATCTGGTCAGGTATCGAACCTAAGGATAACTTCACTTGGTTTTTAGAAGTTGCGCCCGCCTTGATTGCTTTACCTATTTTATTTTTTACCCGTAAACGCTTCCCTTTAACTGCTTTAGCCTACGGGCTTATTTTGATCCACGCGGTAATTTTAATGGTAGGTGGCCACTATACCTATGCAGAGGTGCCGTTATTTGATTGGATTGCAGATCTCATGGGCAGTGACCGTAATAACTACGATAAGTTGGGACATTTTGCTCAAGGATTTATTCCTGCACTGCTTGCTCGCGAAGTGTTTCTAAGGCTGGAAGTGGTTAAGCCCGGAGCTTGGTGTAATTTTTTAATATGCTGTTTCGCTTTAGGTTTTTCAGCTTTTTATGAGCTCATTGAGTGGTGGGTGGCGCTATTTTCTGGTGAGGATGCCGAATCCTTCTTAGGGACTCAAGGTTATGTGTGGGATACCCAATCTGATATGGCGATGGCATTGCTGGGAGCTGTGGTGAGTTTAATATTATTGCCTCGTTGGCACGATAGATTGCTCGCCTCTCTCAAAAAAGTGGAAGGCAGCCGCGGTTAATGTTCATCTAGTTGATGATAGTTTTAAGATCGTTGTTTATTATAACAATTGGTGATAGCTGTTGTTATCAATGTTAGTTAGTATGGTCGCGACACTTTTCTACTAGCCTTTAGCAGATAAAAGTCAGGTTAATGTATTTATTTGGCGGATTGAATTGTTTAATCAGCCAACAATAGGATTGATAGGGATAGCATTCTTAAATATGTATATTTATGTGATTCAACACTTTTCAGGGAGAGAAGTTAGTGGGTAGAATCGATGAATTGGTGTTCTTACACCAGCTTTCTACGCCTTGTCACTTAGCGGCTTTGGCTGAATTAATAGGCTTTAAAACTCGTATAGCTAAGCAGGTGAGCGATCTCGATCCCGATCGTGATCATAATAGTTTTTATCTTATTGCTCAAAAAGGCGCCGCCATAGACAGTAACGGCGTGCCTTTAATTGTATCTCGATTGCTGCCTCATGTGCCGATCGCCCTTTATCAAGTTGAAAGGGGGACTTTGGATCCTGAATTTGCATTACTACTTGGTGTGAGAGGATTGCTGTTTTCTGATCAGCGCATGGATCTGTTACTGACGGGTTTACGTAAAATGGTTGGTGACGAGTTATGGTACGATCGGCCATTGATCTCGAAGGTGTTTAGACGCTTAGTTAGTCGACAAGATAGTGGCATAGACTTGACTCAAAATACCGTCGCTATGCTGCAAAAGCTAACGGGAAGAGAGCGAACTATCATACAGTTTGTCTCTACTGGTGCAAGAAACAAAGAAATTGCCGAGCGTTTATGTATAAGTGAACATACGGTAAAGGCGCATATCTCCTCTATTTTTAGAAAAACCCAGTCACGTAACCGAGTCGAATTACTCCGTTGGTTTCAAGACAATGCTTGCCATTTTGAGTTTTGTTCTTAGGAAGGAAAATTTTGGTAAAGTGCCGATAATATCCTCCGTTTGAAAGACTTTGTCATCAATATTTGGGTCGACTGGATTGAAAAACAGCGCTGGGCACAAACCTACCTACTCCATGCGTTGCCCGACCTCCTATATCCATAGCGTCGTGCATTAATGACATTCACAACGTCCTTGTTGTTTACAACGAGTGAAGAGCATAGTTGAACTAGGCTCAAACTCGTTAACACAGCATCGAAAGCGCTAACACTTGCCAGTTAGGCGTGTTTTTTACCTTCCTACTTCTGCGTTGAATGGCCTCATAAGGGAACGACCATTCCATCATCCATTCGCCTTGAATGAGTTGCCAAAAAACATGCTGAGTAGATCACATTTTTATACTGATTGGTATCAATCGCTTTTGCTGAATATTTTTAGTTTTAGCAACAATTTTAGCAACAAATTAATTGATTATTTAGTTTTTTGCTAAAAAGTCCCCCCTTAATTCTCCCATCATTTTATACAAAAATACACCGCCCCTGTTCTCACTTAAGTTCCTGATTTTCGGCTGCATAAAACCCAGTTACTATTGCCTTGTTCTGCTCTCGTGGTTAATGGGGCTCTATTTTTCTTTACATAACAAATGCTTGCGCGTTACAAATGTGACTGGATATCCTTTTTTTTGTTATCAAATTCTGCAACAATCGCGGCTGGCGTTAATGGGTGTTGTCAGAGTTATTGTCAAAATGGAGTTGGCTTATGGAAGGGGTAACAAAGTTGTTGGCGATTTCGCCGTCGAACTTACCACGTGTCTGACCAGCTTGCAGTTTTAGATACTACTAATAAACATTTTTAATTTTGAATTTGGCCTTTAAATATAGGCTGATAAATTACTAGTCGGAAGTAACATCAATGTTAAATAAATCAACAATTGCAATCGCTATCGTCACTATGCTTAGTGCTGGTTCAGCGAGTGCTGTAATGCTAGATGGTGACAGTCAAGGTGACCACGTTCGCTTATATGGCGAAGTAGGGGTAGGTGGGCATTTTGATACTCATGCCGCTTACAATCACGATGAGTTCTACGATACCAAGGGTTATGTCGATGATAGTTTTGCGACTATGGGGGTTGAGGGGCAGCGTCAGCGGTTTACTTATCGTCTAGAGCTAGACTATCAACGTCGAAACTGGCTTGGTGGAGACGGTGAGTTTGAGTTGGCCATCGACAAATTGTACGTAGGTTATCTCTTAACCGATCATCAGTGGATTGAGCTCGGTTTGACCGATACTGCATTCGACGATTATGACCACTTTGGTGACTTTACTTTCAACAAGTCTGTTGAAACGGGTGAGGCGGGTGACCAAGAAAACACTGTTAAGTACCAAGCAGATTTTGAAAATTTTATCGTTGGTGTTTCCTATTCATATGATGGCGAGCATAAGAGCGGCGCACTACAAGGTGACATAGTTAATGGATATGTCGGTTGGATGTCTGATCGAGTATCTGTTGTCGTTGGTTTAGAAACGCGTGGCGGTTCAAACGGCATCAGTAAATATGGTGAGCAGGAACAGATAGGTTTAGGCCTACGTCTGAAACTGATGTCAGACTTATCTATTGGTTTTAACGGCTTTATAGAAGATGAAGATTTAGCTACACGTAAGGGCGGTGATGTATACCTCGATTATCAGACCTTCCGCAATAAGGGGGCAACGGTAAGCGGCAAGTACGATCTGAATGAGCACTGGGAAATCATTGGCTCCTTAAATCACGAAGAATACGAAGGTTGGGATCTGATCGGTCCGAACTACGACTATTCTGAGCTGCCACCTGAGTATGGGAAAGAGCGTCGTTGGGCCAGCTTAGGTTTCAATTATCGTCCCGCTCGTGACATCGTGCTGTCTGTAGAAGGCAGAGTCGGTGAAGCCCCTGAAGCTGCCTACGCATACGCGCGTATGTACTTTTAGTCCGAATTGAATCCAACTTTTATAGAGCTTACTTATGAAGAAAAGTTTCCTCTCGCTGGCCATTGCCAGCACCATCAGCATGGGTGCCTTCGCGGGTGTCGAAGACTTGCTGATCACCGAAATGACGCAAAGCACTGATGCCATTGTTGGCGCGGTTGAAATCACTAATACAGGCTCAGATGCCTTCACCTTTACCGATGATGTGACTGCCTACCAGCGCTCAAGTGGTAAGTACGATAACGAGTTGCTTAACGCTGATGCTAAGCCGTTGTTGAGTGGTTATACGCTGGCTCCTGGTGCTTCTATGGTGGTAGTCAATAGCAGATCGAGCGAAGAGTTTCGTAATGCCATTGCGACTCAAGGCGGCATGGTTGTTGTTTCTACTTATGATCCAAGTAATAAGTACAACAACCTGTATATGACAAGTGATGACGGCTTCTTCCTGAAAAATGGTGATACCGTTATCGATCGTGTTGGTGCTGTGAATGAGACGAGCAAGTGGGCTACGAACACGACGTTGCGTCGTAAGAAAGCCGCTGACGGTACCAATCCCGTTCAATCAGGTACTTTCGATGCGGCTAAGTGGCAAAATATCTTACCAATGAGGTTTGATGATTTAGGTAAATCTGAGTTGCCGGCTGCCGATGCTGAAGACATCATGGACATCTTCACTTGTCCAACCGATCAGAATGAAATCAAGTCTCCTAGCGAAGTCCAGGGTACGGGCTTTACCTCACCTCTTATTGCCGAAGGGGAAACCGAATCAGCTGAAAAAGTTGCCGTAGAGGGGATTATCACAGCCAAGGTGTCTCTTCCTCATGAGGGCTTCTATCTTCGCAATATTATTTCTGACAACGATCCTGAGACCTCCGATGGTATTTTCGTTCGTAGCAGTGCTGCTGGTGATCTGAAGGTTGGTCAAACTGTTTGTATCGGTAGTAAAGTTGTCGAATACCAAGGTCAGACTCAACTGTCAGCTGATACTGCATTTAGCTGGAACGTGACTGATACTGACATCCTAACGCAACCTACAGATATTGAGGTTCTAAGCTCAGATAACGGCTCTTTCGATAAGACATTAGAGCGTTACGAAGGTATGTTGGTTAATCTGCCGAGAGATCTGGACCCTCAGACTGATGGCGACCAAGATATGCGTATTGCTCGCAGCTTTAGCTACAACTACTTGTCGTCTCCTAACGGTCGTAACAATATGGTCGCGGCTTATAAGCGTCCTAATTTGCAGCCCAACCATTTGCACGTTGCAGGTAGCCCTGAGTCTAAAGCGGCTTACGAGCAAAATAATGACTATCGTTTAGTGATTGAAAGTGCGACTAAATCAAACGGTACCGATATACCTTACTACGCTGGTTTCAACAGTGACCCACACACTAACTATATTCGTATCGACGATAGTATCGTGGATGCGCAAGGTGTGATCAGTCAGTATGAAACTGAGGCGATTCCAGGCACTGACAAGTTTGAGCAGGACTACAGCCTGACTGTAACCAACCAGTTGACCAGTGATAACTTTATTCACAACCTACCGCGTACCACTAAGCCGGATTTGAAAGACAATGTAGCAAAAGATGATTTTGCTATCCGCGTTGCTAGCCAAAACCTGTTTAACTTCTTTAACTCTCCTTTTGGTGGCGACAATAACAACTATGGTCAGAGCCGAGGCGCAGAGACCTATGATGAATACATTCACCAGAGAACCAAGCTGGTAGAAATTATTCGTGCGCAGGATGCCGATGTCATGGCCCTGATGGAGATTGAAAACAACGGTTTTGGTGATGCAAGTGCCATTGCTGAGATTGTAAATCAGGTCAATATCCAGTATGTGGATGAGCGAGCCCAGGATTACAACGGCCCTAACTCCACTGAGAACCGTTATGTGTTTGTTGGTTTTGACAACAACGGCAATCAAATGTTGGATAACCTAGACGCCATTGGTTCTGACGCCATTGCTACCGGTATCATCTATCGCCCTAGTAAGATGAGTATTGAGCGCACTCGCGTTATCCCAATGCCTCAGCAGAAAGCACCTACCATAGTTAACGACTTGGGTGAGGTGATCAAAGATCAGAACGAGGAAATTCTAGAGAACGGTCAAAATTACCACCGCGATGCCTTGGTTGTAACCTTTATCGTTAACCAAACAGGCAAGCGCTTGACGCTATCTGTGAATCACTTTAAGTCAAAAGGCTCTACTTGTTGGGAAGAGTGGCAAGGTGTTGAGTTTGGCAATGCCAAGACTTGGGATAACCGTAGTGCCCCAGATGCCGATTTCCAAGGATCTTGCGCCGAGTTCCGCGTAGCGGGTGCCGTGCACTTAGCCGAAGAGATGAAAGATATCCCAGGGGATAAGATCATTCTAGGTGACTTAAACTCTTACGGTAAAGAAGATGCTGTACTGGTTCTGACTGAGAACCCACGTAACAAAACTATCGTTACCGCTAGCCACACCTTCCTTGGTCCTAAGCCTCAGTTTAACGAAGATGGCTCTCCAGTTGTTATCACTAAGACGTACGGCTACATCGATATCGTCGGTGAAAAGTTTAAGGAGAAAGGCAAGACGCCTTGGAGTTACTCTTACAATGACGAAATTGGCTCACTTGATCACATCTTGATCTCGCCGTCTTTGAAAGATCGTGTTATCGACGCTACAGATTGGCATGTTAATGCTGCAGAGACCGGCCTGTATGACTACCAAAACAGCTTTAAGGGTAGTATCGACGGTACTGGCGCGCATAAGTTCTACAAAGGGGACTTTTATCGCGCGTCGGATCATGACCCAGCACTTATTAGCCTTAGCTATAAGCCTGGTGATGCGGATGCTAACGTGCCTCTGAACCTGCCAAAACTCAGAAAATTGATCAAGGTTCCTTACCAGATCCCAACTGATATCTCTGCTCAAGTTGGCGATGTTGCGACAATCAGTATGACGCCTGTTGATGATGAACAACGTCTAGATTTGACCCAAATGGTACAGCCTAATGTTGTCATTTCGAATGATGAGACCGCTTTGGTGAATTTCGAGGTCTTTGGCGCGCCGTCAGCTATCTACAAGGTCACCGTAAGCCTACAGCGTGATGGTGAACTTGTAGAAGGATCTAAAAAGACTTTCCGAGCCAAGGTATCAAACCGCGACGCCTTGATTGCAGACATTGTAGAAGAAGAAACCGACAACACTGGTGGTAACGGTAAGGCTGGTAGTGCTGGCTTTATCAGCCTGCTATCCCTATTCGGATTGGCAGCGATTCGTCGTCGTCTTCGCAAATAAGGGTTGATCTCGATAATGAAGCGCACAGCCTCTGGGCTGTGCGCTTCCCACCATGGATTCAAATAGAGATACGATTATGAGAATTAAAAAGAATGCAGTTGCTGTAGCTACTGCTATGGTTTTGGGTACCCTATCTACAGGTGCCAGTGCTAATTTAGTTATCACCGAATACATCGAAGGCAGCAGCAACAATAAAGCGGTTGAGATCTCCAACCTAGGTGGCAGCGCCATCGATCTGGATGCCAACGTCTATAAGCTGACTTTGTTTGGCAATGGTAAAACCGATCCGGGTAATACCGAGACGCTGACAGGCACTCTAGCTGCAGGAGAGAGCCTTGTTTTCCATAACTCTGGTGCGGTTGATGCGTTCAAAGTTGGTAGTGCTTCTACCGTTACTTACTTCAACGGTGATGATGCGCTGGTATTAACCAAAGACGATGCGGTTATCGATCGCTTCGGTAAGCGTGGTGAAGATCCAGGCTCGGCTTGGACAGATCCAAACGACGCTAACTTCTCCACGGCCAACAAGACACTACGCCGCAAAGCCAGTGTCACTACTGGTGACACTGCAGCTGAGGCTGATTTCCCTGGTACTGACAATCAATGGGTGGTCTTCGACCAAGACACATCTGATGGCCTTGGTTGTCCTGGTGAAAGCGCTTGTAATTCAGAAGCCACTCCTGGCGTACTCTTGCTTACCGAATATATTGAAGGCAGCAGCAATAACAAAGCAATTGAGATCTCCAACGTTGGTGGCACAGCCATCGATCTGGATGCCAATGTTTATAAGTTGACTCTGTTTGGTAATGGTAAAACTGATCCAGGTAATACTGAGACACTGACTGGCACTTTGGAGCCAGGAAAGAGCATTGTTTTCCATAACTCAGGTGCCGCTGATGCCTTTAAAGTAGGCACTCCTTCTACGGTCACTTATTTCAACGGTGATGACGCACTGGTATTGACCAAAGACGATGTGGTTATCGATCGTTTCGGTAAGCGCGGTGAAGATCCAGGTTCTGCTTGGACTGATCCAAACGACGCCAACTTCTCTACCGCGAATAAGACGCTGCGTCGTAAAGCCAGTGTGACTGCTGGTGATACTAATGCTGAAGCCGATTTCCCCGGCGCCAACAATCAGTGGGCCGTATTTGATAGCGATACCGCTGATGGCCTAGGTTGTGCTGGTGAAGGCGCATGCGATGGTTCAGTAACGCCACCAGAGCCACCAGAGCCAGAAACAGGCCCTTGTACGGGGTGTGAGACGCTGACTCCTGTTGCCGATCCTGCTACGTTCAATGCTGAAATCTATTACTCAGATGTATTGAGTGGTGAGTTTGCCAATGCTGAAGAGCTTAAAAATGCACTGTCAGTTATCATTGCTAAAGATCACAAGCAACTGACTTATAAGCAGGTTTGGAGCGCACTGAGTTATGCAGACCAAGATCCTGATAATGATAAAAATGTTATCGAGATCTATACCGGTGCTTCTATTTCAAAGTACGACAATCAAACTGGTGGTAGTGGTGTAGGTAAGTGGAACCGTGAACACGTTTGGGCCAAGAGCCATGGCTTCCCAAGTGAGTCTCAGTGGGGCTATACCGATGCCCATCACCTGCGTCCTTCAGATCCAGGCATCAACACCGCACGAAGCAATAATGACTTTGGTCTATGTAGCGATACTGGTGAAGAGGTTCTATTCAATGGTGTGGGTACGGGTAACTACTTGAACAAAACAACGGATTGCTGGGAGCCTCGTGATGAGGTGAAAGGCGACGTTGCCCGTATGATCATGTATATGGATACTCGCTATCAAGGTACGGATACCGCAACGACGAATATGCCAGATCTCGTCGCCGTCGATCGTCTAACCACGACTGACGAGGATAGCGCTCCGCTTATTGGTACGCTTTGTACTCTGTATGCGTGGAACCAGTTAGACGCTGTTGATACCTATGAGCAGAACCGTAACAACCAGGTATATAAATACCAAGGCAACCGTAACCCTTTCATTGACCGCCCTGAGTTAGTAAAAGAAGTGTATGGTGCAGTTTGTGGTGATGATCCAAATCCTGTTTTGGACGTCGAAGGCGAGATTGTTGCGCCTGAGAGTGTTATTGAAGGTGCAGCTTACACAATCGATGCCTCGGCAATCAAAGCTGGCGAAGGTGTAGCGCTTACTTATAAGTGGGAACAGCTTGTTGGTGAAGAGAAAACAGTGGTTGGTGATAAGGCTATCTTGTCTCTGACGGCGCCAATGGTTAAAGCCGACGAGACGTTGAACTTCACTTTGACCATCAGTGACGGCACTTTGGAAACCACCAAAGCGGTTAGCCTGAGCGTGATTAACGTACCTTTGACGTTGAATGTAGAGTTTACAGGGACAACCAAAGTGACTGAAGGTGAAAAGACGGCAATTACTGCCGTTGTTGCCGATGCACCAGAAGGGACTGACTACAGCTGGAAACAGGTATCTGGAACCACGGCCATGTTTACTGCTACAGGTCTGACACTTGATGTGACTGCACCTAGTGTCAATATTGACCAAATATTGGTGTTCGAACTCACGGCAACGGTTGGGGAAGACAGCTTTGTTAAGTCTGTTAGCCTTGAGGTGACAAACACCGAAGAACCTGGTTGGACTAAGCCTGATGGGGCGGGTAGTTTGGGCGGTCTTATGACTCTACTGCTACCGCTATTGTGGTGGCGTCGCCGTCAAGGTTAATCATCAGTTAAGCCGATAAAAAGCAGCACCGGGATCCGCTCTGGGTGCTGCTTTTTTTAACTGTACAGACGTTGTCTACACCTCGCCTTGTGCGCTTTGTTCTTAATGTAGAGATTAAGCCCTTTGGGCAAGTGACAACGCTTATCTAAATATTATTGAAGGATTATTATGAATACTTCACTCCGTCCTTCTAGCCTACTTCTTACTGGCTCAGCTATCGCACTAACGTTAGCATTGAGCGGCTGTGGTAAGGAAAAGGTGGAAAAGGCGCCTAAGACAACAGCATCTATTGCCTGTCAAGCCGCCGGTGATGACTGTAAACGCTTCACCGTGCTACATACCAATGATCATCATGGACGTTTTTGGCAAGGCTCAAGAGGTGAGTATGGTATGGCTGCGCGAAAAACCATACTAGACCAGATCCGTAAAGAGGTTAGCGAGCAAGGTGGGGAGACTTTACTGCTCTCTGGTGGCGATATTAACACTGGTGTTCCTGAGTCTGATCTTCAAGACGCCGAGCCAGATTTTATCGGCATGAATCACCTTGGCTATGACGCCATGGCCGTGGGCAACCATGAGTTTGATAATCCATCGACAGTGATGGGTAAGCAGAGAGGCTGGTCAAAATTTCCTTGGTTATCGGCCAACATCTATCGCCAAGTCGATGGTGAATGGCAACGCTACTTCGAGCCTTATAAGCTATTCGAGGTTCAGGGGTTAAAGCTCGCCGTTGTCGGCCTGACTACCGAGCATACCGCTGAGATCGGCAATCCAGAGTACGTTGAAGCATTAAAATTTACTCCTGCTCAAGCAGAGGCGAAAGCGGTTTTGGCAGAGCTTGAAGAGAAGCATCATCCTGATCTTGTTTTTGGTCTTACTCATATGGGCCACTATGAAAATGGTCGGCACGGCAGTAACGCGCCCGGTGACGTCGCTCTGGCTCGTAGCCTTAAGCCTGGTCAGGTTCAAGCCATCATTGGTGGACATTCGCAGTTGCCCGTCTGCATGGAAGGGGATACTGGTAAGTACGTAAAAGATTATGGTCGAGATGAACCTTGTAAGCCTGATCGTCAAAATGGCACCTGGATCATGCAAGCCTACGAATGGGGCAAGTATGTTGGTCGCGCCGATTTTGAATACTATGGTGGTCAACTGCATCTAGCAAACTACCAGTTGGTACCTGTGAATACCGAAACCAAGTTTGGTTCCTACTATCCGCCTGAAATGATGACGCCTAAGGATAAGGAAACTCTCGAGCTGCTTCGTCCTTATCAGCGTAATGGTCAGCTGAAGTTGAGAGAGCAGATTGGTGTGGCAAAGGCGGATTTCATTGGTAAGCGTAAGGTTGTTCGTAACCAAGCGACCCCGCTAGGCATGATGATCGCCCATGCTCAGACTCAACTCCCTGTGCCTGCTGATTTTGGCATCATCAATTCTGGCGGTATTCGTGCCAGCATAAAGAAAGGGCCTATTCGCTATCGTGATGTGCTTAAGGTGCAGCCTTTTTCAAACAGCGTGACTGTGACCGAGATGAATGGGACCGAACTGAAGAAGTATTTGTCTAAGGTGGCACTTAAGACTCGAGGTTCTGGCGGCTTTGCCCACTTCAGCGGTATCAAGATGACGGTTGACTGTAAAGCTAAAGATGTCGATATCAGATCTATTGGTGATAAGCCTTTCAAGCTAAAGGATACATATCGATTTACCCTGCCTAGTTATAACGCTGCTGGCGGTAACAAATACCCCAAGTTGAAGGGCAAGGCGATAGACACCGGCTTTATTGATGCAGATATGCTTTATCAATTCATCAAAAAGCATGAAACGCTCGATCCTGCCGATTATGATAGAGCGAAAGATGTTCGCTATATCAACTCCAACAGTTCTGATGGCTGCGGCAGTTAATCTTATTATTTTATAAGGTTAATCAGCAGTTCACTTAGATCTTGAATCAGTGCCTAACCTTTAGGTTAGGCACTGTTTTTTTAAGGTATGCATCCGACACTCGACACCTAGCTTCAGAGTCACAGCTTGAACCAGAACCCAAGCCTGAAAATGAGTGTTAGGCTGCTTGAGCTTGATGTTACTGGTTTATTTGGTTTACGTTGTTGTTAAAGCAAATCTAGTTAATCGAAGGTATGGCTAAGAAACTTAGTTCAAAACTTAGTTAATCCAAATCAAGGCCAGCGGCTCGCCTCCGCAGCTTCTTTTAGCCCTAGCGGTAAGCGTATTTAATTTGTGATAGTTACACAGTAGACTAACGCTCTCACTTTACAGACAAAATGGAATAACGCATGAGCATTTGGTTTAGACCTGTCACACTGGAAGACTGCGCCAAGATGGATGCAGGCATGCATGGTAAAGGCACATTGATGCAGACCATGGGGATTAAAATATCGGAAATTGGCGAGGATTATATGAAGGCAACGATGCCTGCTTCTCCTGCGATCCATAATCCACTTGGTATTGTTCATGGTGGAGCTAACGTCGCTTTAGCTGAGACGGTAGCCAGTTATGCAGCTAATTTTGTTGTCGATTTCGAGCAATATTATTGCGTCGGGCAAGAGATTAATGCCAATCATTTGAAAGCATCACGTAATGGCATACTTACAGCGACGGCAAAGCCTGTTCATCTGGGGAAACGCAGTTCAGTTTGGGAGATCCTTGTTCATAATAGCGCGGGTGAGCTTTGTTGTATCTCCCGTATGACGGCTGCCGTCGTGCAGCGTTAATTGTCGGGATAAAGGGCTGCTATGACGCCAAATAAACGCTTGTTATATTTGTCATTACTGTCGTTTATAGCGGTTAGTGTCCATAATAACATAGCGTTTATTAATTGAAGAGGTATCTATGGATAGCGCGACAATTTGGGAATGGGTAGGTTATCTAGCCTCAGTGGTTGTGGCTGTGTCATTGATGATGTCAAATATCAAGAAGCTACGCTGGTGGAACTTAATCGGTGCTTTGCTATTTGTAGCCTATGGTGTGGCTATTAGTGCTATACCTGTGGCATTAGTTAATTTCTTTATTGTATTAATTGATATCTACTATTTGGTTAAGCTTTATCGTGAACCTGATACATCGACAACTGATGGCTAAAATGAGGTTAGCCAAAATATTCACTAAGGGCATTGATGGCCTCTCTTACTTTAGCTGGTTGCTTATCTCGCGCCGAATTGACACAGTAAACGCTAAAGTTATCGAGTGACCATTCTGGCAGTATTGTCACCAGTTTTCCTTGTTCTAGATATCGATAAACCTCAGGCTCTGGCACAGCCGCAAATCCTAGCCCATCTAGGGTCAGTTGAATTAAGGTCTGCATATTGTTGACTGTGATTCGCTGACCTGTCAGCTCGAAACGTTCTTGGCTGTGGTTGTGGGTTAGAGTTTCCCACTTAGCGTAGGCGTGATTGATTCTATTGTATTTCATTAATTCAGATGGATGTTTTATCTCTTGCTCTCTTGTTATGTATTCGGGCGAGGCGCAGAGTAACATGCGCCAATTGGCTAAATGGCGAGCAATAAGATTAGAGTCCGACAACGGACCGATGCAGATAGCCAGATCGATGCCCTGATTTACTATATCTATTGGCTCATCTTGTAAGATTAAATTTAAACTTATCTGAGGATGTGACATTAGCAGTTGATTAAAGGGCTCACTGAGCAAGCCCCCACCAAAGCCTACCGGTACAGCAATTTTTAATTCTCCAGATGGAATATCTTTCAGATCATGTAGTTGCTGCTCTGCACTTTCGACTATCGCTATGACTCTGCGACAGTTCTCATAGAACAGTCTTCCAGCTTCGGTGAGGGTTAGGTTGCGAGTATTGCGATGAAATAGGCAGATCCCCATATCCATTTCGAGTTTAGATACCTGTTGGCTTACTGCCGATGAGCTGAGATTTAGCGATTGCGCGGCCGCACTCATAGAACCCTTCTGCGCAATAGTTGTGAAAACGATCATCCCCTTGATCATATTTTTGTTCATTCTTAAGTAACTCTTACAAGTGAATAGATAAAGTCTAACTTGAGGCGATTGTAACATAGAGATACATTATCGAACTGAAAATAATTCTCATTTACAAAATTTGCGCTTTAGGGAGACTTGTCGCTTATGTTGTTAAGTCGTAAGAAATATCTTGCTCAATTGATCACTGCTTTATGTTTGTTGCCTGCTGTGCAGGTGACCAATACCTTGGCTGATACAGTATTAGATAAAGACAGTGAGATGGAGAGGATAGTCGTAACCGCCTCGGGATTTGAACAGCAGATCCGTGAAGCTCCCGCCTCTATCAGCGTGATCGTTCGTGAGGATCTCGACAATCGTTTCTACCGTGATTTAACCGATGCCATGCTAGCAGTGCCCGGGGTTGTGGTGACAGGTGGCGCCGATCGTCAGGACATTAGCTTACGAGGTATGGGCAGTCAATATACGCTTATCTTGGTAGATGGTAAGCGCCAATCCTCCCGCGAGACTCGTACCAACAGCGACGGTCCTGGAGTCGAAGGGGCATGGACGCCTCCGCTGGCCGCCATCGATAGGATCGAAATTGTCCGCGGTCCCATGTCATCCCTTTATGGTTCTGATGCAATCGGTGGGGTGATTAATATCATCACTCGCAAAGTGCCTAATGAGTGGCAAGGCGAAGTGCGACTCGATACGACGCTGCAGGAAAAATCGGTGTCGGGCAATGTGTATCAAGGGAACTTTTTTGTTAATGGCGGTTTGATCGAAGATCTGCTTGGGATGCAGTTGTACGGTCAATATTCCCAACGACAAGAAGATCAGATCTATGACGGTTATCGTGGCCGCGATGCCACTAACCTTACTGCAAGGTTTGCGCTTACACCGAACGATAATCATGACATCATGTTGGAGCTTGGCGTATCGAGCCAAGAGCTCGACAGCACCTTAGGTAAGACCGTTGCACCGCTCCCTCCTGGTGAAAGTTGCGGCCGTCGAGGCTGTCCGGAATCTTCGACTACAGAATATGACAACAGCACCATCTCTCTTTCTCATACTGGACGCTGGGATGTTGGAACTTTGAATTCATACATCAAGCATGAGGTTTTTGATAACAAGACTCGTAAGATGAAGATCACCAACACCGATGTTCAGTCCAGCTTGGTAACTTTCCTAGGTGACAGCCATACGGCGACCTTTGGAGCCGCTTTTAACTATCAGGATTTAACCGACGAAACGGGGAATCAACTCAGCGATTTAACCGATATCAACCGCAGACAATGGTCGATTTTTTCCGAGGATGAGTGGCGCATAGTCGATAACTTTGCGCTGACCTTGGGACTTCGAATAGACGATGATGAGAACTTCGGCAACCATCTTAGCCCTCGTATTTACGGAGTTTGGGGCGTCACCGACAGCACCACCTTAAAGGGTGGGGTATCAACCGGGTTTAGGGCTCCGAGTTTACGTCAGACCGTGCCCGATTGGGGCCAAGTGAGTCGTGGTGGCAATATGTATGGTAATCCAGATCTTGAGCCCGAAACTTCAGTTAACTATGAGCTAGGTCTATATTCAGATCTAACCGATAACATAACCGCTAGCGCTGGCGTTTTTTATAACGAGTTTAAGGATAAGATCACCCGTGTTGCCTGTCCTATTACTCAGTGCAACGATGGTCCAAACCAGTTTGGTTCAGACCCCACCACTTATGTGAATATCGACGATGCGGTAACGCAAGGCGTGGAGTTGACCATAGATTATAAAATTCTTGAAAACCTTGGCTTTACGGCAAACTATACCTACACAGATTCAGAGCAAAAGACCGGAGCTTATAAAGGCAGCCCACTCAATCAATTGCCTAAGCATTTAATTAATAGCTCATTAAACTATGAACCTTTTGAGAGCGTAAATACTTGGCTAAGAGTTAACTATCGTGGTGAAGAGAGCCAGCCGACGACGGGGCCATCGTCGCGCAGCTTAATCGCGCCTTCGTACACTTTATTGGATCTGGGCGCCAATTATCAGATGAATGAAATGCTCAAATTTAGCTTAGGTATATATAATGCGTTTGATAAGGAGATCACTCAAGATGAGTATGGTTATGTCGAAGATGGACGTCGTTATTGGTTAGGTATGACTTATCGTTTCTAAGTTAGCCTCACGTCTCAGAGCGATAAAACAGCTCAGCCATGCTGGGCTGTTTCCTTTTTCGGCTTCGCCTATTTTAGCTTTCTCTACTCACAAGAATGTAAAGACCATCAATTAGTTCTGGGCGAGCCAGTACTTAAATTGACTCGGTAGTTGACCCGTCCAACGTTTGAAAGAGCGTCTAAAATTATTGCCGTCGGCAAAGTTAAGCCGTTTGGCTACGTTAAGGTTGTTCTCTCCCGAGATAGCGAGCAAATAGATGGCTTTTTGTAAGTTGGCTTCATCTTGCAGTTGCTGAAAGGTCAACTGGTACTCTTTAAGTCGCCGTTTTAAAGTGGCAGGGCTGAGGGATAATTGCATTGCGACCGCTGGCAGACTGTATTGGTTGTCGCAGCTCTCTAACAGGAGTCGACGGATGGCTCCGGGTAGTCCAATTTGGTACTTGGATTGACTCTGTTTTTGCGATATTAGATGGTTTGCCTGCAGGTAGCCCTGTCGGTTTGCCATTTCAAACTGCTGCTGATTCATCTTCGAATCATAGCTAACGACGCACACGGGTTGGTCAAATAACAGTGATTCTCCCAAGTATTTATAGTATTGATCTACAGAGTTTGGTTTTGGGAAGGGCAGGGCAAATTGCCCTTGCCACTGATGTCGACTAAGTCGTTTATAGCTAGAAACTAGGCTCGATAAGGTTAGCTCAATGAAGAAGCGTCTATGGCGATGACAGCCCAGATCCAGCTGTAACAGTAAATGGTTCGACTGGCCACTTCGCCAACGCCAGCCTTGGAGCCAAGGTTGGCAGTGCCAGTGGTGACGCTGCCAAAACACTTGCATCTGGAGTAAGTGTTTGCAACAGAGTAATCCGTTAGTGAGATGACCACTCTGACTGGGTAACCACTGTTGACCTAATAGAAATGCTAAATCGTTTCCGGGCCACATCCGCAGTGCATTATCGATAAGCTTGCCTAATTGAAGTGGACTGATATGGTATTCGACTTGCTGTAAATCTTGTTTAAATATCTGAGTCCCTCGCAGTAAGGTATCTATGTCTAGTTGCCTATGCTCAAATAGTGCCACTACGTTAAATACCAGTAATTGGCTGTCGATACATTTGTCGTGCGCATATGCGATTTTTTGCATCATTACACAGCCTTAGGCCACTGCTTACTCTTCTTAATATTGGCTATTTCGCTATTGATTTGGGTGATCAATTGTTCGGCATCGACATCATGTTCACCCTGAAGGTTTGCTTTATGCAGCATGGCATAGCTCACCATACACTTGAGTTGACTGACCGAATCAACAAGATGACGCGCCATTGCTTGGGTGAAGGCTTTTGATGTATTGGGTAGCATGATGATGAAGCGATCACCGGCAAACCGGCAGACGAGATCTTGGGATCTAAGCTGGCAGGCGAGCATTTGGGCCATATCGGTGAGCAGCGTATCGCCTCGAGCAAAACCTTCCTTAGCATTGAATTCACTAAAGTTATCTATATCGAGCATGATGAGGCTAATGCTTTGGAACTGCTTGAGATTTCGATTTATTTGCTGGCGCATACTGCTGGCGTCATAGATCTTTGTCACCCGGTCAACGAGCTGATGCTGACGAAAAAACTGCTCTCTGGTGCGTAACTGTTCGTTAATGGTTAACTGCTCTTCCCGCCACAGCCATAGGCCAAATGTCAATGTGACTAAGCCAATCGGCGTCGGTAATTTCTCTAAAAAACCAAACCAGTTAGGTAAGCTTTGATGAATAAAAAATTCATCGAGTAGATCCATGTAACAGCCCAGAGAATATCCCAACAGCCCGAGGATCAATAGCCGAGTGACTCTACCATCTGGACGCGCTTGCAGCATCAGAACTAACCAGCTTAATCCCAGCAGTAATAATGCGCCTTCGGTGACGACATCAAACCAGTCTATGGCTATCAGTAGTTTGGATCGCGCCTGAATACTACAGAGTACCAACAGCAGACTAGCTGTTAGTAACGTACTAATAAATATCCTGTTTTTTAACGCTTTGTACATTATGTAACACCTTGTGCTTCGTTGCTAAAGGCCATAAAAAGTTATGATGAGTGTTAAAGATAGGCGAGATTTATGACTGTTTAGTGATGCTTAAGGGGGGCAAATTAGCTCAGTAGATCGATTCGATTTCTTTAAAAATAATCAGATCCCCACAGGTAACGCTGGCTTACCTTAATTGTTACAGTCTCTATTTTATTTGTTTATCAGTTGCTTAGTTCTTTTGTGTCATGTTTTTTTATTGAGGCCGTTACCAGCGATGTCATCTGAAATGGTAGGCAATTGAGCTCACTTTGGTTGAGAAATCAGTGAAAAACTGACGATGAGCCGATGCTCGAAACACCCTGTCACCGAACTGTCATCTCACTACCTTAGCTTTGCCTGCCATCATAGTTAACTAAACATAGGATAGTGAAAATGAAGCCGTCGAAAATTCTTTCGCCGTTATATTTAGCGCTGTTAACGTCGAGTCTTTGTCTCTCTTCAACTTCTTGGGCTGGGCGTATCGAAGGGGCAGTTAAAGACAGTGCAACTCAAATACCACTTGAGGGCGCTTTAATTAGCATCGAAGAGTTAAAACTTAAGCAAGAGTCTAATCGCAGTGGACGCTTCTTTTTTACCGAGATCCCTGAGGGGAGATACACCTTAGTTGCACAATATATTGGTGGCGAGACTTATAGACAGGAGATTCAGGTTGGGGAGATCAGCTTAACCACCGCTAATATTCTTCTTAATGGCCAAGGAATTGAGCATATTCAAGTTGTGGGTCAACGAGGTGCGCTAAGCAAATCGTTAAATCGCCAGCGTGCGGCGGATAACCTTATTAGTGTCTTAAGTGCCGATGCCTTGGGGAATTTTCCCGATACCAATATCAGTGAAGCACTGCAACGGGTTCCAGGGGTGTCGATTGAGCGAGATCAAGGAGAGGGACGTTTCGTTCGTATTCGCGGCATGGCTCCCGACTATAACGCTGTCTCAATGAACGGCACTCGTTTACCTTCCCCTGAAAGTGAGCGGCGCGCGGTGGCTCTGGATGTGATCCCCTCTGATTTATTGCAATCGGTTGAGGTCACTAAGACGTTAACACCAGATATGGATGGTGACTCGTTAGGTGGTGCAATAGAGGTTAAGAGCCTGTCGGCCTTCGATCGTGATGATACATATTTTAACCTTAGTGCCGAAGCCAGTTTTGACGAGATAACGGGGAGCACTAACCCTAAACTGGCCGCAAGCTATAGCCAGATTTTAGGTGAAACCGTTGGGGTTGCCGTGGCGGCGAGTTGGTATGACCGAGATTTTGGCTCAGATAACGTGGAAACTGGCGGCAGTTGGGATTTTGATGGCGATGAAAAACTCGAGTCAGTTGAGCAGCGTGACTATCAAATTAACCGTGAACGCATCGGTGTCGGTATTAACTTTGATTATCGTCCTAGCGATAACCACGATCTATTTCTACGTACGCTATATAGCCGCTTTGTGGATACGGAAGCGCGTAATGCTGTCGAGGTCGAGTGGGAGGAGCCTGCGCTCATTGATACAAAAGGCAGTGCAGAAGCAAAGCGTTCACTTAAATCCCGTGAAGAGGAACAATCGATTATCTCATTGGTGCTTGGCGGCGAGTCTCGACTCGACATATGGACCTTGGACTATCAAGCCAGTTTCAGTGAAGCGAAAGCTGCTAAGCCAGATTATATCGGTGGGGCTGACTTTGAGGGAGAGTTTGATGAGATCAGTTATCGTCAGCCAAATATCCCGGAGTTGTCGGCCGACGAATCTTTTTATCAAGCTAGCGAGTATGGCTTGGACAAAATCGAGATAGGTGATTCTAGTGCTGTGGATACGATGATCGCCGCCAAAGTCGATTTTAGTCGCGAGTTGAAGCTTGGCCAATATCCAGCGGAGATTAAGCTTGGAGCTAAATACAGTGGCAGGAAGAAAGAGAACCATGAAGATATCTGGGTGTATGAGGATTTTGACGAGCAAGGGATCTCAGATGACCAGCTCGGCTTAAGTGTTTATGCTGGTTCGGAGCCTGATTACGGGCTTGGGCGCTTCGGTCCCTCAATTAACACAAATGCGATTTGGAACTTAGTGAATCGTATGGACAGGGCTATAGCAAAAGATGATATCGAATCTGCCATTAATGACTTTGATATAGATGAAGATATCTCATCGGCCTATGTCATGGGTCATATCGATATTGACAATTTGCGTCTCCTCGCCGGAGTGCGTTACGAGCATACCGATGTCAAATCTAGCGGCACAGGATATGACGAGAGTCAGGATGATTTCTTCGACAGTGAGATAGACAGCGATTATCAGCACTGGTTACCAGGTATTCACCTCAATTATAAATGGAGCGACAAAACCATTGTACGCGCCTCTTGGAACAACACTATCGTTCGTCCTACGTTTGGTCAGTTGGCACCTGGTTATTTAATCGAACAGGATGATGACGAGTTAGAGGCGAGTTTTGGTAATCCAGAGCTCGAGGCATTAACCTCGACAAACTGGGATCTTAGTATTGAGCATTACATGGGAGGGTTAGGTGTACTCTCTGTCAGTGGTTTCTACAAAGACATAAATCACTTTATCTATGAAGCCGATCTTGGTGGTTATGGACAATACCAAAATTTTGAGAAGGCGAAGACCTATGTCAATGGTGACGATGCGAAGATCTTAGGTGCAGAGTTGGCCTATGTGCAAGAGTTTGGATTTTTGCCTGAAGCTTGGCGGGGGCTGATCTTTACCACTAACTTCACCTACAGTGACTCGACGGCCAGTATCAGCTGGATGGATGATGGTAAACAGAGCCGTGATATTCCTATGCCCAGCCAGTCAGAGTTTACGGCAAATGCATCATTAGGTTATGAAAACCCTTATGTTAGCCTGCGTCTTTCGGCGGCCTATAAATCGAAATACTTACTTGAGGTTCAAGAACTCGATGATGCGAATTTTGATATCTATCAAGATGCCCACACCCAGTGGGACTTAGTGGCTAAAAGCTTCATTACAGATGAAATCACGATTTATTTCAAAGCAATCAACTTATCTGATGAACCCTTCTATGCCTATACCGGAAGGCAAAACTTCAACGCTCAATATGAAGAGTACGGTCGTACTTTTCAGTTAGGCATTCAATTTATCAACCTATAGAGTAAGCAGTATGAAACAACAATTAATAATGACAGCCTGCTTAGTCGGTGCTTTTATCAGTGCAAATGTTGCTCCCTTGGCATATTCGGCTGATCAAGAGAGTGCTGTGTTTATCGAACCCGATGGCGGTAGTGAACTTGTAAAATGGCAGCAGCATCGGCTATTTGTGAGTGAAAATAAGGGATTGCTTATGGCGCAGCAGCAATCTTTTAAGGTCTTAATGCCGGGGCAATTTGAGTATTTAAGTGTTCAAGATAATGTTGCGCTCACTTACGATACTCAGGTCGATCAGGTTCAGGGGATAAGGTTAGACCTGAGTAATGTTCAGCGATTGACCTTGCTGCCTAAGCGAAGCTTTCAAGTGGAATGGCTCTGCCTCCAGCCTCGCAAGGCCGATCAAAACTTGTATGCATGGATCGGCGATGACGAAGGTCGAGCCGAGCAGTGGCTATTAAGCTCAAATAATGAGTGGCGACCTCAGTTAGTTCGGGCTCTCTCGGTGGCTATGGGCGCGATGAAATGTGCAGTTGATGCTAGAGAACAGCTATATATTATCGATAATCATCAAGGGCTTTGGGCTTATCCTGCGGCGCCGAGTGCACCAGCCGAGTCAGAGCTGAAGCTCTATATGCCAGATAACCAGCTATCGGGTTTGGCTATTGTCGATGATCAAGTGATCATGATGGATGAAGAGGGGACCCTGTACGACAGTCGCGGACAACAAGTTGCCAGACCATTTAACGGGCTGTCATCTTTAGAAAGCTTATATATTAGCGATGGAGAGGTTTGGGCTTACTCTGACGATGAAGATAAATTTTATCGCGCTAAATTATCGCTTGAGATGGAACTTGCCACGGAAAAAGCCGAATTGATCAAAGAGATCCCAACGGCAGTCGAGAGCGCAATCGCTGATAGAGCTGGAGATACCATGGATGATCCAGCGATCTGGGTACACCCAAATGATCCCAGTAAGAGTCGAGTGATAGGAACCAATAAGCGTTCAGGATTACTGAGTTTTTCTATGCAAGGAGAGCAACTTCAAGCACTTCCTGCCGGCAGATTAAATAATGTCGATATCCGCCAGAGAGTCAAATTAGGCGGTCAATTTCGTGATATTGCCGTGGCGAGTAATCGTGACCGTAATAGCTTGAGTCTGTTCGAGATAGATAAGCAGGGACAACTCATTCAACTGCCAGAACAACCCACTCGCTTAACGGATATCTATGGTCTATGCCTATTTCAACCCAGTGACAATGAACTCTATGTGTTAGCCAACGATAAGTCAGGCATCATTAGTCAGTTTGCATTGCAGTGGCAAGGCGATAGCCTTATAGCGACTGAAGTTAAGCAATTTTCCGTGCCAAGCCAGCCTGAAGGCTGCGTTGCCGATGACAAAGCGCAGCGCTTATATGTTGGAGAGGAAGATCAGGGAATTTGGATGTTTGATTTGGCATCTAAAAAGACGACCGAACGAGGCGAGATGATCATTTCGGTTGGAGGACCATTGGTTGCCGATATCGAAGGGCTCGCGCTTTATCAAGGGCGGAAAGGTGTTGATTACTTGGTGGTCTCTAGCCAAGGGAATGACAGTTATCTGCTATATCAAGGGCAACCTCCTTATGCTTATGTCGATCGTTTCCGGATCGGGGTGAATGGCCACAAAGGACACGACGGCAGCGCTGAAACAGATGGGTTAGAGGTGACATCTCGAGCCGTTGGTTCTGGTGTTTGGTCGCTAGGAATGATGGTGGTTCAGGATGGAAGGAATCGACTGCCTGAACAAAATCAAAATTTTAAATGGATTCCATGGAGTGAGATTGAGCAGAGACTCGGTTTAACCAAGTAAAGACTCTGTCATTCTAAGCTAAGTAGAAACAGCCCACACTTGTGGGTTGTTTCGTTTGTGTCTGCATGTCGGCTCGGTTTCATCTTCGTATTCACACCTCTTTAATCTGTAAAACAGTTTAGAGCTATTTGTTTTAATCGTTTTATTTGTTTTTTGTTTGCGCTCTACTATAGCCCTATTGAAATCGCATTGACGATAACCGTCAGCCAGGAGCTAACACACTATGGCAACCATCTATGACGTGATTGAAGAGTGGATTAACAGCAAGCATTAATTGAATGAACACATTTAGCACAGACAAATTTGAATTTTGGAGATAAACATAATGACTCAGACTAACAATACTCTAACTAGCCAAAGCGGCGCCCCTATTGCCGATGATCAAAACTCACTCTCCGCCGGTGAGCGTGGTCCACTACTGCTTCAAGATTGGCACTTAATTGAGAAACTAGCCCATTTTAACCGTGAGCGTATTCCTGAGCGTATTGTTCATGCTAAGGGCACTGGAGTTTACGGGACTTTCACCTTAACGAAAGATCTCAGTGATTACACCATCGCTGATCACTTCAATGGCGTTGGCAAACAAACAGAGACCTTCATTCGTTTCTCAACCGTTGGTGGTGAGATGGGTTCTGCCGATGCCGAGCGTGATCCGCGTGGTTTCGGACTGCGTTTTTATACGGCGCGAGGTAATCACGATATTGTGGGTAATAATACGCCGACCTTCTTTTTACGTGATGGCATTAAGTTCCCAGACTTTATTCACACCCAAAAGCGCAATCCGCAGACCAATTTAAAAGATCCACAAGCGATGTGGGATTTTTGGTCGCTAAACCCTGAGGCGATGCATCAGGTAACGATATTGATGTCAGATCGTGGTATCCCTGCGAATTATCGTCAGATGCATGGTTATGGCTCGCATACCTTCTCTTTCTGGAATGCTAAAGGTGAGCGTTTCTGGGTCAAGTTCCACTTTAAGTCACAGCAAGGCGTGGTGAACTTAACGGGCGAGCAGGCGGATATGTTGAAAGGTATTGATCCTGACTCATCGCAGCGCGATATGGTGGCGGCAATTAACGATGGTAATTTCCCGCGCTGGACTGTCAATGTGCAGATCATGCCAGAAGCCGACGCTAACCATTACCATATTAATCCATTCGACCTGACTAAGGTATGGCCGCACAGCGATTATCCTTTGATTGAAGTGGGTGAACTTGAGCTGAATCGTTTGCCACAAAACTACTTTGCCGAAGTAGAGCAGGTGGCGCTAGCACCAAGTAATTTGGTGCCAGGTGTGGGGGCATCACCTGATAAGATGTTGCAGGCACGTCTATTTGCCTATGCCGATGCACAGCGTTACCGCATTGGAGCCAACTATAATCAGTTGCCAGTTAACTGCCCTCATGCCACCCAAGCCAATCACCATCAACGTGGCGGTGCGATGGCGGGAACCCAGTGTCCATTTAGCGGTAGCCAAACCGGTGGTGACGCAACACCTAACTATGGGCCCAATAGCACCGGGTCAGCATTGGTCGAGCCAAGTACTTTTGCTGAACCCCCACTTCGAATCGACGGTGAAGTGGCGCGTTATAGCCGTTATGATCAGGATGACTATACTCAGGCGGGCAACTTGTATCGCTTCTTCAGCGAGGAGGAGAAAGCGAGGTTGGCGACTACTATCTCGGGTTCTTTGAGTCAGGCAAGCCTCGATGTGCAGGAGCGTATGCTGGCGCATTTCTTCAAGGCCGACGAAGACTATGGTCAGCGTATCAAACAGGGATTAGGCCTATAAATGTAAGTACAAGTCGCTGTAGATAGAAAAGCCAGTGACCCGAGTCACTGGCTTTTTGTGGCCTGTTGAGTGCGGATCAGCGCTTAATAGATCAGTGTTGCGACCCCTAGTAGTGCAAATAGCACAGCGCAGCCGCGATGGATCCACTTCATCGGCAGTTTTTCGGCACTGAAATGCCCCGCGATCACCACTGGCACATTGGCGATCATCATGCCTAAGGTGGTACCTATGACGACTAATCCTAGCGCATCATATTTAGCCGACAGTACGACTGTCGCTACTTGGGTTTTGTCACCCATTTCAGCTAAAAAGAATAGAATAAAGGTGGCGATAAAAGGCCCCATTTTATAGAAACGGCTCTCTTCACTGTCGACCTTGTCGGGCACTAATACCCATAATGCGATGGCGAAAAAGGAAAAAGCGACTAAATAGGTAGCCATCTCAGGGCTTATCCAATTTATGGCCCATTGCCCAAACCACGCAGCAGCAAAATGATTGGCTAAGGTAGACAGCAAGATGCCCAAAATGATGGCGGTCTTATTTTTAAAGCGGGCAGCAAGAATCAGTGCTAAGAGCTGGGTCTTATCACCAATTTCGGCAATGGCTACGGTAAAGGTTGATGCGAGTAGAGCTTCCATGATGGTTCCTTAGGGGGCGAAAAATCCAAGCACAGTCCGCCGCCCCCTAATTTGAGCGGTAACCGTGCTTAGGTCTTGCCTGGCAATATGTGGACATAAACTGTCACCTATTGCTGTGAGTACCATGGCATGTGGCCAAGTATGTTGATACTCACCCGTGACGCATTATTCGTCACGTTAGCTACTCCCCTAAAGCAGTGTGCAAATTATACTGATAAGATCGGCTAAGGCAATATCTTAGATCATTTTATCAGTAGTAAAGGGCCGCGGTGATCAAGCTGTAGTGCAGTTATTTAGACATTGTTGCCTGATTGTGTAATCTTGGCTTGGATTGCGACAGATGCCTTGTACACTGAGTTTGCCTCTGATATTGTCGCTAGCAGTCAAATTTATAGAGTAAGGTCGTGATGAAACAAACCTATCGATATTATTACCGATTTAGGCAGCCTCAGGGGCTTAGTTAAAAATCATCGGTAGATAAGGTTAGCTAAGCTGTTGGGGCCCACCAACTCGTACTAAGGCAGAGATGCGCAGTTCGGTTAGGAGGCTTAAGCTTAGTGTGTGTTTTATTGCTAAATCCCTCCTTTGCAGTCGTTCTAAATCTGACCTTCCAAAACAGATAACAATCAAAGACAGGACAATTTTGTGAACTTAAAAATGCTAGGCTCTATTGCCATTGTTGCGGGCACCGCAATTGGTGGCGGCATGTTGGCGCTTCCACTTGCTACAGCTTCGTTAGGCACCATTCCGGCGTTACTACTTTTAGTCGCCATTTGGGGTATCTCCATCTATACCTCACTGTTAATGTTAGAGATCAATTTACGCGCTGGTGTTGGTCTCAATGTCCATGCGATTACAGGTATAACCTTAGGTAAAGTCGGCCAGTTGATCCAAGGCGGTTCGTTTTTAAGCCTGCTGTTTGCGTTAACTATGGTATATCTGATGGGGGGATCTTCATTATTAGAGTCACGTTTTGAGCCCCTGGGCATTACCATTAATCATGAATTCGCGGTGCTACTATTTACGGTGATCTTCGGTGGTTTCATCGCCGTTGGTGTGTCTTGGATCGACAAAATTTCTCGGATTCTGTTTACCGCTATGGTAGCCCTCTTTATTGTCGTGGTGTTGTTTTTGCTTCCAGAAGTGAGCCCTAGCTATATTTTGCGTGAGTCGGCTACAGAGTTAGTTTCCAAAGGTGAGCTAGGCGACTTGTGGTTAGCGGCGATTCCTGTCGTCTTTACCTCGTTTGGTTTCCATGTATGTATTGCCACTATTGTGCGCTACTTAGATGGCGACGCGATGTCGCTGCGTAAGGTGTTAATTATCGGCTCTAGCATTCCATTGTTGTGCTATATCCTGTGGTTAATGGTGACTTTAGGCACTGTGGGCGGTGCGACTGTGTATGGTTTTGACGGCTCGCTACCTAAGCTAGTCTCTGCGCTTCAAGGTATTGCCCAGTCGGCTATTTTGCAGCAGTGTATCGACCTATTTGCTAACTTGGCGTTGATCACCTCATTCCTAGGGGTAACCATGAGTTTGTTTGATTACATTGCCGAGCTGACACGTGCAAAAGATGATGTTGGCGGTCGCATCAAAACTTGGTTAATCACCTTTGTACCGCCATTGTTATGTGCACTTTATTATCCAGATGGTTTTATTCAGGTGTTAGGGTTTGCGGCCTTACCGCTAGTGATGATGATTATTTTCCTACCGATTGCGATGGCGTTAGGGCAACGAAAGCAAAACTTAGGTGGCTACCAAGTCTCTGGTGGTACGCCAGCGTTAATGGTGTCAGCATTGCTTGGGGCTGTGATTGTCGCCGCGCAATTGTGGATCGCACTGTAATCGTGATCAGTATAGGCAAGTGGGCGTTTATATTGCGATATTGATTGGTATCGGTACACAGTTAGTTACAACTCATGCGGTTAACTAGCGCTGTTTGCCGTTGTGTGAGTTGATAGGTTTTATGATAAAGTCGGGCTCTAGCCCGACTTTTTTATGCCTTAAATTTAAGGGCGCTAGCACCATCATATTTATCTCCATTGTATTAAATTGCTAAGCTGAATCATTAATCTGATGGAGATACGATGAGATAACGATAACAAAATGGACTTAACAGAATGAAGAAACTGATATTAACAGCAGCATTGGTGGCCTCTTTTGCCGCACAAGCTGATGAAGGAATGTGGCAGCCGTATCAGCTACCCGCAATGGCGGATGAGCTAAAAGCCAAAGGCTTGGAGATTGATGCAAAGTCTATCTCAAAATTAACAGAGTTCCCTATGAATGCTGTTATTAGCCTTGGTGGTTGTACCGCATCATTTGTGTCACCTAAAGGGCTGGTTGTGACTAACCATCACTGCGCCTACGGCTCTATTCAATACAACTCAACACCAGAGAAAAACCTACTGCAAGATGGCTTCTTAGCGAAATCTTATGCAGAAGAACTGCCAGCGACTCCGGGGTCACGCATCTATGTGACTGAAGCGGTCACCAATGTGACAGATAAGGTTAAAGAAGGTCAGGCGGACAAAGTCGGTAACGATTTTTACCAAGGGATCGAAGCTAAAGAGAAAGCGCTGGTTGCTGAGTGTGAAGCGGAAGATGGCTATCGCTGTCAGGTATACAGCTTTCATGGTGGCTTAGAGTATTACCTCGTTAAACAACTCGAGATCCGCGATGTGCGCTTGGTGTATAACCCAGCTGCAAGCGTGGGTAAATATGGCGGTGATATCGATAACTGGATGTGGCCACGTCACACTGGCGACTTCTCTTTCTATCGTGGTTATGTGTCAAAAGATGGCAAGCCAGCCGACTTTAGCAAAGACAACGTGCCTTATGAGCCAAAAAGCTTCCTTAAGGTATCGGCCAAAGGTGTCAGCGAAGGTGATTTCGTGATGGTGGCGGGATATCCAGGCCGCACCAACCGTTATCGCACTGCCAATGAAGTAGAAAATCAGTTCGAGTGGGCATACCCAGAAGGTAAGATGCTGCGTGAGCGCTTTATTGAGATCATCAAAGAAACCGCACCTGAGGGCAGTGACGAGCGTATCAAGTATGAGAGCCTCATTGCTGGCTTGGCGAACTACGCCAAAAACTTTACCTCAATGATCGAGTTTTATGGCAAGTCGACCATGCTTGATGACCGTAAAGCGCGTGAAGCAGAGTTAATCGCTTGGATCAATAAAGACAGCAAGCGTCAGGCTAAGTATGGCAAGACCATGGCTGAACTCGATAAGCTGATCAAAGAGAGTCAAGAGCATCAAGCGCGCGACATTATCTTAGGGTATTTGGGTTACACCACCATGTTGCCTACGGCACGTAATTTATATCGTTTAGCCAATGAAAAGCAGCTTGATGATATGGCGCGTGAGCCAGGTTACCAAGAGCGTGATATGACACGCTTTAAGTCAGGCATGGAGCGTATCGACAGACGTTATGCGCCAAGCGTTGATAAGGCGGTCGTGCTCGATCTATTAACTCGTTATGCAGCGCTGCCGGCCAGTGAGCGTATTCCTGCGCTTGATAAGGCATTTGGTCTGGGTAAAAAGTTTGATGCAGCTAAGCTGAGCAAAACCTTAGACAAGATGTACGCTAAAACAGAACTTGGTAATAAAGAAACCCGTCTAGCTTGGATGGACAAATCGGTCAGTGACTTTAAAGCTTCTAAGGATCCGTTCATTAAGTTTGCAGTGGCTATGTATGACACAGATATGGCCCAAGAGAAGCAAGAGAAAGAGCTGGCTGGTAAGTTGATGAAGGTCCGCCCTCAATATATGGACGCCATCATCGCTTACAACAAAGAGCTGGGTAATCCAGTGTATGCTGATGCCAACTCAAGCCTACGTGTGACAGTGGGTCATGTTAAAGGTTATTCGCCACAAGATGGCTTGCAGGCTGTGCCATTTACTCGCCTCGAAGGTATTTTGGCTAAAGATACCGGTGTTGATCCATTCGATGCACCTAAGAAGCAGTTGGATCTGATCAAGAAGAAGCAGTATGGCGATTTCTATGTGAAATCAATTGACTCTGTGCCCGTTAACTTCCTCTCGACCTTAGATACGACAGGGGGTAACTCTGGTTCCCCGACCTTGAATGGCCGCGCCGAACTCGTCGGTTTGCTGTTTGACGGTGTATACGAGAGTATCATTGGTGATTGGGGTTACGATCCTGAAACTAACCGCTCTATTCAAGTCGATAGCCGTTATATGCTTTGGGTGATGAAGTATCTGGATAACGCCGATAACCTGTTGGCGGAAATGGAAATTGTTCACTAATTTTAGCGATTAGTGGAGGCGCTGGTTTGATGCTTTTAGTATCTAGTTAGCGTTAAGATTAAAAGGGCTTAGATGAAAACTTAAGCCCTTTTTTCATGCCTTTAAAATGGTTGTAGTTAGCTGATGCTAGCGTTAACCTTTTTGGCAACTAATTGCTTGCAGTAGAGCTTTCATGCAAACGCTCTTTTGGTTCGCAGCAAGTCCCTCCTTGGATGCTCTGCGAAATCATCCCTGATTTCGAAGGCCAAAAGCGTGTTCACATCGAGTTATCTATCTCTTTGATTTGGCCTTAATTTGACCTTAACTGGTATCAGTCGGGCAATCACAAATTAACTATGCCACCTTCAAAAATACGGCGAAAATGTAATGAAGCCTGCCGCTACTTAAGAAAATACAGATGTTTATCCTATGTTTGATGCTTGATAACCCCTTTGAGCGATGACTCTTCCTCGCACGTTAGGGGGCGCATTTCTCCTTCAGGCAGCGCGCCAAGTTGTAATGATTCGATGGCGATCCGTTTAAGATCGATCACCTTATAACCAAGGGCTTGACTCATACGTCTGATCTGCCTATTAAGTCCTTGAGTGAGGATGATTTCAAATTGGTCATCGCTAAGCCTGCGTATATTGCAAGGCTTTGTCGTGACAGCTTTGTAGCTTACGCCTGCGGCCATCTCCTCAATAAAATCGTCGTCAAAATGGCGATCTAAACGAACCTCATAGATTTTACTGTGGTTAAAATCGGGGTGCATGAGTCGCTGGGTTAGATAACCGTCATTAGTGAGCAGTAGCAATCCATGAGAATCTTTATCTAAACGGCCCACGGGATAGAGTCGCGGTTGTGCCGGCAGTAAGTGAATAAGACTCGATGGATCATCTGGTAATAATCGACAATCGGTGCCCACTTGTTTATTAAAAATCCAATAGGCTTTTGCTTCAATCTCAGCAATGGGCTGCTCGTCGACACAGACATTTTGGACGGGGTGAAGGCCATTTGTGGTTTCAATAAAAGAGATACTATCGATATGGTTTGCGAGCCTGCCATCAATAGTGACTCTCGCATCGCGGATCCTGCGGGTTGCTGCGCGACGAGAGCAGAGTCCAGTTGAGGCGATATATTGGGCTAAACGCATTGAAAACTCAGATTAATAGTTGGCCGTCAATTGGTTGGATATTAATTTTTTATAGTCATGCCGCGCCAAATTTTTTATGGTCAAGGCTAGGGTGATACACCAAATCATCACGAGGTTGGTTTGACACCACGTAAGTAACGATATTGTACAAATATCTGTCTTTGGATGAACACATGGCGAAAAATCCAATATATTCCAATTGAGCATTAGTGCTAATGATGATGCGGAGATAAACCCTAATAAACTGACGCCAAACAGTGGCAGTGGACAGATCTCTTTATGATTGAGGCGCGCGCATAGGGTAAGAAAGTAAAGCAGTAAAGTGGTTACCAGAAAACCGGTTGAAAATAGCCGATGTTCAAATAGGTAGTTGATGGGATAGATCCCAATCAAGATAATACATGCGCCAACGGCAAACCCTGTGATTGAGATATAGTGGCCAAAATGACCGAGGCGTAACTGCTGCAGTCCATACATAGCAAGTAAAACACACAGCCCCGCCAAGATCAGTCCCATATTGAATATGTAGGCTAATGGAGAGTCCATATAATTACCTAAAAAATCGGGTCGCTGATTAAATACTAAGCTGCCAATTTGCATGTATTTGGCAATAAGACTAATGCCTAGACCTAAGCTCGAGACTATCGCACCAGCTAAGGTTGTAAATATCACCATACGGTGGAAGTCATAATTGATTGGATGGTAAACAGCCATAGAGTCGTCAGTTATTTTTGTTATGTAAAAAAGGAGCGCAACAATTGCACTCCTTTGATAAATCTGGCGCTGCTACTTATGATTACTCGTGAGTCAAATAACCCGACTGAGATCCTATCACGTCATACTACGCCATTGGTGATATCCCTATGGCTACAGTCTAAGCGATAGCAAGCGATTGTGAAACTATATCTTTAATATTCGCTTTCGCTATCTACTCATACTGTGTTTAATGACGTTTACGAAAACTCACTATCGCAACCGCGACAACAGCTAATATCATGCAATACCAGGCATGGGTTACCGCTTCTAATGGACTAATTGCAAAAGTTGAGGCGATCAATAGTGCTTGTGCACCGTAAGGAATCAATCCTTGAACAATACAGGAGAAAATATCCAAAATACTGGCGGCGCGCTTTGGGGTGACATTGTGTTTTTGTGCCAGTTCTTTTGCGATATCACCAGTCACCACAATCGATACCGTGTTATTGGCCACGCAGGTGTTGGTTACGGCCACAATACCTGCCATACCCAACTCTGAAGCGCGAGTCGAAGCTTCACCTTTAGCCTTAGAGAAACGAGTGATTAACTTCTCTATCTGGTTACTGACAAAAGCCAGTCCACCTTGCTGTTGCATTAGTGCGGCGAGTCCACCGACAAGCATCGAGAGAATGAAAATCTCCTGCATATTGCTAAAGCCTGCGTAGATATCTTGACCGAACTTAATCATGCCATAATCCATGGTAAATAGGCCTGTGAATCCTGCGAGTAAAATGCCGATGGTTAACACGATAAACACGTTCAGGCCTGCGACCGCTAAGGCCAAAATAGTGAGGTAAGGGAGCACTTTTACAAAATCAATCTCTTGCGCTGCAACGTCTGCCTGACCTTGGCCTACCAAAGTAAAGATCACTAAGGTGATGATCGATGCGGGAATAGCAAAGATAAGGTTCTCTCTAAACTTATCTTTCATCTCACAGCCTTGTGTTCGAGTCGCAGCAATTGTGGTGTCAGAGATAATAGAGAGGTTATCACCAAAAAGAGCACCAGAAATTACCGCGCCAGCCATGATCGCGTGATCAATTTGTGCTTCGTTGGCAACGCCAAGTGCAATAGGTGCTACGGCAGCAATGGTACCCATAGAAGTTCCCATTGCAGTGGCAATAAAAGCGGCGATCACAAAGAAACCTGGAAGCAACAGATTGGATGGCACCAAGGATAAGCCTAAAGCGACGGTGGCATCTACACCACCGGTCGCTTTAGCCACAGAGGCAAAGGCACCGGCGAGTAAGTAGATAAGACACATGGCAATAATATTGGAGTGTCCAATGCCCGCAATAAAGGTTTCAATGCTTTGATTGAGCTTTTCCTTAGAGATAATCAATGCCAAGATGATCGCTGGGAGTATCGCTATTACGCTCGGTAATTGATAGAAAGCGAAATCGACGCCCTGACTCTGAAAGTAAACTCCAGCACCAATAAATAGTGCTAAGAAGAGGAATAATGGTAGCAAGGCAATAAAGGAAGCTTGCGTTTTTGCTGTTGATTTATGGGCATGCGTCGAAGTTGTCAATGTGATCTCTCTTTTCACTTAAACGTCTCATTAATGAGAACGTATCTTTAAAACTAGATGTACACCAATGGTTCCCTCGCCCTCCTAGCTGGAACATTTCGTTTAAAAACGAAATGGGTCATCTCAATAGGTGAGAGGATATGAGATTGAAAGACGTCTGTCAATTTAGACGTCTAGATGTTTTTACTTCCAAATGTTTTGTTACTGTTAAATTAGTGGTTACTCAGCTTTAACAAATCAATTAGCTTACAGCTTAACTTGCCTAGCTTTAATCAATAGATCAAATGTTTTATATCAGTAAAACCGCGACTTAGACTGCGACTCATGGTAATCTTGCAAGCTATTTTTGTCGTGGTAAAAGAGAACTAAAATGAAGTTAGTCGAGGTCGATAAAGTACTTTATCGCCAACGTTTAAATCGGGTGATTGGGGTTTTTATCGGCAGTCTAGCGCTGTTATCATTACTTTTTGGCCAAGTGTTGATAAGTCTTTTTGGTCATGTTGAGGTGCAAAGTGGTGAGCCAACGGGGAACTTACATCTTAATTTTTTAGGTGTACTTATTGCTTTTGCGATTTGTGCGGGTGGGTTATATCTAAAGCGCCACAATGATTATTTGAAAGAGATCTATTATGTGTCGCGCTTAAAAGCGCTACAAAATCGGATCTATCGTAAGCTGAAGGCGATAAAACGCGAGGCGGACAACGATAATGTTGACGCCTTGATTATCTTAAGTTTTTATTTCACTAGCCTAAAATTGGTTTATCTGCTGGATGACAATACCCTGACATTAAATCAGCTTGATAGTGAGCTAACGGCGATAAAGCAGCGAATTGAACTCCTTGGTCTTGCTGTAACAGAGCATGATTTTGATGTAGAACTACTGAATCGATTTTAGGTTAATCGATTCAGTATTAGCTTTACAGGGGAAATCTCAGTGATCTGTTTGGGATATTAACTAGGAGTGTAACTGGCATTAAGCCATTCCCTGTACTCTTCTTCGATACCCTGTAAGAGTGAGATAAACTCAATTAAGTGCTCTCGCATCGCATTTTCTGCACCAATTTCATCGCGAGCGATCACTGCATCAATGATAGATTGGTGTAGTCCCGCCGGATGGACTTTGTCGGTATCGGGTTGAAATTGATGAGTAATGTTAGCGACTAGCTGAATTAATGATTTGTCGATAGCGGTTAAAAAACGATTGTTACACATATCGGCGAGCAGGTAATGTACGCGGCTGCGTAGCAATACGGTTTCCGGATGTTCTAAGGTTTTATTTTCATTATTATTGGCTTCGATCAACATCTTTGCTTGCTCATCGGTGCAATGTTTTGCGGCCAAACCTGCCACGACAGGCTCTATGGCTAAACGCGCTTGGCAGATCTCAGTAAAAGACATTTGACCTAGGGAAAACAGATCCTTACAGTCATTGGTTAGTCTTTCAAAAGTGAGTTCTTTAACGAATGCGCCGCCCGTAGCGCCCTGCTTGATTTCGACTAATCCACGCGCTTCTAAACCTTTTATCGCTTCACGAACCACTGTTCGACTTACCTGAAAGTTTTCAATCAACTCTCGCTCAGAGGGCAGTTTATCGCCGGCAACATACTTACCTTCAAAAATGGCACACTTGAGTTGCTGCGACACTTCTTCTGAGGCTTTAACCTGCTTGATTGGCTTAAAATGATTCAAGGTAAGATCCATAAAAATATGAGATTTAACATTATAACATAGCTATTAATTGGCTGAGTAGCGTCACCTCCACCTTTCGTCATTTCCCCTATCAGTATCTTTGTTAAACATTCAATAGTGGTTGTGGCAGTTTTTAATAACTTATTGTCACAACAGTGATCATTTACCCATTTTAAATAAATTCGTGAGCCACTTTTTAGATCTCGTTTGTTTAAATATACGTCCAAATTCAATTGTATTACATTTGATGTATAGCTTTTGTTATTTTACGTTATATTGTTTGGTGTGGTGTTGTTAAGTGGCTTTTAAATAAAGGTAGCCGTCATCTCTGGTTGTCAAGCAGTTGAACACTTAATCCTAGTTACGACGATTAAAAATAACACTATCTTAAGGCTCTGAATATTTTCGAATTCCTGCAATCGACTTAGGGTTGGGCCTTTTGTTTCATCGTGTTGCTTTCATTGATGTACTTGCGGTCAGGATGAGCGTATTACATTTTTATATTACTAAAGTTTCATCATTTTAGCTGTTGGCAATATCTTTACTTAAGGTGTTGCTACAGCTTTTTTTATACCACTTCACTCAATGCGAAGACTTCCTCAAATGCCGCGATTAACAGCTCGACTTTAGCCGTCTCTCTCGCCGAATGCTTACAGACCATAGAAAGGTTAAATTGGTAACTGGCTTCATCGCCGTGGATTATCTTCATCTGCTTGGCTTCAAGCTCTTGCTGTATATAGCTTAGCGGCAGATAACCTATGTAGCATCCCGATAAAATTAAGGTTTTACGAGTATCAAACTGATAGGCTTTTGCCGCAAGGTTTAGGCGCTTTAACTGTTCCCTTCCATCGGGATCGATATCGACTCCCGGGTGAATAGAGTGGGTCTTAGCCAACATTTCCGCGCTGATCTCATCATCATTTAAGTAAAAATAGGGGTGTTGCGCGCTGCAACAGAGATAAATAGGCTCACTGAAGATGGTGCGATAGTTCAGGCCTTCTATCTGTTGATAGCTGGGAAGTAGCCCAACATGGGCTTTATCTTGTAACAGTGACTTCTCGATATGGTGCAGTGCTTCACCATCTAAGATGAGGTGCAGCTGTGGCTGACGCTGATGAATATAGGCGATCACTTGCGCCAACTTTTGTTGCATCGTATGGTCGAGCTGGTCGGCGCAGAGTATCACCAACTCTCCGATTAACTCTTCACCTAGATTGTTGACAAACATCGAGAAATTATTGAGTGAGTCGAACAGCTCGATACAAGCATGGTACACGGCTTGGCCCGCTTCGGTGAGGGCAAAACCACCTCGCCCTCTGCTACAAAGTTTCAGTTTCATACGGCTCTCAAGATTAGACATATGGACGCTGATCGTGGAGCGGGTCACGCCTAATTCTGTCTCGGCGGCAGCGAAACCACCATTTTCAACAACAGTGCGAAAGATACGCAGCAATCGTAGATCATATTCGGTGACCGTTTTAGGAATTATCGATTGCTTACTCATAAGTTTTATCGCTATAAAACATTGTGTTGATTTTTTTGTATTTAACCTGAGTTGGTTTTGCTATTCAATAGAGAGATAAGTAAAAGTTAGTGAACCTTTTTGATTTGGAGTAATTATGCAGGGAATTAAAGATAGCCAGTTAATCAAGCTCGCCTCATATATCGATGGCAACTGGAGTCACAGCGATAAGCGATTCGCGGTGGTGAACCCTGCTAATTTAGAGACGATTGCCGAAGTATCCGATGCGGGATGCGCCGAAACAGAGATGGCGATAGTCGCAGCGAAGAAGGCGTTGCCAGCTTGGTCAAAAAAATCCGCTAATGAACGTGCGGCGTTAATGCGTAAGTGGTTCAACCTAATGATGGAGCATCAAGAGGATCTTGGCCGGATACTTACCCTTGAGCAGGGCAAGCCTCTAGCTGAAGCAAAGGGTGAAATTGCCTATGGTGCTGCCTTTATCGATTGGTTTGCCGAAGAGGGTAAGCGAGTCTATGGTGATACAATTCCCGCCCCCTCTAATGACAAACGTATCTTAGTCATTAAGCAACCCGTTGGCGTGGTGGCATCGATCACGCCCTGGAACTTTCCTAATGCGATGATCGCCCGTAAAGCGGCCGCAGCGCTGGCGGCAGGTTGTACTTTCGTGGCTCGTCCTGCCCCATCAACCCCCTTATCTGCATTGGCTATGGCCGAGCTGGCAGAACGCGCCGGCATTCCTGCTGGGGTGTTTAATATTGTGGTGGGTGAAGATGCCGTGGGTATGGGGAAGGTATTGACTCAACATCCTGATGTGGCCAAGTTTACTTTTACTGGATCCACCGCAGTGGGCAAAATTTTGCTAACACAGTGTGCTAGCAGTGTGAAAAAAGTATCGATGGAGTTAGGTGGCAACGCGCCATTTATCGTTTTCGATGATGCCGATATCGACGCAGCAGTGCAGGGCGCCCTGATCTCTAAATACCGTAATGCGGGTCAAACTTGTGTCTGTACCAACCGAATATTTGTCCAAAGTAAGGTTGCTGCTGAATTTACCGAAAAGTTTGCAGCGGCGGTGGCGGGTTTAAAAGTGGGTGACGGTTTAAGCGAAGGCGTTACTGTCGGCCCAATGATCAATAAAACGGCCGTCGATAATGTGCTCAAACTGGTGGAAGAGACCGTTGCCAGTGGTGCTAAGGTGATGACTGGTGGTCAGCGTAGTGACTTAGGGGAGAGCTTCCTCGCGCCTGTGATTGTTACTGGCGTGACCAATGATATGGCGCTGGCGCGTAATGAAATTTTTGGCCCAGTGACACCGATTATCTGTTTCGATGATGAAGCCGAAGCGATCAGCATGGCTAACGATACCGAATATGGCCTGGCCGCTTACTTTTATGCCCGCGATATTGGTCGTATCTTCCGCGTCGCAGAGGGGCTGGAATATGGCATGGTGGGGGTTAACGAAGGGATCATCTCTAATGCTGCCGCGCCTTTTGGTGGGGTGAAACAGTCGGGTAATGGTCGTGAAGGTTCTAAATATGGTCTAGATGATTACTTAGAAATTAAGTATTTGTGTCTTGGCGGATTGGATAAGTAACTTTAGGTTGAGTAAAGGACAAACAGATGAATAACGCAGAACTACAGGCGCGTAAAGTTAAGGCTATTGCTAGAGGTCAAGGCAACGCTTATCCAGTTTATGTTGAACGTGCTAAAAATGCTGAGATTTGGGATGTCGAAGGCAATCGTTTTATCGATTTCGGTACGGGGATTGCGGTGTGCAATACCGGTCATAGTCATCCGAAAATTGTCGAGGCGGTTAAGGCTCAGCTGGATAATTTTAGCCATACCTGTGTGATGGTTAATCCCTATGAGTCGGCGGTTGAGCTAGCTGAGAAGCTGACTGAGATAGCGCCTGGTGACAGTGATAAGAAAGCGATTTTTGTGACAACAGGTGCAGAGGCCGTTGAAAACTGCGTCAAAATCGCCCGCGCTTATACGGGTCGTCGTGGTGTTATCGCTTTCAATGGTGGCTTCCATGGCAGAACCAATTTGACCATGGCACTGACGGGAAAAATTAGCCCTTACAAGCATCAGTTTGGTCCATTTGCCGGAGATATCTTCCACGCACCTTATCCAATGGCGTTGCATGATGTTAGCGTGAAAGACTCACTTAAGGCGATTGAAAACCTATTTAAGGTGGATATTGCGCCCTGCGATGTGGCGGCCATTATTGTCGAACCCGTTCAGGGTGAGGGCGGATTCTACGCCGCGCCAGCCGAATTTTTACAGGCACTACGTAAGCTATGCGATCAGCATGGGATCGTGCTAATTGCCGATGAGATCCAAAGTGGTTTTGGTCGTACTGGTAAGATGTTTAGTTTTGAACATGCAGATGTTGAACCCGATCTGATCACCATGGCGAAGGGGATCGCTGGTGGTTTCCCGCTTGCGGCTGTGGTTGGTAAGAGTGAGATTATGGATGCGCCACTGCCTGGTGGTCTGGGTGGTACCTATGGTGGCTCGCCAGTGGGCTGCGTCGCAGCGCTGGCAGTGCTCGAGGTGATGGCCGAGGAAAACTTAGTTGAGCGGGCAGCGCAAATTGGGTCGATTTTCAATGAACATTTAACGGGGTTGCAGCAGCAATATCCTCAAGTCATTGGCGAGGTGCGTAATCAAGGCGCTATGATCGCGATGGAGTTGATTGTCGATGGCGATAAAGAGCAGCCTAATACCGCACTGACTCAAGCCATTATTGCCAATGCCGCCAAACATGGATTAGTGCTGTTAGCCTGTGGTTTTTACGGTAACGTGATCCGCTTCCTGCCAGCCTTGACCATTAGTGATGCCATCGTCCATGAAGGTTTAGAAAAGTTTAATCAGTTGTTTGCCTCGGTCGCAAAGTAGTGTTTTAAGCGTTAACTAATATCAATCAATATAAATTAAGGGCTTGGTCGCTTTGGCGACTAAGCCTTTTTCATTGCCAGCGAAAATCCTAACGACCTTAGAAAATTGACTATCTATGGATGACAGTTAAACCGATTATTCTTAGATAAAGTTTAGCTAATCCAAAGCCAAAGTCTTGAATAACCTAGGCGAAGCGCGTAAAACTGCATGTCAGCAGATAATTTTTATTTAGGCCTTTTGGTCAGAGGTTTGGGAGCAACACGTTTGGAGCATTTAGTTTGGAATATGGACCCAGTATTAGTGTCTTTTATGGGGCTAACAATACACTGGTACGGCGTTTTATTTGCCACGGCGATCGCCAGTGGTTTTCAGGTGATTAAGCATATTTATGTCCGTGAAGGGCTCGATGTGGATTCACTGGATAACTTGTTGGTTTATTGCGTGGTTGGCATAGTGCTCGGGGCGCGATTAGGACATGTTTTGTTTTATGATCCTCAATATTATTTTGCCCATCCCGCGAAGATTTTCGCGATTTGGGAAGGGGGGTTGGCGAGCCATGGTGGTACTGTAGGTGTGGTACTGGCCATGTATTATTACAAGCACAAAGTGAAGCTTCCGTTTCTATTCGTGCTTGACCGCTTAGCGATCGCAACAGGCATTTTCTGTGTATTCGTCCGTTTAGGTAATCTGGCTAACTCTGAGATTCTCGGTGTCGCAACCGATAAGCCTTGGGGGATCATCTTTGAGCGAATCGATATGGTGCCACGCCATCCGGCGCAGTTATATGAGGCCTTAGCTTATTTGGTCATCTTTATCACCTTGTGGCTGCTCTATCGTTATACCGAGATGAAACGCAGGGAGGGGGCGCTGGTAGGCTTGTTCTTGGCATTAGTGTTTGGGGCTCGTTACCTGATAGAGTTTGTCAAAGTGCGTCAGGCTGAGTTTGCCCTGGATTGGAGCCTTAGCGTGGGTCAGATGCTCAGTGTCCCCTTTGTGTTAGCTGGATTAACTTTGTTGGTGACGGCCTATTTAAGACCGCCTCGGGATTTACGCTAGCGTCAAGTCAAACAGAAGCTCAACTTAGGTTGGGCTTTTTTATTTTTTTTATTAAGTTTTTTATCAGTAATACCAATCAGTATAAAAATGTGATCGCTTATTTCGGCCGCTGCTGGGGTGGAAGCTGCTATTGAGTTTGTGCATGTGGTGTTCTTTATCGTGCAGTTTTCGATTGTGTTGCAAGGTGCGGCGATAGAATCTTTGGCTAAAAAGCTCAAGCTGAATATCTAATGTTTAATATCTAGTGTTTAATATCTAATGCTGATAAATCACCTGATTTTAGGCTAAATGTTTAGGTTAAACTCGTCAGGTTAAAGCGAGGTGGACTAGAGGGCCCACCGCTCAAGGCCTGCGTCAGAGCTTAATGTGAGTAATTTTCCGCTGTCATCTAATACCATATCCATAACCGTGGTGCCGAGAGAAAACGCGCTAATTTCCCAATGTTGGATCTCTTGGCCTGTTTTAGCGTCCCAGTGGATGATGGCTTGTTTTGAGGTTGCGGTAAGTAGCTCCTGTCCATGTTCAATAAACAGTGCTTTGCGGAAATAGCGATAGCGTTCAAGAAAATTTAACTGCGCGATATCTGTGTTTGAGCTGGGGTCGATAATGCGATGGTTATCTAAGCTATCGGCAAAGAACAGGCGCCGATTGGCTTGGTCAAATCCGGTGCTGGTGATTCTTTGTGGAAGTGAGAACTCTTTAATAACCTCCCCGCTGCTTGTGGCCCACCAAAGCACTTTGCCATCGTATCCCGCAGACAGAATATGTTCATTAACCTGGCTAAACTCTAAATGGCTCACTTCGGTATCATGTTGTTTAAACATAGATAACTGCTGGCTTGACAGGTTGACTATGATGATGCTGCCTTCGTTCATGCCTATCGCAACTTGTTTACCACTTTGATTGAATGACATGCTTGAGATACTGGCATCAGGATCAAAGCCATTAACCTGCCAATGCAGAGCAAGTTGACCATTAGTTAAATCAAACAGGGATATCTGTCGTTTGCCTGCGACAGCTACATAACGGTTATTACCAGACAGCGCAATGAGGTAGGCCGGAGTGTCGAACTGCTCCGGAGGCCAACGATAGATAGGCTTATTGGTTGTGGTATCCCAAACTGTCACAGTTCTGGTGCGCGTTAATGTTACAGCGAGTCGGGCATTTTTTGATAATGCACCATCAATCAGCGTGTCTTCAACTAACCTATGGGTTTGCTCTGGCGCTTTTGCAGGAGTCACATCACTACAAGCACTTAATAAGAGCAGTGGCAACAATAACAGAAGCCAATACCCCCGACGATTGAGAGACTGAATATGCAAGTGAGACCTTAGGTAAATAGCTGTATGCCTACAGTGATAGTAGCATATATGGTCGATGGACAAGGTGCGCTAATTTCAGCGCGCCTTGTATCATCAAGCGGTTACCTCGGTTTGATCTATACGGATTATTTCAAGCGATAGACCACTTCAACTCGATCGCTGATAGTCATCTGTGCCTCTTGGTAGCTCTCGGCTACATTGGCTTTCGCAGACGCCTCCATTTGATACATGACTGGCTGGATTGGACGTTGGTCAAAATAACGGATCTCCCATACGCCCGCTAATCGCTCGCCGAATCCTTGCGCGAGCGATTTTGCTTTATGCTGTGCATCTTTAATGGCGAGTAAGCGAGCTTCTTCAACCAACTCCGCCTCTTTGCTCGATTTAAAAGCGATATTGTTAATTCGATTAATGCCTTGGGCTAATGCACTGTCTAAGATGTCGTTAAGCTTGTCGAGTTCTGTGATGGTCACGGTCACTTTTCGACTAGCTTTGTAACCCACTTTATTGTTAGTGCGTGTCTGTGGGTCGTAAATATGGTTTGGGTAAAGTTGTAAGTTAGCACTTTGGATCTGCTCGCGCTTTACTCCTGCTTTAGTCAGTCTGTCGATAAAGTCGGCTACCGCTTTGTCGGAGCCAGCTTTGGCATCGCTAGGCGTTTTAGCTTCAGTAACCACTTCTACATTAAGCTCTGCCATGTCGGCTTTGACTAGGATTTGGCTAGTGCCTATGGTTTCAATATGGGGGAAGTTAATGTCACTGGCTTGTGCATTAGGTGTAGTTATAGCAAAAGTGGCACTTAATAAACTGGCTGACAATATGGCTGCTAATACCGATTTTTTCATTGGTTACTCCGAAATTACGTTCGTTAGTCATGCTGATGAGATTATCAATCTTGTCGGTATAAACGAGGGTGTTTTAAAAAAGGGTTAATAGCAATCTAATATTTTTTTTATAGTGGAGTTGGTCTTGGCGGTATAGATAGAGGGGTAAAAAAAGAAAAAACCTAGAAAATGAGCATCCTGCCATTTACTAGGCTAAAAGCGCCTTTGGGGGTGCGCTTCGAGATACCACCTGTAAGATACCTCGATTAAAATGGTTGTCGTATTAGAAAGTGTGCCTTTTGGCATGAGCTATTATGTATGCTGCCCTTTCACTTTCTACTACACGCTTCCTGCTGACTACCTATTATTTTTATTATTGTATTTCTCAGTTTATCCGAGCACGGATTCTTTAATGTTGGAGCAATTTTAGTTCACGCATTAATAGATTAAGGTGCTGAGTCACTTTATCTATTTCTGCTTTTAAACTATTGGCACGGCTTCCTTGTTGTTCGCTCTGTCTAACGAGCTGATAAACCATTTTATTTGATACGCCAAATTTCTTAGCGACATCTGACAGCAGGCAATTGTTAGTTTTTACTTCTTCTACAATTCGCTGTGCCATCTTTGGAGTGATATTTTTACCTAAGTGACTCATTTCGAACTCCTCATAAAAAATTAATATCCTGTGGCGCGATGATTCGAGCCGACTTAGTTTTTGCTTTGTTATGTATTAGGCTTATTCAACATCCCACTGGCTTACGCCAAGATGAGTGAAGAATTGCCATTGCTGCTGCACTAACAAGCTAAATAGATTAAGATTTTTCATGATTGACTCCTAATAAAGCTACTAATCACTGGGTATACTATCGACTACCTATATATAGGTATGTAAGTTTCGTGCCAACTTTTTATTTAATTAATAAGCTGTTGATATATATGTTTGTTTTTTGTTTTTGGCGTCACAGAGCTATTTTTGTTTTGATTAAAGCTTTCACCAAAATGGAGCAGGCTTGCATAAGCTTGGTGCATCAAGAGTATTGCCAGAGGGATTCGCGTATTGCGTTGGCTTAATATGGCGAAGATATGAATGGTATAGTGCTGACTGGTAAACTAATGAGTCACAGAAAGAACTAGCATCAGTCACTTTAGTGACCTTTGCCAGTTCGTATTTGTGCCAGTTCAATATTGCCCTTTGAGTCGTTGCTTAAGGTTAAATAGTCTCCGTTTTTAAAGACGAGAGACCCTGAGAAGACTGAGTCTTGGTGGTTATAGCCCAAATACTATTGGGTTCACCATTGTGTGCCCTTTGGTATGTTTTTCGGCTAGCGATATAGAATAGCAATGAGAATAGCGTTGCCACTACTTCAATTGAAAATCCATAGAAATCACGTAGGGCCCAAGTATCAAATAGAGGTAGGTAAGCCAGTATTAGCGATGTCACAGGAATTAATAAGCAAGCGATTGCTAATAACCTCAATAAGTGAATCGCTGCAATTGCCGCTCCGCGCCATAAAGCGTAACCAATCGCGCCAAAGAAGCTAAGGTAGTAGCAGTAAAGGTAATAGTAGTTGGGTTGATCATCAAATATATACAGCCATTTAGTGGCGAGTATTGCGCTGCAAACACCTAATATCGACCCTAAACAGACCCCCACAGTTAGCGCTGCCATAATGTAGCTGGAGCGGGTTTGTCCCCCCTGTTTTTGTCGGCGTTTTTCGAGCCATAATAGGTTGCCGCTATAGAATAGAAATGCTCCTAACAACCCCATAATGAAATAGAGCCAACGACCAAATTGCCCTGCATAGTTTCCAAAGTGTAAACCGAAAAAACTATTCACTATTGCCGCATAGACGCCAGCGTCGTCGTTCGCAATCGTGTTAAAGGCGATTTTTTTTGTATAAGGATTCATATAGATGTAATCGCTATAACCGCCGCGCATTATGGTGTTGTCGCCCACCAGTTTGACTGCCAAACTCGGACTAGTGCTCTCAAGCTTAGAAAACGCCATGGAGCTAATGCGGTAGCCTTCGCTTATAGCATTGATTTCCGTTAGGTAACTGGTTACTGGTTGCAGATCGGCTACGGAATAGCTGATTGTGGACTGTTCTCTCGGTGTAAACATTGGTTCATCGCCATAGATTAGGCTTAGCCCTCCGTAAAGTACATCGTGGAAGGCGAAGACAATGACACTCCACGCGATGATGAGATGAAAAGGAAGACTAAATATACCGACTAGGTTATGACTATCGAGCCAAAAGCGATTGGCGCCTTTGTTCTTACGCAGTGCAAACAGGGTTTTCATTAGTGTGGGAAGCAGGAATATTACGCCTGAGACAAGTGCTAAGAAGTATAATAGGGCGGCGATACCGAGAACCAAAATACCTAGTCTTTCATGGCCCACTTTACCGGCAATCCCTGCAGTGCGATGCAGTTGATCGATAAGGTTTCCAAGCTTATTACTGGAACTACTTACGGTGATCAGTTCATCGTTGTCTGTTAGGCTGCCTTGCATCAGTCTGTCGTCGAGCCGGATGCCTCGTCCACCGCCTTTTTCATACCAAGCAATGGGTGACTTATCTTGCTCGAAATTAATGATAAAACCTTGTTTAGCTTTATCGTGGGATGCCATTGCCTGCGCGACTAAGTCGTCAAGCTGCGAGATGTTAACTTGGGGCAAGTTATGGCTAGGAGGCGTCGCCCATTGAGTGATTTGGGGTTTAAACATGGTCAAGGACCCTGCATAGAACCCGATAAACAAAAATAAGCCAGCAATTATGCCTGTCCAAGTATGGATTGATTGATAGGTACGTAGAATATCTGAACGTATTTTCACAGTGACCACCTCAAAACGGCGAATATAAGCCAGCTCAACAGGTTTGCTAGGCCTAAATAAAGCAGTGCATTCCGTGCAGTTTTGAACATAAAGCCCAAGCTCAAGATGCACAGCCATAACAGGCAAACCAGCCACATATTAAATTGCACTTTTGTCGGCGCATCTATGCCTCCTGGGCCAAACCAGGCAAATAGGCCAATGATGCTGTAAGCCAAACTGAATCCTAACAGGCTCGCGATCAGTGTTTTTTGCCACCACTGTGGTTGGATCTTATTGACGGGAGATAGCAGGTTCATTTGGAGTGCTCTTGCTTGTTGATTAGGGTCAGAAATGGAATACAGGCGAATAGACTAATGGCGGTGAATATCCAAGTGAATACTGCCGCAGTCGTGGTTAACAGCTGTAACCAGCTGAGCAATGCTGCTAGCAGTATGCTTATTCCCATTAGCGCTACCGGAGCGGGGAGACGCTGACGGAGTACTCGCTGATGTTTGCGGGTTAAGTAGATAAGGGTTGTACCAATAATTGTCAGTACTAAAGCCATTGCCTGAAACATAACAGTATTCGTTCCTTTTTGTGTCGTTATTCATGCTGACAAACATGTTAATGTAAATGGTAATAGTTCTCAATTGTATTTGGTCTTTTGGTAACGTAAATTGTTGCCCTGTTAATTTACTTATCACCTTTTTGGTTTAATTAGAGGACGAATATGAACGATAAGTCGCCCCACAAAAATCTCACCGCGATGACTTTGCTTTGTTCACCGTTATTATTTAACGCCTATGCGGCGGCAGGCGATGAACCGACGAAGTCTATTGAGGTGATCACTGTGCTTGGAGAAAAGATTGAGCGTAGTCTTAAAGACACTAGCTCATCGGTATCTGTAATAGATAAAGAGATCTTAGATAGTGGTCAGTATCAGTCGATTTCTAGCTTGTTAGCTGAAGTGCCTAATGTTGTGGCGTTGAGTGGAGCGGTTCCTGATATTCGCGGTGTTACGGGCAATGGCGCTGCGGGTGGTTTTAACTCTTTTACTGGTGGTGCCAATGCTAGGGTGTCAACCTTAGTGGACGGGGTGGCAGAACCCTTTGTTGCCGATTTAACTGGGGACACAGGTCTTTGGGATATTCAACAAGTTGAAGTGTTTCGAGGTCCACAATCTACGTTAAATGGGCGTAATAGTATTGGTGGAACCGTATTCATTAAGACCTTAGATCCGACATTTGACTGGAATGGTGCGGCTCGAATTGGTTATCGCAATCAAGATAATTATATCGACAGTGCGGTAATGTTATCTGGGCCAATTTTAGAAGATCAATTGGCATTTCGTATTAGCGGTCAAAATGTTACTGGTGATACCTATGCCGAAGAAAATCTCTATGCAACTAATCCTGAAAGCTTTGATCAAACAGAGCTGACGACCAATCGTTGGCGGGCTAAATTACTCTGGCAGCCTGAAGCGTTAGCAGATCTAACTGTGTTGTACAGTTATTCCTATAATCATGAAAAGGGTAATACGGGGCGAAAATATTATACCGGTGACGATCCGTGGGCGTTCAAACCCATTATGAATAGATATATGGATACCGAGTCGAATACACACTCGGTCAAATTTGATTATCAGCTTGGGAAAGGTCAGAGTGTCGATCTGTTGTTAGCCTATCTGGACTATCAATGGGGGTTTAGTACCTACGAAGCTATCGTCGCGAGTCAGCAGTACGTTGCAATGGATGACACTAGCTACACCTTAGATGGAAAATACAGTTTTGGCTTAGATGATCCAAGCTTTAATGGGTTTGTCGGCTTATCGCTTTTTAAGCGTAACCAAGATTTTGCCAGTACTGGAGGCACGGTATATCAAGGCGATGACACGAGTGAGTCTCAATCTATATACGGAGAGCTTTATTACCAGCTTAGCCAACATCTAGGGCTGACGATTGGCGGCAGAGTGATGCATGAGGAGCAAACTCGTAATTTCGCCATGTTCTTACGTGGTGACGATCTAAATGAACAGCTCGATAAGAGTAATACTGTGACCTTACCAAAATTAGTCTTGCAGTATTTCGTCGATGACTCGACCACCTTATCAGTTAGCGCCCGCCAAGGTTATAACTCTGGTGGAGGGGCCATTTCGGCAGATAATCAGTATTACTATTACGATGAAGAATCGGTTAATACCTATGAGATCAGCTCTAGGAGCAGTTTTCTCGATGGCGACATCAGTTTGAGTGCTAATCTGTTTTATAACGATTTTGATGGTTATCAGGCATCGAACAGTCAACGTATGATCACCAATATTGAAAAAGCGGTTACTACCGGACTCGAGGCCGAATTAACCGCGATGTTAAATGATAATTGGCAGCTAACCAGTGGCTTTGGTCTGCTCGACAGTGAGATTAAATCTGCCGATCAGGCTTATGGTGACATCATAGGTAATGAACTCAATTCAGCCCCTAACTTCACCGCTAATGTAGGCGTAAAGTATTGGTTAAATGATGAATTGACCTTAGGTTTTTCTGGACATTATGTGGGTGAGTATTTCGGCGATATCAATAATACCGATGAACGAATTGCTGGTGACTATGTGATCACTCGTTTCAATCTCGATTATCAAAATGAGAACTGGCGTATTAGTGGTTTCGTCAATAACCTATTCGATGAGCAAGCCGTGACGGTAAGACAGCCCCCTGGGCGCGGTTATGTTGACGGCTATGCGGCAATAGTTGACCCCAGAAACATTGGTGTATCAGTCGCTTATAATTTTTAGTGTAGAAAAGGTAACCGCTAATGCAACGCTGCTATCGACTCGTTGCATTAGCGATGAATCGAGTGTTAGCGCTTAGGACGTCTTGCGTGCGATGGCTTGCCTTTATTGGCGCCAGTAGGCTTTTTCTTTTTATTACCACCGTGATTTTGCATAAAGTGTTCAGGGCCTTCAATCTTATCCCGTAGCGATTTATTGGGTTTCTTGGCGGGCTTTTTTACCGCTTTTTTCGGGGCTTTTTTGTCTTCAGAAGAGGAGTTCTCTATCAGTTTAAACAGGGTTGAAAGCTCCTCATCATCTAAGTCACGCCATTCACCTATCGGTAATCCCTTTAAGGAGACGTTCATTATGCTTTGGCGTTCAAGTTTGGTGACTTCGAAGTTGAAATGTTCACACATTCTGCGGATCTGACGGTTAAGGCCCTGTACCAGCACGATCTTAAACACGAACGTCGAGATCTGCTCCATCTTACATTTCTTCGTGATCACCCCAAGCATGGGCACCCCAGCACGCATTCCGGTTAAAAACGCTTCGGTGATCGGCTTGTTGACGGTGACCACATACTCTTTGTCGTGGTTGTTACCCGCACGCAAAATTTTATTGACTAGATCGCCATTGTTGGTCAGGAATATTAAGCCTTGAGAGTCTTTATCTAAGCGGCCAATAGGGAAAATTCGGTCACTGTGATTAACAAAATCGACTATGTTATCGCGCTCGGTGCTTTCCGTGGTACTGACAATACCCACAGGCTTATTTAATGCGATGAAGACTAAGTCTTCTTCCTGTCTAGGCTCTATGTCACGGCCATTGACTTTAACCTTGTCACCAAAGCTAACCGTATCGCCAATCTGGGCACGTTTACCATTGATAAATACATTGCCCTGTTCGATATAACGATCGGCTTCTCTACGTGAACAGATACCACTTTCACTGATGTATTTATTAAGGCGGGTTGCTGAATCGCTCAAAATGGCTTCCTGTAATTTAGGGTCTGTTGCAGACTTAAATCTGTGTTGCGCACACTTGTTCTAAGCCGCGTAGCGGAATGGCAAGATGCTACCACAAATCTCACTTTGGGTATTAACCTCAGGCATATTTTCTGTGACAGATTTAGTCGAGGTGATTGTTAATAGTGTAAATGGATAGTGAACAAGGTGAATTGATAATCAATATAAATGCATAAGTATTGACTGCGAGATTGAATGAACTTATAGTCCTGCCCAGCTAAGTGTTTATTATTAAAAAGAGAGTTAACAATGAAAAAATCCATGTTATTGGGCTGCTTTGCATTTATTACGGCCTTGGGGTTAACAGGATGTGGTAAGCCGCAAGACGTGTTGGTGGTTGGAACCAATGCCTCGTTCCCGCCTTTTGAATATGTTGGTGGCACCAGCGGTGATGAGATCAAGGGGTTTGATATCGATTTAGCGCGTCAAATTGCTAAGGATGCAGGCAAAACTCTTAAGATCGAAAACATGAAATTTGACTCGTTAATCGTAGCTTTAAATTCAGGCAAAATTGACTTCATTGCATCGGGGATGACCATTACTCCAGAGCGTGAGGCGAGCGTGAATTTTTCTGCTCCCTATTATGAAGCGACCCAAGTGGTACTAGTGAATAAAGATGACGATAGTATTCACACTATTGAAGATCTCACTGGTAAACATTTTGCGGTGCAGCTGGGTTCTACCGCAGACATGATGGCGAAGCAATACACCCAAGAGATCACCGCATTTAACACCGGATTCGAAGCTATTATGGAGCTGAAGAATGGCAAGGTCGATCTCGTCTTATTTGACAGTGAACCTGCGGCCAACTATCTCGAGAAAAATCCCGATCTCAAGTTAATCAACCTAGCGTTTCCTCCTGAGTTTTACGGCTTTGCCGTTGCTAAGACCCAGCCAGAACTATTGTCGAGCATCAATAATACTTTGATTAAGATGAATAAAAACGGCGAATATCAGGCGCTCGTGTCTCAGCATATTAAGTGATCCCATCATGATAGATGCAATTAATGCTTCACTCTTTACCCCTATAGGTGACGATGGTCTGGTTGGGATCTTACTGATCTTAAATGGTCTTAAGGTCACGCTAATTGTGACCTTTTTTGCCATGATATTAGGGTCGATGCTCGGCATTACTACCACGCTAATGAAGATGTCATCTAAATGGTATCTGCGCTGGCCAGCGGAGCTTTACGTTGGAGTGATACGTGGTACCCCCGTCGTTGTGCAGTTAGTCATTCTTTACTTCATCGTGCTGGCTGCATTTGATGTCGATAAAATTACAGCGGCCATTATCGCCTTTGGCCTTAATAGTGGTGCCTATATTTCAGAGATCATCCGTGCGGGAATTCAGGCGGTCGATAAAGGCCAAACTGAGGCGGCGCGCTCCTTAGGCTTGTCTCAAGGGATGACCATGAAAGAGGTGATACTGCCTCAAGCGATTAAGAATATTCTGCCCGCCTTAGGTAATGAGTTCATCGTACTCTTAAAAGAAACCGCGGTGATCGGCTTTATTGGTGGAGTGGATTTAATGCGCGCTGGAGAGATCATCCGTAGCCGAACTTTTGAAGATAGTGTGCCGCTGTTTACCTGTGCGCTCATCTATTTGCTGCTGACATACAGCTTCACCTTTATGTTGTCGAAATTTGAGAAGAGGTTAAAGCAGAGTGATTAATATAACTAATCTACATAAAAGTTTTGGCGATAATTTGGTGCTTAAGGGGATTAATGAGCATATCGCTCGCGGTGAGGTGGTCAGTGTGATTGGCCCAAGTGGTAGCGGTAAGAGTACGTTTCTGCGCTGCATTAATCTGCTCGAGCAACCAACACAGGGTGATATTGCCATCGATGGTCAATCGATCACTGCCAAAGGTGCTTGCATAGACAAGCTACGCCAAAAAGTGGGCATGGTGTTTCAGAACTTTAATCTGTTTCCCCATAAAACGGTTAAGCAAAACATTACTCTGGCACCAGTTAAGTTAGGCCTAATGACTCAAAATGATGCCGATATTGAGGCGCTTGCCTTACTTGAACAAGTGGGGCTTTCCGACAAGGCGCAAGCTTACCCCTCTAGTCTCTCTGGCGGCCAAAAGCAGCGGGTCGCGATTGCCCGCGCGTTAGCCATGAAGCCTGAACTGATGCTGTTTGATGAGCCTACATCGGCACTGGATCCCGAGATGGTTGGCGATGTACTAGATGTCATGAAGTCATTGGCGCTTGCTGGGATGACCATGGTGATCGTGACCCATGAGATGGGCTTTGCTCGCGATGTGTCCAATAGAGTGATCTTCATGGATGGCGGTTATATTGTCGAAAACAGTAAGCCAGATGAGCTATTTACTCAGCCTAAAGAGCCGAGAACACAAGCGTTTTTAAGTAAGGTGCTTAGGTAATACCAATTAGTATAAAGATGTGATCGCTCAGCGAGAATTTAGCGCTGATGAGGCAAGGCAACGAGTGAAGAGCATAGTTGTTCTACGCTCAAACTCGTTAACACAGCATCAAAAGCGCTAAAACTCGCCTGTTAGGCGTGTTTTTGGCTTCCTACTTCTACGTTGAATGGCCTCACAAGGGAACGACCATTCCATCTGCCATTCGCCTTGAATTAGTTGCCAAAAAACACGCTGAGTAGATCACTTTCTTATACTGATTGGTATAAGATAAGCCGCCGACTAGGTTAGCTTTAGTGGATTAAAAAAGGAAGCATCGGCTTCCTTTTTTAGGTTTATTCATTAGTGCTCAGGGGGAGTTTGAGATTTTGACCCTAGGTTGCCAAAATTGATACCCATGCTTACCCTGGTTTTTGACTCGGTACATAGCCGCATCCGCTCGCTCTAAGCCGACAGTAAAAGAGTCCTCTGGGCTGAAACAATACACCCCAATACTCAAGCCCAGTGAGATATCATAGCCATCGAGTTTGAAATCTTGCTCATAGGTATCGAGTATCTTCTGGGCCAACTGACTCAATGTCTCCCCATCTGTGGTGGGCAGCATAATCATAAACTCATCACCACCAATGCGGGCGCAGTGAGCCGTTTCTCCTGCAAGCATCTTTAAGTTGTTGGCCACATGGATCAGTAATAGATCGCCAAACTTATGCCCAAGTTTATCGTTAAGGCCTTTAAAACCATCGAGATCGATGAAAAATAGCGCCCCGCCTAGACTCGATTGTGCCTGATGTTCATTGAAGGCGCGAGTAAGGGCCTTACGGTTACTCAGGTTCGTCAGCGGATCGCTGTGTGCCAAGATGGAGAGTTCCTGCTCGTAACGTTTTTCTTGGGTGATATCCATATGGGTTCCCATGATACGTAGCGGCGTTCCGTCGGCCTTACGTTCGACGATTCGCCCACGATCTGATACCCAAGTGACAGAGCCATCTTTATGGATCATACGATGGACGGCCTGATAGTAATCGGACTTACCGTTAACGTGATCTTCAAAGGCTTTTATGACCCACTCTTTATCTTCTGGATGCAAGTTTTGTTTCCAGCTGTCTACATGGGCAGCAAGTTCTTCGCGGCTAAAGCCCAGTAGTTCACCCCATTTCATGTTAAAGATGGTTAAGTTGCCGCTGGGGATATGTTGCTCCCAAAGGCATAAGCCATTGCCATCTAATGCGGCAAATAATTTCTCTTCTGCGCGGGCATTTAACAGTTTAAGCTTGGCATTTTCTCGCTTAAGTGCTGCTAGCTCAGCGCGTAATTCGGTTAAGGATGCTTGCTCATCCGGTTCCATCTCGCGTTAGCTCCTCGATGATATTGTCGTAAGTTAATCATCAATTTTGGCAATAGACAACAATAGAATCGTTATGCAATCAAATGCTATACATGTGTAGTCAAATCATAAGGCGCACCATTTGGTAATCGATGCGCCTTGGGGGATCATGTTGTTGCGGTGAGTTAGAACACTGAACTTTAGCACTCAAACTTTAGCATTCGAGCTAGTGCTGCCTCTATACCCCTGTCATCTGTCCTGTGTAGAGGATGAAGTTTCGCAGTAAAAATACCCCGATAAGGCTAAAGCTTGCAGTAACCGCAACATAGGTAAATTTACGGTCCGCTGACACCTTCATCCATAGGTTGGCTGCAAGGGGTAGTGTCAGTCCGACACCTATCACTCCCCCCCAAAATATCCAGCCCCAAAAGCCATAGCCTATAGCGTTAAGCGCCGCCACTTGGCTTTGGCCACCTGAAAGAATAAGCCCAACAAAGAAGGTAAATATCAGGCCAATCTCCACCAAGATCATCGGAATTTCGATGCCATGGATAAAGCGCACTTCGATACCATTGGGGTTGCCTCGTAAAAGCACTCCACCGAGCAGTGTTGCTGCTGCGCCAGAGGATAAACCTGAGATTAAAAATAGCAAAGGCAGCACAGGGTTATTCAGTAGTGGGAAGCCGATTAGCGCCGATAGTAAGAAGCCAGTGTACGCCCCTAATGAGATAGACAAAATCACCAACACGCCGGTAATAGCCGCTTCTTGCTTAACTAGCCATTTAATCATGCGGCTGACAAATGCCAATCTGTCACCTAGCAGTTGAAGTATCATCTTGTTGAAGATACAGGCTATCCAAGCAAATAACGCAACCTGATAGGCCATCAATACCAAGACCCCCATAGACATCACTGAAGTGGTATTGTAAAACACCAAAATCTTCCAGAAATCTAAGGGCTTGGTAAGATCGAATACCAATATCCCTAAACCGCCAAATACGGTGATTGGCGCGATGATTGCCGCTGCCTGCACGAAAGGGGAATGGTAGGCTTCACCTGCCAATTTAAAATGTTTGAGCATGATAGCGAAAAACACTGCGCCAGCTGATAGTCCCGCTAAGAACAGATAGATGGCAATAGGCCAATGCCATACTAGGCCTTCAAAGTGAAAAGCACTCATAGCATTATCTCCCCATCAATGATTTGCACATGGAACAATTTAGGCCGAGTACCGAGATCGACTTTAGAGCGATAGGTCGGTTTACTCTTTAAGAGCCGTACTAGGTCTGAGTCAGGGTCTTTTAAATTGCCAAAGGTTAATGCCTTAGTTGGGCAAGCCAGCACACAGGCAGGCGCTAATCCCTGCTTCAATTGGGTCTGCTGACAGAAATCGCATTTGTCGGCGGTGCGGGTCTCAGGGTTAATAAAACGAACCTGATAAGGGCAGGCGGCAATACAGTATTGGCAGCCGACACAACGTTCTTCGTGCACCGCGACGATACCGGTTTTTTTATCTATGTAAGCTGCGCCTGTTGGACAAACTCTGACGCAAGGTGCTGCTTCACAGTGTTGACAAGAGACGCGATTGAAACGGTAGCTCTGTTCTGGGTATTCCCCAAAAGGCCCTGTACGATCGATTTTGAGTCGAGTGACACCCTCTGGTACATGATTGACTTCGCGGCAGGCCTCTACGCAGGCATTACAGCCTATGCAGATGTTCTCATCGTGAACCATGGCATACTTTATCTCGGCCTGCGCTTCAGTATCGGTGTTTTCGGCTAGGGGGGATTTAGTGACGCTATAAACCGATACCCCAGCTAGTAGTGCGCCGCAGCCTTTTAGAAATTGTCGTTTTGAATGTTCCATAACAGGCCTCCTATTGATTGACCCGATGGCAGGTAACACATAATTGGCTATGTTGTTTGCTGTCTAACGTCAACATAGGATCGGATTCTGGATGTAGCTTGTGGCATTGGGCGCAAGCAAGTTTGGTTGCGTGCACATTGTGAGTCCACTCGGCTTCGGCCAAGGCTTGATGATCATGACATGCGAGGCAGATGGCGACTTGTTTATCGACGGGCACCAGGCTACCGGCACCAAAGGTATTTATTTGTGAATCTTTTTTAGGATGATTGCCTTTTTTACCATGACAATCTTGGCATTGGATCGCCAGTCCTGGATTTGCATGTATGCCTAGTAGTTGACCATTACGCTTATGGCACTTCATACATGTGCTGCTTGTTGTATGACTTGTTGCATTATCTGCTGCAATGCTTGGGGTTGGGATACCGCACCAAACGCATGTCGTAACGGCGACATAGAGCAGAATTGAGATATAACGGCTAATTTGGCACATACCGTATCCTTACACCTTAGGGTGAACATGATCTCGGCTTTAGAGGAGAGCGCCAAGTGGTAAGTTTGACGCTCGGTTGCGCGATTACTGCTTGAGTTACGTTAACCATCAGGCTGCGAGGGCATTGCGCAGTAGGGCTTCGTCACAGTGCTTATCTTTATCTAATTTGATAAATTGTACACCGATGTAATCTAAACATTTTTCGACAAACTTCATCTGTTCATCTGAGCTGGCATCTGGGTCGCTAACCACTAATTTGACCGCTGATGATTCATTGTCGACGACCACATAATCTAGGTGGCAATGTTCCATGAAGTCCTGAACCTCTTCGTGATTTTTTATTGAATCATCAATATCGACCACATTAACCAGAGACGCCCCGTACAGCACATCGTAGCGATTACTCGCGATTGATTTTAAGCTTTTTAGGAAATGCATAGACTCCTTATCGAGCAAGTGGGGCTTGATGCTTACCGTTGCATCGACCATCTGAACCTCATTTGATCTAAAGAACTTTATGCAAGTCATTACGAAGGTCACGATTACGAGAGGAACAATTATGAATAAAACAAAATACATAAATGCATAACTTAAAATAACTGTAGCGGTGGCGTTCATGATAAACCTCCATTAGTACTTCTATTTTTAACTCTCCATTTTATTATTACTTTATGCTGGATATTTACAATAATTATTGAAATCAAATTATTAAAATTTAGTGGTGGGTCTGATAGCTGGTTTTAGCTATTTGGAATTGTAGATTATCAATAGTTGGATATGTAGTTATTAAATTGTGAATATCTTGTTTTTAGGTTTAAATGCTTTTAATTTTGTTTTAAATTAGTGGTTTGCACTACACCTGTAAACCATTGAAATTAAGAATTATGATCTAAGTCTATTTTATTTAATTTATTAATTATGTATAGGAACATTGTTAAAACCATTATGTTGGTTATAATTTAACTTGGTGTATTTAATATTGTGGAGGTATTTTTAAATGAAAAATATAACTCTAGATAGCTTGGATATGCTTAGTGCTAATATATTGGTTAATCTTTATGAAAAGCATTCAGCTTCTTCGGTTGCTATCGATATGAATATACCAGCACCTAAAGTGAGTCGTTGCCTACAACATGCGAGGATGATTTTTAATAATCCATTATTTATTCGAAAAAAGCATGGCCTCGAACCTAACGAGTTTACGCGGCAACTCTATCCAATTGTGAAGGAGTTAGTGCAATGCTCCGAGCATCTGTATCAATTGAATCAACTTAACCCGCTAGAGCTAAACACGGCGATGGTGATTTATGTCAGCGACCTGCTGATCCAGCATTTTCCTCAGCACTTGAGTACCGCGATCAACTCAGCACACGTGCCGCTCAGTTTTGAGTTACGCAGTGGCTCGGAAGATATTTTGGAAGATACGGCTAATGGGCTGATTGATATTGCCATACTCAGTGAATCTAACCCTGAATTATTACAAAATGATCCCCGTCTTGAGGTGATACCGCTAAAGAGATTAACGCACCTTTATCTATTGTGTGGTCTGCATCATCCAATATTAAATCAAGAGATTAGCTTAGTTAATATCGCGAGTTATCCCTATCTCAGTGCATTTAGTTCATTAAATAGATCGTCCCTAGATCCGTTCCAAGCCTTTTGCCGTCATCAAAAGCTGTTTTGTCACCAGGCGCCCTATGACAACGCGCAAACAGGGTTGGGATTTCACGATCTCTTCCGTTACCTGTCTGATAATAAGACGGTGAGTTTACTGCCCTATAACAAGGTATATGACCAGAGCCATCTATTACCCGGGCTGCACGTTTGTTGTTTATCCGCCATCGATACCGAATTACTTTATCGAGAGCAGCCTCAACCAATGCTCTATCTTATCAGTGCTAAACATCATCCCAGCTCACATCTTGATTGGCTTAAAAATGAGATCACATTACTGATCAATCAGAGCGTCCACTAACTAAGGCATTAAAGCCTTATACTGATTGAGCGTTAGTTATCGCAACATCTTGGTGCTGGATCATCGCTGGTGTCGTTAGGGCAGTGGGATTTGGTCATGCCATCCGTTGACGAGCGATTGCTTGTTCCATGAGGACAGCAGTGTTTAGAGGAATGTTTTGCAGTCGGTTCTGTTGAGCTATCACAGGTTAGATTATGGCCCGAAGCAACCGCATCATAGTGAGACTGCATCTCAGTTAGTTTCTCTGTAAGAACCGTTTTTAAGCAGTTAACTAATTGTGGTTTGATGCTTTTATGGCAATGCAAATAGTAACTCTCGCACTCTATTCCACTGGTTTCACGCCAAAGCTGAGATACGTCGATATAGTCGACATCATTGCGGTTTTCAAAATAAACCATCGACATAGCCGATGAGAGTAAAGCGATATCGTCACAATGACATACGTGGTCGACCAACATCCGTAAACTTGGACTCTTAAGGGCGATCTTAATATTGAGATTGTGTGCAGTAGCATATTCTTCTATCGGGTGGGCTTGTTGCTCATGTAAGTTGGTATTCACCAGCGCAAGAGGGTAGTTGAATAGGTCTACCAATGGCTGGCTTGATGTCAGAATCGGGTGGCCAGTTCTGGCGACGATAAAGAAATAGCTAATATCGCCGAGCTTGTAATTGTTCACCATGGTGTGGTTAATCGGTTCGGTAGAAATACTGCAATCGATTTTACCCTGACATAAACGCTGAGCTATGTTGTCTGTCCAAGGCAGAATATTGATACTGACTCCGCCTTCGATACAGTGACAAGTCTCATGCACGCAGTTCATTGCCATCAGTGACCATTGCTCATAGGTGGCTACGCTGAGTTGGTATGGTTCTGTGCCTTTATCTATGGTCGTCGCGACAATTTTGTCGTATTGCTCCAAAACCGTTTGCACCATTGGATAGATCTTAAGCGCCACTTGATTTGGCTCAAATCCATATTGCTGGCGAACAAAGAGTTCATCTTCTAATACTTCGCGTAAGCAGGTTAGGCTTCGACTGATCTTAGACTGGGTTGTTTGCATTCTGTCTGCAACCGCGCTGCCATTTTTAAGCTCAATCAACCCAATAAACACTTGTAGTGTAAAGTAATCGAGGCGGCTCACTTTTTTCAGCATAGCGATATCCTTTGCATTAACTGCATAACATCTGCATTTTCAATTATAAGAAGTCGATTTAACGCTCCTTAAATTGGCTAAAAAATAAACATTAAGCAGCTTCTGTTTGTAGCATGAGCTGATTAAAAAAACTGCGGCTAACGTCACGTTTGGCGTGCCGTTTGTAGATGAATAACGCTAGAGTTTGTGGTAGTGGAAAGATATAGGCATAAAAAATCCCTATCACAATCATGTGATAGGGATAAATACGCTTAATGGGTGGTTAAGCGAGTGGCATAGCCATAAAAGGGAGAGATTCTAACAATTTCACAAGATCACCTAAGTGTATCTGTTAATAGTTGACGGCATAGACCTCCTTAGAGATATTAGTTTGAGCAAGATCTTTGATGGTGACTCGACCTTGAACATACTGGTTAATTTTATTAGCTGTTTTATAAGCGCCTTGATTAAAGGCAAACTGATAAAAATTCTGGCCATTGCACACTAAGCGTGGAAACACGACATGTTTGTTAATACGGTAGTCACGCATAGTGTTATTAAAAGTGGTGATTTTATTACTTGCACCGGCTTTGCACACTTGGATTAATGTGTTCTCAAGTTGAGGGTCCATCGCTGCAGAAGCTGTGCTAGAAAAACCGATTAAACATAAAGTTGCAATGGCAGCGCATTTAGATACTGAAATGTTCATGTTGAGCTCCTAAATTTTAACGTCGATATAACTTAATTTCTTAGTTTATGCCCCCCGATCTACGGACGGCTCCCAAAGGTCAGATATATCGAAATACATTGCATTGCTAGATGTTTAACCTAGGTAAATGTTCTTTTGTATCAGTGATATCTGAACTTTTAATCTTACCCTGAAGTAATGACAATGATGGTATTGTATGACGAAAGTAATTTATGTGATCCGGCTCGTATAGATGAATTAACAAGATCGATTCGATCACAATTTCTTACAACATTTGCAAAAAGGTGTTTGCATTGAGATTGGTCATCGATAGTGAAATAGAGAAAGGTAAAGTTGGGCGAAGAGTCATCGCTAAAGATTAATACCAATTAGTATAAAGATTTGATCGCTCAGCGAGGATTTAGCACTAAAGGTTAGCGCTTATTAGGTAAGCTCCCCAGGCTCTAGCATCCTCGAGAAGTGCTCCATGCGTTATCCTATCTCCTAAATACCTTTAGTCGTGCTTCGCCCTACCTTCTATATCCATCTAGTCGTGCATTAAGGGCATTCACAACATCCCTAGGCTAAAAGGCGGACAATATATCCATAGATTAGTTAGGACGATTAACATGGTTTGACATACGAAAATGCGACATTTTTTGTTTTTTAAACAAGTTAAAAGCGATTGATGCACCTCATTAGGCGGTACATGATGCCGGTGACGTTGTCACAGCAGACTCTCGTTCCACAATCGGTTAGAGTAAGGTGAACATTTGAGATTTGGGATGATGTGATGCCGAAAAATGACACTGAGTTGAACGATGGCCAAAGCCATGGCAATGGGACAAAAATAACTAAAAAGAATATCGCCCTATTCATAGTGGTAAGTGTTGCGATTCTATCGCTCATCTTCTACCTCACAAAGCAGCGCAGCGAGACATTGGATATTTCAATGCAGGAGGCGCTCGCCTCTGCTGGTATGGGGATGCCGGTGTCTAATGCCAGTGAGCTAGCCACTGCGCCAGGGTCTGATAAGACACAAACCGGCTTTAAAACTGTGTCACAACAGCGTCCCGAAAAAGCCCCTAAAGATATTAAAATAAGCTCCTTGGATGAGTTGTCGGCACTATTTGATAAGCTCAACTACACCACTGAGAGCTGGCAACAAGGTAATCGAGAGGTGCCGAGATTAACGTTTGAAGCTGTGGGTAAAAGTTGGCAGCAAACTTCATCACAGATCCCAGTTCAACAGAAAAAGATGGTGTTTTTTCGTTTGATGGCACCACTGATCCTCGTCGCCAATGAAAACATTCTCCTCCAACGCCAACTCGTTGCCGAGGCAAGCTTAGATGATCCTAAGTTAATCAATATGGCACTAAAATATCGTCTTCTGAGTCGAGACCAAACTATCACTGCCTTGACTGAGGAGCAGCGTCAGCAGCTACTCGAACAAGTGGATATTATGCCACCGTCATTAGTACTCGCTCAGGCTGCAGAGGAAAGTGGCTGGGCAACCTCGCGATTTACGGTTGAGGGTAACGCCTTTTTTGGTCAATGGGATTTTAGCGGTAATGGCATGATCCCTAATCAGCAGCGCAAAGAGCTTGGTAACTATGGATTAGCGCGTTTCGATACACCGCTAGACTCGGTCGAAGGTTATCTGCTTAACTTAAATACCAATAATGCCTATCAGAAGTTACGTGCGCTGCGGGCTAAACTGCGTGCCGATAACCAACCCATTACCGGGCTAGAGCTTGCTGGCACCTTAGATAAGTATTCTGAGCGAGGACAGGCGTATATTGATGGTATTCGCGAGATGATACGTTACAACCATCTCGATCAAGTTGATGAAGCTTATCTCAGTGATGATGCGCCGTTACATCTTATTTCGGGGAATGATTAAGGGTTTTAGGGAGTGCGGTCTTGCGACCGAGAAAGTCGTGGAATTCCATTCCACACCAGGGCAAGAAGGGGATCAACAGCAATCCCCCTCTTGCATCTCCCCGTGCCGCCCCAGACGAAGTTGTTCTTCCTACGCGGCTATTTGAAAATAACTGACGCTTCCGATGGGGCATCCATGCCCCCCGAAAGCTAGCCTCACATCCATGTGAGTCTCACATTATTTTCTGTTAGCCACTTCGGCAACTTCGATGGGGTTTATCGTAGCCACAACCTGAGTTTGGCGATATCAAAATTTAATATGGATTTATTGTTGATGTGGTTATGCGGTTTTACGACCGAGGTAAGCTTTTCCAAACTTCGTTTGGATTAAGGTCGTGGGTTGAAGACCCACGACTTTCCTCGGCCGTAAGGTCGCATCCCTTTGTGCGGAATGGCATTCCACGATTTATCTCGACCGCAAGGCCGCACTTTCGGCGCTAGCCATTCAAATGCAGTTTGAAAACCACTTCCTAGTGGCTCCAGCCAGAACTCAAATAGTTATTTAAAGTATTGTTAACTGACAATGGCATCCCAAATCGTTAGAATACCGACAGATTATTCCTCATCTAGAGCCAACCCCATGCATGTACATATTCTTGGCATTTGCGGCACCTTTATGGGTGGTCTTGCACTGCTTGCCAGAGCCAATGGTCACAAGGTTACCGGCAGCGATGCCAACGTCTATCCGCCGATGAGCACCCAGCTCGAAGAGCAGGGTATTGAACTGATCCAAGGTTTTGATCCTAGTCAGCTAGGACACAATGAAGATGATGCACCGGATCTGGTGGTGATAGGTAATGCCATGAGTCGCGGTAATCCATGTGTCGAGGCGGTACTGAATCGTGGGTTAAAATACACCTCTGGGCCGCAGTTTTTAGCCGAGCATATTCTGCAGGGGCGCTGGGTATTAGCGGTATCTGGGACTCACGGTAAAACTTCTACTTCGAGTATGTTGGCGTGGATTTTACAAGATTGCGGCTACGAGCCGGGTTTCTTGATTGGCGGTGTGCCGCAAAACTTTGGGGTGTCGGCGCGTCTCGGTGGCTCGCCATTTTTTGTGGTCGAGGCCGATGAATATGACAGTGCGTTTTTCGATAAGCGCTCTAAGTTTGTTCACTATCAACCTCGTACGCTAGTCATCAATAACCTCGAATTCGATCACGCTGATATCTTCGATGACTTAAAAGCGATCCAACGTCAGTTTAATCACGTAATACGTACAGTGCCTGGCCAAGGTAAGGTTATCTGGCCAAGGGATAGCGTTGCCGTGCGTGAGGTGATCGATATGGGTTGCTGGAGTGAGCAGGAAACCTATAGTGTTAATGAGGCCAATACAGGCTGGCACACTGAGCTTCTGAGTGATGATGGTCATAGCTTCGAGCTGTTTTTGGACGGCGAGTCGCAAGGGATCTTAGATTGGCAGTTGATTGGTCAGCACAATGTGGAAAATGCCACCATGGCGATAGCAGCGGCGCGTCATGTGGGCGTTAAGCCTTTGGCGGCGATTGAGGCATTAGCCAAGTTTGCTCCACCTAAGCGCCGAATGGAGCTGATTGGCACGGTCAATGGCATTGAGGTATACGATGATTTTGCCCATCATCCTACAGCGATAGCGACAACCTTACAGGGTTGCCGCGCTAAAGTGGGCGAGGGGCGTATTATAGTGGTGCTTGAGCCGCGATCGAACACCATGAAACGTGGGGTACATAAAGCGACCTTAGCGGGATCTATGGCCCTTGCTGATGCGGCATTTTTATATCAGGCCGATAATATCGATTGGGATGTTGAGGCGGCGATGGCTAGAGCGACATTGCCTGTTGCTGTGCTATACCAAATAGAGGATGTGGTCGAGGCAGTAGCAAGTGAGGCCAAACCCGGTGACACCATTATTGTGATGAGTAACGGCGGCTTTGGTGGCTTACACGGTAAGTTACTCGCTAAGCTAGTGCCTAGTGCCTAGTGCTTAGGTGCTTTCAATTTAAGAGAACAAAATGAATTATCCAAGAAAGGCCAAGGCGATCAGTTTAGCGTGGACCGGGGCATCGGGTGCACCTTATGGGCTTAAATTACTCGAGTGTTTGCTGGTGGCCGACTATCAAGTGTTCTTGATGATATCGAGTGCGGCGCGGGTGGTGCTGGCGACTGAGCATGGTTTACAGCTCAGTGCCAATGGCGATAAAGCCAAGGCGCAGCTGTTGACCTTGTTTGCAGAAAAGGGTGTGGCTATTAGCGGTGAACTGCATGTGCTTGGCAAAGAGGAGTGGTTCTCGCCGCCAGCATCGGGTTCGGCTGCACCTAAACAGATGGTGATCTGTCCCTGCAGCACAGGCACCTTAGCGGCGGTGGCGACCGGAATGAGCAACAGTTTGTTAGAGCGGGCTGCAGATGTCGTAATAAAAGAGCGTGGTCAGTTGATTATGGTGCCAAGAGAAACTCCTTTTAGCAGCATACACTTAGAGCACATGTTGTCCCTGTCTAAACTAGGTGTAACCATAATGCCAGCTGCGCCGGGCTTTTATCATGATCCCAAATCGGTTGAAGATCTGGTAGACTTCATGGTCGCTCGGATTTTAGATCATCTGGGCGTCGACCACGCGTTAACTAAGCGTTGGGGCTATGATAAGCACAGTGCCAGCAATAGCGACCATTAAGACAATTTTTGAGAGTAGTATGAAACACACCATCGAAGTGATGATCTCCGCAGATGAGATTGAGCAACAACTGGATATCCTAGCAGAGCAGATTAACGCGCATTACGCTAATAGCGAGCGTTTGTTAATGGTGGGTCTATTAAAAGGTTCTGTGGTCTTTATGGCCGATCTTTGTCGTCGTATTAAAGGCCATGTGGAGATCGATTTTATGTCGGTATCTAGTTATGGTAATGCGATGAGTAGCTCTCGGGATGTCAAAATCCTTAAAGATGTGCAGTCAGATATCGAAGGCCGCGATGTATTGATCGTTGAAGATCTTATTGATTCTGGTAATACCTTGAACAAGGTACGAGAGATGTTAATGCTACGCGGACCCAAGAGTCTAACCTTGTGCACCTTGCTAGATAAACCAGAGCGCCGCGAAGTGGATGTGCATGTCGATTTTATCGGTTTCACCATTCCTGACGAGTTTATCGTTGGTTATGGTATCGATTATGCTGAGCAATATCGTAACTTGCCTCATATCGCTAAAGTGGTGCCACTCGATTAAGTTCGTCAGTGAATCAAATTTGAAACTCCTGCCCAGTGCGGGAGTTTTTGTTTTATGTTTAACCCAACTAACGGAAGTAAGTAATGACCAACGAGCCATATGCTTTAGTCATCGACTCGCTCAAGAAAACCTATAAAGGCGGTGTCGAAGCGGTAAAAGGAATAAGCCTTAAGGTTAACGCGGGGGATTTCTTTGCCCTGTTAGGCCCTAACGGGGCGGGTAAGTCGACGACCATTGGTATTATCTGTTCCTTGGTACAAAAAAGCGCAGGTAAGGTAAAGGTGTTCGAACACGATATCGATACTCATCTTGAGTTAGCTAAGATGTCGATAGGCTTAGTGCCGCAAGAGTTTAATTTCAACCAGTTTGAAACCGTGCAGCAGATCGTGGTCAATCAGGCAGGATATTTCGGTGTGTCTCGTGATGTGGCCCTGCAGCGAGCGAAGAAGTATTTAAGCCAGCTCGATTTATGGGAGAAGCGTAACTCACCTGCCCGCGCATTATCGGGCGGCATGAAGCGCCGATTGATGATCGCTCGCGCCTTAATGCATGAGCCAAAGTTACTGATCCTCGATGAACCCACCGCTGGCGTCGATATTGAGCTACGTCGCTCCATGTGGACCTTTTTAACCGAGCTTAATAAACAAGGTGTCACTATCATCTTGACCACTCATTACCTTGAAGAAGCGGAGATGCTGTGCCGCAATATCGGTATTATCGATAAAGGGGTATTGGTGGAGTGCACCAGCATGAAATCTTTGCTAAGCCGCTTGAACATGGAAACCTTCGTGTTTGATCTGCGCGACGATCTTAACCAAGCACCTGAGATATCTGGGATTAATTGCCGCTTAATCGATCCGCACACCTTAGAGGTTGATGTGGCCAAAGAGCATAGTATCAACAGTGTGTTTGCTCACCTCAGTGAGCAAGGGATCGAAGTGTTGTCTATGCGCAATAAGGCGAACCGTTTAGAGGAGCTATTTGTTGAGTTGGTTGAGAAAGGTAAGGGGACTGCGCAATGAGTAAACAGATGAATAATCAACTGAGTACAGACACTAGTCAGGTTGCGAACATGAAGCATGTCTATTTCACCGCATTTAAGAGTATCTTGATCAAAGAGATCACCCGTTTTACCCGTATTTGGGTACAAACCTTAGTACCGCCCGCAATCTCTATGACCCTGTATTTTCTTATTTTTGGTAACTTAGTCGGTAAGCGCATCGGTGAGATGGGTGGGGTTACCTATATGGAGTTTATTGCTCCTGGTCTTATCATGATGTCGGTGATCACCGCATCCTATTCCAACGTCGCCTCCTCGTTTTTTAGCGCTAAGTTTCAGCGCAACCTCGAAGAGTTGATTGTCGCGCCTGTGCCTCACTATGTGATGATTGCCGGTTATGTGGGGGGCGGTGTGGCGCGGGGTTTGTGTGTCGGCACCATTGTCACTTTAGTCGCCATGTTTTTCGTTGATATTAGTCTGCATCATGCAGGGCTTGTGGCGATCACCGTGTTACTTACCGCAGTGCTGTTTGCCCTTGGCGGACTGATTAATGCCGTGTTTGCTAAGAGTTATGATGATATCAGCATCGTTCCCACCTTTGTGTTAACGCCGCTAACCTATTTGGGCGGGGTGTTTTATTCGCTGAGTCTGTTGCCTGACTTTTGGCAAGGGGTGTCGCAGCTTAACCCTGTGGTCTATATGATTAACGTATTCCGTTATGGGTTCTTAGGTTACGCCGATATCAGCATTCCGTTATCGATCGCGATTATGGTGGGCTTTTGTACCGCGCTATGGGCTGTTGCTTATTACCTGATTAGCCGCGGCATAGGCCTACGTAGCTAAATTGATAGCGTTTAAAATCTCTTACTCGTTCCTAGATGTTAGCTTATAGGAACGAGTGCTCCTCCAAATAAGTCATCATGTCGAACACTTGGACTATGTTGTTAGCCCCAAGTTTGGCCGTACAACAGTGGCCATTAAGGCCGGCATGGGCGCGAACCCAGTCGATAATAGCAGCTAGACTTATCTGTTCCGTTGCAAGATAGAATGCCTCGCCTTGCCACTGATAGCTGTGACCTTGGCTATCGATGATTTGTAATTCTTGTGGGTAAAGATGGGCCGTTTCTTGCTGCCATTGGGCTAGGTTTTCGAGCAGTTGTAGCTCGGGCTGTTGTGGGTGCTTGATGAGTATCGGCCACTGTAGCATTAAGTTACCTGTTATTTGGGGCTTCTGACGTTACCCGAGCTTAATCAATATATCTTGCTATTATTGCTGCTTAGCTTCGGCGGTGGGACTCGCGTTCTCATCTTCGATTGATTCGGCTTGGATCTTAGCTTGATGCTGTTTTAGTACGTCTATTGCGTCAATGTTAATCTGAATCAAATTATCGAAGTGGGCATTCATCTCGTCGATCTTGGCAATAAACTCAGGATCATCTTTAGCTTGCTTTTGCCAGTAACGCTTGCGATCTAGCTTCTGTTTTTCGCTGGCGCGTAGGATCTCGTAATAGCTGTTTTCCTGCTTAAGACGATAGATCTCGCTGCCAATTAGTAGCAATAGTTTCTCTTTGGAGATGGTGTTTTTGGTTAGCAGAGCGTGCAGAGGATCGACGGACTGTCGCTTTTTATCTGTGTCGGTTTCTGTGGTGATCCCAAGTTGATACTGAATTTCATGTTGGCGAAACTCTTTAGGGCAAGATGACTGGCTGAAGACAATTTTGTCTCCTTTTATACACTTATAAATGCTATTAGCATGAGCACCCATAGATAGCATCATGAAAGTGAGCGTCAGGAGCAGTTTTCCCATTTGGCGATATATCCTCTATCAGCCTAAAAAGACGGTTTATTAATTACATTAGTCGATGGAAGACATTTATTGGCAGTGCCATACATCCCTATTTCCTCCATTAAACTCCCTTACTATGGCGCAAGTCGACTGTTAACACCAGTATTTGTGAAGTTAAATAACTGTAATCGCGGCAAATGATACCAGAAATAAAAAACCGCGATATAAAATCAATTCATATCGCGGAGTTTGCTTGGGTGGGGTTATTTAAAACCTCATTTGTGACTAACGGCTACACTCTTCTAGAAGGTAAGCCAAATGACGATACGAGATACCGCTGTGATGTGATAGACCCACTTCACACATACGGTTAGCGTAATAGCCCTCTTTGATATCGACAGGGATCAGTTTCTTAATGTTACGCAGCGCACTGGCGTTCATCTCAGGCTTGTACAAGCCTTTCTCGCCAGCATAACCACAACACTCGATGCCTTCAGGTAGCTTAACGCCTGCACTACAGGCATCGGCTAACGCTTGCATCTTAGGCTCAAGCTTCATCTTACGCGCACTACAACCAAAGTGCAGCGCGATGTTGACCTTCTTGGTGAAGGTGAGCTTAGGCATGATCTTGTCGTGCATAAACTCAACCAGATCGGTGATCTCTACCTTAGGATTACCTGTTAGGGTGCGGTAAGTACAAGATAGTGCATCAACTACTACTGGCACTTTGCCATTATCGCTTAGTGCGCTTAGGGCATCGATCAGCTCGTCGCGCTTAGCATCGGCATTTTTAAAGTCGCCTTTTGATTCCCACATCTGACCGCAGCATAGATGACGGGTATTCTCTGGGGTAACGACGTTATAGCCCGCACGTTCAAGTAAGGTAACCACGACATCGGGTAGGGTACGATTGTCTGGGTCTAGTGGTGTTGGACCGAAAGTTCGACCGCCACATGCTGGGAAGTAGACCACGGTTTCTTTATCGGGAGATGCTGGTGATGGCGTAGGCAGATTACCGCCTTTAGCGAAATCAGGATTCCAGTAAGGCACCTCTTTAGTCACCATGCGGCCAACGTTCATCAGTCCGTTTGTGACTTTGTCACCGGTGACCTTATGGATGATGTTGAGTATATTGAAACCTGTGCTGATCACTTGGTTTACTGCGCCAAAATGTTTGGCTTGGAAATCCAGTACTTTCTGCTCAGTGGTCGTGATATAAGGTGTACGTAGCTTACGCACCAGGTTCCCCATGCTGTTATCGACAGGGCAAGCAATGGTACATAGCTGACAGGCGGCACAGGTATCAACCACATCATATTTAGCGGCTGCACGCATCTCTTCTGCCGCTTGTTTATCACCTGAGGCTTCGAGACGAGCAATTTCACGTAAGGTCGCGATGCGCTGACGTGGCGTGAAGTTAAGCGCCGAGGTTGGACAGGTCTTCTCACAGAAACCACACTCGATACACTTATCGACATAGTCATCGACCACAGGACAAGGTTTGATGTTCTTCACGTGCACATTGGCGTCATCGTTCAGTATTACGCCTGGGTTAAGTAGCCCTTGTGGATCGAAGATATGCTTGATGCGCTTCATCAAGGTGTAAGCATCAGCCCCCCATTCCATCTCGACAAATGGCGCGACCGCACGACCCGTTCCGTGCTCTGCTTTCATTGAGCCATCGTACTTGTCGATAACCATTTCTGCCACATCTTGCATAAAGGCGTGGAAACGGTTGATATCGTCTTGTGAGGCGAAGGTTGGCGTAATAATAAAGTGGAAGTTACCCGCTAGCGCGTGACCATAGATCACCCCTTCAGGGTAGCCATGTTTATGGAATAGCGCGGTTAAGTCACTCGCTGCGTTGGCTAAATGTTGTAGCTCAAACGCGACATCTTCGATAATAACCGAGGTCCCTTTTGGACGTTCGCCACCAATGATGGGGAACAAACCAGAACGCATTGCCCAGTATTTGCTGTAAACCTCTGGATCGTTACTGAAGGTGATTGGACGCTCAGTTTCGATATGAGCAAGCTTAGCGATCACATCTTGAGTGTAACGATTAAGAGTGTCTTCATCGTTAGCACGGGATTCAATCAACAGAATTGCCGCCCCCTCGGGAAGTTCACTTAACCACTCAGGCATCCCTTTCTTGCCTGTGACGGACTTAATCGATGCCCAGTCGAGTAGTTCTGCCGCTGCAACGCTTTCGCACTTAATTGGTGGGATAGCACTTGCCGCATCGACCATGTTGTAAAATACCGCCATGGCAGATGCTTTAAACTTAGCTTCTTCAACCGTGTCGTAGGTTACTTCTTCTACGAATGCGAGTGTGCCTTCTGAGCCCACGATTAAGTGGTTGATTAAATCGAATGGATCGGTGAAATCAACTAAAGCGTTAATGCTGTAGCCCGTGGTATTTTTGATTGAGAACTTTTTACGAATACGGTTAGCTAACACTTCGTTATTACGAGTCAATTGGCTTAATTCGGTCAACTCGTTAAGTAGGTCTTTATGGCTGGCAGCAAAGGCTGCTTTTGATTTCTCACACCCTGTATCAAGCTCGGTGCCATCGGCAAACAGCAGTTTGGCTGATGAGATGGTTTGATAGCTGTTTTGCGCCGTACCACAACACATCCCCGAAGCGTTATTGGCGACGATACCACCGACCATCGCTGAGGCTAAGGTTGCTGGATCGGGGCCAATTTTTTTACTAAAAGGCTTTAGTGCCATGTTGGCATCGCTACCAATCACCGCCGCACCTAATGAGATCTTTTGTTTATCTTCGCTGATAGTAATTTTTCTAAAACCATCATGGCCCAAGATCAACAAAATACCTTCACCAATTGCTTGACCCGATAAACTGGTACCTGCGGCGCGGAAGGTGATAGGCGCCTGATGATTACGGGCAACCTCTAGGGTTTGTTTGGCTTGCTCTAATGTTTCTGCGTGTACGACCACTTCAGGAACAATACGGAAATAACTGGCATCGGTTGACCAGGCAAAACGGCGCACCGCATCGTCGGTGACCGCATCTTGGCCCAGTTTTTCTCGTAAATCTGCGACAACAGCTGAATAGTTAATCGACATAACATTACTCTTTATTTTAACGGGTAAAAAGGCAAGCAATGACTTGCTTGCCTCCCTGAGAATTAATACTTAGAAACCGCCCCATGCCGCCGCAATCGTACCGGCGATTAAGGCATAACCAAGCGCGATAGGCATGGTTTTACGAATAATTTCAGATTCCCTACCAGCCATACCAACAACCGTTGCCGCTGCGACCACGTTCATCACACACATCATGTTACCCGCATTAGCACCTATGCCTTGTAGGGCAAGTACCATAGCGTGGTTCATGCCGATGTTGTCGGCTACGCTGTATTGTAGGCCAGAGAACATCATGTTGGAGAAAGTTGCAGAGCCAGATAGGAAGGCACCGAAGATACCCACAATCGGTGACATCCAAGACCATACCGCGCCCATTGAGCCGGCAAGCATGTCAGCTAGCGCCACAGGCATAGAGGCTAAACCAGATTCATTTGCCCCTGAGTTGAGGAAGATCTTCACCATAGGAACCGAAGCGCCTAGAGAGATAATCGTTGGCAGCATAGATTTGCAAGAGACGGTGAAAGACTCTTTTATTGCTGGCGATTTCATCTTAAATAGGAAGAAACCAAGGATACAGACAAGCACGAAGAAAGCGCCTGGTGCGTAGAGCGTGGCAAAGCCCGCTTTAAGTTCGGTGCCGAGTAAACCAGTCCAGCTGATGTTAAAGCTAGTTAACCAAGATTTGAGTGGGGCCACGGTGCGAGAAAGAACCAGCAGCGCCGCCATAATGATATAGGGTGTCCATGCCGCAACTTGAGAGAAATGAGCTTTAGTCTCGATTTTGTTCTGCTCTTGGTTGTCATTCTCGGCAAAGTCGTTCCAAGGTGTAGCAGGTAGTAAATAACCTTTTCGAGCAACAGGAATCACTAAGGCCATACCTACAAGCGCACCGATCACCGATGGGAACTCTGGGCCGGCGAAGAAGTTGATGAGCCAAGCTGGAACAGTGAATGCTAGACCTGCAAACAGGGCAAACTTCCAAATGGCTAAGCCTTCCTTAAATGATTTGTTGCGACCGAAGAAGCCAGTCAGTACAGAAACCAATACTAAGGGGATCAAGGTGCCTGTGATCAAATCAATCGTGATCATGTGCATCGCGATAAACTGAGCATAGTCAGCGAAGTGACCGCCATGTTCGGCAATCTGTTCAGCGGCCATACTCACACCGCCTGACATCAATCCCTGCTCCATACCAAACAATACAGGTAGGCCAATCGCACCAAACGACACGCTGGTTGAGTCAGCAATCAAAGCGACTACGGCTGCGGCAATAGGGGGGACACCGAGCAGCACTAGCAGTGGTGCACCGATTGCCGCTGGAGTACCAAAACCAGCTGAACCTTCGATGAATGAGCCAAATAACCAACAGATGATAACCACTTGTACGCGAGCATCACCACTGATATTAGTGAATCCTGCACGAATGGTGTCCATAGCGCCCGAGTATTTTAGGGTGTTTAGTAGGAACACTGCACCGAAGATGATAGTCAACGGCGTTAGGGCTGAAAGTAGCCCTTCGACCACAGATGCGCCAAGTATTGTGGTGTCCATCTGCCAGATAAAGACGGCGGCTAAACCTGTCATTACCATAGAGATCGGCATCGCGCGCGACGCTGGCATTTTTAGCAGTACCAAAAATAGCATAACGCTGATTACTGGCGTTAAACTGGCGAGCAGTTCAAGTAGGGTCATGATTGCCTCTTACTGTCTTTACTTGTGGGTTCTAATTTTGTTAGGGCTGGCTCAATTGATACAGCACCGTGCTTGGTTTGGCTTAATTATTTCATTGGTCAATTAAGCTTTGATGCGTACTAAACGCTAATTCACCAAAAGCAAATATGATCTAGATCATCTTGTATTGATTATGTATGAGGAGATGGAGTGTGTGTGAGCTTAGTCTGTTGAGGTGGGGGTAAAGTGTGATCTGGCTCACTGGTCTGCGCAGTTTGTTATAACTAAATGGAATTAAAAGTAGCTAGTGTAATCAGATAAGCTGTTTTTTCGGGAGTTTTTACTCTAAAAGGCTATCATTTATGGAAATATCTGATCTTATAATTTCAGTTTAGAATTCATTAATGAAAGCGCTGTTTTTTCGCAAGAGTGATCTAAATCACTCTGTTAATCATTGGTTGTAGGTTGTATTTGTTGGTAAAAAGGTATTACCAGTATTATTCAGTGAGTTAGTCATTATCTGCAAAATTTCACACCCGATCCGTGTAAACATTATGTATGTGCTTTCGATCTAGCTCATTTTATGCATTTTTCTCAAATAGGTAATTTTATTTCTGGTTTTCGGCGACTGAAGCTAAATTCGTCTGCACCAATTTGGGGCGAAAAAAGTCATTTTGTGAGATGAAGATGAAGTAGCGATGCAATAATGGGGCTAGGTTTGGTTGAATTGTAGCCATTATCGCTAAGGGAATAAAACGAGGAACTCAGGTTTTTGCTCCTCGTTTTATTGGTCAAATGACAAGCTAAAGGAGGCGAACGATAGCTATCAAGTAGTATTGACTCGGCCAACCTTGGCTCATTTTAGTGGCTAGCGCTGAAATGTCAGATTATCAATCAGGCGCGTTGTCCCCATATAGGCGGCAGCTACGATCACAAGCTTATTATCTTGGTCGTTTACTTCATGGAGATTATTGGCGTTACGTACCGCCAGATAATCGGGTTTAAAACCTGCTTGCATCAATTTTGACTCTGCTGCTTGCACTACATTAGGGATCGCTTCACCGCGGCGAATCGCGTCAGCTATTGTATCCATGGTTTGCTTAAGTGTAGCGGCCTGAAGCTTTTGTTCTGTACTTAAGTAACCATTACGCGAACTCATGGCTAAACCTGTTTGCTCTCGTATGGTATCGACCCCGATGACATTAATTGGTAATGAAAGATCCTCCACCATGGTTTTAATCACCATGAGTTGCTGAAAATCTTTGTTGCCAAACAAGGCGGTATCAGGTTGAACAATATTAAATAGCTTACAGACGATGGTTGCTACGCCTCGGAAATGACCTGGACGGCTAGCGCCACAGAGTTCGTCTGAGATCTTAGGAACTTCAACGAAAGTCTGTTTATCCATATCTTTGGGGTACATGGTCTCTGGTGTTGGGATAAATAGCAGCTCTACACCAGCATCTATTAACGCCGCCTTATCGGCATCTAAGGTGCGAGGATAGGCGTCGAGATCTTCATTTTCTCCAAATTGCATGGGGTTCACGAAGATTGAGACAACGACGTGGTCAGCATGCTTAGCGGCTTCCTTTACTAAGGTAATATGGCCTAGATGCAGATTACCCATGGTTGGAACAAACGCTACTGTTTCACCTTGGCGTTTCCAAAGACGCACTTGCTCTCTGATTTGAGCGATATCTTGAGTGGTAAACATCTTTACTACTTACCTTAGCTAAACGTATGTTCGCTGCTGGGAAAGGTGCCGTTAGCCACCTCTTTAATATAAGCGCGAATGGCGCTACGAATTTCGCCCGTTTGGGCTAAATAGTTTTTCGAAAAGCGAGGAATATAGCCACTAGAAATACCTAGCACATCATGCATGACCAAAATCTGACCATCGGTATCAGCACCTGCACCGATACCAATAACCGGGATGGTTAGCGCTTCGGTGATGGTCTTTGCGAGGGCGGCAGGAATGCACTCTACCACTAATAACTGCGCGCCAGCAGCCTCAAGGGCTTTGGCTTCATCTAAGATCCGCTGTGCATTATCAGCGTCACGTCCTTGGACTTTAAAGCCCCCAAACACATGAACAGACTGAGGCGTCAGGCCTAAATGAGCACAGACGGGAATGCCGCGTTCGGTGAGTTTAGTGACGGTTTCAAGCAGCCAATGACCGCCTTCGACCTTAACCATATTCGCGCCAGCTTGCATCAAGACAGTGGCATTGGTCATCGCCTGATCAGGCGTGGCGTAGCTCATGAAGGGCATATCTGCTATCAGCAAGGCACGTTTGATACCGCGGCGCACACAGCGCGTGTGATAGGCGATATCTTCAATGGTGACAGGCAAGGTGTCATCATGACCTTGAAGTACCATCCCTAATGAGTCACCAACAAGCAGGACATCGATTCCTTCACTGTCGAATGCACCAGCAAAACTGGCATCATAGGCGGTGATTGAAGTGAACTTTTTTCCTTCCTGCTTAAATTTAAGCAGGGTAGAGCTAGTTATCTTAGACATAATGATGGTCTTAAATGTGATTTAAAAAGGATTCTGTATTCACAGTAGTCTGCTTTATAAGCTAACTGTGGCTTAAGTTCAATGATCTGTACCGAGTTGTTTCACTTCGGCTCGGAGATTGTCATTGATTAATGCGGCGATTGGCGTGCCGCAAGGCAATATCAGTTGTGGTGCTAGGTCGCTTAAGGGAACCAATACGAAACTACGTTGTTTCATCCCATAGTGGGGCACAGTTAATCGCGGTAATGAGAGTTGCTCATCGCCATACAGCAGAAGATCGAGATCTAGGGTTCTCGCGCCCCAGCGCACATTGCGTACTCGTCCCTGTTGTTGCTCGATAGTTTGTAAGGCATCAAGCAGTTCAATGGGGGCTAATTGAGTTGTGAGGCAAGCGACGGCATTGATATAGTCGGGCTGTTCAATCTCCCCCATAGGGGCGCTACGATAGTAGGGAGACACTTGCACATTCGCATCTTCTGCGAGCGAACGGAGTGCGACAATCGCGTCATCGAGTTGCTCTTTGGGGGACTCAAGATTAGCCCCCAATGCGATATAAACCCGGATCATTATTCTTCTGGTTTAATGGTTTTTTTCGGGGAGCGGCGACGACGATTGTTATTACGGTTGCGACTGCCTTTGGCTGTGCTGCGGGCGATCACGCTACGCTGCTCTTCATTGCCCTCAACGAAACTCTTCCACCATGCCGCCGACTTGGATAGATTACCGCCCTCGGCTTCGGCGCGAAGTAACAGAAGATCATAGGCTGCGCGGAACTTAGGATGCTCAATGAACTTAAATGCGCGAGTGCCTTGATTACGGTCGAAACGTAATTGTAACTGCCAAATATCTTTAGCTGGCGTGCTAAAACGACGGGGAATACTGATTGAGCGACATTGCTGCTCCATCACATCGCCCATTGCGGCATAGAATGCATCATAAGTACTTAGGCCGCTTTCTACTGCAATATCATCGGCGCGTTGACTGAGTGGATACCATAAAATCGCCGCATAGAAGAAGGCTGGTGTGACTGTTTTATCGGCCTGTACCCGTTGATCTGTGTTACGCATGATGGCGTTGTTCATCTTAGTTGCAGGCCCGTGAGGGTCTTCTACTAAGACATTTTCAACTAATGGGAATAGCGGTTCAAATAAACCATATTCACGCATCATAGTGTAGTTATTCTGTGCTTGACCGTTAAAGAAGAGTTTCAATACTTCTTCATACATGCGAGCGGCTGGAATATCTTTAAGTAGTGGCGCGAGTTCATAGATAGGCTCGGCAGCATCTTTATCTATTTGCATTCCTAGCTTAGTGGCAAAACGCACGGCTCTAAGCATACGAACCGGATCTTCTCGGTAGCGTTTCTGCGGATCGCCAATCAGACGTAGGGTGCGAGACTCTAAATCTTGTAGTCCACCACCATAGCTGTGGATAGAGAAGTCACTGATATCGTAATAGAGGGCATTAACGGTAAAGTCGCGGCGCTCTGCATCTTCATCTATGGTGCCATAGACGTTGTCGCGCAGTAGTCGACCTTCGGCATTGACCTTAGAGATCTTCTCTTCGTTGTCGACATGGTGGCCACGTAGAGTCGCCACTTCGATAACATCACGGCCAAAGACGATATGGGCGAGACGGAATCTACGGCCAACGAGGCGACAGTTTCGAAATAATCTTTTTATCTCTTCTGGCGTAGCATTGGTGACTACGTCGAAATCCTTAGGTTTAAGGCCCAGTAAAATGTCACGTACTCCACCACCGACAAGATAGGCTTTAAAGCCTGCTTTATGGAGTCGGTAGAGTACCTTTATAGCGTTTTCGCTAATCTGCTTACGAGAAATTGCATGATTTTTTCTTGCAACTACTTCCAAGCTTAGTCCCGCTTGTGTGGTTTCTGTTGTGTTTTGATTGTCGTCAAAAAGCTGCTTACAGAATTGACTAATACGGCGAAAAATAGGACACCTCGAACATGGATCTTAACTAAGGGTTAAAATAAGGCCGCTATCATAACCCAAATATGGGTTAAAGAGTATACCCATAGGAGGGGCTTAAGTGTGGCTTTCGTGATGGGGTTAGTGTTTAGGCTGCGCCACGGTTACAGTATTATCTGTTGTTGTTTAGGAATGGCATCCAAATTAAATTGTGTAACGGCTTGAGCGAGCATGATCTCTGGCGCATCGATATCGACACAGGGTTGACCTAAGAAGCGAAGCGCGGCCTGAATGCTTTGCTGTGGTGCACGGTTATCGATCGCTGGCGCATGGTTTTGTTTAGACAATTTGCGTCCCAGTTCGGCGCAGGCCAGTGGCAGGTGAAGCCAATTTGGCGTGTGATATTCAAATAGGTTAAACAGGGTCGCTTGGCGGGCGCTGGATGTGAGCAGATCGCAGCCGCGCACCACTTCGGTGATCCCTTGAAATGCATCATCCATGACGACCGCTAATTGATAGGCATAAAGGCCATCACGGCGTTTGATAATAAAGTCTTCGCCGGCAAAATCCTCATCAACCTCAATTTGTCCCATAAGCTGGTCGGTAAACTGAGCTATGGGTTGATGGTTGCGAATGCGTATTGCACCTTCATTTAAGGCGGGTGTTAGCCGACCACATCGGCCATCGTAACAGTGTCCCATTGCTTGGATCTGCTTGCGGGTACATTGGCAATAATAGGCTTTATCTTGGCTAAGCAGTTGCTGCAACTGAGCCTCGTAATCGCCCAAGCGCGAGCTCTGAAATAGCACGCTATCGTCCCAATGTAGGCCGTAAGCGTCCAGTGTCGATAAGATCCCTTGGCTTGCGCCTTCAACTTCTCTAGGAGGATCGATATCTTCAATGCGCACTAGCCACTTACCCTGCAGTGCGCGGGCACGTAAATAACTGCCGAGGGCAGCAATCAATGATCCGAAATGGAGAGGACCCGAAGGTGAGGGGGCGAAACGACCAATGTAGGCTTTAGAGTGCACGTTGCAGCCTTTGCAAAAAGCGGATACTAAAAAGCGGGGATAAACCCCGCTTCCATTAAAAAGTCAGACTAGCCAGCCATCTGCTTTTCTTTAATCTCTGCAAGAGTCTTACAATCGATACACTGATCGGCTGTTGGACGCGCTTCGAGACGACGGATACCGATCTCGATACCGCAAGAGTCACAGAAACCAAAATCATCATCTTCGATTTTCTGTAGCGTCTTTTCGATCTTCTTGATCAGTTTGCGTTCTCTGTCTCGTGCACGAAGTTCTAAGCTGAACTCCTCTTCTTGAGCTGCACGATCCACTGGATCTGGGAAGTTAGCAGCTTCATCTTGCATATGACTAAGAGTACGGTCGACCTCTTCACGAAGCTGGCCACGCCATGCATCGAGAATTTTCTTGAAGTGATTCAGTTGAGCGTCATTCATGTACTCCTCACCGGGTTTTTCCTGGTAAGGATCTACTCCTGCGATAGCGAGTACGCCAAGTTTTTTAGTGCCTTCAGGCATAACGCATCTCCTGTTAATCATTTGCGTTGTAGGACGGCTTTCAATAAAGGCCGATATCTATATCAGAATCTTATATACCACGCAAATTTTTTATGCTGCGGTTTATCTATCTTCTGACTATGTCCTCTATTTAGCATTTATTCAACTTTTACCGCTCATTTACAGTTTGACAGGGCAGGATTTAGTCAAGTAGGCGCCTTGGACCGACATTTCGGTGCTATAGGCGAGTACTTCAACGCCAGCTTGATGGGCTTTTTGCAATAGTTCGCTGTAGTGGGGATCGATATGTTGCGCTGCCGTGACAGAGGCGATCCCTGTGTGCTGAACCACAAATAACAGTACCGCCCTATGACCTAGTGCCACCATCTCCATTAGTTCTCTGAGGTGTTTTTGTCCGCGGGTGGTGACGGCGTCGGGAAAGTAACCCTGACCCTCTTCTAAGAGGGTGCAACTTTTAACTTCTATATAGCAGAGCCCTAATTGGGGATCATCTAACAATAGATCGATACGACTATTTTCGCTGCCATATTTGACCTCTCTGCGCAGATTGGCGTAGCCCGAGAGTTCACTGATGACATTATTGGCGATCGCTTCGGCGGCGAGTTCATTGGCTCGGCCGGTGTTGATACCTATGATATCGCCAGCATCGGTTTGCGCCTGCTCCCAAGTATAAGGGTATTTTCGCTTGGGATTGTCAGATGTTGAGAACCAGACTTTTTCTCCGGGGAATAAGCAGTTGCGCATCGAACCAGTATTTGGGCAGTGGATGGTTATCACGCTGCCATCTTTGAGTTCGACGTCAGCTAAAAATCGTTTGTAACGTTTAATTAAAATACCTTGTTCGAATGTTGGACTAAAAAGCATACTCTGCACGGCTATACATGGGCGATAACCGCAGGTTATCAGAAAGCCTAGATTGACACTAATTGATAGGTGATGATCTGATTTCAGTTGGGTTATACTTGGTCGCAAAAATTCAGCTCGAGCGATCAACAGAGCCTAATAATAGCGGTACAAAACAAGGAATCAATATGAGCGACGCGATGAAGATTTTTCTGACTAACGACGCACCAGCGGCCCACTGGGGCACGGCTGATGTAACATTTACCCAAGATCAAGCCAGAATCCATTTACAGGCCGGTGATCAGTTGCGTCAGGTACAGCAAGCTGCGCGTAAGATTCGTAGTCAAGGCCTCTCAGAGGTTGTGTTGAGTGGTATAGATTGGGATCTTAACAGTCAGTGGGCGTTTGCGCTTGGATTTGCTACCGCTAAGGCTGAGGGAAAGATTCACTGGAGTGGTGATGAGGCTTTGCAAGCGGCGTTAAATGCTCGTCTTGAGAGTGCTAATTTTGCCAGACACTTAATCAATGAAACGCCTGAAAATTTATCCCCCGTGAGTTTAGCGACTCAAGCGGCTAAATGGTTAGCCAAACTAGGTGGTGATAAAGTGACTTACCGCATTATCGAAGGTGAGGCGTTACTTGAACATAAGTGGATCGGTATTCATGCCGTTGGTCGTGGTAGTGAGCGTCCACCCGCATTATTAGAGCTGGATTTCAATCCGTTAGATGTCGATGCCCCTGTTTCTGCGGCGCTCGTGGGTAAAGGGATCACCTTTGATTCGGGTGGATACAGCATCAAGGCGTCTGAAGGTATGCTAGGGATGAAGTGCGATATGGGCGGTGCGGCAACAGTGACCGCTGCACTGGGCTTGGCGATTAAATCAGGGCTGAATAAACGCGTTAAGTTGTTCCTTTGTTGCGCCGAGAATTTGATCAGTGGCCATGCATACAAGTTAGGCGACATTTTGACCTACAAAAATGGTGTTTCAGTTGAAGTGGTTAACACCGATGCCGAAGGTCGTTTAGTCCTTGCCGATGGCTTGCAAGCAGCGTCAGAGACTGGTGCTCCGCTGATTATCGACGCAGCAACCTTGACTGGTGCAGCGGTAATGGCGGTGGGAACCAATTACAATGCGATTTTCTCGCCAAGCAGCGAATTATTAATGCGTGCTCAAAATAAGGCTTCTGCAGTGGCAGAGCGAGTATGGCCATTACCATTAGATCCTTGGCATAAAGAGATGTGTCCATCGCCTTACGCGGATACGGCTAATAGCCGTCCTGTCAAAGGTGGCGGGGCGGGTGGTGCGTCAAATGCGGCCGGTTTCCTATGGCGATTTGTATCACCCGATGCACAATGGTTGCACCTTGATTTGGCCGCGGCCTTTGCCGATACCGCTAATGGTTTATGGGCAGCGGGTGCGACAACTCACGGCATGTTAACCATTGCGGGTCTATTAGAAGATTAAGCTGAGTTGATGAGACTAAATGCGCCTATTTGGGCGCATTTTTTTTGACATCATGAGTAGATGGTATGAGTGGCCATGAATGAATAATAGGATAACTGACGCCATCTTCGCCGCTAACAGAGTGATACAGATGCAACTCATGGGCCGTTATCGTTAGCGGGGGGATTTGCCGTGGAGAATACTTCCTCGCTTTACGAAACAGAGTGATATGAGGCGTAAATGGGTGTTCGCTTTGATGTAAATTCAATGCATGACTTAACTGCAGACAGGTTTGATGCAGTTCGATAAGGGCGAAATCCTTTGCGGTCCCTGACTGACAAATTACCTTAGGTTTCTGCCACCACTCGATGGTTTCTAAATCGACACTAAAGCGTTTAAGTTTGTTTTGAGCATTAAGTTGGTTCAGGGTCTTTATCAACTGTGTTTGTTGTAGCTCATCAACTTGACCAAGAAAATAGAGAGTGACATGAAAATTATCTTTGGGAATAGCCCGTCCATCAGTGCTTATCAGTGATTGGGTGCGGGCTAGGAGCTGGGCTTGATCTTGTGTCGGGCTGACGCCGAGAAATAGTCGTTTAATCATTAGGACCTATTGATCTTTTAAGGTTGTTTTTACGCCGAATTGTTGGGTATTTATACTAAGCAGAAGCTTTTTAGTGTAGTTACTGAGAACGCAGTGGCAATGACCAACAAACGCTGCCTGAAGGGCTTGGCTCTTTGTTAAGTGAATGTTGCTTCGATCTCTTATCCCTAGGTTCTCTCACTAGTATTTTAGCTTTTCATCAATTCGTTAGCTTGAATAATACTTGAGCATGATCCCTTTTTATTGTTAAGTTAACTTCTTGAGTTTATTTTAGTTCTACCTATTTCTGCTGCCATAGCCAAGCTTGGAGTGCAGTTTATTTTGAGTGAAACAAATGAGTTAGAGCTAAAACGCTACGCCAAACAGCGGCAGACTGTAGATGATTAATTATTGAAAATAGCTGCTGGTTTAAGTATTTGTTTTTTACTTTAAGTTATATGGTGCTGTGATTGGTTTATACATTGGTATCTTAGACGCTAATCATATGATTTTGTCTATAATTAGTGCAGATCACACATGAATCATCATAAGGAAGCTTTGTTACATGTCAAATCGTCAGCAAAATCATTCGACACTATTGCAACAGGTGACAGCTTATCTTTGTGACTATGATTTAGATGACGAAGTTGATGTTTTATTGCAAGGTCTGGCCCAGAGAACAGGCTGTAATGGTTTGTTTTTATTGCGTGTTACATCCAAACGTCGTGGAGTCAAGGTTAAAGCCATGTATCGAAGTGATGATTCTGTTTTTAGCCAGCGTGATGCCGAATTATTATTAAGACGGGTTTCCAATAACAACAATCTTCAAAGCTATGCCTCACTGAAACATCCCGTAATTATTGAAGATATTTCAATGGCTATCGATGATTTAGATAGTCAGCAGCAACTTGTTCAAGCTGGTGTTCGCAGCGTATTATTACTCCCAGCGTGTGGTGAAAAACACTATATCTTTGGTGCTTATCGTTATGATTGTGATGGCCTCTGGGATAAGGATTTAGTCGAAGCGCTGACATTGGCGGGCAATGTGTTGGGGTATTCTCAAGAGGTGTATCGTCTTGAGCAAGTGGTCAATAGTAATGAGTTAGTTTGCATTGAACACTTGTATCGCATGCCCATGTCTTGTGTACATATCAGCGCAGATAATCGGGTGGTACGATTTAATGCCCGCGCGACACAAGAGCTGGGTGTTGAGACCCTGCAAGATATTCACAGCTTAATTCATCCCCTAGAACTTCCCCTGTTTCGGGACACTATGGCACTCGTGCGTGAGCAAGTGTTAGAGCAAGCCAGTTGTGATGTATTGATGCGCCACGATAGCGCGACTAAGGCTAAGGTAACGTTTCTTTCGCTATCAGGTGAAAATGGCTTGTTGCTGATGTTTGTTGAAGCGGCTCAAAATGAGAAGTTAACCGAGCCATCAACAAACATTTCATTTAATTTTGATGGATTAACAGGGCTGGCAAATCGAGCCTATTTTGAATCTTTGTATTCTTATATTGCCCCTTGTACAGGCCCACGAAAAACCTTTATAGGGTTTATGAACCTCGATAGTTTTCAAATCGTTAATAATGTCAGTGGTCATCAGGCTGGAGATCAATTGCTGCGTGAGGTCGCCGAGAGATTAAAGCAATTAGTGCGCCGAAATGATGTGGTAGCAAGACTCAGTGGTGATGAATTTGGCATTTTAATGCCCACCGTTGATCAAGCTATTGCCGAGCAAGTCGCGCAGCGGATTTGTCATGCCCTCAATAAACATGAGTTTGTTTGGGGCGGAAGAAAACATAGCGTTAGCATCAGTATGGGATTGGCCGAATGTGATTGTCATGCTGATTCGATATCGGATTTATTGCGACGCGCCAGCGCAGCCTGTCGTGTCGTTAAAGAAGGTGGAGGCAATGGCTGGTATCTATATGCTAGCGATGATCCTGAAGTCGAGCGTCTCAATGCCGACATGAATACCTCTGTTGATGTTATCGGTGCGTTGGCCAATGACCGGTTTGAGCTCTATTTTCAACCTATTGAGACGCTATTGGAGGATGGCGGAGGCTTGCACTTGGAGATCTTACTGCGAATGCAGTTAGAAAATGGAGAATACCTGCTCCCTGGGATATTTTTACCCGCCGCAGAGCGTTTCAATTTAGTGTCTAAAATCGATCGTTGGGTCGTTGAACACTTGCTGCGTTGGGGGAGTGAGAATATAGCGATATGGCGTCAGCTTTCGTTAGTCTCTATTAATTTGTCGGCGCTCTCTATCGGTGATCGAGATTTTATTAATTGGCTTGAAATGAGGTTGTTATCTGAGCCTGAGTTAGTAAATAAAATCTGCTTTGAGATCACCGAAACGGCCGCTGTTAGCCAATTAGATTTAGCCACTGAGTTGATCAATATGGTGAAGTCTATGGGATGCACATTAGCGCTCGATGATTTTGGCTCTGGTTTTTCAAGCTTCGCTTATCTGAAACTGCTCGATATTGACTATGTGAAAATCGATGGCCAATTTATACAAAACTTATGCAGTGATAAAGCTGATCAGGCTATTGTGTCTGCTATCTGTCAGCTTGGGCGAGATATGGATTTTAAGATAGTGGCAGAATATGTTGAATCCATCGAGATAGGTCAGCATTTAGCCCAACTTGGGGTTGAATATGGCCAAGGTTTTGGCATCGCTCGGCCCATGCCCTTAAACAGTTTGTTATCGGGTCAAAACCTAGAGTGGTATAAGCTACTCTCAGAGAACGCTTAGCCTTGAGTGCGTGTTATACCAATTGAGATGACGAGTCGCCGTTAGCATGAGTTGGATTGATACTGATTGCTATTAGCTTGAACCAGCATTTTGTTTTGCCTTCATACCTTGTACACTTGTGGCAGTTTTTAGCGTATTGAAAGCCACTTTTGAACCAACTACCCATTCATGATCTGCTACCCGCCTTACGAGAGGCGCTAGCTCACTCACAACAGCTGATTTTACAAGCACCAACAGGGGCTGGTAAATCCACCGCCTTACCTTTAGCCATGCTTAATTGGTCTGAGATTAAGGGCAAAATACTGATGCTAGAGCCTCGTCGTATGGCGGCGCGTAATGTCGCCCAGTTTATTGCTAAGCAGTGCGGCGAGACCATAGGGCAAAGCGTTGGCTTTAGGGTGCGTGGCGAATCAAAGGTGAGTGCCGCGACGCGGCTAGAGGTAGTGACCGAAGGGGTGTTAACCCGAATGATCCAGCAAGACCCTGAGTTGACGGGTTATGCTGTGATTATCTTTGATGAGATCCATGAGCGTCATCTGACGACCGATCTTGGGCTTGCCTTGGCGTTAGAGGTGCAAAGCTCCTTTCGTGAAGACCTCTCGATTTTGGCGATGTCGGCAACCCTGTCGGGCTTGCCTTTACAAGCGATCATGCCTACAGCCGTTAATCTGCAAAGTGAAGGTCGAAGTTTTCCGGTTAGCATCGAATATAGCGCTCCTCGTTCATCCCAAGATTGGCTTGACCATATGGCGCAGGTGATTGTTGAGGCTCTTAATCATCAGGGGGAAGGCTCTTTGCTGGCATTTCTACCAGGCCAAGGAGAGATAAATCGTCTGATGCAGCGCTTATCTGCGCGTCTCGATCCTAAACTTTATTTGCTTGCGCCCTTATATGGCAGCTTATCACCCAAGCTACAAGATAGTGCCATCGCCCCAGCGCCCGAGGGAATGCGTAAAGTCGTGCTCTCCACCAATGTTGCCGAGTCCAGTTTGACCATCGAGGGGATAACCTTGGTAGTTGATTGTGGCTATAAACGGCAAGCAAGTTTTAATCCTAAAACGGCGGTGAGTCGACTGTCACTTAAACGTATTAGCCAGTCTTCTGCGGCCCAGCGGGCTGGGCGAGCGGGACGTCTATCGCCAGGGCACTGTATTCGTCTGTGGGGACAAGAGGAGCAAGGTCGTCTATTACAAGCCGATGAGCCTGAGATCCTTCATGGTGATTTAACGTCTATGGTGTTGGATGTGGCTTATTGGGGCGAGAGTGCCCTTGAGCAATTACCCCTGCTCAGTCCGCCCGCGAGTGCGAATGAGGCGGTGGCATGGGCTTTATTAGCGCAGCTTGAGATTGTTGATGATAAGCGCCGAATAACGCCTCATGGCAAGCAAGCTTATCAGCTAGGCTGTCATCCGAGGTTAGCGCATATGCTATTAACGGCTAAGCAATGGCAACAAACGGAACCAGAAAGTCAGATTCTGGGCCTTGCTTGTCTGTTAGCTGGGATCATCGAATCTCGTAGCCGCGCACGTCGTGGTGCCGACATTACGGATTATTTAGCCGATGCTCGGCACGGTGAAACGGCGCAGTTGGCGCAAGGTTATCTGACGCGTATGCAGAGTAGAGCGAGTTTAGATAAAGCCATAAGTTTGGCTCATCCTGATGATATTGCGGTACTGCTTGCTTTGGCGTTTCCCGATAGGATAGCGAAAGCGCGCGGCAGCCGCGGTTATCTCCTTTCTGGCGGCGCGGGCGCGTCATTGGCTGAAGATGATCGACTCAACGGCGAGCCGTGGTTAGTGGTGGTTGAGTTTCAAGAGACTCAAGGGCAGAGTAGCGGCCGAATATATCTGGCTGCAGCGGTTAATCCCGAGCGTTTTAAAGACAGATTAAGTCACTGTGTATCGCAAGAGGTGGTTTGTGGTTGGGATGATGATAAAGCGCGTTTTTATGCCCAGCAGCAGCGCCGTATTGGTGCGATTGTATTAGAGCGACGTCCCATCGAACAGTTAGACGATGAGTTAATCAAGCAGGCGATTTATGATTTAGTTCGCTGTAAAGGCATCTCCGTATTGGGTTTTGATGATAAAGTAGCCCAGCTTAGACAAAGAGTCACATTAGCTCGTAATTATCAATTATCAGGTGATTGGCCAGCGATGGATGATGCTAGCTTATTACTCAGCTTAGAGACCTGGTTAGGCCCCTATTTGGACAATGTTAGGCGTTTAACTCAGCTTAAGGCGCTCGATTTTTATAGCCTGTTGCACAACCTTTTACCTTGGCCGCAGCAACAAGTGTTGGCGGAGCAGTTGCCCACTCATTGGCCGATGAAAACTGGGACTCGAGCCCAGATCCGCTATGAAGAATCGGGGCGTGCTCTGTTAAGTGTTCGCCTACAAGAGGCGTTAGGCATGGCCCAGAGTCCAACCTTGGCGCAAGGTCAGCTGGTGGTGACTATGGAGCTGTTGTCTCCTGCGCAGCGTCCGTTAGCCCTGACGGCAGATTTAGCCAACTTCTGGGTTGGTCCCTATGTAGAAGTGAAAAAAGAGATGAAAGGGCGTTATCCGAAACACTTATGGCCAGATGACCCAGCAAACACATTGCCGACCAAATATACCAAGAAAAAGACGTTAAATAACGGCCAGTAAAGCGTCGTTATCTATTTTTAATGGAAATGAAATGACAAGCAAAGAGACACCTAAAAAGCGTGCAGCCAAGAAGCCGACCAATAAGTCTGCTAAGACCAAGTCTAAAAAAGCACAGCCAGTATCTAAAGGCTGGGGACGCAAGTTATGGTCGATTACGTGGAAGCTAGCGCTTATTGTTATCGCAGGCTTAACGATTTATAGCATCTATCTGGATCAGATCATTGCCCGTAAATTTGAAGGACAGAAATGGCACCTTCCGGCTCAGGTCTTTAGTCGCTCGATGGCGCTTTATCCTGGGGCTGCAGTGAGCCATGAACAATTGATTGCCGAGCTAAAACTGCTGGGCTATCGCAAGGTGGCGAATCCGCGTCAAGTTGGTGAGTTTTCAGCGTCAAAAACTAAGGTTGATCTGTGGCGTCGCCCGTTTCAACATCCACAGGGCTCTCAGGTCGAGCAGCGAGTGATGATCACCTTCGATAGCCAAGGGGTGGCGTCGGTTGCGCGTCAAAGTGATCGTCGTCAAATGGCGGTGTTTCACTTAGAGCCAGTATTACTCGACAGAATGATCACGGGCGACGGTGAAGATCGTCTATTTGTACAGACAGATAAAATTCCCCCAGCGATTGTCAATGCATTGATTTTAGTGGAAGACCGCAGCTTCTATGAGCATCATGGGGTAAATCCCTTTGCCATTTTACGTGCCGCATTGGTTAATATTAGTGCAGGACGAACCGTGCAAGGTGGCTCGACACTGACGCAACAATTGGCGAAAAACTTCTTCCTCTCCAGTGAGCGTTCCATCGTGCGTAAAGTGCGCGAAGCCTTAATGGCGATCATTATTGATTTTCGTTATGACAAGGATGAAATCTTAGAAGCCTACCTAAATGAAGTGTATATGGGGCAAGATAAATCCCGCGCGGTTCATGGCATGGGCTTAGCCTCGCAATTCTATTTTGGCCGGCCCATTGCGGAGCTGACTTTGCCGCAACAGGCGTTCTTAGTGGCGGCAATTAAGGGACCCTCATATTACAACCCTTGGCGTTATCCTGAGCGAGCTCAAGAGCGCCGAGATCTAGTGCTGCGATTATTAATGGAAGCCGAGCAATTGTCGGTAGCCCAGTATAAAGCGGCGGTAGAATCTCCGCTGGGTTTACGCAAATTCGATCGACCAGTGCATCAAAAACTGCCCGCTTTCTTTGCGGTAGTAAGAGGTGAGCTATCTAGACGCTTTGGTGATGCTTTGTTGCAACAGTCTGGGGTTAAGGTATACACCACGCTCGATCCTATGGCGCAAGAGGCAGCGGAAAAGGCGGTTGAGTCGACCATGAAACATTTAGCTGGACGTGATAAAAACTTACAAGTTGGCATGGTGGTGACCGACAAATATTCGGCGGGTATCGCCGCGATGGTAGGCGATAAGGTGCCAAGTTATCAAGGCTTTAACCGTGCGGTAGAGATTAGGCGTCCTATCGGTTCCTTAATTAAGCCGTTTGTCTATGCCACAGCCCTTAGTCAAGGCGATAAATACAACTTAGCCACGCCACTTAAGGATGAGCCTATCACCCTTAAAAATGAGCAAGGTAAGACCTGGTCTCCACAAAACGTCAACAAGCAGTTTTCTGGACAGGTGCCGTTATTGACCGCGTTTAAGAAGTCGATGAACGTGCCTACGGTGAACTTAGGTATGGCGATTGGCACCGGAGCGGTAGCAACCACCTTAGACAAGGCGGGCTGGGCCGATAAGATCCCTGAATATCCATCTATGCTACTTGGCGCAGTCAATGGCTCGCCATTGATGGTTGCTCAGGTATACCAAACCTTAGCCGATAATGGTCGTTATCGTCAGCTTAGTGCGGTAACCCATGTTTTGGATGCGAATAACAATCCTTTGGAGAGTGCAAATACTGGTGCGAGTCAAGCGATTGGGGTTGCCAGCGATTTCTTAGTGCAGCATGCGATGACCGAAGTGGTTCGTTCTGGCACCGCGGCCAGACTTGGTAAGGCGTTTCCTGGAGTCACACTAGCGGGTAAAACTGGCACCAGTAACGATTCTCGTGACTCATGGTTTGCAGGTTTCGATGAGCGAAACGTTGCCGCGATTTGGGTCGGCCTCGATGATAACGGTAAGACCAGTCTTTACGGGAGTAGCGGTGCTATGGCGGTCTATCAGGCCTTTTTAAATAATCGTTCACCCATCAGTTTGCGACGTACGCCTGTTGATGGTGTGGTACAAGGTTATTTCGACAAAGCAGGTATTGCACAAGAACCCGATTGCGCAAATGTTGTGGCATTGCCAGCGTTGCGTGAAAGTTACCAGCCAATCAAAAATTGCGGCAAACCGCTTTCATGGTGGCAAAAGTTAACGGGTAGCTAGTGTGCTCGGTTTTAATGGGCTTCAATAGAGAAGGGGGCTCGCCCCCTTCTTTTTAAACCTTATGCCTGCTGTTGCCATAATGTTTGAGCGAAGCGGTCGGCGCTGATATGGATATAGTACTGCGCCATATCAACCTCTTTCTTATGGGTAGGTGAAAGGCGATTTTTATCCTCGTTAATCACAAAGCCAAGCGAGAGTAGACTCTTTACCGAAGGTTGGTTTTCGCGGTTGACATAACAGTAGACTTCTTCAAGTTTTAGTATCTCAAAGGCTACTGTGAGTAGTTGTTTTTTAATATATTTGTTGATTCCCTTCCCTTGACTGGTACCCATTAACCAGGTGCCTATTTCAGCTCGCTTATGGTTAAAGTCAATGCTTTTAAGGCGAGTAAACCCTATTACTTCTTGGGTGTTTTTATCTCTTACCGTAAACAGGAAACTGCTTGGATCTTTAAGCAGCGATTCAAAATAACGATTGAAAACAGCTTGCTCGCTTTTAGGGAAACGAGCGAAGCGCCAAATGGTCGGATCGGTTCCGATCTGTTTTAGCGTCGCAATATCAGCGTCGATTAATGGCGAAATATACGCCTGACATTCACTGTGCCTAAATGACTGGCAGAGCATGTTTGCGGGTTGCCTGTATTGCTCAAGCACCTTCATCATAAAACCCCTTCTCCATTTACGCATCGGTGTAGTCTGATGCGTAATGTTTTGAATTAAGCCTGTTGATTCAATTAAATGATGTTATCAACGGATTGCATGAGTAATGAATCTACTCACAGCGCCATTGGACGCTGGATTGCGGTATGCAGGTGTGATGAACTCTGGCTCGAGTAATATCCCTTTACTTATCAAACGAGAAATTAAAGGTAGGTAGGCCAATGATGTTTTCCCGGCTAGCAGGTGGTTAAAGTGCTTCTCTTGCTCATAAGCGCTTAAAATCATGCTGAATCCTTTGAGATAAAGATGATCTTTGGTGTAACCGCCGCCACGGTATACGCGCGCGGTAATGGTGTAGGCTAAGTTATCGTCTACGCCATAGTTTTCTTTGAGCAGTAAAAATGTGGTTCGAAAGTTTTTATCTTCTATCATCGAGTTGACCGCCATGACCCTTAAGGCAAGGGTCTTGAGGCGTTTTACACTCAGGTTACCAGATAGGTATTCACTTAAGATGGCCAGCCCTTCTTGGGTCATGGTATTGAGTGGGCAACCTAACGATAAAATTTGCAGTGGCTGAGCCTTAGCGTTGAGAGAGGTGACTAAGTGGACGCCTAATTCATGGTGAGCAAGGGCTTGGGCATCGATTGTCGATAAAATAGCGTGGCTGTTGATGCGCACCTTAGTGCCAGAAACTAAGGCATTGGCGACCATGGTTTCATCCATTTGTAACTGCCAGTTATAGTTTTCCTCTATTGCCATTTTGGCCAAGATTTCGCTGATGGCCTGAGCATCGAGTAGCGCTCCGGTTTGCTCGTCTGGATTGTCTGGTAGATGCAAAATAAACTGAGCGTTACGGATATCTTTTTCGCTGGGTTCGCCATAATAGCGCAGCGAGTCATACAGAAATTCACTGCTACCAATCGATTTAAACTGGTCAATCTTATCAACATAGGAATCAATTACATCGAGATATAACGTATAGATATCAGGATCTTCAATCTCCTCTAACGGCAAGTTAAATAAGCTGCGTTTGAGGGTGAATGGATCGATAGAGGTATCGGCATAGATAAATCTTGGCTCGATTGAAAAATGATTTTCGAAAAATGCGTTTCTTTGTTGCAGATAGTTGAGCGGTTTAACCGCCTCAAGAATATCAATATCTTTGACTAGCTGATGCAACTGAGTGTCGATAGACGACAGGATAGGAGCCACATTAGACATAGGTTGTAAAATCTCAGCAAGGGTTGGTATCGATGTCGAAAATCGACATAGTCTAGAAACATTCTGCAGGCGTTTGTGGGTCCTATCGCACCGAAGAACTTATCTTCGCTAAAGCTAACTCAGGTTTTGGGTTTTAGCCAGAAAATCGTGATGCATAAATCAAAATTATTAGCGGTATCTCAAGGGCCAAAACGGCAAACATATCATGCAGCTTGAGGGGGATAGATCTAATACTCACTGTTTGAACCAGAGTTAGAGCAAGTGGGCGATCAAGCGTTAGATTTGCGCTTTTTAGGTTTGGTTTGCTGCCATAAATATAGGCCTGAAATGGCCATCATGATTAAGGATAAGGCGACAATATCCATTAACCAAGGCCCTGATAAGCCGATAATTCGACCACTATGAAGGTCCAGTAACACTCGCTCCCAAGTGAGATGACTCGATCGGGCTTGTTGAGTGATCTTGTCTATGATGGCTGGGTTAGCCTTGTGTTTTATTGGGGTTTGCCACTTGGGTTTTATATTGGGCACAGCGGTGCGCCATTCGATCAGCTCGCTATCGGCAAGGTAAATGCCATTTTCGCTGTTAAGCCAAAGTTCACTGCCATTGTCATTAACCTGTACGGTTAGCGACATAAGAGCAGAGGGTAAGCCTGTTGAGCTATCTTGCTTCTCCAGCAGTTCACCCTGCTGGGATATTAAGTAGAGGTTGTTGTTATCGATTGCCACTATGAGTCCCTGATACTCGACAGCGCTAAGGATAGTATTTGCCGCTTCTAAAAGCTGAGTGTCGTCTTGCCAAAGTAAGTTATCGGTGCTGGCGAGCAGTGGGGAAAGTGAGAAAACACTGGTTTTTTCGGGGGCTTTGATCGCGTAATGATCGAGTAACCATTTTTGCTGTACGCGCATACTGTCGAGTGCTAGGTAGTGGCTATGGTTAATTAACATACCTGTTAACGAGACCAAAATAACAAAAAAAGCACTAATAATGCCTACTCGTCGATGCCAAGGCCTAAACCGTTTCGCCAGCTTTTGAGGCAGTGATTTACGATGAGGATGGCGAGGTTTATTAGTCATTAATGGTTATCTTTCTATCTGCGCTAGATAGGCAAACTTGCCTAGAGGGAACAATGTTATTTGGTTAGCGATCATATTACACAATCGATAACAATAACATTGGGTTTTACTCAATATTTTAATGAATGAATCAGTCAATATTAATGTTGCGCAGTTAACCATGGAGCTTACTATCGAGGTATAAGGCGATGCGGGATAACTTGGTTAATGCTCTAACCGATAGCGTCGCACCTGTGATGCCGTCAATATGTCGATCTAGCTGTCGATCTGACGTTAGCCTAGCCATCTTAAACTGGTCAGTAAAAAAGTCGTGGCGTACTTCATCACCGCGGCTTTCACGGTAAACAAGTACCTTAGTTTTCACTATGGCTTGCTGTTTAATATGGATACCAACAGTAATGGGTGATTCTTTACCTATCTCTTCCATGATCCATACAGTCTCATCGGCTTGCTGCCAATAACGTAGTCGCATCTTATTGAATCTATGCGCTAAGATCTCCTCAATTACTTGCTTATCTTCATCTTCTAGCCAATACACTTTTGCTTTAGGCATCGCAGCGTTAAAGGCTTGGCTGATGAATTCGTCAGATGTTTGGTACACGCTAGCCGCCTTAACGTGAGCAAATGACGCCAATAGCATGGAGATTAATAATGCAGTAATAAGTGATCTGAGTGCGTGCATATCTTAAGCCTAAATCAGTTTGTTGTTGCAGCGTTCAAACCAGGTTGAACGCTGCAATGATGGTTTTTTACCTAGGTTATGGGCTTAAAACTGATAGCCAACCCCTAGATTGAAGCCATCAGCGTCCTTCGCGCCGCCGACTTTTTCATAGTCTGCTTTGAAAACCACGTTCTCATGTAACCAGTAGTTTACACCCACATTGGTTTGGGTGATTTCGGTATCATCACCATTACCAGCATTGTTGTCCCATGCGTTGTAACGAGCGAATATGCCGACACTCTCATTAAAACGGTATGAAGGTTCAATGTAATAACCGCTCTGCTCATCGCGTCCAAGGGCTTTGGCTTCTTGTCCATCGATATCCCATTGTGCATAAAGTGCTTTAATGGTGAAGTTTTCAATGCTGTAAATTGCGTGAGCAGTTATTAGCGTTGCAGAGGCGGTATCGACATCGCCAGCACCTTGAGTCAGATCAGATTGATATTGAGCGGTAGCCGCTAGCTCTAGACCGGGTACAGCAGTGTATTTTACGCGTGCGGTGTAAGCTAAGTCATCAGCTTTGGCTTTCGATACCTTTTGACGGCCGCCACGAATTTTGTAGTCATCGCCCACATTAAGACCCGAAGTGACTGCTGCGTCGAACGCTAAGCCTGGAGCGGCTTTGATGTTTAGGTTAAGACCGGCTTCCCACCAAGTGGCTGGTAAAATATCTTTCTCAACCGGGTTACGTTCGACACCGTAGAATGCTGGTGGCTCATGAGTTTCGTTGATGATACCTACAGGCATGAGAAACAGACCCGCTTTACCGGTTAATGCATCGCTAAAATCATGTTCGATATAGGCTTGTTCTAGCTCTACTTCACCATTTTGACCGTCACCAGAGATTGAGTGTTCAACTTCTAGCTCAGAGAAGAAACGGGTATTAGCCGTGAACTCATGGCCAAAGAACAGCACGAAGCGATGGAAGTCGAACTCTTTCTTGTCTTTGCCTGACTTATTGTCAGTGATGTTGTTGTAGTGAAGTTCACCATAGCCGCCAATGGTGGTCGCGCTTTTAGCTGAGCTTGATTCTTCAACCACATCCGCGGTTTTTTCTACGCGTTTTTCTGTTTCTTCTAGACGCTTCTCTAGGTCTTGAAGCACTTTTTGTTGTTGCTCAATAATTTTACGTAACTCTTTAGTTTCTTCAGAAGCATAAGCACCTTGGCTTGCAAAAGTGCTAAGTAAAGCCGCGGCAATCAGTGTTTTTTTCATCATCATTTTTCCCAGTTGTTATGTCAGGGTTATTAAATTAGGGGCAAGTTTACTTAATACGTATGTAAACGCAAACTATTATCATTAAGTTCTTTGATTGAAATCAAGAGTGATGTAAAAATTATGTAAACAGCTGTAAGCAGTGTTGTATGAGGGTTTTGTGATTAACTGTTTTTAAAACAGTGTTTTAGCTTGCTTGCTGTGTGGGGGAGTCGATATTAGTCTTAGGTTTGATATTTTTTTGTTAAAATCATTGTCATCGCTCCCGCATTAATGCTGCTAAAACCATCAGCTTGATAACGATACAGATCCATTACTGCGCCCACACGATCTCCTTAGTCAGCAACAAATGCGTGCAGTTTTCCATAGCCATGTTGGGCTGCAGCCAGATCAATTTGTCATGTTAATGCTTCCTTAAGGAGCTGGCATGAGATGAGGTTAATTGCACCGCTGGCAGTGCGTGGACCATATTTACACTTGTTAAATTTTATATTTCAAGTCATCGGAGAAGTATTTGTCACAATTTGCTATACACTATGCCCCTTGATTGATAACAACACTCTGCATTATTGAGCCAATATGTTTCTAAGTCCTTATTTTAAAAAAGAACTACAACTTGTTTCTGTCTCGGCCCAGCAAGCGAGCGAGTTTGCTAAAGGCGTCGCACAAGATTTTAACCCTATCCATAATGTTGCGGCCAAGCGCTTCTGCGTCCCCGGTGATCTGCTATTTGCCTTAGTATTGGGTCAATATGGCTTGAGTCAGACGATGAGCTTTAGCTTCGAAGGTATGGTTGGTGATGGCGTTAAACTGGTTTTCCCAGATAGCGTAGGCGATAGCTTTACGATTTTTGATGATAAACAGAAGCAATATTTAAGTGTCGAGCGCAGTGGTACTAACACCCAGTGTGAAGTTCAGATCGAATCATTTATCCGTAGTTACGTGGCTTTCTCTGGGCTCAACTTTACTCATGTATTAGTGCCTATGATGCGTAAACATGGGGTGATGATAAACCCTGCTAGGCCGCTGGTGATCTATGAGAGTATGTCGTTCGATTTGGTTTCTTTCGATTTTAATCACATCGAACTTTCTTTAGTGGAACAACACTTAGAAATCGATGGTAAGCGCGGTGATGTGACGCTCAAATTTGAGCTGCACTGTGGTGATAAACTTGTCGGAACAGGCCGTAAAACCTTAGTGTTAAGTGGCCTGCGCACACTCGAAGAAGGTGGCCTAAATGAGATGGTTGAGCGCTATGAATCACTCCGAGTCGACTATCAAGGGGTGTAACCCCCTTGGTTCCAAAGTGCATTTTTAGCTGACAGCATTTTGTTGAGTTCGTTTCAATTCACTCTTGGTAGCATTAACCTTCATGGTTTTGAATTGTCTGCGGCAGGTGAAGCGCATGGATGCGAAAATGTCGTGATCACAGGATGTGAAAGAGCGACCTATCTGTGCAGCTAATTCGATGACACGCTACGAGCACTTCCATGTAGCTCTACCTCGGCATCCATACCTCGGAAGGTCACAAATGTGTTTACACCCATATCTAGCGTCTCTTCGATTTAACGTTATTGCATAGCCTAGCTTTAAAAACACTCTTCGACACAAATGAGTCACCTAATTACCTCCATCCCCTTTATCTGTTTTTAGCAATCCCCTAGTCGCAAACGATAATCAGCTGCTTCACGTAGTCAAGTGCGATGTCGCACACTTTATCCTATTCATCTTGATGCCTGCTTATTGGTGTTATAACATTATGTATTTATTGTAATAGTTGGTTAAAAAAATGACAAAGTATTCAGAGTATAAAGTAGTTCATATCGTTGAAGGTGGCTGCGGTACTATTTTGCTAGGGGCAAGTGGTTTGCCAATTCAAAAAATGGAAGCTGAGCTAAACAAGTATGCGCAAGATGGTTGGCAAGTCGTATTTCAAGTCGTTGAACAAAAACGCTTTATGCTATTTTGGAAGCGTGAGGCCGTAATTATCACTCTCGGCCGTTAAGTTTGCTTAAATATATTTCTTTGAAGCTTATCCACCGCTACCAAGTTAGTGGTGGCTCCAAGCAATTATTGAACATTGAGTGTAACTTCGAACCTACCTGTTCTGAATATACTAAGCAGTGTATTTCGAAGTATGGGGCGCTAAAGGGTTGGAAGCTTGGTTTGTCGAGAATAAAGCGATGTAGTCAACCAGACTTAGTTGAAAAAATATATGACGAGGTGCCTTAATGCGCTTATTCGAACCAATAGAGCAGCTAGAGGAAAATGAAGATTCATTGAGAAAGCAGGTAAATGCATTACCTGAAGCTCAAAAGAAAGAGTTTTATAAGCGTCAATCTGAAGAACTCAAAGATCCTGATACCTATGCAGCGTTGAATTGGTTTTTTCTTGGTGGCTTTCATCACTGTTACTTGAGGAAATATGCTTTATTTTCATTTGAGTTAATACTGTTGACTATTAGCATTATTGGACTTGTTTTAGAGTATACAAACTCACTTTTCATTATTGCTTTCTTGGTTCTTTTTGAGTTACCTCAACTGTTTTTCTCGCAGAAGATAGCAAGGCAATATAACTATGACGTGTCTTGTGACATTTTTAATGAAGTCAGCAGAGGCTGAGTTTAAAACTACCGTATAACAACTAAGGTTGGGCCAGCGCGAAGCTGTGCTCCCCGCTCCTCTTTCTTCGCTAAACCGTTCTACTTCCTGATTTACGGACACTTCCTTATAACATCGGACACTTAACATGTGTCCGCGGACACTTTTATCTTTCCTAAAATACCTATTTCAATCCTAAGTGATTGGTTTTAATTGTTATTTATAATTGGCACGACAATTGTAATCCTACATTGTATAAATCGATGAGATCGAGTAACGGACACAGTTAGGGATCAATAATGATTAAAGATACCAGCGGACAAGATAAACAAGTCGCTCCCAGTTTAGGGCGTCGTTTGCAATGGCCTTTGAGTCTTGGGGCAGCGGTGCTACTTGTATCTGGCTTAGTTTGGGCGAGTGTCAACGGCAGTAGTGTGAGTGAGTCTATCGACAGTACAGAGTTACGCTTTGCGACCTTGGAGCGGGGCACGTTAACCCGTGATATCGCCACTAACGGTAAAATTGTCGCGGCGAATGCACCAATCCTCTACAGCCCTGAGCGCGGTACTGTGACTTTGCTTGCGAAACCAGGGGATAGGGTTGAACAAGGGGATGTGGTCGCGCAAATAGAAAGTCATGGTTTGACTAATAGCCTGAAGCAGCAAGAGGCGCTACTTGAAGGAATGCAAAGTGCGCTGGAACGAACCCGTCTCGATGCTCGTCGTGAACAGCTTAAAGCCCTACAAACCATGGATATGGCAAAAGTTGATTTAGATGCGGCGGACCGTGAAAGTCGCCGTGGTGATCAACTCATTGAAAGCGATCTTATTTCAAAAATTGATTTTGAGAAAAACAAAGATGATCTGCATAAGGCCAAACTCTTGTTTGCTCATGCGAAGCAAGAAGCTGATCTGATGAAAGATACGCTCGCCTTTGAGCTAAAAAATAAGGCGCTAGAAGTGGATAGACAGGCACTGGTGGTTGCAGAGCTAGAAAGACAGGTGGCGGCATTGAATATCACCGCCCCCGTTGGCGGCATCATAGGTAATTGGTTAACTGAGCAAAAAGCGCGTATCGAACAAAGTCAGCCTATTTTGACTGTGGTCGACTTAAGTGCGTTTGAGGCCGAATTGGCTGTGCCAGAATCTTATGCCGATGAGTTAGGGCTCGGCATGGATGTCGAGCTGAGCTTTGGTAGCGTGACCGTGATGGGCAAGCTCTCTTCGATATCGCCTGAAGTACGCGATCGCGAAGTGACCACTCGGGTGCGCTTTAAGCAAGATGACAATTTACATCTGCGCCAAAATCAGCGTTTATCGGCGCGCGTGTTACTGGAAAATCGCAGTGATGTCTTAATGGTAAAACGTGGGGCGTTTGTCTCCAGCGGTGGGGGGCGTGTGGTTTATCGCGTGGATGGAGATATTGCAGAGCGTACAGAGATTCAACTCGGCGCGCGCAGTATGAGTCATGTTGAGGTTTTGCAAGGTGGTGAAGTGGGTGACAGATGGGTGATCTCCAGTATCGAGCCGTTTAAACAAGCCCAACAAGTATTAGTTCGCTAGGAGAAAGATGATGAAGGAGTTGAGTCTTTGGCTTAACCGGGAGCGGGTGATTACCATATCGGCATTATTGCTGCTGTTAGTGGCCGTACAAGTGATGACCCAAGATGCGTCAGATTGGTTTTTATTGGGTCTTAATATCTTGCAGGCGACAGAGTTTGCTGGTGCTCAGCAGCTCGAACAAAGTCTAGCGGAGGTGATTAAGGTTGATGCCGATCTAGGTGAGACGTCCGTCGCGTTAGTGGAATTGACGATTAAGTTACTCGGTGCGAGTTAGTCTAATTATAACGAATTGATAAAAGAGAAATTAAGGAATAACACCATGTTATTGATGAAAAATATCAGCAAGGTATTTAAAACGGATTTAGTCGAAACCCATGCATTACGTGATTTTAACCTCGAGGTGAATGAGGGCGAGTTTGTTGCCGTCACTGGGCCATCTGGTTCGGGAAAAACCACCTTTCTTAATATCGCGGGTTTGTTAGAGGGCTTTACTCATGGCGATTACTTTCTCGATGATGTCAATATCTCGAATCTGAGCGATAACAAGGCCGCCGGGATCCGTAATGAAAAAATTGGCTTCATTTTTCAGGGATTCAACCTGATCCCCGATCTTAACTTAGCCGAAAATGTTGAAGTGCCATTACGTTATCGCGGCCTCAACGCTGCTGAACGTCAACGCAGGGTTAAACAAGCGCTTGAGCAAGTTGGCTTAGGAGCTCGGATGAAGCATCTACCGTCACAACTTTCCGGTGGTCAGCAGCAGCGTGTGGCTATTGCCCGTGCTCTTGCTGGCGAACCAAGATTTCTCCTCGCCGACGAGCCAACAGGTAACTTGGACAGCCTGATGGCTCGTCAGGTGATGGAGCTTTTAGAAGCGATCAATAAGGCGGGAACGACCATCATCATGGTGACTCACGATCCTGAGCTTGCTCGCCGTGCTCAGCGCAATATTCAGATCGTCGATGGTCAAGTGTGTGACTTTACCCTTTATCAAGGCGGTCAGCCCCATCTGGTTGACGGTGCCGAGCAAGTGGCTATTTAAGGAGAGTAGGCATGTTTTTATATTACGTGGATCTGGCCTGGCGCAGCATCAAAAAGACCCCGGTGTTATCACTATTGATGGTGCTGGCGATCTCTATTGGTATCGGCATTACGATCACGACGCTTAACGTGTACAACATGATGTCCTTTAATCCGGCAGGAGATCGCAACGACAGATTGAATGCCATTCAGCTTTGGAGTCAGGGAGTGGACTCTTGGGATGAGTATCATTCGCTGGTGACATACCAAGATGTGATGAATCTGCGTCAGTCTGATGTGCCCAAGGCGCAAGCGGCAATGTTTCGCTCTGGTGCGGCAGTGCAAATCGATGACCCAGAGTTTGTGCCCATTCTTCGAGGGGTAAGAGTCACCGATAGCGGATTTTTCAGCCTGTTTTCGGTGCCGTTTTTATACGGCAATGTTTGGGATAAATCGGTTGATAGCGATCCACAATATCAAGTGGTTATCGGCGAGGAGCTCAACCAGAGTTTATTTGGTGGTGAAAACAGCCTAGGCAAGACTGTCTATCTTAATCGTAAGCCGTACCAAGTTGTGGGGGTGATTAAAGAGTGGAATCCTCAGCCTAAATATTATGATCCGACCTCGGGAGCGTTTAATAAAGCTGAGCAGTTATTTATCCCATTTTCACTGACACCTATTGAAGAGTTTGATGTGTGGGGCAACTCATCGGGTTGGAAGTTTGAACCTATGTTCAGTTATTCCGACCGTTTAACCTCAGAGAAGGTGTGGCTGGAATATTGGGTCGATTTACCTAGTGAAGAGTCTCGCTCGGCTTATCGCAGCTTTTTAACCAACTATGTCGAGCAGCAAAAAGGATTGAATCGTTTTACCGACGATAAAGCCGCGGCCGATTCGGTACAGTTATCTAATGTTGCTGCTTGGCTCGAGATGAATCATGTGGTGCCCGAAGATAATAAAATATTGGTTGGCTTGAGCGCGCTGTTTCTGTGTGTGTGTTTGGTCAATATTCTGGGATTGATGTTAACTAAGTTTCTTAAACGAGCACCAGAGGTCGGGGTAAGGCGTGCTATTGGCGCCAGTCGCGCGCAGATTTTTTCCCAATATATGGTCGAGGTCGGCGTGATTGGCTTATTTGGTGGGCTATTAGGTTTGCTTTGGGCTTGGCTTGCGCTCTATGGCTTGTCGGCGCGATTTAATGTGTCCGATGGCCTGACAAATTTATCGATCAATATGTGGGTTATCACGCCGACTATCGCGGTTGGCACTGCGTTGTTAGCGGGTTTGTATCCAGCCTGGGTGGTGTGCCGCACTAAACCTAGCGTTTATTTAAAAAGCCAATAAGGGATTTAAAATGCTTAATATTAAACCGATTCTAAGCACCTTAATGCGCAGTAAGAGTGGCCCTGTATTGCTGCTATTACAGATTATTTTATCTGTCGCTATCGTAGCCAACGCCAGTTTTATTATTCATGAGCGGCTGGGCATGATGGAGCGTGATTCTGGTATTGCCGAGTCTGAGATCTTAAGTTTCAATATGTATAACTTTGATCCCAATATAGATGCTGTGCAACAAAATAAACTGGATCAGCAACTGTTACGCAAGCTGCCTAATGTGCTTCATGCGACGTCGACAAACATGCTGCCGTTAAGTGGCAGTGGTTGGTCGAGCACCCTTAACTTAGGGCCCGATCCAGAAACGGCTAAATCGACGCCCCAATTTGCGATGTATTTAGGGACTGAGCACACTATAGATACTCTAGGCGTTAAGCTGATTGAGGGGCGCAACTTCTATCCCGATGAGATCAACACTAGCCTTTCTGCTAGTGGCAAACTGGCTATCGTGTCAAAGGCTTTCGCCGATGCGACTTGGCCTAATGAGTCGCCACTGGGCAAAGTGTTATATGAAGGGGAAGATACCCAGATAACCGTTATTGGCGTGGTGGAAAAGCTGCAAGGTGCTTGGATAGATAGTGACGATTTAGAATACAGCGTTATTCAAAATGTCGATTGGGGCGGGCGTTCCTACTTGGTTCGTGCGAATCCCCGTCACCATGCTGAACTGAAAAAGGCGATCACCGATGCCATGCTCAAGGAAAACCCCAATCGGGTTATTGATGATTTTCAGTCGATCAGCGCGGTAAAGGAAAGCTCCTATCGAGATCATGAGTTGATGGTGACAGTACTGTCGATGATGGTGGTGTTATTGCTACTGATCACCAGCTTAGGACTGACTGGTATGGTGATGTTTAATATTCAGCGCCGTACAAAACAGATAGGTACTCGCCGTGCATTAGGGGCGACAAAAGGTGATATCTTGAGTCTGTTTTTGGTGGAGAATTACATTATCTGCATCCTTGGCGGTGTGGTTGGTGGCTTGTTGGCTATGTTACTTGGGCAGCAACTGATGCAGCATTATGCGCTGCCTCATCTTGAGTGGGGTTATCCTGTGATGACGGTTATCGGCTTATTAGCGGTAACCACCATAGCTGTGGTATTGCCGGCGCGTAAGGCGGCCAATATCTCACCGGCAATGGCGACGCGTAGCGTGTAAGTTGTCGTGTTCGTTTCAGTACTCGAAAGTGCTATGACCTTTATATTACTGGCACTTTCGGGTAGTTTTGTTGTTCTTGTATAGATGTGTAAAAAATTAATAAGAAGATATGGATACCATTCTCATCGTTGATGATAATCAAGCAGTGTGCAGCGCACTGGCATTGATGTTAGAACTACATGGATTTAACACTCATACTTGCCTCTCACCCGATGCGGCCTTAGCCTGCATGAGCGATCATGAGTTTGCGCTAGTGATCCAAGATATGAACTTTACTCAAGACACTACATCCGGTGAAGAGGGGAAGCGTTTATTCTTTGAATTGCGGGCGTTGCAGCCACAACTGCCGATTATCTTACTCACCGCCTGGACTCAGCTTGAATTAGCGGTGGAGCTGGTTAAGCAGGGTGCTGCCGATTATATGGGTAAGCCTTGGGATGATGATAAGTTACTTAATAGTGTCAATAATCTTATTTCGCTTCACCGACTCTCTAAACAAAATACTCAGCTGGCTCGCAGTGAACATCAGCGGATGGCAGCGATTAAAGATGCTGACTTATGCGGCATAGTGTTTGGCAGCGGTGCAATGCAGCGCTGTATCGACTTGGCGCTGCAAATTGCCAAATCAGATGTATCGGTGTTGATTACTGGGCCTAATGGTGCGGGTAAAGATAAATTGGCCGACATTATTCATGCTAATTCTCCACTTAAGAATAAGCCTTTTATCAAGGTGAATGTGGGTGCGCTGCCGATGGAACTGCTTGAAGCGGAACTGTTTGGCGCGGAGGCGGGGGCGTTTACTGGGGCGAATAAGACCCGAATCGGTCGCTTCGAGGCGGCCGACGGCGGCACACTATTTTTAGATGAGATAGGTAATTTGCCTCTCTCAGGCCAGGTCAAGTTACTGAGAGTGCTACAAACGGGCGAATTTGAGCGCTTAGGAAGTCATCAGACTCGCAAGGTCAAGGTGAGGGTATTGAGTGCGACCAACGCCGATCTGGCGGACGATATTGCCACGGGGCGATTTAGAGAAGATCTCTTCTATCGCTTGAATGTGATTGAGCTTGCTTTGCCGCCATTGCACCAACGTCAAGACGATATTCTTCCTCTGATTGGTCATTTTATAGGGCCAGGTTTTTCATTGTCTAAGTCGACCCAGCAGGCCTTAGTTAATCATCCTTGGCCGGGGAATGTTCGTGAGTTAGAAAATGCCTGTAAACGGGCGGTGATTTTAGCCCCAAGCCCTGAGCTGACCATTGCCGACTTCGGTTTGTTGAATTTGGTTGGCAGTCGAGATTTAGGCAGTCGAGATTTATCACCTGCGGCTGAATCTGAACAATATAGCCGTCATGCGGGCGCGCGATCTCAGACTCACTCCCAGCCCGATACTCAGCCCCTGACCTCTTCTCATCTTCCTCCTCAGAATGATACCGTTGCTGGTGCAAAAATAGCGGCCAAAGTCGACCCCGACAAGGATGAAATTGAAACGGCCCTTGCCGAGCATAATGGCGTTATTGCTAGAGTGGCTAAGGCGTTGGGATTAAGTCGCCAAGCGCTATACCGGCGCATGGAAAAGTTTGGTATTGATAAGTGAGCCAATCATTGAATCAGCGACCCGATCACAGCGATATCATATCCACAGGGCTGTCACTGCGGACTAAGCTCATTTTGGGCGCAATGTTGTCAACTTTATCTGCCATAGGGTTACTGATAGGGCTTTTTTGGTGGTTAGCCCCAATGGCGATAACCGATTTGGGCTGGCCGCTTATTAGTGCCGCTGTTTTGGGTTGTTTGACATTCTCACTGCTGGTGAGTCGTTATCTTACTCACGATCTCGGGCGCAGTTTAAGTGCATTAGAGGTGGGTCTGCTTAATTTTAAAGATAACGATTTTAGCGTGCATATTCCCCTGCAAGGAGATGGCCAACTTCGGGCGTTGGCGACCCTGTTCAATGAGTCTGCAGAGGTGTTACGGCGAGAGCGTCAGTATATCTATCAGCGTGAACTGCTGCTCGACAAGGTGATCCAAAGCTCGCCCAATGTGATGTTACTGCTCGATGATCAACAGCGGGTTATCTATGCTAATGATGCCGCCCGTCACTTGTTTAATCAGGGCATACGAATCGAAGGACTGAAATTGCCTGAATTGCTTAAAGGGTTGAGTGAAGAGTTAGCGATAGCGCTTAACAACCCTAAGGGCGGCTTGTTTACCTTGGCCAGCGAGAACGAAGATCGTGAGGATGAAACTTGGCACCTGTCTCGTGGACGTTTCTTGCTTAACGGCCAGTATCATCACCTTATTTTACTTAAGCAGATGACACGTGAGCTTAATCGGCAAGAGGTAGCGGTTTGGAAAAAGGTGATTCGAATCATCAGCCATGAGCTGAATAATTCGGTGGCACCTATCGCCTCTATGGTGAAATCGGGGCGCAAGATCACTGAGCCGCTAGCGGATCCTAAGCTCAAACTGATTTTCGATACCATTGAAGATAGAACCAGCCATTTAAGCCAATTTATTTTTAATTATGCCCGTTTTGCCAAGCTGCCTTTACCGAAAAAGAGTCGAGTCGATTGGACTCGTTTGACCGAACAGTTGGCGCAACATTATGGTTTTACCCTTGAAGGTGAGTTGCCGCCAGATCCCGGTTATTTCGATGTTATTCAAATCGAGCAGGTACTACTCAATTTACTTAAAAATGCTCATGAATCCGGCTCCAATGTCGACGATATATCGCTGCGTATCTATGCCAGTATTTTGGCCGATGGTGTTTCAGGAGTGATTATCGAAGTTAAAGATAGCGGAAGCGGCATGTCGCCTGAGGTATTGACTCAAGCCTTATTACCTTTTTACTCGACTAAACACTCGGGAACTGGCCTAGGTTTGGCATTGTGCCGAGAAATAGTCGAAGCCCATGATGGACGCATAAGCTTGCATAATCGCGCGGATGCGGGATTGATGGTGAAACTCTGGTTGCCTAATGATGAGAGTTAGTGATGCGCCCTAGCCATAAGAGGCATTAAGAGAAAGGTATCGATAGATGATCATTTATTAAGGGTCATATATTGAGAGTCATATGTTGAGGGTTACATATGTTGAGGGTTGTTGGTACGACATGAGCTACTCTCGCGATAGAAAAAGTCTCACCCTTAGATAAAACACCGCCAATTTGCGGTGTTTTATTATGGATTGCTACTGATTAACCCTAGTTAAGCTGACTATTTATCAACTTATTTATCAACTTGTCACTTCTCAACTTGCCACTCGATGGTTTCGCCAGCGCGGATAGGCACGACGCCAGTATCACCCAACGGATAGGTTGCTGGCACATCCCAGCTGCGTTTCACTAAGGTGATGGTGTCGCTGTTGCGCGCTAGGCCATAAAAGTCTGGGCCGTTGAAGCTGGCAAAGGCTTCTAGTTTATCTAACGCATTGACCGATTCAAAGGCTTCAGCATAGAGTTCGATCGCTGCGTGAGCGGTATAAGACCCCGCGCAGCCACAAGCCGCCTCTTTACGATCTTTAGCATGAGGGGCCGAGTCAGTGCCTAAGAAGAACTTCTTATTGCCACTGGCCGCTGCCGCGAGCAGTGCTTGCTGGTGGGTGTTGCGCTTTAAGATAGGCAAGCAGTAAAAATGAGGACGAATACCACCGGCTAACATATGGTTACGGTTATACAGCAGGTGATGGGCAGTGATGGTTGCTGCCACATTGTCTGGCGCGCTCATCACAAAGTCGACCGCATCTTTAGTGGTGATATGTTCAAGCACGATTTTAAGCTTAGGAAAGTCTTCAACCACTTGCTTTAAGGTGTTCTCGATGAAGATCGCTTCTCTGTCGAAGATATCGATAGAGGAGTCAGTGACTTCACCGTGAACCAAAAATAGCATGCCTACCTCTTGCATCGCCTCAAGCACTGGGTAGATGTTTTTGACATCGGTCACGCCCGAATCTGAGTTGGTGGTGGCCCCGGCCGGATACAACTTAGCGGCGACTACTTTGCCTGAAGCCTTAGCGGTGCGAATATCCTCAGCTGTCGTATTATCGGTCAGGTAGAGCACCATCAAAGGCTCAAAGTTGGTCGTGGTTACGGCTTTGATGCGCTCATAGTAGGCCATGGCGCTATCAAGGTTGGTGGCGGGTGGTACGAGATTTGGCATGATGATCGCGCGGCCCATATAGCGGCCTGTGTCTCTGACGGTATCGGCAAGCACATCGCCATCGCGTAGGTGAACATGCCAGTCGTCTGGGCGAGTAATGGTTATTGTGGTCATTGAGGTATCTTTCTTTTTGCGTAGAGTGGCTGGATCTTATGTGGCTGGACGAGCGCTGTAAAGGGGAAACTTGTCAGACAATGTTGCTTCGAGACAGATCAGTATTTAAAAAATATCAATTTGGAAAATGTCCTTAACTTGAACCGAGATCACTGTTTTAAATTTTCACTTAGATTTTTCTAATAAAACAAATTTGCATGTAATGGCGAATGTAATACACTTTCGGCCATGATTTGGTTTGGGTTGAAATTAGAGGCATTAAGATGAAAAAAATTTTGATTATCGGTGGCGTCGCAGGGGGCGCCTCTGCAGCGGCTCGAGCACGTAGACTCAGCGAAGATGCACAAATTATCATGTTTGAGCGTGGTGAGTATGTCTCTTTTGCCAATTGTGGCCTGCCTTATCATATCAGCGGTGAGATCAGCCAGCGAAGCGCGTTAGTATTGCAGACTCCTGAGAGCTTTAAAGCGCGATTTAATGTCGATGTGCGAGTGATGAATGAAGTTGTCGCCATCAATCGTCAGGATAAAAGCGTCACGGTTAAAAATCAGCTCGATGGCTGCGAATATTGTGAGTCTTATGATTTTCTACTGTTGAGTCCTGGCGCTTCGCCAATAGTGCCGCCTATTCCCGGTATCGATAATCCGCTTACCCATTCACTGCGTAATATTCCTGATATGGATCGCATTCTGCAGACGATCCAGATGAACAATGTTGAACATGCCACCGTGGTTGGTGGGGGTTTTATTGGTCTTGAGATGATGGAGTCACTGCATCACTTAGGCATTAAAACGACCTTGCTGGAATTGGGCGAGCAAGTGATGACGCCGATTGACCGAGAAATGGCGGGATTTGCCCATGTTGAAATTAGGCAAAAGGGTATCGATCTGCGTTTGGAGACCGCCTTATCTGCTGTTGAGTATGTGCCGCAGGTGCATATGGCTAGCGATGCAGCGGGTGAAGATACCGCCCATCAACATATTAAAGGTCACTTAAATCTTTCTTTGAGTAATGGTGACAGCCTAGATACCGACTTGTTAATCATGGCGATAGGCGTGCGACCAGAGACACAGCTGGCCCGTGATGCAGGGCTAGAGATTGGTCAATTAGGTGGCATATACACCAATGAGATGATGCAAACCAGCGATCCCGCTATCTTCGCAGTGGGTGATGCAGTAGAAGAGCAAGATTTCGTCACGGGTTCACAAACTCTAGTACCACTTGCCGGACCTGCCAATCGTCAAGGGCGGATGGCTGCCAATAACATGTTTGGCCGTCAGGAAAGCTATCAAGGAACTCAAGGTACTGCGATCTGTAAAATCTTCGATTTAGCGGTGGCTTCTACGGGTAAAAATGAAAAACAGCTTAAGAAAGAAGGCATAGAGTACCAAAAAGCCTACGTCCACACCGCGAGCCATGCCAGCTACTATCCAGGTGCTGAAGTTGTGTCGTTCAAGCTGTTGTTTGACCCAAGCTCAGGCAAGATCCTTGGCGCGCAGGCGGTAGGTAAGGATGGTATCGATAAGCGCATCGACGTCATGGCGGTTGCCCAGCGAGCGGGGATGACCATAGAGCAGTTACAGCATCTAGAGCTGAGCTATGCGCCGCCATTTGGCAGCGCAAAAGATGTGATCAATCAGGCTGCCTTCGTTGCTTGCAACATAATGAAAGGCGATGCGATGCCGATTCATTTTGATGAGATCGATAACCGAAGCGATGAGCAATTGTTACTGGATGTGCGTAATCCTAGTGAATTGCAAAATGGCGGATTTATCGATGGTGCGCTGAATATTCCTGTCGATGAGTTGCGCGATCGCATGGATGAGCTACCTAAAGATAAAGAGATCGTTATCTATTGCCAAGTAGGCCTACGCGGTAACGTGGCCTATCGTCAGCTGGTCAATCGTGGCTACAAGGCCCGTAACCTGATCGGTGGTTACCGTACCTATAAGTTTGCCAAGGCTTAGTCCTTTGTATCAAAGGCGTCTTTGCCACATAAGACTCCTTTAAATTCTATTCAGTGTTAGATGAAAGAGGTATTTGATGTTTTCATCCTTCGCCCCCGCGCTATTCGGTGGCCTGCTTGTCGGTTTAGGCGCCATATTATTATTGTTACTTAATGGCAGAATAGCTGGGATCAGTGGCATTTTGTCTGGCGCACTTTGGTCTAGCGGAGAAAGTGACTCAAAAGGTCTTGCTTGGCAATGGTATTTTTTAGCTGGATTACTACTCAGTGGATTGCTGATGGGAGGACCACTTGAAGCCCTGTTTGGCGTCAAGCCTATGGATATGAGTACCCTAGAAATACCGACTCCGTTACTGTTGATATCTGGCGTATTAGTTGGGTTGGGATGTAGTTTAGGCAGTGGTTGTACTAGTGGTCATGGTATTTGCGGTATCGGTCGGTTATCGCCTCGATCGATTGTCGCTACGTTAGTGTTTATGTTTGTCGGCGTACTTGCCGCCATCGTGTTTCACTAGGAGGGCCATTATGAATAAATTGATGGCGCTGTTGTGTGGAATCCTGTTTGGTACGGGCTTGATGTTATCGGGACTTGCTGACCCAGATAAAGTGATTCATTTTTTAAATTTAAGCTTGTTGTTAACGGGAGAGTGGGATCCCTCATTGATGTTTGTGATGTCTGGGGCGTTAGCGGTTTATTTACCCACCTATTTACTGGTTGTGAAGCCAAGGGTATTAGATAACCAGGGTCCGCTATTGGATAAGCAATATCATCTGCCAGCCAAGCGAGCTATTGATGCGCCTTTACTGATTGGTTCGGTATTATTTGGTCTTGGTTGGGGGATGGTTGGGATCTGTCCTGGCCCTGGGATTGTTAACTTGGCCTATTTCGAACCTGATATTTTTCTATTTGTGTTTGCTATGGTGCTAGGGGCATATGTAGGTCGTCAGATTCATCGGTCGATACCTATTGCCGTTAATAATGCTTAAGCTCACCCGATTGCCTTAGCGCTGCCATTGTTGGCCGCAGTCTTATTATTAGCCTCCTTTATCGGGGGCTTTCTTATACTGATTAGTATTATCGTTGAGTTAGGAGTTCAAATGAATAGTGAATTAGAGATTATCGATGTCGAAGTTGGTGAAGGAAAAGCAGTGGTAAAAGGCGCGTTAATTACAGTGCAATATGAAGGTTTTCTATCCGATGGCACTAAGTTTGATTCTTCATATGATAAAGGAAGAGCGTTCCAGTGTGTTATTGGTACGGGGCGTGTTATCAAGGGATGGGATCAAGGCATGATGGGGATGCGAGTTGGTGGTAAGCGCAAGCTTAAGGTACCTGCTCACCTTGCCTATGGCGAACGTCAAGTTGGTGAGCTGATTAAACCTAATTCAGATTTGAATTTTAATGTCGAATTACTCGAAGTCTTGACCCGTGACGATTAAGTCACCTTTAATTTGTATTGCAATTGTTACCGCGTATAGTTATAAAATTTAAGCATCTAGCCGTGTTTGCAACTTTATGATGGCTTTATTTAATTAAAGATAGAAAGAGGAGTTTCGTTAACATGGAAGCGCGGTTTGTCTTCAGCGATTATAAATTACTTTTTTTGTGGTTTCTTAATAGAGATATTGCATGAATAGCGCTGCAGAAATAGCGATTGTCTTTGCTATTTCGGCGCTCACTTTAGTGAGTGTTATCGCCTTAGTGTTTAAGATAATCGCTCATCGCCGTTCATCCCATAAGAGTGAGCAGGTTAAAGGAGCGTTTGATAACCTTAATCAACATATTGACGACGGCTTGTTGTTAGTCAGTCACGATGGGTATCTGTTGCAACATAATCTCACCGCCCAACAACTTTTAGACAGAGATTCTAATGATTTATCTCATCGCTTCATCGGTGAGTGGCTTGATAATATTAGCGAGCTTTCGTCGATAACTTGTCCCGATCGCCAATATGGCAAAAGTTTAAATAGCAGTCAGATGGATTTAAGTTTTACTCGCTTAACCGATAACGGCGCTGAGTTACTGTTTTTGGTGCGTAAATTGGATCTATCCGACGAGATTGCGGGTGATGTGGAGCGTTTCAAACGCAGCCAATATTTTGCCCAAATAGGGACTTGGGATTGGAATGTGGGTACCGATATCCTTTATTGGTCTGAAGCGATATACGGTATCTTTGGATTTAAAGTCGGTGAAATAACCCCTAGTTATCAGTTCTTTTATTCACGTGTGCATCCAGAGGATAGGCAGAAGGTACGAGCCGGTGAGTTGAGGTGTATCGAAACGGGGGAAAATCACGATGAAGAATATCGAGTTGTATGGCCTGATAATAGCATCCACTGGGTAAGGGAGACGGGCAACCTAGTTAAAGACGAAAAAGGCGAAGTCGTCAAAATGATGGGCGTAGTACGTGATATTACTCAAGAAAAACTGCAGCAACATCATCTTCATCGTTTAGCGCATCATGATGCATTAACTGGGCTACCTAATCGATTGATGTTGGAGCAACACCTATTAAAATCAATCCAGCGAGCAAGGGCACAAAATACCAGAGTCGCATTGGTGTTTATCGATCTTAATGGTTTCAAAGAGATTAATGATACGTTAGGGCATAAAGCGGGCGATCAGGTTTTGGTTGCTTGCGCCAAACGGTTAAACGCACTTAAGCAGCCTAGCGATCTCGTTGCTCGTATTGGCGGGGATGAGTTTGTCATGGTCGTTGAGGGTTTGTTTAGTGAAAATAACCTAGATCAACAAGCAAATGAGATCTGTACTCGACTATCGCATCATTTGTCTCAGCCGCTAAATATTATGCCTACGGGGATTAACGCGAGTCTAGGTATTGCTGTTTTCCCTGAACATGCGGCGAATATGGATGGCTTGTTACATGTGGCTGATCAGGCGATGTATGCCGCAAAAGCTCGAGGGGACAATCAATACCAAATTGGGCTTGATGAGCAGTTTGAACAGACGGCGCGACAGGCATCAGTGATATAGTCTTGGTTAACTTTCCTATGCCGATATATCCTTGCTTTCGATGATCAACGCGCTCTGTTTTTGGCTGTGAATAAACATCACATAATATAAACGAGCAGCTAATCCAAGAAATGGTGAGCCTCATCGACCGTGAGAAATAAAATGCGCGCCTCTAAATGAGCAATACCAAATATCAATCCTTAATTCGACTCCAAATAACAGTCCTATACAGCGAGTAAGAGTGATTACGAAAGTCGTGTTCGGGTATTGTTGTCTCAAAGGTTCGCGTCATCTTTTCTCTTTCAAGTACGTACCGCAACATTAGGCGATTAGAGTGCACTCTAATCGAAGCGTAATACCTATATTTTTTGTAAGAGACTGATTTTTTTGAAGATTAATGCTTAACTAAATACCAATACGGGAAGAGAGCGATTATAGTGGGGTCAAACCGGTGTTTATTCGGCGGCGGATTTGATTGCTGCGGCTAAGGCAAATAAACCATTGGTTCTCGATGGACTCAGTTGACCCGTTAACCCTAGTTTATCGAAATAAGCATTAATATCTAATGCCGCGATGGTTTGCGCACTCTGTCCATGTGTCATCGCCAACAGTAATGCGATAAGGCCTTTAACAATCCGCGCATCGCTGTCGGCCAAATAGTAGTTCTTGCCTTCGATATTAATGTGATAAAGCCAAGCACTGCTTTCACAGCCTCGTACTTGCGCCTGTTCAACACGTAATGCGTCATCCAGTGTAGGTAAGGTCTTTCCTAGTAGCATTATCTCCCGATAACGCTCTTGCCAGTTGGCGGCGTGCTCGAAACGAGCCAATATCGCTTCGCTGTCGAAGGTTAACGCAAGATATTGTGCCTTTACTGGCTGTGGAGTTTTGGATGAACTCATGGATATCCTTGATCGCTGATGGCTCATTTGGGCCGTTAACGGTTTTTTTAAGTGCTTGCTTATTCTACTTTAGAGTAGCAGTTCTTTGACCGATTTTAGCGCATCGATAAAGCGATCGATATCTTCGACACTCGTGTAAACCCCAATTGATGCGCGGCAACACCCCTTAATATTGAGAGATTGCATCAGTGGCATGGCGCAGTGATGGCCACAGCGCACTGCAACGCCTTGTTGATCGAGCAGTATTCCTACATCTTGGTGGTGTTCGTCGGCCAGATTAAAGGCGACTGCGCCAAGGTTGTCATCATGGGCACCGTAGAGCGTAATATCGCCGAGACTACGCAGTGACACTTGTAGATAACTAAGTAGCTCAGCTTCTCGTGCTTGGGTTTCTGTTTTTGGTAAGGCCTTGATAAAATTAATGGCTTCACCGAGACCTATCACTTCGCTTATGGGCGGCGTCCCAGCTTCAAGGCGATTAGGTAGAATATTAAACACAGTGTTATCGAAACTGACGCTGGTGATCATCTCTCCGCCAGTGAGCAAGGGATCCAGTTTATCGAGCTGCTGATAACGGCCAAAAAGAATACCAACTCCAGTAGGACCATACATCTTATGGCCAGAGAATAGATAGAAGTCACAATTAATCTGCTGCACGTCTACATCCATATGGGCAATCGCTTGAGCGCCATCGATAACCGTTATCGCACCGACAGCTTTTGCTTGCGCCACCATCTGTTTGACTGGGTTTACCGTGCCTAGCACATTGGATACGTGGCAAAGAGCCACAATTACGGGCTGCTCTTTAAGTAACTGAAGATAAGCCTTGTTATCGATTCTCAGCTGATCATCGAGCGGAATGGGTTTTATGAGAGCTCCAGTGCGCTTAGCTAGCATCTGCCAAGGTACGATATTAGCGTGATGGGCTGCGGTATCGACTAAGATCACATCGCCTTTTTTGACCTGTTGGCTCAGGCCGTGGGCAATCATATTGATGCCCAGGGTGGTACCGTGGGTGAAGATAATCTCTTCACGCCGCTGAGCATGAATAAATGCTTGTACACTGTCGCGCACAGCCTCATAACTTATCGTCGCTCGAGTCGATAGCTGATGGGCCGCTCGATGGACATTGGCGTTATCATATTGATAGTAGTTTGCCATGGCATCGAGTACTTGCTTTGGCTTTTGGCTGGTGGCCGCAGTATCAAGGTAACATAGAGGATAATCCCCTAATGTCTGGGCAAGTGCAGGAAACTGCTCACGCAGTAGGTTCACGTCCATCGATGGGTCCAACGATAATAAATAATAGGCGCTAAGATCTTGGGAGATCTTAACGCCTATTGCAAGCGGCTTTTTAGTCAGATTCGCTTAGATTATGGGCAGGGAATACGGTATAGCTCTGCTAGTTCATTGAGTCTGGCAAGCAAAGGAGCACTTAGTGTCACCTCGATACTGTCGATATTCTCTTTGAGCTGCTCGAGATTGGTTGCCCCAATAATGTTTGAGCCGACAAATTGCCGTGTATTAACGAAGGCCAACGCCATCTGTGCCGGACTGAGATTAAATTCACGAGCCAGTTCGACATAAGCCTTGGTTGCTTCGAGTGCAATGGTTGATCCTGTATAGCGAGCGAAGCGCTTAAACAATGTTAGACGCGCCCCTTCAGGCCATTGATCATCCATGTATTTACCAGTCAACGCACCAAAGGCTAACGGTGAATAGGCCAGTAGTGGTAACTCTTCACGGTGAGCAATCTCTGCCATACCCACTTCGAAGCTACGATTAAGCAAGTTATAGGGGTTCTGCACGCTAATGATCCGTGGTAAGCCATGTTTTTCAGCGAGTCGCAGGTACTTCATCACGCCCCAAGGCGTCTCATTTGATACACCGATATAACGAATTTTTCCCGCAGAGATGAGTGAAGCTAATGCCTCAAGAGTTTCTATTATCGGGGTGAGTTTTTCCGAGTCTTGTTGCTGATAGAAGAGTTCACCGAAGAAATTGGTATTTCTATCTGGCCAATGAAGTTGATACAGATCGATCGTCTCTATCTGTAATCGCTCGAGAGAATCATCGACAGCTTGATGAATATTACGCCAATCTAGCGCCATATTGTCGCGGATACCGTCGCTCTTTCCGCCAGGGCCTGCCACTTTAGTGGCGATAACCAAATTATCTCGGTTACCTCGAGACTTAAGGTAGTTACCTAGAATGCGCTCGGTCTCTCCTTGGGTTTCTGCTTTAGGTGGTACCGGATACATCTCGGCAGTATCGATAAAGTTGATCCCTTTACCTATGGCGTAATCGAGTTGTGCGAACGCTTCGCTTTGGGTATTTTGTTCGCCCCAGGTCATGGTGCCGAGGCAAAGCTGACTAACGTCTAGGCTCGAATGTGGTAGTCGTCTATAGTCCATTCAAATCTCCAGAATGAGCAAGGATTACCCTTGAGGCTAGCAAGCTTTGTTGTGAAACACTAGATAATTTATTTCATGATTTATTAATAGATTATCTAGATGATCTCCATTTTAAATTTGTGGTCAAAGTTTAATCATCATCGGTATTTCACAGGCATCATGTCCCGTATTTCCAAGAGGCTTATCTAGATGTTTAAAGCCCAGCTTTTCATAAAGGAACACGGCCTCTTTTAAGCATGCCGTGGTTTCTAAATAGCAACTTTCATAACCTTGGCTACGAGCGAAATCTAAGGTTTGAAGCGCTAGGCGTCTTGCTAGTCCTTTGCCTCGTATCTTATTGTCAAAATACATCTTTTGTAACTCGCAGACACCAGGGTGTCCATCGAGAGGGGCAATGCCTGCACCGCCCCAAATTACGCTTTTAGCCTCTATAACCCAATAGTGAGCTTTAGGTTTATCGTACACTTGATATAAGGTGTCTAAGGTAGGGTCGGCAACACCATAACCCTTGTCTGGTGTTAGACCATATTCGGCTGAGACATGACGAATGACCCTAGCAATATGAGGATTGTCTTCAGGGGTGATACTGCGGATCTCGTATCCCTGTTGCATGTTCGCATACTCAATCGCTCTAGTGTATTGGGTCAAGGATGATTCTAATTGGGTGATTTGATTGGTCGATAATTGGGACAGAATAAGTGTAAATATCTGGTCTTGTTGCTGATTCAGATATTTGAGTTGTCGTTTACCTTGGGACGTAAGCTGACATAAAGAGCTGCGGCTATCTCGTGGATTATTACGGCTTTTGGCATAGCCTTTCTCACACAACTGGGTAACAGCTCGGCTAGCATTGGACTTATCAATATTCAATGCCATAGAGATTTGTTTTATGGAGAGTTCCTGTGAATCAATCTCAATCATTGCGTGAGCTTGAACTGGCGATATAGGCAGTTCCCCCAAAGCGGAATTGAGCAGACCTAATTGCCTGACTAATAATCTTGATAAACTGCGCAAGGATGAACAGGTTTGAGGGGGGTCGATAGCGCTAACCTGACTCGTTTCATCTATGGTGGCTTGGCAAGGAGATGACATTGGTGATCCGTAGCGGTAAATATAGTTGCGATTTACATCTAACTTAGACGGCCTAATTTAGAAATGCAAGTTTTTACTCATTCGACTCAAAACATTTTCAATTAACTTTGCAATGCAGCTTAAGATTTTCGCCCTAAGCTACTTATTTCGATAGGGTTAGCAAAAGATCTTGGGGTTTAAAAATGGTGCCATTGCCAGCACTATTGCCTGTGTATAAACGCTTTCTCTGCTCGCTTTTCCATCGGTAAACAAGGCAATTGCGCCACCTTTTTGCTTAATATTGACAGTATTAAATAACCTGTCCATGACATGCCCTAGCTCCTCTCCGTTCTCTAGTGCTTGATAGACTGACTCTGGCAGCGGCAGTTGTGCGCTTCGTCCTATCGATAATTGCCCTTGATAGATAACCGCCATATAGGCATAAGTTGCTGCACCATGGTCAAAGCGATCAACGCCTCCTTCCATTGCAATATAAAGATCGGCTGTCAGCCCTGGATTTAAGCGCGCTTGCTGCTCGCAGTAGCGTACACGGTTGATGGCTCCGGCTTTCGTTTCATTGTCAGTCATTGGTTGGTCAGCAACGTCTGAAGGCGCGTGAATACCTTGGCAAATCACCTGAGCGTTTGGAAATAGTAATGAGATGGCCTTGTTAGCGGCCCCAATTTTGACCGGATTTTTAGAGCCTACAGTAATGCGGATTTGATTTTGGTTGTTGAGTGTTGACATCGGTGATCTCTAGGGGCTGTTGATCTTTTAAGGTTTTTTGCTGCAAGTTGTTGGTTATTTATACAAGGCAGACGCTTTGTGGTTATTCTACATGAAAAGCTGACAACCAAGTAGAAATGACCAACAAACGTCGCCCTAAGGGGCGGCTAAAAACCTTTTACGCTTGGTTAACTGAATTTTGCTTAGATGACTAGGCTGCAATCTACTTACCTCGATTAAAACGTTTTTTGTCTTCAACAAAATTCAACCTGCAAAGATCAACGGGTCCTAACGATGAAAAGAATATGGCGGCTATTTGCCCATAGCGTGGGCTAAAATGCTTATAGCGCTTTTTATTGAGGTCATCGTATTGTTAACCCTAAGTACTTTGCTCTCTATGTTGGGCTCAGTGATTCCTTGTGTGGCAAGCGCTACAGGTGATGAAACTGTTAATGTTCAGTACGTTCTGGTTGTTGCTTTATTGCTAATATGAAAATTAATTACAGGCTTATTTAGAGATTGCTCACGATATTAGCTTGTTCTGAAATTTAACTACAGAATGCCGTTCTGGATCAATATTTTTAGCTTTTTCTCCTATATTCTGAGCGCAAATTTAGTCGACCTTCTAGCTGAATTACAGCCATTAGAAGTCGTGGAAACATTGAGATGCAAGTGCATCGAGAGGGTTTTATCTATGCAAAATGAAGCAACAGTTTCTGAAGTAATGGTTTCAACCAAACAGGGGTGGTCGCGCACAGATACCACTTGGATGTTAAGTTTGTTTGGCACTGCTGTAGGGGCTGGGATCTTATTCTTGCCAATTAACGCCGGAATGGGAGGCTTTTGGCCATTAGTGATGATGGCTGCGATTATTGGGCCTATGACTTACTTAGCCCACAGAGGTCTATCTCGTTTCGTGTGCTCATCACAAAAGCAGGGCAGTGATATTACTCATGTGGTTGAAGAGTATTTCGGTATTGGTGCAGGTAAAGCGATCACCTTACTTTATTTCTTTGCTATTTATCCTATCGTTTTAATTTATGGTGTTGGTATTACCAACACTGTTGATAGTTTTATTGTTAATCAGCTTGGCATGGCGTCTCCACCGCGTTTCATTTTATCTGGCGTGCTGATTTTAGGCATGATGTCAGTAATGGTTTCTGGCGAGAAATTCATGCTTAAGGTGACTCAATTGCTGGTTTATCCTTTGGTTGCTATTTTGGCCTTTATGTCTTTGTATCTTATTCCGAGTTGGAAAACGGACGCATTGATGCAAGTACCTGCCACCGGCGAATTCCTCGGAACCGTTTGGTTAACCATCCCTGTATTGGTTTTTGCATTTAACCATTCTCCTGCGATCTCTCAGTTCTCTGTATCGCTTAAGAAGCAACATGGACAAAATGCCGCTAAAAAAGCCGACGTTATTTTACGCAACACCACTATGATGTTGGTTGGCTTTGTAATGCTATTTGTTTTCTCTTGTGTGTTGTCATTAAGCCCAACGCAACTTGCTGAGGCGAAAGCACAGAATCTTCCAATTCTTTCCTATTTAGCCAATGTCCACTCGAGTGGTTTTGTGAGCTACTTTGGCCCTATCATTGCTGTTATTGCGATTGTGTCTTCTTTTTTTGGTCACTATATGGGAGCAACAGAAGGCATGAAAGGGATTATTACTAAGCAATTGCGTAGTGGTAACAGAGAGGTTGCTGACAGTAAAATTGACAAGTTTATTCTTGGTTTTATGTTCCTCACTATTTGGGGCGTGGCCATCATTAACCCAAGCATTCTGGGGATGATCGAAGCGCTGGGTGGCCCGATTATCGCGGCTATTTTGTATCTAATGCCAATGTATGCCGTATATAAAGTGCCTGCATTAAAAGCGTACCGTGGTCGTATCAGCAATGTGTTTGTGGTGATATCGGGCTTACTTGCCATGACTGCGATCGTGTTTGGTATGCTGTCTTAATACGGGGTTAAGTTATTGAGTCGTGATTGTTTTGATTGGGTGGCGGCTCATTTCATTTAAGTAGTGGTGATTTATGGTTAGCGCATTTGATATTTTTAAGATAGGTGTGGGTCCCTCGAGCTCACATACTGTCGGGCCGATGAAGGCCGCGAAAGGTTTTATCGATGATCTTCGTCAACGTGGAGAGCTGAACCTACTAACGAGTGTTACCGTTGATATTTATGGTTCATTGTCGTTGACAGGTAAGGGGCATCATACTGATATCGCAATTATTATGGGCTTAGCCGGTAATATGCCTGAAACCGTCGATATCGATTTAATGCCTGAGTTTATTCGCCAAGTCGAGCTTACTTCAGCTTTGCCCCTCGGTTCAGAGATGCATAGGGTTGATTTTCCGGCTGAAGCGGTTGTTTTTCATCAACACGCTTTGCCATTACATGAAAATGGTATGACTCTAAGTGCGTGGATTGGTGAAAATCGTGTCTATAGTCAGACCTACTACTCTATTGGCGGCGGCTTTATTGTTGATGAAGCGCATTTTGGTTTAACGGCTGCCAATGAAGTTGTGGTGCCTTATCCGTTTGCCTATGCGAGTGATCTACTTAAGTTGTGTGATGATACTGGCATGAGTATCAGCGCGATTATGCTGGCCAACGAAAAGGTATTTCATAGCGAACAGAGCATCTATCAACGCTTTGATGCTATTTGGCAAACCATGAAAGAGGGCATTGAACGAGGCTGTCATACCGAAGGCGTTTTAGCCGGCCCACTTAGAGTCCCACGTCGTGCGCCAGCACTATTTCGGCAGTTGGTGACCAATGAACGTCTATCTTCCGATCCTATGATGATTGTTGATTGGATCAATATGTTTGCGCTTGCGGTAAGTGAAGAGAATGCGGCTGGTGGTCGAGTCGTAACCTCCCCAACCAATGGTGCCGCAGGGATTATTCCTGCGGTACTGGCTTATTATGACAAGTTTATTCAGCCTGTCGGTCAGAAAGAATACACACGATTCTTTCTCGCAGCCGCTGCTATTGGTGGCTTATATAAGCGTAATGCTTCTATTTCGGGAGCCGAAGTTGGCTGCCAAGGCGAGGTCGGTGTTGCCTGTTCAATGGCCGCTGCTGGATTGGCTGAATTGCTGGGCGCTAATCCTTCTCAGGTATGTATTGCAGCCGAAATTGGTATGGAGCACAACTTAGGTTTGACTTGCGATCCTGTTGCTGGCCAAGTTCAGGTGCCTTGCATTGAGCGTAATGCGATTGCGGCGGTTAAAGCAATTAATTCTACTCGGATGGCGATGCGCCGTAACAGCGAACCAAGAGTCAGCTTGGACAAGGTGATCGCAACCATGTATGAAACGGGCAAAGATATGCACGTTAAATACCGTGAAACCAGCCAAGGGGGATTGGCGATTAAAGTCACCAGTATTTGCGCTTAAAGCTGTGCTTAGTGTCTATCGCTAAACATACAATGCCCTAGCAAGGATAATGTCTCTAGGGCATTTTTGTATAAGCTTGTAGGTTATACTGATTGGTATTATTTTTCTTCGTACATCAAGTAGTAGCTTTGTTCCATACCCAGCGCTTGGTATGTTTGTTGCGCCTTGCTGTTTTCCTGTTCGACATAAAGTCTAAAGCTAGCGGCCCCTCCATTTTGCTCGGCGATCGCTTTTACCGTTTGATAAAGCTCGCCGTAAATTCCTTGGCGACGACTCTCAGGCCGAATATAGACGCTTTGGATCCAATAATAATCTTTGGCTCGCCAATCACTCCATTCATAGGTGACCATGAGAGAACCTAGAATTTCACCCGCTTGTTCAGCAACCAGATAGAAGCCTTTTTCAGGATGGTCTAATAAGGTTTTTACGCCTTTAGAGAGGATCTGTTCGTCGAGTTGTAACCCTTCGGTTTCGTTGGCCATCGCCTGATTAAATCGCACTAAAGCGCTCAGATCTGCTTGTTGACCTTTTCTTATTTGCATTGTGTTCTCCTTAATAAGAAGGTCACTTTAGCATGTATTCAGTGGCGAGTTAGAGAGAATATTTTAGTAACGGACTACGACTAAAGTCTAACTCTGCTAGACTTTTATTATGCGCATATAGTCAACCGTTATAGGTGAGGTTATGAAACATGAACAGCCACAAAAAACGCTATGTACAAAGAATACAGATAGCGCTGGGACTAAATTAAATCACCGTAATATTAGCGCTATAGAAGCGCATTGTTTTCAACTCCATAAGATCGAACATCATTGGCACTTCTTATTAACCTTAGTGACTTTTGGATTGTGGGGACTGGTCTGGTGGCGAATCATTTTAAGGTCGCAAGGTAAGCAAGGGGAGTTTTTCCATGGCTTTGATGATGCTTATTGGAGCCACTTGATTGAAAGAGATCAGCCGCCAGCTGCACTGCATACATTGGAGTTTGATAACCCCAAACCCTCTTATCGGTTTGACGCCTGAGCATGTCAGTCTTTATTGGTGTTGCTCATGACATGCATCACACACTTTACCGTGTTCGCTGTGATAAAATTGAGTTCCCTATTGTGCGTGCATGATGGTAAGACTGCTGTTCTAGTCGTTTAAGCGTTCGCTAGGCGAAATCACTCTCTATTCAAGGTTAAAAACATGTCTCAACAATCCTCTTCTTGGCTGGGCCGAGCCTGGTCTGGCTGGATGTCTGTGCCACTTTGGCTGCAGATTCTGATTGGTATGCTCTTAGGGATCTTAGTGGGTATTGGACTTGGCGAGCAGGCTGTTGTACTTAAGCCTATAGGAACGCTTTTTGTAAATACAATTAAGATGTTAATCGTTCCGCTTGTATTTTGCTCCCTGATTGTTGGCGTGACTTCTATGCAGGATACCGCAAAGATGGGAAGGATCGGCTTTAAGTCGTTTGCTTTCTATTTAGGAACAACCTCTATCGCGATCACTTTGGGACTCGCCATTGGTTATATTATGCAGCCAGGTGCGGGGTTACATATGACCCCAGATGTCAGTGTTGCAGTGGCTAAAGAGGTTCCCTCTGTGATGCAGACCTTAATCAATATTGTGCCAACCAATCCTATTGCGGCATTAGCAAATGGCCAGATATTACAAGTGATCGTCTTTGCTGTGGCACTGGGGATCTCGTTGGTCTTAATTGGCGATCATGGTAAGCCTGCGATCAAGGTGTTTGAGAGCTTGGCGGAAGCCATGTATAAACTGACGGATATGGTAATGAAGTTAGCTCCTTATGGCGTATTCGGCTTAATGGCTTGGGTTGCTGGGCGGTATGGTATCGATATGCTTGCACCGTTGCTTAAGGTCATCATTGCTGTTTATGTCGGTTGTGCGCTGCATATTATTGGTTTCTATAGCCTATTGTTGAGCACAGTTGCTAAGCTTAATCCGCTGCAGTTTTTTAAAGGGATCCGCAGTGCGCTAGCCGTTGCTTATACGACGTCAAGTTCAGCTGGAACCTTACCCGCCAGTATGAAGTGTGCTAGTGAGTCTTTAGGGGTCAATAAGAAAATATCCAGTTTCGTGTTACCGCTGGGGACGACCATCAACATGGATGGTACCGCGCTGTATCAAGGCGTGACGGCACTGTTTGTGGCGCAGGCATTTGGTATCGATCTCACTTGGGTTGACTATATCACCATTATCTTAACCGCAACCTTGGCCTCTATTGGTACCGCAGGTGTGCCCGGTGCGGGTTTAGTCATGCTGACTTTAGTGCTGACCACAGTGGGATTACCATTGGAAGGTGTTGCCCTTATTGCGGGGATCGACCGTGTTTTAGATATGGCTCGTACCGTGGTGAATGTTTCTGGTGACTTAGTTGCGACAACGATTATTGCCAAGTCAGAAAACGAACTCGATGTTGAGCATTACAATGCAGATGCTGAGCAGAGTCAGATCTTGGCCGAGAAACTCGAAGGCTAAGAGGCAGCATTTGTAGATAAGTGAGTTAGATAACTGATCTATGAATAGCAGCTTTATGAATCAACGCTCTATTCATCAATGTGAAAGTTAAAACCGTCAAGTGTGGCGGTTTTTATTCACTGCGTTTTATTTTGTGTCAGTTTTAGTCAGTGACAACTGAATATTACCGTCGACATCTTTAAGTAATAACTTACCTTTTGATTCATTTGCTTGGGTCACTGACGCCATGGCTTGCATAACACGTTGTTCTTGATTCATTAACGCATCGACGCAGGCTTTCATTGTGCTACCCGCAGGTGACAGTTCAAGTTGTTGACCATCGAGTTTATATTGGCCAAAGAACTCGTTGCAGCTGTTATTGCCACTGAGTTTTCCACCGTCTGCAAATACTAATTGGGCAGGGCTGTAATCGATGACAGCTTCACCTTGTACGGCTTCTATAAGCCATGTTCCTTCAATAGCGATATCCGGTGTATCCTGTACAGGGATTGTTTGGCAAGCTGATAAACCTGTAAGCATACAGGCGATTAAGACGTGCTTTTTTAACATGATGAAGCCCACAAAATAATTCAGATCGCTATTTTGACAATGTTAGTGGTAATAAAAAAGAGATGAATGAGAGTTTTAACATGATTTTTTGTTCATTTAGATCCTTAACGCTAAATAGGTCAGATAATAGCAGTAAAAGATAGTATTGAGAGGATTGAAAACGAGATGATGACAGGATTAAAAATCACTCATTGGGTGGGGGTATTTATGTTACTCGTGGGTGTAGCTATTTATTTCTTTACCTCGCTAACTCAAGAGATTAACGGCATGCTTTTGGTCGCAACCTTAATTGGCTTAGGTTTAGTGATGATGTCTCCCTTTCCAATTGTCATGTTTATCCAATGGGCACGCTCGCAGGAAGAGTCTTAATCATAGGTCGGTCTGCACCTTTTAAGAGTGGTTATTCTAGGCTAGGAGTCTTCGCGTTTTGATATGTTGCTGCTAAATATTGATTCGATTCGGGATATCTGCTTTGTTGGTAATTAAGTTTTGCCGTGCGGCTTCTAACATAGGCTCGATAGCAAGGTGAGAGTTAGGAGTAAAAAAGCTACAACCTATAGCCATTTGTGCGTTAATTTCCTCTTTGGCTATCTGTTTTTTTAGACGGCTAGTGAGACTGTCTAGGTTCACTTGATTGTCGACAAATGCAAGGATGGCAAATAACCGATCTTCGATCCGCGCTGACACATCAGCGTCTCGCATATGATGATGTATTACCCTTGCCAACTTTCTTAATCCTTGGCTTTGAGCGGCTTTATCTGTGTAATCGCTAATATCTTCAATAAGCACGATCCCAGCATGAGAACCAAAGCGGCGGCTAAGACTTAATTGTCTAGGGGCCATTAGGTTAAATCCGTAGGGATTTAACATACAGGTCAGTTCATCTTGCACTGACATCATCTGTATTTGTTGCATTAAGAAAAGCTGCTTTAATTCAGCTTGCAGAAGCGCTTTACTGTTTTCTAGCATTGGGAGTAAACGATTGAAGTGTTTAGCTTGCTTACTGTTGCAAACGATAATGATGCCAAAGACTTGGCCATCGGCCCAATAGATGGGCAAGGCGCAAATCTTTTCAAATTGTGACAATTTGCTATGGGGATCTTGAGTTTGAGTGAGTGCTAAAACACCATAGCCACTGTGTGCTAGTAATGCTGACGACAACTGGGGATCTTTAAATTGTGTCCCTGCGTATAGCGCTAAATTTGTTGTTTGACGACTGCAGACGACCTGAAAATCACCTTCAATATATTGCAAAACCATACAGGCATCGGCCTGGTAAAACTCATTGAGTAGGTCAACTTGTTGCTGCCAACGAGGAAGGGTGATAGCGGGATGATCGCGCTCTCTTAACCATAAAGTTTGATCGGTACATTGCAGTAGCATTATATTGCTCTCTTATTATTGTTCAACATATCGAGTTTATCTGTACATTGTATGATAACGCGTAGAATTGGTATCACAACCTAAAGGCGTTTGTTGCGATAATGTAAACCTTTTTTTTGGGAGCATTGTCTAGTTTTTATAAAAAGATTCATTTCTCTTGCTACAGAGCATTGCTCTTTAGTGTACTCCTTTGTGTTGTACTTTTTGCTCCTCTGGTACTTAGGTTATGTTAGCTAAGTGGTTATTCCTTACTTTTTAGTCATTGTCGTTTCGTCTGTTTCAATCACATCCTGGGTTGATTTCTGAGAGCGTAATTGATTCTTTGCTTTTTCTAGCATGGGGGCCAATTTGGCACTGGATTCTGGTGCGAAGAAGGCATATCCACAGTCGAGTTGTAGCTGATCATTTTGTTGATTCAATAATTTTTCTACACGTTTGCCTATGTGGGGGAGGTCTCGCTCAGCATCGATAAAGACTAAAACGACAAACTGTGCCTTGCTATAATGAGCGGCAATATCAGCGGTACGAATCGTATCTTGGATAATATTTCCCAGTAGTCTTATGTGCTTATCTTCAATAATTTCTAGTCTAGGGGGGGTAGGATACAACTCAAAGAACAGAATACCTGCATGAGCACCAAAGCGACGCCCTAGGTTTAACTGCCGTGGTGCCATCATAATAAAACCATAGTGATTAAGCATCCCTGTTTCACGATCACGCATCGATAGCGACTCTATCCGCTGACTTTGACATAGCAAGGCTAAATCTTGCTGCAACAATATCTGGAAAGGTTCAAGCATGAAAGAGTTGATCCCTGGCGTACCATCATCGGCAGTGTTGATCACACATAGGCAACCGAAAATACTGCCGTCAGGCCAGAGGATAGGGCGTGACAAAATGTTGTTTACCGACGCTAGGTCATCGGGTAGTGCCATGGTGTTGCTTGATAGTTCAAGGTTGATGCCATCAGGTTGACTGCTCGATAATCGGTTAAATAGGTCTATTTTTTCACTATAGACTGTGCCAGACAGGTATTTGCGGGTATCGTTGATAGAGCTGACTATTACTTCAAAACCTAAATCGGTTTTTTGCACCACAAAGGCGACCTCAGCTTGATAATATCGCTTCATTAATTCACATTGATGCATCCAGCGCACTAAGTTTATCTGTGCATTGTCGTTTTCCAGTATACTTATTCCAGTGTGTATGTTTTCTGGCAGCATGAGAAGTATTTACCATCAATGTTGAAAGTATGTTAATTGTGGTCTTCGATAGGGCTTTTAGCAAATGTCCGCGCTGTATTTTCATTGGTTTCCCCTGTTTTTTGGCAAAATAGATTTATTAAGATCTGATAGTGAGAGGTTTGATGCAAATAAGGCAAGCGACATTGGCAGATGCACAAGCGATAGCTCAACTTGAACAGTCGCAATTAGAAGCTGAGTTAGATCCTAGTCAACGTGGTGGTATCATGACGGGGCAGTCATTTTCCTTAGGGGATATTCAAACCCTCATCAAAGCACATTGGATTGTGTTGGCGGAGCAAGACGGAACCATTATTAGTTATGTGATTGCAGGAAAATGGTCCTTTTTCGAGTCTTGGCCTATTTATCGACGCTTGCTAGGACGAATGAGTGAACTTGAGTTTGATGGAAAGTCGTTGAATAAACAGAACTGTTGTCAGTATGGCCCTATCTGGATAAGTCCTGCACATCGTGGCCAAGGACTATTTGAGGTTATGGTAACCGAGTTAAAACTCGCGGTAAAACAGCAGTATCCTTATATGCTGACTTTTATTTCTGAGGAAAATGAGCGCTCTTTTGCTGCACATACCAATAAAGCTTCTATGCAGGTGGTCGACTTTTTCGGCTTCGACGGTAGGGATTACTACCTGCTCGCCACGGCTAACGAAGGCTAGAATATCGATGAACTCTCTTAACTTAAATTTGTTATTACAGCCCTATGAAAAACTCAGTTTAAGTGCCTTTGATAATATGAAATTGATTCGAGCCTTATTGAGTGAACAGGGGGAGAGTTGTCATTGCTTCGAACTGCCGCGGATAAAAGAGGGCTGCGAATCACGTAATGGCTATTTTGTTAACTGGCAAAATAATTGGATCGATTGTGGTTGGACAAACGACTACAGTGCTCACATCAAATTCGTTACGGCGCCATCACTGCAAGCCATAAAGGTGGCAAGAGAGGTCGCGGTACCGATACTGACGATTCAGCAAATCTCGTTTATGTGTATGGAATATAGTCATTTTGATCACTGCTGATTCATTTCGAATACATCTTAATAAAACGAGTCGATACTTGATATGGTGAGATTGTTTGCAGGCTTAAGTGTGTTATTTAGTCTGTTTCTCGGTTGGATTATTTATAGCGCCGATGCGGGGCAGCCCAACCTATTTTTTGACCTGATTAAACAGGTCCCCAATGGTGATAAATTGGGGCATTTGCTGCTGTTTGGCACGCTTACACTGTTGGTTAACCTTGGCACAAATTTTAGACGTGTTCCTCTAGGCCATTTTAGCCCTTACCTCGGTGCGACGGCTGTTGCTGTTATCGTTGTTATAGAGGAGTGCAGCCAAGCTTATTTTCCGCAGCGGACCTTTGATTTGTTTGACCTGCTGGCCGATGCCGTGGGCATATTGATTTTTAGTTGGCTGAGCTATCAAATTGAAATAAAAAGTCAAAACCTTCAATCTTAGCAATCGCTACAACTTGGTATGATCGCAATACCAGCTTAATACGTAATAGTCTTAAATTACCTTAAGTGGAGTGCGCTCATGTCAAAAACCTATTCTATGTTGGGGTATGCAGGACTCTTACCTTTTATTATTTCTACCTGCTTAATTTTGATGGGACAAACACTCTTCTCTATCGATCCCTTTACGTTGTTCATCACCTACAGCGCTATTATTCTTTCGTTTCTTGCTGGCACCCTGTGGGGCAGAGAAAGTAGCAAAGTTCATTATCTTAATGATGACAAATTGTTGATTATCAGTAACGTAGTAAGTGTATTGGCTTGGGTGACCATTGTCATTAACCACCTTTATGCTTCACTGATCATCTTAATGCTGGGTTATGTGGTGGTCTACCGACTAGACAAGCAGCAGTGGCGTGACAAAACCTTATCTGATGAATATATCCAGCTAAGAACTTATCTTACTGGCGTGGCGTTGGTTTGCCACGTCATTGTATTAGGGGTTGGCAACTGATGAAACTTCGCATCTTCTATGACAGTCAATGTCCACTTTGCGCGGCCGAGATGGCTAAGCTAAAACGATATGATACTAAAGAATTTATAGAGCTCGCCGATCTCGCGAGTGTCGACTTTACCACGCGATTTCCCCATATCGATGCCAAATACGCCAATCAGATATTGCATGGCGAAACCGAACATGGCGAATTGTTAACAGGGCTAGATGTCACCTACTTAGCTTGGGCGTTAGTGGGCAAAAAACACTTTGTTGTGCCGTTAACGTGGCCAGTGGTTAAACCCGTTGCAGATTTTCTCTACTTAAAATTCGCGAAGCATAGGTACAAAATTTCCTACTTATTAACTGGCAAGAAACGCTGCGATACAGGTCAGTGTGGTATGTCATGAAGGAAGTTTCGACGAAAGAAGCATGCCGTGGCGGCGTTTCCGTCGTCATCGGAGCCAGTAGCGTGATTGCCAAAGCGTTGATTGGCCATCTTTTAATGCAAGGTCCTGTGATAGCAATTAGTCGTCAACCCTTAACCTTTACAGCTAAGGGGCTTAAATCTATTCAAAGTGGTTACAGTGAAGGGGAGATTGCTGCATTAGTGAGTGAGCTAGCCGTTCAGAAATACGTTATTAGCAATGTGTTTATTTTTAATGGCGTTTTACATCAAGACACGGTCAAACCTGAAAAACGGCTTGAAGAGCTGAGCGAAGAGGCGATGAATACCCTGTTTAAGATTAATACCATTACGCCGATGATGTGGCTGAAACACCTGATGCCGTTAGTAAAAGGTGATAGAAAATGCGTCATTGCGGTAATGAGTGCCCGTATCGGTAGCATTAGTGACAATCGCCTTGGAGGCTGGTACAGCTACCGAGCATCTAAGGCCGCGCTCAATATGCTGTTGCAAACATCGGCCGTTGAGTATGCTCGCCGTGCTAAGAATGTAGCAATATTGGCATTTCATCCCGGCACAACCGACACGCCGTTGTCTAAGCCATTCCAGCAAAATGTTCCCAAAGAAAAACTCTTTTCTCCCGACTTTGTCGCTCAGCGGCTGTTAGCCGTGACACAAACCGTGACTCCTTCAACGCAGGCCCATTTTATCGACTGGAATGGTGAAGCGATTTTATGGTGATTCAATTTTGTTGCGAGTGAAGCAGTGCATATCGATCAAACAAGGCTAATGCAGTTAGAGCTGTGCTAGGTGTGTGTTAACGACTTTGACTGTGGAGCAACTATGCTGTTCACTCGTTGTCTTGCCTCATAAGCGTTCAGCTTTAGTGCTAAATCGTGCTGAGCGATCAGATCTTTTTATTCGTTATGCAGAGCCAGCTCAGCCGTTAACGTAGATTGATTCGTGTTAATTTAAGAAAGCAAGGATACAAAAAACCGCCATATAGGCGGTTTTTTTAACTGATAATCTTGATTAAAGCTTGGCGTCAGCGCGAAGAGCGTCGGCTTTATCAGTGCGTTCCCAAGGGAACTCGTTACGACCAAAGTGGCCATACGCAGCTGTCGCTTTATAGATTGGGCGAGCGAGATCTAGCATCTCTGTTAGTCCATAAGGACGTAGATCAAAGTGCTGACGTACAAGCTTAATCAATACATCTTCAGATACTTTACCCGTACCGAAGGTTTCAACGCTGATTGAGGTCGGCTCTGCTACACCAATAGCATAAGAAACTTGGATCTCACAGCGATCGGCAAGACCCGCTGCAACAATGTTCTTAGCCACATAACGCGCAGCATAAGCAGCACTACGGTCAACTTTTGATGGGTCTTTACCAGAGAAAGCACCACCACCATGACGCGCCATACCACCGTAGGTATCAACGATGATCTTACGACCAGTTAGACCACAATCGCCTACTGGGCCACCGATAACAAAACGGCCTGTTGGGTTGATAAAGTACTTAGTATCTTTAGTTAACCACTTAGCCGGTAGTACAGGCTTAATGATGGTTTCCATCACGCCTTCGATTAGGTCTGGCTGACTAACATCTTCACGGTGTTGAGTTGACAGTACAACCGCATCGATACCAGCAATGCTTCCGTCATTGTTATAAGCAAAAGTCACCTGACTTTTCGCATCTGGACGTAACCATGGAAGGGTGTTGTCTTTACGTACTTCTGATTGACGCTTAACCAACTTATGAGAATAAGTGATCGGTGCTGGCATTAATACGTCAGTTTCGTTGTTGGCATAACCAAACATTAAACCTTGGTCGCCAGCGCCTTGTTCTTTAGGATCTGCGCGATCAACACCTTGATTAATATCTGGAGATTGCTTACCGATGGCGTTAAGTACGGCACAAGAATCGGCATCAAAACCCATATCAGAGTGAGTGTAGCCAATATCGCGAACGGTTTTACGGGTGATCTCTTCGATATCAACCCATGCAGAAGTGGTCACTTCACCACCAACCATTACCATGCCGGTTTTTACGTATGTTTCACACGCAACACGAGCTTTAGGATCTTGCTCTAAGATCGCGTCGAGTACCGCATCAGAAATTTGATCGGCGATTTTATCTGGATGACCTTCTGAGACCGACTCAGAGGTAAACAAGTGCTTTGCCATAATGGAAAATCTCGTGTTTATACAATTTGAATGTGTAGAAGTATCTACATCTAGACGGCTATTTTAGTGGAAAACAAACGGGATAACACCCTTTTCGATAAAAATTGTGCTGTAACACCCAGTAAATAATCTAATGATGCTCATTATATTTTTTGCTGAGCTTCTATAACGTATTGTTATATAGTTACTATTTATTAAATTCCTGTTTTTTTGAGAACCGATAATATTAGTGAAATCAATTAGTCATACAAATAGCGTTGACAATAAAATGGCATTATCAGGGGGCGGTTATTGGATCGTTTGCTGCATTTTGGGCAGAAGAATAAGCATGATGACTGGAAAAATGGCCCGGTCAGAACACTATAATCTCTAATATAAGGTTATTTTTATTTGCGTCCTACCGCCTAGTAGGGGAAAATATGCGTCCACAATTGCCCGCAAAATCCCTAAAAAAATAAGCAGGAGAGAGCATGTCATCTCGTAAAGAACTCGCAAACGCTATCCGTGTGTTAAGTATGGATGCCGTTCAAAAAGCCAATTCTGGTCATCCAGGTGCACCAATGGGAATGGCTGATATCGCTGAAGTGCTTTGGAATGACTTCCTTAAGCACAACCCTACCAACCCTGAGTGGGTTGATCGCGATCGCTTCATTCTATCTAACGGTCATGGCTCTATGCTGATTTACTCTTTGCTGCACCTTACTGGTTATGCATTGCCGATCGAAGAGTTGAAGAATTTCCGTCAGTTACACTCTAAAACCCCTGGTCACCCAGAGTATGGTTACACCCCCGGTGTTGAAACCACTACTGGCCCATTAGGGGCTGGTATCAGTAATGCCGTGGGTATGGCTATTGCTGAGAAGACGTTAGCTGCACAGTTTAACCGTCCAGGACACGATATTGTCGATCATTTCACCTATTGCTTCTTAGGCGATGGTTGTTTGATGGAAGGTATTTCACACGAAACTTGTTCATTAGCAGGCACTTTAGGTCTGGGCAAGCTGATTGCATTTTGGGATGACAACGGTATCTCTATCGATGGGCATGTTGAAGGCTGGTTCACCGACGATACACCTAAGCGTTTCGAGTCATACGGCTGGCATGTCATTGCTAACGTTGATGGTCATGACAGCGACGCGATTCGCGCGGCTATCGAAGAGGCTAAGTCTGTTACCGACAAGCCAAGCATGATCTGCTGCAAAACGGTTATCGGTTTCGGTTCGCCAAACAAGTCGGGTAGCCATGACTGTCACGGCGCGCCACTGGGTGATGCTGAGATTGCTGCGGCACGTGAGTTCCTTGGTTGGGAACACGGTCCGTTCGATATCCCTGAAAACGTCTATGCTGGTTGGGATGCTAAAGAAGTTGGCGCCAGCAATGAAGCGGCTTGGAATGAAAAACTTGCCGCTTATGAAGCTGCTTACCCAGAGCTTGCAGCAGAATACAAGCGCCGCGTGATCGATGGTGAATTGCCTGCCGATTTCGAAGCCAAAGCTCAAGCTTTCATTAAAGAGTGCCAAGAGAAAGGTGAAGGTATTGCAAGCCGTAAAGCTTCACAAAATGCTATCGGTGCTTATGGTGCTATGTTGCCTGAACTGCTCGGCGGCTCTGCCGACCTTGCGGGTTCTAACTTGACCCTATGGTCTGGTTCTAAAGGTATTCAAGATGACGCTGCCGGTAACTACATCTACTACGGTGTACGTGAGTTCGGTATGAGCGGCATCATGAACGGTGTTTCTCTGCATGGTGGTTTCATCAACTACGGCGCCACTTTCATGATGTTTATGGAATATGCGCGTAACGCGGTACGCATGTCAGCGCTGATGGGCATTCAAAATATCTTTGTTTACACCCATGACTCTATCGGTCAAGGTGAAGATGGTCCAACTCATCAACCTGTCGAGCAGCTAGCTAACCTACGCATGACACCTAACATGATGGTATGGCGTCCATGTGATGCGACTGAAACAGCGATCTCTTGGAAGAATGCAATTGAGCGTCGTGATGCACCAACATCACTGATTTTTAGTCGTCAAAACCTAGCGGCTCAAGCGCGTACCGATGAGCAGTTAGCCAATGTGGTTAAAGGTGGTTATGTACTGCGTGATTGCGCCGGTATGCCAGATGTTATTTTGATTGCAACAGGTAGTGAAGTTCAACTCGCACTGGATTCTGCAGCAGCCTTAACAGAACAGGGTAAGCAGGTTCGAGTAGTATCTATGCCATCGACTAATGCTTTTGATGCGCAAGATGCCGCATACAAAGAGTCTGTATTGCCACGCGCTGTGACTAAGCGTGTTGCTATCGAAGCGGCTCACGTTGATTTCTGGTATAAATATGTTGGTTTCGACGGTGCGGTAGTTGGTATGACTACCTTTGGTGAGTCAGCTCCTGGTGGCGAACTAATGAAGCACTTTGGTTTTACCGTTGATAACGTAGTGGCGACCGTTAACGGCTTGTTTTAAGCGTTAGCAGTTGTTGAGGCGTTGGTTTTTCTAGAAACTAATGCCTGATGGAGCGGCTTATCTGATAGCAATATTAGATAAGCCGTTGTCGCATCAAAAGTCTGCCCTTTCAGGGATGGTTTGAGGAGTCAAAGCGCTTAATGATCAGAGTTGCTATTAATGGATATGGCCGTATTGGTCGTTCAATTCTTCGCGCCCTTTATGAGTCAGGTAAACGCGATCGAATTCAGATCGTTGCTATCAATGAGCTTGCCAAACCGGAAGCCATGTTGCACTTAACGCTATACGACACGACTCACGGTCGCTTTCAATCACCTACCTCACTCAATGATAATGTATTAACCGTTGGTGATGATCATATTACTTTGCTCCATGAAGCGGATGCTGAAAAGCTGCCTTGGGCCGAAATGGGCATTGATATTGTCTACGAGGCCACAGGTGTCCTCATTGACAGACAAGCTTGTGAGGCGCACCTGAAAGCAGGGGCCAAACAAGTATTAATAAGCCATCCATCGTCAAGTGACGTTGATGCCACCATCGTTTATGGTGTTAATCATGAAGCGCTAAAAGCTCATCACACCGTGGTTTCTAATGCTTCTTGTACGACTAACTGTCTGGTGCCGATTATTCAGGTGCTCGATAGAGCTTTCCAAGTTAAAAGCGGCGCGATCACCACGATTCACTCAGCGATGAATGATCAACAAGTGATCGATGCCTATCATGATGATCTCCGGCGAACTCGCGCTGCAGGGCAGTCAATCATTCCGGTGGATACCAAGCTTGCGCGAGGTATTGAACGTATTTTGCCTGAAATGAAAGATAAATTTGAGGCGATTTCTGTGCGCGTACCGACAATAAATGTCACTGCAATTGACTTATCGGTCACCTTAGACAAACGTGTAGATATCGATACAGTGAACCGAGTACTATCTCAAGCCGCGAATGGCTCATATCAGGGGGTTGTCGGTTATACTAATGCACCGTTAGTTTCCTGTGATTTTAACCATGATCCACGGTCCAGTATCGTCGATGGCACACAGACGCGGGTCAGTGCTGGTCATTTAGTCAAGCTACTGTTGTGGTGTGATAATGAGTGGGGGTTTGCTAATCGCATGCTCGATACCAGTTTAGAGATGATAAAAGCCGTTAGGGCGTAATCGATATTTATCGCTGATGGCGTTTTAGATCAGATAGCGTTGCCGTCAGCGTTAGCAGCGATTAAGTGTACTGTCCTTAATTTGCTAGCAATGAAGAATTTTTTAACTTTTGTCTTTTAACTTTAAATCTTAAGGAAATATAAAATGGCTATTATCAATATGTCAGCTTTAGATCTTCAAGGTAAGCGCGTGCTTATTCGTGAAGACCTGAATGTCCCTGTCAGTGATGGTGTGGTGACCAGTGATGCGCGTCTACGTGCTTCTCTACCAACGATCAAGTTAGCGTTAGAGAAAGGGGCTGCCGTAATGGTGATGTCTCATCTTGGTCGCCCAACTGAAGGCGAATTTAATGCTGAATTTTCATTGCAACCTGTGGTCGATTACCTAGCAAAAGCACTTGATTGCCCTGTGCGTCTAGCGACCGATTACCTCGATGGTGTTGAAGCTAACGTCGGTGAAGTTGTGGTATTTGAGAACGTCCGTTTTAACGTCGGCGAAAAGAAAAATGATGAAGCGCTTTCTAAAAAGCTGGCTGCATTGTGTGACGTTTATGTAATGGATGCATTCGGTACAGCCCACCGCGCCCAAGCATCGACTCATGGTGTTGGTCTTTATGCTCCTATCGCTTGCGCTGGTCCTTTATTGGCTGGCGAACTTGAAGCACTAGGAAAAGCAATGGATAACCCAGCACGTCCATTAGTGGCGATTGTTGGTGGTTCAAAGGTATCGACCAAGCTGACTGTGCTCGAAAGCCTATCTGGCATCGTTGATCAGCTTGTTGTTGGTGGTGGTATTGCTAATACCTTTATTGCTGCAGCGGGTCACGAAGTGGGTAAATCACTTTATGAAGCGGATCTTATCGATGAAGCTAAGCGTCTTGTCGCTAATGCGCAAAGCCGTGGTGGTGATATTCCGGTGCCTACAGATGTGGTTGTTGCAGGTGAATTTAGCCCAACAGCAGCGGCAACATTGAAAGATGTAAGCGCAGTATCAAGCGACGATATGATTTTCGATATCGGACCAGACAGCGCTGAAGCACTGGCTGAGATCCTTAAAAATGCCGGTACCATCGTATGGAATGGTCCAGTAGGTGTGTTTGAATTTGACCAATTCGGTGAAGGTACTAAGCGCATCGCTCAAGCTATTGCTGAGTCATCAGCTTTCTCTATCGCTGGTGGTGGAGATACTTTAGCTGCTGTCGACAAATACGGTATCGCTGATAAGGTGTCTTATATCTCAACTGGTGGCGGTGCTTTCCTTGAGTTCCTAGAAGGTAAAGAGCTACCCGCTGTCGCTATGCTAGAAAGCCGCGGCGAATAACGGTTACTCAATAGCAGTAATTGAATAAGTAAAAACGAATAATTAATATTAAAAAAAACCGCTGACGATGTGCATCCACAGGATGTGGTTGCCATCGTTAGTATAAAAATCTGTCCAAACGATAGTGACCTCGGTGATCGGATTAATCAAAAGTTAGTTCGCCACCCTATTATTGGAGTAAAAAATGGCCTTAATTTCCCTACGTCAAATGCTAGATCATGCAGCAGAACATGATTATGGCGTTCCAGCTTTTAACGTAAACAACCTTGAACAGATGCGTGCCATCATGCAAGCCGCTGAAGCGACTGATAGCCCTGTTATCGTTCAAGCTTCTGCGGGTGCACGTAAGTATGCGCGTCCTCAGTTCTTAAAATACCTAATGACCGCTGCGCTTGAGCAGTATCCAGATATTCCTGTATGTATTCATCAGGATCATGGTACCGATCCTGATATCTGTCAGCGTTCTATTCAGCTCGGTATGTCATCAGTGATGATGGATGGTTCATTGATGGCAGATGGCAAGACACCTGCATCATATGAATACAACGTTGATGTGACCCGTAAAACGGTTGCGTTTGCTCATGCTTGTGGCGTATCGGTTGAAGGTGAGATCGGTTGTCTAGGTAGCCTAGAAACGGGTATGGCAGGTGAAGAAGATGGTGTTGGCGCAGAAGGTGTTCTTAGTCACGACCAGCTATTAACGACCCCTGAAGAAGCGGCGCGTTTTGTACGTGACACTCATGTTGATGCACTCGCGATTGCGATTGGTACCAGCCATGGTGCCTACAAGTTTAGCCGTAAGCCTACCGGTGATGTGCTGCGTATCGATCGTATTAAAGAGATCCATGCACGTATTCCTAACACCCACTTAGTCATGCACGGTTCATCTTCAGTACCACAAGAGTGGTTAGAAATTATCAACCAGTATGGCGGTGCAATCCCTGAAACTTACGGTGTACCGCTTGAAGAGATCGTTGAAGGTATCAAGCACGGCGTACGCAAAGTGAATATCGATACCGATTTACGTTTAGCATCGACAGGGGCTGTGCGTAAATTCTTGGCTGAAAATCCAAGTGAATTTGACCCTCGAAAATTCCTAAAAGCCTCTATGGAAGCGATGGCTGATATCTGTACCACGCGCTATGAAGCCTTTGGCTGTGCGGGCATGGGCTCTAAGATCAAGCCTAAGTCGCTACAAGCGATGTACAAAGCTTATCAATCTGGAGAGTTAGATCCAAAGATCAACTAATCTAACATTCGATATGTTGTTAAAAGCCCACTTTCGTGGGCTTTTTCCTTTCTAGGACACGTCATTAAAGCAATACTGCCTATTATATCAATCAGTATAAGAAGCCGAATTATGCAAGGTCGGTTTTCATTTATGTTCGCTGGATGTTAATATTGCGCCAATTTTTAAGGGGCTTGGATAACATAGGTAACATAACAATGAAAAAATTGCTGACAGCTACAGCTATTTTGTTAGCGACTCCGTTCGCTGCTCATGCAGGTGCAGATTTCGTAAAGGGTGATAAGACGTTTGCTGCAGACGCGGAGCTCGGTGCAACTGTCACCACGGGTAACACAGAGACGACCTCATTAAAGGGGCGTTTAGATATGAAGCATGAGCTAGGTAATTGGGAAAACCAGTATCTGCTTGAAGCCTTATATAAAGAGGATAGCGGTGAAGAAACCGGTAAGCGTTATTACGGCCTAATCCAAGGCAACTATCAGTTAAGCGATGTTAACTACATTTTTGCTAACGCTAATCATGAGATTGATCCGTTTACTGGTTTCGATTCTAAATCAACAGTGTCGGCTGGTTATGGCCATAAGTTTGTAGATACAGGTAAGACATTGCTTGCCATTGAAGTCGGTCCTGGTTACCAGTATAAACGTCTTGATGATGCGAGCACGCTAGCAGCGGGTTACGATACCGAAGAGAGCTGGGTTGGTCACGGTGTGATGAATTTTGAAACTGAAATCACTGATAACTCTAAGTTTAAGCAGCTGTTTGTTGCCGATTATGGTGATAGCCTCGAGGGGCGCTCTGAAACGTCTATCACAGCAAATATTATTGGCGCATTAGCCATGAAATTTGCAGTTGTCGTGCGTTACAACAGCGAACCCGCCGATGATAAGAAAAGTACAGATACAGAAACCAACATGACTTTACTTTATTCTTTCTAAGTTAGTCCGTCTCGAAAAAAGCGCCTAACAGGCGCTTTTTTTACATCAGTTGTAAATCAATGGTTTGCTTGTACTTTTGTTTACATACGTATCGGTTTGTATCTTTTTTGTGTTTTTTTTGTGTTTTTTTTGTGTTATTTGATCTGTTTTTATTAATGGCTTGCGTGCTTAATGTCACGAAAGAGAAAAATTACTATCCCGAATGTAAGGTGTCACAGATTCCAGCGTTAGCTATGGTTACAATGAGTTATTGTCATTGGTGAGAGACCTAGTATGCAAATTGGTAGTTGTTGGTTTGATATGTCTCAAGCACAATTGTCAAATCAGGAAAATGAGACAAGCTGGATGATGCCTAAAGCTGAGTTTGCTGTGTTAAAACAATTGGCTAAGCATCGTGGTCAAGTATTGTCTAATAGCCAACTGCTTGCTTGCCTTGATGAAAATGAACGCAATATCGAGCGATTAAAAGAAGCGCTTGAGCGCATAAAGTTTTTTCTTGGTGAGCCCAGTGCGATATTAATCGAAGCTGTCGATGATCAAGGTTTTATCCTCCATGATAAGTTAAAACAATCATCAGGATTTTCGGTGGGGCTCCCAGGAAAGAGCATTTCACGTCAGAAATATATTCTATTGATATCACAGTTAATATTACTGCTATTACTGTTGTATTCGGTTTTTGAACCTTACCACGATACTTCTATGTTTTATGAGGTGGTGACACCCAGCCTGAATGAAACGTCAGAATACACGCCTACCGTGAATACCGCGGAATAAGTGACAGGTTTGGATTCGCATCTGATTCTGATTCGTGCCTACTATTGGTTGAGAGTCGATTAATTCGTGATGGTATAGTGGCAGCGCCTATTACCGACAGGTTGTTTCTGCTGTTATTTCGATGTAACTCACCCTCTATAAAAAAGAGGACTAATATATTGGCTATTAGTCCTCAAAGTCGTGCAGTGGTTAGGTTGAGGGAAGTAATACTAACTCGTTGTTTGCCATCGCTCCTTTGATCTCAATGGCTACTTTATATTTTTTGACTGAGCCATCGCTGGTATTTCGGTCCCAATCTAGGCCAGTCGCTTCAAAGTGATAGCTGCCTTTCTCTGACTCCACTAAAACGCCTTCACATTCGCCAGCGCTGCTATCGCATTCAAAGCTTTGGGTGACATGCCAATGCTTCCATGCTTTTGCATTACGGGAAGTGACACCATCTTCAGGAAAGCCAAAATAGGTGATTTTATAATCTTTAGCATTGGTAATAGCCAAAGCGGCGTCATCTTCTAGGGTGAAACTCAATGCTCCGCTCGCGCCATCAAATTCGGCCAGAGAAAGGTTAATGGCCAATGCTTCATTGGCATCAACGCTGTCGGCTACTGGCGGTGGTGTAACAACAGGTGGCATTTCGGTGTCATTGTCATCACTACCACATCCACCACAGAGCAGCAGTGCTGCTAGTAGGCTGGTCACTAATTTATCGTTCATGACTAGCTCCTTACTTAGTTAAAGTGTCCGGTATGGCAAGTGGTGCATTCCATATCTGTTTTAACACTGGCCGCGCTGCCCATTGTGTCGGCGGCGCCATGACAGCTTTGACAGGTTTGCGCTTCGCTTGATGGTTTCGATTCTGGTAGAGCAGCAATATCTTCACCCGCATAGGCACGATTAAGTAATTCAACTAAGTGGTAAGCGATAGAGGCTGACAAACGGTAGCAGCGCTCACCTTTTTCACTAAAGGTAAAGCCTGATGCTTTTGACCAGTTACTGATTGATGAGTGGCATAACACGCTATTGGCGACAGAGGACTTACCTACTTTTAGCGTTTTTTCATCGGTTGAGCCGATACCAGCAATAAACTCAGGGCTAGAGAGTGGTAATTCAGTTGTTTCATAATATCTAAAGGCGGCTCCAATCACCGCTGCGTTTTGGCCGTTAATGTCATCGAGGAAGTTTACTAACATTCCTGTGGCATTCATGTTGCCACAAACTGTACCTTGTCCGGCGATACCCGCTCCACCGTATGCTGCGATGGCAGTAGGAATAGTAGCAAACTTGGCTGCATCGGCACTTGAAGAGTTGGCAAGCATGGTGACTAACGAATGGAATACCTGATGCATACATCCACCACCTGTTTCATAAGCAAGCTTAGCTGTTGCCATAGCATCGAGTGGTACGTACTTTAATTTATCCCCAAGAGCTAGGTGAAAGTTACCTTGTTCATCTGTGCCAGCAAATGCAGAGGTCCCCATAAGAGTGGCTCCAGCAGCTGCGGTGCTAATACCAATGATTTTGGTGAGTGCTTGGCGTCTAGTAATTGTCATAGAAAATGTCCTCACATGGAAATAAGTGTTGTTATTGTCGGTACGAAATGTTCGTCCCTTGTAAGCTTGGAATCAGTTTGCTGGGGGAATATTGTGAATAGTGTGATGACGGATAGATGAATGGCGTGAAAGCGAATAGTGAGGTGGTATGACTTATTTTTAGTTAATGCTAATCGGATTTTTATGTTGCGTTAAGCTCTTTATGGGCGGAATTCAATTGCTGTGTGAGGTGCGTCACTTTATTTGTAGCATTCATGTTAATTTTTGTGGTTTAGCTATGGAGAGAATAGCGTTATTCATGCCATAAATAATGTGACTTGGTTCGCGTAACGACAAGCTTTATTAACACGATCATAATAATTTCCACATTGATTGTAATGAGATAGTGGGGATCACAGAAATTTGTGATTGTATTGTTTATGCTGTGACTACGTCTCGATGACCTACATAGTTAGGATCTTAAAAGATATTCTAATTTACTGTTTTAAAAGAATATGATGATTTTGACTCTATTGTGAACAATAGAGCAGATAACGCAGTTCGTCAGATTCGCCCCAGCTAAGAGTAGGTTGAATTGAATAGTGAAGGGAATAATGCAATTAGGTGATTGTCTTTTTGATAGCCAAAGAGGCTTACTCACACACCAAGTGACCCAGGAGCAGTGGTTCTTACCTCGAGCCGAGCTGCAGGTGCTGCGTCTGCTAATCGCTAATCACGATAAAGTGGTTGCTAAACATGTATTAGGTTCTGCCGATGCGGAGCATTTGGCGTTAAGTGATTCTTCCGTCACTCGAGCTGTGTTTATGTTGCGATCGTTTCTAGGGCCAGCGCATGAGCATATGATCGAAACCATTAAAGGTAAAGGCTATCGATTACGTTTAGAGAGTCAGTCGCGAAAGCGGATAAAGAAACCTAGCACTCCGGTATGGGTGTCTGTATTCATTAGCCGGTTATTCGGTTGTCAGCATCGTCGAATCAAGCTAGGCGTTGGCCTATTGATCTTGGCTATAATCCCTTTAGTTGTGATGCAATGGATGGGGCAATTTTCCAACCATAGCACCTATACCGAACCCTTTAGCAAGCAAGTCATCACCTTAGAGTCTGGCCAGAAGGTAATGCTTATCTCTTATGCTAAATCTAAAACCAATAATACCTCATTACTTGCGTTAACCCAGCGTTTAGCTCAGGGCATTAAGCTTTGCGAATCAGCGCCATGGAAGCAAGTCTATCTTTCTTTATCTCATGATAAACAGGTATTTAATATCACTATGAAAGGCGATAAATTAGGCCAATCTATAGTGAGAAACCTTAAGCTGACCGATTTTAGACAAAATAAAGTCTTTATTTCTGATCAGTGGCTTGCGGAGGTCTCTTTGTGTGAATAGAAAAGTACTCTGGGGAATTAATTTTCTGATTTTATTGCTGTTGGTTGTTAGTCTTACCATCAGCTATCGTTATCTTTATCCTACGCAGAGTCTAATGCTTAGCTGTAGCTCGGAGCTATTCGATAGACCCGATAATAATGAGATAGAGGGACGTCATTATCTGTTGGTTGATATTTTGGCCAAGAAACAGCAGGCTCAGATTAACTATCGTTACTTCAATTTAGATGGCACGCTGGCAGGAAGTATTCGAATGAAGGGAAAGCTTGTTAACTATGATAAGCAGGCGCACCGCTACAATTTTTCGGTGTATACCAAAGAGGAGAGTGAGGACAACTATCAAAGCCAACCACAACATATGCAGTATCTTTCTTATATCAGTTCATTTAACTTAGACAGTAAAGGAATGCATAATCTATCTATCGAACCATTGGATTTAGATTCTTTGCGAGACTATGCAATAGTGCTATTTCAACCCAGCAATACAGTTTGTGGTTGCCGTCTAGTGCACTAAGATATGTTCGACTATAATCTAGCTGTAACTTACTGATATTTAAATGTCTATGAGGCTCTGTGTCTAAGATCTACGTTAAGCAGGAAGAATCACTGTCGATAAAATTCACCCATCAAATGAAGGTGGGTGATCATAGGCGACTCGACCTCTATTTTTTCTTGCCTAAAGAAATGGGTATTAACCCCCAAAGCCTAGATGAAGAGGAGTATTACCATGCCGCTATTGCGGGGCGACGTTCCTATTACTCTTCAGGCCTACATCTTCCTTTAGTCCAAGGGCGTTTTATTAGTCAAAATAAGCGAACTGTTGAGGAGTTTAGGCTCTATCTCAACTTGTTTGCCTATCAATTTGCGGTAGCGATCGAGACCGACAGTAAAGAGTTAGCCCAGATCGAAGATGTCGATAAGTTTTACGCTTCACTCAAAGAGTTGAGCGATATTGTGGCTCAGCTGCTGAAAAAGTTTCGTCGTAATGAACCAAGCGACCCAAAGTGGAAACATTATTTTGAAAACTCGGATAACTACTTATCCTGGTTTTGTGAACAGCGATTGTTGAAGTTAATGTCCAGAGCCCCTCGCAGCAGCGACTACAGCGAAGTCGTGGAAGAGGTGATCGCCCTTTGCCGCAGCGAGAAAAGTTACCGCGATAGTCGAAATTATAATTCCACTCAGACTAAAGATGATCCTAACCGGATCTCAAATAAGATGTTGTTGCTGCGTCGTCTTATTCAGCAAGGGGTTGTGCTTAAAGAGGAGCTTAAAACCTTAGGTGTCGGGTTAAAAAAACTCACCACCGGGGTGGCGACAGGCTTTGTTATGCTGGTGGTTTCGGCGCTTATTATTAAGGCGCAAGGGGTGTTTAGTGGATTAACCTTATCGCTGTTATTGAGCTTGGCGGTGATCTATGGTTTTCGTGAGATTTTCAAAGAAGATATTCGTAATGCCCTATGGCGGGTTATCCAGAAAGGCCGACCTCGTTGGAGTCGTATTTTGCGTGATACAACTAGCCAAGCGGTTATTGGCCGTCAACTGGTGTGGCTTGACTTTGTTAAAACGAAAGAGCTGCCTGATGGCGTTAATGAGATTTTGAATCGTCGCCACAGTCAAAATAAGGTCGATGCGGATATTTTGCATTATGGTATCAGCTCACGGATTTCACAGAAGGACTTTTTAGCGGGTTACTCGACCATTCAAGAGCAGGTGAACTTCAGTTTGGTTCCATTTGCCCGTTATCTTGAACGAGGCAAGGCGAAGATATACAAAGAAGCCGATGGCAAGATCAGTAATGATTCGGTAGAGCGACGTTACCAAGTTAACCTGATTTTGACGCTCCGAGAAGGCCGCAATCCGCCGCAATATGCGCGTTATAAGATCACTATGAACCGTTCGACTATAGTAGAGGTGACCGAAAGCAAGTTACCCGATGGTATGGAGCCGATAGGGGACGAGCAAGAAGATGCTGTCTAGGTAGGCTCAACGCTGCTAGGCAATCTCGCTTGATAGAGTACCTATTTCCAGCAGTTGGAATTAGTTGTTTGAAAACAAAATATAAACTTCTTTTTCAGCTGCAGCCGATCTATTGGCGACAGAGCCATTGTCAGCCTTCGCCTTCATTGTTTTGAATTGCTTAGCGCAGGTGAAGTGTATGGATGCGCAAGTGTTGAGGTCAGATCTTCCCTCAAATCATGAGACATCACAGCTAAACATATTTACGATATAAAAGGTATCACTTCCTGCAAGTTCGGGCTTATTTAACACTTGGGACAAGGTCGCAGCTGCGCGCGGCCGATTTATTGTATGTGTTTAGCTCTTAACTTGGTCTGGAAGCTTTTCATAGCTAGGTATACTGCATAAATTCATCGCCCAACTAGCGCAACTATCAACAAAAATTTTAGCCGTAGGCGCAATTGGAACAGGACTATCAAGGCTGCCTGCCGGAACCACTACACAGTGAATACTATCAGCAAACGTTGGGAGCGCAGAGCCGCATTTTGAACAAAAGCTTTTTGCATGAAATGAATTGGGATGTTCATAGGTTCTAACATCCTTTTCACCATGCAACCAAATTAAGGTGCCTGCTTTAGCAAACAAATTTGCGGCATGAGCTGAGCCTGTATCCTTTTGACAACGAGTACAATGACATAAGAAGAAAGACTGGAACTCACCTAAAAGCTCATACTTCACACCACCACAAAGGCATGAACCTCGATAATTATTCGCCATAAAAGCCTCCTTACTTTCGATTACAGATAACGTCGTATTAAGTCGTTATCAAGATTGCCTAACCTAACCCATTGTGCTGTATATACTAAATTCAACGTAAGTTGAAAATGACTCGCATTGCGAATCTGTCCTAAACGTCTTGTTATGTGCGAACTAAAAACGTAACTCTCATCACGCTAATTACTAACATCTGCGCCGTCGAAAAGATTTTAGACTGGTCCGGTTATTTAAGTCCTCGAGCACTTCGAGATTTAGTTGCTTCAAACTAACCCGCGGCACTAACCTTTTATTCGGATAGTGCTCGTCTATACGTTTTGCGCACCATCCATAGACACTTTAGACGAAGCAATGCAAAAGAAGCTGACCCTAATTATCGGACAACTCTTTATCTCCTTTATGATGGTACTCTTTATGACTGGCATCTTCAGCTTAATTGAACTCGCAACTCACCCACAATGGAGCGCATAGGGACAACTTTCTTTAACAAGAAGTCAGTGTGCCCAAAGTGTGCTTGCACATTTGATCGTTCTTTCACTCATGTGTTCATGACATTGTTATATCCATATACAGCGCTAAATTGATAATATACGGAGGAAAAAGGCGCCTGTAGGCGCCTTTGTAATGAGATAACCTGAGGTTAATTATGACGGGTAAACGCCTGACAGATATTTTGTTCCCCTATCTGTTTGGCTCGTTTGAGGGCAACCTCGGCATTGATTAGGTATTGTTCTAGGTTTTGTTCGGGCTGATAACTGGCAATGCCCATACAGATCCCTGCGCCTAGGCCTATGTCGTTTAAGCTTGCAAGGGTGGACACCGCGTAATGATGGGCATCATCTGGATGGGTGTTAGGCAAGATGACAATCAATTTGCCTAGCTGCCAATGAGACATTTGATAGCCCATAGGTAACGATTTGAGAATGTGGATCTCGACTTCACGTTGACGACTCTCTAACTGACCAATGTCACTCATATGGCTAAGCATGCTCTCGGCAGTTATGTCGATCAGCAGCAAGCTAGAGTTGTCGCGACTAACGCGACTTAAAGAATTAAAGTAGTCATCTAAATCACGTAGGTTGATTAAGATAGTGCTTCGATGAGGAATAAAATCTCCCCTATCTTTCAGTAATGTTCTTTTTTGAGCCTTTTCTAGGGTACAGACAATATGCTCGATCTCACCAGCCGCATCTAAGTGCCCTTTAAGGGTCGCTTGAAGGCAAGTGTTTTCATGGCCATTGGGATCGCACAGTATTTGCCCTTTCCATGTGCTTTGTAATAGTAACTGCTGAGTGATACGTGGCCATTGAACATCGAGGTCATTATTAAGTAATTCGGTTAAGTTCTTATTATCAGTATTGTGGATGGACACCAGTTCCTTAAAGGCATCGTTTGCTAACTCAAGCTCGCCATTTGCTTTAACTAATGCGCAGGCGACGGCATTATCATTGAGTAATTGGTTGAGGTGAGCCTGTTGCTGCGCTTGTTTGAGCTGAGTGACATCTTCAAAGGTCACCAACAAATAACTGCCTTTTTTTGCTGAGCGTATAGCACTACTTATGTTCACCGCTAACGTGCAACCGCATAGATCTTCTAAATCGATAACGTCATGCCATTTTTTATCTTTTTCTAGTTGAGTCAGAATGTCTGCGTATTGCTCGTTTTCTAGTTGTAAAATTCGTTGCAGATTACGGTCTGACAACTCATCTAGTGGTATGGCTAACAATTGTGCCGCCTTTTCATTAGCGGTGACGACGCGATTGTTTTCATTAACAATGACACAGCCGATATCTTGATAGAATAATCTATTGGCCAAATCGATACTAAATGCTCTTGAGCGTTGACCGATACGATAGGAGTGACTCAGCAAGATTAGCGCCAATGCGAGTAGCGTTAACACTAGCGCTCCAGCAATCAGAATATTACGCCATTCTGAGAAGTTTTCGGCAATAGCGTCATTACGCACATAGGAGACTAAATAATATTCTCTGCGAGTCTCATATTGAGTCGTGAGCTCAATCTTTAAATAAACAAAGGTCGCATCATCGCCATGGAACTGACCAAAGTTACTGTTCGACATTTTACGCCATAACGCAGGATAGGTTTGGCGTAGGCTGCCTCCCATGGTTTCAGGTATCCGATTGATGTTTGGTTTATTTTCTGCTCCTGCGTATAGCAAGCCTTGGGTATCAAGTATCATAAGTGGTGATTCGGCGCTGGAATAGGCTGGCTTGATACTCTTTAACATACGAGTCATCGATTGGTAGGTCACCAAATAGCCTCGCACGCTTTGGTTAGGGTTTTCTAACCATGCTAATTGATAAAGATAGGGCTCAAGCTTGCCATTAATCGGAGTGAACTCCAGTGGCGAAGTATAAACTTCGGTACCGCCCATATTGCGGGAGCCTTCAAGCAACGAAGCAGGTAGCGGTTCTCGGCTAAAATTATTGGTGGTAGAAAACTTATATTTACCCTGAGGATCAAACAGCGCAATATCCAACAGTCCTGGAATGTTTCGCGTCATTAAGGCCCAATGTTGTTGGAGTTTTTTCTGGCGGATCTCGCTGGGGATCGTTAGATAGCGTTTTAATAACTCAGCGTTGGCCAACATCTGTGTTCTAAACTGCTGGAATGAGACTTTATCGGCAATTAAGGTGCCGACAGACTGTAACTCACTGTATCTCTGTGTTGCCCAATCTTCCTGAAGACGACGCTCACCGAGTGTAATGATCACATTGGTTAGCAAGATCACGCTGATAAGCAAAATAATGATCTGCGTTGCTACAGAAAAAATACGTTGCGTTGACCAGTGCAAACCTTGGCCAGTGATCAGAAGTGAAGTTTTTTGCGTCAGCATTGAAAGTGGTGTTTGTCCTAGTTCTTTTGCGGCTATGTTAGCATGATTCTATCTGCTTAACACAGTCACTTACATCTCGCTAACGCGCTATTTGCCCTTTTACCCAATCACCCCTAAATGGCGATGTTTGAATTCGGCTTTGGCGTTAATGACAATCGCTTCGCAGCGTTCAATGTTGACCCCTTCCAAGCCATCTATGGCTGATACTTGCACTTTGTCAATATAGTCTGGCGCCAGTTTTATAAACTCATTTACGGCTTGGTAAGCACCTTTTAATTTAGGTTTGCAGTGGCGTAGATAAGCTTCTTCGGTATCGGCATTGAGCGAAATGGATAGGGAATCGACCACAGGTGCGAGTTCAGGCAAGATGTTGCGTCGATGAAATAGATTACCTAAGCCATCGGTGTTGACTCTGACTTTTCCGCCTTGCCGTTTAACCTCTGTTGCGACTTCAATCAAGGTGGTGAGATTTAAAGTGGGTTCCCCATAGCCACAAAACACATATTCCTCAAACTGGCTAACATCTCCGAGCAGTGGAATGATCTCATTGGCCTTAGGCTGATGATCTAATGCCAATTGGTACTCATGGATCTGTTTACTGCCATTATGCTTTGGGCAAAACTGGCAGCGTAATGTGCAGCGTCCTGTGATGTTTAGGTAGCGGCTATTACGGATGTCGTAGACTAGGGTGGATTGACTCATGATCAGCTTATACTTATTTATCAGAGTCATATTCTAGCGACTTTCTGGTGCTTAAAATGCTGAATAGATCAAAAAGGGAGGCTATGCCTCCCTTTATTTAACACTCAATAGGTTTAACTTCCGATAGCCTCATCTTTCTTCGGTTGCCACCACCAGTGATAAAAACGGCGAGATGTGCGTCTTATATCATCGAGGATAATATAGAGCACTGGCACCAAAATAAGCGTCACCACTGTCGAGAATAAAATACCGAATGCCAACGAGGTGGCCATGGGTATCACTATCTGCGCCTGTAAACTCCGCTCTAAGATAATTGGCACTAGCCCAACGAACGTGGTCATAGAGGTGAGGATAATCGCTCTAAAGCGATAGCAGCCAGCATCTATTGCAGCATCCACTAGCGGCAAACCTTGGTTTCTTGCTCGGTTAACAAAATCGACTAAAATCAGCGAGTCGTTGACCACAACCCCAGCCAAAGCAACAATACCGCAAAGGCTTAGGACACTCATCGACAGTCCGAGAATGAAATGACCAAACAGCGCACCAATAATACCAAATGGGATCACTGACATGATGATTAAGGGTTGGCTGTAGGATTTTAGTGGAATCGCCATCAAGGCATAGATGGTAAACATCGCGAAGAAGAAACCTTGGAATAGACCCACCATCGCACTTTGTTCATCGGCGCTACCGCCATCTAAGGTGCTTGAGATATGTGGGTACTTACCTTCTAAATAAGGAAGGAAATCCTTTTGAATTTCACCGACCACTTTCGATGGCTCGACAATGTTTTTATTGGCATTCGCCATCACCGTAATAGCGCGTCTTCCATCGACTCGGGTAATTGAGGAATAGGAGTCGCCTAACTCAATTTTCGCAACGGTAGAGAAGGGAACAGAGATCCCCTGAGGTGTTCGGATCATCATGTTTTCCAGATGTCCAACGGTTCGGCGCTGCTCTAATGGATAGCGCACCATCACCTTCACTTCCTCTTTATTACGCAAAATACGTTGGGCTTCAAAACCATAGAAACCATAGCGAACTTGGCTAGCAAGATCGGACAGGGTTAAACCCTGCGCTTCGGCTTCAGGCTTAATCGCCAAGCGGATTTCATGACTGCCCGATGAATAGTTATCGGAAATGTCGTAAACCCCCTCATAGGTTCTTAACTTTTGCTTAAGTTCATTTGCTGCCAGCGAGAGTTGCTCCAAATCGCTTGAGGTTAATCTAAAGGAGATATCTCCGCCGGCATCATTGGTGCTGGCATTGATATTGAGCTTTTTGACCGAAATGAGCTCAGGCAATGCCTTGCGCCACTCATCAGCAATGGTGACACCATCAACATCTCGGTCTTCACCTTTAGTCAGCTCGGCGAAGATAAAGGCTGAGGTTCTGGAACTCATATTGATGAAGCTGTGCTTCACCACTGGGTAACCATACTGATCTTCCATCTTCTCGTTCATGGTATAGAGGGCATTTTCAATCTCTTTTACCACCTTCAGGGTATTGGCTTCGGAGCTACCGACATCCATCTCCAGTCGTACTTGAATAAAATCAGATGGAATATCTGGGAAGAATACCCAGCGCACTTTGCCACTCGCCACCAAGGCAATAGAAAGAATTAATACCCCAACAAAGGTCGCCACAACATTGTATCTATGACGAATGCAGCGCTCGATAAACACCCGGTAGCTGTGGTGAATGAAGTGCTGCACTTTGTTATTCAGTGCCGTTTTAAATCGTACAAAAACATTAGGGTTAGGATTAGGACGTCTGGGTTTGATATGAGCCAAATGGGCGGGCAAAATCAATTTAGATTCCACTAGTGAGAAAGCTAAACAGAGGATCACCACTAAACCTATCGATTTCCAGATAATCGCCATCGGGCCTGATACCATGATCATTGGCATAAACGCAGCAATGGTTGTTAGTACGCCGAAGGTGGCTGGCATGGCGACTTTCTGGGCACCTTTCACGACGTTTTCTAGGGAATGACCATGCTTTTCGATCTCAGTATAGGCGCTTTCACCTATTACAATGGCATCATCGACCACTATGCCTAGCACCAAAATAAAGGCAAACAACGTCAGCATGTTAATCGATAGTGAGAAGGGTTCCAGTGGCATGATAAACATCGCCCCAAGGAAACAGACGGGTAAGCCCATCATGACCCAAAATGCCAATCTTAAATCAAGGAATAGTGCCAATATGATAAATACCAGCAAGGCGCCATAAAACATGTTCGATATCATCATGTTAAGGCGACCCTTAAGGTAGTGAGTTAAATCACCCCAAGTATCGAGCTCTGCATTGGCCGGTAATGTTGCTCGGCGCTCTGCGATATAGCTCTTTACTTGAGATGAAATATCGAGTGCATTTTGATCATCGACGCTAAGCACTTCGATAATTGCCGCTGGCTTACCGTTAAATCGGGTGTACTCTAATCGCTCTTCAAAGCCATCACGAATAGTGGCTACCTGTGGCAGCATGATACGACTACCGTCAGGACGCGTGCTAACAACGATTTGAGCAAAGTCATCGCCTGTATAGGCTTGGCCTTTAGTTCTGAGCAGGATATCGCCATCTTCGGCTCTAATTGAGCCACCAGGTAGATCGATAGAGGAGTTACGCACCGCTTGTGCGACCTGTGCGAAGCTTAAGCCATATTCGCGCAGCTTATCCTCAGAAAGCTCGATACTAATTTCATAATCACGAACCCCGGTCACTTGCGCTCGGGTCACTGCGGGCAGGGCGGTGATCTCTTCGCGTATCGATTTAGCCAGCTCTTTCATCTGATGCAGATCCATGTCGCCATAGACCGACACCCAAATAACGTTATTTTCTGGCTTTATGCGGTAAATATTGGGTTTTTCGATATTTTCTGGAAAGGTGGAGATAGCATCGATTCGCAGTTTTGATTCATCGAGAATATCTTGTGCATCGAAGCCATCTTCTACTTCAATGGTGACATTACCGAAACCTTCACTGGCGACCGAGGTGACTTTTTTTATGCCGCTAATATCTTGAATCGCCTCCTCTATCTTGATGTTGATCCCTTCTTCAATCTCTTGAGGGGCAGCACCGGGATAGGCAACCGATATTTGCAAATAATTGAGTTCAAAAGAGGGGAAAACTTCTTTATTAATCAATACTGTGCTAAATAGTCCGCCAACGAGTAAGATGACCATTAGTAGGTTGGCCGCCACACTGTTACGGGCAAACCAGGCGATAATTCCTTTGTTACTATCCATTACAATTCACCCGCAGCAACTAGGGTACTCTCCGACTTATTCTCATCGGTATCAGTGTTGGAGTCATCTTGCTCTCCAATCACTTTAACCAACTGACCCGTGGTCATATTGTTAATATTGGTCAGAGAAACACGTTCGCCATCGGCAAGGCTATCTTTGATATAGACGTTGTCGATATCCGTGCGTACCACGTTGACGTCACGCATCTCTAGCGTGTTGTCATTTCGGACGACTGCAACCTGATTTCCCCTCACTATATGGCGAGGCAATTTAACGATACCTTCGACAGTGCGCCCTTTAATCACCGCGTTGACGAAGCTGCCATATTTGAGTGGGAGTTGTCCCGGCTGCTTCTGCTCTCTGAGGTAGGGATCTTTGATCTCGGCGACTAAATACACCATACGGTTTTCGGCATCGATCACCCCTTCACTGCGGACAATCTTTCCTACCCAAGTCACCGTTCGGTCAGCAAGTTCAGCGCTCAGAGTGACTTCGGTGTCGGGATTGTCAATCGACTCTAAATAAGCCAGTTCGTTGTTTGCGAGAGGTAAACGTATCTCGGCTATGCGAGTGTCATACAGCTCACCCAAATTGGTGCCGAGAGTAACATACTGACCAAGATCGACATTTCTCGCCTTAATGATGCCGTCGAATGGCGCGCGGATAATGGTTCGCTCAAGATTACGCTGTGCACGGGCAAGTGCCGCTTCGGCAAACTTGACATTCGCTTGCTCTTTTTTGAGTTGTGGGACACGTAATCCAAGTTCGGGAGCTGGGCCGCTGTCATAGCCGTCCCAATCATTTTTGGCCACTTCACCGCGAGCAATCTCTTCATCGAGCAGGGCTTTTGCTTGTGCTAGAGTGGCTTGTGCTTGCATGAGATCGGCTTGATAGTCTGAAGGCTCTATTTCAGCCAGCTTATCGCCCCGTTTTACAATACCACCGGCGACGAATTTGTCAGAGATAGCGAACATACGCCCCTGAACTTCAGTCACTAACTGGGTTTTGTTCTTTGGCATAACGACGCCATAAGAGGGGAGATTCAGTGATACCGTTTCTTGAGTTACAGAGGTAACGTCAACAATGGGGACTGGGATCTCATCTTCTTTCTGTTCAGGTGCTTCTCGCGTACTCATCAATAATCCGGCTAGGGCACCAAAAACGATCAAGATGAGAAAAGGTGGAAGGACTCTACGTATAATTTTTTTTATCATTGACTTCATGCTATTCCATGCTGAGCTGCTTGCTCTATAAATTACCAGAGTCTGGCCTAGGGTCAAAAGTCTTTTTGTAAATTAAATGTTTCAGGTTAGGTGATGTTTACCCTGCTTAACATATTGATATTCAAGGGAGGCTGCGTCGCTTGGGTTTTATCCGTTAAATTGGGTTACAAAAAAAACGCCCATTTAGAGGCGCTTTTTTTTTGAGAGAGATAAGGATCTGCTCGTTTATTTCTTCTTTTTACTCGCTTTGTATTTCTTACTGACCTTTTTAGCGTCGCCCGCTTTGACTTTTTTCTTTGATGGTGGGCGTGCTTCCTTATGCTTAGGACGTAACTCTTCGATAATTCGGCGTTTTAAAGGTTGCTCAATATAGCGCTCAATTTTTGCGACGATACGCATATCATGGGCTTCAGCTAGCGAAATCGCAGTGCCTTTGTTGCCTGCTCTAGCGGTACGACCGATACGGTGAACATAGGTGTCGGCGCTGCGAGGCATATCGAAGTTAATTACATGACTAATATCGTCAACGTCAATTCCACGTGCCGCTACATCGGTAGCCAACAGTACATTGACTTCACCTTTAGTGAATCGGCCCAAGGCTTGAAAACGCGCTTTCTGTTCCATATCACCACGCATAAAGGCGCAGTCAATGCCAACACGTTTTAGTTGGCCTTCGAGGCTAGCAACCACTTCACGAGTTTTTACGAAAACGATAGCACGGGTCACATCTTCACGATTTAAGATACTGCACAGTAGCGCAAACTTGTGGTCTTTATCGTCTGCTAAATGGATCCATTGGTGGACCTTGGCTTTCTCGCTGCGAGGCGGCTTAGTCTCAATGGTAACGGGATCGGTTAGCAGCTCTTGTGCAAAACGACTGACGCCACCACCTTCCAGTGTCGCCGAAAATAGCATGTTCTGCTTACGACCCTGGGCTTCGATAGCGATAGCTTGCACGATAGAGGTAAAGCCCATATCAAGCATGCGATCGGCTTCATCGATCACTAATATTTCGACTTCTTGTGCGTCAAACAATCCCTTATCAAGGTATTCCATCAAGCGGCCTGGTGTCGCAACCAGAATATCAACATTGCCACTTAATGCTTTTTCTTGTGGTGCATAAGGCACACCGCCAGTAATAATGGCGATATCAAGATCTAAGTCGGTGGCAAGGTGCGAAGCATAACGATGCACTTGGCTGGCGAGTTCGCGGGTAGGAGTTAAGATTAACACCCGAGCTTGGCCAGAAAATCGGCGAGGAAAGTCGATCAAGTGTTGCAGCGCAGGCAACAAAAAGCTGGCAGTTTTCCCTGTTCCCGTTGGTGCACGAGCCAAAATATCTTGTTGCTCGAGTCCTAGTGGAATGGTCTGTTGCTGGATTGTGGTGGGCGTATTGTGGCCCATCGCCTTGAGTGACCTTAGTAAGGTTTCGTCAAGATGGAAATCTTCAAATTGCATGCGCAGCGTCTCAATGAATAATAGCGCGGCATTATACACTCAAATTAGCACAAAGTGCGAGGTTCCCACTGAGATATCACGGATCCTAATTTCTGCTCAATCTTGCTTACATCTTTAGGTAAAACGCCCGAGTGAGTTCGACCATCTCTTGGGTGTAGTCGCCTAAACGATTTCTTATGATCAGCTGCTTAACCTCTGTAGGCCTAGCTTGAGGTGTTTTATGAGCCAGTAACAGCAGGTGACGCTGTGGACTCTTTCCTTCGACGCTTATTATATCGACCCGTTCTATTAGGTTCAGCTGGTGATCACCAAGTCGCAATAAGAAACGGCCTAAACTGGCTTGCGGCAAAATAAGGCTTGCATTGCCATCTGGGTTAAGCAGTCTTTTTATTGCGGTCAGCAGCATCTCGAAATTTAACGTATCAGTATGCCGTGCCTGTGCACGGCGCTGGTCGTTAGATTGTGGACCATTGTCGAAATAGGGCGGATTGCAAAGAATATGGTCGTATTGCTGATTATGGGTCTGTGCCCATTGGGTTACACACTGAGTGACAAGTGTAATACGCTCATGCCATGGGCTTTGATTGATGTTGTGCTGACAATCCTGTGTTGCTTGGCTGTCGATTTCGATCGCGGTGACTTGCGCTTCAGAGCGCTGGGCAGCCATCAGTGACAGTAATCCACTCCCAGCGCCAATATCAAGAATGCTCTCTGCATCAGACAACGGAGCCCAAGCCCCCAAAAGAACGCCGTCAGTACTGACAGGCATGCCGCAATGGCTATCGTCGATATGGAACTGTTTAAAGCTAAAGGGCATGGCGTTAACTGGTTATTTAGATGGAGGCGTCATTGTACGATATCGCGTGTAGAGTAAAAAGGCTGATATAGCCAGCGGTAAAGCATGATCTATATGAGAAAATGAGAGTTAGATGTGAAGGGGGTAATGTCAGTGTGCGTGAAATGTTAAATTGTCGGTGTTAATTGCAGTTTCAGCCTGTGGTTTGCTTGTTAATTTAAAAAGTTTTTGCTAATAGTATGCCTTCGGTTTGGCGCTCTAAGGGCCAAATTGGTACAGGTAAACCAGTTTGAATGCATTTTTAGCGTTAGTTAATCCTGCTGTAGTTTAATAATTAGTCACTTATCAACTAGATTTACCATCGAGTAGTGTAATCCTATCTTTACACATTAATAAGCTGAGAGCGATGTTGGTTATACGCTTGCAAGCTATTGAGATAAATATAAAAGCAGATTAACGAGGCGTTGTGTGCAGAATAGTAAAATGAGTTTCACCGATACACTAGGTTTAGGCTTTATGACCTTTGCCTTTTTCTTAGGTGCTGGAAATCTGATTTTTCCACCGTTAGCTGGTTTTTTAGCGGGTGAAAATATGTCACTGGCGATGCTTGGGTTCTTACTCACAGCAGTCACATTGCCGTTAATCACCTTGATTGCTGTTGCAAAGGCTAATGGTAAGGTGATGGGATTATTGCCTACATTTGCCGCCACACTTTTTGCCATCTCCATCTATATTATTATTGGCCCTGCTTTTGCCGCGCCTCGTGCGGGTCTTGTTGCTTATGAGATGGGCTACAAGCCGTTTATTGCCGACAGTAGTGCGACGTTTGAGCTGGCTGGGATTGTACTCAACAGCTCGCAGCTGCTTTATACCGTCATCTTTTTTGGGCTGGCTATGGTGTTATCGCTGTTTCCCGGTAAGTTACTCGATAGTGTTGGTAAAATCTTAACCCCAATCATGATCCTACTGCTGGTTGGTCTTGCTATTTCTGTGCTGGTGTTACCGGGCTCTGATGTGGGTCAAGCTATCGGTGAATATCAGTCTAACCCGCTCACTAAAGGTATTTTAGAGGGCTACAACACCATGGATACATTGGCGTCATTGATCTTTGGTATGTTGATTATCGATATTCTGCGTAAAAAGGGCATCGACTCGCCTAAAGAACAGACTAAATATTTAGTTAGGGCTGCTTTAATTGCCGCAGGTGGTTTGGCTTTCGTTTATATCTCGTTGTTTTATTTAGGTGCCAGTGCTGGCGATTTGGCGGCCGGTGCCGATAATGGCGGTATCATTCTCACTAACTACGTCAACATGCACTTTGGTGATCTTGGTCAGCTACTGTTGGCTATGGTTGTCACATTAGCCTGTTTGACCACAGTGGTGGGATTAGTGTCAGCTTGTGCCGAGTACTTTAACGAATTGATGCCTACACTTTCATACCGCTTATTAGTGGTGGTTATGAGCTTAGCCTGCGCGACTGTCGCCAACGTTGGATTAGCTGAATTGATTAACATTAGTATTCCAGTGTTAGTAACAGTGTATCCTGTTGCCATAGCATTGGTGGCGGTGACTTATTTGACAGAGCTTTTCCCTAGACCGGCTTTTGCTCACCGTATGGTATTGAGTGTGGCGCTGGTATTTGGTCTTATTGATGGAATGAAAGCGGCAGGATTAGATATGAGCATCTTCAATAGTATGCCATTGCACGCTGAAGGCATGGCATGGTTGCTACCAACGGTGATCACTATCTTTATCTGCTTAATGGTTAAAGGCCCTAAGGCTGAAGCAGTTCTTAATTGATAGAGCGGCTAATTATTGCGTAATATAACGGTGTTAATTCCTTTGAGTTAGCACCGTTTTTTATCTGGAGTCAATGTGACTGAACCTCAGGCATCTTATCAAATCGATCCGTTAATTGAACCTTTTCTCGATGATTTATGGTCGCGTAAAGGGTTAAGTGATAATACCTTGCAAGCTTATCGCAGTGATCTTTGTCATTTTGATCAGTTTGTACAGAAACAACATCAACGGCTACTCGATGTCGAGCAAGAATTGATTCGGCATTATCTCAGCGCGCGATTTGAACAAGGATTTGCTAAAACCAGCAGTGCTAGATTAATTAGCTGTTTACGGGCTTTTTATAAGTACCTTGTAACTAAAAAGCGTATCGATGTTGATCCCGTCGCAATGATTAAACTGCCTAAACTGGCTAGAAAATTACCCGATTCACTTAGCGAGGCGGATGTCGATAGGTTACTTAGTGAACCGAATATCGATGATCCTATTGAATGCCGCGATAGGGCCATGCTGGAGCTGCTCTATGCAAGTGGGTTGCGGGTATCTGAACTCGTGGGTTTAACTATGGAGCAGATGAGTCTGCGCCAAGGTCTGGTGCGAATTGTCGGTAAAGGAAGCAAAGAACGACTAGTGCCCCTAGGTGAAATGGCCGTTAGCGAAATTGAGCAATATTTAGCATCCGCGCGGTTTGAGCTACTTAAGGGGAAGAGTAGTGATGTGGTGTTTCCATCGAAGCGCGGCACTATGATGACCCGGCAAACCTTTTGGCATCGCATTAAGCTGTATGCGTTGCGCGCCGGTATAGTTGTTCATTTATCTCCGCACACTCTGCGCCATGCGTTTGCAACGCACTTGCTCAACCATGGCGCGGATCTTAGAGTTGTGCAGTTGTTGTTAGGTCATAGTGATCTATCGACCACGCAAATCTATACCCATGTGGCGAAAGCGAGATTAGCGCAACTGCACCAACAGCATCATCCGAGAGGTTAAGCGAATAATTTGCTTTAAATGCCTTGAGCATGTAACTTTTCAGCCCTTAGTCGGGTCTAATTAACACGACCATGTTTGGTTTTATTGTTGTAGCCCAAATACTGTACAGGATATCTAATGAACTTTACTCGAGCTCTTACCCTATTATGCGCCATGCTCGTAACGCCATTTACGATTGCAGCATCTAATAGCACCGTCGATAACAGCGAACAATTAAAACAAAAATTATCAGATGCCTTAAGCGTTGAGATCCAAAGTCTGACTCAATCTGCGGTGCCTGGGTTGTATGAAGCGGTCACCAACCGTGGTGTGCTTTACATTAGCCAAGATGGTTCTAAGCTGTTTCATGGCAACTTATATGACTTAGATAATGGTATGAAAAACCTTACAGAAGCAGCTTTAGCTGGTCCTCGTATGGAGATGATTAAGCCATTTGAAAAAAATATGTTGGTCTACAAGGCTAAAGATGAGAAGCATGTTGTTACCGTATTTACCGATATCACTTGTGGTTATTGCCGTAAATTACATAACCAAATGGCGGAATATAATGACCTAGGTATTACCGTGCGTTATTTAGCTTTCCCACGCCAAGGTATACCGTCGAAGAATGCCAATGACATGGAAGCAGTTTGGTGCGCGACCGATCCACTTAAAGCGATGGATGATGCTAAAGCGGGCAAGTCTGTCAGCTCGGCTAAAAACTGTGATGCAAAAATTGCTCAGCAGTATAATCTTGGCCAGACGTTAGGGGTTAATGGTACCCCAGCGATTATTTTAGAAGACGGTACTATGATCCCTGGTTATCAGCCTCCGCAGCAGCTATTTCAAGCATTAGAACGCGTGCAATAATCAATATCGAACCGATGAGAAGGTGAGCTAAGGCTCACCTTTTTTATTGGCAAAAATAGCGGTTCTCCCCTTTGCGAATTCTTCAAGGCAGTTTTGCTGTGTGTTCTGCTGCCGCCTTTGTTATGCTATCGCCATTGTTTTCTTAGGTTGTCTCTGTTGTGATCCATAAGATAGTTCGCCGCCCTAAGGTCGATGATAATCATCTGCCTGCCCATCTTTCCCCCATCTTAAAACAGGTCTATGCCAGCCGTGGTTGTAGCGATGCCGATTGCGAGTTAGCGCTGGCTAACCTGCTGCGGCCTAATACCATGAAAGGCCTTGATGTTGCCGCAAAGATCATTGCCGATGCGATAGCCAATAACACCAAGATATTGATCATGGGCGATTTCGATGCCGATGGCGCGACATCGACCTGTGTCTGCCTGTTGGCGCTGCGGATGATGGGCGCGCAGCAGGTGGATTACCTTATCCCTAATCGCTTTGATTATGGCTACGGCCTGAGCCCTGAGATTGTTACTGTTGCCCATCAGAAAGGGGCGCAGCTACTGATCACCGTCGATAACGGTATCTCATCGATTGAAGGTGTTGCCGCAGCTAAAGCGCTGGGGATGGAGGTGGTGATCACAGATCATCACTTACCAGGGCAAACCATTCCCGATGCCGATGCCATCGTCAATCCTAATCAAGCCGAGTGTCAGTTTGCCAGTAAGTCGATCGCTGGGGTTGGCGTTGCTTTTTATCTGATGTCAGCGCTTCGCGCCGAATTGAGGACGCGAGATTGGTATCAACAATTAAACATTGCTGAGCCTAACTTAGCGAGCCTACTCGATATTGTTGCCTTAGGGACAGTGGCCGATGTGGTGTCGCTCGATACCAACAACCGTATTTTGGTTGATGCGGGATTAAAGCGGGTGCGAGCCGGACGTTGCCGCCCAGGGATCACCGCCTTATTGGAAGTCGCTAAGCGAAATACCTCACGTATTGTCGCATCTGATTTCGGCTTTGCCGTTGGCCCAAGACTGAATGCTGCAGGGCGTTTAGATGAGATGGCACTTGGGGTTGAAACCTTACTGTGTGATGACATCATGCTCGCTCGGCGTATGGCCAGTGAACTCGATAGTCTTAACGCCGAGAGGCGAGATCTCGAAGCCGATATGCAGCAAGAGGCGCTAAAAAGCCTAGAGGCGTTAGCGCTAGACGAAACGGATTTACCTTGGGGAATCGCGCTTTACCAGAGCGATTGGCACCAAGGCGTGATCGGTATCTTAGCCTCGCGCATTAAAGACAAATATCATCGCCCCGTCATCGCCTTTGCCGAAGCGAACGAGGGCGAAATTAAAGGCTCCGCGCGCTCGATAAAAGGCTTGCATATGCGCGACCTACTTGAGCTAATTAATGCCAGACATCCGGGAATGATCATCAAATTTGGTGGTCATGCCATGGCGGCGGGATTATCGCTTAAAGCGGGTGAGTTTGGCCGTTTTGCCACAGCCTATGATGAAGCGGTGCGCGAGCTGTTGGCGCCTGAGCAGTTAACCGGCGAAATCATCAGTGATGGTGAGCTTTTGCCCCATCAGTTGACCATGGATCTTGCTAGAGAATTACGTAATGCTGGTCCTTGGGGACAGAATTTCCCTGAGCCGTTATTCGATGGTTATTTCAGAGTGGTGCAGCAGCGCATTGTTGGCGAGCGTCACCTTAAACTGGTACTGGAGACCGAATGTGGCCAAACCATGGTCGATGCCATTGCCTTTAATGTCGATTTAAAAACCTGGCCCGACGCCACTATCCAGTTTGCCCATGTTGCCTATAAGCTTGATATTAATGAATTTAGAGGTAATGAGAGTTTGCAGTTTATGGTGGAGCAGATAGAACCTAGATAAGCTGGGAGCGCCCAGCTAGGGGCTAGGGGCTAGGGGCTAGGGGTTGCGGAGGTCGAGATGCGAGCTTTAGCGTCTGACGGCGTGGTTGCTGGTTGGGTTTGTTTGAAGCTCGAACCTTCACAGTTGCTTATCGCCTGTCCGGCGAGGAATGTGCAAGCATTCTTTTGGCTCGCTGTCTTCTTGTTCACAAGAGTTATCCCTATACTCTCCACGGCGGCATCTGACGTGAATGGATTCACAAATGCCGCGATGACATGTCAGAGAGCGGCCATGCCGCCAAGGGCCAAAACCGTGCTTACACCTATCTCTAACGCTTCTTCGATTGGACTTCATTTGATACGATTAGTGAGTTAAAGGCTAAGGTACTTTTGCCCCAAAGTTTGGTGGCCTTGGAATGAAGGTTTGGCATTTTTGGGATTAACTTTAGTAGCGTTTGGCTGCATCTTATTTGTTGGGTGTTTTAGAAAGTCACACCTTTGCTGTTACTTAACGCCTATCCGGCGAGGAATGTGTAAGCACTCTTTTGGCTCGCCACGAGCACTTCCATGTGGGCTCTGCGAAATCATCCATGATTTCGAAGGCCAAAACCGTGCTTACACTGGGTTATTTTCTCTCTTCGATTTGACTGCATTTGGTGTGAGTGGCGAGTAAAAAGCTAACGTGTTATTGCCCGAAAGCTTGTTGGCCTTGGAATGAAGGTATGGCATTTCTCTAGTTTGCTTGGTTGGCATTTGGCGACACGCTCATTTATTAAATGAGTTGAAGGTCGTACCTTCATCGCCATCTAACGCCTGCCCGGCGAGGGCTGTGCAGATACGCCTGTGACACGCTGTGCGCCATCCCTGGCCGCTCTGCGGTTTCATCCCTGAAACCGAAGGTCACAGGCGTATCTACACTTGGTATTTAACGTCTCTTCGATTTGGCGGTATTGGTGTGTTTAAGGCGTGAAAGCTAACTGATTTTTGCCCCCAAATGAGTTAACAAGTTGTCGGTGGATCAGTAACGATTAGACTTTCTGGCCTAGAAATTTTCATCGCTACACCCGTGTGATGTAATTCACTATGCCACTTGTATCTACATACTGCCGATCAAAAAACTAGATAAGTATACAGTGATATTCAAATCATCAGGATTGTGAACGATTTTTATCCTATATTCGTGCGCATTTTCTCATTTTGGCTTAAATAAATAGATTTAAAATTAATCACTTATAATATTCGTCAAGTAGATAATAGGTTTGGAAAACGCGCATGCGCGTTTTTCCAGATGGTGTATTTAGCAAAATGCTGATAAGTTCATTACATACAGATAGTTAACTGTGCGCGTTTTTACTGGTCCAACGAGGTAAACGCGCATGCGCACTAATAAAATGTTAGGTGCCACCAAATATCAAACATAGAGTAAAATGAGAATCAAAACAGATAGAACAGTGATTGAAGTCCTCAGCAGTGATGATGCTGAGTTGATGCTGAAATATCACATAGAAAATAAAGATCACCTTGCTCCATGGGAACCAACCAGAAGTGAAGATTATTTCACTATTGAAAATTTCTCTGCAATGCTCAGTGATAATCATAAATCTTATCGAGATAAAACTGCTTTAAAGTTTGCAGCATTAACTCCTGACAGAACTGAAGTGATCGCCGTTTGTAACTTTACAAATATTGTTTTCGGCGCATTTCAAGCTTGTAATCTTGGCTATTCCATAGCGAGGAATCATCAAGGTAGAGGCCTTATGTCAGAGGTTCTGGGCGCAACAATTGCATACGTCTTTGATGAGTTAAATCTTCACAGAATCATGGCAAACTATATTCCCAATAACGCCAGAAGTTCAGCCATTCTGGATAGATTAGGTTTTGAACGTGAAGGGCTTGCTAAATCATATCTGCAAATTGCGGGTAAATGGCAAGACCATGTTCTTACATCAAAAATAAACCCCAAACATCAAGCACCTAACAAGTAAATCGTAGGGACGCCTACGGCGCCCCACATTTAGGCGTTATATGCTACTAAGGGATCTAGACATTGCGTTCAAACTTTAACTATCGTATCGATGCTCCGTTCAATAAAAAGAAACGATTTCTTAGATTTTGTGTTTACTTTGTGCTCATTCCCTTATTCACTGGTTCAATGACTGCAATGATTTATGTGTTAGGAAACCTAATGAATATTGATCTCAATGAACCGATTCGGACCAGTGATTTATCAGGTATAAAAATAGCGATGTTTTTTGGTGCATTTGGACTATCGATATTAACGCTTGCTGGCTTGACTTTATTCATCGCCAGAAAGACGTTCGAGTGGTTTAAAATTTAGTGAAATTGCATATAACAAGGCGCTCAAGCATGGAAAAATACTCGCTGGCCTCCGGCCAATGCGCTAGTATTTTCCGCTTAGCTTGGCGTTAGGAGCAACCATAACAACTTTGGAGAAATTAGCATGAGTAGCTGGCACTGGGTAGGAGTAATCGTGTTTGGAGGCGCACTAGTTGTACTCGGTAATATACAGTACGCAAGGAGTAAAGCTGACGAAGACAGCAAAAAAGTTGAAAAGTCGGCACTTTCAATACTTGAGCCTGAATTATTGAAAAATCATCAGACTGCTTTTCAAATATTGAATGCTCTAAATAATCAAACGATTTCATACTCGCAATTGTCCATGGGTGCATGGAAGGTATGCACAGAAGCCAATTTAATTTCCAATTTGCCGGAAGAAAAGCTCAATAAAATTATTAATGCGTATCAACATATTGAGAATGCAATGTTATTTCATAAAAAGCTAATTGACCATTCAAGCGGCACTGGTGCTGCCATGTCAGGGGCGCCTAAAGTAAGAGAAGTAATAATTAGTAACTTGCAACATGAGCTGAATAATGTAATTGCTACATCGCAGGAGTTGCTTGAAAAACCTGCTCCTAACAAATCAATGCAGCCGACCGCTAACGCGTCGGCTGATTGAGGCGTTAGTCCATAGAAAATTTAATCTGAAATCTGTTAATTAGCGGACAAGGTTCTGCCCAAAAACGATTTAACTTTTGATTATCCGAGTAATACCCGTAAGGCTAAATCGAAGAGATAGAAAACTCGGTGTGAACACAGTTGTGACCTTCCGAGGCATGGATGCCGAGGTAGAGCTCACATGGAAGTGCTCGAACAACGTCCATATCTAAAAGCCAGTTCGCCGTCCATGCCTCTCGTTCGTAAGCACGAAGCTACGCTTCACTCATCGAGTCACAAATGTGTTTGCACGTGAGGCATGCTGCAAGCAATTCAAAACAATGATAATTAATAATGGCTGGCTTATTAATCATTACCTAATTATCAGCCTTGCAGAGGCTTTGGCTCACCTAGATTTCTTGTGGGGCGGCAGGTTACCTGTGATAGCGGCGATTAACTGAATAAGCGATAGCCGTAGTACATTACCAGTTCGATAATCAGAAGAGTAGAGAACGTCAGTGAGCCGATGTATGGCCCCAGCATAGACTTTGGATCGCTGCTGCCCCAAGGATGCCAGATTTTATCGATGATTTTTTCCCAAAACGGATTGGGACGGCGTAACAGCTGGACAAACAGCAGAAAAATGGCGCAAACTGGGAGCAGTAAATAGACCATCTGGTAGGCATAGACCCACCAGTGCAGCAGTGCCAATACCACCACCAATACTAAGCCATATTCATAGGCCTCTCGAAACAGCTTTCCCATCTTTTTGTTCTGTCCTTATATAAATCAGCGTTCGGATTGGCTGACTGTGTGCAGTGAGGCGTGAGTATACCAGTTTAGAAGCCTAGCGATGAGAAAAGCTGTGATTATTGGTGTTGTGTTTATAAGGGGTGGCTAGTCTTGTGCCTCAAGGAAAGCAACAACAAAATAATATATAGACAGCCATAGTTAATGGCATCACTGGCGACCTCCAACTCAGCAAAGTGCAGCAAGCAACTCCAAACTGTGAGGGTTAGCAAGATTAACAATGGCTGGCTATATTTTTTGGTGCACAAGCTTCCCGTAAGGCTAAATCGAAGAGATAGAAAACTCGGTGTGAACACAGTTGTGACCTTCCGAGGGATGGATGCCGAGGTAGAGCTCACATGGATGTGCTCGTAGCGAGTCACAAATGTGTTTGCACGTGGGACCTGCCGCAGGCAATTCAAATCAATGATGGTTAACGCTGGCTTTAGCTAAGTTCAAGTAGAGTAAGCTGCGCATCCCAACTCCACATCATTTAGAGAATTAAAGGTTAACCAGTATTAACCCAATACCTGACTCAACACGCGTTGCCAGTTGCCACCCATGATCTTACTGCGATCGCTGCTGCTAAAACCGGCGATCGATAACGCGCTATCGATTCGCTCCATGCGATCGATATTGTTAAGCTCTGGGATCACCACATGTTCGGGTTCAACATCAAAGCCTAATACGCCGCGAGCGCGCAGGCTATGCCACCACTCTATGTACTCTTTCACTCCCTCGGCATTATTGTTACCCAGTTTAATCAGGTTTTTATGGCCGCGAAGTGGGTAGTCATTGGCAATAGCAACGGCGTCGATACCACCGATGTTGGCCACATGTTTAAGGTGCGCTAAATAATGCTCTGTGGTTGGCGTGTTATCGTTTGTCAGCCAGAAGGTCATCATAAACACCCCAAATAGGCCGCCAGTATCGGCAATGGCTTTAATCACCTCATCGGGAGAGCAGCGAGCATGATTAACGATAGCGCGCACGGCGCCATGGCTTTGTACTATCGGCATACGGCTTGCTTTAGCGGTATCGAGCGCAGATTGTGGGCTAGAGTGACTGACATCGATGAGCATCTTATTGTGATTGAGCTTGTCGATTAACTGATGACCTGCGGTAGTTAAGGGTAAATTGAGCCCTTGCTTGCCATTATTATCTAATGCGCCGCCGCTGAATTTATTGCCGTAGTGATGAGTCAGTTGCAGTACCCGCAGGCCGCGCTGATAAAATTCATCAACCTGATTAAGATCGCTATCGATACTCTCTTCGACACAGTCGGCGCCTTGGATCTGAAATATCACCGCAGTGCGCCCCGTTTCGTGGGCGAGTGTAATATCGCTAGCACTTTTGCCGAGCAGTAGCTTGTTAGGGTTGGCGTTAACCCGAGTTAATGCCTCACTAATGCTGTTAACGCAGGCATTGTAGGTGCGTTTGTAATTGGTGGTGCCGTCGGCTTGTTCAATGGCTTCGATGGCCGAGATATCACACAGGTAGGCATCGAGTTTCGAGGCGCTAAGATCGGCTAAATTATCGGGTAGAAAAGACAGGCCATCGATATAGAGTGGCTTAGAGATGGGCCGTTCAAATGCGCCTAGTGGCGCGAACTGGCTAAGTGTGCCCGCTGCGGCTAATGCTTTGATAAGGTTACGTCTGCTTACTTCGATTGCCATCTAACATTCCTTTGGCTTGTTATTTTTATTTAGTGTTTTAGCACCATTGAGTGCTTGATACTAACATCAAAAATGTGCTCAAAGTAAGCTGGCTGTCTAGCGAATGGGATGAAAAGACGGCTCTGAGAAAGGGCCATCAAGGATAAATAATAAGGTAAAAAAACGCCAGATGAATCACTCCATCTGGCGTATTGCTCGTCTAGCAACTCAGTTCATTTATGCTAGGTGTTTAACGATAGCTCTACCTACTGCTCCTGCACTCGCCGGATTTTGACCCGTGATCACTCGGTTGTCTTCGATAACAAACTCATTCCAAGGTTGCACCTTGTTATAGCGCGCCGCGGTGCGAGTTAACGCCTCTTCAAGTAGGAAAGGAATTTTGTCGATCGTGGCATAATCCACTTCCTCTTCACGGGTAAAGCCTGTCACTGATTTATCGGCAACCAGTTTTTGACCATTGCTTAAGGTAATAGGCAGTAAACCTGCTGGGCCGTGACAAACTGCGCCAATGACGCCGCCGTTCTCATAGTGAGCCGCACTCAATTTAGCGACGCTTTCATCTTCAGCTAAATCAGACAGTAGACCAAATCCACCCGGATAGAAGATCGCAGCGTAATCGTCAATATTGATCTGTGATGCTGGGATGGTGTTGTTGACTCGGGTTTGGAAAGACTCGTTAGCCAAGATTGCGGCATTGACAGCATCACCTTCAATGTCGGTGCCGTAAAGCGGCGCCTTACCGCCCTTTATTGACACGAGATCATATTCAAGACCTGCATCTAACATCTCATGTAGTGCATGAGTCAACTCTGGTGCAAAGGTGCCATTGGCTTCATCTGTGGTGCCTAGGGTCGCATGGTTAGTCAGTAGGATAAGTACTTTTTTCATCGTTAGATAACTCGTTTGCTGAAAGTGGAGCTATTGTAATTGTTGCAGCGTGTTATGATAATTGGCTTAGTTTGCAAATTACTATTGTTATATAGCAACAATGGCTAGGTTGTTTTAGAAAGCATTGTTGTAGCAAGCGCCGTTATAGAAAGCGCTGTTATTGAGTGAGCTGTGCAAGAGGCTTTGGCTTTGTTTGTGTTTCTTTGTTTTTGAATAAGCGGTGAGAGTGAAGCGATATGGATAGCTTTGAAGGTATTGTCGAGTTTATTGCGGTGGCTGAGTCTAATGGTTTTTCGGCAGCGGCTCGCCAGCTTGGGAGTTCGACCAGCCATGTGAGCCGTCAGATCTCGCGATTAGAGACTCGGTTAGGTTGTGCGCTGTTTGCGCGAACCACTCGTAGCGTTAACTTGACTCAGGCTGGGCAGAGTTATTACCAACAGTGCAAAAATTTGCTGGTGGGGTTAAAGCAAGCCAACGAAGAGGTGAGTCAGCAACAGCTCAAGCTCAATGGCACATTAAGGGTCAGCGCCGCAGGCGCATTTGCTGAGCAATATATCGCGCCTGTGTTGATCAAGTTTGCATCAGAGCATCCAGAGTTAACCATAGATATGGATTTTAATAGCCGCATGGTTAATTTTGTCGAAGATGGTATCGACTTTGCTATTCGTTTTGGCACGCTAAAAGACTCTGGTTTGGTGGCGCGTAAGCTGGCGAATCGCGATATGATGGCGGTGGCTAGCCCTGAATATTTAGCTGAGCACAGCGCGCCGAAAATGCCTAATGATCTCAAGCGCCACAGCTGCATTATTTCTAATAATGATCACTGGTTATTCCATCATCCCGAAACTGATGCAGAGCTTAATATTAAGGTGGAAGGGCGTTGGCGCAGTAACAATGTACCCGCCGTTATCGCTGCTGCCGAGCAAGGGTTAGGTATCGCCTATCTGCCCAAGAGTAGCTTTGTCACCTCTCTTGAAAAAGGCAGCTTAACGCCAGTATTAGCACCATACTGGACGAGTGGATTAACCAGCTGGATTGTTTATCAAAATCGACGTTTTCTCCCCATGAGAGCCAGAATGGCTATCGACTATTTGATTGCCCATTTTAAAGATTGGCAAGAGTAAGCTTGCCACATATCAAGTTGCCGCCATGCCATTCCAAAAAAGCTTGAAGCTGGCTTCTCTATGTTTATCGAGCTGCCAGTGTTGTGGGTGGTCGATGAAGTAACGTGTTGCCGCCAGATATTGGCCGTGGCAATTGTCTTGCATTAGCCCAATAGGATAATCGGCTATCAGCCCCTGTTGCTGACCTGTTTCTATTAATGTGGTGATAAAGCCCAAAATGGTATTCATCGCTTGGAAGCGAATCGATGGGTCTATGGTGGGTGACATAGAATAGAGCTGGAAAAACTCCTGCTTAAGTGGGTTGGCTATCGCCCAGCTTAGCGCGCAGAACCACAGATTTTTGGCATTCGTTTTAAGATCGGTCGATTGGGTCGCACTGCCGACGATTGCGTCGGCAAACTCCTGTTTAATCGATAAAAAAAGATAGTCTAATAGCGCGTCTTTAGATGAAAAGTGATGAAACAGCGTGCCCGTTGCCACGCCCGCTTGGCGCGCAATGGCCGCGGTGGTTGTGGTATGAAAGCCCTGGGCAACAAATAGCGCTAATGCGGTATCTAGGATGGCTTGTTTTTTATCGGTAATGCCCATATTTGTCTCTATTTTAGCGCGCCATGAATGGTGATAAATGGCGCTTCGTTGCACTCAAACCGCGTTAGTTAAACTGTGTTAGTTAAACCGTGTTAGTTAAACTGTTTTAATCAATCCGCATTAATCAAAGGGGGTTAGCGTAAAAATAGCTTCATCAACAGTTTCTGTATTGGGTTGCCATAGGGCGGATGCACTAGCTTGCCTGTGTTCAGCTTGCCTCGGCTCAAAATGGTTTTGGCATGGCTCATGGTCAGGAAGCCCTCTTTACCATGATAATGACCCATCCCAGAGGGGCCTATGCCACCAAATGGTGCATCATCGGCGGCGACATGGAATATGGTTTCATTGATGCAAACACCACCAGAATGAGTGTGAGACAAAATATGCTGCTGAGTTGCCTCATTAAAACTCATGATATAGAGCGCCAGCGGACGAGGTCGATCGTTAACATAATCGATAGCGTCATTTAGGGTGTCATATTCGATAATGGGCAGCAGCGGACCAAAGATCTCATCTTGCATCAAAATCATTTCATCGTTGACCTGAGTGATCAATTGGGTTGGGATTTTACGCTGCTGATTATCGATCGCTTCACCGTTGGCCGAGGTGATCTGTGCACCTTTGACTTTCGCATCTTCAAGTATCGTGATGAGCCTATCAAATTGGCGTTCATTGATGATGGCACCATAGTCCGCATTATTGCTAATGGAACCATACATCGCATTGAACTTAGTTTGAAAAGCAAGCTTAAAGCCGTCCACTTTTCCTTTGGGGATTAACACATAATCGGGGGCTACGCAGATCTGGCCTGCATTTAAACACTTACCATAAATCATGCGCTCTACGGCTTCATCGAGTGGCATATCTGGTGCAACGATCACCGGAGACTTACCGCCAAGCTCCAAGGTTACAGGTGTCAAGTTTGCCGCGGCGGCGCGCATCACATGCCGACCCACGGTTGTCGATCCTGTAAACAGTAGATGATCAAAGGGTAAGGATGAAAAGGCGGCGGCGACCTCTGCTTCGCCTTCGATAACGGCAACGAGCGTTTCATCAAATAGACTGCTAAGTAGCTGCTTTAAAACGGCATTAGTATGGGGAGTAAATTCTGAGAGTTTCAACATGGCGCGGTTGCCCGCTGCAAGCGCAGTAATTAATGGACCAATTGATAGCATCACAGGAAAGTTCCACGGTACGATAATACCGACCACGCCCACGGGTTGATATTGAACCGTGATTTTAGCGGGCGCGAGTAACATGCCTGCATGACGACGACTCGGTTTCATCCAGGTTTTAAGGTGCTTAAGGGTGTAGTTGATATTGTTGATGCAGGGCATGATATCGGAGATGCGACTGTCATCTTTCGATCTATGGCCATAGTCTTGACTCAATGCTGTGATAATCGCTTCTTGGCGTGCGAGCAGTGCCGCTTTTAGCGCTTCGAGTTGCTGTTTGCGTTCATCTAATGTTGGGGCCGGTTGTTGTCGATAGCTGGCTTGCTGTTTGGCCAATATCTGTTGCAGTTGCTCATTTGGGTTAAGTTCAAGTGGCATATTCATTAAGCCTTTCCTTATGTAATAGATGGCAAACCTTGGCCAACAATAGTGGCTCCGCGCTAACAGACTTAGATTAAAAAGTCTTACTGCTGTTGAAGTTAACAACAGGGCTGATTGCTTTGTGGAGATGGGGGGAAATCATCATTTATCTCAATCTTTTAACCCCTTCCAATCGGGAAGTACCAGACCGACTAATCAGTCGGTTTAATGTTACCATTTCAAAGCCTGAGGTCAATTATTAATCTATCACCGCAAGATGTGTGACGTTGATCACATTATGTCAATGCTATAAAACTACACTTAAAGAGGTAACAATACGTCTTTATTCATGAACAACAGGAGGTTGGTATGAGCGACGTCATTCATGGTTTCTCTATCGGTATTGAGCGTAATGGCGACCATTTTTATCTGGCACTTAAAGCGGTGGGTAGTTTGTCTCATGATGACTATCAACGTATGACGCCAGTGCTTGAGTCAGCCCTTAGTGGTATTGAAGAACCCGAGATTTATGCTTTAGCAGATATAACGGAACTTAAAGGTATTTCGCTTCATGCCGCTTGGGATGATTTGAAACTTGGTTTAAAACATGGGAAAGAGTTTAAGAAAGTGGCTATTGTGGGTAAAGGTGATCTGCAACAATGGATGGCTCGGGTTGCTAATTGGTTTACACCTGGAGAGTTTAAGTTTTTCGAAGATAAGCAAAAAGCGCTTGAGTGGTTAAGTTAACTTTAAAGCTAATTTGATTTCAATGTTAACTTTGGCTTGTTTAGGGCTAATTAGGTGTTCTGTAGATTTAATTAGACAATTGGTTAGCCTAAAACTCCATCAACTAGGTGTCATTATCCTGTGATATTTTAACTGTGATTAATGCTAAGGAGATTACTATGAGAGCCGGTCCTATTTTATGTCCGACAGATTTTTCTGAGACAGCATCACACGCCCTTGCTTATGCCATTGAGATGGCGAACTTGTATCAGGTTGGCTTTCGATTACTGCATGTGGTTGAGCCGCCAGTAGGTGATGAAAATTTTCAAATCCTTGCGATCACGCCTGATGAGCTAGCCAAGTCAATGGAAGAGTCTGCTGCAGAGAAGATGAAATCGCTGCTGGCAAAACTCGATAGTAACTTAGTCGTTGATACCATGATACGTCGTGGTGAAGCGGTGGCCGAAATCTTGGCGGAAGCCGAAGAAAGCCATGCCGGTATGATAGTGATTGCCAGTCATGGACGTACAGGTATTTCACATTTCCTACATACTAATGTGGCCGAATCAGTCGCTAATAGAGCTAAATGTCCTGTGTTGGTTGTTAAATAGCCATCACATTAATCGTTTATCGACCTGAAAACCTTCACCCAAGGTAAGCCGTGGAAGAAGATGAGGAGGAGAAGGGAGATGCGTACACGTCAAATATTATGCCCGACAGATTTTTCTGAAACGGCATCCCATGCATTAGGCTATGCCGTAGAGATGGCCTCTCTTTATGGGGTCGATTTACGGATCATCCATGTGGTGAGTGAACCCTATGGTGCCCATAACTACGGCATTATCGTCGAGAGTGATGAAGAGCTTGAACAGCACCTACACGCTTATGCTAATGGCAAGTTAGAGCAGATAGTTCAAGATGCCCAAAAGAGTATGCCAGCAGGATTAAAGGTTATTGGTCAAGTAAGGGCTGGCGGTGTTTTAGGCCAACTGATCTTGGACGCTGAAGAGAATGACGTGGGTATGATCGTCATTGCCAGTCACGGCCATACCGGGCTTTCGCATTTGCTTAACCCTAGTGTCGCTGAAGCCTTAGCCAATAAGGCAAAATGCCCTGTGATGGTGGTGAAATAAAGTGACCGAACCTGAGTTTTACGTTAGAGGTAGAAGTGTTGCGATCGCTAGCTAAAGCTTAAGCAGGTATCTTGATAGAGCTGCTCAGCCAGATCTTTTAATACCTCTGGCTCGGGTTGACTGTGGGCAAAAGTGCGTAAACCATAAACTCCCATTACAAAGTATCGCGCCAAATGTAGGCTATTCTTAGTGCTGCTTAGTTCGCCGCTATCTATTGCCGCTTGAAAGTTGTCTGCCAAGGCTTGATGCCAGTTTTGTAAATACTGGTTGATAATGTTGCGCACATCATCATCTTGCTCTGCAAGTTCGTTTAATGCCTTGGTTAGTAAGCAGGCTCTGGCGGTATCACAGCTCAAACACTCTTGCACTATGTTGTCGAGATACGCTTTTAACTGCTTGGTAAAGCCGTTATCAGTATTGAAAAATAACGCAAATTCGTGATTGCGGTCGCTAACATATTGTTCCAAGGCAGCCAGAAGTAATCCACGCTTATTATCAAAAGCGCAGTAGATCGAGCCAGGGTGTAAACCTGTGGCTTTAGTGAGATCTTGCATACTGGTTTTGGCATAGCCTTTTGCCATAAAGGCGGTCATGGCTTGTCTTAACACTTGCTCGCGGTCGAATTCGGCGTTTCGCATCTTCTAATCTATTTTCAACATAATATTGGTTAGTGTACTCATTTTTGAATGCTTGTTCAAAAAAGTTCTTGAATGCGTGTTCAAGTCAGTTTATCTTGAACGTACATTCAAGAAAGAAGATTTCTTAAAGCAAGTTTTATTGAAGAGAGTTTTATCATGACGGCTAACCTATTTGAACCCCTGAAACTGAACGACACCATTACGTTAAATAATAGAATTTTGATGGCACCACTCACGCGCTGTATGGCCGATGACGAGCTAGTACCGACTCAGGCTATGACGGATTACTATGGTCGCCGTGCGGCTGCAGGACTGATCATTTCTGAAGCGGTCATTATTCGCCCCGATGGTCAGGGCTATCCCAACACGCCAGGTTTGTTCACACCCAAACAGATCGATGGTTGGCGAGTGGTTACCAATGCCGTGCACAGTAATGGCGGCAAAATTTTTGCTCAGCTCTGGCACACGGGTCGTGTTGCTCATTCTCATTTCTTTGGCGGACAGACAATTGCACCGTCGGCCATCGCTATCGAAGGCAGTGTGCCTAGACAACGTGAATTAACCTATGAGACACCAAAAGCGGTAACCCATGAAGATATCGAGCAACTTGTTAGTGATTACTCACAAGCGGCCGCCAATGCGATAGATGCTGGTTTTGATGGGGTAGAGATCCATGGCGCAAATGCTTACCTTATCGATCAGTTTTTACATCATGACAGCAATCGTCGCACCGATGAATATGGTGAAACGCCTGAAAATATGGCGCGTTTTCCACTAGCCGTTGTCGATGCTATTTGTCAGCGCATTGGTAATGAACGCACTGGGTTACGCGTTTCTCCAGGGGCATACGTCAACATGAAAGCTGATAGCCGTGATCGTCAGGTATTCGACTATTTCCTTGCGGAGATAGAGAAGCGTGATCTGGCATTTTTGCATATTGGCATTTTCGATGATGCTATGGAATTCGACTATTTAGAGGGCAGCGCATCAAGCTATGCTCGTAAACACTACAGCAAAACCTTAGTGGGTGTCGGCAGCTATAGTGCGCAAACGGGGGCAGAAGCAATTGCCAATGGTAAATTTGATCTGTTAGCGATTGGTCGTCCATTTATCGCTAACCCTGATTATGTAGAGCGAGTACGTGATAATCAGCCTTTAGTTGAGTATTCAGACGAGATGTTAGCTAGCCTAATTTAATCCATTACAGCCTTTCTTACACTATTGATGATAAAAGCCAGCAATTCACCGTTACGTGATTGCTGGCTTTATATTTTAATAAGTGAATAGATGAATAAGCGAATTAGCTTTATTAATACCAATCAGAATAAGGCTAGCGGCCAAACTCATGAGGCAGCCATATTCCCATAGGTTATCGACCGCGTGGTTACATTTTCCAACTTATGGTTGCGCTATAGTTTGCTGGTGCGCCGTAGAATCCTTGTGCCCAATAGAGGCTATTGATGTATTTCTCATCGGTGACGTTATTGGCATTAACGCTTAATTCAAGATGGTCATTAAACTGATAACGTGCCATTAAATCGACAATGGCATAGGCATCTTGGCGAGTGATGATCTCTTCGCCTGCGTTGGCAAACTCTTTGCCTACAGTGCCTTGCTTACGATAAATGTCATCTTGCCAGCGCATGTTCATGCCGACAGAGAGTCCCTCTATTACTGCGACATCATAGGTTGCGGCAAATTTTAAGAGTTTGCTTGGTGTGTAGGCGGCTACGAGTTCGGCGTTTTTATCATTACCCTCGATGTCAAAATCGGTGAAACCTAGGCTAAGGTTTAAACCATCGAACAGTTCTCCAGCAACTTCAAATTCATAACCCTTGCTGTTGATTCCATCTGCACCAATATAACGTTGCTGAGTTGGGGGCAGTTCTGATGTGTCAGGATCGGGAACAGCCAAATTCACTTGCTGAATATCAAAGTAGGCGATACTGGCGAGTAGCCGGCCGTCGAACAGTTCGCTCTTAAAACCAATCTCCTTACTTTCACCCGTGACAGGCGCTAAGTTTTGGTCGTTGATATCGAGCTCGGTTTGCGATTTAAATGTCTCGGTATAGCTGGCGTAAACGACGAGCTCGGGAATAAATCGATAGACCATACCTAAATAAGGAATAAACTCACTGTCTTCAGCGTCTTGTGTTTTACCATAGGCTAAGCCTTCCGCTTGCCATTTGTTAAAACGACCACCAGCGATCAGATGAAAGCCATCAAATAGATTAAAGCGACCCGTAATATATGCCGCTTGTTGTTTGGCACTCACATCACTGCCATCGGGCCTATCGGTAAATGTTGGTTTGGGTGTGTTGCCATCCCAGGTATTGAGATCGGATATTGGCGGGAAGCCATTACCTGTAGTGTAGTCATAGAGCGAGAGGTCATTATAGTTGACCTCGGCGTAATTAACGCCTGTGACCAGTTGATGTTCTCGGCCGAATAGTTCGAAATCACCGCTGATATAAACATCGGCAAGATCATGTTTCTCATCTAAGTCATATTCGCTGCCATAGCCTGTTAGGCCAAGTTCAGTCGTTTTATCTGGGGTGCCATAAATGTAGAACAGTTCGGTATCTTCATCTGTCGTTCTATGTGAGTAGGTGGCGCGTAATCGCCAGTTCTCGTTAAAGTAATGACTCAGTTCGACAACGGTGTTTTGCTTAATCACTTTCCAATTAGACCAATCGGCAGAGGTGTTAGTCGAGCGATCATAATTAGTCGCGCTGCCATCGGTGTAGAACAGTGGCAGTGCTCCCCAGTTATTGCCCTTGGCATCATTGTTGGTATAGCTATGGCTAACCGAGATGCTGGTGTCGTCACTTAGGTTGGCTTCGATGAAGGCGTAAAGTACGGTTTTATCGGTTTCGTAGCGATCTAAATAGGAGTCTTTGGTCTGTTTTACGGCAACGACTCGCGCGGCAAAGGTGTCATTAAGGCGGCCGCTACCATCGGCTTCGAGTCTAGTGTTATTCCAGCTGCCGTAACTTGCGCTCAGGTTGAGTTGGTTATCGGCCGTTGGGCGCTTACGAATAAAGTTAACTGTTGCAGAAGGATTACCCACGCCAGTCATTAGGCCGTTAGCCCCGCGAATAACTTCGACACGATCATAAATTGCCGTATCTTCGTCGGCATGGCTATTGCCGTTAGTCAGTGGCAGACCAACGCCATCGATTTGAAAATTAGTGACATCAAAACCGCGGGCAGTGTAATAGGTTCGGTCTGTTTCAATGCGTTCGACATTAATACCTGTAGCACTGTCTAATGCGGTATTAATGTCGTTGAGCTGAAAATCCCTTAGTTGAGCATTGGTGATCACAGATACCGATTGTGGAATGTCGCTAATAGCAAGATCGAGTCGTGATGCACCGCTCACCGAGTGAGCGTTATACCCTTGTATGTATCGACCAGTTACTTCAATTTTTTCGATATCATCTTTTGTTGAGGTATTGCTTGCGGCTTCATTGGCAGTGGTTTGGGCATAGCCGAGTGGCGCAGTAATACTCAATGCACACAATACGGCAAGACTAATTGGTTTTAGTTTCATTATCTGTTTCATCATGGCGAGGTGAAAAAAAAGCCACGCATAATTGTAACAGTAGCGATTTGCGTAGCATCTATTTGTGTAACAAAGGATACACGCAAAACGTAAAGATCTAAATGGGAATTGTTATCGTTTACAGTTGTGATTGTTTGTAAAGATGGTCGTTTCTAACTCACAAATGGTTAGCTGAGCATTGCCGCAATACTGCCACATAGGGTCATGATAAACAGAAACCATTTTAAGGTGTTTGGGCTAACTTTTATGGCGAGTTTTACCGCGATATGAGCGCCAACCATAGTGCCAGCAGCCAAGATCAATCCTGGAAGCCAAAGAATAAGATCTTCTGCAATAAAAATGACCAGTGATGCCAAGGTAAACATCAAGGTACATAGGCCCTTTAAGGCGTTTGCTCTGACCAAATCGTAACGCAAACTTCCAGCCAGAGCGGCGAGCAACACAAAGCCAACGCCAGCCTGTACGAAGCCGCCATAGATACCTGCAATCGTTAACCAAACCCATGAACTGGGAGTTTGGCTGACTTTGTTTACCGGGGTGCCAATTGCAGGAGAGATCATTGCGGGTTTAACTAAAATGATTAAGGCCATAATCAGCATCGTGCCGAGCAGTAAGGGTTTTATCATCTCCGCTGGAGCGTATGCCGCTGCGCCTGCACCGATAAACCCGCCAATGATGGTTGGTAGTAAAATAGGACCTTTATCATCGGTATAGAGTTTACCGTGCTTTCTAAAACCAATCAGCGCAGTGATAGATTGAACGGTTACACCTACGCGGTTAGTCGCATTGGCAACTTCGGCTGGCATTCCCATTACCATTAACGCTGGCAAGGTTAAATTAGAGCCACCGCCTGCTAGGGTGTTAATGATGCCTGCCAAGAAGCCTGTGGCAATGAGTAGTAGCGCGTGGGTAACTGTAACATCCATTTTTTATCACCTAGTTAAAAGCTCGAACCCGGTTGTTTTAAGAAAAGGAGTTCTTCTGTTGTGGATGGTCGTCCTAAGATCGCATTTCGATGAGGGTAGCGACCAAACTTGTCGATAATGGTCTTATGTCTGCGTTCAAACTCTAAGTTAGCCGCTGCGGCCTCGCGGCTAAATAGCACTATGGCAACCTCGTGAATTGCACTCGATTCACTGTGCATATAAGGCATATAAAGAAAGGGGACTTGTTTGGGCTTTAGTTCATTATCGATCCCTAACGCCACCGCTTCTTGAGCTAGGGTCAATGCCATGGGGTCGGCAGCAAATGCTGCTGGTGTATCGCGATAGATATTACGGCTGAACTGGTCCAAGATAATAATTTCGGCTAATCGCCCAAGTGGGCAGGTGCGCCAATGATAAAGCTCGCCTTGTTTTGCCTGTTCTAGCAAATCACCGAAACGCTGTTTGATCATTTTATCGACATGAAGATCCTTTTCGAACCAAGACTTTGGCTCAATCTCCTCGAACCAAAAACGGATAATATCATCGGGTGTATGGCCTATCCTGTGCATAGTGACTCCTTATATCCAATTTGTGTGGTCGTGCTTGGTTAAGCTTAATGCGGTTTCGGCGATCAACCTAGCATCTTCAATGGGAAAATAGGGGATTTTTTGTTCGCCACTCGCTAAGCCAATATAGAGAGTCGCTAATTGTTTCTTTTTCTGTCCAAGGGTTTGGCTTATGCACACATGCTGTACTTTTTTTAAGGAGATTAGCTGCCAGCTTTGGCCTAAGACTCCAGTATGGATCCAGAGATCATCGCCCTGTAGATGATAACCCCATTGGCGGTATTTAAGGTATAGCCCTATTACAAATACCATGGAACCAAGCCAAAGTAACTCGGTGAAAGGATTAGGCCCTGCAACGAGCAAAGCAATTATTGAAATAACAACCGGTAAGAGTGCACGTCGCCAAAACCAACCAAAATAGATGCCATTATAGTGGGTTGGAAGAGCGCTGGCGTTGCTACTAAGGCCTGTTAGCTGTGGCAATGTTTCAGCGATCTGCTGCTGGCTCATACTGGGGATCAACATATGACGTTTAGCCATTTGTTCCACTTCAGTGCCCTGAACTTGTTTAAAGTTAACGGTCCATAACTTAATTATTCGACCAATAATCGGTTGCTCAAAGCGGATTAACTGTACTCTTGCTAGCACTAATGCATCTTGTTGTTTTGCCAGCAACCCACCCGTCCTATGTAAAGTATTATGCCGCAGGCTTAGTTGATATGGGTGATATTTTAATACGGCCGAAGTGATAGAGATGAGTGATAGCAAAAGATAGAGGCTCACCAAGGCTAGCAAACCAAATAGCAACTCATTAAGTAGGCTGGTGGCGATGTTATTTTGATACCAATCCAAGGCGTCTACTGCAAGTGGGCTCTGACCTACCTTGCTCCAGTCAAGTTGCCCAAGTATTGAGCCGGAAATAATCGATAGCCAAAAAAGGTTGTTCTGATATAGACCAAAAAACAGTAGATCTTTAAGGCTTTTTCTTACTACAACTCCATGATTATTAATTGAATCAGTCTGTGATAACTCTTGAACATTGATACCGTTTGTTGTCGCTGCTGAACGTTGAAATAACTGTTTCTTTAGTTGCATGGCTTGGCGATAGTTGATCGCCGATAACACAGCTTCATCTTTCTTCGACCCCGCGGTCTCTACAACTAAACTAAATAATCCTAAGGGGCGAAAGTAGAGCGGCTGTTCGAGGCGCACATTTTGGATCTTGTTTAGCGGTATTTCGTGAGCGCTCTTGAATAGGATCCCCTGTTTAATTCCGAGTTTTGCATCGATTAGTCGGTAGCGGTATTGCGCCCATTGCGCAATGGCAAAGGTAAATATGGCGATGATAACGCTGACGATCGCGATGATCATCCACGGAGAGCTAAACCCTTGTTGCCAGCCGGTATAGACGATAGGGATCATCGCATAACCATTATTAACCATAGTTTTAAGTGTTTGTAGGCTAAAACTGATGATTGACCAAGGAGATAAGCTTGCCCAGTTAGAAAAACGCTTACTCATCATTATCGCCCACCGCTGGTTTAGATGGCTGTGCTTGAGGTGGCGTTGCTTGAGATTGCGTCGATAGTAATTCGTCTTGTGCTTCAGTAATGGTTTGCCGCGCTTGACGTACGGCCGCGGCTTTGGCAAGTAAGTGTTGTCTCAAAGACTCGGCAATATCAGAATCTAGACCGGGAAGACTGATTTCAGCGCTGCCGCTTCCTGCGCTGAAACACTTTAGAGTATGTTGTTTAAAATAGCGTTCAAGTGGCCCTTGAGCCAAACTCACATGTTGTAATCGTGTGTAGGGCAGGGATATTTTTTGATGCCAAAGAATCCCTTTTTGCATCACAAACTCATGTTCAAATGCACCATAGGCAAGTGATAACGCATAGCGATAACGGCCATAACTTATGAGGCATGCCAAGAGCAGCGCTAAGCTTATAAGGGTTAACAAAATCATCATTGGTAAGTTGATAACAATGCCCGCTATCGGAAGGGCGATAAGGATTGGGATGAACAAGATGAGGTTTTCTATCTGTACCAGTTTGACGTAGCTAGGCTCAACTGGGGTCAGTGGGATCTGGTCGAAACTAAGCCATTCTTCTGGCGACAGCTGGGTTCGTTTAAGGTCGATTTGTTGACTAAGCGGCTTAACGTCTTCCATTTGTTATCCTAGGGCGTGTAATTTATCGTTGTTAATTTAGACTATATCAGCATCTTACAGGATTTAATGCGTGGTCATACTAATCAGTTTTTAGTGGTAAGCATCATACAATTTTGTTCGTAACTATAGTTAGGTCTGTTATGTTACAGAGTGTGGATTTTTATTGTGGCTATGGGGTGTTTGAGTGGCTGATGTCGTATCAAAACAGAAAAAGGCGTTTCTTAGAAAGCTCTATCTTGCTCATCTTATCGATAATGAGCGTCATAATTTATTGTCTTTAAATAAGCTCACCGGAATGCCTAGACGCACCTTGCAAGATGCTATCGCAGCACTTGCTGATCTGGGTATCGAATGTCATTTTGTTCAAGATGGCGAGCGTCATAATGCTGGTTACTACCAAATTAGTACTTGGGGCCCAATAAGCAGTAGCTGGGTTTGCACTCATCTTGATGACTTGTTGAAGCAACTTAACTAGGGACTGTTGACCTTAAAACGTTTTTGTCTCGAACAAAATTCAACCCGCAAGGAGCAACAGGGCCTAGATATGGAGAGTTCACTTTATCAGAGCCTATGGTTTGATACTTTAGGTGAGCCTATTGAGCCGCGCCGATCATTAACTGCAGACATAGAGGCCGATGTTGCCATTATTGGGGCGGGTTATACAGGGCTTTGGACCGCGTATTATCTAAAGCAGAAATCACCCTCGTTAAAGATTGTAGTCGTCGATGCTTCGGTTGCTGGAGAGGGCGCTTCTGGGCGTAATGGTGGCTGGTTGATGGGCAGCTTTGTTGGCGACAGCCACTACCTTGCAGGTTTATCGGGCACAGGCTTTACTCAAGCAAAGCAGTTAATTCAAAGTCCAGTAAATGAAATTTCAGCTGTGCTTAAACAGCATCACATTGATTGTGATTTGGTCCATCGTGGCAATTTAAGAGTGGCTGCTCGTTATCCTGAGCAGCTGCGATCCCTAGGTGAAGAAATTACCCTGTTACATCAACAAGGATTTACCGAGCAAGACTATCGCTGGGTGGAGGGCGACGAGCTAAATCAGGCTATCAGTATGCGAGATGGCCGCGCGGCGATTTATACTCCTCACTGCGCGACAATCCATCCGCTGAAGTTGGTCCGAGGGCTTGCGCGTATTGTGGAGTCTGTGGGAGTCTCTCTGTATGAGCAGAGCCCGGTAACGGCGTTTGGTGACGGCCTTGTAAAGTGTGAAAAGGGCGCTATACGTGCCGATATTATCGTGCCTGCGCTTGAAGGTTATCAGGCCGAGGTGAGCTCATTAGGTCGCTATACCATGCCGCTACAGAGTTTACTCATCGCTACTCAGCCATTGACCGAGAGCCAGTGGCTGCAGATAGGCTTGGCTGATCGCGCCACCTTTAGCGACGCGGCCCGGCAGGTGACTTATGGTCAGCGAAGTAAAGATAACCGCATGGTGTTTGGTGCTCGTGGTGGCTACCGCTTTGGTGGAGAGACGCAAACCCTGTTTGCCGCTGACAGTGATGCCTTTGCTTGGCGAGTGAGTTTGATGGCCGATATCTTTCCCATACTGAAAGGCGTTAATATCACGCATCGCTGGGGCGGTACGCTTGCTATGGCAAGAAAGTTTGCCCCTCATGCCATATTTGATAAACGCAATGGTGTTGGCCTTGCTGGTGGTTATGGCGGCGAAGGTGTCGGGGCGTCTAATCTGTTTGCCAGAACCTTAAGCGATCTTATCCTTGAGCGTGAAACTGAGCTAACTAAAATGCCTTGGGCTCATGTGAGTGAGGTTAAGCAAGTATTAACCCCATGGGAGCCGGAGCCATTTCGCTGGTTAACCTATCAGTTGATCAATAAGGTATTTAGCTGGGAGGAGCGCTTATGTTTGCAAGCGAACCAATCAAGCTTGCAAAAGCGTATTGCGATCCATTTAGCTCAGCGACTCGATGGCTTAATGCACTAATATCATGAGCTAGTTCGATAAACGAGTTCGCTGCGAACGTCTGACACCTTAGATTGCGGTATTGGCTTTATGTGCTCTTCGCGTGAGGCATTAGCGCATTAACAGATAAGCGGAAAATCCAGCCCAGCTGAGGAGCAGTAGCGCCCAAGGAAGCTTGGATGAATTACTGCTTGAGTCGCTGCTTGAGTGGTTAGCCTGCGTATCATCGGTTTGCTCGACGTCGCGGTTTTTGGCTTTTATTTCTTGTTTGCGGGCTTTATCTTTCTCACGGGCCTTACTCTTTTGCTGCTTTTTGTATTCAGCAATTCCTTTTTCAATACCCTGTGCGATCAGCTTGGTTTGCTCTTTAGTCTGTCCGGGCTTTTGAGTGGCTTTAGCGACCTTCATTGCTTCATTCTTGGTTTCGTTGGAGATGCTTTTATTCATGAACCATTGCTCTTTTTGTTGTCGGGTGAACTATATCATAAAGCGTCATCATAAAGGGCCATGATTAAAGTGGTATGGACTAGGCTCGCCTTATTATTCAAATAGGTAACCTGAGTTCAGGTTAGATAAACAAATATCATTTTATGGTGATATTTTTGGTACTCTTGGGGCTATTGACCTATCAACGTTACCCAATATGAGCGATAACAAACCTGCATCCCAGCCTGAGCGTGCATTTTCTTCAGCTGACAACGAATCTGAACGGCTATCGCTTGTGAGTAAGCGAGCCATTCTGCCATGGATTGGTGGTTTTTTAAAACCGTATCGAATACGGGTGATCGCCGCTATCGTCTTCCTATTTATTGGCTCACTCGCCTGGCTATCGCTTGGCCAAGGTGTGCGCTTGATGGTGGATGAAGGTTTTTTAAAAGATAATGGCGAGCGTCTTAACGAGATCATCTTGTTGGTGATCGGCATTACCGCCCTTAGTAGTTCTGCGATTTTTTGTCGTTTTTATTTAATGACTTGGCTCGGTGAGCGAGTCAGCGCTGATATTCGCTTAACGGTTTACGATCACTTGCTAAACTTGTCACCCGGTTTTTATGCCAAGCTAAGAACGGGAGAGGTGATCTCTCGTTTTACTGCCGACTCAACCTTGTTACAGTCGGTTGTTGGTTCAAGCCTTTCTATGGCGCTTCGGGCCAGTGTGACCGTAATTGGCGGCATAGTGATGATGGCCATTACCAGCCTGAAGATGACGGCTTTGGTATTGCTTGCTGTTCCTATGGTGTTGGGGCCTATTTTCTTCTTTGGCCGTAAAGTGCGCGATCTGTCACGTCAGAGTCAAGATAGAGTCGGCGATCTTGGTGCTTATGTAGATGAAACGCTGCATGAAATCCACACGGTGCAAGCCTATTGCCATGAAGATAGAGATCGGCTGCTATTCAATCAGCGTGTCGAAGCGGTTATGGATGCCGCCAAAGGTCGTATCAAATACCGTTCTATTCTCATTTCACTGGTGATGTTTCTTAGTATTTTAGCGATAGCTTTAGTGACTTGGGTTGGCGCTCACGATGTGATGCAAGGCGCAATTACTGGGGGGGAACTGTCAGCTTTTATGTTTTATGCCGTGATGGTGGCCGGCTCTGTCGCGACTATTAGCGAAGTGATCGGTGAGATACAGCGAGCGGCTGGAGCGACCGAGAGATTGATTGAGTTGGTCGAAACCCCAATCGATATTCCATTGCCGGTTAATCGAGTGACGTTACCTGCGACAGTACGTGGCGAGTTGCAATTAAAGGATGTGCGATTTTCCTATCGAGATATAACCACGTCAAATCGACCGGATGATTTCACCCAAGAGGTGATCTGCGGCTTGAGCCTACATATTCAAAGTGGCGAACGGGTGGCGTTGGTCGGGGCTAGCGGTGCGGGAAAGAGTACCTTATTTGAACTGCTGCAACGCTTTTATACCTTAAATAGCGGCAGTATTATGCTCGACGGTATCGATATCGCCGATTTATCACCACAGGATTTACGCCAGCAGTTTGCGTTAGTGCCACAGGAGTCGGTGATCTTCGCCACCAGTGTGTTAGAAAATGTCCGTTATGGGCGACCCGATGCCAGCGAAAAGGAGGTGATTGAAGCCTGTATTGCGGCGCGTGCCCATGAGTTTATTAATGAGTTTTCGATGGGTTACCAAACCTATTTAGGTGAGCGCGGTGTTAGGCTTTCTGGTGGTCAAAAACAACGTATCGCTATTGCTAGAGCTATTTTAGCCAAGCGCCCCGTGTTACTGCTCGATGAGGCTACCAGTGCACTCGACGCCGTGAGTGAGCAAAAGGTGAAGCAGGCTTTAGATGTCTTGATGCAGGGCAGAACCACCTTAATCATCGCTCACCGGTTGGCGACGGTACTTAATTCCGATCGTATTTTAGTGATGGATAAAGGTCAGCTTATTGGTAGTGGCACCCATCAAGAGTTGATGCAAACCAATGTGCTTTATCGAGAGTTTGCCACACTGCAGCTGTTAAATGATGAGCTGTGAATGTGCTTGTTAGTCACCATTATCCATAAAAATAGCGAGTGATTCGACTCGCTATTTTTAATCGGGCTGAAAGGGTTACGTCTAACCGCGGCCCCCACGACCGCGATGGCCGTTGCCACATTGATGCCTTGTCTCTTGACCACCCTCTTCAACAGTGACTGAGCCTGCATCTTCAAATAGGCTAAATGTGCCTTCGGATAAATCATCGAGAGCGGGGTCATCTAAATGGCCGAGGCAAGTATAGCCGACACGATAGTCGCCAGCGGGGAGATAACCCATGGCAAATGACCAATCGCCATTCATATCCTGATGTATCGGTGAGACAGCGACTGGGGAGAATTTACCATCGCTTCTTGTCGGGCTTACATCAGCCATCTGTTCAATACTGGTGACACTGTTTTGGTAAAGATAGGCCATGTGATAAAACTGACCACCAGCCGGTGTTTTATCAGTGTTGCTCGTTTCACAGTTGGCGATCCATTGCGGATCCATTTCACCTTTTATATGCCCCATATCTCTATTATCTATGGAGTAGATGCCATCGTGATTGAGGTGATATTGGTTATCGCCATGGTGCATCGATTGGTACAGATCGATCTCCATCGTTAAGAAAAGAGCCTCGTGTTCATTTACCATAAAGTCATGCAATGGAAGATGATTGCCTTCGACCATTAACGGTGATCGTCCTTGGCCATTTTCAATCGCACAACCATTAGCTTGATCACCATTAATTAGGGTGAAATGCACATCATGGTAACGTCCGGTAGGGAGTTGTAGGTCGCTAATGACTGTATGGCTCGCCATTCCCGGATAATCGAGTAGATTAAATCTGTGCTGTGCCATATCGTGTGTATGGACGGTACCATGTTCATCTGTCATGACGAGTTGATCTAACACCAACTCGACTTTACTGACTTGATTCATTGGTGAATCTGAAATTGCAATATTGACCAAGCCGAAGGTAGGTTCTGTGATTGGCGGATTTGAATCATCAGAACCACCACAAGCACTGAGGAGCATTGTAGGGATCAGTAGGGAAGCTAAGTATTGGTTACGCATCTTAATCAGCCTTTTAACTATGTGATATGAGTTATATGTGATTTTAGTCTTCCATGAGGTTTATCTAATTAATCTAGGTTATTTTGTCGGCAGTTTCACTTCATTTGGCGATAAAACGGATTGAAATTTGTTCTTTGTGATCGATGTGAAAGTTTGAAGATTTTTTTTTGTTATTAGCCACTATGTGCGATAGGGAGCGTCAGCGGTTTCTATGTCTAGTGAACATTTTTCTCCGTTTGATCGTATTGAACCTTATACTGATTGGCATTCGCTGCGGTGCCCTTTTGATAAATATACTTTCGGAGTCCATGTGAAAAAATTAGTTTTGTTATGCCTGCTATTGCTTAATGCCTGCACCAGTGTACCGAATGGGATTAAGCCGGTTGATGAGTTTGAGTTAGATAAATATCTTGGCACTTGGTATGAGATAGCCAGGCTAGATCATAGCTTTGAGCGGGGTTTATCTCAGGTTACTGCAACCTATAAGATGAAGCCTGATGGTGGCGTTCAAGTGATTAATCGTGGATTTTCTGATTCGAACGCGGCCTGGAAGGAAGCGGAAGGTAAAGCTTATTTTGTCGATGGAGATGATATTGGTCATCTTAAAGTGTCATTTTTTGGTCCCTTCTACGGTGCTTATGTGGTTTATGAGCTGGATAAAGCGGATTATCAATATGCGTTTATTACCAGTTATAACCGCGACTATCTGTGGTTTTTGTCGCGCACGCCTCAAGTGAGCGATGCGCTTAAACAGCGGTTTACCGCGCAGGCGAAACAGATGGGATTTGCTGTTGATGAGATAATCTGGGTAAAGCAGTAGTCTTGTTTTGTAGAGCTAAAATACAACTAAAATATGACCAAAATACAACTAAAGGGAGCCGTTAGGCTCCCTTTAGTTGTATTGGATTTCACTTAAGTCATTTAGTTAACTTATCGCGCTACTTTCTCAGTTCTCTGCGTAAAATTTTGCCGACGGTTGATTTAGGTAAGGTTGTCATAAACTCGATTATTTTAGGTACCTTGTAAGCGGTGAGTTGTTTACGGCAATGACCTAAAATATCGGCTTTGGTTGCGTCGATGTCTTGGCTAGGGCGACTGAGTACAATCGCTGCCTTGACCGTCTCGCCACTGTGTTCATCTTCTACTCCAATAACGGCGCACTCGAGTATCGCTTCATGTTGTGCTAATACCTCTTCGACTTCATTTGGATAGACGTTAAAGCCTGAGACTATGATCATATCTTTCTTGCGATCGACAATTTTATGCATCCCATCTTCAACGGCTTGGGCGATATCACCAGTTTTAAAATACCCCTCTTTGGTCATCACTCTGGCGGTTTCCTCTGGCTTTTGCCAGTAGCCACTCATTACCTGTGGACCTTTTACTGCGAGCTCTCCAATTTCCCCAAAGGCAACTTCGTTGTCATCGAAATCGAGGATCTTCACCTGAGTGTCTAAAACGGGTTTGCCTATGGTGCCTAGTCGTTCAAGCCTTGGCGCATTAAGTGATACAACTGGTGAGGTTTCCGACAGCCCATAACCCTCAGAGATAGTACAGCCTGTGGTCGATTTCCATGCGTTAGCTGCCGCTTGGGTTAGGGCTGTACCGCCTGATATGGTGACTTTAAGATGACTAAAATCCAGCGTCTTAAATTCGGGTTGATGACATAAGCCGACAAATAGGGTGTTAAGTCCAGCAAAGCCAGTAAATGGATGTTCCGATAAGGTTTTTATTAATGAGGTTATATCTCTGGGGTTAGGGATTAATACCGAGCATCCGCCTCGTTCAAAATAGACCACCAAGTTAATCATAAAGGCGTAGATATGATAGATAGGTAGCGGTGCAACAAATATCTCTTCACCGGGTACTATTTGGCTGCCAATACGAGATTTAGTTTGCATCGCATTGGCGATAAGATTTCGATGACTCAACATCGCACCTTTAGAGAGTCCTGTGGTGCCTCCTGTGTATTGTAACGCCGCGAGATCGTCTAAGTTTGATTTAACTGGGATTAAGCTAAGTTGGCAACCTTCGGCGAGAATATCGGTAAATTTTAAGATCGGAAAATCGCTAGCTGCTTGTGTTTGCGGCGCTAGCAAATCAAGGGCATGAGTCGAAATAACGGTTTCGATGGCGGTGGATGCGATGACGTTGGTTAACGTAGGTAATAGATCGCTCAGTACCACTAAGGCTTTAGCGCCCGAATCATTATACTGATGGATCAGCTCTCGTTCGGTATATAAGGGATTGGTGTTCACCAGCACGAGTCCTGCGCGTAGTGCACCATACGCGGCAATGACAAATTGAGTGATGTTAGGTAATTGGATGGCAATACGATCGCCCACCTCAAGTGATGTTTTGTGTTGTAAATAGGCGGCAAAGTAACGTGAGTCGCGTTCGATATCGGCAAAGCTGCTGGATTTCCCCAAACATACATAGGCGGTCTTATCTTTATAGCGCTGTGCTGAGGTTTGGATCAAATCGATCAAGGAAGAGTACTGGGTAAGATCTAGGTGGGAATCGACATCATATACCATAGTTTGCCTCTAATTATTGTTTTAGTGAAAAATCAAACAGGTGTTTAGATTGTGCTAAAAAGGTATACAGGTCAACAGCAAATGTCATGGTGTAATTCTATAATCGACAAGCTTAAGATTTTGTATCTATAGTCTTTTGTTATTGCTAGCCTTTTGGTCTGGTCAGACCTTGAAAACATCCTCTTTACAGAGGATGTTTTCAAATGGTGGTCTATATGAGCATTCTTTATGGGGTAAAGAATTGCGTCTGTTGTGATACGGTATCAAGAGGATCGTTAAGATTCATTACCGTGAAATTGAACGATTGCTTGAACAACTTTTCATCTTGGCGGGCATTACGTTGTTGATAGACAGTGACGGGATAGCTTAGCTGTTCACCTGCCTTGATGCTTATCTCAACATTAATGTCGTTGTTGATGTAGTGATCATGACGATCTTCGATATAGATAAGGTATTTTTGTGCTTGTTGCGTCTTATTGCGGATCTTCAAGGTATAGCTGTTTTCAATTCGATTATCACCGACCTCACGATAAAGACTCTGTCTGTCTCTAATCACGTTTAGCTGAATATCGTCCTTGCGATAAATATCTGCCGCAAAAACGCTAAGCATGATCAATACCGCAGCGCCATACCCAATAAACTTCCAAGAATGTAATCGTTGTGCAGGTTTGCCTTGCAGTTCATTTTCGCAGGTATAGCTAATGAGATTTTTGGCGTAGCCAAATTTGTCCATGGTCTGATTGCATGCATCGACACAGGCACCGCAGTTGATGCATTCATATTGCAAGCCATTACGAATATCTATGCCTGTGGGGCAAACATCGACGCAAAGATTACAATCGACGCAATCGCCTAGTTCAGTTGCTTGTTTACGTTTTCTTGGACCACGAGATTCGCCGCGATTGGCATCATAGGTAACGGTAAGGGTGTTGCTATCAAACATAGCCGATTGAAAGCGAACATAGGGGCAGCAGTGCAAACACATAAGCTCGCGCATAAAACCCGCATTTAGATAGGTACATACAGCAAAAAACCATACCCAAGTCGTTATCCAAAAGCTGGCGTTGAAGCTCAAAATATCTTCATAGAGGCGTGTCGCCGGAACGAAATAAGCGATAAATCCACATCCAGTGATTAGTGCCATAACGCCCCATAATAGATGTTTGCTGACGCGTTTAGTGAGTTTGTCTAATGTCCAGGGGGCTTTGTCTAAGGCATAGCGTTTGTTGCTATTACCTTCTATCTGTTTTTCTAGCCAGACAAACATAAAGCTCCAACTTGTTTGTGGGCACAGATAACCACACCATACTCGTCCCCAAAAGACGGTAATAAAGAACAGCATAAATGCAGCGATAATAAACACCCATGCCATCAAGGTGAAATCCTGTGGCCAAAGTGTGGTGCCGAAAAATGAAAACTGTTGGTTTTCAACATCAAATAAGATGGCTTGTTGCCCTTGATATTGAATGAATGGTACTAAGAAGAAACTGATAATTAATAGGGTGTTAATCCCTGTTCTCAATCGTTGAAAGTAGCCTTTCTGCTCCTTGATATGGATCTTGCCTTTTTCGCCAGGAATAAAGGTAATAGGAATTGGTTCAGACGGTTTTTTCTGAGGTTGGGAGTTGCTATTCGTGCTAGAGAGCGAGGCGGGCGCTGATGCTGGTTCGAGCTTAGGCTTTGGGGTAACACTATCAGTCATAAGAGGTTCCGAACGTTAAAATACAGAGTTAAGTTCGCCTATAGTGCAATTTAGGAACCAACTATCGCTCGCTTTATCTTTTTGATTTTATAGTTTTTTTATTTTTAACTCTTCATTTGATACGCGATATATCAAGATTTGGTGATATATCGCTAAAATTGTAGTTGTCAGGGATGACAGTTAGCTAGGCCGCTTAATATTTAGCTTCTTCATTCGGGATCTTAGTGTGCTGGCAGGCAATCCAAGTACGCTTGCGGCACCTTTAGGACCAGATATTCGCCAATTGAGCTGTTGCAAGGTATGGCGAATATGAGCGGTTTCTACCTGCTGTAATGTTTTGCCATGGATGATATTGGCTGCAGCGTCTTCTGTTTGTAGTGGGGGGATCTGTAATATTTGCCCTTGGGTCAATATGCTTTGGCGTTCAATAATATTCTGCAACTCCCTCACATTTCCAGGCCAGCGATAAGCCATAAGGTTCGATAGACCATTTTTACTTACCCCTTTGATCTTTTTACCTAACTTTTTGTTTAGCCCCGCAACGATATGGCTTACTAGGGTGGGGATATCGTCGAGTCGCTCTCGCAATGCAGGAACGTGCAGTGGGAAAACATTGAGTCGATAATAGAGATCCATTCGAAATAAACCTTGCTCAACGCGTTTCTGTAGATCGTGGTGTGTCGCGGTAACGAGTCGAATATCGACTTTAATTGGCGTGCTACTGCCGACGCGCTCAAATTCCTGCTCCTGTATGACTCTAAGCAGTTTCGATTGTGCCTCCAGCGATAGCTCTGCTACCTCATCGAGAAATAGTGTGCCTTGATGCGCCAGTTCAAATCGACCTTTCCTGCGGCTGGTGGCGCCGGTGAACGCCCCTTTCTCATGGCCAAATAGCTCACTTTCCAGTAGGGCAGGGGAGAAGGCCGCGCAGTTGACACTGACTAATGGTTTATTGCTACGCTCACTTAATCGATGAATATTGCGGGCTACCAGTTCTTTACCTGTGCCATTTTCACCACTGATTAATACCGTACTATTGGTATTCGCCACTAACTTTATTTGTTGTATAAGATTTTGAATAGGCAGACTTTCACCGGCAATGTTTACATCACCCGTGTGGCTAGCTAATTCAGTCAATAGATAGTCATTTTCGCTGGCCAGTTTTTCCGACAAGGCTTGTACTTGCTCTAACGCTTGGCGGAGAGAGTCTTCGGTTTGTTTTTGAATGCTAATGTCACGAAATATCGCGACTACACCAATAAGCTTTTGATTTTTATATACAGGAGTTGAAGTGTAATGTACCGGAAAGCTACTGCCATCTTTGCGCCAAAACAGTTCATGACTAATCTCTCTAGCGATCCCATCGTGCAGTGTGTTGTAGATCGGGCACTCTTCTTGAGGATAGTGGCTGCCATCGGCGTGACTGTGGTGATGACAATTATGGATATTGGTGCCAAGTAACTCTTGTGCTGTCCAGCCTGTCATCCGCTCTGCCGCAGGGTTGATAAACACGGCATTGCCATTTAGGTCAAAACCATAAATTCCCTCTCCGACAGCATTGAGGAGTAGTTTATTCTCCGGAAGAAAGTCCACCTGAGGATCGATTTCCGATGGAGTCATAGCCATTATCTCTTTACGTTGTCATAAAACACTAGTGTCAGTTTATAATAAGTCACGAAATACCGCGAATTAATAATAAAAGCATGAGATGTTAGTTGCTATCGAGTAGGGAGATCACTTGTTGGTAATCGAGTACTCGGGGAAGCACGATGCCATTTGGGTGGCTCGGTGAGTAAATCACGTTAAAAGGCACACCAAAGGCATTGTAATCAGCTAAAAAGGCTTCGATTTTTGCATTACTGTGAGTTAAGTCGCCTCGCATCAGCACCATATTGTCACGCTGTAAAAGGTTAACCACGGCTTCGCGATGAAGCACACCATCTTTGTTGCCTTTACAGATATTGCACCAATCGGCGCTAACATCGACAAACACTGTCTTATCTTGAGCGACTAAGGGAGCGATTTGCTCTTGAATTAACGACTGCCAAACTAAGCTTTTGTAGGCGTTAATATCTTCTTTAGGATAAATAAAGTAGGTCACCGCGGCATTCATGGCTGTAAAACAAACGAGCAGGAGCAGCACGGCTAGTGGGATTTGGCTGCCCTTGGCTTTTTTAAATCCTAGAAAAATAATGAGTAGCACAAGTACAGTTAACGTCATGCCGCTGACAAGAAGGATAGTATTCATATTGATCTGAGAGTGCCTTAAAGCGTGCTGAAATTTATGTGAGTCTAACAGGTTAAATAAGTTTGTTTGCAAATGATGTTTTGTGTCGCTAGATGACTATTTGTAAGCAGCGGTTCCTTACATTCTTGAACACAACAATAATAGTGGCTGCTGGTGAGTGCTGAGCTACGCACTATTTACTGTGCTTGGTGATTTTTGTGCAGGTAGGCTAGAAATGGAGTGTTTGGTAATTTTCTTTTGTTGTTTGAATTAAGTGTCTCAGATTTAGATTGTACCGTGGCATAATTAGCGCGATATTGCGTAAAGTTAAAGAGGATTTATCATGAGTTTTAGTGTGTGGCTAGGATTGTTGGCCATCAGTTGTCTAGGAGCCATGTCTCCCGGCCCAAGTCTTGCCATGGTGGTGCGCCATACGTTAGGAGGTGGACGTGCTAAAGGGATCGTTTGTGCTTGGGCGCATTCTATAGGTATAGGTGTGTACGCGCTGGTGACGCTGCTCGGGTTGGCGGTATTGTTAAAGCAAGCTCCGCTGATTTTTAACGGCATTGCGATAGTGGGCGCCCTTTATTTGGCCTACATGGGTGTACAAGCGTTACGCTCTAAAGGTGGCATGTCGGAAAGGCTCGCGGCAGGCAAAGAGACTGATGCGCTCACTGCTGCGCGAGATGGGCTCGCTATCTCACTTTTTAATCCTAAGATCATGCTGTTTTTTTTAGCGCTATTTAGTCAATTCGTTATGGTTGCCGATGACCTCTGGGGGAAAACGGTGATAGTGCTAACGCCATTAGTTGTAGACGGGCTTTGGTACACTATTATCGCTTTTTTACTTTCTCATAAAGCGGTATTGCCCAAACTAAAAGAGAAGGCTGTTTTGATCGATAAATTGTCGGGACTAGTGCTTATCGCGCTGGCTGTGCGCGTGTTGGTGACTATCTAAGATTTGAAGGCGAAGGTTTGAAGGCTAAGGTTTGAAGGTTAAGGTATAAGCTTGAGCGTGCGAAAAGTGTTAGAACATAAAAGACGATAGAAACAAAAATGCCACCGTGCTCCTTTGCGGGAACGATGGCATTTTAATCCAATCAGCAACTTAGCCTTTAAATACTTTTACCGCGTCATCCTGCACTGGCTCAGTTTGTACTACTGGCGGATTATCGATATGGTCATCTAAGTTATCATTGAGCATGTCATGGTATTCTTTGCTAAACCACTCTAGTGCATTGTTTTTTTCTGCTTTTAAATCTGCCGATTTTAGCGATGCTTCAAATGCATTAAAGCGAGCCGCGGCAAAACGCAATGCGGTACCAACTTTGCCCACATCTTGTTCCTTGCTGCTAAGTTCGTTAGCTAGCGCTATAAATTGATCTGCGATTTGAAAAATAGTGGTTTCTTTTGCTTGTTCTGACATGCTTTTTGCTCACAAATGAGTGGATGTAATTAACCGATATTAACTTAAATTAGCCAATAGTGAATCATTGAATTTGGTGTTATGGGATCAACATCGGTTATTCTGGGCGACTTGATGTGCTGATTACAATGGCTATTAGCTATTAGGGTCGCTATCGACACTCACTTGGCCATTGCGTGAGTCGTAGTAAATACTCAGGTTTTGATTGTCGGTAAAGTTGTAACGACATTGATTAGGCGAAATATAGTTTGCCTTGTAGTCGGTTTCATCACTGCTATCGAATTTTGATATGCTAGGTTCATCACCTTCAAACAGTGTTTCCCAGACCGAAATACAGTCTTCCACATGGTCGAGTTGTGGTGATGCTTCATTGTCTGTGTAATAGTGTTGAGCAGGCCATCCGGCATCGTTAAAATCCATCTCTCCCGCTTCAGCGTTACCAAAGGTGGGGAGGTTTTCTGCAGGACCAGCCCCTACTCGGGTTGCCCAAACTGTATGGGCTAAGTTAATTCCTGACTTGAATGCTCCGCCTGTGGCTTTAACACTCGATATTTGAGCATCTTGAGATACATTTAAAAATTTGGGGAGCGCGGTAACAGCGAGGATACCTAAAACGATGATGACAACGACAAGTTCAATAAGGGTGAAACCCTGTTGTTTAGCTAATTTCATCTACAGGTATGCTCTAATTAATGCAATGGATATAAGTCAATGGTGGAAAAATAGACACGCTTGCTTTTCCAAGCATGCTTTAATCACTGATTTTATATGTTTTTTGGATAGATATAAAGAGAAGGGTATGAATAATATCACTAATTGGAATGACTTTATTAGGTTGCAGTCGCAGCAGGCATATTTTCGTCAGTTGCAGGATTTTGTTGCAGCCGAGCGTGCTAGTGGAAAAGTGATTTATCCCAGTGACGATGAAGTATTCAGCGCTTTTAATCTAACCCCTTTAGATAAAGTGCGTGTGGTTCTTATTGGTCAAGATCCTTATCACGGAGAAGGACAGGCTCACGGTTTATGTTTCTCGGTAAAACCTGGCATAAAAACACCGCCTTCATTGGTTAATATCTATAAGGAGCTGGTGACTGATATTGAGGGGTTTGAGGCCCCAAATCATGGCCATTTGGTCAAATGGGCTGAGCAGGGGATCTTGATGTTAAATACGGTATTAACCGTAGAGCAGGGAAAGGCCCATTCTCACGCGAAAGCGGGTTGGGAAACCTTTACCGACAATGCGTTAAAGTTGCTTGATGCTCAGCCTAAGCCGATTGTCTTTGTACTATGGGGCGGCCATGCGATTAAAAAAGCTAAGTTGGTGACTCAGGAACATCATCAGGTGATCTCTGGGCCTCACCCATCGCCTTTATCTGCATATCGCGGCTTTTTTGGCTGTGGTCACTTTTCGAAAATTAATGAATTATTAGCAATAAATGCAGGCACTGTGATTGACTGGCAAGTATGAGTGAGATGATTTGGTAATTCATACTTGCTGTAACGATAAATCCTCATTATATTCATATGTGTGGGTAACAAACTGTTAACTTTGGTCAGCATCGGAATGCGACTCCAAAGGTTTAGAGCAAATCGTTAATAGTTTCAGCTCATTGATTGAACTTTGCAGTGGAAGCAATATGGCGGGTTAGATATGGATATTCGAGCAAAGCGAGGAAGGCTTGTTCGTTGGAACAAAGAGCAGCGAGTAGGATTTATTGCTCCTGATGATGGTTCCGATGAGTTACGTATTTTAGGGATTAATCTGCTTCCTTATGAGCATATGCCTCAAGAAGGGGAGCAGGTAGTTTATCGTCAATGGAAGGACAGTCTTCGAGGCGTAAGCGTTACTAAGGGTGAAATTGACCTTGGAAATCCCATCAAATTGACCTCACCATTTGAGCCTCAAACCCAATTTGAAGAATTCAATAGAATAAGTTGGTCCACCAAAATTGGTTTAGTGGTTTTGCCTTTAGCGCTAGCTAATTTACTCTACTTAATGGTGATTAACTATGCCCCTGAGCCTGTTAATATCCAACCTCCTGCGGGGCTATTTCCTCCCGGATCTGAGTACTATATTGGCAAACAGGATTTAAGCCATATTGTGTTTGAATGTGATGCAAGGCAGCAATGTTTGCAGATGACCTCATGCCAAGAGGCTAGGTATTTCATTCGTAACTGCCCCGAATTTGAGAAAATGGTGGGTGATATGCCTTGTGAAAAACTCTGGTGCAAGTGATTCTATATTCAGGGCTCACTGTACTTTTAGCAACCGATAACGATTGGCTAGTTCGCCAGATATTCGTGTTGCATCGCTATTTAACATAAACAGCTGGTTTTCACCAACTTGAAATAACATAGGGGACTCATTGGTATCTAGCGTGATATAACTGCCGCGGGCATTCCAGTTAAAGTGACCTATTTGAACCTCTGGTGTATCCGTTTGCCCTAAATGGTTTTGAGTGAGCTGATAGCTATTATCACTATTGAGTTGTAAGCGTAATTTAATGCCTTTGCAATTTGAGCATGGAAGTAGCCCTTCATACACTCCTGGCCAATCTAATGAGGTTCTGCTGTTATCTCCTATTGGCATGGGCGTAGGCTCGACGTTAGTGCTGTTAACTGTTGTCGACTGTATAGAGCAAGCGCTCAGAGCAATAAAAATCAAGGGAAAAATTCGAGCGGTGGTTTTCATCACAGGATCCTTTAGTTAAGTGGTTATACCCATCAGTATAAGAAAGTGACCGACTCAGCGTGTGTTTTGGTAACTCGTTCAAGGCCAATGGGGGATGGAATGCTTGTTCCCTTGTGAGGCCATTCAACGCAGAAGTAGCAAGGTAAAAAACACGCCTAACAGGCGAGTGTTAGCGCTTTAGATGCAGTGTTAACGAGTTTGAGCTTAGTTCAACTATGCTCAAACTCGTTGCAAACCACAAGGTCTTGTATGTTGCCGACATACTTAAGACATTCCCTCCATCCCTAGAGGTCGGACGTTGTGAATGTCTTTAATGCCGGAGTAATTAAAGACCTTGCCTCATAAGCGCTAACCTTTAATGGTAAATTCTCGCTGAGCGATCACATCTTTATACTGATTGGTATTACTTTGGTTTAATGCAATTGGCAATACTTTAGCTCGTTTGGCAATTGAAGCAAAGTAAGGACTGTTGAATGGTTAAACCGACAGAGCGAATTTGGGCTAAAATTTGTAATAACAACAAATAAAGAGTGTTTACCTAACTATGTTGAGTTTCCCTGCTCGTTATCAGCTCTCCAGCGCTAATGATCATCGTGTGGCCTATACGAGAAAGCGAGGCCGTTATGTTTATGTCGCGGTGACTCGTGCACTGTGTTTGTATTTAGCCTTACTCTGTTTGGCTTTTTCTTGTGTGGTTGTTGCCAAGTCTTCTCCTATCGTTCCGCTTTATTTAGCTGATGCAAGAATGGCGTTAGCGCAAGATAAAGGGGCGAATTTATTAAGCAGTGTGTCTAGCGAATACCCACCGTTTTATTCACCAGAAATTGCAGGTAATGGTTTAGTTTATCATCTAACTGAGGCTGCATTGCGACATGCAGGGTATCCACTGTCACATCATTTTTATCCCTTTGCACGCGCTAAGGTCATTATAAAGAGAGGTCTTGCCGATGTGCTCGTTGGTGTTTGGTATCGAGAATCGCGTGAGGCTTGGATAGCTTTTTCTGATCCCCTGCTGTCAGTCAACATTTTGTTGTACAAGCGTGTGGGTGCCCAGATTAATTATAAGAATATTGAAGATCTCCGTCCGTACCATATAGGTGTTGGTAGGGGGTATGCTAACCCTCCCGAATTTAAAAATGCTCAACTGCACACGGAAGCTGTAAGTACCGATATTGTCAATCTCAGAAAATTATTGGCTGGAAGAATCGACCTAGTGTTGATCAGTGAAGATGTTGCCAAATACTTGATCACTAAAGGAGGTGATGAGTTTAAGGGGAAGTTTGAGCCAATAGGTGAACCGCTTAGCGTCGAGCAATTTCATTTAGGGGTATCTCGAAAACTAGCTAACTATCAGCAGATACTCGATGACTTTAATCGTAGTTTGCGCGAGATGCATCGTAGTGGAGAGGTGAAACGCTTGCTCACTGAGTATGGCTTTGAAACGAATGATTATTGGAAGGAAAAGATAATTTTAGAGGCTCCCCTTAAGTCTGTGTCAAAACATTAGGGCCCGTTTAACTTTCTAGGTTATTTTTGCCGCAAGTGTTGCTCATTTTTACCAGACAGAGACCTTATGGTGTAGTTATGCTACATAAAAATTATGCTACGTAAAAAGTCGACAACGCTGTAAAAATGACCAATAAACGCTGCCCGAAAGGTTCGGCTAAAACCAGTTTACGTTTTGATGAATAGCCTCACAAGGGAGCAAGCATTCCATCATCTATTCGTCTTGAATGAGTTGCCAAAAACACGCTGAGTAGATCACTTTCTTATATTGATAATACGCCAGATGGCGTCACAATTATCGGCAAGGGAACATCCCAGTGTTGTGTCGGTAACCGCTCTACTCGTTGACAGTCATGGGCATAACCGACAGGTAGCGGGCGTCCGCTGGTTTGCCAATTCGCTAAGGTTCTATCATAGAAGCCACCGCCCATTCCCATCCGATTACCTTCATTATCAAAAGCAACTAATGGGGTGATGATAAGGTCAATTTCACAAGTGCATCTCATCTCGCGTATATCTAACTTAGGCTCCCAAATGCCTAAGCTATTTTTAGTCATTGTTGAGTTTGGTGTATAAGCTAAAAAGATAAGGTTACCAGCGGTAAAAGGGTGCAATCGGGGCAGATAAACCTCAACACCCTTTTGCCATAATGCCTTAATAAGTGGCTCTGTATCGAGTTCACCATCATTGGTTAGATACAGCGCGACTCGTTTCGCTCCCCGTTTTTGTATCACATTCAATGCAAACGTTGATGCTTGAAGTGCAAACTCAATTTGCGCTTCAGATGAGAGTGCTCGACGAGCGTTACGCACCTGAGCACGCAGCTCTTTGCGTGTCAGTATAGTTTGTTTGTTTTGTTCACTCGATGCGCAAACAGCGTCATTTGTTTTTGGCAATGCTGTTGTTGTCAATATAACTGCAGGCGTTGGTTTCAATATAATACTCCTGACGGTGATGTTTTAGTTTAACGTTAGATTCAGCCGATGCCATATATTAACTTGCTAACTTGCCGCGCGGATACAAAAAAGGCCAGAAGGAATATTTACCTTCTGGCCTTATCACTTTCGAGCTTCTAGCTTAAAGTGTCTCTATTTGAATTGCTCCCCCAAAGATGCCGTTAACGATGTAGCCCTTGAATCCATAGATGTTTCAAGGCGGGGATTTGCCGCTATAAAAAAACCACCGCTGATTAAGGCGATGGTTTCTTAATTTGAATTGCTCCCCAAGATGCCGTTAACGGTGTAGCTCTTGAATCCATAGATGTTTCAAGGCGGGGATTTGCCGCTATAAAAAAACCACCGCTGATTAAGGCGATGGTTTCTTAATTTGAATTGCTCCCCAAGATGCCGTTAACGATGTAGCCCTTGAATCCATAGATGTTTCAAGGCGGGGATTTGCCGCTATAAAAAAACCACCGCTGATTAAGGCGATGGTTTCTTAATTTGAATTGCTCCCCAAGATGCCGTTAACGGTGTAGCCCTTGAACCGTAGGTTCAAGGCGGGTAAATGATTAAATCCTAAGGCTTCTCGGTTCGAGCCGAGCTTGCACAATGTCATTAAAACATTCACCCTGAGTTTGTAAATATCGGCACAGGGACATAACCGACTCACGCACACCACAGGGAGCAAAAACGTTTCATTGATACTCTTTTTGAGTATCGAATTAACCTCAACACGGTTAACTCTATTAAAGCTTAGCTAATTTTCTATTAAGTAAAAGGCCGTTAGCTAGCGATTTTAATCTTCTTGAGATGAACGCTCAACTAGGGCGCTCTCTAAAGTCGATTGCAGCAGACCAATTTTGTCATCCATCTGCTTTATATAATCTTGATTTTTTTGCTGTTCTTCTAATAGCTCATAGCCAATATTTAACGCTGCCATGATAGCGATCTCTTCCCGACTTAGATTATTTGTTCGGGCACGAAGAGAGCTTAACTGTTTTTCCAGATTAGCTGCTACATGGCGCAAAGCATCTTCTTGACCAATCGGGCAAGCGATGGAGTAGGTACGGCCCATTAAGCTAATTTCTATAGCATGGCTACTCATTGCGATGTAGATCCTTTTATCGTGTTGTTGAGCGGACTATATCGGTCTGAATCTTAAAGTGCAACAAGCGTTGGACCCTAATAACACTTTGTTAGATTAAATGTTGTTTAGATAACCAATATTCGCATCACAGCCGCAGAAAACGTGGAAAAATCCAGCTAAAGATGACTAAAGCGTCCACATAACTCTGTTGGGTCTTCTCTTCTTCATGGCTAATGCTTATTAATCTGCTCTCGCTCTTAGGTTGTTAGTCTTGGTCGAACGGGGCACTTCTGCTAGCATGTGTGCAGATAAATAATGATTGGAATAAGTTATGGCAACGCCTCCCTCTTTAAGTATTGATAGTTTATTGGCAGAGCTGAATAGCGCTGAAATTGCACAGCACCCTGTAGAAGTCCATGGTTCATTAGTTGGGCTGATCTGCGGTGGTGTCGGGCAAGCGAAAAGTGAATGGTTAAAATCGCTGCTTGAACTTATTAACGATGGCCAATTGCCGCCACCGTCGTTGACTCAGTTACTTGAGGAACTCTATCAAGATACCTTGGCTCGCATTACTGATGAAGACTTTGGCTTTACGCCAATGGCGCCAGAAGAGGAGGAGCCACTCGCTAAGCGTGTTGAGGCGCTGTCATTGTGGGTGCAGAGCTTCTTAACCGGTCTGGCTATTGTGCAGCCGAAATTGAATCGTGCTTCTCGGGATGTCAAAGAAGTGATTAACGATCTCGCCGAAATCGCTCAGGTTGAGTTCGATGTGGGGGATGATGACGAATCTGAAGCGGCTTATATTGAGCTAATGGAGTTTGCCCGCATGGCAGCGTTGCTGTGTTACGCCGAGTTTGGTCGTGAGCAGAATGACAATCAAGATCTAGATTCAACAATTCATTAAGCGAGTGACGAGTTAGGCAGTCGCTAGCTAAACAGGGGCGGGCATAGCTAAATGCCTGCTAAAAAAGAGAAAGTGAATGAGCGCTTCGACACGATCGCAGACACAGAATACGCAAACACAGAATACGCAGACTACGCAAACACAGAATACCCAGACTCAGAATACGCAACAGCAAAGTGAGTTTGACATCGCTATTGTTGGTGGTGCAATGGCTGGCGCGACCTTAGCTTTAGGGTTAACCAAGCTGTCAGAAGAGCTTAAGCGGCCACTGAAAATAGCGTTAATTGAGGCCAACCGTCCCGGCGCTGAGCATCCTGGTTTCGATGCGCGTTCAATTGCCATCGCCCAAGGGTCTATTTTCGAACTCACTCGTTTGGGGATCTGGCCAAAGCTGGCGCACCTAGGCACTGCGATTGAAAATATTCATGTTTCTGATCGCAGTCATTTTGGCATGACCACCCTCAATGCTAGCGATTTTTATCTGCCTTATCTTGGACAGGTGGTGGAGTTACAGCGAGTGGGCGCGGCGCTATTTACCTTACTCGATAAACAGCGGGTGACTCTTTATTGTCCCGCTAAGGTTGCTAGCATTACGGCTGGCGTCGACAGTAATCAACTGCGATTAGATGATGGTCGCCAGCTTAATGCTAAGTTGGTTGTGGCCGCCGATGGACTCAATTCTATTGTGCGGCGCGACTTTAAATTACCCCTTGAGCAGGTCGATTTTGAACAAGTCGCTGTGGTGGCCAATATCGCTACCGATAAGCCTCACGAGCAATGGGCATATGAGCGCTTTACTGACACCGGGCCATTAGCCGTATTGCCAATGGCTAATGTCGACGGTCAGGCGCGAGTCTCTCTAGTGTGGGCTTTGTCGCCAGAAAAAGCCGAGCAGATGCTCAGTGGTTCTAAAACGCAATTCTTAGCGACACTGCAAAGCGATTTTGGTTTTAGGGCTGGGCAGTTTATCGATGTGGGTGAGCGCCACGCCTATCCTCTAAAACTTTCTTATATGCAAAGGCCTATCTATCAACGCACCGTATTTATAGGCAATGCTGCCCAGACGCTGCATCCTATCGCTGGCCAAGGCTTTAACCTAGGGCTGCGGGATTTAGTGTGTTTAATCGAACAAGTGCGTGCAGCGTTAATTAATGATGAAGACATTGGCGGTGCTAAGCTGACTCACCAATATCTCGCCGAGCGCACTGATGATAGAGAGTCCACCATTAACAACGTCGAGTTTTTAGTGCGTGGCTTCTCTAATCAATATTGGCCACTGGTCGCCGGACGCAACCTTGGTCTTCGACTGCTTTCTTGGTGTCCGCCACTTAAAACGCCTATCGCTCGTAAAGCCATGGGCTGGAAGTCACCTCAAACTACGACATCGATTTTATAAAGGATAATCCTATGTTCAGTACACAAACCTATGATGTAGCCATTGTTGGCGGCGGTATGGTGGGACTGGCAACCGCCATAGGCCTCGCTATGGAAGAGTTGCGAGTAGTGGTTATCGATGCGGGCGAAACCGAGGCGGTATCCGGAGATGCTCGATTGCGCGTCAGTGCGATTAATAAGGCGAGCCAACGTTTACTCACCCATCTTGGCGCTTGGGCTTATGTCGATGAGTCTCGCATCGGACCCTATCAAAAGATGGCGGTATGGGACAAAGACGGCTTAGGCAAAATTGGTTTCGATGCGCACAGCATTAGCGAGCAGACCTTAGGTAGCATTGTTGAGAACGATAACATCGCTTATGGACTCGCGACGCGCGTAGCAGAACTCAATGAAATTACTCACCTTGAGAATCGCCGTCTCGATAAAATCGCCTTTGGCGAACGTGAAGCTTGGCTCACTTTAGATAATGGCGACAACTTGGCTGCTGCTTTAGTGATCGGTGCCGATGGCGCTCATTCTTGGGTGCGTGAACAGTGTAAGATCCCAATGACCTTTTGGGATTATGGTCATCATGCCATCGTTGCTTCTATCCGCACTGAGTTACCGCACAATGACACTGCTAGGCAGGTATTTCTTAGCGAGGGTCCATTAGCTTTTTTGCCTCTGTTTGAACCCGATCTCTGCTCTATCGTGTGGTCGGTGCCCCCCACCAAGGCGCAATCGCTATTAGATGGCGATATTACTGAGTTTGAGCGTAGCCTCACCGCCGCATTCGACGGTAAACTAGGGATGTGTAAGTTAGCCAGTGAGCGGCAAGCCTTTCCGCTGCGCATGCGTTATGCCCGCCACTTTGCTCGTCATCGTTTAGTGTTAGTTGGGGACGCAGCTCATACCATTCATCCGTTAGCAGGCCAAGGTGTTAACTTAGGTTTCCTCGATGCCGCAGCCACCATTGAAACCCTCGTAGAGCTTAAGCGTAAAGGTAAAGATATTGGTGATTATGCTAATTTGCGTCCACTAGAGCGTTGGCGTAAAGCCGATGCGTTAGAGATGATTGCCGCAATGGAAGGCTTTAAGCGCTTATTCGATGGCAGTAATCCGATTAAGAAAGCGGTGCGAGATATTGGCCTAAACTTGGTCGATAACTTTTCTCCTGTGAAAACACTGTTTATGCAGCAAGCGATGGGGAACAAATCTCGTCTGCCGACGCTGTGTAAATAGCGGTTGAGAAAATCACATATTTTATTAATTTTGTATTTAAATACAGAAGCTTGAGGGTTTTTCATTTCGATAGCTCTTTTTTATGTAAAAAAAACTACATTTTTAACATGAGAAAAAGTAATGCTAAAATCGTTCGGATTAGAAAATTCTCTTGTATACAAAACTGTGACGCAAGGTATAATTTCGCCGCATTTTGATACCATTGACCATGTTTAGACTAAGCGTGGTCGATGCATCTTATTCACCGCAATTGATGCAAAAATTCATCTTTGCGATCACATCCTGGCCAAACGTACCCTGCGTTCAGGTGTGTCTATAAAGCACACTTAGGTGCCGCATAGCTAAGACTAAATTGATAAATGAGTTGGTTGCCGAACCTATCGGTCAGGTCATTACCTTTACGTTTTCGTTATGTGGTTGCTGCCAGGCAAGACCCGAAAAGGGCATAAAGAAGAGATAATAATGGCTAATAAAACTGTACTCTTTAATAAGCACTTGGAATCTAACGCCAAGATGGTTGACTTCCATGGTTGGGACATGCCGCTAAACTATGGCTCTCAAATTGAAGAACATCACGCTGTACGTCAAGACGCAGGTATGTTTGACGTATCTCACATGACAGTGGTTGATGTCACTGGTACTGAGGCCTGTGAATTTCTACGTAAGCTATTGGCCAACGATGTAGCCAAATTAAAAGTACCTGGTAAGGCGCTTTATGGCGGCATGCTAGATCACAATGCTGGCGTGATCGACGACCTCATCACCTATTATCTCACTGACACTCACTACCGTGTGGTCGTCAACTCAGCGACGCGTGAAAAAGACTTGGCTTGGATTGCCGAGCAAGTAAAAGGCTTCGATGTCACTATTACCGAGCGCCCAGAGCTGGCGATGATCGCTGTTCAAGGCCCGAATGCTAAAGCGAAAGCGGCAATGGTATTTACTGCCGAGCAAAATGCTGCAGTAGAAGGAATGAAGCCTTTCTTTGGTGTGCAATCTGGTTCCTTGTTTATTGCCACTACGGGTTATACCGGTGAAGCGGGTTACGAGATCATTGTCCCTGAAGATGAAGCCGCCGCCCTTTGGCAAGCGCTACTCGATAATGGCGTTAAGCCATGTGGTTTAGGTGCGCGTGACACGCTTCGTTTAGAAGCTGGTATGAACCTATATGGTTTAGATATGGACGAAAGCGTTAACCCGCTCGCGGCCAACATGGGCTGGACCATCGCGTGGGAACCACAAGATCGTGACTTTATCGGTCGTGAAGCGTTAACCGCTATCAAGGCCGCTGGAACAGATAAGCTTGTGGGCTTGGTGATGGAAGAGAAGGGGGTTATCCGTCCTGGTATGGCAGTGTTCTTTACCGACGCTGACGGCGTTGAGCAGCAAGGCACTATTACCAGTGGTACATTCTCGCCAACCTTAGGCTATTCTATTGCAATGGCGCGTGTACCTAATTCTGTTGGTGAAGTCGCAGAAGTAGAGATGCGTAAAAAGCGTGTGCCTGTTAAAGTTATCGCACCTAGCTTTGTACGCAACGGTAAACAAGCTTTCTAACAAGCTGACGAGGCAATAGCCAATTAGGCTAGTTTGGTGGTTAAAGTCGCAAATGAGATCACTCAATTGCGCGTTAACTCCACAAATAGCCCATAAATTTGGGCTAACCTCGTCGATGAGCAAGTAACCGAACCTATGTCTTAACAGTAACAATCAACGCATTGTCTGATTAGTAAATTTAGCATTACGGAACAAGGAACAAAAATAATGAGCAATATTCCAGCTGAACTCAAATACGCTTCTTCACACGAATGGATCCGCAAGGAGTCTGACGGTTCATACACTGTTGGTATCAGCGAACATGCCCAAGAACTACTCGGTGATATGGTATTCGTTGAGCTACCAGAAGTTGGCGATACGGTTAGCGCTGGCGATGACTGCGCCGTTGCAGAATCTGTTAAAGCGGCATCTGACATCTATGCACCTATCTCTGGTGAAGTGATCGCAGTAAACGAATCACTAGAAGATTCTCCAGAGCTAGTTAACAGCGATGCATATGGTGACGGTTGGTTCTTCCGCTTAATGCCTTCTGATGAATCAGAAATAGACAGCTTGCTTGATGCCGAAGGTTATCAAGAAGTTATCGACGAAGAGTAAACGTCGATATCAACAAAGCCCCGTGACAATGTGACATGGGGCTTTGTTCGTTATACAGCCCAACATTAAAACGAGACCGGTAACCCCTCCCTACAGGTAGGATGCTGGCAAATATGGAACTAGGTTTAACATGACCAAAGAAACACTCACTCAGTTAGAGCAGCACGAACTATTTATCCGTCGTCACGTTGGCCCGGACAGCGCTGAGCAGCAAGAGATGCTGAACTTCGTTGGTGCAGAATCTTTAGAAGATTTAACACAACAGATCGTACCTGAGTCGATTCGTCTAGGCCGCGACCTTGCCGTTGGTAGTGCATGTGGCGAAGCCGAAGGTATGGCCGCTATTCGCGCTATTGCCGATAAAAACAAGGTGTTTAAAAGCTACATAGGTATGGGTTACCACGGCACGTTAGTGCCAAGTGTTATCCAACGTAACGTGCTTGAAAACCCCGGTTGGTACACTGCCTACACTCCATATCAGCCAGAAATCGCCCAAGGTCGTCTAGAAGCGATTCTAAACTTCCAACAGGTATCGATGGATCTAACTGGTCTTGATTTAGCCTCAGCATCATTACTCGATGAAGCGACCGCAGCAGCCGAAGCTATGGCATTAGCTAAGCGTGTATCTAAGGCTAAAAAAGCCAATATCTTCTTCGTTGCCGATGACGTATTCCCACAAACTGTCGACGTGGTCAAAACCCGCGCCGAGTGTTTTGGTTTTGAGGTTGTGACTGGCCCAGCAGAAGAGGCCGTTAACTACGAGCTATTTGGCGCCATGTTCCAGTACAGCAACCGTCATGGTGAAATTCGTGATTTCACTGAGCTATTTGCTGCGCTAAAAGAGAAAAAAGCGGTCGTTACCGTAGCAGCCGATATCATGTCACTGGTTATGCTTAAATCACCAGGTGCCATGGGCGCAGATGTTGTTTTTGGTAGCGCGCAGCGTTTTGGCGTACCCATGGGCTTTGGTGGCCCACACGCGGCATTTTTCGTCTCTCGTGATGAGCACAAGCGTTCACTTCCGGGTCGTATTATCGGTGTCTCACAAGATGCTCGCGGTAATCGCGCACTGCGTATGGCAATGCAAACTCGTGAGCAACATATCCGCCGCGAAAAAGCTAACTCAAACATCTGTACTGCACAGGTGTTATTGGCCAATATGGCGTCTTTCTACGCCGTATTCCATGGCCCACAAGGGCTTAAAACCATTGCTCAGCGTATTAACCGCCTTGCCGATATCTTGGGCGCAGGCCTAAGCGCTAAGGGCGTAGAACTGGTCAACAAGACTTGGTTCGATACCGTTTCATTTAAGCTTGCCGATAGTGCTGCCGTTGTTGCACGCTCAGCTGCTGCGGGTATTAATCTACGTGTTGATAGCGATGGTATCTTAGGGGTAAGCATCTCTGAGCCAACGACTCGCGCCGATATTACTCAGCTATTTGATGTCATTTTAGGTGAAGGTCATGGCTTAGACGTAGCTGCAATCGATGCCAGCATTGTGGCTAATGGCAGTAGTTCAATTCCTGCTGAGCTTGTGCGTACCGATGCTATCTTGACTCACCCAACATTTAATCGCTATCAAAGCGAAACCGAGATGATGCGTTACATCAAGCGTCTCGAAAACAAAGATTTAGCCCTAAACCACTCAATGATCTCGCTAGGCTCATGCACCATGAAGCTAAACGCGGCGACAGAGATGATGCCTGTTAGCTGGCCAGAGTTTGGTAACATGCACCCATTCTGCCCACAAGATCAGGCCCAAGGTTATGCTGAGCTTATCGAAGAGTTATCAAGATGGCTTATTGATATCACAGGTTATGATGCGGTTTGCATCCAGCCAAACTCTGGTGCACAGGGTGAATACGCGGGCCTATTAGCCATTAAGAAGTACCATGAATCACGTGGCGATGCGCACAGAAACATCTGTCTAATCCCACAATCTGCTCATGGTACTAACCCTGCGTCAGCACAACTTGCGGGGATGAAAGTCGTGGTTACCGCATGTGACAAAGCGGGTAACGTCGATCTGGAAGATCTCAAGATTAAAGCAGCCGAAGTGGCCGAAAATCTTTCATGCATCATGGTCACTTACCCATCGACTCACGGTGTGTATGAAGAAACCATCGGCGAGATCTGCGAAATCATCCATAGCCATGGTGGTCAGGTTTACCTCGATGGTGCCAACATGAACGCGCAGGTGGGCTTAACCTCTCCTGGCTTCATCGGTGCCGACGTGTCTCACCTTAACCTGCATAAAACCTTCGCGATTCCACATGGCGGCGGTGGACCAGGTATGGGCCCTATTGGTGTTAAAGCTCACCTTGCGCCATTTGTTGCAGGTCACGCCGTGGTTAAACATGGTCGTGAATCAGACAACAACGGCGCTGTATCGGCTGCACCATACGGTAGCGCGAGCATTTTGCCTATCACTTGGATGTACATTAAGTTATTGGGTTTCCAAGGCTTAAGACAATCTACCCAAGTGGCACTGCTTAACGCCAACTACATGATGAAGAAGCTATCTGCTCATTATCCAGTGCTTTACACTGGCCGTAATGACCGCGTTGCTCACGAATGTATTATCGATCTGCGTCCGCTTAAAGAAGCGTCTGGCGTAACCGAAATGGATATCGCTAAGCGTCTAAACGACTATGGGTTCCACGCGCCAACCATGAGTTTCCCTGTTGCTGGGACCTTAATGATTGAGCCAACCGAATCTGAGTCTAAAGTTGAGCTAGACAGATTCATCGATGCGATGATCTCCATTCGTGGCGAAATCGCCCGAGTAGAAGCAGGCGAGTGGCCAGTGGATAACAACCCACTGCACAACGCGCCACACACCATGGCTGACATCATGGACCCTGAGTTCGACTCACGTCCATACAGCCGTGAATTGGCGGTGTTCCCAAGTGCAGCGGTTAAGGCTAACAAGTTCTGGCCAACGGTTAACCGTATCGATGATGTTTATGGCGACCGTAATCTAATGTGTTCTTGCGCACCGATTGACGACTATAAGTAAAATGGTTACTTAGCCTCGATAATGCTGCGTCAGTGACGCAATTATGATAAAACGCACCCTTAGTGGTGCGTTTTTTATTTGGCGGGATTGTGGAACTTGTAGAAGTTATCGCATATTTCTAAATAGGGGGAAATTACCGAATCAAGCTATGATCAGTACGCAATTACAGAATTAATAATTAGTTGGCAACAAGTAGATTAAGAGTCAGTTTAATTCAGTTTTACTGATAATTTCTGAGCTGATTTTGAGGTTATATATCGACTTCGATTATAGATAGTTACCTTTTTGAGTCACACTTTTTTGATTTGGCCAATTCTGTTTATTAAAATGTGGTTTCACTTTTCTCTAGCTCTGGTTAGTATATTAACACTGCGTTTTTAATGGATTAGTAGATTTAATGGGCGCCCCTCACAATGATGTATTAGAAAACTGTCTACCGTTTATTATTGGTGTTACTGGACATCGTGACATACATAATTCAACCAATTCAGAACAACAAACACCTTATAAAGATGATGTTCGCCAAGCGCTGTTGTATTGGCGTGAGGTAGTTGGCCCTAATACTCCCATTTGGCTAATGACTGGTTTGGCTGCTGGCGCTGATTTACTCGCCGCTGAAGTGGCGTTAGAGATGCAACAATCCGCTGAGCTTGGTGCATTTAAAGTTATTGGCTGTTTACCCATGCCCTTAGCTAATTTTCAAACGGACTTTAAAGGGGCGAGTTATGCCCCCGATGCCGTTGAGCAATTGAATAACGTTATCGCAGCGCTTGAGTTAAACAATAATCAACTTATTGAAGTGCGTCATAGCTTGAGTGATGAAGATTATAATACTGCCATTGTTGATCAATCTTATGGACCGTTACGCAACAGCTTATATCTTAATCAAGGCCTTTTTATCTCCAAATACAGCAATGTATTACTGTCGCTATGGGATGGTAAACCCTCACAGGGTGTTGGTGGTACCGCTGATATTGTGATGTATAAACTTGGGGCCGAAGTGACTTGGCCGCCAGGAACCGAAAATCCCGCATTACAACCTACCTCTGACTTTGATGGTCAAACCTCAGGTTTAGTGCATCACATCTGTGTTTCTCGGTTGACACAAAATGAATCGTTTAATGCAGCTCCAGTATTTGAATTTATTGAGCATACCCAAGGTAATACTGGCGTATCGGTTGGTAAGTTGTATTCAAGTCTGCGTAAAAATGAGCAAAATGATAATTACTTAAAAGATTTCTTATCTAAAGAGTTTGTTAAGTTAGTGGCTGAGTTGACGGTGCATAATGCCAAGGCGCGTCAACACAGTGCAAAGCAAATAATAGACGAGGGTATTGGCTTAAAAGACACGGCTCCTATTTTTAAAACTGCCGACGCGCTTGCATTAGCGTCTCAAGCTGAATATCGAAAATTTGTATTAATGTTCTTTTTATTGGCTATACCAGGGTATGGCTTATATGAAATTGCTGGAAACTGGGTTAACTCTGAAATTGGTTTGGGCATATTTGCATTGATTTTTTTGGTGATTTTAAGCTGTTGGTGGGTCATCAAGCAGACGGCCAAGAAAGACATGAAATGGAATTATCAACTTGCACGAGGTGTAGCTGAGGCAATGCGTATTCGTGGTTTTTTGAATATGGCCGATATTGACCCCTCATCTACAACGCTTATTCCGCGTCGTTTTAGATTACATTTACCTTTACTTAACCATGCCATTAGTGTCGCTGAGCTGGACTGGTGGCGTCATCCAACTCCATTTCAGCGACAAGATATCGAACAAAAGTGGCTGCGAGATCAACTTGGCTTTTTAAATTCAAGACTCCAGTTAAGTTCGAACTCATTTAAAGAGCTTATTTATAAACGTCCTCGGTATGCCGCCAGTATGGCAAACCGATATGCTCGAGGTTTTTTTTACGGCTCTATTGGTATTGGCATTGTATTGCTGGTGTTGATGTTGCTGCAGTTAACAATGCAATTAACCGTATTCACTCAAGTTAACGAATGGCTGATGTTGATACTTCAATACAGCTTAATGATGGCTGGTTTGATTATGTTGTGGAGTGAGCTTGCAGGTTATGAGATGACCGCAAAAGGCTATGAAAGCCTTGAGGATCTATACTGCCGAGCGCTGGTGTTACTGGAAGGTCAGTTAACGCCGTCAAAAAAACTAATGTTATTAGATCTCGCGAGGGAGGCCATGTTTGAACATGTCTCTTGGACAAGTTCAGAGATGAATAATGATTTAAAGCAAAAACAATAGAATATCTGAAGTAGCAGGGAATAGAGATAATGAGTTCACCAGTATTAGGGCGTTACCCCACCAAAACTTTAGCAGAAGTCGAAAAAACACGATTCAAGTTAGCGGTAAGTAACGATTACCAAGTTGAGTGGCACAATAGCCATGAATTTGATTTGATATGTGAAGATGAAGATATTCATCAGACTATTGATATACACCAAGACAAGGTGACTGCAGTTATTCCTCTGCAGCATAAAGCTAATAGCGGCCACTTTATTACAGTTAGCTTAGATCACACCGTGCAGGTGTTTAAATTCTATGGTGAACATATTGCTAGCCTTGATGAGCATGACGATGTGATTATCGGTGTGTTTGAGCTTACTGATGGCAATATAGTCACGGCAAGTAAAGATGGCAGCTTACGTTTTTGGAATCCTAGATTGAGCGTCTGCTATTCAACGATTGAAGCGAAAATTGACAATTTTGACTCAATACAATTCTTCGCTAACCAAAAGCAGCTAGCCATCAGTGAGCCAGAAGGTATCAGCATTTTCCGTTTTTCTGGCGATCAAGTTGTGCAGTTAAAAGGGCAAAAAAAGCCGTTAAATTCCCTCTGCCAACTAAGTAGTGGTAATTGGTTAACCTGGAGTGAAGGTGAAAACCCAACACTTTGGTCGGACTCAGGGCAAAGTTTAAAGCGATTTAATTTTAACTTCTCATTTGAAAATGGCTTCATAGAGAAAGTGGCTGAGCAGCAATTGCTGATTAAAAACGCTAATGAGCAAGTCTCATTATGGCAAAACGATGGTACACGGATTGATTCGCATGTTAACTCGGCCGAAGTCTCTGACTTATTTGCCGCTCTATCAAAAGCATTGACTCAGGTTGAACTGCATATTGAAAAGCAGCCAACAATTAACCATTACCCTCATTTAAGAAATTTTATCGGTAGCAATGAAAGCAAAAGTTTTTTAGTGCCAGCTCGGGAACTGGAGTCGCAAAAGCTGAACTTTGATAACGATGCCAAACAAAAAGAGATATGGGACTTTTTTAATCGTCCTATTCCGCGAGAACTGACCACTGCGATGAAAAGAGAGGTGAAAGCGGCTCGTTCGGCAGAAAAGGTGCTTAATCACAAAATTGAGACAGCACAAGAAGCGCTGGAAGTTCACAAGAAAAAGCGTGGCTTTAATAAGATTATTAGCTTAGTGATGCTGTTTTTAACCTTAGTTGTTGCTGGCGTTGGTGCCGTTTTATGCACTGAGGCTAATGCACCAGACTTGTTTAATCAGTTAGCGGGTGATTATGTTTCTGGATTCAGGCCTCTTAAGCTCGATGTTGTTATGATTATTTGTGCTGGGGCAGCAGGTCTGCCGTTGTTATTGTGTTTGATCTTTTTCATGAAAAACAGAAGTCAAAAAACATTGCAGCTTTTGGAAACAGGAAACTTAACGATACTTAATGCACTTTTACCCGAGTATTGTCTGTTAATTGACAAGGTAAAAGCCCATCGCGCTCAATTATGGAAGAGTGTACCGCTAAGAAAGAATCGTAACCTCTATAGTGGTGAATCTGTTAATGCTACCATTCAAAGTATTATTGAAAATGAGATCGAAAAACAAGCGCTTCATAGCTGTGGTTTAGAAAAAGAAGATGTTATTTACTCTAATCACGAAGCCATTGTATTAAGTGATTGGGCATTGATTCAGTCTGATGAAAGGCGTGCTCCAGCATTAACTAAGCTACGTGGTGAAAATGAATTTAGTTTCTGGGGAGATAAAAATGGATCATTGGTTTTTGCCGTTCAATATATCCAATTTATTTTCTTAACCGCAGACAAAATTGATTTGTTTACCGGTTTTTATGACTTTATTAACAAAGAATTGAGCGGTAAATCGTCAAAAAGCTTTTTCTATAAAGATGTGACCACAGTTAATAAGGACGATGTAGAGCGTCAAACTGGTATTGGTAAAAAGACGATTTCAGCAATTGACGTTAATCTCGTTGTGAGTAGCGGCGATAAGATTCGATTAACTATTCTTACTCAAGATAGTTTACGAAGTATTGTAGAAGCTGCGAAAGATAACGAAGAGAAAGAGAGAGTGAGCAACCATTCTATTTTGAAGGCGCTGGAAGCGAGAAAGAAAAGCATACTTGAAGACACCGACATGGATGAAGAGGAACGTGAAGAAGAGTTAGATGATATTGAAACTCAAATCAAATCCATGGATAAAGATAATGCGGCTTTAGATAGCGAGATCTCAACGAATAAAGCTGAAGAGGCAATTAAGAATATCCGTCATCAACTCAAGCTGCATAAGCAGGAACGCAATGAAGAACTTGTTTCTTAGTTACAGCTCAAAAGATCGTGCGCTTGCCTTGTCACTCAAGGCAAGTTTAGAAAATTGTGGTCATCAAGTATGGTTTGATCAGGAAAAAATTGCGGGTGGCGAACATTATGCGGCCCGTATTCCTAAAGGCTTAAATGAAGCGGAACTGTTTTTGGTACTCTGTACAAAAAACTCAATGGGTGATGCTCGAGTTAATTACACTGGTTCGAGTGAGGTGATAAAAGAAATTGAGCTGGCTTTGCAGTTTGGTTGCCGGGTGTTGCCATTAAAGGCTGATGATACGCCAAATACGGCATTTGATAGCGCTTACCAATATCACATGTCGACATTACAGTGGATAGATATTTGTGCTGCGGTAGCACAGAATGATTTTACTGTTGTGATGACTCAAATATTGGCGGACAGTAACACAACTCCTCGTGAATCACTTGATGAACAATACCTTAAGCAAGCGACAAGTGCGTTAAAAACCGCCAATCCAAAGGCGGCGTTAACTATTTTAGAGCATCATCATTTTCAAGCCGATTCGAAAGATGAAGCCCAGTATTTAATCTTGATGGCTAAGTTACAAATAAAGACCTTCAAGCACTTGTCTAAAAGCCAAGCCGATACTTTTGTTGCTAGTTTTACTCGCTTGCTTTATACCGACATGGCGCCAGCAGCAGCCTATAGTCTGGGGGCGCTTTCTCGGCATTACTATCAAGATAATTACATTGCTGATGCAACGCCCGGATTTAATCAATTAAAGTCGATTGGTCAAAGTAAGGGGCGTGTGAAAGCTAAGTATAAAAAGACTGTGGAGCCGATTTTACCTGCGGGTAATCGTTTTTCTCTGGATTGGGACTTCTAGTCTGATAGGGTATATGTGCTTTAGAGATTAAAAAGCGAACCTTAGGGTTCGCTTTTTTGTTGGTGGCTGGAAAGCGTGTCGCACATTTATGCATCAAGCTTTCATTGATGAGCAAAGCCTCTGTTTAACAATAGCTAGCTGGGTGAACTTTCTGCTTGGCTGTGCCACACAAACGAGCTGGATTGTTTGTTAAAAATGGTGACGTTTTGATGCTCATCGCTGGCACGACCAGCTAAACCGTAGCACACGTGAAGTGGCAGCAAGTGCTCTTCACGAGGCTGACAATAGCGGGCATGAGGGGCGCTGATCCAATCTACCATTGCTTGGGTTCGTGCCGCTTCGGTGAGCTGCTTATCGCTCAAAGTTGTCTGCAGCCAGTGTTCAAACTGGTGGTTTTTAACCTGGCGATCCTCGGTGTTCGGCGCAAAAAACTCTCGCATATTATGAAATGAAAACCCAGAACCTATCACTAATAAATTATCGTGATCTAGGGCCTGTAATGCTTTGCCTATGTTCAGATGCTGCGCTGCATCGAGGGTGTTGACCAGTGACAGTTGGATTACTGGAATATCGGCCTCGGGATACATCAAGATTAATGGTACAAACATGCCGTGATCATAGCCGCGCTGATAATCTAATTTCGCGGTAATATCGGCACTTTGTAACGCTTTTTGTATTTTTTCAGCGAGTATTGGCTCTCCCGGGCTTGGGTATTGCAACTGATAGCTGTCGGCCGGAAAACCTGAATAATCGTAGAGCATTTTTGGGTTAGGGCTGGCGGTGATTGTCGCCACCGACTCCTCCCAGTGGGCGCTAATCACTAAAATGGCGCTGGGGCGTGCTAGTTTGCGAGCAAGTGATTTAAGATAAACCACTAAATCAGCGTGAGCAGGGTCATCAAGTAACGGCATTGGGCCACCACCGTGGGAAATAAAAGCGATGTTTAGGTTATTCATACTGTCTCCATGCAATATCACCGCAGTCCCTCAGATATCAATTTCGCCGCGGCCTAAGCCGCGATTGGGGCTTGTGTTTTAGATGCGCTAGATGGTCTAGCGGTTCAGTTTGTTGGCGATAAGTTTATCAAGGCTTAGCGAACCAGCACCTTGTACGACTATAGCAAGGAGTGCGACCAAGAGTGTTAGTGCATATTCATAGCCGTTGTTTGACATAAATAGACCATTGCTAATATGCACAGTGAATATCGCTACTAGCATAGTAAAGGCTGCCACCGCTGCCGCAGGGCGAGTCACTAGGCCTAACACCAAGGCTAAACCACCAAAGAACTCAGCGCTGCCAGCCAGTAACGCCATTAAATAACCTGGCGTCATGCCAATACTCGCCATCCATTGCCCCGTGCCTTCTAAGCCATAACCACCAAACCAGGCAAACAGTTTCTGCGCGCCGTGAGCGGCGAGAATTAGGCCAATGGGTGCTCTGAGTATCAAGCCTGCAAGCCCAGCATTCGTTTCAAATAATGTGTTCAATAGTGATCTGTTCATACTTGTGTCCTTCATTAAATTGAGTTGATTCGGTTCCCGTCTCGGGATGAACACACTTTACTATCAACATAACGCGGGAGTAATATGGCTTTTGAAGAATGATTATCAACATATTGTTTGTAATTAGCTAAGCGATGAGGCTAAGTAAAGGGGCTAAGTAAAGGGACTAAAGTAATGGATAGAATCGACGCCATGCGCGCCTTTGTCTCGGTCGTGACCGAAGGCAGTTTCAGCAATGCTGCGACCGCAATGCAGCTATCACCGCAACTGGTGAGCAAATACGTGTCTAAATTAGAAGAGCGCCTCGATGTGCGACTGCTGCATCGTACCACACGTAAAGTGAGCCTGACCGAAGCAGGTACACATTACTTTCAGCATGCGCAGCAGATCCTATTAAGTATCGATGAGATGGACTCACAATTAGGCGGCCTACAACAAAATCCCAAAGGTACCCTGAGGATAAGTGCGCCGGTATCATTCGCGTTAAAACATCTAAGCAAGTTGCTTGCTGAGTTCCAATTGCAGTACCCGCAAGTTAATGTCGATTTGCAGCTTAACGATCGCAAAGTCGATATTGTCGATGAAGGTTTCGATATTGCGCTGCGCATTGGGCGGCTTAAAAGCTCGTCACTTATTGCCAAACCCGTAGCGCCCATTCGGTTAATGTTATGCGCCGCGCCTGCATACCTCAAAAAACATGGCATTCCGCGCCAACCTGAAGATTTAAAGCATCACCGCTACTTGCATTACAGCTACATGGAAATGGAGGGCAAGGACGAGGTATCCCAGTGGCTCAGGGTGAAAAATAGTGAATCTAGTGGTCAATTTCATTGTAATAATGGAGATGTGCTAGTGGGGGCGGCGATTGCCGGCGCGGGTATCGTGCTACAACCTACTTTTATCGCAAGCGACGCCATTAGTCGTGGTGAACTTGTGGAAATATTGCCTGAGTTCGCCCCTGAGTCCTTAGGTTTATATGCGGTTTATGCCAATAGAAAACTACTACCGAATAAGGTGAGGTGTTTTATTGATTTTATCGATGGCTACTATGGCTCACCGCCCTATTGGGACCAAGCTATCATTAGCGCGCAGGCGCAAACGTCATAAGGTAATCAGTTACACATTACATATCGATGCTAAAAGCGACTCACGGTTATTTAACTGGCACTGCCTTGGTTTTATTGATAACAAATCGTACTTATAATCATAATTATTGATAATTTTACGTAATCATTCGTGCTCCATATACTGTTCCCATCGAAACAAATGAGTTATCTAATTTAAGTGTGTGGAGCAAAATGATGAAAATGAATCATGTAGGTATTATGGTTGGCGACATGGACACGGCGGTTGAGTTTTACACGAAAGCGCTTGGTTTAAAGATTGTTATGAACAACACCAAAGTGGTTGAAGAGCGTGAAACTGCGATAGGTAGAATGTGTATTGCGGTATTTGGCGAAGGCTTCAAAGGCTTTAATATTGCCCACCTAGTTACCAGCGATGGCATCGGCGTTGAATTGTTTGAGATGAAAGATCGCGCTGAGCGTCACGAAGTCGATTTCTCGCGCCTTGGTATCTTCCATTTTTGTCTGCAAACCGATGACTTTGAAGGCGCAATCGCGCGCACCGAAGCGTTTGGCGGTAAAGTGCGTATGGACATCATGCGCTACCACCCTGAAGATGACAGCAAGCAGGCGAAGATGGTGTATCTAGAAGACCCATTTGGAAATCTGTTTGAGCTTTATTCGCATACGTATCAGGAGACTTACGCCTCCGACTACGAGTAAGTCATGGCTACTTAACCTCAGCAATACGGCATCAGCCGCTACTTTTCACTACTCATAGACAGCAGTCAACTCCGTGGCGAAAAGCAGCGGCTTTTTTGTCTTACTATCGGCAGTAACGTCATTACGCTGCTTGGGTTTCTCGCCAGAGACGCAATTATGTTGGTTTGGCTAGTTATCTAAAGTATTAAGAAAGCGACCATCTGGTTGCTTTTTTGTTGGGTGCTATTAATTGGTTGTGGTTGCATCTGGGGTGGTTAGCCAGCAAAATCTAAGTTTATCGCCAGTGTGACCCAAGGCTAACCGCCTATGGAAAAGCAAAATCAGCGCTAACAGCAAAGGCAAAATAAAAGGCAGAGGAAAACATAGATATGCAGCAAGGATTTCCCATTACGGTAGCGGCCGATGGCCAATTTTCGAGTTCGCTTAACCCTTTGTTGACTCAGCTGGAGATGTGGATCAACTTTCAGGCGCTAAAGGCGGACTGGTACAGTAATGAAGACTTCATCTTGTCTTTCGATTTTACCTTGGTTCGATCGCTAGCAGAGAAAGCCGAGCATCTGACGAGCGCACCAGCGGGAACACAGGCGGGCATACTGGAAGAGAGTGAAGAAAGGGCTGCGACCGCTCTTGGAAATAGCTGGGTCGTCGAATCGGGTTATGCCTACCAGTATGACAGCGACAAGCTAACGACCAGGGCTTTTATTGCAGTCGATGATCTGCTTGAGGACGGCGTTGGTATCGAGCAGGGGATAAAGGCGAGACTAATAGCAGTGGCTAATGCGGTTGCACATCAACATGGCCTTTTTGCTTTATCTGAGTAATGGCTACTTAACCTCGATAATACTTCGTTGAACCTCGGCTCTAGTCCTCATTGACACCAGTCAACTCCGGGCTAAAGCCTTCGATTCGCCTTGTCTTATTATCGGCAGTAACGCCATTATGCTGATTAGACTTAATAATACCGCCTCAGTTCGAAATTTTCACATAGCTCGAAATAAGGAGTTTGACCGGAGTCAACTCCGCGGTGAAAATCCCAAACTTCATTGTCTTATCATCGTCAGCGACGCAATTATCGTGGAGAGGGACGTCATTTGATTTTGGCTTGTGATATGGTGCGGCTAGAGTAAGTTACTTGAAAAGAATCTATTGATGAATACTAACTTTCTCGGCTAGCTGTTATAAATGGGATCGTTTCTACTTCTGGTTGTGTACTTATTATCTTAATTTGGGATTGAATGACAGTGCGAACCGTTTCAATGTGATAACTGCGTTTAGCGTCGAATCGAAGGAGAGGAAGATCGGCGGTTTGGCAGGCGTCTTCGACCAGTTGGTCGCGTTGTTGTGTTTTGGTCTGCTTGTGGCTCTTGTCATCGAGTTCTATGGCTGCAACCACGGCTAGTGTTTGTTTGTCGCATAGTACGTAGTCGAAGTGTTTGCTGCTGATTTTGTTGAAGGCAATTTGCCAATGTTTGCGGGTCATGCCCTTTTCGGGCGTAAGCACATCGGCGATGCGAACCTTGCCAAGTATTCGATATTGGTCACCTACGGCTTGGTCGAGTATGCCAAGGAAGGAGCGTTCTGCTGCGGTGAATAGCACTTTTTGTTTGCGATAGTGGTAGCTGGCATCCCTTGAAGGCTTGATTAATAGCGTAAGCAATCGGAGAAGAAAGATAGCGACTAGTGCAATGATTAATGGGTATAGAATACTTAACGTCATGAAACTTCCTTGTATGTTGTCCCTGGCTTCGCAACTAAAGTGAACCTGTGCAAACGCCTGATCGGTTCACTCTGCCTCACTGCATAATGTTGTCTAGTTAATCCACCAGCATCCAATCGACTTGAACGCCAGCTTGCTCAAACATCTCTTGGCTGACCTTAATCTTATCGCCCCAGCGTGACAGGAAGTCTTCACTAGGTTGTGGGCTGTGTACGGCACGTAAACCTGTTTGGATGATTTTGGCGGCGCAGTTCGGGCAGGGGAAGTGGGTCACCCAGATCTCACAGCTGCTGAGGTCGCGCTTAGCATGAAGAATAGCATTTTCTTCGGCGTGCAGGGTTTTAAGCAGCTTCATCTCACGGTTGTCGGTTTCGGCACTATCTGAGATGCCGTGAGGGTAGCCGTTAAAACCGAGTGAGACGATGCGATTGTTTTCGGTGATCACTGCGCCCACTTGGGTGGAGGGATCTTTACTCCAAGATGCTACGAGCTCGGCCATCTGTAAAAAACGTATTGCCCATTTTGTCATCATTCCGTTGGCGCTCCTATGCGATTTGATGTAATTCATTTAGGCGTTATTTTCTATGCAGAACAATGATAAAGCAACCTCCAATTAGCGTCGTGATGGCGTGTCTCGCTTCCCCCATCTTTCGCTTCATGCTTGTGTCTTTTTTGCGCAGCTTTATTTTCGTTTTGTGAACTGTACACCTATATTTCAGCGCACACTTGTACGCATAATGTATGTTTAGTATTTAGTCAAAGTGACGGTTAAAGATTTTGAGCCGTTTTTGATTATCGTTTTACTTGCGTATGACAATGGAGTTTGCAATGCCCAACAATCACGCCTCTTTTTCGCAGTATATCGACATGCAATGTTCTCAGTGCCGAGAGAGCATAGGTCTTAATGTGGCGATCTGCCCGCAATGTCATGCTGCTCAAGGGTTGGAAGCGCTTGCAGGGATCGACCCGAAAGTACAAACCAAAAACCAACCCCTCACTATTTGGTTCGGCTTGTTGTTTGGCGTGTTCGGCTTACACTAGTTCTATTTAAGGCATTATGTAAGAGGCCGTTTGTACTGAGTATTTTACTGGATGTTAGTGCTGATGATTGTTGGTTGGGTTGATGGGATGACAGCCCTGCTGATGAGTTGTTTTAGGTTTAACCAACGTTATGGCCGCCATTGGGCCTTGTATCGCTAATCCCCAGCGGGTTCTGGCGTGGCAATCTTGGCACAGGAGTCATAGTTGTCAGGAGTACAAAATTTCATAGGGGTGTAGATTATGTCGTCATATTCTTGTTTAGTCACAATTTTATGCAGAGTCAAAATTGCTTGTCTGCCCATTTCATAAGGGTTTTGACCAACATTGATGTGAGCAAGGTTATCTTTCAACATGGTTAATTGTGAAGGAGATGCATCGGTAATAATGATGATCACTTCCTTGTTATCAACTTTTGCTTTATACGGTGCGATCATTTCACGGTAGAGGGTTTCATTATTTTGTGGCCAGCCACCGACGGCAATAAAGGAGTCTGCTTTTACAGGCTTGCCTTTCATCACCGACTCCATCTGTTTCACCGCTCGATCCAGTTGGTCGAAATTTAAAAACGGTTCCCTAACTTCAGTCCAACCCTGCTCGTTGTTGAGTAAGTCTCCTGGCGGCGTGTCATATATTTTTCCTGATAGCGCGGACCGCACTCCCATCAATCTTAAATTTAAATTTGGAGAATCGGGTCGCCCAGTTTGCATGATGAGGGTTCCGCCATTGGGCCGGAGTTTTTTAAGCTGTTCACCTAATGATTTACCGAGTTCAAAATTGTTTGTGCCAATATAGGCCGCTCGAAAATCTGCTGCTTTTCCTTGGATGTCGCCATCGAAATCAGAGTCATAGGTAATAATCGGGATCCCAGCTTCTTTGGCTCTTTTTAGGCTATTTTCAACGAGAAATTTGGATTGGGTTATGGCGACAGCGATCCCGTCTATCCCTTCATCGATCAGTTGGTTTATCAATTGATCTTGTACTCTTACATTGGCAATGTCAGGTCCACGATAGATACACTCTACCCCTTTTATTTGGGCGGCTGCGTCTTTACAGCCGATTCCGCTTTGATCAAAAAAAACGCTGTAAAATTTGGGAACAACAGCAAACTTCAGTTCTTCTCCGTTAACAGAAAATATTGGCAGTAGGCTAAATATGATTAAAGTTATGAGCGATCTCACCATAACTTCCTCCTGGAAACCATGAGACTGTTACTTAAACTCGGATTTTACAAATTCACAACAATACAGATTCACTATTAAATGTAGCAAAGACATTCGTTTAAAGATATGGACTAAAGTAGATATCGATAACTTATCTGTGGCCGACAATAATATATTGATATTTTGAGGTTTGTCTGTACTAAAGCATTCAATTTTAATGGATATAGGAGGCTTGCTTGATGATCACTATACTGATGAGGATAAAGCCCATAGTGATAAAATGAAAAAGCCAGCGGTTAATGACTGCTGGCTTTTGCGTTGGCGCTAAATTCTATTAACGATAAAAGGCTTCAACTGTGCCTTTTCGAGTCATCAACAGTGGTTGCCCACGACGGTCTAACGATTTTGTTGGGATTTTTACCCAGCCTTCGCTGATGCAATACTCTTCTACATCAAAACGCTCTTTGCCATTAAGGCGAATGCCGATGTCATGCTCGAATATTTCAGCCACATAATGTGGGCTACGGGGATTAACGGAAAGGCGATCCGGTAAGGCTGGTTGCGATATAGTGTCGTTCATAATCGTTGTCTGTTAATGAATAAACGTGCGCTATTGTAGGCAAAACTGGCCTTATGCTCAAGAAATTAAGATGGCTTGCCAAGCTTAATTTGAGTTAATAGATGGGGAGCCTATGGGTGAGTCTTTTTACTATTCTATCTCAAGCACCGAATAGTAGATCGGTACGATTTTGTAGCCACAACTCATGTTTGGCCATCACTTTACTGAACATTTTGCTTTGCAGGTAGCTGTTGAGCCACTGGCGAACATGAGGATAAGGGGAGTGCAGATACCACTGGCGCTCGACGCGGGCAAATTGGCGGATAAAAGGCAGCAAGGCGATATCGGCAAGGCTCTCTCTGTCGGCCATCAGGTATTTATGCTCGGTTAATAATCGCTCCAACTGCGCGATATAGACTTCACAGGCTTCACGGCATTCGATGATATTGGTTTCGCTGTAACGTTTAGCGCATTTGTAATTTTCTAAGCAGCGCTTGAACTGACTATCAAATAGATAGATTAAGGCTAGCATCTTATCGAGCATCTTTTCATCGCCGGTGAACAGCAGATCGTCTGGATCGCTCATGCTAAGCGCCCACAACATTATTTCAAAGCTCTCTTCTATTACAGTGCCTTTTGGCGTGATCAACACGGGGACCGTACCTTTGGGCGATGCGGTCAACATTTCAGCAGGTTTATCACTTAATACTAGGTCCCGTAGCAATACAGGCTGCTGAGATTTATAAATTGCGATTCGAGCTCGCATGGCAAAGGGGCAATTTCTTAGGGAATAGATGATAGGTAAGTCATTATTTTTATTCATTTTTAAAAACTATTCCTTGGCGAGTTACTTAACTGTTTGCTAATGCTCAATCTTATATTGAGAGATATTAACCATATTAATAGGCAAAATATACGGGTACCATTCTCCCTTTACCGTTAACAGAGACCCGTTAAAGTGATGAAACCCAAGATTGAATTATTAGCCCCTGGTGGTGATGTTGAAGCCATAAAAGCCGCCATTATTGCAGGTGCTGATGCTGTGTATTGCGGCTTAGACACGTTTAACGCCCGTAATCGCGCCGCTAATATTTCATTCGATCAACTTGTGGGGATCATCAGGCTTGCCCATCAATATGATTGCCAAATTTTCTTAACCCTCAATATTGTCATCTTAGAGCAAGAGTTTAAAACCTTATTTAAGTTATTGAATAAGTTGGTTAACACCACCTTAGATGGCGTGATTGTGCAAGATATGGGTTTACTGTACGTGTTGCGTAAGTACTTTCCGACTCTCGATATTCATGCATCGACTCAGCTGACGACCCATAATGCGGGGCAGATTCCTTTCTTAAAAGGCCTCGGCGTGAGTCGGGTGAACTTATCTCGTGAGCTTAATCTTCGCGAGATCACCGCGCTTGCCAAAGTAGGCCAAGAGCATGACACCTTACTAGAAGTGTTTGTGCATGGTTCGCTGTGCGTGGCGTTTTCTGGTCTTTGCTATTCAACTTCTGCGAGCGCGGGTAACTCGGGTAATCGTGGTCGTTGCAGCCAAGCGTGTCGTGAAGAGTATGAAACCACAGGGTCGGGTCATAATTTCCCGTTGAATATCAAAGATAATTCGGCATTTTTCGACTTGCCAGCATTGATTGAAGCGGGTGTCTATTCTTTTAAAGTGGAAGGTCGGATTAAAGGGGCAAGCTACGTTCATACTGTGATCGATAGTTTCCGTAAGCAGATTGATGGCTATGTTGAAACCGGTGAGCTGACTCAAGATGGCGAGCGCTTATATAAGGTCTTTAACCGCGACTTTACCAATGCGTTTTTACGGGGTGACTTAAACCAGTCGATGTTTATCGATAACCCTCGTGATAACTCTAAGAATCACTTGGTCGATAAACTCAAAGCCGAAAAAGGCGAGTCGATCTCCGTGGTACAAATTCACGATGCTAAGCAGCAGCTGCAGCTAGACAAACAAGAGATCAATGCGTCGGTGGATGAAAAAATTGCTCACTTGAGTATCGACAAGATCAGGCTCAGCTTGCACTTTGCTAGTGAGCAAGGCGAGCAACTGCGTTTAACGGTTGTCACCGAGCAAAGTGATAGCCTGTTGCCTGAGCAAGCTGCTAACACTCAAACCAAGGTGTTCACCTCGACTAGCTTAATGCTACCGAGTGAGGAGATAAGTGTTGACAAAGAGGCTATTGAAAAACGCTTTAGAAATATCAACAACGCTAACTATGAGTTAGTTCTACTCGATACCGAGCAGGTAAAAGAGGGGTTGAGTATTCCGTTTCGCGAGATCACTAGCCTAAAAAATGAGCTGCTTAGCTACTTAAATAATGGCATAGCGGTGATTGCTGAGGTGCAACCACCTAAACTTGCGCATCATGCTAAAGCCGAAGGGCAGAAGCCTGCGCTGTCGATGCTGATCTGTGATGAAGCAGATGTGGCACTAGCCGAAGAGACCGATGGCGATATCTACTTTAAGTTGCCCGATGCTTACAAACGTGGCTGTACTAAGTATGTCGATTTCTTGCAGCAAAACCCACGGTTGATCCCTTGGTTTCCACCAGTATTAATCGGTAAGGATTTTGATGTTGCGCTGAATATTTTGCAGCAGGTGAAGCCTGAGCTGATTGTCACCAACAATACGGGTATAGCCTATCATGCCCAGCAACTTGGGGTTAAATGGATTGCTGGGCCATTTTTAAATACCACTAACTCTTATGCCTTGCTGGCATTGCAAGAGGGATTTGGATGCAGCGGCGCCTTTATTTCAAACGAGATAAACAGACAGCAGATTAAGCAGATCGCTAGACCTGATAACTTCAAGATGTTCTATAGCATTTATCACCCGATCTTGTTGATGGCCAGTCGTCAGTGTTTCTTCCAGCAGAGTGTGGGCTGTGAAAAGCCGCGTATCGATAACGGTTGTATGTTGTCGTGTGATAAGTCGACCAGTATTAAAAACCTCAAAGGTGACTCTTTTGCTATCGATAAGCAAAAAGCCGGTTACCCAAGCATTTACAACCAAGATCAGTTTTTAAATACGGATATTATTGATGATCTGGGTGATATGTTTGATGGCTTTATGATTGATCTGACCAATATTGGCGCGGGTGACAGACAGTCTCCTGACAAAATTGAGTTAATTAAACAGTTCGAAGCCCTGCTTAATGGCCAAAGTGAAGCTAGCGTTAAGCTATCGAGCCTAGTGCCAGAATCGACCTATCAGCAATATCAAAACGGGCTGTAAATTACGGCCGCTATTGTTACGTGTTAATGGGTCGGTGTTGCTGACAATCAGTAAGGATTCATTAATGCGTAACGATTGGCATACATTAAGTTTTTACTCTAAATATCACTGGGTTCACATAATTAACGTTAATAGTCTGCCTAGGTTGATCTTTCTCTCTTTCTTCATGAATGCCGCTGTTTTGTATTAGTATTCCGTTGTATAAACCTAAGGTTACATGAAGGTTAATAATCAATAAGTATTATTGCTGGTTGATTTTTAGCGTCGGGTGGATCAAGGGGGATTAACGTTATGTTTTTTGTGCATATGATGTTGCTGTTGGCGGTGATTTTTGTCGGGATCCGTCATGGTGGTATAGCTTTTGGTTTACTCGGTGGGTTGGGTGTATCGGTACTGGCGTTTGTGTTTGGTATAGCGCCTGGAACGCCGCCAATCAATGTGATGTTGATCATCCTCGCCGTGGTGGCGGCATCTGCCACCCTAGAAGCGACCGGGGGGCTTAAGTTATTAGTTCGTTATGCAGAAAGACTACTGCGTAAACATCCGAATCAGATCGTATTTCTCGGACCTTTATGCACCTATTCATTAACTGTGTTGGTGGGAACAGGCCATTCAGTTTATCCGCTGCTGCCGGTTATTTATGATGTGGCTTATAAAAAAGGGATCCGTCCTGAACGGCCATTAGCTATCTCGACAGTCGCATCCCAGATGGGGATCACTGCGAGTCCAATTGCGGCTGCGGCAGCTGTTGTTATCGCGACCTCAATGGAAAATCATCTCGATATCAGTCTTATTGACGTGTTGATGGTGACGATTCCGGCAACCCTGACAGGTGTGTTAGTGGCAGCCACATGGAGCTTGAGGCGTGGTAAGGATTTAGATAAAGATCCTGAGTTTCAGGCACGACTTCAAGATGATGAGTTTAGAGAAAGCCTGATCGATCCTGAAATTGAATCAGCAAATCAAGTTGAGCAAGAGCGCACCGCTAAACGGGGTTTAACGGTTTTTATATTAGGGATTTTGGCCGTCATCATTATTGCGATGTTCAGTAAGCAGGTATTACCTAATAAAGTCGGTATGTCAGTTGCGATACAGTTTATGATGCTGTCGGTGGGGGCTATTATTCTGCTGACAACTAAGGTCTCGCCTAAGAAGATAGTTAATAGCAATGTGTTTAGTGCTGGTATGACGGCGGTGATCATCATCTTTGGTATTGCGTGGTTAAGCGACACCATTATCAGCCATCATAAATCTTACCTTGTCAGCATGGTGAGCGATCTGGTTAGCCTTTACCCCTGGACCTTCGCTATTGCGATGTTTGTGGCTTCAATATTCTTAAAGAGTCAGGCGGCAGTGTTAACGATTATGTTGCCTCTGGGGTTCTCCTTAGGGATCCCCGCTCCTGTGTTGATTGGGGTATTGCCTGCTTGTTATGCTTATTTCTTTTTCCCATTTTATCCAAGTGACTTAGCGGCGATAAGTTTTGACCGCAGTGGCACAACTTGCATCGGTAAGTATGTGGTCAACCATAGCTTTATCATTCCAGGGTTTATTGGGGTCTCCACAGCAACCGTCGTTGGCTATTTTATTTCGATGGCGATTAATTAGGTAGCATCAGTTGTATTAATGACATTCGCAACTGGCCTCCAGGGACGGAGGGAATGTCTTAAATATGGAGGGAATATGCAAGATCTTGTTGCTTGCAACAAGTGAAGCCCATACGTGTTTTAGATTCAAATGAGTTAAAACAATATCGGATGGGCTAAAACGCGTCAGTTAAGGGACTATTTTAGCGTTGAATGGCCTCACAAGGGACAAGCATTCCATCACCTATTCACCTTGAATACGGCGTAAAACAGACCCTGAGTCGATCTCTTTCTTATACTGATTGGTATTAGTAAACAGTAAAACCAATGAAAAACTCGCCCATGAATAGTCACTGGGCGAGCATTTACCTTGCTGGTTAAATCAAAATAAAGATAATGGGAAGGATTATTCCAGAAATTAACCACACCGATTTTTTGCGCCATGGGCTATTACGCCCTTTCACCATAAAAAGCGATGAACAAGCCAAAAAAAGCAACAGGGCTGCGTAGATATCGGAAAAAAATACCCATGCTTTATGTGCTTCGTTTAAATGTAATTTATTAAATGCCTTTAGCACATATCGCGGTGTTATCTGTTCTATTATGAGTTCAGAATTTGCACTATTTAAGGTCAGATTCGCCCCATCTTTAAGGAACACTTTGTACTCCTGAGGCGAACTCCAATAGCCACTTTTTACGGGTTGACTAATATTCGCTTGTCTTACTAATTGAGCATTAAGCACCGCATCATCTAATGTATGCCATTGAGTTGGCTCAAGCATTTTTACAGTACGCTTGATATCATAATTGGGGTTCCAATCATGTATATGATTAACTGCTATGCCCGATATGGCGAATATAATCGTTAAGCCCACGCAGAAATAGCCAACATCACGGTGCAGGGTGCGGTTGAACTTAAACCAACTAAAACTGGAACTACTCAAGTATTTTTACTCCAACGGGGGTCAGTTCGTAAAGGCTGATGGCTTTGGTTACTGTGTCTGGATCAAATGACAGCCCCTGATGTTTTGCCTGCTCGGCAAGCCAAGATTTTGTCTGCGCCAGATTTAGCGGTTTGGCCTTTAATGCACCCGTGACAATGGCTTCACTGCCTTTAGCACTGATAGGAAATACCATTTCACCATCGGGGACTTTAATAAATAGTTCCTGAAACCTTTGATCCGATGCAACTGTCATCCAACATCCACGCTTGCTACAGACATTGGTGATCATGCCTTTGATTGTTACTTGCTGACCTACATAAGAGGCTGGCGTAGCTAAAATAGTAGAAACATTGACCAAGTGGTTGTCATTCACCTCAGTACCAAAGGTGAGTATTTGTGCCTGGATGCTCCCCATGGAAGCTAATATTAATAGGGAGATGCCGATGATTTTACTTAACATAATGTCCTTTCTTAAATTTGCATTGTTATGATTCATGTTTATCTTAGATTCCTGTTACTTAATAGTCATATTTCAGGTACAGCCAGTAACTGCGTCCTTGTTGATAGGGCATGGAAGATGAAGCCTTTGTATGTGGCAAATCATTAAAAAGATTTGATAATTTTATATCCACACGGGCCCAGTTCCCTGCTATCTGTGCAAGACGGTAACTCGCATTAAAGTCTACAGAGGTGAATGCTTTACGATCTGTACGCTCATAAATATCGTAGTTACTGCCATCAACAGGCATGTTTTCGCCGCTATCGGATAGAGAGGTGTATTTTCCTCGATAATTCATCCTTGCTGTTGTGCTAAGGCGCTCTGAAAACCAGTCTGTAGACCAACTGAAAAATGCCTTCACTGGAGCTGCAAAGTTCTGTGCTTTTTCAATATCATATAGTTCTGTTTTGGTTATTAGCTGACCTTTGTAGTACACATAGGTTGTACTGTCTTCGCTTGGGTCTATTTGGCTGTCATAGCTGGTGGCATTGCCAACCGTTTTGGTTTGTGACCAATTGATATTGGCATTAAAGTGGTGATCTTGATAATGGCCAGCCCATTCTAATGATATACCTCGATAATCTGTTGCACCGTCATTATTTAAAACGTAATAATTATTTACTTTAGGCGAACCTTCTGAAGTATTGAAATCAACAAGCTTCTCTTTAGCAAATAGATCACGGTTCCAACGATAAACTGCTTTTAGACGAACAGAGCCCTCAAGCGGAGTTGGCAAGGTGATGGCTGCTGTTAATTCATCACTGTAGGGTGTTTTTAAATCAGATGTACCGTAATCAGTATTTCGAACCCGCCTATATTCATACCAGTCTCCCACTGTTCCGTCGGCGTTAATATCACGGTAATCGGTAATATCATCCGGCATCTGTGAGCGAATAGCGTAGGCCAACATACTATTGGTGTAATAACGGTTGGCACCGACGGTTAAAAACATCTCATCATAAAACTCCCAGTTCGCAGTAATACGAGGAGATATATTATGGTTACTCAGGAAGTTTTCATGGTCATAACGCAGGCCTGTACGCAGGTTAATGTTACCGAATTGACGCTGATATTCAGTCCATAAGGCTAAAGAATTGAGATTAACTTCAGCATCGTAAGCTTGATAGATGGAGCGACGGTTTAAAATTGCGAGTTTTTCTTTGCATGCATCATCGTCAATTGCACACACAAACTCATTAGTCGCACCGGGGACTTTTTTGTAGTAATTGTAACTATAGCTGTCCTGATCTCTGATTTTACTCGCCTCTACGCGAGTTAAGTCAGTACCAAAGCTTATATCGCCTTCCCATAGGGGAAGGTGGCCCGTAAAACTGGCCGTGTAATCTTTTTGCTTTTGATCTAGGTTACCAAAGCTACCATCGGTACACGATTTTCTTGAGCACCAATCGGCATAATTGCTAGGCCAAACATAATTATATGAAGCTGCTTTTCGGCTGGTGTCGGAAAGGGTATAAGCCAATTTCGCTTCCCAGTCCATATCACCATTGATCCCACTTAATTTAAAATATGTAGATAGTCCTGTCGAATTGCTATCTACATGAGAGTTAATTGCATTGGTGCGATCATAGCCGCTGGTATAGGGGCTGTAACTAACTTGTGCCTCGGCATCTAAGGTATCTGAAAATTGGTAAACAGCTTTTAGCATGAAGTTTTCTGAAGTATCACCGTTGGTGAATGAGAGGCCACCATACGCATCGTCCATATCATAATCGACTTCAGATACAGAGCGGCTATAACTCCATAAGGTTTTGAATTTTTCGGTAAAGGGAATATCTACCGAAATAGCGGTATTGTATTTAATGAATTCTGGTGGGGGATTATTGTCGATATCGTCTTTAAATTCATCAGAATAGATGTAGTTTTTCATACTGTCATTTTGAATTCCGGCCGCAAACCCTACGGAAAACACTTCTTTAGGCTTACGCAAATTCATGTTTACAGCACCACCGACAAAGTTGCCGTATTTTGCCGATACGTTGGAGTCAAATACCTCAATGCTCTCTAACAGAGATGGGTCAACGTAAAGTGTTTGAGCTGTTTGCCCTGCGACATTGTTAACACTGCTGGGGTTGGTATCGGCTGCAACATCCATTACAGAGTTAACGCCGATACCATCGATCATTATGTTATTGTCGTAATAGTTACCACCAGAGATAGAGAAGTTTGATGGCCGAATTGACTGCTCGTTCGCTTGGTTAACTCGATTACGATCTTCATCCATTTGGACGAATGGGAGAATTTTAAGTAACTCTGAGGTATCAATCCCTCCTGCAGAAACTTTGTTGATGCCCTTTTGGTTAACAACACTTAATCCCGAGTTTTCTGGATCAAAACTCTCGTATGCCGTTGATGCTTTACTATTATCGTCATTTGTGGCGGTTGTCGTTGCTGATTTGTTTATAATGTCAACGGCCCCTAAATCTACGGGGTTATCAGCAGCTGTTGCCATAGATATAAAGCCACTACCGATTAAGCTACATATGGGTAATATTTTCATTCGAACTCAACTTATTATTAATGTGCTAATTTTTCACTGAATAACGCTTTATCAACACAAAACGTGCAATGACAGCTATTCCGTTTCCTAAAAAGGTGTTTATGTTACAAATACTGTGATAATCGATTCAGTCGTTCTCGCCTTTTGGTTTTGCAATAACAGTGGCACTGTTCTGTAGGGGGAAGATGTGCTCTGCAAGTGTCGCTAAAGATTGATGAGTAACAAGTGATGGCAAGTTGCGAACATGTTCAAGGTAATGACCGTTACCATAACGGTGGTCACTTAGCTCAAGTCTTTTTAGCCAAGTTGCACCAAGGGCTAAACGTTGCTGTTCTGCGTAATGAATATTGCTAATTAATGGGGTTAAGTCTTGTTTTTTTAACCACTGTGGCATGTTTTGCAGTACCTGTTGAGCGGCAGTTAATAGTTCATTGCGACGTTCTGGCGCACAGAAAAAAGATAAGGCCATTTCAGCATGATTGGTTGCTGGATTGAGTGTCAGATCAAAACGGATATTGTAGATTCCGGCTAACTCTAGTCTGAGGCGCTGTTTTAATGCGCTTTGAGTTAACTCAGCTAAGCTTGATACCAAGAAAGCTTGTTCTGGTGACCATTCAAGCTGAGTATAACCTTCAAACATCACCTGCATTTTAGGTGAATCATATAAGGCTAACTCTTTTAAATGGTGGCCGCTTTGCTGCATCAATGGGGCCGCGACTAGGGTCTTTCTTCTGGGTAATGAGGCTACTTTTTGCGTCCAGAGTTCATCAACCTCTTGAGGTAGAGCACCGACAACATAGAAAGTGACTGGTTGGGTTAACACTTCTTTGGCAAGAGCTTCCAGCATAGGCACATCGATATCAGCAACGGTGGAATCATCCAATACGTTTATCTGGCTAGGGTATTTCAGCTGCGCCATTGCTTCGCTAATATGGTTCTTATTCGCGCTGCTTAGGTGGCGTAATAAATCAGATTTAACCGAAGGTAAGCCTTCGGCGGCAATATGACCCTCTTGCAGCTGTATACGGTAGGTATCTAACAGTTTTGGTAATTGCGCTGGGGTTATCACGGCACCTAAACTTAACTGTTGTGACTTATATACCCAGCTCCACTGTGGCATCAGTTTCCATTGGGCTTCAGACCATCCTGTTGGAGGGGTTTGTTGCCATAGCTGTACTGCTATTTGGCTTAACATTGGAGACTGAGTGCGGTTATCAAATCCGGTGTCTGTGACGACATTAATATACAGCTTATTATCGGCTGTTGGCTGTTCGAGCCATACAATACTATCGCCGTTATCTAGCGACCATTGACTGATTGCCGCGGCATCCCTTGTAGCGGGAATACGGTTGAAGCGACGAATCTCACCCTCTGGATAGAGAGTGATTGGCGGCAGCGTTATCGGTTCTGCTTGTTGTTCTTGCTCAGCTATAGAGACTTGATAAGCAACGGTCGGCTTTAAAGCGTTCCCTGCATTTGCCTGTAGTTGACGAACAGTAGTCGCAGTCGGCAGTGGAACTTCGATGCCATCTGGAATTTGATAATACAAGAATTGATCAGGGGCATTGAGGAGTTCTTTAAGTCTATCGTTAAGTTGCTCTAAAGTGATGCTGTTTAATAATAATATCTGCTGGCGGGCTTTTTCACGGCTGTTTTGTAGGACTTTCCCCGCTATGACTGCATTCGTTATCTTGTCTTCCCAGGCCTTATAATCACGATTGTCTGCGCCGTTTTTGAGTTGACGCTGTAGAATCGAGTAAGCTTCTGCTTTAAGTGCATTGAATTCTGTTTTATCGACACCAAAATGCTTAAGACGTTGGGCCTCTTCCAGTAGCAGTGGTAATGCTTCGTCATGGTTTTGGGTTCTCATGACTAACGCTGCTACAATGCGGTTGTTAGTTGGCTGCTCTAATCTTAGGCTAATTTTTTTATCATTCAGTAGAGCACGATCTCTAATCACCTGATTCCGCATAAGCTTGCGCAAAAAGTAGCGTACTAATTGATCGAGTTTCCTTTCTTTAGAATTCTGTTGAGCTAAAGCGCTACGAAATCCAAATACAACAGCGGCAGTCGTGCCTTTCGTTGATTGGACTTTGCCAATATGTAATTGGGGCGCTAAAGGCAACTCAACATAATCTCGCTTAGGGGCTGGTGACTTTTTTACTTGTCCAAAATGTTGCTCAATGGCGTTGATTGCCGTTTGTTTATTGATATGGCCTGAGATGATTAAGGTCATATTGGCTGGCACATAAAATCGTTTGTAGAAATTTTTAATTTCTACAATAGGCGTACTTAGAATACTTTCTTCTGTGCCTATGGTTGGGCGATTAACATAACGAGAGTCATGACGCATCTGATCTTTTTTCAGACGATTAATGCGAGATGCCGTACTTTCGCCACGGCGCCACTCTTCTAGAATGACTTTTTTTTCTTGTAACCAATCGGCCTCATCGAAACTTGCACCAAAGGCTATATCTCCCATTAGTGCTACAGAACTTGGGAGATCTAAGCTGTCATTGACTCGAGTGCGCAGCATGTACTGGGTTTCAGATTCTCGAGTCAATGCATTTATTTGTTTACCTGTGCTCCAGCCTAATGTGGTGAAATAGCTATGCAGAGACTCCGGATGAGCATAAGTTTTACGAAAAACCATATGCTCCACCATATGAGCAACACCCGCATAGCCAGTTTCATCCACCGATCCGGCATTGACTATGAGTCGAATATTGAACGGATCGTTCGCATTGCCGCTGTCATAAAGATAGTAAGTTAAACCGTTGCTTAGTTGTCCTTGAGTGACAGATTTGTCCCATTGCTGCCCGCTGTTTGGTAATGCGCTACATCCAGCCAATAAGGTGTAAAACAAGATCGTGATATTAAGTGAAAAATACCTTGTTAATAGAGTGAGCAATTTGGATTGGCGAGGTGTAGAAGGGGTTGGCATTATGTATGACATTGGTTAACTTGAATTTGGCGGATTATCGTATTGATATTGATTGTCATTAACAACAAAATTTACAATCATGCCGGTTTTGATTCTGTTATAAAAAAGAGTCGACATAGGTGTGAATTTTCAAGGTTATGTTTTAAAAGGTTTTTTGTTTGATTTGGGATTGGGTCTTTTGACTGGAATGATCTTTTAATCATATGAAATGACAATAAGTGTAAAGGTTGTATTCAAGAGCGACTTCTTTGTTGAAAATAATTACTATTTACATCAAAATGCGCTGTTAAAGATGGGTTTACAAATTGATACAACTCGGGAGAGTCTCTATGTTTGATGATGTTTGGAGCATAGGTACAGCGGTTCCTCTAATACTTTGCTCAATAGTTACACTCGCGCTGGTGGCTGATCGCTGTTTTTCTATGGCTCGTTTACCTCAGTTGTCAGCACAACGGCAATTACAGGCTATGCAGCAACTGCAACAGGGATATGTTGATAACGCCGCGCAAATAGTCATAAAAGGTCAGCCTTTTTATGCTGAAACTGTGTCGCTGCTGCTCTCTCTTAGAGAATTCACGCGTAACAATCGTGATGAACAAGTGAGTTTTCACTTGCGAGAATTACAGAAAAAAATGAAACAACGTCTATCTGGGCTCATCACTGTGGCAACACTGGCGCCCATGCTTGGGCTACTTGGTACCATTATTGGTTTAATGCGAGCGTTTCATGATATTGGTAAACATCAAGGACCCGTTGAGCCTGCGATTGTCGCTGATGGTTTATGGCAAGCTCTTTCCACCACTGCGGTAGGGCTTATTATTGCGGTTGTCTGTGTGCTTGCACATGCGCTGTTGGCTGCAAAAGCTCGACATGCTTTAACTGAAAGTACCGAGATCCTTAATCGATTCTCACATGCCCTTGGCGATAATAAGGGATAAAAATGATCGATTTAAACGATGATAGCAGTTTGGATGTGCCCCCTCCAGATACCATGACACCTATGATAGATGTGATCTTTTCTCTTATCGCTTTCATGATGTTAATGATCAATGCACCGCTATTAAAGATGGATTTTTCATTGCCGCAAACGTCAGAAAAAAGTCAGCGTAGTTATGCAAACAGTGAATTTGTTACTCTAGGTATTTCGGTTACTTCAAATAGTTACACCCTTGATGGCGATGCGTTAGATAGCAATGGATTGGAGTCGAAGCTTATTGAACTCAAGCAGAAGGGGGAGCTGAAATTAATGCTGAAAACAGATAGCAACACCCCAGTACAACGTATGGTCGATACTCTTGCACTGCTTAATAGACTCAATATCAGTAATGCCCAGATAGCGCTTAGCGATATTAATGGTTCATAAGGTTAGTCAATGAATCGATTCAACACATTTTTTTTGGGCTCTGTTTTTATCCACATTATTATCGGTATTATTTTTGTCTGGGAATATCAAGAGCGGCCAACAACACTTGCTCAAAGTAATACTAATATAGTGAGCTTAGGGATGATGACTGCGATGGCGGGGAGCTTGGCTCAACAACAAGAGGTCGCATCAAGTAAGCCATTAATTGAGCATAAAGAAAATCAGCCTCCAGTGGCTGAAAAGAAAATTCAACCAACAAAAAAAATGACGGTTCCGCCTAAACCTAAACCTAAACCTAAACCTCAGCCGAAAGAGCCAAATAAGCCTTTAGATAAGCCCTTAGATAAGCCTTTAGATAAGCAACAACCTACTGACTCAAAAAGAGAGAAAATGGCCGTCGCAGAGACTAAAGCAGGGGCGTTAGGCAAGCAGGGGGCGACGAGTAATGAGTTGCGCCAACAAGAAACGGGTACTGCTCAGCAAATCGGTGGGGCTGAATTAAATCAACAATATGATTTGCGGATACGGCATCATTTGTTGTCATTTAAAACGGCACCAAAGCGCTTATCTCTGCGCAATGTAAAAGGTGTCGTTAACCTGTCTTTTAATATCGATCGCACAGGGAAAGTATTACAGCAAAAAGCAACAGTGTTAATCGGTAGGCAAGCATTTCGTCATGAAGTATTGGCAATGTTAAAAAGAGCTGAGCCATTTCCTTGCCCCCCAGAAGAAACCAGCTGGGCAAATCGTGAATATCAATTAGATATTAATTATAAAAATCAATAGTTTAAATTTTTACGCGAGATGTTTCATATATATAATAAGTAATCACCATTTAGTTGTGATGGAAACATTGCATGACGTTTTCTTGGTTCTAATGGTTAGAGATATTTAGCCATCATTGACGTTTTATAGTGATTGCTACAGCATGCCAGATAGAGAAGTAAATTGATTGGCTTAGGATAGATTGGCTTAGGATAGTTCCCCCTTAGCCGTTTGTGCAATAAGCGCTAGCTTGTTATCAAGCTAGCGCTTATTGCAGTGGTTATACTATTGATATTATTGCTTCTCAAGTTGGAACATTTGATTCGTTGCACCTGAGATGCACTGCCATTGCAGAACATTAGCGCTGTCTGCAGAAGAGGCTGCTTCGATATCAATGCATTTTTCACTGTGACGATTTATGATCCGCACTTTTCCCGACCCAGCAGATTGAAAGCGAAACTGTTGATTCTGTGCGCCTGAATAATTCCAAAGCATAACATTAGCGCCATTATCTTTTGAGAATGAGTCAATATCGAGCGCCATACTTGGAGCATTGATTGGTGAGATCCTGTGCCAAACACCATCAACTCGAGTGATCTTGAACTTTTGACAGTCATTATTCAACCAAGACCACTGTTGTACATTAGTCCCAGCGGTTGTATCGCAGTTTTCTATATCTAGGGACTTTTGTTGACTATGAACGGGTTTAATACGGTAGGTGCCGTTGATTGAGGCATTTGTATCGGTTTTTAAGGTGAAATTACGATTTAGTACCGGCCAATCGTTCTGGAAAGTCATCTCTAAGATATCTAATCGAGCGGGCCAGCCTGTAGGGCTTACGCCATCATAGTAATGGATTGAGACTAAATTTTGTCCATTATTGTAGTAATAGCCAAAGTGACCAGGACCAATATGGTTGCCATCGGTTTTTAATACGGTGCTGCCACCATAATGCCATAGATCATTACCATTTTTATCTAGGAATGGTCCGACTGGGCTGGTGGAGCGACCTGTCACTATGTAGTAATCGCTGTCGTCGCCTTTACAACACTCGCCTAAATTGACAAACATATAGTAGTAACCGTTGATGTACTTCACTTGGGCGGCTTCAAACTCATGCCATTTATAGTTATTACCGACGGCTGGAAAACGATCGTTGTTGGCTAAAAGACCCGTTGTTTTATTGATCGGGCGAATAAAAATGCCTGCATAGTGCGATCCGTAAACCATCCACACGTTATCTTGTGCATCGCGGTATACCCCAGCATCGATGGTGTTAACTGGTTGGCCTCCTAATGTGCCTTCATCTTTAGTCGACACAAGCATGCCTAAATCTCGCCAGTTAGGGTTATTTAGCGAATCGGTGACCATCACCCCGATTGCTGAGTGCATCCCCTCAGCATCTGAGAATGCGGTGTAATACAAATAGTATTTACCATTCATCTCAATTAAATCGGGGGCCCAGAAGTTACCGTCAAATCCCGGTACCTTGCTGTTTATCCAGTTTGGATAGGTGTTAGCTGGTATCGGTGAAGGTCCGCGTTTCCAGTTAATTAAGTCGGTAGAATATAGTGCATTAATGGGTAAGGTATCTGCGCCACCGCCGGTTCCAAAAGTCCAGTAAGTATTGCCTTCCTTGATGATGGTTGAGGGATCGTGAATGTCGGTTGTTCCATTGAGCGTTATTGCTGCAGCATTGAAGCAAATCAACATGAAAGTTAAATTGCATAGCCTAATTAAGCTTCTCGTAAATCTTTGCATATTATACCTTTTCCGTATTTTTTACAGTATTGTTAACAATATGTAACTTATATCATCATACGATAACACGATATAGTGCTTTTTTTGGGTTTGAGTTCAATAATGAGACTGAGTGAGAGACATGTCTTATTATTGAGAGCTTAGGTGGTATTTAGGTCTGTTTAACTCACAGGCTAATTTGCTGTCATCTTTCTGGTTTTGTGACAACCCTTGCCCTGTCGACTTAGCTTGGCCTTAAGCATTGTCGCTGTGTTAATTGGTTAAATTGTCTGAATTCGGGATTTTATATAATTAACCCAAGACTAATGGGTCAAAAACACCGATAATTCCCCCATTAAGTTTTTTGGCTGCGGCCATGCGAGACGTTCGCCACCAAGTGGAAATCATATTCAATGGAAATCAAAGTTAATTTTCTCGACAACCTGAGACTCGAAGCCAAGTTTGACGATTTTACCGTCACTGCCGATCAGCCGATTCGTTATAAGGGTGATGGCTCTGCGCCGAGTCCGTTTGATTACTTCTTAGCTTCGTCAGCCCTGTGCGCCGCTTACTTTATCAAGGTGTATTGTAAGGCGCGTGACATCCCGACTGAAAATATCAGACTGTCGCAAAATAACATTGTCGATCCTGAGGATCGCTATAACCAGATTTTCCAAATTCAGGTTGAGCTGCCAGAAGATATTTCGGCAAAGGATCGCGAAGGGATTTTACGTTCAATCGATCGTTGTACGGTTAAAAAAGTGGTGCAAACTGGGCCTGAGTTTAAAATCGAGACGGTTGAAAACCTCGATGCTGATGCCAATGCCATGTTGATGGGCCAGCCCGAAGGCGATGCGAGCACCTACATTTTGGGTAAAGATCTGCCGCTTGAGCAAACTATCTCTAATATGACGGGGATTTTGGCTGAGCTTGGGATGAAGATTGAGATCTCATCATGGCGTAATATCGTGCCAAATGTATGGTCACTGCATATTCGTGATGCGGCGTCGCCAATGTGTTTCACTAATGGTAAAGGGGCAACCAAGGAGAGCGCGCTGTGCTCGGCATTGGGTGAGTTTATTGAGCGCCTAAACTGTAACTTCTTCTATAACGACCAGTTCTTTGGGCTAGATATCGCCAACAGCGAGTTTGTGCACTATCCCAATGAGAAGTGGTTTGCGCTCACTGATGATGACGCGCTACCTGCAGGTTTGCTCGATGACTATTGTTTAGCTATTTACAATCCAGATGATGAGCTGTGTGGGTCGCACCTTATCGATACCAACTCAGGTAATATTGAGCGCGGGATCTGCACCATTCCTTACAAGCGTCGCTCCGATGGGGAGACGGTTTATTTCCCTTCAAACTTAATTGAAAACCTGTTTCTGAGTAATGGCATGAGTGCGGGTAATAACCTGCAAGAAGCTGAAGTGCAGTGCCTATCGGAGATCTTCGAGCGTGCGGTTAAGCGTCAAATTATCGAGCAAGAAATTGTCCTACCCGATGTGCCTCAAGCAGTACTGGAAAAATACCCAAGTATCTTAGCGGGCATCAAAGGGCTAGAGGAGCAAGGCTTTCCCGTTGTGGTGAAAGATGCCTCCTTGGGCGGTCAGTTCCCTGTGATGTGCGTGACCTTGATGAACCCTAAAACCGGCGGTGTGTTTGCCTCATTTGGCGCGCATCCAAGTTTTGAAGTGGCATTAGAGCGCAGCCTGACAGAGCTGTTACAAGGGCGCAGTTTTGAGGGGCTAAATGATGTACCTAAGCCGACCTTTAACAGCATGGCGGTCAGCGAGCCTGAAAACTTTGTTGAGCACTTTATCGATTCAACAGGGGTGATCTCTTGGCGCTTCTTTAGCAGCAAGTATGACTTTGAGTTCTGCGAGTGGGATTTCTCTGGCACCAATGAAGAGGAAGCCAAGGGGCTGTTTGGCATCTTGGAAACCTTAGGTAAAGAGGTATATGTGGCTGAGTTCGATCAGCTCGGCGCCTCAGCTTGCCGTATTTTAGTGCCTGATTACTCTGAGGTTTATCCTGTTGAAGATTTGATTTGGGATAACACTAACAAGGCACTCGATTACCGTGAAGATATTTTAAATCTTCACTCGCTAAGTGACGATGAGTTGGTTGATCTGGTTAATCGTTTTGAAGAGAGCCAACTCGATAATTACACCGATATTCGTACCCTTATTGGCATCGTATTTGATGAAAATACCGTATGGGGTCAGCTAACCATTATCGAGCTTAAAATTCTTATCTATCTTGCACTTGGTGCTCATGAAGAGGCGATGGAGCTGGTTGGCGACTTCTTGCAGTTTAACGACAATACCGTCGAGCGAGGCTTGTTCTATCAAGCGGTAAACGCGGTACTCGAAGTGACCTTAGATGAAGAGTTAGAACTTGAACACTTTATCCATAACTTTAAGCGCATGTTTGGTGAAACCGTGATGGAAAATGCCGTTGGCTCTGTCACTGGCGAGATTCGATTCTCAGGACTCACTAAAACCAGCATGGCGCTCGAAGGTATTGAGCCGCACCTGCGCCTTATCGAGAGTTACAAGAAGCTGCATCAGGCGCGTAAGCTCAAAGCGTGCCTGTAGCCCTCTAGGCCATAAGCGAAAAGGCTATAAACGAAAAGCGAACCTTAGGTTCGCTTTTTTTACCCAAGTTTCTGGTTAAAGGGAGCTAACTGAACTCAGTCTTACTTCAATCTGATTGCCTGCCGTATCTGCTCAATACAGGTGTCGGCATTTTGGTAGTCAATGGGGATTGGCGTGATGCCAGTAGCGGTTTGCACAAACAGGGAAGGAAAACTATTGCCACCGATTGAGCGTGCAAATTGGATTTCAGCTAATAGGGCTTGTTGTGTCGTTTCACACAGTAAGTCAGTGGTAAACTTAGCTGTATCTAAGCTGAGCTGGTTAGCCAAATCGATTAATACCACGTCGTCGCTTGGGTTGCGAGCTTGCAGATAGTAGGCGTGTTGGATGGCGGTTAGCATCTGCTTTTCAGCTTGTTGATCACGGGCGGCGAGTATGGCTCGGCAGGCCGGGTAGGTTGCGCGTCTTGGGATGTTACTAGTCCAAAATTCATGATTAAATTCAGTGCCCAGCAAGTTTTCGATTTTGTGCCAATGAGCGGCAATTTGTTGCTGCATAGCAGCTGGCATAGGTTGGTCGCTATCGGGTGCGAGCCCGCCAAGTAAGTAAACTATCTCTACTTCGCCTGGTAGCGTTTGTTCTATTTTTTCCCAAATGGATTTGAATCCCCAGCACCAAGAACACATGGGATCGTATACATAATACAGCTTATTCATATCAGGCGGTTTCTCTTCGGTATGTAGCACTAACACTATCATGGCTTAAAAGCATTGAGTTGATAACCGTTTTGTTGTTGAGATGCTAGCCCAAATAACCTTAGGCGACTTTTAGGGTTCAAATTGATCGCGTTGAGCGGTAAAGTACCCGTCATGATAATGCCGCGACAGCGTCGCAGGCAAAGATGGTTAATAGTGAGTATTTAAAGATGCATGATGAACAGAATATGATTGATAGCTTAGAAGCCTTAGAGCGCTTTTTATTATCAGTGGAAAATGGTGGATTAGGGCTTAAAGGGGTTGAAGGGGTCGGTATGGCGACCAACAATGCCGATGGTCGTCATTTTGTTGCCGTGTTTGATAATAATCATAAGTTACTTCATGCGCGTTGGATCACTGATGAAGTGTTCGAAACAGGTAAAGATATGGTGCGCAATGGCGTTAAGCCAAAGCATTAACTAACTAGAATTCACACAGAGTGTTTTTTATGCAAAATGTAGATGAATTCATTGAACATTTACAGTTAGAGCAGCATGTGGAAGGAGGGTATTATTGTTCATCCTATCGCTCTGCGCAGCAGTTTGATGATTCGCGCCAATTGTGGACCAGCATCTATTTTCTACTGCGTGATGGCGAAGTGTCTAACTTTCACCGTTTGACTGCTGATGAGATGTGGTATTTCCATGCGGGACAGTCGTTGACCATCTATATGATTGATGAGCAAGGAGAGTTGACAACGGCGAAGTTGGGGCTTGATCTTGCTGCTGGCGAGCGACCGCAATTTTTAGTGCCTAAAGGGTGTATTTTTGGTTCAGCGATGAATCAAGCTGGGTTCTCTTTGGTTGGTTGTATGGTCTCCCCCGGCTTTACTTTCGAAGATTTTGAATTGTTTAGCCAAGAAGATCTATTGGCTGAATATCCACAGCATCGAGCGGTTATTGAGCGCCTGAGTCGTAAAGGGACTGTTTAACATCATCAAAAGGGAAGCTATGGGCTTCCCTTTCTTTTTCGTGTCGATGGTCAATCGCTATTATCACTAGTTATTATCACTAGCTATTCTCACTAACAATCGCACTCACGATGAGTATGTTGAGCTAGCGTTTGGTGCTCTATGGTCGCTTACTGAGTACCAGATCAATGTCTGCTGCGCTGTGACGCTCAGCTAGCTGTTCCCACTCTTCACCAAATGAACGGTTAACAATACGCCCACGTTGAACGCCTTCACGAGACAGAATCATTTTTGCCCAGCGCACCACGTTGCTATAGGTTTCGACTTGCAGAAACTCGGCCGCATCATACAAATTACCCAACACTAGATTGCCATACCAAGGCCAAATAGCCATATCGGCAATAGTGTATTCATCGCCTGCAACGTATTGGTTATTAGCGAGTTGTTTGTCCAGAACGTCTAATTGGCGTTTTACTTCCATGGCGAAGCGATTAATTGGGTATTCTTGTTTTTCATCGGCATAGGCATAAAAGTGACCAAAACCACCGCCTAAGAATGGGGCAGAGCCTTGCGCCCAAAACAGCCAGTTAAAGGTTTGGGTGCGGGCATTACCGCTCTTAGGTAAGAATTGCTCAAACTTTTCAGCAAGATGAACCAGTATTGAAGCTGACTCAAAGACGTTAACCTCTTGAGCGCCTGAACGGTCGACTAAAGCGGGTATTTTGGAGTTGGGATTAACGCCGACAAATCCCGATGAGAACTGATCTGATTCACCAATATTAATGAGAAAAGCATCATACTCAGCTTCTTTGATGCCGAGAGCGAGCAACTCTTCTAGCATTATGGTGACCTTTTGACCGTTCGGGGTGCCAAGTGAGTAAAGTTGAAAAGCGTGTTCACCTGCTGGCAGATCGCTATCAAACCTCGCACCAGACTCTGGGCTGTTAATGTTTGCCCATTTATTACCGCCACTCGCGTTATTTACCCACACTTTTGCTGGAGTATATTTGTTTGTCATTCTATTTCCTTATCGCTTGCGCTATATCTGATATTAACTATTCGCTTGTTAGTGATATCGGGGCATTTTTTTCAGTTAAAACCCTAAATAACAGATTTAGCTATAATGCTTTGTTATTTAAAGATCGTTTAAGTGATAAGCAAATTGACATTAACAAGTGAAAAGTGACGATCGCCATGTGAGAACAGCAATGATAAAGGTATCGGTTGTGTTTTTTTCGCGATATTACACGATAGAGAATGTGCAATATCGCTTAATGTTTATGAGTAAACTGACAGCAAAATAGCGTTTAGTTATCGGTTTGCTTCACCTCAACATTATGTCGGTTTCTCCATTGTATTACCATTAATGCCAAAATAACCACAATCCCCGCAATGCCCGCATTGTAGGGATTAAACAGGATGAGCGGGATAGAGAACAATGCCACTAAGCGTTCGATAAGGTTCAGTTTGGTTAGCATGTAACCTTCGATCGCGATTGCCAGTGCAACTATGATAATGCTTGCTTGTAACAGGGCAAACATAAAGCCAACTAGACCCGCTTCAAAATTAAGTAGGTCGGTATAAGCCATCATGATCGGAATGATAAATAGCCCTCCTGCCAATTTAAATGCCTCAACCGATGATTTCATCGGATTCGCATTGGCGACCCCTGCGCCAGCAAAAGCTGCCAGTGCGATTGGTGGTGTCACATTGGAGGTTTGTGATAACCAAAAGACGATAAGATGAGCGGTTAGTAGTGGCAAACCAAAGTCGCCAAGCATAGGGACTGCCATCACCGCCAGAACGATATACGCGGCAGTTACTGGTAAGCCCATTCCTAAGACAAGGGCAACGATACTGACCAGTAATAGTGCAACCAGCATATATCCGCCAGAGAAATCCATCACGAATTGGGTGAACTGCAAACCGATGCCGGTTTGACCAACGACGCCCACGATAATTCCGGCTGCGCCACAGGCAACTGAGATTGGCAGTGCTAACAAAGCACCATTTTTCATGCCCGATATAAATTTTGCGAGCCCGATGCGACTATGTTTTCGCAGGGCTGAGGTGAGTAATATTGCGGCGCATCCTGCAACGCCTACTAATAGCGGCGAGTAGGCCAGCATCAACAAGAAGGTGATTAGCACCAAAGGAATAAGGTGATGTGCCCCATCTTTGATCACATTGATCACTGCTTGTGTGCGGCTTTGTGTCTTGAGGTTTAATTTACACGCCATTAAGTGCACGTATAGCAAGGTGCAGAAAAAATACAAAATAGCTGGGGCTATCGAGGCGAGCATGATGTCGCTATAGGGAACGCCTGTAAACTGGGCCATCACAAACGCTCCGGCGCCCATAATGGGTGGCATGATCTGACCGCCTGTTGACGCCGCAGCCTCAATTCCTGCAGATTGCTCTGGCGTGTAGCCAAGCTTTTTCATCATAGGAATGGTGACAGAACCCGTTGTCACGGTATTAGCGATGGCTGAACCTGAAATTGAGCCTAAGCCTGCCGACGCCAAAACCGCGGCTTTTGCTGGACCTCCGCGATATTTACCCGCGATAGAGAATGCTAAATCGATAAAGAATTTACCTGCGCCAGTTACTTCCAAAAAAGCACCAAATAACACAAAAATAAATACCGTGGTTGCCGCAATTCCTAATGCAGAGCCGAATATACCATTTGCCGAATAAATTTGGAATTGGATCAGCTCTTGAAGTGAGTAGGCTTTAGTTGCTAGCGCCCCAGGGAGCAAATTGCCAAAGGCACTGTAACTTAAAAACATAAGGGCGATGAATACCATAACCCAGCCTACGGTACGACGGCAGCCCTCCATTAAGAGCAGGAGTAAAGCACTCCCCGCGATGAGATCGGTAGAATTTAATCCATAAAGCAGATGATCAATATCGTTGTAATCAAAAATCCAAAGGCGATAGCCTGCAAATACCGTAAGGCCGCATAAGATGAGGTCGACGATTCGACCTGGTAAGTACAGTTTGTTGTAACGATTACTGATGAGCGGAAAATGGAGAAAAATAAGCACTAACACCCAAGACAGATGCACAGGTCGAAAATAGGTAGCTGAAACAGTTGATGTTATTCCCTGCCAGATTTGAAATGTCGATAGCGACACGGCAAAAACAAGAATGAGATAACCAAATAAGGTAAATACCTTTTCATATGGCATTGGGCTATCTGTTGTTGACGGTGCTATTTCTTTGTCGATGGGGGTATGTTCTTCGACTGCACTCATGTGATACCTCTTATAATTTGGATATTTGGTCGATGATGCTTAGCGTTATCAGCTCAAGATTCTTATTCATAGGCGCTTAAAAAAAGGGGCAACGGCAAGATAAGGTACTAACCAAATTTGATTGATACCGACACCAATCGATACAAATTGGCGTCGGTATTATTTTGTTCACACAGCCAAAGTCAGTAATGTTTTAGCTGGCTGATTATTTGGTTAGCGAATCGAGGTATTTCTGCGCGCCAGGATGCAATGGAACCCCCTTGAGACGATAGGCATTTTCTGGTGTGGTGGCTTCAGCCACTTTTACCACCTTACGCACATCTGCCATATGCTCAAATGCTGTCTTAGTTAAATTAAATGCCATTTCATCACTCATATTGGCGCTCACCACAATGACATTCCAAACACTGAGGGTCGATACTGCACCGACATTGTTGTAGACATTCTCTGGGATAGTGTAAGCACTATAGGCTGGGTACTGTTCGATGAATGCTGAGCTTTCAGCATCAGAGATGGGGATAACGCTAATTTTATGAGTTAATGCGATTTGGGTCACTGCGCCAACGCCTTGACCACCGACGATAAAGCCGGCATCAATTTGCCCATTCGCTAGTGCATTGGTGGTTTCTGAATAATTGAGATAAACCGCATCGATATCTTTTTTGACATCAATCCCCATAGATTCGAGCAATGCAGCCGAGGTTACTGCTGTGCCGCTTGCGGGTGCACCTAAAGAGATGCGTTTACCCTTAAGCTGAGATATTGAGGTAATACCTGATTTTTCTAGTGCGATGGCATGGACTAGATTTGGATAAAGTGCGAATAGGGTTTTTACTGGCATCGCACTTTTAAATTTACCTTCACCTTTGTAAGCGTCAAGCACGACATTTCCCATCGCTATGCCTGCAATCATATCGCCACGAACGACTTTAATGGTGTTTTCGACAGAGGCTGCGGTGACTTCCGCTTTGACATTTGTGTCGGCAATGTTCTCCGACCAGACTTTAGCTAAGGCACCACCGAAGGGGTAATAAATACCGCTTTGGCCACCTGTACCAATGGAGTAATTTTCTGCGTGAACGCTAGTGGGCAAAATAAGTAATAGAGCAAGAGCTAAGACGCGATTAATCATGGTCTTTCCTTTGAATAAATAAAGCAATTAATGGTAGTTGTATTCGTTTTTTTATTCCTATTAACCCTAGTGAATAGTACCTTCTGGCAGCTTGGTAACTTTCGTAATGATGAATATTCAATCAAGGTGCGCTTGATGTCAAGTTATAGACCTTGGGCTATAGTCTGCTTGACAGTGCTCGATTTGTGTTGCAGGACAAGCATTTTTCTGCCTGTGTATATGACGTTTGAGAGTTAGTTAACGATGGCGTCAATGATATTTATTCTGTGAGAGTGCATATAAAAATGCCAGTGTTCACTGGCATTTTTACTGATGAATGTTTAGTTATCGCGATTCGTGGCTAACAATCATCTTTAGCCCCAGGTGCTGATATTCGATTACCAAATACGCACACGCTCATCTTCAGCAAGGTAGAGTTTGTCACCCGGTTTCACATCAAAGGCCTTATACCAAGCATCATGGTTACGTGGTGCTAATGCACGGTAACGACCTGGCGCATGGGTGCCGCCGCGAAGCTGGTTAAGCATGCTCTGCTCGGTACGCTTCTCTTTCCATACTTGTGCCCAAGCGAGGAAGAAACGCTGATCGCCTGTTAGACCGTCGATAACAGGCGCTTCTTTGCCGTTTAGGCTCAGCTTGTAAGCATGGTATGCCATTGATAAACCACCCACATCACCGATGTTTTCGCCGAGGCTATTACGGCCATTGACGAAGTTATCTGGGATAGGTTCATATTTACTGTACTGCTCGGCGAGACGATCGGCTTTCGCATCGAACGCCGCACGATCGGCATCTGTCCACCAGTTGCGCTGAATACCGTTGGCATCCGACTTTGAGCCTTGATCGTCGAAACCATGACCCATTTCATGACCAATTACCGCTCCTATACCGCCATAGTTCACAGCTGGGTCGGCATTAGGATCAAAGAAGGGGGGTTGTAAAATCGCAGCGGGGAATACAATCTCATTAAATGAGCTGTTGTAATAGGCATTGACGCGCTGGGGTGTCATGCCCCAACGATTACGATCGGTTTTTTGTAACTCTTTGGCTACGCTGTCGGCTCTAAAGTACTGTCTGAGGTTTCGAATATTGCCCACGAGGTCAGTTTTACTTAGCTCAAGGCCATCAAACTCTTGCCATACATCTGGGTAACCGATCTTAGGATTGAAGGCTTTGAGTTTTGCATGGGCATTGACCTTAGTTTCATCGCCCATCCAGTCAAGACCGTCGATACGTTGGCCTAATGCGGTGCGCAAATTTTCTACCAATTCAGCCATCTGCTGTTTAGATGACTCAGGGAAGTAACGCTTCACATAGACTTTACCAATCGCAAAGCCAAGAGACTGAGTGTCAGACATCTGCTCAACAGCACGTTTCCAGCGTGGACGTGGCTCTTGTTGACCGCTTAAGGTTTTGCCAAAGAAGTCAAAGCTCGCCGCGTAGATATCCTCAGACAGTAGATTGGCGTTGTTACTGATGGTATGGAAGGTTAGGTAATCTTGCCATACGCTAAGCTCTTCCTTATTAACTAAGTCGATCATGGCTTTGATTGGAGCGGGTTGTGAGATATTTAACTGTGGGACTTGGTAACCCGTTTGGGCAAAGTAGAGATCCCAGTTAAACCCTGGGTATTCCTTGGCTAAATCCTCACGCTTGATTTGGTTTAGGGTTAAGTCACGATTACGGCGCTTCTCTCTTGGCCATTGACCCTCAGCCATTTTGGTTTCCAATGCTAAAATAGCATTAGCTCTCTTGGGCGCTTCTTTAACGCCTGCAAATTCAAGCATCTTAGCGATATGGGCTACATAGGCTTCACGGATCTTAACAAAGCGTTCGCTATCTTCGAGGTAGTAAGAGCGGTCGGGCAGACCGAGACCTCCGGCCCCTAAAGACATCTCATACTGGTTAGGGTCAAGGCGGTTAAACCACATGCCACCACCAATAGGCGCGCTGCCGCCCACTAACCATGACTGACCAAACACCTTGGTTAGATCATCGGTCGATTTGATGGCGGCAATATCATCTAAGGTGCTTTGAATTGGGCTGATCCCGAGTTTATTGATGGTCTCGGTATCCATGTAAGCATGGTAAAAGTCGGCGATAAGTTGTTCTTCGCTATTGAGGTCGGTGCGGCTAGCAATATCGTCGATAATCTCTTTTACCTGTTTCTCACTGCGCTCTGCTAACCCAGTAAAGGCGCCGTAACGCGTCTTATCTGCGGGCATGACATAGTGATCATACCAATTACCGCTGGCATACATGAAGAAATCATCACCAGGTTTTACAGCTAAATTGCGAGCGGTTAAGTCGACACCGAAGCTACCGAGTTCAGCTTTGGCGGCTGGGGCGCTGGTTTCAGCGGTGGCTTGAGTATTATTGACGTCAGATGTGCCACAGGCACTGAGAAAGGTGGTTGCCAGCGCGATGGCGATTAAGGATTTTTTCATTGGTCTATTATCTTCCTTACTGAGTTGATATTTCTTATATTTCTGACCTTGCATATTCTATACCTGACAGTAAATGTCAATTATAGAATTGTTAGTAAAGATTGTCGGCCAGTACTGAGTTAATGAAAAGTTACAGTGCTTGCCTTATGTCATCAACTTTATATTCATAAATGCGGCTGACTGCATTCGATTGCAACTTGTGAGTCCTACAATATGTTTGCTAAGTTGGGGCGTTATTAAAACTGTATTAGGTGTGTATTGCCATTAGCTAATGCAGCTAGAGAATTCAGATAGCGAAAATCAGCGAATAACAGCGCTAACAGCCAATGCGGCAGTAATTTTGAATCGAGTCATTAATTGTAGAAATTAGTCGACTAGGTTTGCCGACTAAATTTGATTATTTACCCCTTACGCTAAAAGCAATTGATGAAGTTTTGGCGTTACGTTTGGAGTGGCAATGAATAATAATACTTCCACCATGATCCAACTATTATCACCATTTAAAGGGATTAGCTGTCCATTAAACCAGGTGCCTGATGCAGCATTTGCACAAAAACTGGTTGGTGATGGTTTTGCAATTGATCCCACCGCAAATATCTTACATGCGCCTTGCGATGCCAAGGTCACGCAAATTCATCCATCACAACATGCGGTTACCTTAACCACCGATGATGGAGTTGAGATCTTGCTTCATATTGGTGTCGATACGGTAAAGCTTAAGGGGGATGGCTTTAAGGCGTTAGTTAGTGTCGGTGAACATGTTGAGGCTAAAGCGCCACTTATCGAAGTGGATTTAGATAAAGTTGCCTGTAGTGTTAAGAGTCTACGCACAGTGGTGTTGTTAACAGACCAAGAACGTATTATCAGATTAACCCCAACAACCGATAAGCGACTCAATGTCGGTGATCTGCTTTTCAGTGCAGAGCTTGGTCAGGTCGCAGAGGCTGTAGTTAAGTCTGATGACATGATTAGCTCGCCAGCAATAAAGGTGATCAATCCAACTGGTATTCACGCACGTCCCGCTGCGGCTATCGTTGCTGCGGTTAAACCCTTTAATTGTGATGTGATGCTTGAGAAAGCGGGTGAGCAAGCCAATGCTCGCAGCGTTGTTGGTTTAATGGGGCTTGATATTGGTTTTGGCGATGATGTGGTTATTCTTGCAAAAGGCGCCGATCAACAAGCGGCGATCGAAGCATTAAGTGCGGCTATTGCTTCAGGCCTTGGTGAAGAGGGGGTTGATGAGAAGGTAGGTGAAGATCCTGCTAATGCGTTCGATCCTTTCTCTGAGCCATCATTACTACTGGAGACCAGTAGCGATCCACGTAAATTATTGGGGGTTGAAGCTTCGCCTGGTCAAGTTAGGGGGCGATTGTTCGTTATAAAAGCAGAATTGCCTAAGTTTGAGACCTTTGCAACCGATCCTATCGCTGAGCAGCAAACGCTGGATCAGGCTATTAAGGTTGCCGATGCCACATTAATTGAACTGGTCGAAGATCTGCGCGCTAAACAGATGGGGCAAAAAGCGGATATTTTTGTTGCGCATCAAGAGTTGTTAGCCGATCCAGAATTGTATGAAAAATGTTTGATTGAATTAAAGCAGGGTAAGTCAGCGCCCTACGCTTGGGATAAGTCGGTTTGTCGTCAGGCGGACAAATTGGCTGCAATGAATAACCCACTTTTGGCTGGCCGCGCAGCGGATTTAGTCGATGTCGGTAATCGAGTTTCCCGCATTTTGGCTGGGCTTTCACAAGATACCATTCCTGACTCTTTACCTGAAAACACCATTATTGTTGCGAAAGATCTTGTCCCTTCTGAGACGGCTAAACTTGATCCTGCAGTAGTGCTAGGTATCTGTACCACCTTAGGTGGCGCGTCTAGTCATAGTGCGATTCTGGCCAGAGCCATGGGGATTGCCGCCATGGCTGGAGTGGAAGCTAAGGTGATGGAGTTACATGGCGCCGAGGTGTTACTCGACACAGCAAAAGGGTATCTACTGCTGGAGCCGACAGATTCGGAGATGGCTGAACTCAGTCGCCAACAAGCGGCAAACGAGCGGCTCAAGGCGTTAGCCTTTGCCGACAAAGATAATGCGGCAGTGACCACTGACGGTGTGCAAGTCGAAGTGGCTGGCAATATTGCTAAGGTTGCCGAAGCTGAAAAGTTGGTGGCGATGGGCGGCGAAGCCGTAGGTCTGCTGCGCTCTGAGTTTTTATATCAAGATCAAAGCGCTGCGCCTTCAGAAGAAGATCAAGAGCAAGCGTACCGCACAGTGCTAACCACCTTAGGCGAGCGTCCGCTCGTGGTGAGAACCTTGGATGTTGGGGGTGATAAACCTTTGTCTTATCTTCCACTTCCTAAGGAAGATAATCCATTCCTTGGTGAGCGTGGTATCCGTGTCGGTTTAGACAAACCTGCGGTATTACGTCAGCAAATTCGTGCTTTATTGAAGGCGGCGGATGCTGGGCGACTGCGCATTATGTTCCCTATGGTGGCGTCACTGTTTGAGTTAAAGCTGGCTAAGCAAGTATTGAAAGAGGAAGCCCTGAAGCTCTCTATCGATATCAGTGGGATCGAGGTGGGCATCATGATTGAGGTGCCATCAGCAGCGGTGATGGCAGATCTATTGGCTGAACATGTGGATTTTTTCTCTATTGGTACTAATGATTTAACTCAATACACCTTAGCGATTGATCGTGGTCATCCTAAGCTTGCAGCCATTGCCGATGGTTTACACCCCGCAGTGCTTCGTCTTATCGATATCACAGCGAAAGCCGCTCATGCTAAAGGCAAATGGGTCGGCGTTTGTGGCGGGTTAGCTGGTGAAAAAGATGCTGTGCCTATTCTTGTCGGACTCGGTATCGATGAGCTGTCGGTAAGTGTCCCCTCTATACCAGAGGTTAAGTATCAAGTGCGTAGCTTAAATCAACAGGCATGTCTGAAAGTGGCTGCCGACGCGATGGCCTGTGCTGATGCAAAGGCGGTGCGTGAATTGATGCATGCCCCTAACACCTTAATCGCCGTCACTGGCGGTGTTGCCTCGGCGTAAACGCTTAGCTGCTTATTAAAATTAAAAGGTTCGTACTATGACAACAACTACAATCAGTGCCGCTAAACCGAAAAAGGCCGTGATGGCAGGGGCATTTTCAGTACTGCAAAAAGTGGGTAAGGCGGTGATGCTGCCCGTGTCAGTGCTGCCCGTCGCAGGTATTTTGCTTGGTGTGGGAAGTGCTGGATTTAGCATTATGCCCGATATTGTTAATACCTTAATGGTGCAAGCGGGTGAGGCTATCTTCGACAATATGGGCCTGCTGTTTGCTATTGGTATTGCACTTGGGTTCGCTAAGAATGATGGCGTGGCAGCCATGGCGGCATTAGTCGGTTATGCGATTATGATCAAGACCATTGGCGTGATGTCTCCAGGCACCGATGTGGGCGTGCTGGGTGGCATGATCGCTGGTGCTATTGCGGCATACTCATTTAATCGATTCTTTAAAATTCAGCTACCTTCGTATCTAGGCTTTTTTTCTGGTAAGCGAAGTGTTCCCATCATCACAGGTTTTGGGGCTATATTTGCTGGCGTTATTTTATCGTTTATTTGGCCCCCAATTGGCCATTTGATCGCGACCTTCTCTCACTGGGCTGCAAATCAAAATCCTATCTTAGCCTTTGGTATTTACGGTATGGTTGAGCGTTCGTTAATACCTGCTGGACTGCATCATGTATGGAACGTGCCTTTCTTCTTCGAGGCGGGTAGCTGTATCGATAGTACAGGTAAAGCTGCTAATGGCGTATTAACTTGTTACTTGCAGGCCAATGAGGCCAGTCGAGCCGCTGGAAACGGCTTTGGCCAACTTGCTGGTGGTTATCTGTTTAAGATGTTCGGTTTGCCGGCTGCGGCTATGGCGATTTGGCATACCGCTCGTCCAGAAAACAGAGCTATGGTGGGTGGGATCATGATCTCCGCGGCATTAACCTCGTTCTTAACGGGGATCACCGAGCCTATCGAATTTGCTTTCATGTTTGTTGCGCCTTTGCTTTATGTGGTTCACGCCCTCATGGCTGGTTTGGCTTATGTCTTAGTCAATATGTTGGGCGTTGTTCATGGTACTTCGTTTTCCCATGGATTATTCGATTTTCTTTTATTATCGGGTAAGGCCGAGAAGATCGGCCTATTGGTGATCCTAGGGTTAATTTATGCCGCGCTCTATTATGTGGTATTCCGCTTTTTGATCGTTAAGTTTGATTTGAAAACCCCCGGTCGTACCGATTCAGAAGCTGAATTAGTCGGTGGAGAGGGAACTGAAAGGGCGCAGAACTTTATTGAAGCTTTTGGCGGCCCACAGAACTTGGTGAATGTGGATTCTTGCATCACTCGTTTGCGTATGGATGTGCTTGATGCCAGTAAAGTTGATCATGCTCGGCTTAAACAGTTAGGTGCTAGCGGTGTTCTGGTTTCTGGTAATGCGGTCCAAGCGATTGTCGGTACTATCGCTGAGGTGACTCGTACCGAAATTGACGAGATGTTAGCATCTGGCGGTTTTGTTATTTCAGCGCCAACAGTGGCAGAGACAGTCGATGATGTGGCTGTGACATCGGCTAACATGGAACAAGCGTTGCAGTTGAAAGGATTGCTTGGTGAAGTGCTGTCGTGCCGCTCTGTTGCTGACAATAGGTTACGTATCGAAGTTAGTGATAGCAGTCAGTTAGATCTCGATGCATTGAAGACACAAGGCGTAGAGGAGGTGTTGGTGTTCAATAAGCAACTGATTCATCTGTTATTTGCTGAAAATACTGCAGGTTTGGCGGCGGCATTAACCGAAACGACAAATCACTAACTGGTATTGCTTTTTAACGTGTTCTCAATCTTGTAGAGCAGCTATGCAGCTGGTTTTTGCCACAATGAAATAGCCAATTGATGCTCTAAGCGTTTTGATGATATCGTCGATAGGTTATGTTTAGTGAAGCTTGGTTTGATGCAAGTAAAAACATTTTTTATTTCAGTTTGTTATCGAGATAATGATCATCTGAACGGTTAATTAATGGCGTTGCTGTTAATAAGGTTGAAATGGGCATTAAAAAGGAGCTTAGTCGCTCCTTTTTTGTCTTTATGATTAGGTTAAAAAAGATCTTTAAATCTGTGGTAAAGCATTCCTGCCGCTAACATAGGCGACCTAAAGGTGGGACCTCCCGGAAATGTCATATGGGAAACGCTATCGAATACGTTAAATCGCTCTGCTTGAGTCGTTAAGGCTTCACTGATAAGTTTTGCAGCCATATGGGTGGCATTGATGCCATGCCCTGCATAAGCTTGGGCGTAGAAGATATTTGGGCAATCAGTTAGTCTGCCTATCTGAGGTAACCTGTTGGCTCCTATCCCTATCATTCCGCCCCATTCATAGTCGATCTTAACTCCCTTTAATTGAGGAAAAACTTTCTCAAGATTAGGCCTCAGTGCCGCATCGATATCTTTGGGATCTTTGCCCGAATAGGTGCATAGGCCACCAAATAGCAGACGATTGTCTTGAGATAGATGGAAATAATCTAAATCAATACGCATATCGGCAAATGCCATATTCTGTGGAATAATTTCGTCGCATTGAGCTTGGGTCAAGGGTTCTGTTGCGAGCAGATAACTGCCCGCAGGGAGCACTTTACCACCGAGATAACTATCCAATTTATGACCAATATAGGCATTGCACGCCATAACAAGATATTGACAATCGACTTCGCCTTTTTCGGTAATAATCCGAGGTTTATCCCCTTTGATAATTTTTGTGGCGGCGCTGTATTCAAACATCTGCACGCCCAAAGCGCGGGCAACTCGTGCCTCACCTAATGCGAGGTTCAGAGGGTGAAGGTGGCCACTATTCATATCGACCAAGGCACCGCTATAAATATCAGAACCGATGACTTCACCAAGCTCATGCTTTTGCAGTAGTTTGAAGCTCTCTCCTCTGCCTTCATTAAGCATATCTTGGTAGTCGGCCTCTAGTTCACTCATATGGCGGGGTTTCATCGCGAGATCGCAGTAACCCATGGTTAAGTTGCAATCGATGTTATGTTCTTTTACGCGATTTCTGACAATCTCGACAGCCTCGAAACCCATTTCATGAATCGCCTTCACGCCTTCGCTGCCGATCTCATTTTTAAACTGAGCGACGTTGTGGCCAATACCGCGGATCAGCTCACCGCCATTTCGACCAGAAGCCCCCCAACCAATACGCTTAGCTTCAAGTAATACGACGCTAAAGCCTTTTTGAGCAAGTTCAATAGCAGTATTGATACCGCTAAATCCTCCCCCCACAATACATACATCGACGCTGATCCGCTCTGTTAATTGAGGTTGGGGATCCAACGCATTTGCCGTCGCGAAATAATAGGAATCAGGATAGTTTTCACTGTGAACGGGTGGTTTGCTAGGCATCATGGCTCCAAAATCGGGTTTTATTGTTGTTATTCGACTAATTTGGCCTGAGTCAGTATACTTTTGGCCGGTGAGTTGGTTATAATTCACACTTGTTGATTATATTTAACATGCTTTTTTGTTTGAGACAAACTAGTATGGGAAATTAGTTCATCTACAACCTGTTTGTTAGGAGATGTTTTTTTGGATATCGGCGCAAATCTCAAAGCTGTTCGCAAAATGAAAGGTTTATCGCAACGAGAGTTGGCCAAACGAGCTGGCGTAACTAACAGTACTATTTCGATGATAGAGAAGAATAGTGTTAGCCCTTCGGTAAGTTCATTAAAGAAAGTTTTGTCTGGATTACCTATGTCTTTGGTTGATTTTTTCTCGATTGAGGAAACGTTACCGTCAGAGCAGAAGGTGGTCTATCGTGCGGGCGAGCTGTTAGATATTGGTGATGGTAATTTAGATTACAAGCTCATTGGACGAGACTATCCAAATCGTTCTATGTCAGTGATGAATGAAGTCTACCCGCCAGGTTCTGATACGGGTGAAGAGATGTTGCAACATGAAGGCGAAGAAGCCGCCATGGTCATTGAAGGTAAGATTGAAATTACCGTCGGTGATGAGGTGTTTATACTCGCTGAAGGTGATAGTTACTATTTTAATAGTGAATTACCGCATCGTTTTCGTAATCCTTTCGACCTCCCTTGTCGTATTGTGAGCGCTACAACTCCCGCTAACTTCTAATTTTAACGCGTTACTCTCTAGTATAGGCGTGGTATCGCGCCTACTAAGAGCCTCTCAGTTATAATACCAATTCGGACCGTTGATGCGGTGTTAATGAGTTTGATCCTAGAGCAAGTATGCGCTTCACTCGTTGCAAGCAACAAGGCCTTGTATGTCCCGACATACTTAAGGCATTCCCTCCATCCCCGGAGGTCAGACGTTGTGAATGTCTTCTTTAGTGCTAAATCGTCGCTAAACGATCACATCGTTATACTCATTGGTATAAAACCCCTTTGATCTCCAGTTGCTATGATTTCGTTTTTGTTCCTACTCTAGTTTTATTTTCGTGTAAATAATTTCACTCATTATGATTGATTTACGCCATGATCAATCTTGAATTCTACCTGAGGCTCAGCTCACAATTATTTTTAAACCATGAGGTCTGCATGCTGGCTGTTATAAATGCAGTTTTGCATTTCAATATTGTTTTAACTGGTTTTTTTTGTTGATTGCTATCTATTGTATATTTTGTTTACCAAGACCTATTGCCTCGTGATATTTTTCAGTGTAGTGTGTGAAAAAATGAACATTCGGTTAACGTCTGCTCAAGATTAATAACAATAAAAGCATCAATACACTATAGGTGAACTATGTCCGAGGAAGGACTTGCTGTCATTGGCGTCACAGCGTGCAATCAACAATTAGGCCTACATCCATTTAATATTGTCGGCGAGAAATACCTCCTGAGTATCGCAGACGCAACGAGCGCTTGGCCGCTTGTTATCCCGTCTTTGGGCCACTGTCCCGCTGAGACCATTCTTCCGCGTTTAGATGGCATACTTTTTACTGGGTCCCCATCGAATATTGAACCTCATCATTATGATGGTTTACCTAGCGATATCGATACTCTGCACGATCCTAAACGTGACGCGACAAATTTGCCGTTACTCAAAGCAGCTGTTGATGCCGGAGTCCCCGTATTAGCCATTTGCCGTGGCTTTCAAGAGATGAATGTGGTTTACGGCGGTTCATTGCACCAAAAATTGCATCAAGTGGGTCAATATATTGAACACCGCGAAGATCGAAGTGCACCGGTAGAGGTTCAATATGGGCTCTCTCATCAAATCCGCATTGAACCAGGGGGATTGCTCCACGATGCATGGGGCCGTAATTTAGCAGAAGTTAACTCTGTACATACTCAAGGCGTTGACCGTTTGGGTGTTGGATTGCGGCCAGAAGCTTACGCTCCCGATGGATTGATCGAGGCGTTTTCGGTCAAAGATGCGAAAAATTTTGCGCTAGGTGTGCAGTTTCACCCGGAATGGAAGGTGTTAGACAATCCTTTTTATCGCTCGATTTTTACAGCCTTTAATAAAGCCTGCCAACAAAGAGCAGCGCAACGAACGAGATAACAAAGATGAAGAAGTTAATCAGCTATTTAAAAGAGAATAAAATCACGGAAGTTGAGTGTGTTATCAGCGATATGACTGGCATAGCTAGGGGTAAAATTGCCCCAGTTGCCAAATTTATCGATGAAAAAGGGATGCGTTTGCCTGAAAGTGTCTTGCTGCAAACCGTCACCGGCGATTACGTTGAAGATGACATTTACGATTCACTACTCGATAAGGCCGATATTGATTTCATTTGTGTCCCCGATGACAACGCCATATTCATGCTGCCTTGGTGTGTCGAAGCGACCGCTCAGGTGATTCATGATACTTACGACAAGATGGGGAATCCTATTGAGTTGTCTCCTCGTAACTTGCTTAAGAAAGTGTTGAAGCTTTATGAGGATAAAGGCTGGAAGCCGGTCATTGCACCAGAGATGGAGTTTTACCTCACTAAGCCAAACGAAGATCCTGATATTCCATTAAGCCCACCAATTGGGCGCAGTGGTCGTAGAGAGTCTGGTCGTCAGTCTTTCTCTATCGACGCTGCTAATGAATATGATCCGCTATTTGAAGATATGTATGACTGGTGTGAAGCCCAAGGGCTCGATATTGATACCTTGATCCATGAAGAGGGCACCGCCCAAATGGAGATCAATTTTAGCCATGGTGATGCACTTTCTTTAGCCGATCAAGTGTTTGTCTTTAAACGCACTTTGCGCGAAGCTGCGCTAAAACATAATGTATGTGCCACGTTTATGGCCAAGCCTGTTACCGATGAACCCGGCAGTGCGATGCACATTCATCAGAGTGTTGTCGATGCTAAAAGCGGTAAAAACATTTTTACCAATGAAGATGGCACGAAGAGTGCTAAGTTTTTAAGTTACATCGGTGGCTTACAAAAGTACATTCCAGAGCTTTTGCCGTTGATGGCACCGAATGTTAATTCGTTTAGACGTTTCTTGCCTGGTACTTCGGCACCAGTCAATTTGGAATGGGGTGATGAAAATCGAACTTGCGGTCTGCGAATTCCTGAGTCATCACCACAGAATCGTCGTATTGAAAACCGTATAGCCGGTGCCGATGCCAATAGTTATTTAGCGATTGCAGCGACATTGTTGTGTGGCTTTATGGGCATGGTTGAAGATGTTAAACCATCGACACCCGTGCAGGGGCGCGCTAATGAAAATCGTCAAGGTATTAGCTTACCCTTAACGCTGGAAGAGGCTTTAGCTGTGATGTCTGAAAGCTCGGCAGTCCGTGAATATTTAGGTGAAACATTCACTAATGGATATATCGCGGTCAAGCAAGCCGATCTCGAGAACTATCGCCGAGTTATTAGTTCTTGGGAACGAGAGTTTTTGCTTCTAACAGTGTAAAACCTTAGTGCACTTTTTTGGTGCACAATATTAATCAGCTTGGGTTAATTCGGGGCGTTTAGCGTCACTCTGTAACCTAGCTGATTAAGCAAAAACTAAATCGTTTGTATTGCCTATAAATTCAAATTGAATATGGAATTATTCAAAATTACACTACGGGAGAGCAGGAATTAGCAAGGTTCGATGCGGAAGTAAGCTGTAGCATTGGTTGATAATAATGAGATCTATTTGTCGATAACTCGACAACACTATGACTAACAGTTTTACCCCGTGTAAACGGCGGTAGTAATGGAGAGATTGATGACACTATTAAAGATGGTAAAAGTATCTTGTTTGGTAATGGGGTGCAGCTTAGCAAGTGGTGCTCTTCATGCTGAAGAGATCTTAAAGGTTTATAACTGGAACGATTATATTGCCAAAGATACCTTAGAAAATTTCTATAAAGAAACGGGTATTCGGGTTATTTATGATGTTTTCGACAGTAATGAAATGGTCGAAGCTAAGTTGTTATCTGGCCATTCTGGTTACGATATTGTCGTGCCATCAAATGATTTTTTGGCTAAACAGATTAAAGTGGGGGCTTTTGCTCCGCTGGACAAAAGCAAACTCACGAATTTAGGCAATTTGAACGCCGACTTGATGAAACAGCTAGAGAAAGCCGATCCGCAAAATCGTTATGCAGTTCCTTATTTGTGGGGCACAACGGGGATCGGTTACAACGTTGAGAAAGTCAAAGCTGTATTAGGTGAAGATGCGCCAGTGGATTCATTAGCGTTAATTTTTGATCCTAAATATGCAGAAAAAATATCGAGTTGTGGCTTCTCTATGATGGATTCAGCCGACGAGATGATGTCCCAAGCACTCTCTTATCTCGGTCGCGATCCTAACAGTACAACAGCAGATGATTACAAAGCCGCTGGTGAAGCAATAGAGAAAGTGCGTCCCTATGTGACCTATTTTCATTCGTCACGTTATATAACCGATCTCGCCAATGGTGATACTTGTGTTGCCTTTGGTTTTTCAGGCGATGTATTTCAGGCTGCAGCGCGTGCAGATGAAGCGGGCAATGGCCAAAAAATTAAGTACTCCATTGCCAAAGAGGGTGCAAACCTTTGGTTTGATATGTTAGCGATTCCTGCAGATGCAGAGAATAAAGATAATGCTCATGTATTTATTAATTATCTACTTCGTCCTGAAGTGATTGCTGATATCTCTAATTATGTTGCTTATGCCAACCCTAATGATGGTGCTCAGAGCTTGGTTGATAAAGAGATCCTTGCTAATCCTGGCATCTATCCAAGCGAAGAAATAATTAAGAACTTATATATTCGCGAAGTGCGCCCACTAAAAGTGCAAAGAGTGATGACTAGAGCATGGACCAAAGCCAAATCTGGTTATTAACTATCAAGCGTCTTTAAATGCATTTTTTGAGGCGCTCAATATTTTTAACTGTAAAGCAATCTACCGATGCGTTTTACTAGCTGTAGCATTGGATAACTATAACAATGAAAGCCGTATTAACGGCAATGTCATGGCAGTAAGTCTTCAACACATTACTGGCTAGCGAAAAAAGGAGATAGCATGAAGCTTTTAAAGAAAATGACAACACTCGCTTTGGTCACAGCGGGCGTGTTTGCAAGCTCTGCAGCGACGGCAGAAGAGGTCGTTCACGTATATAACTGGTCTGATTATATTGCTGAAGACACGTTAGCTAACTTTGAGAAAGAAACGGGTATTCGTGTTATTTACGATGTCTTTGATAGTAATGAAGTGGTTGAAGCTAAACTACTTTCCGGTCGTTCAGGTTATGATATTGTCGTCCCTTCTAACAACTTTCTTGCGAAGCAAATTAATGCTGGCGCGTTCCAAAAGCTTGATCAAAGTCAGCTAACAAATCATAAAAACCTCAAACCAGAGCTGATGAAACAGCTTGAATCTGCAGACCCACGTAATGAGCACGCAGTGCCTTACCTATGGGGAACCACGGGGATCGGTTACAACGTCGCTAAAGTAAAAGAAGTATTGGGCGAGGATGCACCAGTTGATTCACTTGAACTACTTTTCAATCCAAAGTACGCCGAAAAAGTCAGTAAGTGTGGCATGTCGTTCCTTGATTCTGCTGATGAAATGCTGCCAATGGCGATGGTTTATCTTGGTCTAGATCCGAATAGCACTAGTAGTGCGGATTATGCCAAGGCGGGTGAAGTGATGGCGAAGGTTCGCCCCTATGTGACTTATTTCCATTCATCTCGTTATATTACAGACTTAGCCAACGGTGATATCTGTGTTGCCTTTGGTTATTCAGGTGATGTGTTCCAAGCGGCGGCGCGTGCGGAAGAGGCCGAGAACGGCCAAGAAATTCACTACGCTATCCCTAAAGAGGGCGCTAACCTGTGGTTCGATATGTTGGCTATTCCTGCCGATGCGAAAAACGTTAAAAATGCTCATGCATTTATTAACTACCTACTTCGTCCAGATGTGATTGCACCAATCACTAACTACGTTGCTTATGCAAACCCAAATGTGCCAGCACAGGAGTTTGTTGACGAAGAGATCTTAAATGATCCAGCCATCTACCCAACTCCAGAAGTGTTGTCACGCCTTTATATTGCCGATGTGCGCCCAATGAAAGCACAGCGTGCTATGACTCGCGTATGGACCAAAGTTAAATCAGGCATGTAATGCCACTGTTCTATGGGCAAGCTCGCTTGCCCTTTTAAACCAAACTTTATTCTAAATATTGCAGTAGGTGCTACAGAGGCACTTTTTGTGGAGAAGTAATATGGCTAGCAATTCGGGCGTCACCAATAAACCGACAACAAAGACGCAAGGAGAGGTATTGCTGAAGATAGATAGAGTCAGCAAGCTATTTGACGATGTTCGTGCTGTAGACGACGTGTCACTCAATATTAATCGAGGGGAAATCTTTGCACTACTAGGTGGCTCTGGCTCGGGTAAGTCAACACTACTGCGTATGTTAGCAGGCTTTGAAAAGCCTTCTGAGGGACGCATCTACCTTGACGGTGTCGATATTACCGATATGCCTCCCTATGAGCGCCCAATTAATATGATGTTTCAATCATATGCACTATTTCCACATATGACAGTTGCCCAAAATATTGCCTTTGGGTTAAAGCAAGACAAGATGCCAAAAGCTGAAATTGAGCAGCGAGTGCAAGAGATGCTCAAACTGGTGCATATGGAGGCTTATGCTAAGCGTAAGCCTAATCAGCTTTCTGGTGGACAACGTCAGCGTGTGGCATTGGCCCGCTCGTTAGCAAAGCGACCTAAGTTGTTACTGCTCGATGAGCCGATGGGGGCGCTCGATAAAAAGCTGCGTACCCAAATGCAGCTAGAAGTTGTTGATATTCTTGAAGCTGTTGGGGTGACTTGTGTCATGGTAACCCACGATCAAGAAGAAGCGATGACCATGGCAGAACGTATTTCTATTATGAATGATGGTTGGATTGCGCAAACGGGTTCGCCAACGGATATATATGAAAGTCCTGCTAACCGTATGGTGGCCGAATTTATTGGCTCTGTTAACCTTTTTGAAGCCGATATTGTTGAAGATGAAGCGGATCATCTAGTGATTCAATCGCCTAATATCGCTCAGCAATTCTATGTTGGTTATGGTGTGTCCACGAGTGTGGATAGTACTCAAGTCTGGTTGGCTGTTCGCCCTGAAAAAACCCATATATCCCGAGAGCAACCACAAGGTAAATACAATTGGTGCGCCGGCGAGGTCGAAGATATAGCTTATCTTGGTGGTATCTCGGTTTATTACATCCGCTTAAGCAACAAGCAACTTATCCAATCGGTAATGACCAACAGTGACCGCCGTTCAGACTCGCCTACATGGGAAGAGAAAGTGTTTGTCAGCTGGGAAGCCGATAGTGGTGTGGTACTTAGATCATGAGTGGGGGCCGTATGAAAAAAAATCCGCTTAAGCTTTTGTTCCCCAAAGGCCGATTTTGGACAATAGGCATCCCCTATTTTTGGTTGCTGATGTTTTTTGCGCTGCCGTTTGCGATTGTATTAAAGATCAGTTTGTCGACGCCTGCGATAGCTATTCCGCCCTATGAAGCGCTTTATCAGTATGCTGATGAATCACTACATATTCTGCTCAATCTGGGCAACTATTTATTGGTGTTTCAAGACTCCTTATATGTGAATGCTTATCTTGGTTCACTGAAAATGGCATTTATTACGACGATAGGATGTTTACTGCTTGGGTATCCAATGGCCTATGCTATTGCTCGAGCACCGAAACAACATCAAACCGTATTGATATTGTTAGTGATGTTACCTTCATGGACTTCATTCCTTATCCGTGTTTATGCCTGGATGGGGATCTTGAGTAACAATGGAGTTATCAATAACGTCTTGATGTGGCTAGGCGTCATATCTGACCCCATTCAGATGCTCAACACTAATTTTGCCGTCTACATAGGTATTATTTATACCTATTTACCTTTTATGATTTTACCTCTCTATGCCAACTTATCTCAGCTAGATGGTAGCTTGTTAGAAGCTGCGGCGGACTTAGGTTCTCGTAGTTTGAATACCTTCTGGAAGATCACGCTACCCCTATCGAAAGGCGGTGTTATTGCGGGATCTATGTTGGTGTTTATCCCTGTAGTGGGTGAGTTTGTTATTCCTGAACTACTCGGTGGCCCTGATTCCTTAATGATAGGTAAGGTGCTTTGGCAGGAGTTCTTTAATAACCGTGATTGGCCAGTAGCCTCATCGCTTGCGATTGTGATGCTAGGACTATTGATTATACCTATCACGCTATTTCATCGTTACCAGTCTAAAAGTATGGAGAAAACGGTATGAATAACAGACTAAATAAACCTAGTTTTTCTACCATAATGCTTTGGGCTGGGATGTTTTTCCTGTACGCGCCAATGTTTATTCTGGTGTTTTACTCATTCAACGAATCTAAACTGGTTACGGTTTGGGGGGGATTTTCGGCTAAATGGTACGGCGAGCTGTTTCGTGATGAGCAGATATTAGATGCTGTTTGGACCAGCTTAAAGGTCGCGTTTTTCGCCTCAACGATGGCGGTGATTTTAGGTACGATGGCGGCATTTGTGATGACGCGTTTCGCGCGCTCTTGGGGACGAATGACGCTGTCGAATATGATCACTGCGCCACTGGTTATGCCTGAAGTGATCACAGGTTTGTCACTGTTGCTACTGTTCGTTCATATGGCAGATCTATTTGGCTGGCCAGCAGAGCGAGGCATGTTGACCGTATGGATTGCTCATTCGACCTTCTGTGCCGCTTATGTCGCCGTTGTGGTGTCATCGCGTTTACGTGAGCTCGATATGTCGATAGAGGAGGCGGCACAAGATTTAGGTGCTACGCCACTAAAGACCTTTTTCTACATAACCGTCCCTATGATCTCACCAGCACTGATCGCGGGCTGGTTATTATCTTTTAGTTTATCACTGGATGATCTGGTTATTGCCAGTTTTGCATCAGGACCTGGTGCGACGACGTTGCCTATGGTGGTGTTCTCATCTGTGAGAATGGGCGTATCGCCAAAGATTAACGCCTTAGCAACCCTGATCATTTTGATGGTGTCCTTAATCGCCTTTATCTCTTGGTATATGGCGCGCCGCGCAGATAAGCGCAGCAGAATGGCGAGCGACTAATCTCACAATAACTCATCAATAATTCTGGTGACAGGCTATAGCCGATTACGTCTATAGCCTGCCTAATCTAACTGAACAATTATTATAAAATTCAGGTGGTTTATATGAACTGTACACCTCACGCTAACTCCTATTATGCCGCGTCTGCTAATACTAAGCAGTTACGCACAAAATTAGCCGATAACATTGAAACTGATGTTTGTATTATTGGTGCTGGGTACACTGGTTTATCTTCGGCAATTCATCTATTGGAAGCGGGATTTAAAGTTGTTGTGCTAGAAGCCGCTCGGGTAGGTTTTGGCGCATCGGGGCGTAACGGTGGCCAGATTGTCAATAGTTTCAGCCGCGATATCGATACTATCGAAAAAACTGTCGGTGTTGAAAAGGGCAAACTTTTCGGTGAGATGGCGTTCGAGGGTGGACGTATCATCAAGCATCTAGTGGCCAAATATAACATTCAATGTGACCTAAAAGACGGTGGTGTATTTGCCGCACTTAACCCAAAGCAGATGGGCCATCTTGAGTCACAAAAAGCCTTGTGGGAAAAGCATGGTCATATGGGGCATCTAGAGCTCCTCGATGAGTCTGGCATTCGTAATGTTGTCGCTTCAGAGCGCTATGTCGGCGGTTTGCTAGACAAGAGTGGTGGCCATATTCATCCGCTTAACTTAGCCTTGGGTGAAGCGGATGCTGTTGAGTCTTTAGGTGGACACATTTTTGAAGATTCGGCGGTGGTTAAAGTTGATCAAGGTGAAAGCCCAGTGGTGCATACCAAAGAGGGCTCGGTCAAATGCAAGTTCGTCATTGTCGCGGGTAACGCCTATCTCAATGGTTTGATGCCTGAGTTACAAGCTAAATCGATGCCGTGTGGTACGCAAGTGATCACCACCGAACCTTTAGACGAGGCGTTAGCCAAGTCATTACTACCACAAGATTACTGTGTTGAAGATTGTAACTACTTACTCGACTATTTTAGATTGTCAGGCGATAAACGCCTTATCTATGGTGGTGGGGTGGTTTATGGTGCAAGGGATCCTGCTGATATTGAAGCGATTATCCGTCCTAAGATGCTCGAAACTTTTCCGCAGCTTAAAGATGTAAAAATTGATTTTACTTGGACAGGTAATTTCTTGCTGACCCTTTCTCGTCTTCCTCAAGTTGGACGTATTGGCAGTAATATCTATTACTCTCAGGGATGCAGTGGCCATGGCGTGACTTATACTCATCTGGCTGGCCAGATACTGGCTGAGACCATTAATGGTCAAGCAAAGCGTTTCGATGCGTTTGCAGGCTTACCACACTATCCTTTCCCTGGGGGGCATCTACTTCAAGTGCCATTTTCTGCTATCGGAGCTTGGTATTATACGATGCGTGATAAATTGGGGATTTAACTTACAGTCTTGGTTAAACATGTGATACCAATCAGTATAAGAAAGTGATCGGTTCAGCGTGTTTTAGCTGTTTTGATGCAGGGTAACGACTTTAAGCCTCGAATAAGTATGCGCTTCACTCGTCGCTGAGCGACGACACCTTTATACTCATAGGTATTAAAGCCCGCGTAGGCGGGCTTTTTGTTGCGTAATACTACGCATAACATATCGCCAGATATACGGTATGAATACCAATCTATACCCTAGTATTGGGCATTGGTTATTGGGTATTGGGCATTGGTTATTGTTTTTGTAACAGTAGATTAAACTCTTCTAACGGTAGTGGCTTGCTAAATAAGTAGCCTTGGCCTTGTTCACATACTAAGGTCTTCAGCTGATCAAGTTGCTGCAGAGTCTCTATCCCTTCGGCGACTAACGTGAGCTTCAGTGATTTAGCTAGATTAACCACCGCCTTTACGATATCTAAACTCTGCTCATCGACAAACATATCTTTAACGAATGATTGATCTATTTTTAGTGTGTTAACGGGAAAATATTTCAAATAGGACAAGCTAGAATAGCCTGTGCCGAAATCATCAATAGCAATAGTTAAACCAATTGACGATAAGGTATTGAGAATGGTTAAGGCTTCGTCAAAATCATGCATTAAAGCACTCTCTGTCACTTCGAGTTCTAAGTACTTACTTCTTAGTCCTGTCAATTCCAGCGCATCGGTTACTGTTTCACAAAAATTGGGGTTGGAAAACTGTTTTGCTGCGATATTAACCGCGATGCGCAAATCATGACCTTCGTCGCTCCACTTTTTTGCGACAGCACAGCTTTTGACCAATATAATTTTACCGAGATCGTGAATTAATCCAGTTTCCTCCGCCAAAGGGATAAAATCTAACGGTGAAATCACTTCGCCTGTGGGGGTTGAGAGCCTAGCTAAGGCTTCTGCTCCGACTATTTTCATGCTTTTTAAGTCTAGCTTAGGCTGGTAATACACCTCGATAGCCTCGGTGTTTATAGCGGTTTTTAAATTTGTTATCAGTAGGCTACGCTTTAATAATTGACTTTCTAACTCTTGGGAGAAATAACAAAATCTGGCCCTGCCTAGGTCTTTTGCACGATACATGGCGGCATCAGCATGGGTCATCATCTCTTCGCATCTAATGGCATCTGTTGGGAAGATGCTAATTCCTATGCTGACCGATAACGAGTGTTCTTTTCCCTCAATTCTAAATGGGGTTTGCGTACTTTGGACGATGTCATTTGCTATGGTGTCGATTTGACTTGCGGAGTTAATGTTAGGTAGCAGTAACACAAATTCATCACCCCCTATTCTTGCTAATGTGGCATTAGGATCAATGAGTGATTGTAATCGTTTTGCGACCAGTTTAATCATGAGGTCGCCAAGAGCGTGACCGAGTGAATCATTTAGGAATTTAAAGTGGTCTATATCAATCATCAGCAGTGCAACTAGCTTATTGTTGGCTTTTGCGACATTACAAGCATGGCTCACTCTATCATGGAGTAAAATGCGATTAGGAAGATCTGTTAGTTGATCATGGTTTGCCAAGTGACTCATTTTTACTGCCATAGCCACAGATTCACTACAGTCGTGAAAGACGATGATTGCCCCTGTTATATAGCCTTCATCATCTTTAATCGGAGAGGCTGAGTCTTCTACTCTATAGACTGTGCCATCTTGGCTGGTTAATTGGCAGTTTAATGCCATACCGACCGTGCGCTGTTCTTTCAAGGCTATGGTGACTGGGTTCTGGCCTTTATATTTTGTGCTTGCATCACATAGATTCATCACTTCATCTATATGTAATCCCATAGCATCGTGGTTTACCCAGCCTGTTAGTCGTTCAGCAATAGGGTTCATAAAGGTAACTCGTGCTAGCTCGTCGGTTGCGATAACGGCATCACCAATAGAGTTAAGCATAATTTTCAGGCGGTTGTTTTCAGTATAGAGCTGTTTTTTAGCCTGTTTTATTGAGCTGATATTCGTCATGGTTAAAAGTAAGCCAGCGAATTTATTGTCTTGCTTTGCTATGGTCAAATGGACTTGTGCATCGCTGATCTGGTGACCGTTATCAGGTAGTTTTATTTCAAACTCATGGTTTAGTTGGTCTAACTCCAAACAGTCAAGAACCGCTAGGTATAGATTGGATGGCAGGATTTTAGATGCATGTTTAGATATCGTTGCCCTATGTGGGAGGTTTAACCATTTGCCCTCGTAGTCGTTATTAAAGAGGTTGTTCAAGTCTTCTGACCAATAAGAGATGTAAGCGGGAATTTGATTAACCAAGGCCTGCATATCTTTTTGAGTTTCAATTAGTGCGGCTTCATGTCGCTTTAGCATTAAATGATTTTTGACTCTTAAGCGGCATAAAGCGATATCAACAGGTTTACCGATGAAGTCAATTCCACCATATTCTAACGATTTGTATTCAAAGGTACTTTCACTGTGCGCGGTGACAAAAATGATCGAGATATTGCAGGTTTTTGGATTGTTTTTTAACCTTCTGCAAATTTCAAAGCCATCCATCTCTGGCATCTCAATATCCAGAAGAATAATATCGGGGAGTTCGGTCTCTGCCTGTTCTAACGCATCGGCGCCTCCTGCGCTGCAAAGAACCTGCGCTAAGTCGCCAAGCGCAGAATCTAACAAGTGTAAATTAGCAGGATCATCATCAACAACTAAAATTTTCTGACGAGATTCGACGTCGTTGTTGAACAGCATACATGAACTCCCTTTCATATTTGGCATTAATTGTTAGTCTAGCTTATTGATTTCAATTTGCTTAGCCGAATTGTTAGAAATTCTTGCTAAGTGTAAGTGTTTGAACTTGAATAAAACAAAGCGTTCAGAAACTATGGCTTCCAAAATGTTATGGGGTTTACAAGGATGGTAGTAAACAAACGCAGTCTAACTCGTCTTTTTGATAGGTTAGGCCGTTCATTATTAACGATCTCTTTTGTTACATTATTCTTTGTTTCGGTTGTTGCGGTTGTGGTTTTCGAATCTCGACTAACTCGCTCTATTGTTAGCGAGGAGCATTCAAACTTATCTGATGTAAGTCGCCAGATTGATCATCAAATACAGGAGCATTTATCTCGATATTCAGATAATTTACGATTTTTGTATTCAACCCCACCTGTTTCTGGTTTAACTCGTGCTAAAAATAATCATGGCGTCGATCCTGTTGATAACAGTAGCTATTTATTATGGCGTAAGCGGTTGGAAGTTATTTTCGAGTCTTTTTTACGTAACAAAAGTGAGTATGAACAATTACGAATAGTATCGCTTGATGGCAACGAACTCGTGCGTGTTGATCAGCGTGCTAACCTAGTACAAGTCGTTGATGATTCTAATTTACAAAATAAAACTCATCGGGATTATTTTGCTGCGAGTGTAAAACTTCCCCCTAATGAGGTTTACACTTCGGCTATCTCGCTTAATCGAGAGTTTGGCCGAATCGAGAGTCCTCATCGACCAATGTTGAGGCTATCAATTGCCATTTTTGATGAGTCAGGTAAGCGCTTTGGTTTTATGATTGCAAATATTAATGTTGCGCAATTACTGAACTCCTTCGAAAAGATGATCCCATCTCCTTATCAATTTATATTGCTCGATCAAGATGGATTTTTCTTGGTACACCCAGATAAGGAGGCGCAGTTTAGCCGAGACTTAGCACCTGAACAGCGATGGGATAAGCGTTATCTTATCGTTGATGAGGTTGAGGACGATTTTCATAAAGTAATTGATAGATATAAAGATAACAAGCCATATTATATTTTTAGAGATGATGTAACGCTTTCAAGTTATAGTCAAAATGGTCAATTGGAAATGATGTTGCTTACCTCAAAAACCGACATTGATCAGATTATGGCGTCCAGACGCTTTAGCGTTTATTCATTTATGTTAGCCCTGTCTTTGCTCTTCGCTTTTGTGGTCATCATTCTTCATCGCAATGCGAAAAGCAGCTATGCCCTTACTGCTGCCAGAGCTCAATCTTCGGCAATTATTGGTAGCTCAAAAGATGCAATCATATCGGTCTCAACCAAAGGTCAAATTACCAGTTGGAACCGTTCTGCTCAGTTGCTTTTTGGTTACGATGCCAAATATGCCATAGGCAGAATGCTTAGTGACTTATCACTATTGGAGGAGGTGGATCTCGCCGAACTCGTTGACGAGTTACATAGCGATGATAAGTCATTCTGTATTGAAACCTCTTTTATGCAAGAGAATGGTACGCAATTATATTTATCGGTTTCTCTGTCATCGATTACCAATGAGTATCAGGAGTGCTGTGGGGTCGCTGTGATTATTAGCGATATCACGATTGAGAAGAACGCTGCACAAAAAATACAATCTATCAACGCCGAATTAGAAAAAAAGGTTGCGATTAGAACCGCAGAGCTAGAGCGGGCAAGCCGAGTGAAAAGTACTTTTATTTCAAATATAAGTCATGAGATGAGAACGCCTCTTAACGGTATTGTCGGTACCTTAAACTTGCTAAAGGGAGAGCCCTTGTCCGCTAGTCAGTCTCGTTATTTGAATATGGCTGAGGTTAGTGTCAATGCGCTAGCGATACTCATTAATGATGTGTTGGATCTTTCTAAGATAGAAGCCGGTAAGTTAGAGCTCAATATACAGCCATTTAACCCGCGTCATTTAGTTGAAAGCTTGTGTGGCGGTATGGCAGTTAAAGCGCAGGAGGAAGGACTGGATTTTATTATTGATCTGGTTGATTTAAATTGTATTTCGATAGTCAGTGACATGCATAGAGTGTCACAAATTTTGTCCAATTTAATCAATAACGCCATTAAGTTCACCGAGAAAGGGATGGTTAAGGTGAGCGTTACTAGCCTGCTGACTAATACTGGGGAGATGCAGTTTAGCTGTCATGTATCTGATAGTGGGATTGGAATAGCAGCTGAAAACCAAAACAAACTTTTTCAGGCATTTACTCAGGAAAACATGAGTATTTCATCCAAATATGGTGGAACCGGGCTCGGATTATCGATATGTAAGCAGTTAAGTGAGCTACTAAATGGCAGTATAAGTTTTAAATCGGAAAAAGGGGTTGGTAGTACTTTTACTTTTACCATGAATCTTGAGGAAGGAGATTATACGCTAACGTCTTTTCCTCCAGTGTTAGCGGGACATCAATGTGTTTTAAGGGTGGCGCAGCCAACACAGTCGGTATGTATCGAGAGAGCGTTAACGGCATTAGGTGGTGAAGTGGTATCGGCGCAATCATTATTGGATTGGCTTATTGATAACCAAAGAGGCTCAGAATCAATGCCCGATGTCATTGTCATTGAGCAACAAGATCCACTTCTAGTCGAGTTAGATAATAAATGGAACGAACTAGTATCTAGCTTTAATCCTCCAAAGATACTGATTTTTCAACGGAGTGGAGAGCCTCCAGTAAGAGTGACTCATGCAGAGGTGACACTAATAAATAATCCTTTACTGATATCTGAGTTGATTAAGGTGTTTGGCGAAGAGGAAGAACAGCTTGGCTCTAGTTATGAGCATCATAGCGAGTTTGACGCGAGTCGCACTCAGCTTACGTTAGATAAGCTTAACCTAGATAAAGTTGCTGGAGCTAGGGTTTTGGTTGTCGATGACAATAACATCAATATAGAGGTCGCAATAGGCGTGTTATCGGCATTTCCCCTTGTGTTTGTAAAAGCTGCAAATGGCCAAGAGGCAATAGAAGCATTAATTAGTTGTGCCGAAGACAACAAGCCAATCGATTGTATTTTAATGGATTGTCAGATGCCTATCATGGATGGTTATCAGTGCACTCGAGATATTCGTCAAGGTAAGGCCGGAGATCAGTATATTTCGACGCCAATTATCGCTATGACCGCGAGCGCCATGATGGGAGAGCGTGAAAAATGCATTGACTTGGGGATGAATGATTACGTCACTAAGCCTATTGTGGCGGAGGAGTTACAAGAAAAAGTATTCAATTGGGTTGTTGCTGGGGATTTTCCCAAAAAACGTCCTACTATCAACAATGAGATAGGTTCGCAATTTGACGGTTTGAACATTAGTGCTGATAGTAATAGTGTGGATATGCAAATCAATAGTCTTGATAGTGAGGTTGATGGCAGCGCCTGTGATGAATTAGATACCAGTAATGAATTAGAGGTAAGTGATGATGTATGGAATGTGACCCTAGCGCTTGCTCGATTGATGGATGATATTCCGTTATTTATTGATATTTGTCAGATGTACTTAGACTCCACTCCAGTACAGATTGGCGAACTAAAAGCGGCAATTGAATTAGGTGATTGGGAAAAGGCGCGTCAATTGAGTCACGGGTTGAAAGGATTATCAAGTAGCATTGGCGCAGTGGAATTACAAGCAAAGCTATCCGATTTAGAGGCTGCAACCCAAGAGCAGAATAAGCAAAACTTAATTAAATTATATGATGAAATAGACGCTTCGTACCTGAGGTTGATAGGACTAGTGGAAGGTTATTTAGAGGAACAAGCTAACCTACAGGCCGCTGATGATTAATCGACAGTAAAGCGTTAAGTCATTGCAAAAAACAAAAGGTTGGCTCGATGGTATCCGAAAATCAAAGTTACGGATTAGAGGTAGATAGACGAGGAAGGATTTTGCTTGTAGATGATTTGCAGGTCAATATCGTTATCTTATCTCAGCTGTTTAAGGGACAACACGAAGTCGCATTTGCCTTAAATGGTGAGAAAGCTGTTGAGCTGTGCCGAAGTTTTAAGCCAGATCTTATTTTGTTGGATATTGAGATGCCTTACATGTCCGGTTTTGAGGTCTGCGAACAACTTAAAGCCGATAATTTAACAAAGGATAGCGCGATCATCTTTGTATCGGCTCATCATGACGAAGAGATAGAAGCAAAGGGATTTGAAATGGGCGCGGTCGATTTTATCCATAAGCCGATCAATGCCACCATCACAAAGGCTCGAGTCGAAAACCAACTGTTACTGAAAAAACAAACGGACACTCTGCGATCCTTAGTCATGCTTGATAGTTTAACCGGGATAGGTAATCGCCACCATGTTGAACGTCGCCTGCCTGAAGCTTGGCGTAACAGTATTCGCCTACACTCACCGATATCGATATTGATGTTAGATGTCGATTATTTTAAGCGCTATAACGACATCTATGGCCACCAAGAAGGGGATAAAGCGCTAACTCGTATTGCTCAGGTTATAGCTAATACCATTAGGAGACCTTATGACTTTTGTGCGCGTTACGGCGGTGAAGAGTTTATTTGTGTTTTGCCTGATACTGATATGAATGGGGCGCAAGTCTTGGCGCAGCAGATTGTTGATGCGGTTAGGGAGCTGCATATCCCCCATTCGGATTCAGATGTGAGCGAGTACGTGACTATCTGTGCAGGTGTAAGCTCGATTATTCCAGATCAAACATCGGACTGGGAGCGAGAAATTGAGTCCGCAGATAAACAGTTATATCTTGCCAAAGAGCATGGGCGCGACCGCATAGAGCCCGCAATTTAACAATGTTTTGGTTTGTAGTCACATCTATGCATCGAACTCAGGCGAGGGTTTCTAGCACGATAAAGCTTGATGGTGAATGTGATGATACCGCGTTGAAGCAACACACGGAATACAGTTTGTCCAAGTTGTATTTTATGTTCCAGATGTGAACATCTACAGCGTTTTTTATGAGTGATAACGAGCTAAATATGTGATTGGTACTAGGGCTTTGATGAGTCGGATAATCATATGAGATGGGACTGATAAATACTGAACAAGATTTTATGCTCCTAATACCTAATACCTAATACCTAATATCCGATTGAAATGTTATCAGGGTATTTGGATTTTATATTGTTGACAGTCCCATCGTTAATCATATCGCATAAAGCGTCATCAAAAGCCCCTGCTAGGGCTGAATAGTCTCGAACTCTTGTAAATGCCAGATAACTATTTAACACTTCTATTGGTGGTTCGATTAGCTTAACTTGCTTTTTTTTCCCTAGCCTAGACAGTAGCGCATAGCCAACATCTTGACTATTGATGATGATGTCAGTGCGACCTGCTAACAGCTTTTTTATATTGAGTTCGAAGCTTTGAGCGCAATCTATATTTTTTAATATTCCGTTGCGAACTGCGGTATCAAAGATAGGGCCGTATGAAGTATTACAACTCACTCCAATATTATAAATTGCGAGATCGTTAATATCACCTTTATAAGTTATGTTTGAATCAACCAGTGTGAATATTACAAATCGTTGCTGCACTAATGGCATTGTAGTGAAGAGCAGTGTGGCGTTTCTTTCGGGAGTTTTTTTTAATGAAAAGTACGCATCAACTTCACCCTCTTTAACCATTTTCAAGCCCCGTGTTATAGGGAAAAACTCGATATCAACATTAACACTTAGTCTGTCAAATGCTTCCGTGACTATTTCGAGTAAAATGCCTGTTTTTATATCGCCATTTTGGTAGATAAATGGCGGGTAATCTAACGTTGCGATTTTAATGCTATTTTCTTTGGCATTGGCGTACAGTGACCCAAAAAAGGCGGAAAATAGAAGCACCGCCGTAAGCTGTGTCAACAGTAATACAAGCTTGAGCATGGACTGGTCTCCTATGGTCAATGATGTGTACAGAAAATACGTTATAGCCTTTGCTTCGTGAGTTCACCATGTCAAAAAAATCACGGTAAAGTCTGCGTATAGTGAGTACTAAGCTTAGTCTGTAACTCTTAGCTAATGCAATTAGGTGGCGTAATTGATGTCATAGTTACAGCTATTGCTAGTCACGTGAGAGGCTAGAGGCTAGCCAGCAAGTGCTAATAGGCCGTAGTTAAAGCTTTTGTCATAACATTTAGAAGTGATGAGGTCACTAAGTCTTAATCAAATTGTCATACTTTAGAATTATCGTACCAAACGCTAAAGCAGAGACGGATCAGTGTAGCAAGCTCTCTATTTCGATTTGATCACTTCTAGGAAAGTACGAAATTATGAAATATTCAACAGCAAGTAAGATGTTCACCATGACGGCGATTGCTTGTGCGTTATCAGCATGTAATTCGAGTGATGACGATACTAATGTATATGTAAAACCTAGCGAGCCAGTGGGAACCGCTTATATTGAAGTCATCCCTGAGCCTGAGCTGTCTGGATCAGATGTTGCCATAGTCGATGGCAATATTCCTGTGACTAACAATAAAAAAAATGTGGTGGCTTTGGATGAAACGACGAGTCCTATGCTACAAATTTTGAATGGTTTTAACCGTATTTGGACTCACGGTGATGAAACATGGGCCAGCACTGGCTCAAATAGTCTAACCGTGGCCGCTGGCTATGAGGCATATAATGGTATCGATGGTGGCGCTTCAACCAGTACTTCTAAAGCGCTGCAACTGAGTTTTGTCGATAATGCTATTTTGGATGAGACTGTATGGAAAGAGAACTTCGATTACGTTGCTACGCTGACTCGACCAAATCAAGATAAACCCGATCTGGATCGGAATGATAAAAAGGTGTTGGTTGATGCCTATTTAGACGATCAACGTAATAAAGGTTTTAGTATCACCTCGGGCCTAGGCCCACTAGCCGAAGGTTATAAAGTCGGCGCAAACTCGGTATCGCCATATAAGGTCAATGCTAATGGCGATGTCAGTGTGGGCGGAAAAGTTATCGACATTCTCGATAGCGAACATTTAATGAATAACGATCTTAGTGCGCAGGTAAGTGCAACAGAGACTGGATATGGTACGACCGAACTCGATGGCGCTGCGACTAAGCTCGCCAGTGTTGTTAACATGCTGCATGCTATTGCGAGTTATGGCGCATCGAGTGAAGCCCCTAAGTATCATTTTGAGTCACCACGGCCTTGGCGTATCTATTCGAGTGATTATTCCGTTGCTTCTTATACCGATTTTAGCGATTTAACGCCATTGACTTGTTATAACCTCGATGGCACCTCGACGATCAAATATTATGATTTACCCGATATAAGTAATCGTTTAGTTACCGCAATTGATGGACTGAGATGTGCTGCACGGACTATTTATACCGACAACGGTGGAAATTCCTACTCGGGAGGTTATAACGATCCCACGGGTGGACAAGCCTGGGTTTCGGGCAGGGCAAAAGATGGCGGATATCCAAGTGGTCACACCGCAGAAGCCTTTGACCGTGGTTTAGGCTTTGCTTATGCCATACCTGAACGGTTTGCCGAAATGGTCGCGCGTGCCGGTGATTTGGGGCAAAATCGCATTGTCGCGGGAATGCACTCTCCATTAGATGTTATTGGTGGACGCATTATGGCCACGGCAATCACAGCGGCCATGCTGAATGATGAAAATAATAGCGATGTGATCAATGATGCGGTGACGCAGGCCCATGACTACTTTTTAGCTGAAGCCAATGCGGCGGGTTATGACTCTATCTATGATTTTGCCCATTGCACCACCGATGCTGACGCTGCCTGTGATGCGAGCGATGAATACGCAGATCATAAAGCGATGAAGGAAAGATATCGCGCCTATATGACCTTTGGATTCAATCCATTGAAAGAGGAATCGAAGGCTCCTGAAGTACCCAAAGGTGCGGAAAAACTGTTAGAAACACGTTTGCCTTATTTAGATGCTCATCAGCGCCGCGTGGTATTGGCGACCACTCAGATCGCATCTAATTATCCTGTTATCAATCAATCTCGTGGTTGGGGACGATTGGATTTAGTGGCAGCAGCAGATGGATTCGGCGCTTTTAATGAGAACATCAGTGTTGATATGGATGCCGACAAAGGGGGATTTTTTGCCCAAGACAGTTGGCGCAATGATATATCGGGTGCCGGTCGCCTAGAGAAAACGGGTTCTGGTAGCCTCACTCTCGAAGGTAACAACAGTTATAGTGGCGGTACAGTGCTAGAGCAGGGCACGCTTAAAGCGGCGTCAGCGACAGCATTTGGCACTCACACTTTCTATCAAAAAGAGGGGACGCTTCTGGTTGCTATCACTGCAGGTGAGACAGATAGCGAGAGCGGTGCGTTACATGTCACTGACTTTGTACAAGATGGCGGCGTGTTATCGCTGGATCTCAGTAAAAACGCCAAAATAAATGCAAAGAATACCATTTATCTTGCTGGCGCCTTGCAGCTAACGGTTCCAAATTTAACCGAGGCTAAAAAATACACTATTTTATCTTCTTCTCACCTTGAAGGTAAGTTTGATGCCGACAGTATCATGGCAACGGATAAAGCCAATAACAGCTATGAAGTTTCAATGACTTATACAGGCACCGAAGCGAGTGTTACTGTGACACCTAAAGCCTAACTGGTTAAGGTCATGGTGGCTTGTTAAATAGCGGCGAAAGAGACCTCATCAGTTCTTATTTTATGGGGCTGGTGAGGTTTATTGGTTTATATCAATACAGACGATTTCGGAACTGGCCCTATGATAACGCTAAAAGACAGCTGGCGATCGCTATCTTTTTGCCATTGGATGTTCTGGATTCAATGGTAATAGATCCCAAAGATTGCCATACAAATCTTCAAACACTGCTAACGTGCCGTAATCCTGTTCTTGCGGTTTACGAATGAAATTGATATCAACCGATCTCATGTATTCATAGTCTCGCCAAAAATCATCGGTATTAAGAAATAGAAACACTCGGCCTCCAGCTTGGTTGCCGATGAAATCATGTTGTTCGGGTTTGAACTCATCGGGATAACGTTTTCCGCGCATGTAACACCTCATATTTTTGGTTCATTATAACTCTATGAAGTGTCTACTGTTCTAGGGGCTTACCAATCGCCCTACTACTCACAGCGTTTTAGCAAGTAGCTATAATACCTCCAAAAAAATTATACTTTATCAAGTGAAATTTGTTCCAGTCAATTAGGTTACTCTTGATTAAGACTTAATGGCTTGAATATGCATGTGGATGCTTTAGGAGAGCGTTACACAACCTGCATCTGCTACATATTTGCTACACAGAACTCTAGATGCGAAAAAGGCGTAGCAAGTACTAACCTGCTACGCCTTATCTGTATTGGTGGCCCCTCACAGACTTGAACTGTGGACCTGACGATTATGAGTCGTATGCTCTAACCAACTGAGCTAAGGGGCCGACTTAAGATAGTCGTCACTATCGAAAGCGCTGAGAAGTATACGAGGTTTGATTGCGCTTGTCACCCCAGTTTTGCGTTCAAATCCTAAGTTTGAATTCAAGTGGTTATCTGTTAATCAATCTTGGCTCGTGCAAAGCATAAAAACAAAAAACCCAGCAAGATGCTGGGTTTTAAATGAGTCATTTAAACAAGGGTTACTCGTCTAGGAACGACTTTAAGATCTCAGAACGAGAAGGGTGGCGTAACTTACGTAACGCTTTCGCTTCAATCTGACGAATACGTTCGCGGGTAACGTCGAACTGCTTGCCCACTTCCTCTAAGGTGTGGTCAGTGTTCATGTCGATACCGAAACGCATACGCAGTACTTTAGCTTCACGAGCGGTTAGGCCTGCTAAGACTTCGTGAGTCGCGTTCTTCAAGCTTTCGCCTGTCGCAGAGTCAAGTGGTAGCTCTAGGGTCGTATCTTCGATGAAATCACCTAAGTGCGAATCTTCATCGTCACCAATAGGCGTTTCCATAGAGATAGGCTCTTTGGCTATCTTAAGTACTTTGCGGATCTTGTCTTCTGGCATCAACATGCGCTCAGCCAACTCTTCTGGAGAAGGTTCGCGACCCATCTCTTGCAGCATTTGGCGAGAGATACGGTTTAGCTTGTTGATTGTTTCAATCATATGTACTGGGATACGGATCGTTCTTGCTTGGTCAGCAATAGAGCGAGTGATCGCCTGACGGATCCACCAAGTCGCATAGGTCGAGAACTTATAACCACGACGGTATTCGAACTTATCAACCGCTTTCATCAGACCGATGTTACCTTCTTGGATAAGATCCAAGAACTGTAGACCACGGTTGGTGTACTTTTTAGCGATAGAGATTACTAGACGTAAGTTCGCTTCAACCATCTCTTTCTTCGCACGACGAGCCTTAGCTTCACCTATTGACATACGACGGTTGATGTCTTTGATTGCTGCAATCGCAAGACCGGTTTCATTTTCAATCGCATCGAGTTTAGCGCGGCAACGTCTTACGTCATCGGCAACCATTTCTAGACCTTCAGCATAAGGTTTTTTGGCTGCAAGTTCGTCGTTAAACCATTCGATGCTGCTTTCGTTAGACGTATAAACTTTAACGAAATTTTTCTTTGGCATCTTAGCTTGTTCAACACATAGCTTCATGATGAGGCGTTCTTGAATACGCACTTTATCCATCATTTCACGCATGTTTTTCACAAGGCGGTCAAACTGTTTTGGCACTAAGCGGAACTCTTTAAAGATCTCACCAATCGCAAATAGTGCACCAGTGGCTTCAGGGTGTTCACGACCTTTTTCTGAAATCACTTTTAACGCATGTTCATGTGCTACGCGAAGTTGAGTGAAACGCTCGCGGGCTTCCTCTGGATCTGGCCCTTTTGGCGTATCATCATCTTCATCATCATTTTCATCGTCATCATCTTCGTCATCTTCGTCATCGAGATCGTCGTCAGATAATTCTGAACCGATATGCGTTGCTGTCGGGGCAACATCATCAGCATTAGGGTCAACAAATCCAGAGATAATGTCTGATAGTCTGACTTCTTCAGCTTCGTAGCGGTCATACTGCTCAAGGATCATAGTGATTGCTTGAGGATATTCAGCGACCGAGGCTTGAACGGTATTAATACCTTCTTCGATACGCTTGGCGATAACAATCTCGCCTTCACGGGTAAGAAGCTCTACAGTACCCATTTCTCGCATATACATACGAACAGGGTCTGTTGTGCGTCCAAGTTCTGCCTCTACCGTAGCAAGCGCTGCGGCAGCTTCTTCTGCAGCATCCTCATCGGTACTGTCTTCAGACATCATAATGTCATCGGCATCCGGCGCCTGCTCATAGACGCGAATACCCATGTCATTTATCATCTGGATAATATCTTCGATTTGGTCAGAATCGACCATATCTGCAGGTAAGTGATCATTCACTTCTGCATAGGTTAAATAACCTTGCTCTTTACCTTTGGCAAGCAACAATTTAAGTTGCGACTGCGGAGTATGCTCCATAGATATCATCCAAGTTGGGTAACTGTTAAACGACGGGCAGATCAGTGCCGCGCAAATCGTCAATTATAGCCGTGTGTGCAATGCTGTGCTAGTCCAAGTCTTTACTTATTGAGACAAAATTTGCTCTTAAGTTTGTCCTTGCATCACAGCGATGAGCTTTTTCAATTGCATCCGCTCTTCTTTAGTATGGTGCTGTTTTAAGCTCAATTCCTGATATCGTTGTTCAATGTATTGATTGTTTAACCATATCAGGGTTTTTTTGAACTCTTGCTGTAAATTTTCATCCGCCACTTGATGTTCCCATTGGGTCAGCTTTTTCAGGGTGCCTAACTGGTCATCACCTCTGAACTGTTCAAGTAGTTGTGCGCTGTTAATCTTATTTGCTCGAGTTCGGTCTAATAAGAGGGTTAGCAAATCAATGCCTGCCATCTTGATATGTTTTAGCGCTGGCTGCTCGGGTAAGCCATTACCCAAGTGAGGATGTTGAACAAGCAAGGCGATGGCTAATCGCAATGGTGTTCCTCGTCCTTTAAGCGCTTTGTTTTGCATCGGTTTATTCTGCTTTTTAGCTTGAAAACCGAGTTTACGTTGCAACTCTTCTGCACTGTTCATGCCCAGCTTATAGGCTAGATTTTCCAGCAATAAACTTTGTAGAACAGTGTCTTGTACCTTTTCAATCAGCGCCATGGCTTGTTTAGCTAGGGTGCCTTTATCTGTGCCGTAACGGCTGGCTAAGGTATCGAATAAAAATTCAGGTAACAGCTTAGCTTCTGTTATTAATTGCTCAAATGCTGGTTTGCCAATTTGCCTCACCATGGAGTCTGGATCTTCACCTTGTGGCAAGAACATAAACTTAACCTGATCGCCAGGTTTTAGCAGTGGCAGGGCGGTTTCTAGTGCGCGCCAAGCCGCTTCGATACCTGCTTTATCACCGTCATAACAACAAACGACCTCTTTAGCGCTGCGCAGCAGTAGTTGAAACTGTTCTGCTGTCGTTGAGGTGCCTAAAGACGCTACCGCATAATCAACATCGAACTGGGCCAACGCAACAACATCCATATACCCTTCGACAATCAATATTTGATTTGGGTCCCTGTGACGTTGCTTTAGTTCGTATAGGCCATATAACTCATATCCCTTATGAAATATGGGCGTTTCCGGAGAATTCAAGTATTTTGGTGTACCATCACCAAGCACTCGTCCACCGAAACCTATTACTCTGCCTCGTCTATCGCGGATTGGGAACATCAGCCGGTCACGAAATCTATCGTAACGCTTACCACTGTCATTTTCGATCACCATTCCCGCGGTGAGCAGTTTGTCTTGCGAATCTTGGTTTTGGCGATAACGGCTAAGGAGTCCATCCCAACCATCGGGCGCAAAACCGATATTGAAGTGTTTAATCACTTCATCAGACAGTCCTCGATGAGATAGATAATCGAGCACTTTCTGTTTATCTGTATGTTGTCTTAGCTGATTTTGGAAGAATAGACTCGCTTCTTCCATCAACTGATAAAGATCGCGGCTTAATCCCTCATCTCGACGCTTACCCGTGCCTTGTTCTCTAGGTACTTCTAGGCCGAGTTGGCCAGCGAGCTCTTCAATGGCATCGACAAAGTCGAGTCGGTCATATTCCATGACAAAATCAATTGCGTTGCCATGGGCGCCACAGCCAAAACAATGATAAAACTGCTTATCTCTACTAACGGTGAAAGAGGGCGATTTTTCGCTATGAAACGGACAGCAGGCAGAATGATTTTTCCCCGCCTTTTTCAGGGGGACTTTAGCATCGATAAGGTCGACAATATCGGTGCGAGCTACAAGCTCATTGATAAAATCACGAGGTATCGCCATTGGTGTATAAATGCCGCCTTTCGCGAAATAAAACAGAAATCCTACAAACAAACAAGCCGTGCTTAAGCACGGCTCATTCATACATCGAACACTAAGTTACTGAAGTTTAGCCTTAATCATAGCGCCAATTGCCGCCATGTCAGCTCGTCCTTGTACCTTAGGTTTCAACGCTCCCATTACTTTGCCCATATCCGCCATGGATGACGCACCGACCTCTTGGACCGTTGCATCTACTAGCTCAGCAATCTCTTCTTGCGAAAGAGGTTTTGGCAGGAAAGTTTCAAGTACTTGAATCTCACTTGCTTCTGCGTCTGCTAACTCGTCACGACCGGCTGCTGTATATTGAGCAATCGAATCACGACGCTGTTTAACCATTTTGGTTAAGACAGCTATGGCTTGATCATCATTCAGAGTTTCGCGGGTATCCACTTCAATCTGCTTGACGGCAGCCAGTGCCATACGAATAGTTCCCAAGCGCACCTTATCTTTGGCACGCATGGCATCTTTCATTTGGTCTTTTAGCTGATCAACTAGGCTCATAAGAGATTAGTATAAACGTACGCGACGCGCATTTTCACGAGAAAGCTTCTTAGCAAGACGCTTAACTGCAGCGGCTTTAGCACGCTTACGTGCAGTAGTTGGCTTCTCGTAAAATTCACGAGCACGAACGTCGGCTAAGATACCAGCTTTTTCACAAGAGCGCTTGAAACGACGTAAAGCTACGTCAAATGGTTCATTTTCACGTACTTTAATAATTGGCATACGCCATCACCCCTTAGGTGTAGGTTGTATTGAGTTAATTTCTTAACCCAAGTTAATTTAAAAATGGTGCGGAATTCTATACCGACAGCCTAGCCTTTGTAAACCCCTTTATAGCGATCCATTTTGCGATCTTTACTGTCGATAGGGATCAAGTTTAGCATTTAATGCGATTGAATGCCGCGCCGAGCCGCGTTCAATATAGCAATGGCGGTGATCTTGTTGATGAAGATGTGGCCTAAAGGCTTTGCTAATAAGCAAGATTGGTATAATTTCAATTGAGCAGGTAAAATTGGCCGCCACTTAATTTCAGTAGACAGGAAACGATGCGAGTTATAGGTATAGAAACATCTTGTGATGAGACAGGTATCGCCGTTTATGACGACGAAAAAGGTCTTTTATCTCATACGCTTTATAGCCAAGTTAAGTTACATGCTGACTATGGCGGGGTCGTACCTGAACTGGCGTCTCGCGATCACGTTCGTAAGATAGTGCCGTTAATTAAGCAAGCGTTGAAAGATGCTAACTGTACTCAGGATGATATCGATGGCATCGCCTATACCAAAGGCCCAGGTCTTGTCGGGGCATTGTTAGTGGGTGCATGCGTCGGTAGAGCACTTGCCTTTGCATGGGGGAAGCCTGCTGTTGGTGTTCATCATATGGAAGGCCACCTGCTGGCGCCAATGTTAGAAGATGATATTCCTGAGTTTCCTTTCTTGGCACTACTCGTCTCTGGTGGTCACTCTATGATGGTTGCGGTTGAAGGGATTGGTCGCTACGAAGTGCTTGGTGAGTCGGTCGATGATGCCGCTGGTGAAGCGTTTGATAAAACCGCTAAGTTGATGGGGTTAGATTATCCCGGAGGACCAAGGCTTGCTAAGCTTGCGGCTCAAGGTTTGCCAAACAGTTACCGTTTCCCTCGGCCAATGACAGATCGCCCCGGACTCGATTTTAGTTTTTCAGGCCTTAAAACCTTTGCTGCCAATACGATTGCATCTGAACCAGATGATGAACAGACTCGTGCTAATATCGCCCGCGCATTCGAGGAGGCGGTCGTCGATACGCTCGCAATTAAATGTAAACGTGCCCTTAAGCAGACTGGGTATAACCGCTTAGTGATCGCGGGGGGAGTAAGTGCCAATAGCCGTTTAAGAGAATCTTTAGCTGAAATGATGCAAGGATTGGGTGGCCGAGTTTACTATCCTCGCGGAGAGTTCTGTACCGACAATGGTGCAATGATTGCTTATGCGGGAATGCAACGTCTTAAGGCTGGACAGATAGAAGACTTAGCGGTAAAAGGCATGCCACGTTGGCCATTAGATTCATTACCTGCGGTGTAACGCGAATATCCACACAAGCACAGGGCTATATTTTATAGCCCTCGTTATTTGAGCTACTTCTATAACCTACTGTTATCGTTAGCGCTAAATTTTATCCTGCTTCTTTCTCGACACTTTTGACTCTTCCCCTTTTAGTAGTCGATGAATATTCTCCCTGTGTCGAATGACTATGAGCAATGAGAGCATGGCGACTGGCAGAGTAAAACGTTCGTCAAAATACCACGTATAGACTGGTGCCAAAAGTGCAGTGATGATGGCGGCAAGTGACGAGTATCGGCAAATTAATACTAATACTATCCAAGTGGCAACAAGCGACAGCGACAAGTCTGCGCCAATAGGAGCCATTGCACCAAATGCTGTTGCAACGCCTTTACCGCCTTTAAATTTGAAAAAAATGGGAAATATATGCCCTAAACAAGCAGCGATAGCAATCAGGCCGAGCGAAATGGCATCTACGCCTAATCTGAACGCCACGTAAGCTGGAATAGCGCCCTTGAGCATATCAAATAAAAGCACCATGGCCGCGGCACTTGCCCCACCAATACGCAGCACATTGGTTGCCCCAGGGTTACCTGAACCTTCGCTGCGTGGATCGGGTAATCCTCGAAGACGACATACTAGCACAGCACTTGAAATTGAACCTGCTAGGTAGGCACTCAATATCATTGCTAGAGTCAGCAGCGTTAAGTTCAAATTGGTTTCCTTATCCTTCTTAAGGTATTATCGCGACCTAGCATCGAGGCCTTCGATTCAACCTTATATTTTTCGCACTGGTTGATTATGTTGTTGTAATGAGCAGTTGGGTGATGTCATCCGTTCTCATAGCCCCTGTTTAGGTGCCATTACAGCAGCTTATCCTACTTGGGTTTTCGACTGTACGAAAGGGGTAATGACAGATATCTGATCAATTTTGCGATTATATCAAGATTGGGCCCATTAGCTTATTAGACCTCTTTTTAGACCACATTTAATTTGCCCATTGGGAGGCATTATGGACAAGGTGCTCATTTCACAACTCAAAGTGGAAACAGTGATCGGAATTTATGAGTGGGAGAAGCAGATCCATCAGAATCTATTGATCGATCTGGAGATGGCTTGGGATAATCGTCAAGCGGCTGATAGTGATGATTATCAGTATGCACTTTGCTATGAAACAGTGTCGAATCGATTGACAGCGTTAATCACAGAAAAGCCGATAGAGTTAATTGAAACGGTTGCCGAGCTTTGTGCTAAGTGTGTGATGACAGAGTTTGATGTGCCTTGGGTCAAAGTCAAAGTGATGAAGCCAGGAGCCGTACCTACTGCGACTGCTGTGGGTGTAGAGATTGAACGAGGTCACTTATAACGCTATGGCACGTATTTTTATTAGTATCGGGAGTAATATCGAGGCTGAGCGTTATTTCAATGCCGCATTAAAAGCCTTATCTACAAGTTTCTCAAATCTATGTTTATCATCGGTTTTTGAAAGTGAGGCTGTTGGGTTTGATGGTAGTAATTTTTTGAATATGGTTGTCGCTGCCGATACTCAGTTAGATATTGCTCAAGTCGTTGCTGTATTTAAACGTATTGAGCAAGATAATGGTCGAAAAGTGGGCGCGAAGAAGTTTAGTCCGCGGACATTAGATCTCGACCTATTGTTGTATGACGATTGCGTGGTAACTACGCCAGTGGAATTGCCAAGGGCAGAGATCACCACGAATGCATTTGTATTATGGCCATTAGCCGAAATCGCTCCTAATCTCGTACATCCTGTCGAGCAAAAAACATACCAAACCCTTTGGGATAATTATGACAAGTCGCAGCAAAAGCTGTGGCCGATTGAGTTTTATTGGTCTTATTAAGACGCATTTATAAAGGATTAACATGGACACTTTTCAGGTAATTGTATTGGCTTTGATCCAAGGTCTTACTGAGTTTTTACCTATTTCTAGTTCGGCGCACCTTATCCTTCCGGCGCAGTTATTAGGGTGGCAAGATCAAGGATTAACTTTCGATGTTGCGGTAAATACTGGCTCATTACTGGCGGTGGTGATCTATTTTCGTCGTGAGTTATGGTCTATGTTTACCGCTTGGACTGGCAGCATAGTCAGTCGTCAACAAAATGAAGAGAGTAAATTAGCTTGGTGGATCATTTTGGCGACAATTCCAGCTGTGATTGTCGGCTTTACTGCGAAAGGGTTTATTGCCACGCATTTGCGTAATATTGAAGTTATCGCGTTTACTACTATCGTATTTGGTCTGCTGCTTTGGTGGGCCGATCGGATGACGCGTGAAGGCTTTAGTGAGTTTCAGGTAGGTTGGAAAAAAGCGTTAGTTATCGGCGTCGCTCAAGCAATGGCGCTTATTCCTGGGACTTCCCGTTCTGGTGCCACTATCACAGCGGCATTAATGCTTGGATTAAGTCGTGAGGCTGCTGCTAGGTTTTCATTTTTGATGTCAGTGCCAGTGAGTTTGGGCGCGGCTATTTTAGTGGTCAAAGATCTGCTCGAAAGCGGTGAAAGCATCGATTTACAGGCTCTTGCACTCGGTACCGCACTTTCCTTTGTTGCAGCTTATCTTTGTATCCACTATTTTCTAAAGATTATTAGCCGCATGGGAATGACGCCGTTTGTTATTTATCGTTTAGCATTAGGCGCTGTGTTGTGTGCCGTGATTTTTGTCTAAACCCCCAGATATTATTATTTTTTATTAAAGAGAACTAATGCAAAGCCATTATTTATGCCCTATCTGTCAAGCGCCTATGTCGGTCCATGAGGCCTCACAAGGGCTATATTGCGTCAACAAACATCATTTAGATAAAAATGAGCAAGGGTATTGGATGTTTAGTCAGGCAAAGAAGCCAAATATCGATTCGCGTCAGGTGATGCGCTCGAAGCGCTTTTTACTGGAATCAGGCATTTTTGCTCCCGTTGTCGAAGCGTTAAATCAACATGTTGCAGACGCCTTGGCATCTTCGACTCAGCCGATAGCTCATCTGGATTTTGATTGTGGTGAAGGTTTTTACTTGCGGGCGTTAAGAGCAACATTACAAAGCTTGTCGAGTGAGTTTAGCCAAACTGGAGTAGGTGAGGCAGAAAATGCGTTGTTTTCTGCGGCGAAGAGTTACGCTGATGCAACTTACATTGTTAGCCAGCTTAAACAATTACCTTTTGCCGATGCTAGCTTTGATCTTATCACTCTTATCGATAAGCCATTAAAGGGTAAAGAGCTATTACGGGTGCTTAAACCCGGAGGCCTATTTGTACAGCTTTCACCTGGTCCTCGTCATTTGTGGCAGATTAAAGATTTTCTCTACAGTGATTTAACCGAGAAAAAGGCGGATTTGAGCTTACCTAAGCAGTTAGAGTTAGTTGCCCAGCAAAGAGTTAGCTTTACTCTTGATGCCACGCCAGAAGATGCAATTACCTTGTTAGAGATGACGCCTTATGCATGGCGTGCGGGTGATAAACAGAAGCGGCAAATGTTGACTGGTGACTTTAGTAAGCTTGAAATCGACTTCTATTTGACCTTGAGTACAAAGTTAATTGATGACAAGGTCAATGAGGACTTGCTGCGGAAGCAAGACTAGAAAACAGAAGCCGCTCAGGTTACCCTTTGAGCTATTAATCGAGAAATTTTTGGAAGCGATTGTTGATGATGCGTAAAGTGCTGTTGTTCATCCTGTGCCTATTTCCGCTGCAGTTGTTAGCGAATGTCTATTCACTGCCAACTCAAGGTGGACGCCTGATTGGAGAGTTGCAGACTCATGTCGTGCAAAAAGGCGATTATTTCAAGACTATTGCAGAGCAATACAATATTGGGATCTTGGAGTTAATGGAGACCAACCCTGGTGTGGACCCTTTTTTACCAACACCGGGTACTGAGTTAATTATTCCTACCCAGATGTTGTTGCCTGATGTTCCTCGAAAAGGGATCGTTATCAACTTGCCTGAACTTCGCCTCTACTATTTTCCTAAAAATGGTCGTGAAGTGCATGTCTTCCCCGTCGGTATTGGGCGTATCGGGCGTGAAACTCCCGAAATGACCACTAAAATTAAGTCACGTATTCCTAACCCTAGTTGGACGCCTCCTGCCAGTTTAAGAGCTGAGCATTTAAGGGAGAAAGGTGAAGTGTTGCCTCGGGTCGTTCCTGCTGGCCCTGATAATCCTCTTGGCAAGTACGCAATGCAGTTGTCCTATGGGGATGGTAGCTATCTTATTCATGGTACCAATAAAGATTTTGGCATTGGAATGCGCGTTAGTGCCGGTTGTATCAGGCTCAACCCTGATGATATTGAATGGCTGTTCCATCAATCGAAATATGGCGATAGCGTGAGAATTATTAACCAAACGGTGAAAACATCTTCAGAGCCAGATGGCAGTCAAATTATCGAGGTCCATTCGCCGCTGTCTAAGTCAGAAGGTGAGCAGCGCGAGAAGGTGATTAGTCTAAGTAGCCAAGTCGTTAAGTTTATCAGCCAAGATACGGTTGATAGTACAAAGGCTAATGATGCGCTGCTGACTCAAAATGGTATTCCTATGGTGATTTCTACACCATCGTTAACCGCATCGCAAGAAAGTGATATTACGCCAGAGGGCTAATGCAGAAACTAAAATAATCTTATAAGGCGTCCCTAGGGGGGCGCTTTTTTATGTCTGAAAATGACAACGATGAAGGGTATAGATGTCGGTGATAATTAGACTTGAGAGATTTTAGGACCGGAGATTTAAGGCTGGGAGAGTTGAAAACAAAAAGTTCGACAATGAGTTGTTAGCAGAAGAAGGAAAATATATCGGCAACACAGATGTGTTGCCGATACAGACAAATTACTTCTTGTAAGAAGAAGCGATGTTGTCGATACGGTCGTTAGCACGCTTAGCTTCAGCTTGTGCGTCCATAGCAGCAGCTTTTGCATCTTTAACGTCTGCAGAAAGAGCGCCTTGCTCAGACTTAAGAGAGCTAACTTCAGCTGACAATTGATCAACCTTGTTGCCTAGGTTAGCAACGCTTTCTTCTAGAGCAGTAGTGTTTGCGCAACCACCAAGAAGGGCAGTCATTGCTACGCCAGCAATCATCAGTACTTTTTTGTTCATTGGGAAATCCCTTTAAATAAGTTGGATTGAAATGGAGCAGCCGAAAAGACAACTGCAACGGGTTTATTATGTCATAGCTATTTTATTTTGCTATGAATTTTCACAATCAGCTCCCTATACAATATCTCATGAAGCAACAAAAGCAAGTCTGAGTAGGCTTTTTGAGCAATTTTTGGCTCAATGATCACTAAAACTGTACTTTTAATTATCATTATTGATGTTCTTTTAAATATTTATTTTTATATTCATCTAATATTTCAATACGTTGGCGTTGAAGTTCCGTTTTTATGTCAGCACCTTTAAAGCCAGCATCAATGATAGGTTTTATTGCCACATCAAGGGCTGTGTTAAAACAGCCTTTTAGATACTCTGCTTGGGGGTAATCGCTGTGCTCAAAACCCGTTCTACCTTTGACATCGGCTTCACAGGCGATGAGCAACTGATCGAGTCGCTGCGGTTTGCGCCAAAGATCGGCTTTATCGAATATCTTTATGATCGTTTGTGGTTTTAGCTCGAAGGCTTGGTGTATGTTTTGGTGTTGATCGCTTACTAAAAGGGCAAGGTCTCGATACTCGTTAGGTACTCGAATACGTTCACAAAGCGCTCTGATTGGTACAAGTCCTTTTTGTCCATGCCCATGATGTTTTGGCAAGTGTTCTATGGGAGAGAGCGCTTTACCTAAATCATGAACCAGTGCTGCAAAACGAATGGCGCGATCAGATGATAGCTTAGCTGCTTGTTCCAATACCATTAGCGTATGGATACCTGTATCGATTTCCGGATGCCATTTTTCTGGTTGCGGGATACCAAATAGCGCGTCTATTTCGGGAAATAAAATAGCTAAACTCTGAGTTTGCCTTAATACCTCAAAAAAGATCTGGGGTGATTGAGTGCTTAGGGCTTTATCGAGTTCGAGAAAGACTCGCTCAGGTGTTAGCGCTTCAAGTTCACCGCTTTGGGCTATCTGTTGCATTAAAGTGAGCGTTTCGGGGGCGACGCTGAAACCTAGATTATGAAATCTAGCTGCAAACCTTGCGACTCTAAGTACTCTTAGGGGGTCTTCGATAAAGGCATCCGATACGTGCCTAAGCTGTCGGTTTTCTATGTCTTGCTGGCCGCCATAAGGGTCGACCAGCGTACCATCTTCATCTTGGGCGATGGCATTAATGGTCAAATCTCTTCTGAGTAGGTCTTCCTCAACCGTGACATCCGGAGCTGCATAGCAGCTAAAACCGCTATAACCTACCGCAGTTTTGCGCTCGGTTCGTGCCAGAGCATATTCTTGTTGGGTCTTAGGGTGAAGGAATACAGGGAAGTCTTTGCCTACTTGGTTATAGCCGAGATCTAACATCTGTTGCGGTGTGGCGCCAACAACCATATAGTCGCGATCTTTAATGGGAATTTGCAGTAATTGGTCGCGGACGGCACCGCCAACTAAGTAGATCTTCACGTTGTTTCATTCTCTTTGCGTTATCTGTCACTAGCTTATCACGCTCAACCGCTATAAATGTACTATTTGGGCTAGGATTGATGTCAATTATTTGTGGGGTTTTTTTGACAATAATAGCCCTAGGGATTAATTTGGAGCGTCATTTATTTTTTGGGACTAAAGGCTGCATGTACAAAGCGTTTTATGGACTTAACGATAACCCATTTTCAATTGCCCCAAACCCGCATTATCTGTTTCTTAGCGACCGACATCGTGAGGCGTTGGCACACTTAACATATGGATTGGGGGAGACGGGGGGATTTGTACTGCTGACTGGTGAAGTGGGAACCGGAAAAACCACAGTTTCACGCTGTTTACTCAACCAATTACCCGAAAATACCGATACTGCTTTCATTCTTAATCCTTCGCTTACTGAGCTTGAGCTATTAGCGACGCTTTGTGATGAACTTAATATCACCTATGGTGAATCTCCGACGCTAAAGCAGTTGACCGATAGACTAAGTCAGTTTTTGTTGGCCAATCATGAAAAGGGTCGTAATACTGTACTCATTATTGATGAAGCTCAGCATCTTCGTGCCGATGTACTCGAGCAACTCAGGTTACTTACCAACCTTGAAACGGATACGAAAAAGTTGTTGCAGGTGATCTTAATTGGTCAGCCTGAACTCCAACAGTTGCTTAAGCGACAAGAACTAAGGCAGCTAGCCCAACGGATCACCGCTCGTTACCACTTGTTACCCTTAACTGAGCAAGAGATCGCGCTCTATGTGCAACATCGTCTGCAAGTCGGCGGTCGCCATGAGCCGCTATTTCATCGCAGTGCCATTAAAGCGTTACACAAATACAGTGGCGGTATTCCTAGACTGATTAACCTCTTATGTGAACGAGCATTAATGGCGGGATACGCGCAATCAAAAGTGCCTATTGATGCCAAAATGGTTCGCACTGCAGCGTCTGAAGTTTTGGGTGAGGAGATTAAGCAAGAAGGTTCATTGCTTTGGCCAAGTTTAGCCGCTGTAGCGGTTGGTATCACCTTCGCTGGGGCGTTTTACCTATTTAATCAACAGCAAGTTAATCAACAACAATCACCAAATTCGCCCTCCGAGACCGTGATCGCCAACGAGCAGAAATCTGTTACGCCTTCGGCCATGCAACAAGCCGATAAGCCTGCGCCACAGAAATCCCTGTCTGCCAGTCAACAAGTGTTGCGCAGTGCGATCGAACAAAGCCGCAGTATTGATACTGCCTATGCGGCGATTTTAGGGCTATGGGGGAAATCCCCCTATATCGGACTCACCGCTTGTCAGTCAGCTCAGCAACAAGGGCTAGATTGCTTTCAGCAACAGGGCAATTGGCATTCGCTGGTGCGATTAAATTATCCTGCGGTAGTGTATCTTGTGGATGACGCGCAGCAGCCATTTTATGGCACCGTTGTTTCTCGCCAAGGAGAGCAATTATTACTGCAGTTGTCCGAGCAGCAATTGTGGGTAGATAGAGAGTGGTTTACGCGTCACTTTAGCGGAACGATGGAGCTATTGTGGCAAGCGCCCCCTTATCAACCTAAAGAGATAGGTAAAGGTGCGCCCGCGACGCAGATCCAGTGGCTTGAAAACGCATTGGCTCATATCCAAGATAAATCACCTCGATTAGTGAGTCATTTTGACGATGAACTCGAGCAGTCATTGAAAGCGTTTCAGCGCCAACATGGATTACGTGCCGATGCGATAGCCGGTAACCAAACCTTAGTACAGTTAAACTTGTATTTGAGCGACAAAGGCCCGCGCTTGCAAGAGAGCGGAGGTCGCTACTAATGTCGATTTTACTCGATGCGGTGACTCGAGCTAAACAGCAAGATCAGCTTATTGATCCCGTTATTACGCCGCGGGCGCAATATCAGGCAATGAATCAAGGGCGTCATTTAGGCCTTAAAATATCACTATTTATCCTATTTTTACTGCTTGCTGTGGTGCTGGCTTGGTTGTTTAGTCGTGCAAGCCCATTGGGTGAGGAATATGATACTCAAGTGGCTCAAGCGATAAACGAGCCGTCAGTGAATGTTGTCGATAAAAAAGCGCCGCAAACAGAGCCAAGTCGCGTTATAGGGCAGGTTCAGACTCATCAAACGTCTGAAAAAAACACATTCAATGAGGTACAACTGGCTGGTAAAGTCGCGCTGCCCGTCGCGATTGAACGCCCGAGAGTCGAGCGTTATGGAGCGGCGGAAAACTTCCGTTATGTTGAGCCCTCATTACCCAAGCAAAACGTAGCTAAGGGGTCGAAGACGATTGCGGTAGCGACTCAAGCTAATGACGGTGATTTTCAAGAACCTATCATCTTAGGTGCCAACAGTAACCAGCGTGGCGAAGCGTTACTCAGTTCATTGAAATCTAGGGTGAATGAAGCGGCGCAGGATCTAGGTTTGGAGCGGTCTCAGCCCAAGAATGTATCCAATGATTTACCGTCGAATAATCTGGTGGCAGCGTTCGAAGCGGCACTCAAAGAGGTCGAAAAAGACAATGCCGTCGCTAAGCCTGTGACCGAGCCTAAACTTGATCCCATTCCTCAGCCTCAGCCTGACGAATTACCTAAATATGGCCAGTTACCTGCAGGGGTGCAGTTGCAGGTACCTGAATTTAATATTTTGGCTCATGTCTATGCAAGTGATCCTAATAATCGCTGGCTAAACGTCGACGGTGCGGAGTTACAACAGGGAGATATGATCGACGGTAAATTAACGATAGTGGAGATCCGTCCCCGTGATGTGGTGTTAGAGGTTGCAGGTACTCAATTTAAGGTACCTGCCATCTAAATCGATCTTACCGCTAAGGCATTATCCAAAAAACTCATAGGCAATAAGCAGAGTAAGTCCGTAACCTACGGTATAGCATAGCGAAAGCGCTGGCACATATCTTAAATAGGTGACAAAGGTCAGCTCTTTGACCTTGCTCATGGCGATGATACCAGCCGCGCTACCAATGACCAGCAGTGAGCCACCAACACCGACCGAATAGGTTAGACCTAGCCATTCGGGTGTCGTCAACGCGGGTTCTGCTTTAAGTAGGGCCGCGGTGAGTGGCACGTTATCTAATATTGCCGATCCAATACCAGTAACGAAGTTAGATATGTTGGGATCAAACTTAGCATATACCTCAGTGAGTAGATGAAGCGTACCTATCTCTTTAAGCATACCCACAAGTAACAAGATCCCAAGGAAGAACAGCAGGGTATCAAACTCAACCTGACGGATATATTCCAAGATCTGTAACTCCTCTTTGTTGCTACGAGAGGTGGTGCCGACTAAGAACATCACAGACAAACCAGAAAGGAAGGTAAGTACCGGGGGAATACCAAATAAAATGTTGAGCACCATAGTTAGAATGATGGTGATCAAGAAGATAAAGGCGATCAGCACATCAATACCATTGTAACTGCGCTTAATTGGGGTTGTACTGACGTGTCCCTCAGCCTTGAGCGAAAATAATACTGCCAGCAACATGACGCTTACCGCAGCAGGAATAAACAATATCAGCAGCTGAGATATATGAACGTGGCCGCCAAGGAAGATCATCAGAGTGGTCACATCACCAGTGATAAGCGCAACCCCTCCGGAGTTAACCGCAAAGATGATTAATACTGACATACGGCGTTTCATCTGGCTTTCGAGCTGGAAAGTGGTTAATAAGCCTAGAGAAACTAAGGTTGCTGTCACGTTATCACAGATAGCAGACAGAACGAGTGAGAACAGCGCCACCTGTATCATCAGCATGCGTACAGAGACTTTCTGCGGAAAAAGCTTTTGCACTAAGATCTGGATCATACCCTTGGCATTTAGATAAGCCACAAAGGTCATGGTCGACATTAAGAATAACCAGAGGGTCGCGATTTCGAGTAAGTTCTCGTTTAACTCTTCTGCCACCAAGCGTTGGTGATCTGAATCTTGAGCCGCCACAAATAGGGTTATCCAGGCTATACAGCCGAAAAACAGGGTGGTTTTCGCTTTATTTAAGTGAGTTACCTCTTCGAAAATAATGCTTAATAGCGCTAGCACAGCAAGTGTGATCAGGAAAATGTCGAGCATACATTTGTTCCTACAGCCGAGTTCGATCCGCTCCCCAACACGGACAAGGAAGCGTGATTTAATTCAAGGTTTGGTTAAGGTTGTTGTGATAGACGGCGATCTGACCATAGGATGAGCTAATACGCAAGTGTTACCTTAGTCTAACTTTGGGGTGGAAATGAGAGGCTGCGCACACTTGGGGAGGCTGATTAGTATAATATTTTTTTTAACCGATTAGCTTTGGTGAATAGCACTAGATAAAAATAAGTTTAAGCATCTTTTTAGGTTATTGTGCTTACTTTTGTGTCTAGGTCGTTTTTTGTCATGGTTAACTGGTAAAGGGGCAGTGAAAATCACTGCCAATCTATTCGCTGTTAGTAATCAGTCGGTATAACTTAATCATTTAGTCGGCCCAATAAAAAAGGACGCCGAGGCGTCCTTTTATGATCTGTTACCAGAAAAGTTTACTTAGCCATTTTAGCAAAGACACGTTCAGCGGCTGCAAGTGTTGCCTCAAGCTCTTTCTCGCCATGAGCCATAGACAAGAAGCCTGCTTCATAGGCGCTTGGTGCAAGATAAACACCTTCATCGAGCATGCCATGGTAGAAAACAGGAAATGCTTCAGCGTCACACTTAGTCACTTGGTCGAAGCGAGTGACTTTCTCTTCTTCTGTGAAGAAGAGTCCGAACATACCGCCAACATAGTTGATGCTCAGTGGAATACCGTGCTTGTTCGCTGCGGCTTTAAAGCCTTCTGCGATACGTTTTGTCTTAGCGGCTAGCTCTTCGTAAAGACCCTCTTCGCAAAGCGCTTCCATCTGTGCAAGACCGGCTGACATGGCAATTGGGTTACCAGATAGGGTACCGGCTTGATAAACAGGACCCGTTGGGGCGATAAACTGCATCACATCTTTACGACCACCGAAAGCACCGACTGGCATACCGCCACCAATCACTTTACCTAAAGTCGTTAGATCTGGGGTAATTCCGTAGTGACCTTGAGCGCCGCTTTTCGATACGCGGAAACCTGTCATTACTTCGTCGATAATGAGTAGTGCACCGTATTGGTCACAAAGGGCTCGTAGGCCCTCCAGGAAACCAGGGATTGGCGGTATGCAGTTCATGTTGCCAGCAACAGGCTCAAGAATGATGCACGAGATCTCTTCTGGATACTGTTCAAACAGCGATTTGACCGATTCTAGCTCGTTATAAACGGCGGTCAGAGTGTGCTTAGCGAAATCTTCAGGGATACCAGGTGAGCTTGGCTGGCCTAGTGTTAGCGCGCCTGAACCTGCTTTTACGAGTAAGCAGTCAGCGTGGCCGTGGTAGCAACCTTCAAATTTAAGGATCTTATCGCGGCCAGTGAAACCACGAGCTAAGCGAATCGCACTCATGGTGGCTTCGGTGCCTGAGCTAACCATGCGAACCTGTTCCATCGATGGTACCATCTCAATCACTTTTTCTGCCATGCGCACTTCAAGCTCTGTCGGTGCACCGAAAGACAGGCCGTTTTCGACAGCAGCTAACACAGCAGCACGAATCTTAGGATGATTATGACCTAAAATCATCGGGCCCCAAGAACCAACATAGTCGATATAGGCTTTACCATCGGCATCATAAATATAAGCGCCATCGGCTTTTTCGATAAACAGAGGTGAGCCACCCACGCCGTTAAAGGCACGTACAGGCGAGTTAACGCCACCAGGGATGGTTTTTTTAGCCTGTTCAAATAGGGTTTCAGAACGGGTCATTCTATATCCTTAAAGTCAGTCGCCAGATTAAAACCGGCTTTTTGTGAATACCAATTAACTGGACATTCGTATTGTTCAATTTGTGAATCAATCGTCGATGTCAGTGCTTACTGCATGAATGAATAGTGCCGTGGGAATGAAAAGTCCGTTACCTGCTCATCTAAAAACGGCTGAGTATCGATGACTATTTGAGCCATTATCTTATTCATTATCCCGCTCTCAATTGCCTCTGGATAACGGGAACACGATCACTTTATTTGCCATGCAACATATAAATATTGTGGTTAACGGCGAATTTACCACTTAGTCTTCTCTGATAACAGAAAACGCGCTTGTTGAATTCGTGTCAGCTAGAGTATATCAGCCTGATCTAAATTTCCCTCAAGTTGAACTGTTATTGTGATCTTATACGCAGCATTTTCAACATCATCGATCACATAGTCTTACTTTGCTAATGCTTTGGGTTGGACAAGGGCAAAGCCGTGGTGATCATCACTTCACTGCAGTATTAAGCCATATAACCAAGCTATAAAAGCGAACTTAAAAGCACGCTATCAATCATCAGTAAGCGCTTCAGCACTGGTCGATAGAGCAAGCCATTGCGACCCAATAGTCACTAAAATATAAGGCACTAAGCGTTTATGATGGCACTATAGCAGATCCCCTAATACAGTGGAATCGTACGTAAATGGTTTGATAAGGTTGATTATATTTGTCCCGAATTAATCTCTTTTTGCAGCATTGCCCAGCTAATCACCCCCACGACTTTGTCGATGCTATCTTGATAGATGAACACTTCTCCTCTTCTGTCTCTTGATAGTACCTCATACACTTCTTTTAGGGTGCAGGTATCTGCCAGTCCTTGGATCGGGTGACGAGTTAAGGTACTCATGTCATCCACGAACTGAAGCTCAAGCTGCAGCATCTCCATTTCGCCTAGGTTGTTTTGCACCAGTACCGAGCGACCTTCGGCGCGTTTTAATACTTCGAGTAGTAGCTCATTATTATCTTTGACAATTACAAAGCGTTTATCCATAACGGCTCTCACGCCCTTTTTCTGAAGTCCTAGTTTAATGGAAGAGATTTTATAATCGAGCCCCATAATATCCATTTGGCGGTAAAACAGCGATTTTGTATGGAACGCTTGGTGAGCGATCAAAAACGCCGGAATCGTCACAAACATCGAAGGCAAAATGATCGATGCATTGTTAGTCAGTTCAAGTAATGCAACGAGTGCGGCTAAGGGGGCACTTAGACAAACGCCCATCATGGCGGTCATACCAATAATGGTATAGAGACCAACATAAGGAGTCACCGACGGAAAGAAAAAGGCACTGATAACGGCCAAAATTGCACCAATTAACGCGCCAATACCAAATAATGGGCCTATGATCCCGCCTGGAATACCTAGCCCAATAGCGCCAATGGTAGCCACGATTTTACCGATCAAAAGGCCTATCAATAAAAGTAAGCTTGGGTTGTCGCTAATCGCATGGGTGATTGCAAGATCGCCACTGCCTAATGCTTGGGGGAGAAATATGCCAATGATCGTAGTGATACCGCCAGCTAATAAAAGGCGGTAGATCAAAGGCCACTGCTGACCCTTGTCAGTGACTCGCAAAAGCGTGTGATTAAATAGCGCTGCGATACAGCCAAGTGTAACGCCGCAGACGAGCAAAAGAGGATATTGAGATAAGGGAATATGATTAATACCAATCTGCTCATATTCATGGATATTACCAAATACTAATTGGCTGCTCAGTGCGCCACAAATTGCCGAGAGCATGATTGGGAAGAAGTAGTGGACTTTGTACTCTCTAAGTACTACCTCAAAGACAAAGATAACCGCCGCTAAGGGGGAGTTAAAGATTGCCGCTATTCCTGCGGCGATCCCACTAGCGCACATGATGCGTACACTGTTGTCTGGCAATTTAAACTTCTCTGCCATCACACTCGCACTGACCGCACCGAGATGGATGGCGGGTCCCTCTCGCCCCACTGAAAAATTAGTTGCCAATGCAAACAATGCTTGGAAAAATTGCCCAGGCGCAGATTGCAGTGGGATCTTGCCATAATGCAATTTCATGCGGTGCATGACATAGGCGATTCCCATGCGCTTGTAGCGTTTAGATCCCAAAACCGCCACGATCCAGATTAATATCGCCCCTAAAAGTGGCAATAGCACTCGCCAGTCACCAAAGTTGCCAGTAAAATCCCACTCTTGAGTTTGGGTGAAAGTGTTTAATCCGAGTAATAACAGGCGAAATAGTATTATCACCGCCGATGCCACTAGAGCAAAAGCGAGCGCGAGACCACAAAGCTGCACACTGATCTGGGCTTGTGATAGCTTATCTTTGAGATCGGTATTGAGGTATTTCTGGCATTGCTTAATGAGGCTATTAATTGTTAGCTGCACAGTAACCTTCCGGATAAACCATTGTTGTACTCAAATAGAGTTAAGATTTTTTTATAAGGGGCTAATACTTAATGCCAAATTATCATCGCTGGGTCGATCGCATGCAAGTCATTGAGCGAAAAATTAGACCTTCGAGCGTTTATCTGTTGTTGCTAATCTTAGTGGCATTTTTTACTGGTGTCTTAACGTGGGATATTTGGTCGTCTCAGCATCAAGTTATTGCTAATCCATCTAATGCGCGCGTAGCTGAACTTAGTCAGGCGTTAAAAGCCCAAGCTGAGGCGCTGGCATCTCGTAATTTAGAGTTGTCGCTCGAGCGTGAAGCAAACGATAATATGCAGCAGATGTTTTTAGAGCAGCATCAGAAGCAGAAAGAGCTAGATCGTGAACTGGCATTTTATCGCAGTATTATGGCGCCTGAACATCAAGCCGACGGGGTAGCGATTCACGAGTTAGAGATGAGCCCGAGTCTGCTAGCTAACCAATACCGAGTTAAGTTAGTGCTTACTCAGCTGAAAAAGCGAAAGCAAGCGCTGAAAGGTAAAGCTGAGCTTGTATTTATCGGTCTTCAAGCAGGTAAGGTGACTCAGCTAGCGCTAGCTAGTTTAACTGAGGATAAGTTTAATTTTAGCTTTAGATATTTTCAGAGCCTAGAAACGGTCGTGCAGTTTCCCGATGGATTTGAACTATCCCGTGTGGAAGTAAAGGTCACGGTACCATCGAGTCGTTGGAGCAAAGGCGCGTCAGCCGAGCAGGCATTTACGGTTCAGGAGCTGCTGAACAAGACTGAATCAATGACCGAGGAGGTTGGTGATGATTCAGTTGAAGATGCAAATAAGCAAGGAGTAAGCCCTTCTCAAGATGATATCATCACCCCAGAGAGCGACTCAGCATCGTCTCAAGTACAGCCTGAAAATCATGCCAATGAGTCGGCTTTACCACTGATTTCACCTGAGTCACGACTATTACTTGAACAAAATGGTCAGGTATCGGATAATTCCGCTCAGTAAACCGATGTAAGAGGTAGTAATGACTGAACAAGCTGAAGATACAATGCCAATCCGTTTTACCGACGCGGCAGCTTCAAAGGTAAAAACCTTGTTGGACGAAGAGCAAAATGATGCGCTTAAGTTACGTGTATATGTAACGGGTGGTGGCTGCTCAGGTTTTCAGTACGGCTTTACGTTCGATGAGAAGGTAAATGAAGGTGACTTCACCGTGGAAAAACAAGGTGTTCAGTTAGTGGTTGACCCCATGAGCTTGCAATACCTAGTGGGTGGTGAAGTCGATTATACTTCGGGGCTTGAAGGTTCACGTTTCTTTGTGAAAAACCCTAACGCGACCACGACCTGTGGCTGTGGCGCAAGCTTCTCAGTATAAATCTGATTTTAAGCACTTTAGTTAAATAAAAAGCCAGCATAGCTGGCTTTTTTGTATCGAGAGCGCTAAGTCTAGGGCTTATCGCATAATGTTCATATTGGTCTTTATGTAGCAATAGGCTTTTACCTTGGGAGTAAAGGCGATCCACACTTGCAATATAGACAATAAAATCAGCACGCTAAACACAATATAATCGGGTATTTGTCCTTGCCATTCGCCAATTTGGAAGGTCGATGGACTGACTAAGAGATTATCTGGGTCATATAAAATTACGGGTAATAGGGATACCAAACCTAACTGCACCACTGTGTAGCCTCTGAGCATATACAAACCTGCTTTTTGGCGACCTAATACTGCGACCACCATCAACAAGGTCAATATACAAAATAGTACCCCTTGTTTTGCCACTATTCCGCTTATAGAGGCGATACTCAAGAATAGTAGCAAGGCTAATAAGCGTTTGGGTAACTTAGTTTTCACCGTTGCGTTGTGGTCAGCTTGGTTATCTGATGGTATCGATGACGACACGTATGACTCCCTAAATAATAAAACTAGTGGCGTTGCTTTGGTGTTAAGCGCTGCTCTAGTTCATAAGGTGGGATCACCACTCCGAGATCTTCTTGTACAGGGAAGACCGCAACAAATAGATCGTCATCTTGCATACCAGCAACCCAACGTTCTAGCCATTCATCTAGCGGGATCGCAAGTGGCGTGCAGTCAGCCCAATCATCAACGGCCCACATTTTAGCTGTCTCTTCACATGGCCACATAGGTATGCAATCTTCATCTTCAGTGGTTAACATTACGCAACCATCTAAGTCTTGCAGTGTCCACAACGTCTTGTGAGTTTTAGCTTGTTCAACGAGGTAGTCGTAACGCGCTTCTGGCGTCATGTTGCTGGCATCTTTTGCACTTTTGGTCATGGTTTACTCTTTAGTTTTGATGGCTAGGCCGATTGGTTGCAATGATAACATTTGTTGTACTGGAGTATAAAAGGTTTTGTTGATGCAGTGGGATTGGCAATGAGGAATGTTGTTTCACTGGGTAGCAAGGCGATAATGCCCTGCTACTCTGTTGTTAAGTATCGGTAACACGAGTGCGTGTGGTTAAATCGCTGGGAAAAATCCACCAAGCACAGCCTCTCTAGAGGCACCTGTTACGGCTGGAAGGTTACCGGGTAATCCATGTTTATGGCGCATGGCGAGCCAAGCAAAGGCGATGCCTTCGACCCATTGAGGGTTAACCCCAAGTGGCGCTGAGGTGTTCACCGTATAATGTGGCAACAGCAGAGTTAAGCGGCGTAGCAGCTCTTTATTAAAGGCGCCGCCACCACAGACATAAAGCTCGGCGTTATCGGTGAGTTTTAGGCAATCATTAGCGATACTGTGGCAGGTGAGATCGAGCAGCGTCGATTGAATATCAGCCTCATTCATGTAACCAAAATCAGCGGTTTGTTGCTCCATCCAAGCTTGATTGAACAGTTCCCTACCTGTGCTCTTTGGCGCACTTAGTGAGAAATAAGAATGAGATAACATCTGCTCTAAGAGTTGTGGGTTTGTGGTTCCACTGGCGGCCCATTCGCCATCTTTATCATAGGGCTCACCGTTAACCTGCTTCATCCAAGCATCGATTAAGGTGTTGCCTGGGCCATTATCAAACCCGATAACCGCAGTCGCATCACCGGGTAGATAGGTGATGTTAGAGATGCCACCAATATTTAAGATCATCCGTTTGGTGCCTGCTTTTGCAAACAGCTGCTGGTGGAATGCGGGAACTAAAGGTGCGCCTTGGCCGCCAAGGGCGATATCCTTTCGCCTGAAATCGGCTATCACATCGATCCCCGTCAACGCTGCAATGGTATTGGGATCGCCTATTTGCAAGGTAAAGCCCATCTCGAGATTTGGCATGTGCCTTATTGTTTGACCGTGACTTCCAATGGCAATCACATGCTTTTTAGTTATCCCTGCTTTGTCGATTAATCCATTCACCGCTTGCGCAAATAACTTACCGACACTCCTATCTAAGGTGCCAACCCGATTAATCTCATCATTGCCTGACTTACATAAACGCTGTAAGCCACTCAGCAGGTGTTTAGGCAGAGCTTCGGTATGGCTAGCGATCAGAGTGATATTGTTGTCACTAAAATCCACAAGAACGGCGTCAACGCCATCCATGCTGGTACCCGACATTAGGCCGATATAGTATTTTGAGGTCATGAATAGGTCCTATTGAGCAGCAAGCTGAATTTGTTGTTGCTGTTCAAGTTTAGCCATTAATTGCTGGCTAAGCGCGAGGAATTGTTGTTTCTCTTTTTTGTCGATAGGCAAGGACTGCGGTAGTTTTACCGTGCGAGGATTACGATGAACCCCATTGACGATAAATTCATAATGGAGATGTGCGCCAGTAACCCGACCGGTTGAGCCTAATGTGCCGATCACTTGGCCCTGTTTGACTGTTTGTCCTTGCTTTACTTTACGCTTTTTAAGGTGAAGATATTTAGTGGTGTAGGTTTCGTTGTGTTTAATAAACACATAGTTGCCATTGTACTGATTGTAACCAGATTTGATCACCCGGCCTTTACCCGCCGCTTTTATCGGTGTGCCTACCGCGGCGACATAGTCGACACCTCGGTGGGCCTTGACTTGCCCTGTAACGGGATGGAGCCTGCGTGGATTGAAGCTTGAGCTCACATATTTAAAATCAACCGGGGAGCGCAAGAAGGCCTTACGCATGCTGCGCCCTTCCGCTGAGTAATAACTGCCATCTTTATAGCGCACGGCAGTATACTTATCGCCTTGGTTGATAAACTCTGCGGCAAGAATGTTACCGTTACGCAAAAACTCACCGTCGGCATACTCTTCTTCGAATAAGATAGAGAAATTGTCGCCTTGTCTTAGGTCGAGGGCGAAGTCGATGTCCCAGCCAAAAATGGTGGCTAATTGCATGATTTGATTTGGTGTTAGGCCTGCGCCAACACCTGCATTCCAAAAGTTACTGCTGATGGTTGCTGCGGCAAATTTAGTGCGGTTTTCAACTTGTTTAGTTTCGACCTCTTCACTATAGCCACTGTTTTGCTTACTGATAATGAGTGTCGAGATGGGATCGAGGTGGTAACGCACCTTAGTGAGTTCACCTGCGTCATTTTTTACGATCTCTATCTCTTCGCCGGGCATGATTTTTAGTAGATTCTTTTTGGCTTTAGGCAGTTGAGTGATCTCATATACGTCACGAGCGCTAAGGCCTGCGCGCTTAAATAGTGCTGCTAAAGTATCACCGCTACGAACCGTAAATTGTTCCTTGTGCTCAAGGATTTTATTCGGTTCGATCACCGACTCTTCAGCATCATGATCTGTTGTTACAGAGGTTAGCGCGGTTTGGCTTAAATCTACTTCGTTGGCTTTACTTGCTTTTTGAGCTATTTCGGCTGCACTTGGGGGGACGGGCTTTCTAAAGGCTAATGGCACGGGATAGGCTTGGGCGTTTGGCGCTATGGCTTTACCTTCGTCGGAAAAGGTCACCGACCCCGATAGCGCACTGTTAGTCGAACGGGAAGCCTGAGCATCGTCGGATGGTAAAAATACCACCGTTAGGGTGATCACCACTAAGATACTCAATATAATTTGATGTAATCTGGGTAACAATTTTAAGAGTGTTATTACCTTTCCCATTGACTCCGATACCAATTTCTTACACTTAAGCCCATCCTATTAGTGTACACTCTTTCATTTGTGCTGGCTAACAAGTAACATTAGTGCCCAATATTTACCTATAGGCTCTCAGGAGTAGCTGCCAAGATGGCTGATTTAGACCAAGCATTAGCAGAAATTAAACGTGGTACCGACGAGATCCTTCTCGAAGCGGATCTGCTGGAAAAACTCAAAGAGGGTCGTCCTCTGCGCATTAAGTTGGGGGCTGATCCCACTGCGCCAGATATTCATCTTGGCCATACCGTTATTTTGAATAAGATGAGAACTTTTCAAGAACTCGGTCATGAAGTGATCTTTTTAATAGGTGATTTCACCGGTATGGTCGGCGACCCAAGTGGTAAGAACAGCACGCGTCCGCCATTGACCCGTGAACAAGTTTTGGCGAATGCCGAGACGTATAAAGAGCAAGTATACAAGATTTTAGATCCGGCTAAGACACGTATCGAGTTTAACTCTAGCTGGCTTGAGCCGCTTGGCGCTGCAGGGATGATCCGTTTAGCTTCTCAGCAAACGGTTGCGCGTATGATGGAGCGCGATGACTTTAAGAAGCGTTATGCTTCGGGTCAATCTATCGCGATTCATGAGTTTATGTATCCATTATTGCAAGGTTATGACTCAGTAGCGTTAGAGTCTGATGTTGAACTGGGTGGTACCGATCAGAAGTTTAACTTGCTGATGGGGCGTGAACTGCAAAAAACAGCGGGTCAAAAGCCACAGACGGTTATCATGATGCCGCTGCTTGAAGGCTTAGATGGCGTCAAGAAGATGTCAAAGTCTGCGCACAACTATATCGGTGTCAGTGAGCCTGCGAGTGAGATGTTCGGCAAAATCATGTCTATCTCTGATGATTTGATGTGGCGTTATTTCGATCTATTGTCGTTCCGTCCGCTTACTGAGATTGCTCAGTTAAAAGAGGATGTAGTTCAAGGGACTAACCCGAGAGATGTTAAGATCTTACTGGCGAAAGAGATCATTGCGCGTTTTCATGATGAAGCTGCTGCAGAAGCTGCGCATCAAGAATTTATCAACCGCTTTCAAAAAGGTGCTCTACCTGAAGATATCGCAGAGGTTGAGCTTGTTGCCGGTGAAGGGATTGCGATTGCTAACGTGCTAAAAGAGGCTGGCTTAGTGGCTTCAACATCAGATGCGATGCGTATGATAAAGCAAGGCGCTGCTAAGATTGATGGCGTTAAGATTGAAGATACTCGTCTACAATTGACCGCTGGGACTAGCGGGGTATTCCAAGTGGGCAAGCGTAAGTTTGCTAAAATCACTTTGGTTTAGCTTACTCTGGTTTAGTTCACTTTGGTCTAGAGTACTTGGCTCAGAGTGCTTGGGTCTAAGTAAAGCTAAGCGATATAACAAAAGGTCTGCCAATGCAGACCTTTTTTGTGTCTGGAACACTTATGCAAATTTCCCATGGATGGATAGAAATTGGCGTTGTGTCTGGAACACTTATGTTAGGTGCTAGAAGCTTACTGCGTCGCGAGTTGATCTTGCATGGTTTGATAGTCCATTAGATCTTCATGCTCTGTCACGCGATGATTCGCTAAATCCAGTTTTACCGTCGTCACCCCTGGTATCGCCAATTCAATGACTTTTCCTGGCTTACCAAACAGGCTTCCAGGGCCACGATAGTGATAGTTACCTATCATGATCACCAATGAGCCAGAGTTAAACATGTGTTCAATATTGAAGTTATATTCCAGCACGCCGCGATGAGCGCGCTCGAAAAACTCTAAGATATCGCGTCTACCTGTGTATTTTTTACTGGCGGTGCGATCGATAAAGATACTGTCGCGATTATAAAATGAACCTAGAGTTAGATAGTCGTGATCGGTTAGCGCTTGAATATACTGGACGGCCATCTGCTGCTCTTCAGGCATATCACCAGGATTTGCTTGTGCAAATAGAGGAGTTAGTGCCAATAGGCTGTATAAAAAATACCTGATCATTTTATGTTTTCTTCAGATCGAAAGCGGGAAGTCTTAAGTGCCATTTTATGGCGGCTAACCTTATTGCCAAAGCGCTAATCATAGCAACTGCAAATGCCGCCTTATTAGCGGCACCTAGGCTTAATGCCAAGGTATAACTAATTCCACCAAATATTGATGCGGTAGCGTAAATCTCAGTACGTAAAATCATTGGCACCTGACGGCAAAGTACGTCTCGAATAATGCCGCCTCCGACGCCAGTTATCAAGCCCATTACGACGGCAATCATGCCGCTGAGGCCGAGATTGAGCGCCTTTTCTGCGCCAATAACAGTAAATAGTGCTAACCCTAAGGCATCGGCTACTGGCAAAGTATACTGAGGTACTTTCTTGGGTTTACGAATAAATATCAGCGTTAACAACACAGTAGCGAGAATCACTATGATGTAATTATGATCGCGGATCCAAAATACTGGTGTGGTACCTAGCAGCGCGTCACGAATACTACCGCCACCAATGGCGGTTACCGAGGCAAGAACAATCACCCCAAAAGGGTCCATTCGATGGCGTCCAGCGGCTAACGCGCCTGATAGGGCAAAGACCGCTGTACCACATAAGTCAAAAAAATAGACCCACTCTTTCATTGATCGAGTTCTTTTAAGTGAAAATTAAGTGCATCGACCGAGATACGAATTTCAATGACGGATAACAACAAAGAATAAAGCAGTAATAACAGGCTTGACCCAAAAATGAGAGACCCCGTTTTGTTAAAACCAATATAGATAAAAATCATACACAACACACATAGCGCAAAGCTCGATACTCCGGCTTCTTGCATTCGACGGATAATAATGATTCGTTGGCGTAGATTTTTAAGTTGTCCGCTATGGATTGGCGTTCCCTGACTGCTAAGATTACGGATTAATGCCGCCAGAGAGAAAAAACGATTTGTATAGGCGAGCAACAGTAATGAAATTGCAGGGAAAAGCAGCGCTGGGGTTGTCAGCGAAATATGAAGATTATCAAACAAAATCGTTATACCTATAATGTCAGTATGTTACCACTAGAGTCGCATAATACCAATCCGTTGCCGCTTGTCTAGTCCAATCCCTTTCGGGCTGAGTTGTTCTGTGAAAATTACAGTGCTGCTGTTTTTAGGTAGCGTAATAACGCCCAAATAATAGGAATCATTATCACACTTAACACCCATATCGTATTTCCCATTCGGGCCAACTTTAGGGCATGGGGCAGGTGAGAGGCATCGGGTTTCTGTTTTTTACCGACTTTCTCAAGAGAAACCTTGGTATTGGCAAATTTTATCGGCCCACCCAGCTCTATTCCTAGTACATGAGCGGCAATTTCACAGGTCGCGATATGATTGTTGACTGGATAACGACTCTTAGTCGACCGCAGTATGAGCACTAGTGTTTTAGGGCCACCTTGTATGGCTAAGGTAAAATTCCATAGCAATGTTGGCAAGAAATAGAGCCCATAGCTTAAGTAGTAGGCGGGTTTCCCAAAGCTTTGATATTGCGGATTAACCGAAGGCCAGCAATATTCAAGCTGCTTTATCATGCGCGCGCCTAGGACTAAAGGTGCACCACCGATGGCGAAAAACAGGATGGTGGCCACAATGCTGTAGACTGGGATGGTGACCAGTTTTTCTATTGTCGCTTTAGCCAAACCGACTTCAGATAAGTCTTGAGTGTCTCTGAACAGCCAGTTTTTTAGTAGTGCTCTAGCACTTGGTCTATTGTCTTGTCTTAATGCCTGCGCGGTCTCGTCGGCGACTTTATAGAACTGTTCATCACATAGGCAGAGGTAAAGAATGATAAATTCGAAAAACCACGGAAAAGCGGCCAGCTGAATTAAAAAGGTGATGATCAGCCAAAAGGGCACGACCAAGAGGACGATAGCGAGAAAGCCTGCGGTTTTTTGTTGGGAACTGGTGCGCCCTTTACGGTTAACCTTGGCTGATAAGCTGCGCGCGAGATGGCTGTACCAGTAAAATACTTGTGCCTCTCGTGGCAGCGGGGCCATTTTTGCCAGCAATATCGACACTAATAGGATAAGCGCCCCTTGATATAAGGGGCTGTCATTCATTAGCTGTTGAGTAAAGTCTGGCAGCATGGATAAGCTATAAGATTACAGTTGTTTAAGTAGCGACATCACCATAAGCGCCGAGTGGTGTCCCGCTTTAACGATGTAGCTATCAAAATCGACTGGCGAGTCATTGTTAGCATTGTCTGATAGTGAACGGATCACCACAAATGGTACGCCAAACTGATGGCATACTTGGGCTATTGCCGCCCCTTCCATCTCGCACGCCGCCATTGTTGGGAAGTTTTCTATCATTGTCTTAGTGCGAACAGGGTCGCAGATAAAGCTATCGCCAGTGCAGATCAGCCCTTCGATGGCTTTTACTTCACCAAGGCTAGCGACCGCTTTCTGTGCTGCGCTAACGAGAGTTGCATCGGGCATGAAGGCGGCTGGTTGCTGCGCCATTTGGCCAATTTCGTAACCGAATGCGGTCACATCGACATCGTGATGGCGTACTTCAGATGAAATGACGATATCGCCAATCGCTAGGCTGTCGACAAACCCGCCAGCCGAGCCGGTATTAATCACATAATCAGGGGCATATTTTTCAATCAATAGGGTGGTTGCAACGCTCGCGGTGACTTTACCAATCCCCGAGCGAGTCACTACAACATCTTTGCCTTCTAGCTGCCCGGCAACAAATTCGATGCCTGCAATAGTTTGCGACTCTGGGTTAGTCATAGAGGCGATGAGATGAGCGACTTCTGGCTCCATGGCGCCGATAATACCGATTTTCATTGAATGACCTTAATATGGTGATGGTTGCGATTACGTTCGCTATTACGTTCAGCTGTTACGTTTGATAGTAGGTTTGACGTAATAGGCAGGTTAATGGGGGCTAATATAGCAATAAAGTGGTTCTCTGGCGAGATCGTGGATCGCAAGCTCGATGGCTTGTGGGAAAACAAGTTAGAAGTTGCTTTGTCGGTGCCCATAGCCAATTGGACAGTCCTTAGCTGGTGCTAGTCTTGAGCTTTATTGTTTTTGAATTGCTTGCAGCAGGCCTTTCGTGCAAACACATTTGTGACTCGGTGAGTGAAGCGTAGCTTCGTGGTTACGAACGAGAGGCATGGACGCCGAACTGGCTTTTAGATATGGACGTTGTTCGAGCACTTCCATGTGAGCTCTACCTCGGCATCCATGCCTCGGAAGGTCACAACTGTGTTCACACTGAGTTTTCTATTTCTTCGATTGGACCTTGCTGGTACCACTTGGGCAATCACAAGTTAACTCATTTTTGGACAAAAATAAGCTGACCTTCGAATGACAGTGTTGGCTTTTTTAGCTTGTAACCTTTAGCTGCATAGGTTTTTACTTCGCTGATGGCAGCGTTGACCTTCATAGTTTTGAGTTGCTTGCAGCAGGCCTCACGTGCAAACACATTTGTGACACGCTACAAGCACTTCCATGTGAGCTCTACCTCGGCATCCATGCCTCGGAAGGTCACAACTGTGTTCACACCGAGTTTTCTATCTCTTCGATTTGACCTTACTGGTACCACTTGGGCAATCACAAGTTAACTCATTTCTGGACATAAGCTTGTTAGGATATTTGCTCTAACTCGCCGGTTTCAAATTAAAATTTCTATGGGCTAACGCCTTGCTAAGGTGAGGCTAAGTCAAGAAACTTAAACATATCCACCATAATTACTAAACTCAACCGTCCCAAAAATGCCAAAGGTTAGCCGTCACTTTTAGGCAATTTGTTAGCCCTGCACTACAATATTTTCGTAATTCCCGACGCCTTACGCTCAATTCCATATTCTTGAGCTTCATCTTCTCCTGTCTTGATTATGTCTGCTGTTAATTCAGAGAAGTTTTTGGGAGGAGAAACGAGCCTTAGACCAAAATAAGTACCAGAGAAATTCATATTCTCTTCGCAAATTGTATCGTTGAAGCCAACAATACGGGCTGTGTTACTACCCAAGGCGTACCACCCAAAACTGCGAGCGATTTCAGTCAAAACGTAAAGGCCAAAGCCAGAGTTATCAAATACGTTTTCATCTTGAGAAAGCTGTGATGTACGTGAAACACCAGGCTTAACAGAAAGCTTCAATGCTTCAATGTCACTATGTAATTCATAAGACTGAGTTAATGAAGAGCTAATACCTACACCTTCATCAACTATAACAATTTCAGCCTTACCATCACACCAACGCTGCCCAAAGACATAACACTCATTTGCACCAGAATGCTCAAATACATTCCTAACAATTTCACGTAAGGCATAATTATAAAATTTATTGATCTGTTGCCCTTCAGCTTCGCCAGAAATAACTATTGCCAACCCTCGAACTTCCGATTGTATACTTTCGTACCACTTTTCAAGAGCATCTTCACCATCGCCCATTATCGGCTTTGCAATTCTAGTAATCGCAGTGTAAGTGCTAGAACCCTTAGCTTCCCCAACGCACTTGCCCTCACCCATCATAACAAAATCGAAGAAACCTATGTGCTTCAGGTAATCATGGACAGCAGAATAAGTATCAACTCCTTTCCTTGTCGTACTTAGCTTCAGCTCTCGGCGTTTTTGTATCCACTGTCTAAGCTTAGAGCCTGCTACTAGCATAGCTGTTGGCTTTGACCACGTAATTGTTGAACAATCGACACACACTTTATCTAGGTCTTGGCTATTATCTAGCTCGTCAAAGAAATCTTGAAGAGTGTCACGATCAAATGTTTTCGGAAACTTTATTGTTGTCACTTTTATTGCACCAAATCTACTAACAATGGGAAAGGGCTAACAGCTTTTAGTGAAACCTTGCAATGTACACTACCTTGTAAAGTAGGAGACTAAGCATGTATTGACACGCTAGTAAGATTCAAAAAACTACTGTAAATCATACAGTAATGTAAATGCTGCTTCAGCACAATGTGGTAATCCTCTAGAACAGTAGACACTTTGTAGCATTACTAAAATTAGGTCAACAGTCCAGTACCAAGCAGCGCCAGTTCAGTCATGCGAAACAAACTTTGGGGCAAAACCTTCTTAGCTTTTTATTCTCAAGTCACACCAAACACTGTCAAATCGAAGAGATAAAATGACCCAGTGTAAGCGCGGTTTTGGCCCTTGGTGGCAGGGATGCCACCGTGGAGCGTATAGGGATATATTCACAGCGAGCCAAAAGAGTGCTTGCACATTCCTCGCCGGACAGGCGATTAGTAACAGTGAAGGTGTGACCTTCAAGTACACTTAACAAATAAGATGCAGCCAAACGCTACTAAGCCAAAAAAGGCTAAACCTTCATTTTAAGGTCTACCCACTTTGGGGCAAAAGCACGTTAGCTTTTTACTCGCCACTCACACTAAATGAAGGCAAATCGAAGAGAGAAAATAACCTAGTGTAGATGCAGCTGAGGGGATCGAAAACATGGATGTTTTCGTTAAGCGGCCAAGGATGGCGCAAAGCGTCCCGAAGCAGTATCTGCACATTAGGTTGTTCTTTCACATCGGACCCATAGGGATACGGGAAATGTCAGTGTGATGTAGGGAACATCACTGACCATGTGATCACGACATTCGTATATCCATATACATCACCGCTGCAAGCAATTGAGTCCTATTGAAGGTGCGACCTTCAAACCTTGTCAATAGATGAACATGCAGGCAAAAATACTAAGCGGTCATTCGCCACCAAGGCACAATAGCTTTTGTTGGTAAGCTCATACGTCCATTGAGCCCTATGGTCGCAGTCAGTTGTCGTACGTTGCTGATCTTTTTTCCTTTGTAGGCATAGTTAATTAGCCAATGGTTCTCCTGCATTGCCGATCAATGATCCCACTAAGTTTTGGAATGGATCGGTTTCACATTTTAGTTTCAACTTAGTTATTAATCTTGTTATTTAATTGATAATAGTTCGTATTACGCTTATTATCGCCAAATTATAGATACCCTAGGAAAATGATAAATGGCGAAGATCAGTAATCGATTCTGGTTTATGTTGCACGGCTGGGTGTCGCTCCCGATTTGGTTGTTATTTTGTTTTATCTGTATAACTGGAACGGTAGCGGTGGTGAGTCATGAGATCACTTGGCTGACTAATCCTCAGTCTAGAGCGGTTAATCCCGATGATTTGCCGGCAAAACCCGTTAGCGAATTAATGACTATTGTAGAGGAGCGCTATCCCAGTGCGGCGGTTACGGGGGCTATGACCTTCGAATCTTATTTAGTCAATGTCGTTATGTTTAGCGACACGGACAAACCCTTTGCTATGGCTTATGTCAATCAATATACAGGTGAGATCCAGCAGATTAACCAAGGTATTACTTTTATTGGTTTTATGCGCTCCTTGCATTCTTGGTTATTGTTTCCTTGGCGGGGTGGCTATAGCGTCGGTTACTATCTCGTTTGCTCTATGGCATTATTCATGCTTGCTTCCCTAGTAACGGGTCTTATTGTTTATAAACGATTTTGGCGAAGTTTTTTGACGCCTAAATTGCGTATTCATCAAGGGCGAAAGACGTTATTAGCCGATTTGCATAAGCTATCTGGCGTTTGGTCTATTTGGTTTATCGCTATCATGTCGGTGACTGGATTATGGTATCTGGTTCAAGCCATTTTTTGGCATGCTGATATTGATATAGAACCCCACGCGCCTTTAATCGAGGCGGCACAACTCCCCGTTATCCAAAAAGGCGATACTAGTTCAGCCACTGCAAGCGTTTCATTTGCAGAGGCTCTGACGTTAGCGCAAACACGCTTTCCTGAGTTTAAGGCCAGTTATGTGACTAAACCAGAGCACAGCCGTGACATGTATCATCTTAGTGGTTCTGGCGATCATCTGTTTTACGACCAATATTCTTACAACCTGAGTATTAACCCATGGACTGGGGAGGTGGCGAGTGCATCATCTCCGGAGACTATGACGGGGATACAGACTCTAATGCATATTGCCGATCCCTTACATTACGGTACGTTAGGGGGAATTTGGACAAAGTTTATTTGGTTTATTTTTGGATTGATTCTGTCTGGTATGTCGATCACCGGATTTATGATGTGGGGATTACGTAATGTGCGTGCATTTAAGCAAGCAGAAGAGAAATATTTGGCAACGGAAATGTTAGGAGAGATGCGCTGATGGCTTTGGTTCGCTCAATTTGGTGGAACAAAAATAAATATAAACTCAGTGGGCTCATTTTATTGTTTCCCATTGTGTTTTTGTACCAGTCTTTAACACCTAAATTTCCACCGGCATGGCCGGCTCAGCAGCTTGGGGAGTTTAAGGTTTCACCTTTACCGTTAGATCTCAAAGCGCCCTATGTACATCATGACGATTTTGTAAAAGATTTTATGGTGATTTTCGAAGAAGGTGAAATAAGCAACATGCGCCAAGGGTACGCGAATATTGGTGTGGAGGCCTTGCCTATGAGTATATTGCAACGCAGTGAGAATGGTATTTTGCACGGTAATAAACATGGTCAACATGTGCATGCCATCGCGGCAAAGCAGCTCAATGCTACCGATAGTCTTTGGGTATCGATACAAAATTGGCAAGGTGAATGGAGCGTTGCGCGCTGGCCTCTGCCACCAGAGTTACTGCCCTAAGTCGATTAAGCAATATGAGCCGGCCAGCTTATTTTATGGCTTACTCACTAGTAAGCCATTTGTGCCGGCATCAATTTAATTACTATTTTAATTACTATTGTGGCCTTAATGGAGAGATTGTGAGCACTTTGCTATCTACATCACTAAAATGTAAATGAAAACGATTCGTAATCGTGTTAATGTCTGTTTACTTTAAACTGACTAACTAAAAATAACTATGCGCTTTAATCTACTTCCTCTCGCGGCTGCGGTCACTTTGGCTTTAAATCCTCATCTAGTTTTGGCTGAAGAGCAGTCTTCGATTAATAATGTACAAGATCAAAATATCGAAAAAATGACTGTGACGGGTAAGTATACCGTCAGTAGAACAATCGATACTGCGACTGGTTTGGGGCTGTCGTTACAGGAAACGCCACAGTCAGTCAGCATTATGACTGCTGAGCGTATACAAGATCAGGCTCTTAATACGGTCGTCGATGTTGTTAATAACACCGTTGGTTTGTCCTCATCCAAGACGGATAATGTCCGCAACGGGTTTTCGGCGCGTGGATTTACGGTTCAGAATTATCAGATCGATGGTGTGCCACTATCTTGGAGTTTGGGCGGGGATGCCGGTGAGACCGTGTCTGATATCTCACTCTATGAACGGGTCGAAGTGGTGCGTGGTGCGACTGGGTTGCTTACTGGCGCAGGGGACCCTTCGGCTTCAATTAACTTAGTACGTAAACATGCCGATAGTTCAGAGCTCAAAGGCTATGTTGATGTCGCAACGGGAAGCTGGAATAAAAAGGAGGTTACGGCGGATATTTCCAATGGCCTGAATGACAGCGGTAGCGTACGTGGTCGTATGGTTGCTAAATACGTTAATAGCGATTCCTTTCAGGATTTATATCAAGACCGAAAGACCATAGTTTATGGCGTAATTGACGCTGATATCACCGATGACACTATGCTGCGAGTCGGTGGTAATTACAATAACAATAATCCTAAGGGAGCCATGTGGGGCGCGTTACCTGCGGTATTTAGCGATGGCTCTGTTACAGATTGGGATGTTTCTACCACTACGGCTGCCGATTGGAGCCGCTGGGAAACCACTAACATTAACTACTTTGCGAATCTGACTCATTATTTCGATAACGGTTGGCAAATTGTGGCTAACTATAATCGCATGGAATATGAAACTACCACCAAGATGATCTACATGTCGGGTTTATTGAACAAAGAAACCGGCGCTGGATTGAGTGGTCAGCGTTATCATAGCCATGGTGAGAGTAACTCCAACAATTTCGATGTGCAGTTGAAAGGCGATTATCAACTGTTCAACCGTGATCATGAATTTGTGGCTGGTGCGCTCTATAGTAAGCAAAAATCTTATGCTGATACCTATGAACCGATTCGCGATAATATGAGTGGGTTTGATTCAAAGACGGTTGATAATTTCTATGAATGGCAGAGTAACACCTTCGCTGAGCCCGTGTGGTCGGCTGACGCCAATCGTCAGCTGAATATGGATACAGAGCAGAAAGGTTTCTATGCGGCAACTCGGTTAACGATCACCGATGCGTTCAAGGTGATTGCCGGCGGACGTATTTCCAGCTGGAACCGTGACGGTGTTAGCTATGGAACAGATACTAACTTTGGTGATGATGGCGTATTTGTGCCTTATATCGGTGCCCTGTATGACATTAATGAATCGCATCGTGTTTATGCCAGCTATACCGAAATCTTTAATCCGCAAAACAACATAGATATTAATGGTGATTATCTTGACCCATTGGAAGGTAAAGCCTACGAAGTCGGGGTTAAGAGTTCATACCTTGACGACCGACTACACACGACTGTGGCACTGTTCCAGATCGATCAAGATAATCTTGCTGTAGAAGCAGGAACAGCGATTATTGGCGGTGTTTTAACGACTTATTATGACGCAGTTCAGGGCACTAAAAGTAAGGGGTTTGAACTAGAAGTCGTTGGTGAGCCTGTCGATGGATGGAACATTTCTGCCGGCTATTCTCAGTTTAACGCCGAAGATGCCGAAGGCAAAAGAGTGGCGACCACGAGCCCTCAAAAACAGTTTAAGTTGTTTAGCACGTATCAGCTTGTCAACCTTCTGCCTGAGTTAACATTTGGTGGTGGCGTTACTTGGCAGAGTGAAAGTTATTCTGAAGTGGGGGATGTAGTGATAGAGCAGGACTCTTATGCACTCGTTAACCTGATGGCGCGTTACAATTTAGCTGAAAATATGGATCTGCAGCTAAATGTAGAGAACTTGCTAGACGAAAAATATTACGCCTATATGTCAGCTTCAATTCCAGCATATAGCGTATATCACTACGGTACACCTAGAAACACCACGGTTAGCTTTAATTATCGTTTTTAAGGCGTTAGACCAATCGGTATAAGAAAGTGAGCGACTCACTGTATTTTTGGCAACTCATTCAAGGCAATGGGCGATGGACTGCTTGTTACCTTGTGAGGCCGTTCAACGCAGAAGTAGGACGGTAAAAACACGCCTAACAGGCTGTTTTTAGCACTTTTGATGCAGTGTTAACGAGTTTCACCCTAGAACAACTGGGTATTACTGTTGAAGACGCGGGTGTTTATCTGAGATTGAACACTCGCGTTTTAATATACATTGATGATGCGGGTTTCCTTTAAACTGCCTATTTATAGAGCTTAGCTATTTTATAAAACTGGCTATTTTATAGAAGGGTAGCGCTCTGTTTTAGGCGCTATTAAGTTCCCTTTTTGGATGACAAGTTAAGTGTAAGTCTGAACGAATTCCATCAAGCCTACTTATACGGATTGCTTTTAAATACTTAAAATCAACAAACTAGGTTTTCTATAGGCAAAAAAAAGCGCTTTAACCTTCACTCAAAGTTAAAGCACTAAATCACAAGCAAACACGTTTTTGTTATATCGTTTAGCGCTTTGGTTAAGCGCCTAACAAGATTAAGCTTCGAAGCTGTTTAAGATCCCCATGGCCGCATCGCGTCCTTCGGCAATCGCGGTGACGACGAGATCTGAACCTCGCACCATATCGCCGCCTGCAAACACCTTCGGATTGCTGGTTTGGAACGGATTGTCAGCGACTTTAGGCGCAACCACGAGTCCCCATTGATCTAGCTCTACCCCATGCTCGCCTAACCACTTAGCAGGGCTGGGCTGGAAACCAAAGGCGATGATAATGGCATCGGCCTCGATGAGTTTCTCGCTACCTTCAATCGGCTGTGGGCGACGACGCCCCGACTCATCTGGCTCACCAAGGGCAGTTTCGACACACTCAATGCCGCAGACGACTCCATTTTCGGTTTTAATCGCAGTCGGTTGACGATTAAATAGGAACTGGATCCCCTCTTCACGGGCATTTTGAACCTCGCGGCGCGAACCGGGCATGTTCTCTTCGTCACGGCGATAGACACAAGTGACTTCGCTAGCGCCTTGACGTATCGCAGTGCGCACGCAATCCATGGCGGTATCACCACCACCGAGTACCACAACCTTTTGCCCTGCAAGGCTTAAATAAGGCGATTCGGCCGATTCTGTGCCCATGATGTGATGGGTGTTACCGATAAGGTAGGGTAGGGCTTGATAGACGCCTTTGGCATCTTCGTTTTCTAGCCCAGCTTTCATCGCTGTGTAGGTCCCCATACCGAGAAAAATGGCATCATATTCGTTTAGTAGGCTATCAAAGCTCACATCTTCACCGACGGTGACGCCCAGCTTAAATTCGATACCCATACCTTCCAGTACCGAACGGCGGGTTGCCATGACCGACTTATCGAGTTTAAACGACGGAATACCATAGGTCAGTAGCCCACCGATTTGCGGATTTTTGTCATACACCACTGCCTGTACGCCATTACGGGCGAGAATATCGGCGCAGCCTAGACCCGCTGGGCCAGCACCAATGATGGCAACGCGCTCAGAGCGTGCGGTAACCTTGCTCATGTCTGGGCGCCAACCTTGGGCGATGGCCGTGTCGGTAATATACTTTTCGACATTACCGATGGTGACGGCACCAAACTCGTCGTTAAGGGTACAGGCGCCTTCACACAATCTGTCTTGAGGGCAAACGCGACCACAGATCTCTGGCAGAGTGTTAGTCTCGTGGACTAGCTCAGCTGCTTCGAGAATACGCCCCTGCTGTGCTAGCTTGAGCCAGTTTGGGATGTAGTTGTGCAGTGGGCATTTCCATTCACAATAGGGATTACCACAATCGAGACAGCGATCCGCCTGCTCAGCCACTTGAGGCTGAGCGAATGGCTGATAAATCTCGATAAACTGGGTGGCACGCTTTGCCGCTTGGTGTTTGGTCGGATCCTTGCGGCCCACTTCAATAAATTGAAAATCATTGCTCATTTGAAGTTACCCCGCTACTACTGAAAGTTCTGGCTGCGATTGTTCGATGCGTAATAGATCACCAAGCGCAATATTCTTTGGCTTAATGAGTACGAAGCAATCGATCCAGTTTTCAAAATCATTTAATAACATCTTGGCATGTTCACTGCCGGTTTCAGCCAGATGTTCTTCTATCAGGCCTTTAAGATGTTGTTGTTGAATAGGTGAACTGACTTTATGGGTATCGACTAAGTCGGTGTTCACCCGGCGATTGAAGTGACCAAAACGGTCAAATACATAGGCAAAGCCGCCAGTCATACCCGCACCGAAGTTGACGCCAGTTTTACCTAGCACAACCACGATTCCACCTGTCATATATTCACAACCGTTGTCGCCTAGACCTTCGACAACTGCAATCGCGCCTGAATTACGCACCGCAAAACGCTCACCCGCTTGGCCTGCTGCAAACAGCTTACCGCCGCTCGCGCCATAGAGGCAGGTGTTGCCGACAATGACACTCTTTTCGCTTTGGAACATGCTACCAACAGGAGGGTAGATGGTGATTTTGCCACCGGACATCCCTTTACCGACGTAATCGTTAGCATCGCCGCAGAGGTCGAGCGATAGACCCGGGGCATTCCACACACCAAAACTTTGGCCTGCGCTGCCGTTAAATTTAAGCCTGATTGGTGCCTTGGCACCTTCGCGACCAACGGTTGTGGCAATGTAACCCGAAAGGGCTGCACCCACAGAACGGTCGGTGTTGTTGATTTCAAAGCGTCCCTTAAAACTCTCGCCTTGTTCAACTGCATTTTTAGCCGCGGCGAGGATCTTTTGGTTGAGATCGCCCTTATCCGATGTCGCGTTAGTTTCCTGCCAAGTCAGCGCGCAACCTGCAGGGATTGTAGGTTTATACAAAATCGCCGACAAATCTAAGTGTTGCTGTTTGGGCGTCGAGCCTTCAAGTACACTAAGCCATTCGCTTCTACCGACTAATTGTTCAAACTCTGTGACTCCAAGCGCTGCCATCCATTCACGGATCTCTTGTGCCATAAATTCAAAGTAGGTCATCACGCGCTCTGGTAAACCGTGGTAATGATTGTCTCTCAGCAGTTTATTCTGAGTTGCAACACCCGTCGCGCAGTTGTTTAGGTGACAAATACGCAGGTATTTACAGCCGAGGGCGATCATCGGTACGGTACCGAAACCAAAGGTTTCTGCTCCCAGTAGGGCTGCTTTAATCACATCGGTTCCTGTCTTTAGACCACCATCGACTTGCAAGCGGATCTTATGACGCAGGCCATTAGACACTAGCGACTGATGTACTTCGGCCAATCCTAGTTCCCACGGGCTGCCAGCGTATTTAACCGAAGTCACAGGGCTTGCACCCGTACCACCATCATAACCAGAGATAGTGATCATATCAGCGTAGGCTTTGGCAACGCCGGTGGCAATGGTGCCAACACCAGGTTCTGACACCAGTTTCACTGAAATCATCGCCTTAGGGTTGATCTGCTTAAGGTCAAAAATCAGCTGTGCCAGATCTTCAATCGAATAGATATCATGGTGAGGCGGTGGTGAAATTAGCGTGACACCAGGACGAGCATTTCGCAGCGCTGCAATTTCGACACTGACTTTATCACCTGGTAGTTGTCCACCTTCGCCGGGTTTTGCGCCTTGTGCGACTTTAATTTGCAGCACTTCTGCGTTGACTAGGTAGTGAGCGGTTACGCCGAAACGTCCCGATGCGACCTGCTTAATTGCTGAGTTTCGCTCAGAGTTGAAGCGGCGTGGATCTTCTCCGCCTTCCCCTGAATTTGAGCGTCCGCCTAGGCGGTTCATTGCAACGGCTAAGGCTTCATGAGCTTCTGGGCTGAGCGCTCCAATACTCATCGCCGCACTGTCAAAGCGTGGGTATAAGTTCTTAGCGGCTTCGACACTGTCGATATCGACAGCGCTTAGGTTGCCCTCGATTTTAAAGAGATCCCTTAGGGTTGCTACCGGTCGATCGTCAACCAGCTTCGTAAAGCGTTTATAACCACTGTAATCTTTGTCACGCAGACAGGCTTGTAAGGTGTTGACTACGTCAGGGTTGAAACTGTGGTATTCGCCACCTTCCACATATTTGAGTAAGCCACCTTGAGGCAAAGGCTGATGTTTTTGAAACGCCAGTTTCTGCAGCTTTTGTTGATCTTGCTCTAGTAGGGTAAAGTTGGCGCCTTCGATACGGCTGATCACGCCTTTGAAACAAAGCTCAACCACTTCTGATGATAGTCCTATGGCTTCAAACTGCTGACTACAGCGGTAAGAACCGACCGTACTGATGCCCATTTTCGACATGATCTTACGTAGACCTTTATCGATGCCGTAACGGAAATTGAGCATCAGTTTTTGTGTTTCGCTGACTCCGCGAGTTGCGGCCAGTGCTGAGATAGTTTCATAAGCTAAATAAGGGTAGATAGCCGTAGCACCAAAGCCAAGGAGCACGGCAAAATGGTGTGGATCGCGCGCTGATGCGGTTTCAACAATGATGTTGGTGTCGCAGCGCAGACTCTTATCCACTAATACCTTTTGTACCGCGCCCACCGCCATTGCCGCAGGGATCACTTGCTTATCTTTATCCGTTGCACGATCTGAAAGGATCAGCAGTGTGGTACCAGTACGAGCGAGTCGTTCTGCCTCGTCACAGATACGCTTAACTGCGGCCTCTAGGCCTTCGCTAAGGTCGTAGTTAAGATCAACCGTGTTGGTACGGTAGTAGGTCGCATCTAATGCCAGTAATTGCTTGAAATCACTAAATAGCAGTATCGGTGAGTTAAACATGACTCGATACGCGTGTCCTGTGGTTTCATTAAATAGGTTTTGTTCACGGCCGATACAGGTCGCAAGTGACATCACATGCTTTTCCCGTAATGGGTCGATAGGCGGGTTAGTAACCTGCGCAAACTTTTGACGGAAGTAGTCATATAAAGTGCGTGATTTTTTCGACAGCACCGCCATTGGGGTATCATCGCCCATTGAGCCAATCGCTTCTTCGCCTTTTTCTGCGAGCACCCAGATCACTTGTTCAAGCTCTTCACGAGAGTAACCAAACTGCTTTTGGTATTGCAGTAATGTCTCTTGGGAGAATTCACATACACCTTGGGCTTCAGCTGGCATCTGCTCTGCTGGGATCAAGGTTTGACTATTTTTGGCCATCCACTCTTTGTAAGGATGGCGACGTTTAAGGTCGTTATCAATTTCAAATGAGGAGTAGAGTTGACCATTAAGGGTATCGAGTACCAGTAGCTCTCCTGGGCCAACGCGACCTTTTTCGACCACTTCATCGGGGGCATAGTCCCAAATGCCAATTTCTGAGGCGAGAGTTAAAATTCGGTCTTTGGTGATCACGTAGCGTGATGGGCGCAGGCCGTTACGGTCGACGGCGCAGGCGGCATGACGTCCGTTGGTCATTACGATACCCGCAGGGCCATCCCACGGCTCCATGTGCATGGAGTTAAAGTCATAAAATGCTTTTAGCTCGTCATCCATTTCTGGGTTGCTCTGCCATGCAGGTGGAATAAGCAGACGCATTGCTCGGTAGAGATCCATGCCGCCTGCTAGCAGCATTTCGAGCATGTTATCGAGCGATGATGAGTCTGAGCCTGTTTCATTTACAAAGGGGGCAGCTTGCTGCAGATCCGGTAGCAGCGGTGCATTAAATTTGTAGGCACGGGCTCTGGCCCATTGGCGGTTACCTGTGATGGTGTTGATCTCACCGTTGTGAGCCAAGTATCTAAACGGCTGTGCAAGTGGCCATTTAGGGGATGTGTTTGTCGAGAAACGCTGGTGGAATAAGCAAATAGCACTTTGCAAGCGAATATCGGCGAGATCAGAATAGAATGCGGGCAGATCGGCCGGCATCATCAATCCTTTATAAACGATCACTTGGCCTGAAAGACTTGCGACATAGAAGTCTTTGCAGTCAGTCATCTGCTGTTCTAGCCGACGACGAGCCATATAAAGGCGGCGTTCTAAATCTTTCTCGCGCCAACCAATCGGTGCATTAATCAATACTTGCCAGATTTGTGGCTGACTCGCTTGGCCTATTGGCCCAAGCACATCAGGGTTTACCGGAACTTCACGCCATCCAGCGACACTTAATGTCTCTTTTTCAAGTTCGCGCTCGAGTATCGATTTAGTCAGGCTTGCGACCTCTTCATCCTGACTAAGAAATAACATTCCGACGGCAAATTTACGGCTAAGGTGCCAATCATTCTCTGCGGCTACGGCTTCAAAAAATTTTATGGGAAGTTGCATAAGCAAACCACAGCCATCTCCGGTGCGGCCGTCTGCAGCAATGCCGCCACGATGTTTCATACGGTCAAGACCGTGAATCGCAGTGCGCACAATTCTATGGCTGGCTTCGCCATCCATTTGGGCAATTAAGCCAAAGCCACAGTTATCCCGTTCAAAACTGGGGTGATACAAGCTCATTATAAAAACTCCCTAATACTAACCAATACTACGTCGGGGGAAATAGTTGCGATTGATATGCACCCGAACCAACCAAATTAACTTTTGCCTGATAAAAGGTCAAACCAAATTTGTGCATAAAATTTGGGTGTAAAATGGCGTTTAATGCACTTTGCTACATCGCTTTACGTTAACGTTAACTGTGAATGTGTGTCTATAACATTATGAATAAAAAGAATTTTGATATGTGTCTCACTTTTGGTTTACCAAAATGTAACAAGTGGGGTGATTGTTTTTTATTTTAAAAAAGTGATTTTTATTGCAAATACAGTGAATGTTTTAACACTTGAGGCTTATCGCAGCGCACAAGGCGCTAATTTGGTTTTAAGGTGTTGAAGCGATCTTGTTATTGTTTGAGGTAGTACAAGGTTTATTTATTTTAGAATGAGTAAAATCAGCGCCTGTAAATTTAGAGAGAAAACAGCGTGGGATTGGATAGTCATGTCAATACTTTTGGCCTGCAGTGCAAGCTAAAGTATGGCGAACGCCTTAAAAAATTGACCATAGATGCAAAGTTTACCTGTCCTAATAGAGATGGGACATTGGGATTAGGTGGTTGTACTTTTTGCAATGTTGAATCTTTTAGCCATGAGCATGGAACGATAGATTCAATTGCCGAGCAATTGGCAAAAGGGCGTGAACGCGCTAAAGGTAAGAGCTCAAAGTTCATCGCTTACTTTCAGGCTTATACCAGCACTTACGATGAGTATTGTGTGCTAAAGCAAAAGTATGACGAGGCAATAATCGATACTGATATCGTGGGTCTGTGTGTGGGCACTCGTCCAGATTGTGTTCCAGATCAGGTGATCGAATTGCTTGCTAGTTACCAAAAACGCGGTATCGAAGTATGGCTCGAACTTGGGCTTCAAAGTGCCAATCCTGCAACACTAAAGCGAATTAATCGTGGTCACGATTTTGACGTTTATTTAGATACCGTTAATCGAGCACGGCAGGCCGGAATAAAAGTGTGTACGCATCTGATATTGGGCTTACCTGGTGAAACACATGATGACTATTTAGCCACTCACAAGGCTGTAATCGACGCTGGAGTGGATGGGTTGAAATTACATCCGTTACATGTGGTCGAAGGGAGCACTATGGCTAAGGCTTGGCGTGCTGGAAGATTAGAGCTGTTGTCATTATCTGATTATGCTTTTAGTGTTTCGGAATTAATACGCTATACACCTAAAGATATTATTTTTCATCGTGTTACAGCCTATGCTAAGAAGCCAATATTACTGGCGCCTGATTGGTGTGCTTTTCGTTGGGATGGTTTAGTGGCTATCGTTAATAATTTAGAAAAGTCAGGTGGGCAAGGTCATTATATCGTCGGCTAGTATGTTTACCGAATGCTGACTGATGATGGGTAAAGTGAATTTTTACGCAATAAAATTGCAATAAAGTTAATACACTGTTAAAAAATAACGAATTTTACCTTCATATGCTTCAATTAGTTGCACCTGCAATTATAGAGGGTATTATGGGATAAATTTAGTTCTCACATATAGTAAGCATTATTTCGAGGGGTGCCTTAATATGGCAACAGCTGAGTTAGAATCAATATTGGATCTTAACACACTTGAGCAGTACTGCAGTGCGATTGGTGCAGGCACTTTGCTGAAAAGTGTCGTCTTATTTGAGCAGCTTATGCCTGAGTATGTCGGCAATCTGGTCAATGCTAATGAGGCTCAAGACAAAGATACCTTATGTTCTGAAGCTCATAAGTTTAAGGGCGCAGCGGGATCGGTAGGTTTAAAGCGTATTCAACAGTTCGCTCAATTGCTCCAACATGGCGAAAATCCCGAGTGGGCAGAGGGACATGAAATTTGGTTGCAAGCTATCGTAGATAATGCAAGTAAAGACTTAGCTGAGCTAAAACAATATTTAGAATCAAAAGTATAAATTTGATTCGTAAAAAAGCCCTCGATGAGTGATCATCGAGGGCTTTTTTATGCTTACAAATATCAAATCAACACCTCGAATTGAAAATTTTGAAGGGCCTAACCTTTAGTGCTAAATCCTTGCTAAGCGATCACGTCGTTATACTCATTGGTATAACAGGTTTCTAAATCGAACTTTACTTATGCAGATGTGATGAAAATCTAACACTATTAGATATTTATTGTTTTTTGCGCGACCGCTCACATTTCGAACTGTGTAAAAGGGTTTTTATGTCACCGACTATGCTAAAGTTAGATAGGATATTTGAATATAAAAACAAGTTGGTAATCGATTTTATGAAGCATCTACCGAGTTTAAAAAACCTCTATTATTTGGTTAATCTCTATCAAGAGCAGAATTTTAATCGCGCTGCCAAACTATGTCACGTGAGCCAGTCGACGCTATCGAGTGGCATTCAAAATTTAGAGGAACAACTAGGCCATCAGTTAATAGAGCGAGATCATAAGTCATTTATCTTTACCGCCATAGGCGAAGAGGTCGTATTACGGTCTCGAAAATTACTGACCGATGTTGATGATCTGGTTGAGTTAGTTAAACATCAGGGCGAACCGATGACCGGTGATATCCGTCTTGGTTGTATTCCGACTATAGCGCCATTTTTACTTAGCCGTGTGGTAAAGCATTGCCAATCGAGTTATCCCAATTTAACGCTGTTTCTCAAGGAAGATACGACGGAGCGATTGCTCGATGCGTTAGGTAAGGGTGAGTTGGATCTGTTATTGCTCGCGTTACCTGCCGATACAAGTGGTTACCATAGTATGAAGGTGGGAATCGATCCTTTTAAATTGATAATGCATAAGGAGTTGTCATCTGATGTGACTCAGCCTGTGGATTATAAAGCGTTACCCGATGAGAGTATTTTTTTGCTGCAGTCTGAACATTGCATTACTGGTCATGCTATCAGTGCTTGCCGACTCGGTGATAGTGACAAGATCAATCCATTCGCTGCAACGAGTTTACATACCTTAGTACAGATGGTTAATAGCAAGTTGGGTACGACATTTTTGCCACAGATGGCGATTGATGCAGGAATACTTAACGATACCGATTTAACCGTAATGATGCCTCCAGGGGAAGCTCCCTACCGCGATATCGGTTTAGTATGGCGTCAAACATCCAGTCGAATTATGACTTTTAGAACCTTAGGCAAGGCGATTGAAACACTGCTGGAATTACCCGTTAAGTCATAAAGCCGCATCTGGACCTTATACTTAATATTAGCTAGCAGAACCTCTAGGGGCGACACCAAAAACGTCGATAGAATGCTGCTTTCCTTTTAGTTTTATTGGTCCTAGGTTGCTAAATTCATAGTTACTGTCGCTGGTATCAAGTTGAGAGTGTAGCGATCCTGAGATCAGCATTCTTTGACCTAAAGGATTGCATTGATCTTGCAGACGAGCCAATGTGTTTAATACGTCACTAAAGAAGCTTATCTCTTGTTTTTGTACGCCAACAACAGCTGCTACCACTTGTCCACAATGTGCAGCAGCTTTGAATTTGGGGACAAATCCATATTGTTCTTCAAAATATTTTCGTTGCCAATTCAGTTGTTGGCTAAAGTCGTAATAGATATTGAAGCTGCGGTCATGAACAATGCCATCTTCTAGTGGCCAGTAGATTAATACGGCATCACCCATATAGCGATATATCTCAGCATCATTATTGACAATGGTATCTGATAGTAGGCTAAAGCAATCTTGGATCAGGCGACTAAAACGGTAATCTCCTAAGGATTCAGCATGTGTGGTTGATGCCACCATATCCAGATAAAGAAAAAGACGTTGCTCATATCGAGGGCGATGGTATTTTCCCAACCCAATATTCAGTAATACTTTCGGTCCAACTAACAGCGCCATCTGCTCAATGAAGGCTAGACCAACCCGAACAACAACCAAATAAATAATCAATGCCTGAAATGCAGGACTGTAGAGAATATGCGCCGTTAGCATCTGCCGTAGCGTTGTCATGTGGTTTTCGATTGCCCACATATTTAAAAACTGGGTCATATAGGCGATTGTTGTTGCGCCCAAGAGAAGGAAAAGGCCTTTAAATATGACGGAAAATAGATAAGGTAATCGATTGATAGCACTAAAATCGGCAATGATATTAGACATCCAGTGCAGACTGCCAAAGATAATTCCCATATAGATAGCAAGTGTTGCAAGATCTGCCTTGCCTACAGCCCATTGAGGTAATTCAGTCGTCTGCGCATATCGGAAAAACACAAATGCCGCCATGGCAATAGCCCAAGCGAATATGGCAAAAAGGAGTTTTTTTGCTTGTCTGCGCGCTTTCACTGTAACGAATAAATCCTAATATGTTGCTGATGCTTCAGGATGCGCTAGTGTATAGAAAACACCCCTACTATTTCCAGTGAAATTTGTGATCTAAGTCAAATGATGTTCAGATGCGTCAAAAAATAGACGCTTTTTATTTATGCTCGATATAAGTTGCGGCTTTAACTACGCTTTTTATCTTGTTATCGCAGGCTTTGTATTAGGTATTGCTGTTGCAGAGGTCGCTAAACTAGTGGCGTGGCTATCGATATAAACTGACCAATCTCATGCCTGCTTCAATTAACTACGCTTTGTCTAAAACAGCATATTTTGCGCTATCTATTGGTTTGATCATATTCCCTTATACCAGCTAGTTTAAAGATGTGATCGCTCCGCGACGATTCAGCACTAAGGTTAGCGTTTATGAGGCAAGGCCTTTAATTGCTCTTTGGTAGCAGCGCCCTGCCTCCTATATCAATATCACCGTGCATTAAAGGCATTCACAACATCTGACTGTTAGATAACCATTCCATCATCCATTCACCTTGAATGAGTTGCCAAAAAACACCCTGAGTAGCTCACTTTCTTATACTGATTGGTATTTAACCCTGTTTGGCATTAAATACCTGCTAAGTAATTATTAAGGATCTGCTGAGTAAATGGGATCTTTAGATAAAAGCCTCTAGGATTGGTCTGTTTTATTCCACCATCAGCTGCAATACTTTGAGTCAGTGAACGGCTGTTGGCTCCTTTGGGACGTAGTTGTAACACTTCACCATGGCGAGCGGTAATTTGTTCAACTTTACCTAGAGCTATCAGTTCCATTAATTCCTCCCAGTCTTGGCGGATCATGGCTAACTCTTGTTCAGAGGGGGTCCAAAGAATTGGCATACCAATTTGGCGATCTTTTATCGGTTTGTCACGCATTCCCTCTACAGGGATCCATAAGACGCGTTGTAGCTTGTGATATACCAGACTTTGCTCCCATGTCAGTCCTTGAATGTTAACTAATGGAGCGACGGTAACATAAGTGGTTTCTATCGGTTTCCACTGGCTATCAATGGGGATCGTTTTTAGTTCAACCCCTAAATGCAAGAAGTCTTGTTCTGGCTTTGAGCCTGCAAGGGCGCCCAATTCATGTTCGATGAGTTGACCGACCCAACCTTTGTCTCGTTTAAGGTTATTGGGCACTCTTATATTGTGTAACTGTGCTAATTGGCCCAGGGTAAGTCCAGCCATATCTTGGGCTCGTTGCATCAGTTCATCGACAGATTTAGGTGGATTAGGAGTAGTGATCATCTGCCGATTTTACTCAAGTTACAGCGTTAATCAAATGTGTTTAAAAATCACCCACCATAAGGTTACACAAGGTTGGATGTTAACACTCGAATCTAAGGTGTTGTTTTATATATTGATTGGTGCCAGGTGGTTTTTCTTCGGTGTCGCCATTTATAAGTTACTCTTTTATTTCCCCAGCGTTTCCAACATGGTTATCCACAGAAATCTTGGATAAGTGAGATCATATTTTTTAATCATGGGATTTATGATTACTGTTACGCGTAAATAGTTGCATAAATTTACCAAAATGGGTTGCCAAATGGTTTTACCTGTGAATAACCTAGGTTGTAATAAGATGAAGTTCCAACAACCCTCAGTGCTGGTTGAAATTTACCCACTTATTTGTGTGTTACTGTTTTTATCAATTAATTAATTGTGTAATTGCTTTAAATTCAGGTGCTTATTGTTTTTCCTTGCGGTGTTGAAGCTAAGCTTTTTTTTAACTTATTCTATCAAAATGACATTTTTAACAGAGTTTCAAACAGAGATATCCACAGATTTTGTGGATATCCTACGGATGAAACCGGGGTGACTGTTGATAAATACGATTATTTTTGTTTTTTATCCAAATAATATCTGCTAAGAGGTAATTGCTCAGTGTGCCGCTTTGTGAAACAATCGATCCATTAAAATTTTTCAATTTGGAGTCCATGTGATTGATAGTGACGGCTTTCGTGCAAATGTTGGCATCATTATCTGTAATCGCTTTGGGCAGGTTATGTGGGCTAGAAGATTTGGCCAACATTCCTGGCAATTTCCACAAGGTGGCGTTGATGATGGCGAAACAGCCGAGCAAGCCATGTATCGGGAGTTGTATGAAGAGGTCGGATTAAGACCTGAACACGTTCAGATTTTAACTTCGACTCGTTCCTGGTTGCGTTATAGATTACCGAAACGGTTAATTAGACAAGACAGTAAACCTTTATGTATAGGCCAAAAGCAGAAGTGGTTTCTATTATTATTGAAGAGCCAAGAGTCTGCTGTCGATCTCAGTGCCAGTGGTCATCCTGAGTTTGATGATTGGCGCTGGGTAAGTTATTGGTATCCGGTAAGGCAAGTCGTTTCTTTTAAGCGAGATGTTTACCGAAAAGTAATGAAAGAGTTCGCACCAACGGCATTGCCATATCAAGCTCAAGAATCTAGCCACAGTGGCAGAAGAAGAGGTCGTCGTAGGTAGGTAGTTAGATAAATAGATGATCGATAGATAAGGAGATTTAAGCTGTGCTAAAAACGCTTAGGGATATCACTCAGGCCGTTGCTGCTGCTGACGATCTTCAATCTGCTTTAAGCTTATTGGTTACCCAAACCAAGTCTGCTATGGCTACCCAATGTTGCTCTATCTATATATTAGAAGAGCAACAGCTGGTTTTATCTGCAACCGATGGCCTCGACCCTAGTGCCGTTGGCCAGGTTAAAATGCCGTTAACGCAGGGGCTTGTTGGTTTAGTCGCTGAACGTGAAGAACCTATTAACCTCGCAGATGCGCCGCTCCATCCCAGGTTTAAACTATTTACCGAAGTTGCTGAAGAAGATTTTCGCGCTTTTCTCGCTGTCCCCATCATTTATCAAAAACTTATTCTCGGTGTGTTGGTCGTCCAGCAGGCAGATGAGCGTCAGTTTAGTGAGGCCGAAGAGGCATTCTTAATGACCTTGGCTGCCCAATTAGCGGTGGCCGTTCGTGAGCAGCGTAAGAAAGCTGAAGTAAAGTCTTTACCTGATCAATGTTATTACAGCGGTACATCGGCGGCGAATGGAGTCGTGATAGCCCATGCCATGGTCATTGGTGGTGATATTTCATTAGAACAGGCAGATTCTTTGGCAACGGATATCGAAGAGGAGCTCGTTCAGCTTAGGTATGCGCTGGATGTTTGTCGGAATACCTTAAGTGCACTGTCTCAACGTTTCGATGGTGAAAACGAAAAAGAGGTGCAATCCATTTTCTCGGCATTACTTTTACTACTCGATGATAGCAGCTTGGGTGGGGAATATGTACGCGAAATCCAATTGGGTTGGAGTGCTATTTCTGCCGTTAGCCGAGTTTCGCTACGGTATATCGATCAGTTTTTACAAATGCAAGATCCCTATCTGCAAGAGCGCGCGACAGATATCAGAGATTTAGGGCAGCGAGTGCTTCGAGAGTTAATTGAACCGCAGAAGATGCATATTGAGTTCGACGCTCCAGTTATCTTAGTAACCAAGGAAGCGACGGCCACTATGCTTGCAGAGTTTCCGCAGCATAAACTGGTTGGTATTGTCACTGAGCTTGGTGGTGTTAACTCTCATGCCGCTATTTTAGCTAGAGCTTTTGGTGTGCCCGCTGTCATTGGGGTTGAAGGGATCCTTAATGCTGGAATCGATGGTAAACAGCTTATTCTAAATGCGACTCGTGGTCAGGTGTTAGTATCACCAACTCCCACACTCATTAAAGAGTATCGCAGTCATATTTCGGCAGAGAAGGCACTGCAAAAGCGTTATTCGAAAGAGTTATCCTTATCGGCTTACACTTTAGATGATAAACGAATTCATCTCTATTTAAATGCAGGCTTGCTCAGCAGCTTAGCTTCGGAAATCGCAGAAGGCGCTGATGGCATTGGTTTGTACCGCACCGAAATCCCGTTTATGTTACAAACACGCTTTCCCAGTGAAGCGGAGCAGGTTGAGATCTATCGCCAAGTAATACAAGCGGCTGGGAATAAACCTGTGGTGATGCGTACTTTAGATGTTGGTGGTGATAAACCCTTATCTTATCTGCCCATTATTGAAGACAACCCCTTTTTAGGTTGGCGAGGTATTCGGTTGACCTTAGATCATCCCGAACTGTTTTTGGTGCAGCTACGCGCGATGTTAAATGCTGCTAGTGATAGTGAGCAGTTACATATCTTGTTACCTATGGTCAGTTGCCTCGATGAGATAGATCAAGCCATTGCATATCTAGAGCAAGCGTATCTTGAGGTTAAACAGGATGTTCATCCGCATTTAGTTAGACCCAAAATCGGTATAATGTTAGAAGTGCCAGCTTTGCTATTTCAGCTTGAAGAGGTGAGTAGGCGAGTCGATTTTATCTCAGTAGGTTCGAATGACTTAACCCAATACTTACTTGCTGTTGACCGCAATAATCCACGGGTTAGCACGCTTTATGATTGTTATCACCCTGGGATATTACGGGCGCTAAAACGAGCACATATGGAGTGTAGTCAGTATCAACTCTCTATTAGCGTTTGTGGCGAATTAGCTGGTGAGCCCATAGGTGTCATTTTATTGGTCGCTATGGGATTTGATCAATTGAGTATGAACCAAGGCAGCCTCGCAAAGATCAATTATTTGATCAGGCGAGTCTCTTATGCCGATTTAAGTGAGCTATTAGAAAGGGCGCTCTCTTTATCGAGTGGCGGTGAAGTGAGGCGTTTAGTGGCTCAATATTTGAGAGATAATGAATTGGAAGAGTTTTTATAAAGCTTACGGAGAGTGAATCGAATTAAGGTAATTTCAATCCGATGAGATTTCATTTAAGCTAGAGCGCTTGAATAATCTAAGCAATCGAGACTGAATGTTAACCATATTTTTAAGTTGTGTTGCCCTTGGCGCATTTATCGGTTTTATGGCTGGTTTGCTTGGGATCGGTGGCGGTCTTATCGCAGTTCCTGTTCTGTTGTTTTTGTTACCCAAGGCGGGTGTGGTACCTGAACATTTAACCCATGTGGCCATAGCGACGTCGTTAGCTGCAATTATTTTGACCTCTTTATCTTCCGCTAAAGCCCATCATGCTCGGGGCAATGTTCCCTGGCCTTTGTTAAAAGTGATGTTACCCGGTTTTGTCTTAGGGGCATTATCTGCAGGTTTTATCTCATCACTTTTTTCGGCCGCTATGCTGAAACAAGCTTTTGCCATCTTCGTTATCATTATGGCGATTCAGATGGTTTTTCCCTTTAAAGCGCCAGAGGTAGAACGCCAGCTACCTAAACCCAGTTATCTTTTTCTTGCTGCATTAGTGATTGCGATTGTCGCTGCGCTGATGGGGATTGGTGGTGGCGTTCTATTGGTGCCATTTCTGTGCTGGAGTGGTGTGCAGATGCGCCATGCCATCGGTTTTTCGTCGGTCACAGGCTTTATGATTGCGCTATTTGGCAGTATTAGCTACATCGTTTCTGGTCTAGGGGCTGAAGGGCTTCCTGATTATATGTTGGGTTATATTTACCTTCCAGCACTTGTCGGTATTGTCTCTACCTCTATTTTTATGGCGCCTGTTGGAGCAAAAGCGGCGAGTGTCTGGCCAACACCAATATTAAAGAAAATATTTGCGGTAATGCTTATCTTTACAGGCCTAAAGTTAGCATTAACCTAACTAATTTTTTGTTTGCTCACTTTTTAGCAAGCTATCGACTAATCGCGATAACTGAGTAGGAAATCATGAAACAGTATTTGCAACTTTGTAACCGGATCATTGATGACGGTGTTTGGGTAGAGAATGAACGAACAGGTAAGCGTTGCCTAACCGTAATCAATGCAGATTTGGTATATCGTGTTGATAAAAATGAGTTTCCGCTCATTACTACTCGTAAGAGTTTCTGGAAAGGTGCGATAGCAGAGTTACTCGGTTATTTGCGCGGTTATGATAATGCAGCCGATTTTCGCCAACTGGGCGCAAAAACATGGGATGCCAATGCAAATGAAAATCAAGCCTGGCTTAATAATCCTCACCGTAAAGGTGTCGACGATATGGGACGGGTTTATGGGGTTCAAGGACGAGCTTGGAGTAAACCAGATGGGGGCTGCGTAGATCAATTAAAGAAGATTGTTGATAACCTCTCTAAAGGAATCGATGATCGTGGTGAGATCTTAAGTTTCTATAATCCTGGTGAGTTTCATATGGGCTGTTTGCGTCCTTGTATGCATACTCATAATTTCTCCTTGTTGGGAGATACTCTCTATTTAAATAGCTTTCAGCGCTCATGTGATGTCCCGCTAGGTCTGAACTTTAATCAAGTGCAAGTCTATGCTTTATTAGCACTTATTGCCCAAATTACAGGTAAGAAGGCGGGAGCGGCTTATCATAAAATTGTTAATGCGCATATTTACGAAGATCAGCTTGAATTGATGCAAGAAGTACAACTGAAACGGGAACCTTTCCCTTCTCCACAGTTGCATATCAATCCTGATATTAAGTCGTTAAATGATATTGAAACTTGGGTGACAATGGACGATTTCGAAGTGACAGGTTATCAGCATCATGATGCGATAAAATATCCTTTCTCGGTCTAACGATAAAGACAATTACGAGGAAATACTGAGGTTAAAGTGCTAAGTTCCCATGTGGGATTTAGCACTTTATTTATTATGTGCGCATAAAAACGCTTTTAAACATCCATTCTCATTTGTGAACCACCTAACATACCTGTCTTTAATCCTATTTCTCAGTAGATTATTGCATAACTGTTGATTAGTTATCTTTTGCTGTCTACACTCGATACATCGGAAATTTCGATGTTTAAAGCAGAGGCAAACGATTATTCAGTAAGATAGCAATGAGCTAGACTCAATACATTAAGTGTTAATGGAGTTATATATGGAACGGGCAATTAGAAACTTTCTAAGCCAAGAGTCGGCAGGTGGGATTCTGTTAATGGGGGCGGTATTATTAGCTATGATTATGGCTAACTCTCCATTATCGGATATTTACCAAGGTTTTTTGCATACAGAGATGCAGATTCGTGTTGGTGTTTTAGATATTGATAAGACCCTTATTCACTGGATTAATGATGGTCTAATGGCATTGTTTTTCATGCTAATCGGTTTAGAGGTAAAGCGAGAGTTACTTGAGGGGGCATTATCGAGTCGTGAGCAGGCGTCCTTGCCTACTTTTGCTGCGATAGGCGGAATGTTATTTCCTGCCGCTATCTATTTGATTTTCAACTATTCAGATCCTGTAACTCAAAACGGTTGGGCGATCCCTGCTGCGACGGATATAGCGTTTGCGCTCGGGATTATGGCGCTGCTGGGGAATCGTGTTCCTGTTGCGCTGAAAGTGTTTTTGTTAGCGCTTGCGATTATTGATGATTTGGGTGTCGTGGTGATTATTGCGATGTTCTACAGTACAGATCTATCAACTATCAGTTTAGTCGTTGCTGCCGTTGCGATAGTTTGTTTGATAGCACTAAATCGTAAAGGCATTACAGCATTAGGGCCATATGCTGTAGTCGGACTTATTCTGTGGATCGCGGTGCTTAAGTCTGGGGTTCACGCCACACTTGCAGGGGTTATTATTGCTTTTTGTATTCCATTACGAGCGAAAGATGGAAGTTCGCCATCAGAAAGCCTCGAGCACAGTCTACACCCATGGAGTACTTTTATTATTCTGCCTATTTTTGCCTTTGCAAACGCCGGCGTTGACCTTTCAGGTATGAGTATTGTTGATTTAGTCTCTCCAGTGCCTGTGGGTATCGCATTAGGCTTGTTGTTAGGTAAACCGCTTGGGGTGCTGTTGTTTAGCTTTATTGCTGTTAAATTAAAACTTGCCGTTTTACCTGACGGGATGGGGTGGCGTCATATTGCTCCAGTCGCTGTAATGTGTGGTATCGGTTTCACTATGTCGATGTTCATTTCTTCTCTAGCGTTTGTGGGGGAAGGGGATATGTATGGTGACGTTGCGCGCCTCGGTATTTTGACTGGTTCGATAATGTCTGCATTAATTGGTTACTTCTGGTTGTCAAAAGTGCTTCCAGAAAAAGGAGAAAAAGCATGAAGAGATCATTAATAATCCTAATGTTTACGTTTGGTGTGGTTACGAGTGCATCGGCGTCTCAATTAGCGGCCTGTAATCAAGATGTAGAAAGCGTAGCTTGCGTGCATTATCTCGAAGGTGTTGTTGACGGTGCTTTGATGTATAAGCCTAATGCTGTGGGTCAACGTGTCGAGTCTAATGATTATGAGTCTCGAGCGCTAAAATATCGCAGTGGTAAACGTTTTCAGCAGGCTAATAGAACCTATTGTGAGAGCCGAATCCCAGATCGTGACGATTTAGTACTCGGATTGGAAGAGGCTTTTACTGCTGGAACTATCAATACTGCCGATGAACTAGCCAGTGTTGTATATAGTTTAATGGACTGTCAGCGATTGAAATAAGAATGTCGTTGAGCATAGGTTAGATAACGTATTGATGTCGCATCTTAATTATAATCATCTGTATTACTTTTGGATGGTGCACAAAAAGGGCTCTGTAGCGAAAGCGGCAGAGACCCTTTGCCTTACACCTCAAACTGTAACGGGTCAAATCCGAGTGTTGGAGCAGCGTTTAAAAGGCAGTTTATTTAAACGTGTTGGGCGTTCTTTAGAGCCTACAGAGCTAGGCGAGTTGGTGTTTCGCTACGCTGATAAGATGTTTAGCCTTAGCTATGAGATGCTCGATATTCTCAATTATCAGAAAGATAATAATATTCTTTTCGAAGTCGGTATCGCTGATGCGCTCTCTAAGGCGCTAGCAAGTCGAGTTCTGCTTACGGTTGTGCCGAGTGACGGCACTATGCAACTGGCCTGTTATGAGGCGACTCATGAGAGTTTGATGGAGCGTTTGCGAGCCCATAAACTCGACATGATCTTGTCTGATTGTGCGGGGGAGTCGTTAAAGTATCCTGAAATTTTGTCTAAAAAGTTAGGTGAATGTGGGGTGGGTTTTTTCTCTTCAGAGCTCTACAGTCAACCGTTTCCCGCTTGCCTTGAGCAAGGCAAGTTGTTGATCCCAGGTAAGCGAACTTCACTTGGTCAACAATTACATCATTGGTTTGATGAAAATGGTTTGGATATCACAATATTGGGTGAATTTGATGATGCGGCGATGATGAAAGCCTTTGGTTATTTTAAACAAGGGATATTTGTGGCCCCATCGATTTATAAACAAGATATTTTAGCTCATGGTATGCATCTACTTGGTGAAACCACCGATATTACCGAGGTATATCATGTGATGTTTGCCGAACGGATGATCCAGCATCCTGCCGTTAAACGACTATTGGATACGGATTTTACCGATCTTTTTGAAGGCAAAGATCTGCAAGTTCAGTTGCTATAAAAGATGTAAGCACATGATGTTGCTGGTACACTAGCGCCAACAATCAATAAGGGAGAAGTTGTGTGTCTGAACCAATGAAGATAGCTAGAGTAAGGTGGGCATGCCGCCGCGGTATGTTAGAGCTTGATGTATTGTTTCAACCCTTTGTCGAGGCGCAATATGAGTCACTCTCAAATCAAGATAAGGCGATATTTGTTCGTTTGTTAGAGTGTGAAGATCCTGAATTGTTTGCCTGGTTTATGGGCCATGAAGAGTGCCCAGATCCTGAGCTGGCTAAGATGGTTATTCAAGTTCGTGGTCGCCCTGCGCCATAATTTTTATCTTTGTGCTTCTTTTGAACAGCGATTATCGTTGGTCGTCTTTGCGGCTGTATGTCTAAGTTCCTTCTTAGCCTGGCCGCCAGTTTTCCCACTATGGTTTGTATTTATTAAGTGGTTTGTTATCACTTTAGTATGCTGTTTTTTTATCTATCAATGGTTCAGTTTAATACACTGGCGCTTAAATTTTTGGCTCGATGAGTCAGGCAATGCTGCTTTCATGGATAATGAGAAAAGCTATCGATTAAAACGTCTGTGGATTAGTCCCTTTGTGGTGTTATTTCAAATGACTGTGGAGCAAGAAAAGCATCTCATCGTCGTTTGGCGAGACATGTTAGACGACACAAGTTATCGTCACTTGTGTCGTCTTTTGCTGCGCTTTGGCTAGTAGAATATTAGTCTGGTAGCAGTATGGTTGGTAACGGATTATTACTTTTATTGGGGTGGTCGATGTTGTAATGCAAGCCGCGACTCTCTTTGCGTTCCATCGCGCAACGTATAATCAGTTCGGCTACCTGCACTAAGTTTCTTAACTCGAGTAAGTTATTACTGACTTTGAAATTACTATAGTACTCTTGGATCTCTTGTTGCAGCATGGCACAACGCCTCATTGCGCGCTCAAGACGTTTATCTGAGCGCACAATGCCAACATAATCCCACATAAAGAGTCTCAGTTCGTGCCAGTTATGTGCAATAACAACCTCTTCATCAGAGTTTGATACTTGGCTTTCATCCCAAGCGGGCAAGTCGTTAGGCATGGGGATTTTTGCCAGTTGGCTCTCGATATCTTCACCAGCAGCTCTTGCAAATACCAAACATTCTAACAATGAGTTACTTGCTAGTCGGTTAGCACCATGAAGGCCTGTATAGGCTACTTCACCTATGGCATAGAGGCCGTTGAGATCGGTTTGACCATGCAGATCTGTCATCACTCCGCCACAGGTGTAATGTGCCGCTGGCACGACAGGGATCGGGTCTTTAGTAATATCTATCCCTAACTCTAAACAACGTTTATAGATGGTTGGGAAATGTTTAATCACAAAGTCGGCTGGCTTGTGGGTAATATCGAGATAAACGCAATCAGAACCGAGACGCTTCATCTCATAATCTATTGCGCGAGCAACGATGTCGCGGGGCGCGAGTTCTCCGCGTTCATCAAAGTCTGGCATAAAACGGCTGCCATCTGGGCGACGTAAATAAGCGCCTTCACCTCTTAATGCTTCGGTCAATAGGAAGTTACGCGCATCGGCATGATATAAACAAGTGGGGTGGAACTGGTTAAATTCCATATTCGCCACACGACAACCTGAACGCCAAGCCATGGCGATACCGTCTCCCGATGCAATATCTGGGTTTGAGGTATATTGATAAACCTTAGATGAACCGCCAGTTGCTAGAGCGACAAAGCGTGCTTTTACGGTTTCTACATGCTCTTCATTGCGATTCCATACATAGGCACCAAGGACGCGATTACCTGGGCGATTTAACTTACGAGTGGTAATAAGATCGATAGCGTTATAGCGTTCGAGCACTTGAATATTTGGATGGTTAAGTGCGCGTTCTTGCAGGGTGACTTGTACTTCTTTACCCGTTGCGTCGGCTGCATGCAAAATACGTCTATGGCTGTGACCACCTTCACGCGTTAGATGATAAGGGGCATTGCTTATATCACCATCAGTCGTTTCCTCTTTATCAAAGGCAACACCACAGTGTATTAGCCACTCCATTGCGCTCTTAGCATTTTCAGCGGTAAATGTGACAACCTGCTCATCACATAGCCCCGCGCCAGCCACGAGCGTATCGGCGACATGGGATTCAATGGTATCCTCTTCATCGAAGACGGATGCGATACCACCTTGAGCATAATAGGTTGACCCTTCGCTAAGGGGGCCTTTGGAGAGTAAGATAACTTTCGTTTTTTCAGCCAGATGCAATGCTAAAGTTAGACCTGCAGCACCGCTACCGATAACCAAAACGTCAGATTGGTGTTCAACTACTTGTTTCATCGGGTATCATGGGTAAGTTATGCGAGTATCGTCTATGGTAAACCAAGACTGAAATTATGGATACAGGCAAGGCCTTAGAAAATAAATTCATATTTCGCAAATTTTTTTAGAACTTTTTCGGTATAGGCTAGTCTACATATGTGAATATGATTCGAGCGACTGAGAAATCAGCATTTTAGATTTAGGAGTAGTCGGCTCGGATGAGTGGACAAATAAGCGATCAACAGTTAGTTGAACGAGTTCAGCAAGGAGATAAAAACGCTTTTAACCTGCTGGTACAAAAGTACCAGAGTAAAGTCATTAACCTGATTGCACGTTATGTGCGTAATCAGGCCGATGTGGCAGATGTTGCTCAAGAGGCATTTATTAAAGCCTATCGCGCATTGCCAAATTTTCGAGGTGAAAGTGCTTTTTACACTTGGTTGTACCGTATCGCAGTTAATACTGCGAAAAATCATTTAGTGGCACAAGGCAGGAGAACACCTGCAAACGATGTCGATGCCGAAGAGGCCGAATACTACGATGGTAGCGATGCGCTTAAAGAGTTTGCCTCTCCAGAGCGCTTAATGTTATCGGAAGAGATTCGCAAAGTGGTGTTTGATACGTTAGATACGTTGCCAGAAGAATTGAAAATGGCTATCTCGTTACGAGAACTCGATGGGATGAGTTATGAAGAGATAGCTAATGTGATGGAATGTCCCGTTGGTACGGTGAGATCTCGAATCTTCCGAGCCCGTGAAGCCATCGACAAGCAGTTGCAGCCTTTGCTGGAACGATGAAAGTTTTATCTCAGTACATTAATTTTATATGGGTGATAAATGGATAAATTAGGTCAGGAATGGGTATCCGCTGCCGTCGATGGTGAAGTCGATGAGCAGGTATTGGCTGAATTAGCGGCTGATACGGATTCACATCAACAGTGGCATGATTATCATATGATAGGCGATGCTATGCGCGGTGAGTTGCCACAGATGGTCGATCTCGATCTTTGTGCCAACATTGCTGCCGCTCTTGAAGATGAACCTACAATTATTGCACCAAAGCGAGTTGAAGCGACAGAAGCCGCTCCGGTACGTAAGTTGGCCAGTGTTATCCCTATGTTCAAGCAGTTTGGTCAATACGCTATTGCAGCAAGTGTTGCGCTTGTAGCTGTTGTCGGTGTGCAAAATTATAATCAGTCTCCAGAGCAAGATGCCTCGCCATTGCCAGTGCTTAATACGCGGCCTTTGATTGGTAGTGCATCTCCTGTGAGTCTGCAAACGGGCCCTGTACAACAAAACCAAAGTTATACTAACGAGCGAGTGATGGAGCAACGTCACCGTATAAACACTTATATTCAAGATCATATGTTGCAACAAAGATTGAATAATAGTGCAAATATAGACGACAATAGCGATACCACACCGATCCCGGTTAATCACTAAAAGCTATTGGTACTGGTCACTGCAGTTATAATCATTCAGATGGTCAGTCTTTTTTAAGGAGTTAGCTTGCGTCTTATCTGGTTGGCCCTGTTAGTCCTCGGACTTCCCGTGACCGCACGGGAAGATATGTCAGCTAAAGCTTGGTTAGATAATATGAGCCAAGCTTTGCAGACTCAAGAATTCAAAATGTCTTTGATCCATTTGCAAGCGGATCATATTCGACCTCTCGTATACATTCATGGTCAAGTTGAAGACCAAGAAGTTGCTTTTTTAGAGCATTTAAATGGCCCCCCAAAAAATGCGGTGAGAGTAGGCTCTAAGGTGACTTTCATCGAGCATGATCAACCCGCTTATAGTGTCTTAGCCGATCGTATTCAAGGTGTATTGCCTCCAGCGTTCGCTGGTGATATCAGCGTGCTAGAAGAGGGTTATCAATTTGTCCTCGGTGGTCGTAGCCGCTTAGCGGGTCGTCCAGGGCAGTTAGTGCGCATTATCCCTAATGATGAAAATCGTTACGGGTATCAAGTTTGGTTAGATATGGATACATATTTACCGCTGCGATACGACATGCTTAATTTAGACAAGCAGTTACTAGAACAGATAATGGTGGTTGAGCTTATAGTGCTCGACGATGCACCATCGATTTTACGCGAAGCATACAAGGCAGAATGGCCTGAGGTGATGCCACAGCCCCAACGTGAAAAAGCCGATAATTGGCAATTTAAGTGGTTGCCACAAGGTTTTAAAATTTTGGTTCGAGATAATCATAGATTAATTGGCAGTCACGAAGCTGTTGAATATATTTCCCTAAGCGATGGTATGACTCACATCTCTGTTTATGTTGCTCGCGCTGGTGAGACGGCAATGCCGGAAGAGTTAATGACTCGTAATGGTTTATCGTTAGCGAGCGAACGTGTGGGTAATGCCGAAGTTGTTGCTGTGGGTAAAGTCCCTGTCGGAACGTTAATTCGGATAGCAAAGAGTCTCACAATAGAGTGATAGCAAGATGATGGAAGAGGTCGCCACTGTTATTCGCAGCGGCAATGACGGTTGGGTAACCGTTGAGGTAAAAGTTAAAAATGCCTGCAACCATTGTGACAACAATGAGTCTTGCGGCACTTCTGCTGTATCAAAAGCCTTCTCACCTAAAGTGCAGCGTTTTTCTGTGCCCTCAAATGAGCAGTATAAAGCTGGTGAACTACTTAAGCTTGGTCTTCCTGAAAGCGTGATTTTAAAAGCGGCTGCAATCGTCTATTTATTACCTTTAGTTGGTTTGTTTATTGGTGCGGTTTTCGGTCAGCTGTTTATGCCGCTACTCGATGTTGCTGCGAGCGATGGATTAACTATTGGGTTCGCCCTGCTAGGAGCTACAGCGGCGTGGCGTGTTGGCCGACGTTGGGCTAAGGTGCTAGAGCAAAATAGTCAGCCAGTTATCATCGCGCGTCTTGGTCGTGGTCTGGTATAATCCATTTCGTTCTCAACACGCTAATATTTGCTTTCTCTTTATGATTCCAATTGGTATTAGGTCGGTGATCGGGTACAATTCGGCACTTTTAGATAATTTTCAACTTTGAGTTTAGTCATTTCGCACAATGAAGCATATTAGAAACTTTTCGATTATTGCCCATATTGATCATGGCAAATCAACCCTTTCTGACCGTCTTATTCAAGAATGCGGTGGCTTGTCTAACCGTGAGATGGCGGCACAAGTATTGGATTCAATGGATCTTGAGCGTGAGCGTGGTATTACCATTAAGGCTCAGAGTGTAACGCTCGATTATAAAGCCAAAGATGGTGAAACTTACCAGCTTAACTTTATTGATACTCCTGGCCATGTGGATTTTTCCTATGAGGTTTCACGCTCCCTCGCTGCATGTGAGGGCGCTCTGCTAGTCGTGGATGCTGGCCAAGGTGTAGAGGCTCAGACCTTAGCAAACTGTTATACCGCATTAGAGATGGATCTTGATGTTGTTCCTGTATTGAACAAGATCGATCTTCCTCAAGCCGACCCTGAGCGTGTAGCAGAAGAGATCGAAGATATCGTGGGTATTGAAGCCACCGATGCGGTTCGCTGCTCTGCTAAAACGGGTTTAGGTATCACCGATGTTCTTGAAACTATCGTAGCCCAAATTCCTCCTCCAGAGGGCGATCCTGATGCGCCGCTGCAAGCACTGATTATCGACTCATGGTTTGATAGCTATCTTGGCGTTGTATCGTTAGTGCGTATCAAGAACGGCAAGCTCAAAAAAGGCGATAAGTTTAAGGTGATGTCTACAGGGCAAACCCATACCGCTGACCGCGTAGGTATATTCACGCCAAAGCAAACTGATACTGGTGCATTAAATACCGGTGAAGTAGGGTTTGTTATCGCGGGTATCAAAGAGATCCACGGCGCACCGGTTGGTGATACTTTAACCTTGGCAAAAAATGGCGCTGAAAAGCCGCTCCCAGGCTTTAAAAAGGTTAAACCTCAGGTTTATGCTGGTGTATTCCCTATCTCGACCGATGATTATGAAAACTTCCGTGACGCGCTTAATAAGTTAAGCCTCAATGACGCCTCTTTGTTCTTTGAACCTGAAACATCATCAGCACTTGGCTTTGGTTTCCGTATTGGTTATCTCGGTCTATTGCACATGGAGATCATTCAAGAGCGTTTAGAGCGTGAATACAACCTTGATTTGATCACCACTGCACCAACGGTAGTCTATGAGGTGGTAACGACGAAGGGTGAAACCATCTACGTTGATAATCCATCTGATCTTCCTGCGATGAATAACATCGAAGAGATGCGTGAGCCGATTGTTGAGACAAACATTTTGGTACCCAAAGAGTATTTAGGTAATGTGATCACCCTTTGCGTTGAAAAGCGTGGTGTACAAACCAATATGGTGTATCACGGCAATCAAGTGGCGATCACTTATGATATGCCGATGGCTGAAGTGGTCATGGATTTCTTTGACCGTTTGAAGTCAACCAGTCGTGGTTATGCGTCACTGGAATATAACTTTAAACGTTTTGAGCCTGCCGATATGGTGCGTTTAGATGTGTTAATTAATGGTGATCGTGTTGATGCGTTAGCTATGATTTTACATAAAACGAATGTGCGTTATCAGGGCTTAGCGCTTGTGAATAAGATGAAAGAACTTATTCCAAGACAGATGTTTGATATTGCGATTCAGGCTGCTATTGGTAGTCAAATTATTGCGCGTTCTTCTGTGAAGGCATTGCGTAAAGACGTGACGGCTAAATGTTACGGCGGCGACGTATCACGTAAGAAGAAACTGCTTAACAAGCAGAAAGAGGGTAAGAAACGCATGAAGCAGGTTGGTAATGTGGAAGTACCACAAGAAGCCTTCCTTGCGGTACTTAAGCTCAACGAATAATCACTATTTCGTTAATAATTGTTAATAGTGATAGATATTAGGCGCCGCGGTTTGCGGCGCTTTCTTTGTTACAGTATAAATGAGCTATTGAGGCGTCAGACTGGTTAGTCCGATGCTGATATTCTTATTTCGCAGGAGTTAGTTAGCTATGGCAGCTTATTTTTCCCTCATCTTGGTATTGGTGACAGTCAGTAGTGGTTTGATCTGGTTGTTCGACGCGATTGTGCTCGCACCTAAGCGCCAACAGAAGCTCGCTATTGCGCAAGCCTCCGAGGCTAATATTAGTGAAGAAAGCGCTGAAAAAATTGTTCGTGAATCAGCTATTGTTGAAACCTCGCGTTCCATTTTTCCAGTTATCGCTTTTGTATTGATTTTACGTTCGTTTATCTATGAACCATTTCAGATTCCATCTGGTTCGATGATGCCAACACTGTTAGTCGGCGATTTCATCTTAGTTGAGAAGTTCAGCTACGGGTTAAAAGATCCTGTCTGGCGCAGTAAGTTGGTTGAAACTGGCAAGCCTGAGCGTGGCGATGTTGCGGTATTCAAGTATCCTGAGAACCCTAAAATTGATTACATTAAACGAGTGATTGGTTTGCCAGGGGATCGTATTGTTTATCGTAATAAAGATCTCTATATCCAAAAAGCGTGTGCTGAAGGTGAAACGACTTGCCCTAAGCTTGAAAAAATTGAGCGTGTGGGTGTCAATCAAGGCGAATTTAGCCAAGATAATATCCCGTTATTACGTTACAAAGAGCAGTTAGGTGACGTGACCCACGATATCTTGATTAACCCTGGACGAGGTGAACCCACTTCTTACTATTTCCGTGAGAACAATCTTGCTGTGGGTGAATTTATTGTACCTGAAGGCCAATATTTCATGATGGGTGACAACCGCGATAACAGTACCGACTCGCGTTTTTGGGGATTTGTGCCAGAAGCAAACTTAGTGGGCAAAGCGGTGGCTATTTGGATTAGCTTCGAGTTTGACCGCAGCAAGAGCGACTTTTTGCCAACATGGATCCCAACGGGTGTGCGTTTTAATCGTGTAGGCGGAATTGTGTAATATGGAACCGATTAAAAACCTGCCGCGTTTATGCCGAACATTAGGTTATGAATTCAATAAGCTAAGCCTTTTAGAGCAAGCTTTAACTCACAGAAGTGCAGCAAGTAAACACAATGAACGCCTCGAGTTTTTAGGTGATTCAATTCTGTCTATTGTGATCTCGGATGCTTTGTATCATCAGTTTCCCAAGGCGACCGAAGGTGACTTGAGTCGTATGCGTGCTACGTTGGTGTGCGGCAAAATGTTGGCGCAAATAGCTAAAGAATTTAAGCTCGGAGATTACCTCAAACTCGGTCCTGGCGAACTTAAGAGTGGTGGATTTCGCCGTGAATCCATTTTAGCTGACGCGGTCGAAGCGATTATTGGTGCTATCTATCTCGATGCCGATCTCGAAGCTTGTCGAGTATTAGTGTTAAATTGGTATAAGACGCGATTGGCCGTCATTGAGCCGATTAATCAAAAAGATCCCAAAACCCTGCTGCAGGAACACCTGCAGGGCTTTAAAAAACCTCTACCGGTATACAAGGTTGTCAATATTAGCGGAGAGGCTCACGCGCAAACTTTTACAGTTGAATGTAAAATTGAGCAATTAGATAAAGCGGTCGTTGGCATAGCCAACTCCCGTAGAAAAGCGGAGCAGATTGCCGCAGCAGAAGTTTTGGAGCGTATTAAACGATGAGTGATCCTAAAAAGCCGCAAAGCAGTAACGAACCGAGTTTAGACGAGCTGCTTGCTCGTATGAACAGCGGTACGAGTGCCAGCGAATATGCTGTCACCTACTGTGGTATGGTTGCTATTGTTGGCCGCCCAAATGTGGGTAAGTCGACACTACTCAATAAGCTTTTAGGGCAAAAAATTTCAATTACCTCTAAGAAGCCGCAAACTACGCGTCACCGTATTATGGGGATTCATACCGATGGTCCTCGCCAAGTGGTATTTATCGACACGCCTGGTTTGCATATAGAAGAGAAGCGCGCCATTAACCGTTTAATGAACCGCGCTGCATCGAGCTCCCTTGCTGAGGTGAGTCTGGTTGTTTTTGTTGTCGATGGCCTTAACTGGACCGCCGACGATGAGATGGTACTTAAAAAGCTTCAAAGTCGTGATGATGGTCGTAAAACAGTACTGGCCATCAACAAGGTGGATAACATCAAAGACAAGGAGGCGTTATTCCCGCATTTGCAGGAGCTTGCGGCTAAATTTGAGTTTGATGAAATTTTGCCAATATCAGCGACTCAAGGCACCAATGTGCAGCGTATTATGGATATGGCGGTTGAGTCTGTTCCAGAATCGCCTTTCTATTTCCCTGAAGACTATGTTACCGACCGCTCTCAAAAGTTTATGGCATCAGAAATTGTGCGTGAAAAGCTGATGCGCTTTTTGGGCGATGAATTGCCTTACGATGCAACGGTTGAGATTGAACAGTTTAAGATGATGGAAAATGGCGTTTATCAAATTAATGCCTTGATCTTAGTTGAGCGCGAAACTCAAAAGCGTATGGTGATTGGTAATAAGGGTGAACGTATTCGCACGATTGCAACTCAAGCGCGTTTGGATATGGAAGTCTTATTCGATAACAAGGTGTTCTTAGAGGTTTGGGTTAAGGTTAAATCTGGTTGGGCCGATGATGAGCGTGCGTTAAGATCATTAGGCTATGGCGAAGATTAACCATCAGTAACGTGATGATCTGAGGCCGAGATGAGGGATTGCAACAAGGTTTGCGGTTTATTATCTTGGCCTTTATTGTAATGATTGATAATAAGCGAGCGAGGATAGATGCTGCGGGGATATGTGTTACATACTCGTCCTTACAAAGAGTCGAGCGTTCTCGTTAATTTATTGGTCGATGGTCATGGACGTATCGATTGTGTTGCGCGTCTTGGTAGTGGCAAGTCATCAATTAAGAGTATTCTTCAGCCATTTCAACCTCTGCTGTTTCAACTTTCTGGTCGCAGTAGCCTTAAAAACTTGTATCAAGTTGAAGCCGCGAGTCCGGCAGTGCCTATAAGTGGCGAAGTTAGCTTTGCTGGATTTTACTTAAATGAATTATTGGTGCGTTGTCTCTCTGTTGAACACGGGGCCGAGCAGCTGTTTTTTACTTATCATAAAACCTTGATGGCAATGGCAGCGGGATTTAATCAGGCGCAGCTAAGGTCATTTGAGATTGAACTCCTAAAAGAGCTGGGGGTGATGCCATCGTTAACACTGGATGTTACGCAATCTCCTATCGAGGCTGATTTCTATTACCGCCTGTTATCGGATGAGGGTTTTTCTACTGCACTTGGGCCTAAATCTAATCACTATAGTGGTGAGTTGCTGCTGGCTTTAGAGACTGGAAAATTGCAAGAGTCTGATTTTAAACAAGCTAAGCGATTAATGAGGCAACTGCTCTCGGCTGTACTTGGCGATAAACCACTCAAGTCGCGGGCCTTGTTTAATAAAGGCATCAAAAAATCATCTTATAGCAAGTAATTTGCTTGCCTCTGGCGCAGTTTCGACTGGTTTTTCCTTTGTGGCTTAGTACAATAAGCGCCAACCAATCTACAATCACTTAATATTCTTAAAGGTTAGGTACATACCATGGGCCGTATTCATTTGGGCGTTAATATCGATCACATTGCAACCTTACGTCAGGCTCGTGGTACTAGCTATCCAGACCCTGTCCATGCCGCAGCCGTCGCGGAGCATGCAGGGGCTGAAGGTATTACCGTGCATCTACGTGAAGATCGACGTCATATCTGCGATCGCGATATTTATCTGCTTGCTAAGACGATCAAGACGCGGATGAATTTTGAAATGGCCGTGACTGATGAGATGCTCGATATCGCCTGCGAAGTTAAGCCGACTTATGTGTGTTTAGTGCCTGAAAAGCGTGAAGAGTTGACCACTGAGGGGGGACTGGATGTTGCTGGGCAACAGGATAAGATCCGCGCTGCTGTTTCCCGTTTGGCTGCGCAGGGGATTAAGGTTTCGTTATTTATCGATGCAGATAAAACACAAATCGATGCCACTGTTGACGTAGGCGCCCCAGTGATTGAGCTACATACAGGTTGTTATGCTGACGCCGAGACCGACGAAGCGCAGGCTAAAGAACTTGCGCGTATTACTGAGATGGCCACGTATGCCCACGGTAAGGGATTAGTGGTTAATGCTGGCCATGGACTCCACTATCACAATGTGAAGCCGATAGCCGCGATCCCAGAGCTTTATGAGCTTAATATTGGTCACGCAATTATCGCCCGTGCGTCTATCGATGGTTTAGACACTGCAGTTCGTGATATGAAGCTGTTAATGATTGAAGGGCGTAACGGCGAGTAAATTGCTGGAAGTATAGGCTACGAGCTAATAGCTAACAGCTACTAGTCACGTGCTTATCAATGTTTTCGTTGAGTGTTGGGCCGCCACTGCTCAATTTTTTAAGGAATAGTCATGATTGTCGGTTTAGGTACAGATATCGTTGAAATTGAACGTATCGAACAAAAGGTACCTCAAGCGGGCGATCATGATGCGCTCGCTCAATGTCGCTTGGCCAAACGGGTGTTAACCCCGTTTGAGCTTTCGATCTTTGTTAACGCCACCCAACCGGGACGTTACCTAGCGAAACGTTTTGCAGCCAAAGAGGCTGCGGCTAAGGCATTAGGTACAGGAATAGGCCGCGGTGTATCGTTCCAGCATATTGAAATAAGTAATGATGCTAACGGCGCGCCTTTAGTGAGTTTCAATGCTGGTGCAGCTGAGCGATTAACTTTGTTAGGTGGTGTTAAAGCCTTCCTATCCATTGCCGATGAAAAACATTATGCCACCGCGACTGTGATTATTGAGTCATAGCGGAAATTTGAAGAAAAATTATTAGTCTTTTTTCTTATAGAGGGCTTTAGGGGTTAACAGCTTTCGACTCGATTGCGACCGTTTTTTTTGGCTTGATATAGTGAGTTATCAATACGCTGAAAGACGGTTTCTATTGAATCTGTACTATTATATTCGGTCACACCAAAACTGCAGCTAATGTATAAATTGGGTTCGAACTCATATTGGCTGATAGTGCTTCGTAATTTCTCTGTCACCTCCAGTGCGTTTTCTAGTGTTATTTCAGGAAATATAATAACAAATTCTTCTCCACCCCATCGAGCGAAGCAGTCTTGCTCTCTAATATTTTTAGAGACTAGCCGACAGAGCTTTTGCAGAATAAGATCACCTTTATTGTGACCGTAGGTGTCATTGATGTTTTTGAATAAATCTATGTCAAACATAGCCAGTGATAATGGGTGATTATATCGTTTTGACCGTAAGATCTCTTTGGTTAATTCGACTTCAAAACTTCTTCTATTGGCGATAGAGGTGAGCGGATCAATATTGGATAGCAGAGCTACTTGTTTGATTTTATCTTCAAGTTGCTGATTTTTAATTTTAAGTTCTCTAGCACTTATCTTTATCAAACTTTCCAATGATATCGTGCCCTGTAGTGCCATCTCTTTGAGTTTGTCGGCTTCTTGTGCTGCTAATTTCTCATCATGAATATTCTGATGAGCGCCAATCATTCTCGCAACTGTGCCGTCAGCTTTATAAGTCTGGATTTTGGCATGATCCAATATCCATAAGTAACTATCATCGGATTTTTTACATCGGTATTCGATCCGGTATTGATTAGACTCTCCATTGATATATTGCTCAAAGTGGGTCATCACTCTGTTATAGTCATCTGGATGAATGATGTTTTCCCATGTAAATACATTCTCTTGCAAGGATTTTTCATCGTAACCTAGCATTCGATACCAGCCTGGACTTCTTATTACTATCCCTGTTTTGGCATCCCAGTCCCAAGTCCCTTCCGCTATCAGATCTAAGATGGCGTTGAGTGTGAAGTCAGATTCGGCAAGGGTGTTATGTTTATAGGTATTTTTCATAGAATACTGATATAAGATCGGCCTTGTTCTTCTTTAATATAGTTGAAGCTACCAACATAAAACAGTGAGCTTTCGGTTTTTCTATTTTTAACTTTTGTCGAGGAAGGCTTTAATAAGGTGCTGAATTTTTAATGATAACTTGGGATCCACTCTTCGGGTAAAATTTGAATCTTGAGCCTATGATTTAAGCGGTAAATGAGCTAGGTTAGAGATAATAAAAGGGGCTATCGAGACTCTCATCGATGAAGTCGGGCAAGGATAAGTGTTTGCATCGGTGAAGCTGTCATTCATGTGAGACAATTTCGTCTCTTCATCTCGATAGGTGTATTTCGTTTAAACGCCGTGCCTGCAATTGAGCATAATAAAAATAAATTCATCAAATCTGGGAGTGCAAAATGAAATCCGCTGTAGAGCAGCTAGCGACTTATAAGAGTGTGCACCTCAATCCAACCAATATTAAGACTCACTTCGTTGGGATCCCGCTGATTATTTGGGCTGCATTTGTGATGCTAAACACTATTCCTGTTAATTTTTTAGTTCTTGAGGATTCAGGCTTAGTATTCAACGTTGCCGGATTATTCGCTGCAGGTGTACTCATTTACTATTTTAAGTTGCATGCGAAATTAGCGATTGGATTGTTACTTTTTATCTTACCTGTATTGTACAGCTCATATCTGGTTTCTAGATTAGACGAGGTTTGGATGATTGCTATTGGTGTCTTTGTGGTTGGCTGGGTATTTCAGCTTATAGGGCACAAATATGAAAAGGCGAAGCCTGCGTTTATCGATGATTTGAATCAGTTGTTAATCGGCCCGTTTTTCTTGATGGCTGAGGTTTATTTTATGCTGGGATTGGAGTCTGAGCTGGATAAAGAGATCACGCCGTTGGCAATAGAAAAGAGGCGTAGTTTGACAAAGTTGAATTCTGCTAACTAATGTCGCTGCGCTCCTGTATGCCCAATACAGTAAGTTAACGAAGTCGATTAGACAGTAAAAAGGCGCTATATAGCGCCTTTTTACTCTTTTAATTTAGAAGGCTATTAGCTTTTCTTAGTTTTTGGGGCTTTGTAGTGCTTAGGTATCACTCGCACTGTTTTTACCATGTTCTCCCCGACTTCGATAACTTCAAGAGGATAACCAAATATCCGCATGGAAGTGCTAGGTTCAGGAATATCTTCAAGATATTCTATGATGAGGCCATTAAGTGTCTTTGGTCCATCAATTGGGAAATGCCAACCCATCTCTTTGTTTAAATCGCGAATGTTGATGGTGGCATCGATTAAGTAACTTCCATCGGGTTGTTTATTGATATCTTCACTTGGGGTGGTGATCATCGACGTGGTGAAGTCACCCACAATCTCTTCGAGAATATCTTCTAGGGTAACTAAGCCTTGAATGTCGCCATATTCATCGACGACCAGTCCGATACGTTCTTTATTTCGCTGAAAGTTGGCCAGTTGTACGTTAAGTGGCGTACCTTCAGGGACAAAGTAGAGCTCTTTTACGGCGCGAAGTAAGGAAGACTTACTAAATTGTTCTTTGGATTGTAGTCTCAGAGCATCGCGAAGATGAACAAAGCCGACCGCATCATCGATCGTATCCCGATAGAGTAACACGCGAGTATGTGGACTTTGGATCACTTGCTTATTAATGCTCTTAAAGTTGTCATTAATATTGATGGCGTAAAGATCTGAACGCGGGATCATAATGTCTTCGACGGTGACTTTTTCAAGATCCATAATCGATAACAGCATCTCTTGATGTCGTCTTGGGATCAAAGCGCCAGCTTCATGTACTACGGTGCGCAACTCTTCTTGGCTTAATGCATCATCCTCTTTTACTGATCGGATACCGAGAATATGCAAGAAAGTCGAGGTGATAAAGTTAACACTTTTGACTAAAGGTAAAAGTACAACTAAGAGGATTTTTAGTAGCACGCTCGATGGGAAAGCGATACGTTCAGGGTGCAATGCGGCCACAGTTTTAGGGGTTACTTCGGCAAAAACGAGTATCACTAACGTGAGCACTCCCGTGGCTACAGCAGGACCTGCAACCTCACCGAAATAGCGGCTCGCGACAATGGTCGCGATAGACGCTGCAAGAATATTGACTAGGTTATTACCAATTAAGATGAGACCGATAAGACGGTCAGGTCTATCGAGTAATTTAATCGCTCTTTTAGCCCCTTTATGACCATTATTGGCTAAATGACGTAACCTATAGCGGTTGAGGGACATCATCGCAGTCTCAGAACCTGAAAAGTAGGCCGATATTACGATAAGTACAAATAGAATGAATAGAAGTGCGCTGGTGGATATGACGTCCAAACAGTGGCCTCGCTTTGGCGATAGTAAGAAAATTGTTGTAAGAAGTAGTAAATACAGCGATTTGAACGAAGAGTCAAGTTGGCCCTAGCCGAGAGTTTATGTCGTCAACTAGGGTTATTTGACCTATTGTAAAATAAGCTCTTTAACGATTCTTGCACCGAAGTACGCAAGAGATAGCAAGGTTGCGCCTGTAAGCGTATAGGCTACGGCTGTACGGATTTTGCAGCCGACCCAATACTGTTGCGCTAGCATAGCAATATAGGTAAACCAAGCAAGGATAGATAAAATCGCCTTATGGCCTTTACCCGCAGCAAACATATCGTCGAGGAAAATAAACCCGGTAGCCAGTGACAAACTCAGTAACACTACGCCGATGATAACGAGATGATATAGCTGTTTTTCAACCGTCATTAAAGGCGGTATCGCAGGACTTAGCATTAACTGCTTTTTCTTCAATTTATTTTGGATTATTGCAAGCTGTATCGCATAGAGCGCTGCAATCATCAGGGCGCTATATGCCATCAGTGATAACACCACGTGGGCAAGTACTTCTGGGTAGAGCTCAAAATGGGTAATAAACTTCGGAGGAAGTAACCATAGCAGCGCGACAGATATTACCGAGCAGGCATAGACCACTGGAACGACTACAATCACCTTTAATCTGAACATTAAAATGGTAAAGGTAAAGGCAATGATCCAGTTAACCATGGAGATAACGTTGGTTAGGCTAAAGTTTTGTCCGTCACCAGTAAAGATGGCCTGTGAAAGTGCGGCGGCATGAAGAATCACGGCGATCGCAGCAAACCCGGCAACAGCCTTGCGGTTCGGGCCATCGGCATGAAACAGGCGACTAATCACCAAGATAAGGGCTATGCTGTAGAAAAATATGGCTGAAGCCGAAAAAATGACCATCGAAAATTAACCTATCGTTATGTTCGTTTTCTTTGCAATCGCAACCCTTCTGAGTTGGTTGTATCTTGCTTATCTAATGTCATTAGAATAACACGAGCTATGTATAAATGGGCAGGGGCTTTACACACAAAAATTAGCACTTTCTGAGCGTTAGTCCTAAGTTTTACAAATTTTTAAAAGATTAATGCATCCGTTCAAGTTCGATAACTTGCTTAGTGCGGTAGCATAATATCTATGCATCGTTATAATACGCTCAATCATGTAAATTCTAAACGGTAAAGAACGCGATAATGTTTGAGAACCTAACGGACAGATTATCACGTACCCTGAAGAACATCAGTGGTCGTGGTCGCTTAACTGAAGATAATATAAAAGAAACGTTACGCGAAGTGCGTATGGCGTTGCTTGAAGCCGATGTCGCTTTGCCTGTTGTGCGTGCTTTTGTAAACAGCGTTAAAGAACGTGCTGTTGGCCAAGAAGTCTCGAAAAGCCTTAGTCCAGGCCAAGCTTTTATTAAGATAGTACAAAGCGAGTTGGAAAACGCCATGGGCGAAGCCAACGAAGCGCTAAATCTATCGACCCAGCCTCCTGCGGTTATCATGATGGCTGGTCTTCAAGGTGCCGGTAAAACTACCAGTGTGGCGAAACTGTCTAAGTTTCTTCGAGAGCGTGAAAAGAAATCTGTCCTCGTGGTCAGTGCTGACGTATATCGTCCTGCTGCAATAAAGCAGCTTGAAACCTTGGCTGCCGAAGTTGAGGTTGAGTTCTTCCCATCAGATGTCAGCCAAAAGCCAGTCGATATTGTTAATGCAGCTATGGCGCATGCAAAACTGAAGTTTATCGACGTTGTTATTGTCGATACGGCAGGTCGATTGCACGTTGACGAAAGCATGATGGATGAGATCAAAGATCTTCATGCTGCGGTTAAACCAATCGAAACCTTGTTCGTGGTTGATGCTATGACAGGTCAAGATGCGGCCAATACGGCTAAAGCGTTTAACGAAACACTACCTTTAACAGGCGTGATTCTTACCAAAGTCGATGGTGATGCACGCGGCGGTGCGGCATTATCCATTCGCCATATCACCGGTAAGCCGATTAAGTTTTTGGGTGTCGGTGAGAAGACCGATGCACTAGAGCCTTTCCATCCCGATCGTGTAGCCTCTCGTATCTTAGGCATGGGCGATGTGTTATCGCTTATCGAAGAAGTAGAGCGTGGCGTCGATAAAGATAAGGCGATGAAGCTTGCTTCTAAAGTGAAGCAAGGCGGTAGCTTTGATCTTGAAGATTTCCGTGAACAGCTGCAGCAGATGAAAAACATGGGCGGCATGATGAACATGCTGGAAAAGCTGCCTGGTGTTGGTCAACTTCCGCCAGAAGCGCTCGCTCAAGTGCAAGACGGTAAGATGACGGGGCAAATGGAGGCGATCATTAACTCCATGACAGCCGCAGAGCGTAAACGTCCTGATATTATCAAGGGCTCACGTAAACGCCGTATTGCAATGGGATCAGGTACCCAGATCCAAGATGTAAACCGTTTATTGAAACAGTTTACTCAGATGCAAAAAATGATGAAGAAGATGTCGGCTAAAGGCGGCATGAAAAAAATGATGCGCGGCATGAGTGGCATGTTGCCTCCAGGCATGAAGATGCCAGGCCGTTAATTAAGTCTCTTAAAATGCGCAAATCTTAAGGCTCAAGCAATATGCTTGAGCTTTTTTTTGCGATGTTGAAGAAAGCTGCAACTGAGGCTAGTGACTGATTTTTCAGTTTTTTATCTTGCTGTTATTTGGTTGTTCTCTTGATGTTGTGGGATGTTAGCGTTTACACTTATTCCTGCACACCATATCGTATTAACGTTGCTCATTGACTCGTTGGGGTTTAAATGGGCGGCCTTGTGCTGCGTGGTACGATTGATTAATTTAGGGCATATTCATGATTAGAATAGTTTTTCCGGCAAAACGCTTAGTCGTTGTCATTGTGGCATTTATTTCTTTAGTTGGTTGCGAGAAGACTGAGCCGAAAATCATTCCTAAGTTAGTCGTTGTTGAGAAAGTCAGTTCAGCCAAGGTGCCACTCTATGGCAACTACATTGGTGTGACACAAGCATCACTCGATGTAGAGGTTAGGGCACGTGTTGATGGTTTTGTTGAAGACAAAAGCTTCATCGAAGGTAGTGCGGTAAAAAAAGGTGCGGTGTTATATCGGATTGACAACCGCCCTTATTTGGCCGTGGTCAATCGTTTAAAAGCCAATGTCGAATCACAGCAATCTGCTTTGGATAAAGCCAAGCGTGATGTGGACCGTTTAAGGCCTTTGTATGAGCAAGATGCTGCTAGTCAGCTCGATTTTGATAATGCGTTATCTGTGTTATCCCAAGCCAAATCAAGCCTTGCGGCAAGTATGGCTGAGTTGGAAGAAGCTCAGTTGGAGCTGAGTTATACAGAGATTAAATCGCCGATATCAGGTTTAGTTAGTCGTTCAGAGGTTGATATAGGCGCACTCGTTGGCAGTAATGGTCAATCTTTGCTTACTCGGGTAAAGCAAGTTAACCCCATCTATGTCACCTTCAACATGTCGGCTTTAGATTACCTTAACGCCCGTCGTCGCATGACGAGTTACTCTGACAAGAAAGATGCCGAGACCGAAGGTAAAGCCGTCGAAGGTTTTGTGGCCATCACCTTACCCGACCATAGTGCTTACCCATATCTAGGGGATGTGCGCTTTACCGATCCGTCGGTTAATCCTGAAACGGGTACATTCCAAGTAAGGGCTGAGCTACCCAACCCCAATAAAGAGCTGCTACCCGGTCAATACACCAATGTACGGATCAAGCTTGATGAGATAGATGACGCCGTCGTGATCCCACAAAAGGCTACCCAGGTAGAACAGGGCGGGGTATATGTCATGGTGGTGCAACCTGATAATAAGGTCGAGCGGCGTTTTATTGTGATAGAGCATCAGGGCAAGATGGGGGTCGTGGTTAAGAGTGGTTTGCGCGCGGGTGAATTGGTGATTGTTGAAGGTATGCACCGCGTTCGTCACGGTCAACTGGCGGAGCCATTAACTCAACAAGAATATCAACAACGTGAAGATAGAGCACAAAAAGAACAGGCGCTTAAACAGCAAGCGTTAGAACAAGAGCAGGAGCAGTAACCATGGCACAATTTTTTGTGACTCGGCCGGTGTATGCTTGTGTTATCTCCATAGTGATTGTACTGCTTGGCTTAATTGCCATGTTTAAACTGCCCATAGATCAATATCCTTATATTACGCCGCCACAAGTTAAAGTGTCGGCTTCCTATCCTGGTGCCGCATCGACAACGGCTGCAGAGTCGGTTGCTACACCGTTAGAGCAAGAATTAAACGGTTTACCGAACATGATTTATATGAGCTCTAAGAGTACTAACTCTGGCAGCGCTAATGTCACCATTACCTTTGATGTTGGCACTAATCCTGATTTGGCGGCGGTTGATGTGCAAAACTCAACTCAACAAGCGGCTGGAAGCTTACCCATTGATGTGCAAACCGAAGGGGTGTCTGTATCGAAAGAAGCCTCGGTTGAGCTACTTAAATTAGCGTTAACATCGACCGATGACCGCTATGATGAAATCTATTTAAGTAACTACGCGACCATCAATATTCAAGCGGCCCTTAAACGTATCCCAGGCGTCGGACGTGTGCGAAATACCGGGTCACGCAGCTATTCAATGCGAGTCTGGTTAAAGCCCGATATTATGGCCGGTTATGGTCTTACGACTAGCGATGTGATCGCGGCGGTGAAGGCACAGAATAAGGAGTCGCCCGCGGGGGCGATTGGTTCGCAGCCCAATGCTGAGTCCCTAAGTATGACAATGCCTATCACCGCAGAGGGGCGTATGAGCAGTGTGCCACAATTTAAAGAGATTATTGTGCGCGCCAATAGCGATGGCTCTCTTATCAGGTTGCGTGATATTGCGCGGGTGGAGTTAGGCTCGTCATCCTACACCCTACAGTCACAACTAAATGGGATTAATGCGACCATTTTGCAGGTTTATCTGTTACCCGGAGCCAATGCCCTAGAGGTGACCAAAAATGTTAAAAACGAGATGGCGACACTGGCAGAAAAGTTCCCGCAAGGTATGAACTGGGAAGTCTTTTTTGATGCTTCTATTTTTATTGAAAACTCGATTGATGAAGTGGTCAAAACGTTAATTGAAGCATTGATACTAGTGATATTGGTGGTCTATCTGTTCCTGCAAAACTTTCGGGCAACCTTGATCCCCGCAATTGCGGTGCCAGTATCATTGGTTGGTACGCTGGCGGCCATGCTGGCGTTTGGGTTTACGATTAACACTGTGAGTTTACTGGCCTTAGTGCTGGCGATCGGTATTGTAGTTGATGATGCCATTGTGGTCGTAGAAAATGTTGAGCGCTTAATGCATGAAAAGGGCTTAAATTCCGTTGAGGCGACCGGTGTTGCCATGAAAGAGCTTTCTGGCGCGCTGGTGGCAACAAGCTTAGTCTTGGCGGCGGTATTTGTACCAGTTTCTTTTTTATCGGGGATAACCGGCATCATGTACCGCGAGTTTGCCATAGCGATTACCGTGGCGGTGTTGATCTCTACGGTCGTGGCGCTGACACTGTCGCCAGCCTTATGTGCCTTATTGCTAAGGCCAGGAGATAAGGCCACCTCGGGTTTTTTCAAATGGATGAACGACAAGCTGGATATTTGTACCAGTAAATATGTCGCGATCGTTGCATTAACTGCTCGGCAGGCTACACGTAGTTATTTGGTGTTTGCCATTATGGTCGGTGGCGTTTATATGATCATGTCAAACCTACCGTCGAGTTTTATGCCTGATGAAGATCAAGGTCGCTTTTTTATCGATATGACCTTACCTGATGGCGCAACCGTGAATCGTTCACAAGCCGTGCTAAAGAAAGCCGAAGCCAAAGTGTTGGCCCATCCTGCTGTTGCATATTCGTTTACCTTGGCCGGAGAGAATCGTCGTTCAGGCTCTAACCAAGCTAATGGTCAATTCGAAATTATTCTTAAGCCTTGGTCTGAGCGGATGCAGAGTGATGCAACGGTTAAAAAAGTGATGAAAGAGATAGATCACGCGTTACTCGATATATTAGAAGCTGAGTTCAACGTGTATTTACCCTCGGCAGTGCCAGGATTAGGTAATGGTTCTGGGGTTGAAATGGAGCTACAAGACACCTCTGGGACAAACTTTAAAGGCTTAATGGAAACCGCTGGTGAGCTGGTTGAACAACTTAAATTACAACCAGAAATTGCAACGGCAGGGCTGTCTCTTCAAAGTGCGATACCACAGCTGCACTTAACGGTTGATGAAGCCAAAGCGATGGCCATTGGCGTTAATGTGGCTGATATCTACAGTACGATAAAAACTTTTACAGATTCTTCTACGGTTAATGATTTCAATTTATTTGGCCGTGTGTATCGAGTAAAAGTGCAAGCCGAGGAGAGTTATCGTCAATTTCCTGAGCAGATAAAAGATTACTACGTGCGCTCATCCAGCGGCGCTATGGTGCCTATCGGTGTGCTGGCGAAGTATGAGTATTCTGTTGGCCCAGCTGCGGTAACTCATTACAATTTATTTAGCAGTGCCTCGATTAATGCAACGCCGGCAGCGGGTTATGCCTCTGGTGATGTGATTAGAGCCATAGAGCGAGTGGCTAAACCCATTTTACCCAATGAGTTTAGTTACGAATGGACAGGTATTACTTATCAGGAAGTACAGTCAGCCAATCAAACCAGCATTGCTGTCGCGTTAGCTATGTTGTTTGTATTCTTATTCCTTGCTGCACTGTATGAGAGTTGGACTATCCCCATTGCGGTATTGCTCATCGCACCGATTGCTATGTTGGGGGCGGCCTTAGGCACTTGGGTCAGTGGCATGGAGAGTAATTTATTCTTTCAAGTCGCCTTTATTGCTCTCATTGGGATGGCGGCGAAGAACTCTATTTTGATTGTCGAGTTTGCTAATCAATTGCATAAGGAAGGAAAAGGTTATCTTGAGGCCGCGTTAGAGGCCGCCAACATGCGTTTTCGCCCCATTCTAATGACCTCAATGGCATTCATTTTAGGTGTGTTGCCGCTGGTGTTATCTGTGGGGCCAGGCGCGGTGAGTCGCCAGAGCATCTCTATCCCTATTCTGTGCGGAATGGTGTTTGCGACCACCATAGGTATTATTATGGTGCCCCTTTTTTTCGTCACGACCGCAGGCTGGTTAAAATCTAAAATAAAGCCTGGCGCAGCGAACGGACGTCCTGCGCAGGAGGGCAATGCTCATGGCTAATCAACGGCTCGGAGATCAAGCAAGATTCACGTTAAAGCTCGTTTGGGTTGCTAGTAGGGCTAAGGTCATAGGGTTTACAGCCACGGTACTGGGCTTAGTTGGTTGTGCAATGGGACCTGACTATCAGCGTCCAGACGTTGACCTACCGGCGCAATATCATCATGAGTTGGTACAAGATACCATCGACAATGATGGTCTGGTGGCATGGCAGTCATTTTACCTTGACCCCAATGTGCGTAAACTTATCTCTTATGCGCTGGCGCAAAACTTAGATCTTGAGGCGGTACGTTCTCGTCTCATCGCTGCTCGTTCGAAAGTGACAGTGACTGACGCGACGCTTTATCCGGAATTTGGTTTAGGCGCTAATGCAGAGCGTTCAATCGACAGTGGTATAACCAACACTAATCCTACCCACGGCAATGAATTCGATATTGCCGGTACAGTGTCTTGGGAGCTTGATGTTTGGGGAGCTAATCGGCGTCGCAGTGAAGCTGAATATGCACATTTTCTATCGACACAAGAAGCGCTTAATTTGGCGGTTATCAGCCTAATAAGCGATGTTGCCAGTCGTTATTATGAATGGCTTGATATTGAGCAGCGTTATCAAATCTCTGTCAATACGGTTCAGTTGCGTAAAAAAGAGCGTGATTTGGCAAGGTTAAGAAAACAAAATGGGGTGATTTCAGGCTTGCAGGTTAAGCAAGCTGAAGTGGAATACCAGAGTGCTAAAGTCACCTTGCCGTCTCTCGATTTTGCGCGTCAAGAAAAAGCTAATCAGTTAAGGGTTTTGCTCGGCGAATATGATTATCCGCTTAAAGTAGAGGGTGATTTAGCGTCACTCATTGCCGAAGTGCCATTTCCTTCCTCTTTTAGGGTGGGCATCCCGTCACAAATGCTGTCACAGCGGCCAGATGTCAAAGCTGCAGAGCTGGCATTAATTGCGGCCAACGCGAATGTGGGGTTGGCCAAAACGGCTTTTTTCCCTAAATTTAACATTACTGGTCGCTATGGTACGGAATCTGAGGATTTAGATAAGATCTTTGATAGTCAAGGAGTCACTTGGTCACTCCTTGGCGGTATTACTGCGCCTATTTTCAATGCTGGCAGTATCGCGGCCCAATACGATATAGCCCAAGAGGAATCGAGGCAGGCTCTACTTGCTTATCGCAGCGCAGTATTGGCAGCATACTTTGAAGTTAACGATGCCATGAATAGTTTTCGGCGCTCTGAGTTAGCGATTGAAGCGCAAGAAGAGCTGGTCGAAGCAGCACGCGGATATACTCACCTAGCGATGTTACGATATCGCAATGGCGTATCGAGTTCGTTGGATCTTATGGATGCACAACGAAGCTTGTTTAATGCTGAGCTTAGCTTAAGTGAGGTGAGACGAGACAAATTGCTGGCGATGATTAAGCTATATCGCTCACTCGGTGGCGGTGTGCTTAAGGAAGAGCAACAGACGCAGACTTTGGCGGATAAGTCTTCTAGGGTGGGGGATGTTCAATAGCCGTCGAGTTGCCGTTGACCTTTTGGGTTACACTTATCATTAAATTAGCTTTTTAAGTTTATTGCCTGCGGTTTGAGTTGCATATTCCCAATGGTGAGTAAGTCATATGCTGTAGAGTATTGTCGTGTAAAAATGTTGCATTCGTCGCCGATTCAGGTAGAATCGTGCGGCTTTCTATCTGGGACTCTTCGCGAACACGGGGTTCCAGTTTTTATTTTTGCCCCATTTAAAGGGTAAATCATTAGAGGATAAAGACGCATGGTTACCATTCGTTTAGCTCGTGGCGGCGCAAAAAAGCGTCCATTTTATAACATCGTTGTTGCTGATAGCCGCAATGCTCGTGACGGTCGTTTCATCGAACGTGTTGGCTTTTTCAACCCTGTTGCTCAAGGTCAAGAAGAAGCACTTCGCTTAGATCTTGATCGTGTAGAACACTGGGTTGCTAACGGTGCTGCTACTACAGATCGTGTAGCAAAATTGATCAAAGACGCTCGTAAAGCTGCTGCTTAATAGCGTTAAGGTATAGATTAATGAGTAGTCACCAAGACCCTATCGTACTGGGCAAATTAGGCTCATGTCACGGTATTAAAGGTTGGTTGAAGATCACTAGCTATACCGATTCTGCCGAAGATATTTTTGACTATTCACCTTGGTTGATTAAAGAGCAAGGTGAATGGCGCGAGGTTAAGGTTGACCAGTGGCGTTTTCAGGGTAAGGCGTTAATCGCTGCACTCGAAGGCATAACCACTCGAGACCAAGCGCAAATGCTCACTAATTGTGAGATTGCCATTCCTGCTGAGTCGATGAAAGAGTTGCCTGAAGACGAGTTCTACTGGCGTGATTTGATCGGCTGTAAAGTAGTGAATACCAAAGGCTACGACATGGGGAAAGTCGAACAGATCGTGGAAACAGGATCGAATGACGTACTCCTTGTAAAAGCGAATGCGAAAGATGGCTTTGGCAAAACGGAACGTATGATTCCTTTTGTTACTGAGCAGTTCATCATTGAGGTGAACCTATCGGACAAACAAATTTTAGTGGATTGGGATCCGGACTTCTAAGTCGAGGGACAACAGATGTGGTTAGGGGTAGTAACCCTGTTTCCAGAGATGTTTCGTGCCGTAACAGACTTTGGTGTAACGGGTCGGGCCGTTAGCAACGGCTTGCTGGAGTTGCAAACGTGGAATCCTCGTGATTTCACCCATGATAAACATCGCACAGTGGACGACCGGCCTTATGGCGGCGGACCTGGCATGTTGATGATGGTGCAACCTCTACGCGATGCCATCCATGCAGCCAAAGCGGCTGCTGGAGAGAAGGCGAAGGTGATTTACCTTTCTCCTCAAGGACGCAAGCTGACTCAGCAAGGCGTCGAAGAGTTAGCTAAATCAGAGAGTTTGATATTAGTGTGTGGTCGCTACGAAGGTATCGATGAGCGCATTATTCAAACGGAAGTGGATGAAGAGTGGTCTATTGGCGATTACGTGCTTTCGGGCGGTGAATTGCCAGCGATGACTCTGATTGATTCAGTATCACGTTTGGTTCCAGGGGTTCTTGGAAAGCAAGCATCAGCAGAGCAGGATTCCTTCTCTGATGGTTTACTGGATTGTCCACACTATACTCGACCTGAAAGCCTTGATGGTATCGATGTACCGGCAGTGTTGTTAAGTGGTAACCACGAACATATTAGACGCTGGCGTCTTAAGCAGAGTCTCGGAAGAACTTTGTTACGACGACCAGAATTATTTGAAAATCTAGCTCTGACTGACGAACAAACTAAGCTACTAGCCGAATTTGTCGATGCCGCCCAAAAGGGTGAGTAACAAATGGTCAGTTATATCTAGTATGGAGTTTATTCATGAATAACATCATTAAAATGCTCAACGATGAGCAAATGAAGCAAGACGTACCACAGTTTGGTGCAGGTGACACAGTAGTTGTTAAAGTACGTGTTGTTGAAGGCGGTAAAGAGCGTCTACAGGCTTTCGAAGGCGTTGTAATCGCAAAGCGTAACCGTGGTCTGCACTCTGCATTCACAGTTCGTAAGATCTCTAATGGTGAAGGTGTTGAGCGTGCGTTCCAAACTCACAGCCCAATCATCTCTAGCATCGAAGTTAAGCGTCGCGGCCGTGTACGTCGTGCTAAGCTTTACTACCTACGTGATCGTTCAGGTAAGTCTGCACGTATCCGTGAGAAGCTTTCTAAGTAAGAAATCGCTTCAAGTAAAACAAGATGCAGTGTTCGCACAAATACCCGCCTTATGGCGGGTTTTTGTGTTTTAGGGCCTGCATAAATGTTGGTGATCATATCGATTTATCTGTTTGAAAGTCATGTTTGCTGCAGGAGTTTGACGTCGAACGAGTGAATTGACAATTTTCCAAGTCTTCAAGCTCTCACTCTAATCACTAAAGTTGAATTTTACAATTGATGGTAATTTCTGCTTGATCTGATCTCAATCCACAGGCATAGTTACCCTAAGTTGTAATGGTGTACTATTACGGTATTGCGGTGGCGTCGTCAGCTATTGTAATATTTATATTTAAATGTAGTCGTGAGTAAATAACAGAGATTAGGTTGGTGACAGGTATGCAGCAAGACACAATTAATAATGTCCATATTAGTTCTGAACAAGTATTGGTGACTCCAGAAGAGTTAAAGCAACAACTACCTTTGTCGGACGCTGCCTACCAATATGTGCTTAATGCGAGAAAGACAGTCTCGGATATTGTTCATAAGCGAGATAATCGAGTGTTGGTCGTCAGCGGTCCATGTTCGATTCATGACATCAAGTCAGCAAAGGAATATGCACTCAAATTAAAAAAACTCCATGATGAGTTACAAGATGAGTTTTACATTCTGATGCGCGTTTACTTCGAGAAGCCTCGGACAACGGTTGGCTGGAAAGGAATGATTAATGACCCTGATATGGATGAATCATTCGATGTCGAAAAAGGACTTCGTATGGCGCGAGAGTTAATGATTTGGCTTGCAGAGCTTGGACTCCCTGTCGGAACCGAAGCTCTCGATCCTATTAGCCCGCAGTACCTGTCTGAATTAATCACTTGGTCGGCAATTGGTGCTCGTACCACTGAATCGCAGACTCATAGAGAGATGGCATCAGGCTTGTCTATGCCTGTTGGTTTTAAAAATGGGACAGATGGCAAACTGGGGGTTGCGATCAATGCGCTTGAATCAGCAGCCAGTAGTCATCGGTTTATGGGGATTAACCAGCAAGGGCAGGTGGCATTGTTGCAAACGGCCGGTAATCCAGATGGCCATGTCATTTTACGCGGTGGAAAGACGCCAAATTATGATGCAGCCAGTGTCGCAGAGTGTGAAACTCAACTGCATGCAGCCAAACTCAATGCTCGCCTAATTGTTGACTGCAGCCATGGCAATTCATCTAAAGATCACAGCAGGCAGCCAGCGGTATGCCAAGATGTTTTCAATCAGATAGAAAACGGTAATCAATCAATTATCGGTGTTATGCTTGAAAGCCACCTAAATGAAGGCAATCAAAGTAGTGATAAGCCGCTGAGTGAGTTAGCTTACGGTGTGTCGGTTACGGATGCCTGTATTAATTGGCAGACGACTGAGCAATTACTGCGCCAAGGTGCGGCACAATTAACTTCGGTTTTACCGACAAGGTTTGATATGCTCAAGGCAGTAAATGCTTGATGGATAGCCAACAAATGAATGAAAAAACCACCGAGGAGTTAGAAAAACTTCGCGGACATATCGATAATGTCGATCAACAATTACTGCACCTACTGCGTAAACGCCTCGATCTCGTCGGTCAGGTCGGTGCGGTAAAGCATGCCGCTGGTGTGCCGATTTATGCGCCAGAGCGTGAAGCATCCATGCTTGCCAAGCGCCGCGAAGAAGCGGCCAATATGAATGTCTCTCCTCAGCTTATCGAAGATATTTTACGCCGTTTAATGCGTGAATCTTACCTTAATGAGAAGGATGTGGGCTTTAAACAGGTTAAAACTGATCTTGGTCATGTGGTGATTGTCGGTGGTGAAGGTAAGCTCGGTGGACTGTTTAGCCAAATGTTACGACTATCTGGCTATCAGGTTCAGTCGCTAGACAAAGATGATTGGCAGCGCGCTGATTCCATTTTTGATGGTGCAGGTTTAGTTATCGTGACAGTGCCAATCAGTATTACTTGTGAGTTGATTGCTGACAAGCTGGGTCAATTGCCTGCGTCGTGCATCTTAGCTGACTTAACCTCGATAAAAGCCAAGCCGCTCGATGCCATGCTAACGGCGCACAGAGGCCCAGTGGTTGGGCTTCATCCCATGTTTGGCCCAGATGTTGGCAGTCTCGCGAAGCAGGTGGTTGTGGTGTGCCATGGTCGTGGTCAGGATAAATATGAATGGCTGATGGAGCAGATCAAGATTTGGGGCGCTCGATTGGTTGAGGCTGATGCGCAAAAGCATGACAAGGCGATGCAGTTGGTACAGGCGATGCGTCACTTCTCATCATTTGTTTATGGACTTAATCTTTATCGTGAAGCCGCAGATATCGATAACCTATTGCAGTTTAGCTCGCCAATTTATCGGTTAGAACTGGCGATGGTAGGGCGTCTTTTCGCCCAAAGTCCCGAACTTTATGCCGATATTATCTATGCTCAGCGCGAAAGCTTGACGGCAATCGGTGATTATTTGGAGAATTATACCCAGGCACTTGAACTATTAAAGTCTGGTGATCGCCAAGGGTTTATCGATCAGTTTGAAGAGGTGGCTAATTGGTTTGGTGATTTCGCACCACAATTTCAACGGGAGAGTCGCGCTATGTTGCAATCGGTCAACGACATGAAAGCGGGCTAGTCATCGCCTAAAAGCACAATGATTGCTGCAGAGTTTCAACCTAAAACCTGAGCTTAGATTCACACAATCTAGATCAGGTTTTTTTATGGAATAAAAGTAGGTTATTGTCCATTTTCCCTTATGTTCCTTGTATGTAGGTATAAACACCCCGCATTAATTGCATCTTTGCTAATTTGATCTGCCTCATAGTTTGCCACATTACTCCAATAAATCACTTTTGGTGATGACCAAGTCGCAGTAGACTTTATCAAAACATGCAAAATAAAAGCATGATTAAAACTAGGAGTAGTTGTAATGTTTTGTATTCAGTGTGAGCAAACGATTAGAACCCCAGCGGGTAATGGCTGTAGTTATTCTCAAGGTATGTGCGGTAAGTTGTCAGATACTTCAGATCTGCAAGATCTATTGATCTACTTACTTCAGGGTGTTTCAGCCTATGCCGTTAAGGCAAGAGAGTTTGATATTGTTGATAGTGAGATTGACGCCTTTGTTCCTAAAGCCTTTTTCGCCACACTAACAAACGTCAACTTTGATGACGAACGCCTACTCGATTACGTCAATCAGGCTGATGGTTATCGCAACCGCTTAAAAGTAGCCTATGAAGCAGCATGTGCTGAGACTGGCAAAGCGGTCGATACGCTTATTCCTGCCGCATCATTAATATTGGGCACATCTAAGCCTGAAATGCTTGCTCAAGCCGCTCAAGCGGCACCTAATCGCGGTAAAGACAGTGTCCACGAAGATATTATGGGCCTACGTTTACTTTGTTTATATGGCCTAAAAGGCGCGGCAGCTTATATGGAGCATGCGCGTGTACTGGAGCAAACAGATAGCGATGTCGCGGCTAATTTCCATGAAATAATGGCTTTCCTTGGCTCAGATTCAGAAGATGCTGACAAACTGTTTGCCACCGCAATGGAGATTGGTCAGCTGAACTATCGCGTGATGGCGATGTTAGATACCGGCGAGACAGAGTCCTTTGGTCACCCTGAGCCGACACAAGTCAACACTGTTGCAGTGAAAGGCAAAGCGATTTTGGTCTCTGGCCATGATATGAAAGACTTAGAGCTGATTTTAGAACAGACACAAGGCAAGGGCATCAATGTCTTTACCCATGGAGAGATGTTGCCAGCGCTGGCTTACCCCGCCTTTAAAAAGTATCCACACCTCGTCGGTAACTACGGCAGTGCGTGGCAGAATCAACAGAAAGAGTTCGCGAACTTCCCTGGTGCGGTAGTGATGACCTCTAACTGTATTATCGATCCAAACGTAGGCGATTACTCTGACCGTATTTACACCCGCAGCATCGTTGGCTGGCCAGGTGTAACCCATATTGTTGGTGATGATTTCTCTGCGGTGATCGATAAAGCACTATCGCTAGAAGGCTTTATCTATGATGAGATCCCCCATCTTATCACCATAGGTTTTGCTCGAAATGCGTTAATGGCTGCTGCTCCTGCCGTGGTTGAAAATGTGAAGAATGGTTCGATTAAACATTTCTTCCTTGTGGGTGGTTGTGACGGGGATAAGTCTGAGCGTAGCTACTTTACCGATATCGCAACCGCAGCGCCAAAAGACTCAATTATCATGACGTTGGGTTGTGGTAAGTACAAGTTTAACAAGCTTGCATTTGGCGATATTAATGGTATTCCGCGTTTATTGGATATTGGTCAATGTAACGATGCGTACTCTGCTATTCAGTTAGCCATTGCACTGTCAGAGGTGTTTGAGTGTGAGATCAACGAACTGCCATTGAGCTTAGTCTTGTCATGGTTTGAGCAAAAGGCAATTGTGATCCTCTTGACCTTGTTATCATTGGGCGTGAAGAATATTCGCACAGGCCCGACAGCGCCCGCTTTCTTAACTGAAAATCTGGCTAAGATTTTGGAAGACAAGTTTGGTCTGCGCACCACAACAACCGTCGAAGCTGATCTTAACGATATCCTAAGCGTTGCATAACTCCTCTAAGCGCCTATGACTAATGTCATAGGCGTTCTCTTTTGTCTGGGTAAATCACTCTATGAACAGCCAACAATATCATTCTGCGACCTGGCAACATGGCGAGGTACGTTTAACGTGTGTCGAACGCTGGCAAGAAACGCACGATGTCACTAGTTTTCGCTTTCAGGGCGAACAGAGTGTTAAGTTTCACTTTAAGCCAGGCCAATTTATCACCTTGATGCTTAATATTAATGGTAAAGCCGTTGCGCGCAGCTATACCATCTCTTCATCGCCATCTCGCCCTTATTCAATCGTGGTAACGGTAAAGCGCATAGAGGGCGGAGTAGTATCAAATTATTTAGTGGATCACTTGCAGCCGGGACATAGCATTACCGCTCAAGGGCCTGATGGTGCATTTAATTTGGTCGATATTGAAGCCGATAAATATCTTTTTTTAAGTGCTGGTAGCGGTATTACGCCTATGTATTCTATGTCTCGCTGGTTGACCGATACACAGATCGGCAGCGATATTGCTTTTTTCCATAGTGCTAAATCGCCACAAGATCTGATTTTCCATCAGGCTTTACAGCAGCTAGCGCAACGCCATGAACACTTCTCGTTAGATTATTGCTTGGAGACGGGAGAGCTTGCAGATATGGACTGTTATCAGGGACGCCTGTCGTTAGTCTCTTTAGCATCTGCTGTGGCCGATTACAAAGAGCGAACCATATTTGTCTGCGGTCCAGCCCCCTATATGCAGGCGGTCAAAACGATGCTTGAGCAAGCAGGTTTCGATATGACTCGCTATCATCAAGAGAGTTTTGGTGATGCTCCTATGATGATTTCGCAGCTAACTCCTACCACAGCCTCAGCCCCATTTATGTTGCATATAGGCGATGTTAAGACACCGTTGTTCGCAGATCAAACCGTACTTGAAGGGATTGAAGCCGAAGGCTTACCCATTATTGCAGCGTGTCGTTCAGGTGTGTGCGGGGCGTGTAAATGTAAGGTTGTTAGTGGTGAAACTGAGTCGAGTAGCCAGATGACACTAACCGCTGAAGATATTGCGAGTGGATACATTTTAGCTTGTTCAACCAAAATTAAGTCTAACGTAAACATAGCATTAAGTTAATTTTGTGCATTAACGTAAAACTAGAAACAAGGAGGGGAATGCGCGGTTAGATGAATAAGAGCGTCTTTTCCTGTGTGACAAATTTGCGCAAATAGGTCTGACAAAGTATGGTTATTATAGCAACCCAAATTTTTTATAAACCTAGTTTGTCAGCTTTGGAGTGACCAGCTTATGATATCGACAACGTCTTCGCGCATTGCCCTTGATGATCATAGTCTTGGTCATCTGCTTTATGGTTTGATGTTGGCTTTCCCGCTGTTTTTATTGCCACCTATTTTGGGGTTAGTGATCAATTGCTCTCAGAAAAGTCACAAGATGAGTCAGCTGCTTTATTCCCATATTCGTTGGCAAAGATGGTCGATAGTGACCATGCTTTCTTTACTTGTATTAGCCTACATTGTGTCTCAAACATGGTTAGCCATTACCCTTGTTGTCTTATCATTATTTTGGTTTTGCCACCGTACGATAAAAGGTTGGATGGCGTTGGTTGACGGTCAGCCTATTTAATCCTAGTGTGGTTTATATTGGGTATTATTCGTGTATTACACTAAGACAGAAAAGAGGACATATGTCCTCTTTTCTGGTTCTATTGCCCACTCAATTGCTGCTAAGCTCGATATATTTCGCCTAAACATCGACTCGCAGTTAATAGTTGTTCATCTAAGAGAGTGGATTCGTCCATTAAAGAGATGATCAATCCATCTGCATTAAGCTGTTTTGCTGCAGCGGCTTGAACGGGCGCATCGGTAGCATTGCAGGCGTAACTGGTATTGACGATAATCGGGAGATGGCTGAGTGATTTGATATTAACTAATCCAGCTAAGTCCAGTGTAGGTTTTAATGTCTCGTTAAAGGTTCTTACGCCTGCTTCACAAAGGATCACTTGTTGATTCCCTTTGGAGAGGATGAGTTCGGCTGCATCGAGAAGTTCATCGATACTGGCCATAGTGTTGCGCTCGAGTATGACGGGAATATGCAGTGAACCTACTTTTTTCAGTAGTGGTCTGTTGTGCATCTGTTTACCACATATAAGTAGTAAGTCACCATGATCTGTTGCCAGTTTTAACTCTGTTTCATACTCAACCTCAACCACACAGCTTAGGTCGAACTGGTGCAGTGCACGCTTCATCTCATCGAGTAATTGATTAGGATGCTGAGCATTGTTTAAACCTGTTATCACAACGGCTTGAAAACCCGCTTCTTTGATCTGCTTTGCTGTTTGACCATAGGTTTGGATATCTGTGTTTAGTTCAATTTGAGCTAAGGCGCCAAATTGGCCATCACCGACGCTTAGTCGTCCATGTTTTACTTGGGTTAACTGATTTTTTTGCCTCAAGCTAGCGCGAGGATGAGTTTCGTTATTTTGCTTAGTGTTCAGCTCTGGGGCTCTGCTGGTACTTGGTTCAATCATCAGCTGACTATTGCTTAGCTGTGTAGGATTGACTGTTTCACAGGGATAGCATCCAAGCACTTTGATAAAACGCGTAATGCGCTCTAGCTCTTTTAGCGCTTTTTGCATCGCTTCGCTGGAAAGGTTTGCGTCGAGATCTAGGTAGAACATCTCTTCCCATGGTGTTCCAGGGATTGGTCTAGACTCTAATTTACTCATGTTAAGGTTATGAGCTTTGAGAATTAACAACGCTTCTACTAAGGCGCCTGGTTTTTGGCCCGTGGCCATAATTAGGGTAGATTTTGCAGGCAGCTGCTCAGGCACCGCAATTGCCTTACGAGCGACAACGATAAAACGGCTCTGATTGACTTTTTGGTTTGCTAGTTCTTTCTCTATCGCTTCGAGCTGGTATAGCGCTCCGCCTTCTGCACTGCCAATAGCAGCGACGGTTAGATCATTGCTATCTAGTACTCTTTCCATCGCTTCAGCACTGCTAGAGCAATATTCTAACTTTAAGTCTGGGTGTTGGCTTAAGAATCGACTGCACTGACTAATGGGCTGTGGATGAGCGTAAACGGTTTTTATTTGCTTGAGTTGAGCTCCTGAATGTCCAAGTAAGCAGTGCCCGACTTCAATGGTTGTTTCTCCGACGATTGCTAGACTCGTGTGTTGGAGAACATCATAAACTTCATTTATCGATCCTGATGAGGTGTTTTCGATAGGTAGAAAACCATAATCTGCGTGCCCTGATTCAACGGCTTGGACTATCTCATCGAAGCTTTTACAACCTAAATCCTGCATATCAACTTGGCGTCGTTCACAATAACGTGTCGCGGCTAGATAGGAATAAGAGCCTCGGGCACCGAGATAGGCAATGTTATATTGCTGTTTTTGTAAGTCAGGATTCGCTCTGCTTTGCAGATAGGCTTGTTGGTTTAGTACTGAATCTTCGATAATATTTTGATAGAGCGAGAGGACATAATGTGCATCTAACCCTTGTTCACGTCCTTGCTTTACCAATCTAGCTAATAGCTCTTTTTCTCGTTGAGTATCACGAATTGGGCGAATGTCCACCTCTTTGCTTCGTGCAACATCTAGGCTCAAATCACGACGTTTAGCGAGTAATGCCAATAGTTCATTGTCGAGTGCGGTGATCTGCTCCCGTGTTTGATTTAGGGGATGTGGTTTGGTCATGCGTTCCTCTATAATTGAACTATATTTTTGATTTTTATAAAATAAAAAGCCCCCCTTATGGGAGGCTTTGGAATTTTCACTTTCGTTTTTACACCGAAATTCCGCCTCCCTAGAAGGGTGGAATAAAAAAGAAAGTAAAAACTGCGTTGCTTGAATTTTTCATAGCATTCAAATTAGATCACTAGGCTAGTGAGTGTCAATGAAAAGTTATTCAATATGAGAATTTATCTGCTTATTAAAAAACATGAAAAAGCGCACCTAAATGATGCGCTTAGTTGGAGCAAGGATAACACTTTCAAATCTAAGATACCCTCCCGATAAAACACTAAGAACCTGAATCAGTGGATCTGTACAGTTAACATGTCAGGGGTCAGTTACCAAACAGGCGACCATGCTATGACATTAGCTATGTTCCTTTGCAAGTATGTTATTCACCTTGCTTGGCTTTAATTAGTCACCTTCAAAAACTCAATTGCCTATCACTCAAATTTTACTCTCTCCTCATCGTATCTGAGAACCATTTATATTCACTTGTAAACTGTGAAATAGGTTCCACTATCAATAAAGAGACGACTATATTGGGTAAGCTTGTTAGCTAATATCCTCTTGGTTCATCACGCAACCTTTAGGCTGTTTTAGTCGTCGTTTTTGTATGTATCGCAAAATCGAATTTAAGTGTCAGCGTTCTCCTTTGCATTGTTTGACTAATGTTAATCTTGCTGCTTACTATCAGTATAACAAGGGGTGACGACATCGCTAGCTCATTAGCTAATTTCCTTCGGTTAGTGGATAACCTGTTAAGGCTGATACTCTCGCCTTGCCCCTCTTTTACTTTGCTGTACATCGAACATCATAGTGATTAACTATCGAACTACTCTTTCGGATACCGAAGGCTAAGTTGCTAATGAGTTAGCTGTATTCCTTTATGACTTCAAGGTGGCTACTTTCAGCTACGGTATCCTTTGTACTATTGCTAAGCTATATACTCCTTCTCTAAAGATTCATCGTATTCGTTGTCAAAATCTTCACTTGTCGCTTCATTTTCGATTGCTGGAACCGCTCTACGAGCTCCTTCTGGTTTGTGATTAATACGGTTAAGCTGTTTTTCTAACTTCTGGCCCATCGCGTTAATTGCAGCATAGAGATCGTTGTCTGTTGCCTGGGCAAATAGTGTGTTACTTGGAATACCAACCGAAGCCTCTATTTTAAAACCTTGCTTCTCTTGAGTTATGATTACATGCGGGTTTATCAACTGAATATCGTGTCTACTTAGTTTCTCCAAACGACTTTCAATGCGCTGACGGATAGGAGCTGTGACTTCGAAATCTTTACTTGTAATCTTTATCATATGTCAAACCTTTCGTTGTTTCCTTGAGTTCAGATTACCAATATGGTGCAGTTAAAATGTGATCTAGATCATATTTGGTAGTGCTTAATTATCCGTTCGTTCTTTATTTGACCCCTTAGACAAATTTAGTAAATAAACACCAAAACAGGCTTGTAATTGCACTAGTTAAGGCTCATATTTGAGTGGATAACCGCTAGCGTGTAATTCTATTTGCCTCCCTGCTTTGCTTCAAATATCATCAATAGCATCTTCTTCCGTTGTATGAGAGAACTCGGTGTCTATCCAAGATTCAAGTGAGAATAACAAGATAAAATTGAAAGTGTGGGATCTTCCTACTCGAGTATTCCATTGGGGGATGGTGGCTCTATTAGGCGCGTTATGGTGGAGTGCTGAGGTGGGGGAGATGCAATGGCATCAAGTTTTTGCTTACAGCCTAATGGTGCTGATTTTATTTCGTCTTGTGTGGGGCTTTATCGGTAGCGACACCTCGCGATTTAGCCACTTTGTAAAGTCACCACAGCATGTATTGCATTACGTCAAGCAACCCAATCGAACCAGTGTGGGCCATAATCCATTAGGTGGATACATGGTTGTTACTATGATTTTCGTCATATTAGTGCAACTGACCAGTGGGCTATTTGCAACAGATGAGGTTTTTACTGAAGGGCCGCTTTACAATTTAGTGAGCAGTGACGTGAGTAGTCTATTAACTTGGTTGCATAAAATGAATTTTAATTTGCTGTTAGTATTGGCTGGGATGCATATATTGGCGGTAATAGTGCACGGTATAAAAGGGGACAAATTAGTTGGTGCAATGATCACGGGCTATAAACATGTAACTCTGGATATTGCTACTGAGCTTAGATTTAAGTCAAATTTGATAGCCTTGGTTCTAGTATGTTTCTTGGCTGGGCTTGCTGTTAATTATCTTATTTTGCCCTTAACTGCAATGCTTTAAGATAATGAAGGATTAGCGACTTATGCCGCTAATCCTATTTTATTTAGTCTTTCTTATAAACATCATGGCAGCCTTTACAGCTTTTCCCTGTGTTCATAAACGCTGCTTTGATGGCATTTTTGTCGTCTGATTTTGCAGCGACAGCTAACTTTGCTGAATTTTCTTGAAATTGGTTCATTTTGCTATCAAATTCGGCTTTTTCGCTCCAGATTTTGGCTAGAGCATCTGTTTCACCTTTATCTGATCCCGCTACAAATCCTTCGGCAGGAAGTTGACTCAAAGCCGCCACGTTTTGAGCGCGCATAGCGAATACTTCAGCGTCAAATGGCTTCTTACCTTTTAGCATTGCTCCCATATCGCCGAAATTGTGTGCGATTAAGCCAAATGCAGATTGACGATAATGAATCGCATCATCTGTTTCTTCAAAGTTATTTGCTTGTACTGCTGATGCAAGTAGTGCGCTTCCTGCTAGTGCGAGTAGACTTAATTTTAGCTGTTTTTTCATTTGGCTTATCCTCACGAATTCCTAGTTTATGTGATCGAGTTCATACATTGTAATGGTAATTAACTATCAGATACTAATGATTTTTTAGAAATGAAATTTTAAAGTTTGTTGCTAAATGTGTTTTGTCGCCGTTTTATAAAACAAGGGGCTGTCCCTGTGGATTTAGCACAATTTTAATATAGCGTTTTAAGGTGGTTTGTTGCTACACTAGTGTAATGGTCAACAAGTACAGTGAGGCGTCAGTGCGGGCAAATTGGGATTTAGTTTTAGAAAAGGTGGTTGCTCATCAAGATCATTGTGCACTCATAGATCTGTTTGAATTGTTGTTAACCGAAGAGGAGCGAAGCGCGATTGCTGGGCGTTTAAAAGTTTTTCAGGTGCTACTTCAAGGCGAGATGAGCCAAAGACAAATTGCAGCCGAGTTTGAGATTAGTATTGCGACAATCACCCGTTGTTCTAATTATCTTAAGCATATGAATAATGAGCAGCGTGAGACGATTAAGGCACTAATTTTATAATCGACATTAAGCATCAAAATAGCGCTTTTACCATTGATGTGTGAGGTGACAGAAGGCTTGCCTAATCTGATCTTAAAAGAACCTATGGCTCTGGGGCTGTAAGTGCCTGCGATAACTTGCACGTTGCATCAATATATACAGGGCATAACAAAGTAACGCTATCCCAATTGATGAGACCAAGGCTGAGTTGGCAAAACGAAAAACCAACATTGAACTTAGTATGTAGATAAAGGGGACAAAATTATAGATAGCTAGAGGTAGCATACCATGCTTACGTTTCTTGGATGGGTCGGTACGTCGATTCTGAGAACGCATATTGTAAATTTTGGCGCCAAGAATAAATACGACTAAAGCCAATGAAACAGCGATAGCTTCCTGATTTAACGCTATGGTTGAACTGCCAAGTATCAGGTAGCTCGTCGGTAAGACTTCGTAGATGGAACGTGTGATCATTGTTGTTTTCCTGTATCCCTATCAGCTTCCTGCCGTCACTACAGTAAGTCTAAAATAAAAAAGCTGGCTATGCCTAGATAAAAGGCTGCCAGCTTAGAATATTACTACCTGGGTAGTACTGCGTTAATACGCTTTTAACCTATTAAGATTAGTGACGACAACCGCATCCGCCGTTACCATCACAACCTTCTTTAGCTTCTTTGGCATTGTCGTCACTGCAACATCCGCCTTCGTGGCTATGATCGTCTCCACCACCGCAGCATCCACCTTCATGGCTATGCTCATGGCTTCCACAACCACCGCTAGCGTGAATATGGCCGTGCGCGATCTCTTCTTCAGTTGCTTCGCGAACAGAAAGCACTTCAACACTAAAGTTGAGTGTTTGGCCAGCTAAAGGATGGTTACCGTCTACGACAACGACTTCATCTTTGACTTCCGTCACTTGAACTGGGCGCTGGCCCATTTCTGTCTCTGCAATAAAGCGCATACCAGGAACGATATCTTCGATATCACCAAAAGCTGAAAGTGGAACATCTTGGCGTAAGCCATCGTGATAAGGACCATAAGCTTGTTCAGCTTCAATAGTCACTTCAAGCTTATCGCCAGCAGTTTTACCTTCTAATGCAGCTTCGAGGCCTGGAATCATGTTTTCTGCACCATGAAGGTAAAGCATTGGCTCGCCTTCAAATGAACTTTCAACTAACTCACCTTGCTGGTTTGTTAAGCGGTAATGGATGCTAACAGCTTTGTGTTGGGTGATTATCATATCGCCTCCAATTCAGAATGTGGCGGCATTTTATCTTGCTTTTGGCGCCTTGGCGATGACCTAGCTCTGCTTCTTTGAGGAAAATAGTCGAATTTGTTCTCTGTTCTATTAGTAATTGCTGAATTTTGTGATCAAACACTCAACTACAAAATTAACTCAATTGATGAGCGAATAGATCGCACCTTAAATACGCTCCCTAGTGATGAGATGTTTTTTGCTTCAACATGAGTGATATCTTATCGAGGGAACCCATCCAAATAATGATTCAGTATTTAACGTTATTGTCGATTGGGTGAACTTGCCGTGACAAATGGCTATTTTTACCGGTTAATAATTTTTGCTTGAATTTACCTGTTATTATTTAAGGGGTTAATTCACCTCCTCCTTACGTTTACGTAAAGAGTATTAAAGGTGGTTTTACCTGTAATGAGCATTTTCTTCGTTTTATAAATACTCTATGTGATTGTTGGCGGTATTCTTGGCCTGGGAGGACTATTTTTAATAAAGTTGCTAAAAGGGGGTTGACAGTTGCCTACAAAAAAGGCAATTCTGTTACCACTTAAATGCAAATGAATTGTTAATAGCGAATTTTAATGTTTAGCCTCAATCTTGTAGTGACCACCATTATTACAACCACCACGATTACTATCGTGGGGGCCGGCTGAATATACTCAAAAAATGTATTAATTTAAGCCCGCTCCCCACCAAGGAGCGGGCTTTTTTGTTTCTAGGGTGCGCGGTACAAGGAGAATGATATGAAAGTAATGAAGTTTGGCGGTACCTCGCTTGCTAATTGGCAACGCTTTCGTAGCGCAGCCGATATCGTGGCCAATAGTGCACAGCAGGAAAGCATTGCGGTTGTGTTGTCGGCGCCAGCAACTGTGACCAATGGTTTGTTGGAGATGGTTGATCTGGCCATTGCTGGTGGTGAGTTTGTGCCGGTGCTAGAAAGTGTTAAACGCGTATTTGATGATTTATGGGAAAAAGCCGCAGAGAACAAATTAACACCAGCACAGTCGTTGGGACTCCAAGAGGTGTTAGATAAACAACTCGCTCTCTGGAAAGATAAGTTACGAGGTGTTGTTTTATTGGGTGAGTGTCCCGATTATGTTCGTGCTGAGATTGTCGTTGGCGGTGAAAGAATGTCGGCAGCTTTGATGGAGCAGTTGATGTTAGCTCGCTCTATTTCTGCAAATCAATTGGTGCCACAACAGCTGTTCGTCGGTTCTGGAGAAGTGCTTGAGTCGGTGGTCGATATTGTCGCCAGCAAGCAACGCTTTGGGACCTTATCACTCGATGCCCATCAAGTTTGGGTGATGCCTGGATTTACCGCAGGCGATAAAGATGGCCGTATCGTCACACTTGGTCGTAATGGTTCGGATTATTCTGCGGCGGTGCTTTCGGCCTGTATTGGTGCTAGTTGCTGTGAGATTTGGACCGATGTCGATGGCGTTTACAACACAGATCCTAGAGTTGTCGCAGATGCTAAGTTACTTACTCAGTTGAGTTACCAAGAGGCAATGGAACTCTCTTATTTTGGTGCAAAAGTGCTTCACCCTAAGACGATTTCTCCTATTGCCCAGTACCATATTCCTTGTTATATCCGTAATAGTTTTAACCCTGAAGCTCCCGGTACCTTAGTCTCTAATCAAGCAGATGAGACAGGTCTGAATGTTAAAGCTATCTCAAATTTAGATGATCAAACCATGTTTGATATTGCTGGCCCTGGGATGAAGGGCATGGTTGGCATGGCGAGCCGTACTCTTGGTGCAATATCTCGCTCTGGAGTGTCGGTATCTCTGATCACTCAAAGTTCATCTGAATACAGCATTAGTTTTTGTGTCGCCACTCAAGATGCTAACAAAGTGCGCCAAGCCTTAGAGCTTGAGTTTGAATTGGAGCTCAAAAGTGACATTCTTGAAAAGATAGAGATGCGCCATCATTTGGCCATAGTGTCACTGATTGGTGATGGAATGCGCACCCATAAAGGGGTCGCTGGTAAGTTTTTCCAAGCATTGGCACAGGCAAATGTTAACATTGTCGCCATCGCTCAAGGTTCATCGGAACGCTCTATTTCGGCGGTTATTGAGCTGCGCAAAACTAAGCATGCAATCTCGGCCTGTCACCAAAGCTTCTTCGATGTTCAACATTATCTCGATGTGTTTCTTGTTGGATGTGGCAATGTGGGCGCGGGATTACTCGAACAGATCAAGCAGCAATCTGAGATGTTAAAACAGCAACACATCACCATTCGAGTTTGCGGTATCGCTAATTCTAAACAGATGCTGCTCGATGCTCAAGGTGTCGATTTAACCCATTGGCAGGGGCTGTTGTCCGATAGCCAGCAAAGCTGCGATTTAGACCAAATGTTGGCATGGGCCAAAGAGCAGCAACTGTTAAATCCAGTATTGGTTGATTGTACTTCGAGTGAATATGTCTCTGACAAATACTTAGATGTCATGAACGCTGGGCTTCACGTCGTGACGCCAAATAAGAAGGCCAATACTCGTGATCTTGGCTATTATCGTGCTCTGCGCCAAACCGCATTGAAACAGCGCCGTCAGTTTCTGTATGAAACTACGGTAGGTGCGGGTTTGCCTGTGATCGATAACTTGAAAAAGCTGCTGTTTGCTGGTGATAAGTTACAGCGGTTTAACGGCATTCTGTCGGGCTCATTATCATACATCTTTGGTATGTTAGATGAGGGCATGACCTTGTCTGAGGCAACTAAAATTGCCCGGGAGAAATGCTTTACTGAGCCAGATCCGAGAGACGATCTTAGTGGGATGGATGTGGCACGTAAGGTACTCATTTTAGCCCGTGAAGTGGGGATGGAAATCGAGCTTGCTGATATTGTTGTTGAGTCGGTTTTACCTAGCCATTTCGATGCATCGGGTGATGTTGAGTCATTTATGCAAAATCTATCTAAGCTGGATGAGGAGCTCGCATTGCGAGTCGCCGATGCGAAAGCCGCGGGCAGAGTGCTTCGCTATGTCGGTCAGATAGATGATCAAGGTTGCCGAGTCAAGATAGTTGAAGTCGATGCAAATGATCCGCTTTATAGCGTTAAAGGCGGTGAAAATGCACTCGCTTTCTATAGCCGTTATTATCAACCAATTCCATTTGTGCTTAGAGGATATGGTGCGGGTACAGATGTGACTGCGGCGGGTGCCTTTGCCGATCTACTGAGAACATTAAACTGGACAAGGGAGATGGGGGTATGAGTTTAACGGTTTACGCCCCTGCATCGATGGGTAATGTTGGCGTTGGGTTTGATTTACTTGGCGCTGCACTGGCCCCTATCGATGGGTCTCTTTTAGGGGATCGAGTCAGTATCGAATCGAGCTCGTCTGGGATCAGCTTGTCATTGACAGGACATTGGGCCAATAAGCTCCCAGTCGATCCAAAGGAAAATATTGTTTACCAATGTGCTGAATTTTTCTTAGCGCAATTAGACGTCGATACTGGTGTTGCAATGACGCTGGAAAAAAATCTTCCTGTGGGAAGTGGCTTAGGCTCTAGTGCATCGTCTGTTGTAGCGGCTTTGTATGCGCTAAATGAGTACTTTGAACGTCCCTATGACCAACAGGCTCTGCTCAGATTAATGGGAGAGTTTGAAGGCAAAATTAGTGGCTCTATACACTATGATAATGTTGCACCCTGTTATTTAGGTGGAATGCAGTTGATGCTCGATACGCCCACTTCAATATGCGAAGGATTACCAGTTTTTAGAAATTGGTATTGGGTAGTCGCTTATCCAGGGATTTCATTGTCGACCGCTAAGATGCGCGCGTTACTGCCTGATGTTTACGATAAATCAGTGGCGATTGATTTTGGCCGTTATTTAAGTGCCTTCGTTCATGCAAGCTATAAGCAAGATGCCCCTTTGGCTATTGCAGTATTAAAGGATGTTTTGGCTGAGCCCTATCGGGCCAGTGAGATCCCTGGCTATGAGCTGGCTCGTGAATCGTTAGCCGGACTGGGCATGTTAACCACGGGGATCTCTGGAAGTGGCCCGACGCTGTTTTCAGTGACCGATGATCTTGATACTGCTATCGCCGCAAAAGCATGGCTCGATAGCCACTATATAAAACCAAGTATGGGTTTTTCTCATATATGTCAGATTGATACCCAAGGCACTCGTCGAGTGGATTGAGCATTATTAACCAGTTAAGGCGTAAAAGATGGAACTATATAATTTAAAACACCCGTCTCAGAAAGTGAGTTTCACCGAGGCTGTAAAGCTTGGGTTAGGTCAAGATAGAGGATTGTTTTTTCCGACGTTAATCCCAGTGCTCGATAATGTGGATGCACTGCTGGCAATGCCATTTGTTGAGCGTTCGAAACATATTATGGGGGCTTGGTTAGCGCAAGAGTTAGGTCAAGAGCTGGTCGATAAGTTAGTTGAAAACGCATTTAACTTCGAGTTGCCTTTGGTTAAAGCTGACGATAAACGCTATTGTTTAGAGTTGTTTCATGGTCCAACCTTAGCATTTAAGGACTTTGGGGCAAGATTTATGGCTCAGTGTCTTAATGCTTTGGCGACTGAAGATAAAATTACGATTTTAACTGCCACATCCGGAGATACTGGTGCTGCAGTGGCAGATGCTTTTTATGGGTTAGATAAGATCCAAGTTGTGGTCTTGTATCCCAAAGGAAAAATTAGCCTGTTGCAAGAAAAGATGTTTACCACTTTAGGGCGAAATATTCATACGGTTTCAGTCGAATCAGATTTTGATGCCTGTCAGGATCTGGTTAAAGCGGCATTTGAGGACAGAGATGTTCGCGAGGATCTGCATTTAAATTCGGCAAACTCAATTAATATTAGTCGTTTATTAGCGCAAATTTGTTATTACTTTGAGGCGGTTGCACAATTTAAGCGTACCAATGATTGTGATCCTGTTATTTCGGTGCCAAGCGGAAACTTTGGTAACCTTACGGCGGGATTGTTTGCCCGAGCGATGGGACTCCCTGTGAAACGCTTTGTTGCCGCAACCAATAGTAATGATACTGTGCCGCGTTATTTAGCGCTTGGTGATTGGTTACCTCACCAGACCGTCGCCACTATGTCGAATGCGATGGATGTATCTGAGCCAAGTAATTGGCCTCGAGTTGAAGCGATAGTTGAAGCCATGGGGTGGAGTCTATCTGATATTACCGGGATCGGCTTATCGGAATCAGATACTCAAGATTCTTTAGCTCAACTTCATCAAGCGGGTTACCTGTCAGAGCCTCATGCCGCTATCGCAGCTAAAGCTTTGTCGTTGACTATGGAAGATAAAGAAGCGGGGATTTTCTTGGGTACAGCTCATCCTGCTAAGTTTAAAGACGTGGTTGAGCAAGCTCTCGATATTAAAGTGCCATTGCCACCAGAATTAGACGCGGTAAAAGATAAGCCTATTTTATCTGCATCGTTGCAAGCTAATTTTACCGATTTAAAAGCGCATCTTTTTGCAACGTTATAAGCCTTATGACTAGATAACGATAGAGCTAAGCCGCTATTTTGCTTAGCTCTTTTTTGTTTTTGGCTTGTTGTATTTCCCTGCCGTTGATCCCATTTTTTTATCTTATTGCTCACAAGTGTGGCTTTCATCTTTTTCGGCTGCACTTTTTACAACGAATGTCGCTAAATGTAACTTTGTAGAACCCATTTACGTGATAGTTATCACTTATAAACTGATTTAATTTCATTATCTTATATCAATCAGTATAAAGATTTTAACGCTCAGCGACGATTTAGCACTAGCGCTTAGCGCTTATGAGGCAAGGACTTTAATTGCTCCTGCATTAAAGATTTTAGGGACGGAGAGAATCTCTTAAATATATAGGGAACATGCAAGACCTTGTTGTTTGCAACGAGTGATAAGCATCGTTGAACTAGAGGCAAACTCGTTAATGCAGTATCAAAAGCGCTAAAACTCGGCAGTTAGGCGTGTTTTTTTACCTCCCAACGTCAGTGTTGAATGGCCTCACAAGGGAATAACCGTTCCATCACCCATTCGCCTTGAATGAGTCGCCAAAAAACACGCTGAGTAGCTCACTTTCTTATACTGATTGAGATTACTACTATTTATTCTACGGGTATGACGTGTTTAAACGATTATTTGGGCTACTTGCCATTGGATTGCTTGGAGGCTGCGCAGCAAATGAACCTGAGCTCTATTCTCGTATAAATGAAGCCTATGACTTCGAGGTGACCCATTGTGATAGCTTTGCCATCGTCACAGGCGTTGGAAGAGGAGACGAAGGTGTCAAAGAGGCAAAAATCAGTGCTAAGCGCCAAGGCGAAGCGCTACTCGGTACCCATATTGTGTGGTTGCATATAGATAATATTGAAGACAGCGACCAGACGAGAGTGGTCGCTATTGTGTATAAATGCCTTGTTTAGCCCTTAGTTTGGCTGCGTAGCCAATTTATTTCTTGCGGCCAAAGGTTGGGTTCTATTGTTTCTAGAATGAGGGGGATGTGCTGAGTTGCTGGTAGTTGCATGATGAAACGGAATGCCTCGCTGCCGATAAAGCCAGCTCCTAGGGATTGATGTCTGTCGACTCTGCTGTTGAGTGGTGTTTTACTGTCGTTAAGATGCATTGCTTTGAGGTATTGATATCCCACAATATCATCGAATAGCGCAAAACTTTTTTTACATGCGTCTAAGGTTGTTAAATCGTAGCCTGCAGCAAACATATGACAAGTATCGATACAGATACCAACTCTTGATTTATCTTCTACTTTATCAATAATTTGGGCTAGCTGTTCAAAGCTATGCCCTAAATTTGAACCTTGACCAGCAGTGTTTTCGATCACAGCGGTAACGCCTTGGGTTTTTTCTAGCGTGATATTGATCGATTCGCTTATGCGCGCAAGACAATCATCGATGCTAATTTGCTTGAGATGACTGCCTGGATGAAAATTTAATAGCGATAAACCGATTTGCTCACAACGTTGTAATTCATCTAAAAATGCATCGCGTGAGCGTTCAAGTTGTGCGAGATCAGGATGACCTAAGTTAATCAGGTAACTGTCATGGGGGAGTACTGCATCTAGAGAAATTTTTGCTTCTTCACAATGTTGCAAAAAGGCATCTATCTGTTTTGTGCACAGTGGTGAAGCTTGCCATCTACGTTGATTTTTAGTGAACAACGCAAATGCATTAGCGCCAATCTTTTTCGCGTTTAGAGGAGCATTTGCAATGCCTCCTGATGCACTTACATGTGCTCCTATCCAGTGATTGTTTAACATTCTCTATGTACCTTTATACAAACAAGTTTATAAATTGACTAAGAATTTTCAGCGAAATTTTTTAGCTGCGCTATGCTCAATGTGAAGAAAGCTCATCGCTACTATTTTATTTTTTGATCTTTTTGGAATGGACTTAACTGTGTTTAAAGATCTTGCTCAATCTGAGTTTACTGATTTTGGCCCAAGGTTAATAGCTCAAATAGGGCGATTACAAGCCAGCTTTATTAAGGGCGAAGATATATTCTTGCCCTTGTGCCGTGTGCTGGCTGAAATCAGTGGGGCTGAGTCAGTTCTTATTTTGTCGTCCAATCAGCTAGTTAAAGATGAAATGCCAGCAGAGGTAACTTGCTGGTGCAGAGATTCTGTGCGTTTTATCACTCTGTGGCGTCAGGTCAAGCAATGGCCTTTTGTTTGTGCTGATAAAGTTGTTCATCAGTGGCAATCATTTACCGTTTGGCCGATAGATGGCCAAGATTTTTACCTTTTCTTTCTTCGACCAGCTGATGGCTGGTTTGTATTTCTCAATCAATTTCATCGCTTATTTGCTGACGCTATGGCTGGCATGTTAGTTCAGCAAAGTATCGACTGGCATAGCTATCGTGATGGGTACATGGAACGGAGTATCGATGCTGAAATTTATCAGTCGATTGTCAGTAATAGCGAAGATCTTATCGTTGTGGCCAGCCGAGGTTTAGGGAATATCCCCGTTATTATGTACGCCAACACCGCTGCGACTTCTATTAGTCAATATCCTCGTAGTCAGCTTATTGGTAAACCTATCAGTCTTTTTTTTAATTCGGATGATATGAGAGTCCGAGAGCTATTCGATGCGATCGCGTTACATCAAGATTTTGATGAGGAGCTTGAATGTATAACGGCTACTGGAGAAACAGTGATCATGCATACTCATTTAGTTGCACTTAATGATCAGAGTATGGATGGCAGTTTATTCACCTTAGTCGGACGAGATATTACGCAGCAAAAGTTGTTACAGCACACCATGGCTCGTACTCAAAAGATGCAAGCGATAGGGCAGCTAGTTGGAGGCGTCGCCCATGATTTTAATAATATTTTGGGGGTATTAAAGGGCAACTTAGAGTTGATGGGGTTAAAAAATCGTGATGATTGCTTAAACCGCTATTTAGCTACGGCATTAAAAGCATGCCAGCGGGGAACGGATCTTACTCGGCGATTGCTACAGTTTTCTAGACAAGAGCAGTTTAGTGCTCAGCCGCTTCAAGTTAACGATGTAATAGATAGTCTTGAGGAGCTTATTGGTAAGTCGCTTACCTCTCAGGTGCAGTTGGATATCAAAGAATCTAGGGAAATGCATGATGTGTGTGTTGATAGAGGAGATTTGGAAGACGCTTTAATTAATTTAGTGCTCAACGCAAAAGATGCAATGGGTGGTGAAGGCGTGATCACTATCGAAACGGGGGAAAAGTACCTTTCAGGCAAATTGCCTGGAGTTGGGAATGCAGTGCTGACTGATAATAGAGACTACGTTTGGGTGTCTGTTATTGATCATGGCACCGGCATTGATAAAGCCATATTAGACAAGGTGTTCGAGCCCTTTTTTACCACCAAAGATAAGAGCAAGGGGACTGGTTTAGGCTTATCTATGGTGTATGGTTTTGTGAAACGCTCCAATGGCTATATGAGTATTATGGATACCAGTGATGAGGGTACCGAAATACGACTTTGGTTCCCTGCAATGAAGTCTGCAACTGTTCATAACCCTCGACCGTTGAAACATCTTACTTATCCAACGGTATCATCACCCTTTAAGGTCTTGATTGTTGATGATGAGCCAGATCTGTTAGAAGTGCTAAAAGATTATTGCCAGATGATGGGGATGGAGGTTTGCGCCTACACCGATCCTGTGATGGTTCGTGAGCAATATCGAAATAGGATCGATGAATTTAATTTGTTGATATCAGATGTGTTAATGCCTGGCGGGCTAAATGGCTACGAGTTGGCTGTTGATCTTTGCCAAAACAGTCAGGTGCCTGTATTGCTTATTTCTGGATTCGTTGGCGATATAGGTATTAGCCGCCGAGAGGAATTGCCCTTTGAAGTATTACAAAAGCCATTTGATTTTCAGGCTTTTGTTAAAGGTCTTGAAGGGGTTGGAGTGCAATTTAGAAAAGGGGAACGGTAGTCATGGAAAATATGGATATATGGGTTGTAGATGATGACAGGGACTATTGTGAGCTTATCTGTGAGGTGCTGCAAGATGATTTTAAAGTGAGTAGCTATTTTGGCGCTACCGATTTTCGTGCTGCGTTGAAGCAACGAACGCCCGATGTGGTATTGATGGATATTAACTTGCCTGACGCTGATGGTATAACCTTGTGTAAAGAGTTGAATCAGATCAATGATGATGTCGCTGTGGTGTTTGTGTCAGGGATGAATACTCTTGAGGAGCGGTTAAAAGCCTATGAGGTGAATGCAGTTGATTTTATTGCAAAACCTTTTGAAATGAAAGAGTTACTTGCTAAAGTGACAAGTGTAGCCCATTATCAACTTAAAAAACGCTCCCTGATCCAAGCCGAGTCTATGTCGCGTAACATGGCGTTTCAGTCTATGACTGAGTCGTCACAATATGGTGGGGTATTACAGTTTTTTCGTCAGTGTTTTTTGTGTAATGACTATCAATCGCTAGCCACTGCATTTTTTGATTTGATGGCCCAGCTTAATCTCAATACCTGTTTAGAGATCCGAGGTGAGGGCATTGAATACTTCACTCCCCAAAATGGCACAATTAGTCCGATAGAGTCGAACATATTGGAGCTACTCGATAAGCATGGCAGATTATTCGATTTTGGCTGTCGTACCATTTGCAATGATAAGCATGTCTCGTTTTTGATTAAAAATATGCCAATTAACGATGAGATTTTGTATGGACGTTTAAGAGATATTATTGCGGTTGTTGTCGAAGGATTAGAGGCGAGAGTACTCGATATTAAGCGTCAACAGACGCTCAATAAGGTATTTGTTGATATAAAGGAGCTTATCGATAATATTAATACGGCAACGCTAGAACATGACGAGCGCTTTAGTGCGGCAGTGGTTGGAATGACAACCGAGATCCGCAGTAGCTTCCATGTCCTTGATATGACTATTGAGCAAGAAGATTTTTTTGCATCAATGATTGAGCGCAACCTTAAGCAGGTTAATTCGGCTAGTGAATCCTTTAATCGTTTGCAGTCATCGTTGGCTAAAGTGATGGATGTACTATCCTCTAGCACAACTTAAGCTATTATTTTAAATTCATTTTAGTTGATCTGAGTCACGTCATTAGAGTCAGTTACATATTAGTGTGAGTAAATATTAAACTATTGACTATAGTAACTAGAAGCATTTAGAAATATGGAGGTGACGATGTTAGCAAGACTTCATAACGATCATAAGCATATCGCGATACTGTTAAAATTATTGCATAACAAGCAGCAAAGGTTGGAAAACTCAGAGGCAATAAATTTCAATCTCATCAGAGATATTGTTGAGTATATGCAATGTTATGCTGAACATAGTCATCATCCTTTGGAAGATCTAATAAATGACTATTATCTGCAGCAACATCCGGAGGAAGCAATTCAGCGACAGCTCGGAAAAGAGCATACGGTTTTGATTGAGTGCTCGTCTCAGTTGATGACGACGCTAAACTTAATTTTAAGCGATGTACCTGTGCAAAATGAGGTACTGAGTGATGCATTACGCGAGTATGTTACGATCCAAAAAGAACATTTGATTTACGAAGAGGCAGAGCTTTTTCCAAAGTGGAAAGCGGGTATGAGTGATGAAGATTGGAAAATCGTAGAGACTCAATGCCAAGAGCGGCTGATTAGTGACCCACTATTTAGTGACGATGATAATGCCCTGTTTGAAGAGCTGAGAGAATATATCGCTAAAGCAGAAGAATAAAAAATAGCGCCCAAGGCGCTATTTTTTTAGTTATCACATCAGGAGATTATCAAAATCATATTCAAAGTTGCTGTCTATATCCTGAAGCTCTTTAAGTAAACGATGTTTCTCTTTTATAGCCTCTATCTCACGCCATTTTCGCTTCTTATTGGAGCTTCGCGAACGACTGTTTGGTCTTTCAATGACGGTATCATCTAGCGCACTACCATAATCTAAACGATTCATGGCAACCTCCTATTGTTGTATTTTTTCTCAACAATTAAATATCACATTTCCATTTTATGGTGCAAGAAAAATGTTTCATTATTGTTAAGGTGGGGTAAACTTTTTATGAATCGGAAATAAGGTTTTTCTGTACACTTGGTGGTTAAAGTGATTAGAGACAGATGGTATTGACTATAAAAAACAAAAAAGCCAGTGAGAAACTGGCTTTTTTTAGAGGGGAGCGTTCAGAGTCTAAACTTTAGATATGAGTCGCTCTAAATTTATTGATAAGCCCATTACTTGAAGCGTCAAGCTCACAGGAATCTGTATCGGCTTGAAGTTTCTCTAGCACGTCATTGCCTAATATCTTGCCTAATTCTACGCCCCACTGATCGAATGAGTTGATGTCCCATATTGCGCCCTGAACAAATGTTCTGTGCTCATACAAGGCGATTAAGGCCCCTAAAGTTGATGGCGTTAGCTTGTCCATTAAAATCGTATTACTCGGCTTATTGCCTTGCATTACTTTATGTTTAGCGATCAATGTTTTTTCATCATCACTTAGCTTGCTAGCACTCAATTCTGCCAAGGCTTCATCGTAGGTTCGACCTTGCATCATCGCTTGAGTTTGGCCAAAACAGTTTGAGGCTAATTGTACATGGTGTTCGCCTAATGGATTATGGCTTTGCAATGGCAGAATAAAATCAGCAGGAATCAGGGCTGTCCCTTGATGAATTAGCTGATGATAAGCGTGTTGACCATTGGTGCCTTCTCCACCCCAGATAACAGGGCCAGTGCTATAGTCAACTTCAGCACCATCTATGGTGACTGACTTACCGTTACTTTCCATATCGAGCTGTTGGAAATAAGCTGGCAACCCACGAAGATAATGATCGTAAGTTAATACGACATGAGATTGGGCATTGTAAAAATTGCCATATAGCAATGAGAATAATCCCATGATCACCGGCATATTGCTTTCTAATGGTGCATTTAAGAAATGGTCATCCATCTCTTTCGCACCTTCTAGCAATGCATAAAAGTTGTCCATGCCCACTAACAGTGCGATAGGTAGACCTATTGCAGACCAGAGTGAATAACGTCCACCGACCCAATCCCACATCGGGAAGATATTGTCGGCATCCATACCGAACTCCGTTGCTTTTGCGACGTTAGAAGTCACAGCAACAAAGTGTTTTGCCACATCATCCTGAGTGCCACCGTTGTTAAGGAACCATTCTTTAGCGCTTAGGGTGTTGGTTAGTGTTTCTTGAGTGCCAAATGATTTGGACGACATAACAAACAATGTTGTTTCTGGATTAATAAGACGTAGCTTTTCACACAGGGAACTGGCATCGACATTTGCAACAAAGTGACAATTAAGCGCCTTATTCCAATAGGGGCGTAGTGCTTGAGTGACGATTTTGGGGCCCAAGAAAGAGCCACCAATACCGATAGCTACGATATCGGTTATCGTTTTACCGCTATAACCTTTCCACTGCCCTGAGGTCACTGCATCGACAAATTCAGCCATTTTAGCTTGAGTTTGCTTAATTTCAGGAACAATATTAACCCCGTCTACGATAATCGTCTGATCATCATTGGCGCGTAGCGCGGTATGCAATACTGCGCGCTTTTCTGTGTTATTAATGATCTCGCCATTAAACATGGCGTTTATTTTGGCCGTTAAATTACTTTCTTCGGCTAATGAAAAAAGCAATTTAAGGGTATCGTCATTTGCTCTATTTTTTGAATAATCAAGAAATAGCCCGCATGCCGATATCGACATTTTTTCAAATCGCTGTGGGTCAGACTCAAACATTGACCGCATGTGAGGCAGCTCGGCGCTATGTGCCATGAGCTTAGACCAAGATGCGCTTTCAGTAAACTTTGTCATAATACCTCCAACCATTAACCTTGAAGTTGTGTTTTTAACATTTGCTCAAGTTTACCTTGGTCTACGGCAAAGTTACGGATACCTTCAGCTAGTTTCTCTACAGCCATTGGGTCTTCGTTAAATTCCCAGCGGAATTCTGCTTCTGTCATTGGTGCGTCAGGCGCAACGATTTCTGTTGCTGGTTTTAGTTTCTGTACTACAGGTGTATTAGCGTTGGCCATCTCTTCAAGTAATGCAGGGCCAATTGTTAGGCGGTCGCAACCTGCTAGTTCGATAATTTCTCCAGTGTTACGGAAGCTTGCTCCCATTACGACCGTCTTAAAATCATGACGCTTGTAATAGTTGTAGATGTTGGTTACCGATACCACGCCAGGATCTTCACTAGCGCTATACTCAAGGCCTGTATCTTTTTTGTACCAATCAAGAATACGCCCTACAAATGGCGAAATAAGATAAACGCCGGCTTCTGCACATGCTCTTGCTTGAGCAAAACAGAACAATAAGGTGAGGTTACAGTTAATGCCTTCTTGTTCAAGTTGTTTGGCTGCACAAATGCCCTCCCAAGTAGACGCTAGTTTTATAAGAATACGAGATTTATCTATGCCAGCTTCTTGGTAAAGTTTAATCAGCTTATGTGCTTTTTCGATAGAACCTTCTTTATCGAAGGACAGTCTTGCATCGACTTCTGTCGAGATACGACCAGGGACGATTTTTAATATTTCAAGACCAATGTTAACGGCTAACTTGTCTCCAGCATCTTCAATTTGCTGAGTTAGATCATCACTTTGATTTTTTGCCCACTCAATTGCGTTATCAATTAAGTGTTGATATTCAGGGATTTGAGCTGCTTTAAGGATTAAAGAAGGGTTGGTTGTAGCATCTTGTGGTTGGTATCGTTTAATCGCCTCAATATCGCCAGTGTCTGCAACGATGGTGGTGATAGATTTGAATTGCTCTAGTGTATTAGTCATGAAATTTACATCCTTCTTAAGAAGCAGCTTAAGTTGTGTTGTTTATTAACAGCTATTAGACGCGATTTCGTTGATATTTCCAACCGTGATTGAAAAGAAATTACAGAAAAGTTGCAAATTATCAGTGAAACCAACTCCTTTTGCGTATTGCTAGTTTGGTTAAGAGTATACCTCTTAACTTGCTACAGGAAAAAAATCGCTGCAACAGCAGCGATTTTTAATTCATTTAGATATTACTAGCCTAAGAAGGGATATTATTTTATCAACGCCTCTTTGTGAATACCGGTAACATAAGCTTCTATACGGCGGTTAGCCTTATTGGCTTCCGCTGAGTTTCCTTCAATGACAGGTTGTGTGACGCCATAACCTTTAGACGTTACTCGATCTTTGCTGATGCCATATGTATTGACCAAAATCTCGGCTACTGCTGCAGCGCGGCGCTCGGATAGGTCCATATTGTACTCAGGGTTACCTACGTTAGAGGCGTGACCTGAAATAGCTACTGTTGAACGCGGGTGTTGGTTCATGTAGTTAGCTAATTTTTCAATACGTTCGTATGATTCCTTCTTAACAACAGATGAGTTATTAGCAAATAGGATAGAGCCAACATCTCGTTTTTCTGTCACTTCTTTATAAATCGTACAGCCACTAGAGTCTACTTGATGGTTGCTTGGGGTGTCCGCACACTGGTCTTTATCGTCTGTGACTCCGTCATTGTCCGAATCTTTTGGTGCGACAGCGACTGGAGCTACAACAGCGGCAGGCGCTGTACGACCAAAGCGGTAGCTAAGTTCAAGACCCCAGTAGTTACTCTCCATTTCAAGAGTGTTCCACTTGTCTTCATCTAAGTTCTCATAACGGCGATACTTAGCTTGTAGCTTTAGGTTTTCTGTGAAGTTATAACCGATACCAGCACCAACATATGGTGCTACACCGCGATCACTGTAGTATTCGCTGCCCCACTGCTTGTTATTCGATAGCAGATAGTTCATTGCACCAGCTTCTGCAGATAGACTCCACTTGTCAGCAAATGGCCAAAAACCGACTAGACCTAACGTCATGCCGTGTGCGCCGACGTCATTAAGCTTGTCAGAGTAGTCAATCCACTGTGCGCGGCCAAGATCACGATAACCGAGCTCAACTCCGAAATAGTCGTTAAATAGATAACCACCGAAAACGTCCCATGCATAAGGATCATCTTCGCCACAAACCTTCATGGTTTTTTGATCGCAGTTCGGTTCATAATTATTTATGCCTAAACCACCACCGACATACCAAGGACTGAGTTCTTGAGCCGCATTAGCTGCAAATGGAAGCATTGACGTAAGCAGAATAGCTTTGAATGTGTTGTTCATCATTTTCCAATTCCTTTGATTTTTAATCTCTTTCCCTCAATGCTATTTTTAATTCTTTAAAAACACGCCAGCACTTTGCGGAGGGATCCTTTGTATTATCGCCAGCGTTAGTATTATCCACTGAAAATGATGTTTTTTCCATACATCAAGGAAATATGGTATTTAAATAAAAAAGGGGCTTTCTTTCGAAAGCCCCTTTTAATGCTAAATCATTTTACCAAATGATTAACGAGTCCAAACCCAGTTTTCGATATTGCTTGGGTCTACACCGTTCGCCTTAATGTAGTTTCTATGGTCTACAAGACGTTGCAGCATGTCTGTTGTGATACCTACGTGCTGAGTTTCGTCGATAACGCCTTGTTGGAATAGCTTGTATGCCATGTCGATAACAAGGTGGTAGCGAGAAGTACCGTTACGTACACCCATATCAAATGGAGTCGTAGTAGAACCTTCCTCTTCGTAGCCTTTGATGCGGAATCTGTGGCTGCCTTTGTAATCAAATACCAATTTCTTAATTGTATTTGGATAACCGTGATAGTTAAACACCACACCTTTATCGGCAGTGAACACTTCATCCATCAACCATGGCTTGCTTTGGAACTCTAGGCTACCTAGACCACTGCTAGTCAACTCAGTGACGCTGACGAAGCGGATACGTACTTTTGGTAGTAGTTCTCTAATAAGCACTAGTGACGCCATTGCTTCTTGTGTGACATAGTCACCACAACCAACAAGGACAACATCTGGGTTTTCATCTGAGGCAAAATCCCAAACCATGACACCATCTTTAGCTTGTTGGCGAGCTTCAGCAAGCGTTAGCCATTGTGGTAACTCTTTTTTACCTGCCACTAAGATGTTTAGCTTGTCACGATCTTGATATGCGCGCTCGGTATACACTAACGTGCTGTTACCATCAGCTGGTAGATAAGCAGAGATGATCTTAGGATGCTTCTCTAACATCGCACCCAAGAATGATGGGTTTTGATGTGAGTAACCGTTATGGTCTTGGCGCTCAAGTAGCGAAGACAATACCACGTTACATGCTGGAACAGGTTTACGGAAATGCACACCTTGGCTAGCGTATACATATTTACAGTACTGGTCAGCCATAGATGATACCACTTGTGAGAACGCCTCATAAGTTGGGAACATCGCATGACGACCTGTTACTGTGTAGCCGTGAAGCATACCAAACAGTAAGTTTTCAGAAAGCAGTTCAATGACGCGACCGTCGCGAGACATATCTTCGTCCCAGCTCTCGATTGGCCACTGCCAAGCACGATCTGTCTCTTCAAATACGGCTTGAAGCTGATTTGAGTAAGTTTCGTCAGGGCAGAAAATACGTAGGTTGCGTTGATCTCGGTTGAGTTTCATCGCATCACGCATCCATTCACCCATTTTATACATGGATAGACCACGTTGACCGCGAGGTGTTTCAGGACCGTAGGCGAGCTTTTCTAGATCTGGCAGTGCTAATGCACGAACAACTTCACCACCATAACTTAACTTTTGACGTCCGCAAGTCAGCTCTTTTGGAGGAAGTAAAGATTGGATCTCTTCATCAAAAATCAATTCACCTTTGTCATTGATGGTGTATAGCTCATTAAATTTATAGCTTGCTAGCCAAGCTTCTAATGCATCAAGGTGACTCTTGTCTGTTTCACACTTGTTAACGATAACTTGGTGTGATTCACAGTTACCTTCAAGTTTTTTACCGCCAAATTCGGCAGTACCTGTCCAGCCTTTTGCGGTACGCATAAGGATAACGGGCCAGCGTGGCTTAACAATATCTTCGCCTGAGCGAGCACGAGTTTGGATATCGTTGATTATTTCATATGACTTATCCATTGCGGCAGTCATTTGAACGTATACGTCTTCTTCTAGCTCATCATCAACGATAATTGGGTGATAGCCTAAACCTCTAAACTCAAGATCTAGCTCTTCATGGCTCATACGTCCCATACGTGTTGGGCCTGAGATTTTGTAGCCGTTGATATGAACGATCGGTAATACTGCACCGTTATTTTTTGGAGAAACTAGGCGGTTGGCATACCAAGATGCTGCCAATGGACCTGTTTCAGATTCACCATCACCAATAAGACAAGCAGCGATCAGGTCTGGGTTATCGAGTACGGCACCCCATGCAACTGAAAGAGAGTAGCCTAATTCACCACCTTCTAGAATTTGCCCTGGTGCTTCAGGGTTAGCGTGTGATGGGTAACCATACGCAGCTGAAAATTTCTTACAGATATCTTCAATACCAGTCTCATTGTATGGAATGATTTCTGGGTAGTAATGGCTTAGCGAACCTTCCATGAAAAGGTTAGCTTGTACAGCAGGAAATCCATGACCAGGACCGACCAAATATACGAAAGGGCGGTTATGTTTGGTGATGAGACGGTTAACGTTAGCATAAACGAAGTTAATACCAGGGCATGTGCCCCAGTGTCCTAACAGTCTAGGCTTGATATCGCTGTGCTCTAAAGGACGTTTGTGTAGTACGTTTTGTTTTAAGTAAATTTGCGAAGTAGCGAGGAAGTTGGTCGCTCTAACAAATTTCTTAAGTGCACTGATCTCTTGTTGTGACATAAAGAACCCCATTTAATGGTAAGCATAAAGTTAATCAAATCTTCTGTGAGTAACTATATTTGTAATTTTATTACAAAAACGTGTCCAATATCTTATTTTTTAAAAGTCATGAAATTTAGCTGATTGTTAAAATTGCATGTAAAAACACTGTTATTCTTGTTAATACAGTGGTTTGCTCGTGTTTTGTCACGTGATGCCAATGTCATGTAAATGGGTAATTGTGATCTGTGTCACGCGGTGTATTTTTGGTGGTATGCTATTTTGTCGCGTCGAATCTGGTAGACATGATGTTTTGGCATCATGAAAGGATAATTCTAAAAGAAATTTCTACCGATATTCTTCGATCAATTCGGGAAGGAAATTAAAACAACGATGCTATCTGAGCTATTGGTTTTGCTGTCATCGTTTACGGGGTTAGAAGGTACTATGCTTGAATCTATATTAAATTCAGTCGAAGCGACTGTTAACGCAATAAACGGCATACTGTGGGGTAGTGTGTTGATATATGTGTTGGTCGCTGCTGGCGTCTTATTTACCCTGCGTTTAGGGTTTATCCAGTTGAGAATGTTTGGACATGGTGCGAAGTTAGTCATCAAAGGACGAGAGAAAACCAATGGGATCTCATCTTTCCAAGTGTTTTGTACCTCTATGGCTGCTAGGGTTGGGACCGGCAATATGGCTGGGGTTGCCGTAGCGATTACCGTTGGGGGCGCTGGCGCGATTTTTTGGATGTGGTTGATTGCGCTTCTAGGGATGGCGACAGCGTTTATTGAATCCACACTAGCGCAAGTTTATAAAGTGAAGGATAGTGACGGTCAATACCGTGGCGGTCCGGCCTACTACATGGAACGAGGCCTTGGTAAACGCTGGATGGGGACGCTGTTCTCGCTGTTACTCATCATCGCATTCGGTTTTGCTTTTAATGCTGCGCAAGCCAACACAATGACTGATGCTTTAAACAACGCTTTCGGTTTTGATAAGGCGATTGTCGGCGCTATTATCGTTTTCGCGGCAGCTTATATTATCACTGGTGGCTTGAAGAAAGTGGCTAAAGCATCTGAGCTAATCGTCCCCGTTATGGCGGTCGCTTATTTAGCGATAGCAATGGTCGTATTAGTGATGAATATAGAGCAAGTTCCTGCTGCTATTGAATATATAGTAAGCAGCGCATTTGGCTGGGAAGAAGCTGCTGGTGGTGCAATGGGAGCCATGATGGCGGGTATTGCTCGTGGGCTATTTTCTAACGAAGCTGGGATGGGCAGTGCAGCGAATATTGCAGCCTCGGCGTCTCCAAATCCGAACCATCCAGCATCTCAAGGCTTTGTGCAGATGATAGGCGTGTTTGTTGACACTATTGTTATTTGCTCTGCATCTGCGGCAATTATCTTATTGTCTGGTGTACTCGATAACCCTGGTGAGCAAAAGGGGATAGGCTTATTGCAGTTAGCATTGACCAATGAATTAGGTGGATGGGCCGCTTACTTTGTTGCATTCGCGATTATTCTATTTTGTTTTTCTTCGATCATTGCCAACTACAGCTATGCCGAAAGCAATGTGATGTTTTTAACTAAGAGTAAAAAGGTCTTGTATGTTTTTAGAGGCCTAGTGCTTGCTATGGTGATGGCTGGATCTGTTGCTTCTTTACAATTAGTTTGGAACTTTGCTGACGTTTCTATGGGATTGATGGCGTTAGTTAATATCGCTGCTATCGTCATGCTATCTAAAGTTGCATTTGCGGTTATCAAAGACTACGAGAAACAGATTAAAGCCGGAGTTACACCGACATTTCATGCTGCAGAGTTTCCTGAAATAAACGGTTTGGATGATGGTATTTGGCGAGGAAAGCCAAGTGCGAGTGCCTTAACTCATGAGCAAAATAAAACCGAAGCTTTACCTGAAGTTTAATATTGTTGATTAGTTTTTAATGTAGAAATTGAATTGATGTAATCTAAAAAACCATGCTGTTTAGGCGTGGTTTTTTTATGTCTTGAACAGTATGATAGGTGCTAATTAAGTCGCTATAAATGAAGGAACTTGGATGCTTATTTTAGTGTCTCCAGCGAAAACGTTGGACTATGAAACCCCCGCAAAAACGACAGAATACACACTGCCCGATTTGTTGGCACACAGTAAAGAGCTGATCCAAGAGTGCAGAAAGTTGACTCCGGCAGATATAGCATCATTAATGAAAGTCAGCGACAAAATAGCAGGCCTTAATGCTGCTCGTTTTAGCTCGTGGAGTGCTGATTTTACGTTGGATAATGCGAAACAAGCGGTGTTTGCATTTAGGGGGGATGTCTATACTGGATTAGATGTAGATAGTTTATCTGAGGCGAGTTTAAGTCGGGTGCAAAAACAGCTGAGGATCTTATCTGGTTTATACGGTTTATTGCGCCCACTTGATTTGATGCAACCCTATCGTCTTGAGATGGGGACTCGCCTAGCCAATGCGCGCGGTAGTAACCTTTATCAATTTTGGGGAGATATTATTACCGAACAAGTCAATACGGCGTTAGCAGAGCAGGGGGATGATATTATCGTTAATCTTGCATCTAATGAGTATTTTAAGTCGGTAAAACCTAAAAAGTTAAATGGACAATTGATCACCCCTATTTTTAAAGATAAGAAAAATGGTCAATATAAGGTTATTAGTTTCTTCGCTAAGAAAGCCAGAGGGATGATGGTTCGCTATATCGTTGAGAATGAAGTTAATGATTATGATGCGTTGATTAAGTTTGATGTTGCTGGCTACTATTATAGTGAGGCTGAGTCATCATTGCACGAGCCCGTGTTTCTGCGCGAAGAGCAGTAAGCACAGCCAGTAAAAAACAAGCAACCATTAGGTTGCTTGTTTTTTATTAGGCAACGACTTCTGTTTAGTTAAAGGTTCTGTTTAGTTAAAGGTCTTAATTCGATTTCAGATTGTGCCATCAGAAAAGCAAATTGTGCATATGCCGCGGCATTTTGTGCTAAAGCGGCAGGATCAATTTTATCTAATGTGTCGTTAGGCGTATGGTGATAATCGAAATAGTCAGTACCATCTTGTCGTAAAGATGCTACTGGAACGCCATAAGAAGGCAGCATTGACACATCTGGCCCCCCTGAGGCTGTATTATTACCCGATGCGACACCATTGGCTTGCATTGATTCAGTATGTTGTTGCAGCGCTTTAAAGGCGTCTTGAGCTACATTAAAATCAATTTGGTATATTTTACCTGCGCCGAAATCTGATTCCGCGGCGATATAGTGTTTATCTAGCTCACCTTGATGTGCCTTAGCGTAGCTTTTCCCACCAACGAGTCCAATTTCTTCAGCTGCGTAGAGGACGACTCTAATAGTGCGTGCAGGTTTTGTCGGTAATTGAGATATTAGATGTCCTGCGGTGGTAACGATGGCGACGCCAGCACCATCATCAATCGCGCCAGTGCCCTCGTCCCATGAATCTAAATGCGCACTTATCAGCACAATTTCATCAGGCTTACTGCTACCAGTGACTTCACCGATCACATTGTAAGAGGTCGCATAACCTAAGTTTTCAGCTTCAAGTTGTAATTTCATTACAACATTAGGATCACGCTTTAGCATTAAATCTATCAAATCGGCGTCGGGATTCGACATCGCAGCGGCTGGGATCTTAGTAACACCTTCTTGATAACGCATCATACCAGTATGTGCCATACGGTCATGATCGGTTCCAATAGAACGAATAACGATAGCGACGGCCTCTTTCTTTGCGGCAGCAACAGCGCCCTTGGATCGGCCACCTACGGTTAGGCCATAGCCTTTACCCGTTTTAAAGCGAGGTGTTATGTGATCAATGAAGACGATTTTGCCTCTAACGTCATCGGTTGAGGCTGCTTCTAACTCTTCCAACGAAGAAAAACGTATTAAAGGCGCAGTTAAGCCTTCTTTTGGCGTTGCGATACTGCCGCCTAACGCGGTAATAACGATAGGCTGAGGGTAAGGGCTTGTGATCGAAGCTTTAGCAGCTCCTCGATGCCATACAGGAACCTGCACCGGTTCTTTGTATACTTTGTCAAAGCCTAGTGAGTTAAGTTTATCTTCAGCCCATTTTACAGCAACTAAGTCTTGAGGGCCGCCAGCAAGTCTTGGACCGACTTCGACTGTAAGTGACTCGACAATATCGTAACTTAATGTCGAGTTTAATGCTTGTTGTTGTAGCAGCATACTAACACTTTGATTTGTGTCTGTTGTTGGTGTTTGTTGGCAACCTATCAGTCCTGTAAAAAGCAGACTACTGAGCAGGATAAGAGCGGAGCTTTTCATGAGTTTCCTTTATTTTTATTACGTATATCCCATTTTTGAAAACAATCTAACAAAAAGTGTGCTTTATGTCCCGACTATATCTTTAAGTCAACGCTATATTAGTCGCGGGGTTTGATTTAGGAGAAAATGCTCGTAATGAATATAGAATTGATGCAGCAACGAGCAGATAATGCTGTTGTATTGCTAAAGGCGCTCGCGAATGAACGTCGTTTATTTATCTTATGTTACCTTCTGAGTGAAGGTGAGATGTGTGTTGGTGAGATGAATAAGAAGTTAGGCTTAAGTCAGTCTGCTCTGTCGCAACACTTAGCTTGGCTGCGTAAAGATAATTTAGTTGAAACGCGAAAAGAGGCTCAAACAGTATTTTATTCTTTAAAGAGTAAAGAAGTATCTGAAATTATTAAACTTTTAAATACTATCTATTGTCATTAGTCTTTAAGCGTATTGCTTAATTTTAAAACTGGTATTGCGTAAGCTTTACCAGTTTTTTTTGGGAAAATTTTTAAGTCTAACTTTACTGACTGTCGGTTGATATGGCCGTAATACAAGAATTTAGATATAAGAAGAGAGCCTAACACCAGTTAGTATAAAGATGTGATCGCTCAGTGACGATTTAGCACTAAAGGTTAGCGCTGAAGAGGCAAGATCTTTAATTGCTCCTCGGTAACTGCTCCATGCGTTACCCTATCTTCTATATCCATACAGTCGTGCATTAAAGACATTCACAACGTCTGATCTCCAAGGATGGAGGAAATGTCTTAAGCATGTCGGGAGCATACAGGCCTTGTTGTTTGCAAGGAGTGAAGAGCATAGTTGAACTAGGGGCAAACTTGTTAACACAGCATCAAAGCGCTAAAATTAGTCTGTTAGGCGTGTTTTTTACCTTCCTGCTTCTGCGTTGAACGGCCTCACATGGAAATGACTATTCCATCATCAATTCGTCTTAGCTTGTCCTTGGCCGCCGCTTGATGCGTTATCATGTTAACTACTATGATGATTGTTGTTCTGAAATGCGGATAGAGTTTAGTACAAAATAGATCATGGGTCGTTGAATTGATGTTTTGCAGTAACAAGCAGTGCTTTTAATTGATGACACAGGATTGTTTCTCAATTGACGGCTGATCCAGTGCCACCTATCGAATCGTCTGCACAAATTTTAGACATAAAAAAACCGGCTTAAGCCGGCTTTTTTATGTCGCTAACAGAATTAAGCAGCTAGTGCTTTGATTCTGGTATTCAAGCGAGACTTTTGACGAGCAGCTTTATTCTTGTGAATAAGGCCTTTAGTCGCCATACGGTCAACAATTGGTTGTGCAACATTAAATGCTTCAGTCGCCGCTTTGTGATCGCCAGCGTGTATAGCAGCGATTACTTTTTTAACGTATGAACGTAACATTGAACGACGGCTAGCATTATGCTGACGACGTTTTTCAGATTGAAGCGCGCGCTTCTTTGCAGACTTGCTATTAGCCAAGGTGCAACTCCTAAAAGGGTTAGATATTTTTAAAGGTCGAGGAATATGCCTTTTTTTTGTCACTTTGTCAATGACAATGATCGGATCTTTATCTTAAAGATAAATTAATCAGAGCAGACTTGGCGTTCTTCAACCTAACTCGTGTAATATGGTGCGCAATTCTAGCAGCAAAAGCTGCATGGCGACAGAGTTAAGTCGACTTTTTATATGATTTTGTCGCTGTCTGTGCTCGGTTTAGGGGTTATTTTGAGCAGAAAACTTTTTAAGTCAGGAATGATAGTCAGTGCTATGACACTGATTTCACGTGTATTAGGCCTCGTTCGTGATGTGGTTATTGCTAATTTGATGGGGGCTGGTAGTAGCGCTGATGTTTTTTTCTTCGCAAATAAAATCCCCAACTTTTTAAGGCGACTCTTTGCTGAAGGTGCATTTGCTCAAGCATTCGTTCCAGTTCTTACTGAATATCAAGAGAAGAACAGCGATGAGGAGGTGCGTGAACTCCTTTCTAAAGTCGCGGGTACCTTAGGTGGGGTGGTTACTATTGTGACCTTGATCGGCGTTATTGGATCTCCTGTGTTGACTGCGTTGTTTGGTGGAGGTTGGTTCTTAGCGTGGTTAAATGATGAGCCTAACGGTGAAAAGTTTGAGTTAGCATCATTAATGCTAAAGATCACTTTTCCTTATCTGTGGTTTATCACCTTTACCGCTTTGGCTGGGTCGATTCTTAATACCAGAGGACGTTTTGCGGTATCTGGCTTTACGCCTGTTTTCTTAAATGTCGCCATTATTGCTGCAGCAATCTATCTCGCGCCTACATTGGAGCAGCCTGAAATTGGTCTCGCTTGGGGGGTGTTTGCCGGCGGTGTTATTCAATTTTTATTTCAGATCCCCTTTCTGCTCCGAGAGAATGCGTTGGTTAAGCCATCATGGGGATGGCACCATCCTGGAGTCGTTAAGATCAGAACCTTAATGATCCCAGCTTTATTCGGTGTGTCGGTATCCCAGATTAACTTGTTGCTCGATACCTTTATTGCCAGTTTTCTCGTTACTGGATCGATAAGTTGGCTTTATTATTCGGATCGATTATTAGAATTCCCCTTAGGACTCTTTGGCATCGCGATTGCCACTGTGATTTTACCGGCATTATCAAGAAATCATGTTAATGCCGAAAGCCCTGGTTTTGCTAAAACCATGGATTGGGGCGTTAAGGCTATTTTGTTAATGGGCTTACCCGCAATGTGTGGCCTTATCGTATTGGCAAAGCCGATGTTAATGGTGCTGTTTATGAGAGGGGCTTTTACGCTTGATGACGTTGATATGGCTTCATACAGTTTAATGGCTTACGGCAGTGGGTTATTAAGCTTTATGTTAATTAAGGTGTTAGCTCCTGGGTACTATTCAAGGCAAGACACTAAGACGCCTGTGCAATATGGCATTATCGCTATGGTGAGCAACATGGTATTTAACCTTATTTTGGTTTTTCCATTTGGGTATGTTGGTTTGGCTATTGCGACCTCTATGTCGGCGCTGCTTAATGCATCGTTACTTTATCGAGGGTTGCATAACGCAGGTGTCTATCAGGTTAGTAAACAGACGTTATTATTTTTCTTGAAAACTGTATTGGCGTCGATATTGATGATTATCTTTTTATATCAATTTCTTCCGACGATAGATGAATGGCTCGTTTTTTCATTCTCGCAGCGGATAATGCAGTTACTTCAGCTGATTGGAGGTGGTGCTGCCGTCTACTTATTGGGTATGTTATTGTTAGGAATTCGTCCTTGGAGGATGAAAGCTGGCTTTTGAGTGCTGATTATCGCGCTTAGCTGGTATATAATCCGCGAACTTATGCTTGCTAGTTATTGAATGTAATGGAACTGATCCGCGGTATACATAATATTTTACCCAGGCACAGAGGCTGTGTGTTAACTATTGGTAACTTCGATGGAGTACATCGGGGTCATGCCGAAGTGATTGCTGCGCTGGTAAAAAAGGCACATCAGCATGACGTTCCAGCCACACTGATGACTTTTGAGCCTCAGCCTCAAGAGCTATTTATGGGGGATAACGCACCAGCGCGACTTAGCCTATTACGTGACAAAATTGTATTGCTAGAAGAGTTAGGCATAGCGCGTTTACTGTGTGTTAATTTCAATCGCAAGTTTGCGGGTATGCCTGCTGAAGACTTTATTGAGCAGTTACTGGTCAAACAATTAGGGGTTAAGTATCTCGTTGTTGGTGACGATTTCTGTTTTGGTAAGCAGCGTAGCGGCAATTTTCAGGTGCTTAAACAGGCGGGTGAGAAGTTTGGTTTTGCGGTTGTGAGCACTCAGAGTTTTCTTTTGGCGGATAAAAGAGTCAGTTCGACGGAAATTCGCGCGCAACTAGCTAAAGGTAATTTAGAACAAGCTCGTCGACTCTTGGGTCATCCATTTACCTTGTGCGGTAAGGTGGCTCATGGTGAGAAGATTGGACGGACAATCGGTTTTCCAACAGCCAATATTGCATTAAAGCGTAAAGTGTCTCCTGTTAGAGGAGTCTTTGCGGTAAGACTGTATTGGGATGGTAGCGATATTTATGACGGTGTGGCTAACGTTGGTTTTAGACCTACGGTCAATGGGCAAAATTGTCAATTAGAAGTGCACTTGTTTGATTTTGACGGCGACCTTTATGGCAAAACTGTTGAAGTTGAACTGGTGGCAAAAATTAGAGATGAACAGCCATTTAAATCTTTAGATGCGCTGAAGCAACAAATTAAAAATGATGCTGACAGAGCACTGGCTCTGCTTGGCTTTGATGCAGGCTGAGCTCTTTTAGCTAAATTAACGGTATGGGATCAATGAGCGACTATAAATCTACTTTGAATTTGCCGGAAACAGAATTTCCGATGCGTGGTAACTTGGCTAATCGTGAGCCAGAGATGTTGAAGTCTTGGACTGAAAATGGTCTATACCAAAAGATTCGTGAAAGTCGTATTGGCGCTAAGCCCTTCATATTGCATGATGGCCCTCCATATGCGAATGGCGACATCCATATTGGACACTCAGTTAATAAAATTCTTAAAGACATCATTATTAAGTCTAAAACCATGTCTGGTTTCGACGCCCCCTATATTCCTGGTTGGGATTGCCATGGTTTGCCTATTGAGCTGAAAGTTGAGCAAAAGGTTGGTAAACCAGGTCAAAAGGTGAGTGCGGCTGAATTTCGTCAGCAATGTCGAGAATATGCGGCTAAGCAAGTCGATGGTCAACGAGAAGACTTTATTCGTTTAGGCGTTTTTGCTGATTGGCAAAATCCTTATTTGACCATGGATTTCAGTACTGAAGCCAATATCGTTCGTTCGCTATCAAAAGTAATTGAGAGTGGCCATTTGCATAAAGGTGTTAAGCCTGTGCATTGGTGTACCGATTGCGGTTCTGCTCTTGCTGAAGCTGAAGTTGAGTATGAAGATAAAAACTCACCCGCTATTGATGTCGCTTTCAGTGTTGTTGATAAGCCAGCGTTGTTAGCTAAGTTTGGTGTGAGTGATTACGCTCATCAAATCTCAATGGTTATCTGGACCACGACGCCATGGACATTGCCTGCTAACCGAGCGCTGTCTGTTGCCGGTAACATAGAATATACCTTAGTTGAGATGATCAAAGATGGTCAAGCTCAAGCGTTAGTCCTTGCCGATGAATTGGTTGAATCTTGTCTTGAGCGTTATGGTGCTGAGTCACATACCGTTTTGGGTAAAGCTCAAGGCTCTGCATTAGAGTTGTTACGCTTTAATCACCCGTTTTATGCGTTTGATGTGCCAGTTATTTTGGGCGATCACGTTACTGTCGATTCTGGTACCGGTGTGGTTCATACCGCTCCTGGTCATGGTCAAGACGATTTCGTTGTCGGTCAAAAATATGGCTTAGAAGTCGCTAACCCTGTTGGCGACAACGGTGTTTATAAAGCGGATACAGAGATTTTTGCAGGGCAACATGTCTTCAAAGCAAACAAAAGTGTTATCGAGCTACTCGAAGAGAAAGGCACTCTGCTTAACCATGTGGTGATCAATCATAGTTACCCACATTGCTGGCGCCATAAAACCCCAATTATCTTCCGTGCAACGCCGCAGTGGTTTATTTCGATGGATCAAAAAGGTCTTAGAGCCCAAGCGTTAAGCGAAATCGAAAAGACGCAGTGGATCCCTGATTGGGGACAAAGCCGAATCGAGAAAATGGTAGAGAATCGCCCAGACTGGTGTATTTCTCGTCAGCGTACATGGGGCGTTCCTATTACTCTATTTGTGCACCGTGAGACCGAAGAGCTGCACCCTGACAGTGTTGCGCTCATGGAGCGCGTTGCTAACCGTATAGAGCAAGAAGGGATCCAAGCATGGTGGGATCTTGATGCATCGGAACTACTTGGTGATGAAGCCGAGCAGTATCGTAAAGTCACCGATACGTTAGACGTATGGTACGACTCTGGTTCGACTTTTTCATCTGTGGTTGCGTCGCGTCCAGAATTTAACGGACACTCAATCGACCTGTATCTAGAAGGTAGCGATCAACACCGTGGTTGGTTTATGTCATCTTTGATGATCTCAACGGCGATGAGCGGTAAAGCACCTTATAAGCAAGTGTTGACTCACGGTTTTACCGTTGATGGTCAAGGCCGCAAGATGTCAAAATCGGTCGGTAACGTGATTGCGCCGCAGCACGTAACCAATAAGTTGGGCGCTGACATTCTACGTCTTTGGGTTGCCGCTACCGATTATAGTGGTGAGATGACGGTTTCTGATGAGATCTTAAAGCGCAGTGCTGATGCTTATCGTCGTATTCGTAATACTGCACGATTCTTATTAGCTAACCTCAATGGTTTTAACCCTGAAACCGATATGGTTGCAATTGAAGATATGGTTGCACTAGATCGTTGGGTTGTGCGCCGCGCCGCCGCATTGCAACAAGAGCTGCTTGAAGCTTATGAGCAATATAACTTCCATGTCGTTACGCAAAAATTGATGCAGTTCTGTTCAGTTGAATTAGGTAGTTTCTACCTTGATATCATTAAAGACAGACAGTATACGGCCAAAGATGACAGCAACGCGCGTCGTAGTTGTCAATCAGCCCTGTATCTGATTGCTGAAGCTATGGTTCGCTGGATTGCGCCAATTTTGAGCTTCACCGCCGATGAGATCTGGAACTTACTACCTGGTGAACGTAGTCAATTTGTGTTTACTGAAACTTGGTATGACGGTTTAGCTTCTGTAACACTAGAGTCAGATTTAAGTGACGAGTATTGGGAACAACTACTCAGCGTGCGCGCCGAAGTCAATAAAGTGATTGAAAATGCCCGTCGTGAGAAACAAGTTGGTGGTTCGTTAGAAGCTGAAATCACCTTGTATGCTGATGAAGCGCTTAAGTCGTCTTTAGCGGTACTCGGTGATGAGCTGCGTTTCGTATTACTCACCTCTAAGACAACGTTAGTTGACTTGGCTGATGCTCCAGCTGATGCTATCAGTACTGAGCTTGCGACGCTTAAACTAGGGCTTAAAAAGTCTACGGCTGAGAAGTGTGATCGCTGCTGGCATCACCGTGAAGATGTTGGTCAGGTTGTTGAGCACCCAACATTATGTACGCGTTGTGTGACTAACATCGAAGGTGACGGCGAAGTTCGTCAATTCGCATAAGGGAACAGTTGATGCCATCTAGCTGGAAAGAGAGTGGCTTGCGTTGGTATTGGGTAGTTGTGTTGGTGTTTATCGCCGACCAGCTATCTAAGCAATGGGTTTTAGCCAATTTTGACCTTTATGAGTCAATTAAATTATTGCCGGTTTTTAACTTTACCTATGTACGTAACTATGGTGCGGCATTTAGTTTTCTAAGTGATGCGGGTGGCTGGCAACGCTGGCTATTTACCTTAGTGGCGGTTGGTTTTAGTACACTGTTAACGGTTTGGCTTAGAAAGCAATCGAGCGGTATGTGGCGATTAAATTTAGCCTATACACTGGTGATTGGTGGGGCGCTTGGGAATCTAATCGATAGATTACAGCATGGTTTTGTTGTTGATTTTCTCGATTTCTATTGGAATACGAACCATTTTCCGGCGTTTAATATTGCCGACTCGGCGATCTGTATCGGTGCAGGGCTGATTATCATCGACTCATTTATCAGTGAAAGTAAACCAAACGGCGAAGGTGCCGCAAAGGGGTAGTTAAGTGTCCGTATCTCGTTCATTGTTATGCCACATGAATATCGTGCTTGAAGATGGTTCAACGGCCGATAGCACTAAAGCATCTGGTAAGCCGGCTAAATTAAATATTGGTGATAAAACCTTAAGCCCAGCGTTTGAGGCGGAGCTCATTAACCTTAATCAAGGCGACAAACATAGCTTCACCCTGCAAGCGGCTGATGCATTTGGTGAATCAAATCCTGATGCGATTCACCATATGGATAGAAGTAAGTTTCCTGCAGATATGAGTTTAGAAGCTGGTGTTATCGTCAGTTTCGCAGGTCCAGGTGGCAGTGAGATCCCTGGTATTGTGCGTGATGTTATTGGCGATTCAGTCACTGTCGATCTTAATCATCCTTTGGCTGGACGCGCCGTCACCTTCGAATTAGAAGTTGTTCAGGTACTTTAATTATGACAATGATTAATCCTCCCCAAAGCTTGCAAATCAAGTTAGCTAATCCCCGTGGTTTTTGTGCAGGGGTCGATCGTGCAATTAGTATTGTCGAGCGAGCGCTTGAGTTATTTTCGCCACCTATTTATGTGCGTCATGAAGTCGTCCACAACCGCTATGTGGTGCAGAATTTAAAAGATAGGGGCGCGGTGTTTGTTGATGAGCTAGATCAAGTACCCGACGATAGCATTGTGATCTTCAGTGCTCACGGCGTATCCCAAGCGGTCCGAGCTGAAGCTAAGCAACGTGGATTAAGAGTGTTTGATGCAACCTGTCCGTTGGTGACTAAGGTGCACCTTCAGGTGACTCGAGCTAGCCGTAAAGGCATTGAGTGTATTCTTATTGGTCATGCTGGGCACCCTGAGGTCGAGGGCACCATGGGCCAATACGATAATCCTGAGGGTGGGGTTTTGTTAGTAGAGTCTCCAGCAGATGTCGAAGCTCTAGTGGTTAAAGATCCCGATAACCTCTGTTTTGTAACTCAGACTACGTTATCTATGGATGATACTGCTGACGTTATTGCTGCACTACAAAAGCGTTTCCCATCGATACAAGGGCCGCGTAAGGATGATATCTGTTACGCCACTCAAAACCGTCAGGACGCGGTACGTAATGTTGCCTATGATGTGGATCTGTTTATTGTTGTAGGTTCAAAAAATAGTTCGAATTCGAATCGACTTAAAGAACTGGCCATAAAAAAGGGGACGCAGTCTTATTTGGTCGATAATGCTGATGATATTGTACCAGGATGGTTTAACGGTATAGAAAAAGTCGCTGTTACGGCTGGGGCATCGGCCCCCGAAGTACTTGTAAAGCAGGTTATCGATGCGATTGCTAAGCTTGCTCCGAGTGTTATCACTGAAGTTGAAGGCCGCAAAGAGGATACCGTTTTTGCTGTGCCCGCAGAGCTGCGTTAGACAATATACTGTTTAGACATAAAAAAAGGAGGCTTAGCCTCCTTTTTTTATGTCTAAAATATAGCCAAGGTATATGGAGTTATATTTTTAGACTCGAATGTTACTAGCGAGTAACATTCGACTAAACTATGATTAACTAGTATAGTTTAGTGTTATGTTAACTTTCAGATTTTAAAAGACTAAATGACTGAAAAAGCTGTCAAAAGTATGACGTGTATCGGAGATTTGACGCCATGGTAAAGCGTGAGCAAGGGTTCACTTTAATAGAGGTGATGGTATCGCTGGTGATCATGGTGATTGGATTAATAGGGATATTTAACCTTCACATCGTTGCCAAGCGAGGCAGCTTCGAGTCTTTTCAGCAAACCCAGGCTTCATATTATGCCAATGATATTATTAATAGGATGAAGTTGAACCCCTCTCAGTTAACAAACTACGCAGGCACTTACAGTGGAACACCTTCCTCCGCAACGGCTTGTAATGCAGCGGTTTGTACACCATCTCAGATGCAGTTGAGGGACATTTATGAGTGGCAATCGTCATTCACGGGAGCTGACGAGACTGTAGATACACAAAATGTTGGTGGGTTAGATACGCCAACGGCCTGTATTGAGGTTAATGCTAATACAGTAACAGTTGTTCTCGCATGGCGAGGTATTAGAGAGACTAAAATTGATGCAGGTTCTCCCATCGTTGATACCTCGACACCTTGTGCTGCAAGTAAAGAGAATCGCCGCATATTTTCCATTCAAACAGTGATTATTTAGATGAAAAATATAACCAAAAATCTGAAATTATATCAGACAGGTATGTCTCTGGTTGAGTTAATGGTCGCTATGGTGATAGGCCTGTTTTTAACTGCAGGTGTGTTTACCATGTTCAGTATGTCGTCATCTAATGTGACGACAACCAGCCAGTTTAATCAATTACAAGAAAACGGTCGGATTGCATTGGCTATTATGGAGCGTGATATAAGCCAACTGGGTTTTTTTGGTGATTATACTGGGACTGATATAGATCCAACGAACCCTAATGTTATGTCGGCGGCAGTACCCAATGATTGTTTCGGTGGAGGAGCTAATAATGCGACACTTCCAAATACTTCTGGGCTCCAATTTAGGCGCGTTTGGGGTTATGAAGCTGGGGGCAGTGGAGTAGGAATAAATTGTTTGACTGGGGTGCGAGCAAATACCGATGTCATTCAACTTAAAAGACTCTTGGGGCCCGGGGCCCCTTTACCGCTTAATACTTCACGTCACTATGTCGCAACCGCATCTAATGAAGCAATTTTTTTTACTGGTGGGCAATCTTTGCCTGTTCTTGAAAATAGTCGAATTTGGGAGTATCTGCATCATATTTATTTTATTAAAAATGACGGCGAGGTACCGGTTTTGAGACGACGTACGCTGACGGTAACTAATGGTATGAATAACGAGGAGCAGCTAGTCGAAGGAATAGAAAATATTCGAGTGTTATATGGGTTTGATGATGATGCTGATGGTGTTGTGGATATATATAGATCTGTTTCTAACGTTTCAAATTCAATGTGGGAGTCTGCATTAATGAGTCCCAATACAAATGCAATATCACTTACACTACCCCGTTTGGTTGCTGTAAAAATATATGTGTTGGTTAGGTCGCTGCAAGAAGACGTTACTTACACCAATGATGTTGAATATCAGTTAGGAGATAAAACGATAGTCGCACCTAAAGACCATTATAGACGTAAGGTTATGTCAACATCCGTAATTTTAGAGAACCCAATGCTTATAGGGAGCTAAATGATGGTGCAAATCAAAAAGCAAGAAGGTATGGTGCTGTTTTTTTCGTTAATTGTTCTCATCATTATGACAGTTATAGGTGTTGCTTTAGCCGTAAATTCTACTCAATCATTAAGAATGGCAGGGGCCGGAGCTGAACGTATTGAAGCCAAGGCATTGGCTGATGGTGGTATTGCTGCCGTCTTGTTAAATAAGACTCCAGCATTTTTAGCAAGCATGTCCAATATTGATAATGACAATGCTTATTTGGGGGGGACACAAGTACTAACCCCTCTTCCTTTAGTCGATGATGGGGCTGGTGGTCTTAAGGTTGAGCCTAAAAATGTGGCTTGTCAGCGCACTGGAGCAGCTAGTAGCACAGGTTTATTTCAATGTCGACGTGTCGAAATATCCAGCCAGGTGAGTTTTGGCAGGGATAATTTAGGTCAGCTGACTGTCGTTACGGGTATTGAGCAGGAAGTGCTCAGTGGGAGTGGAATATGAAGTTTAATCAATTCTTATGTGCAAGCTTTGTCGCTGCATTGACAATGTCAGCGCAATCACAGGCTGACGATACTGATTTGTATTTAAATCCAGAGTTAACTCAAAACCGTAGTAAAGTTTTAATCATATTTGACAACTCTGGCAGTATGGATGCAGAGGTTGAAGGGGGGCAAAAGGGGTATGATCCAGATATTCCTTACCCTGCTGTTGGTAGCTCCAATTCGTATCAAGGTCGAATGATCTATTTTACTGTTGGCACGGGTATGGATGAGTCTTCATTACCTGTACCTGATAGTCCTTCTGAATCTCGGCGATTTAATGAATTAATCAATGGATGTGCTACGGCAAAAGAAGCATTGGATAAATATGGACGTTTTACAGGCTATATTCGAGAATTTAAGTTTACAGGTAATGGTAAAGGAACATGGCAGCAGATTAAAGAAAATAGCGGTGCTGAAAAGAACAATCCAGTTGATTGTGGTGAAGATATCGAAGCGGGTACAGCTGATAATAATAAAGCTTTAACTGGGTATGAGCCTGGTTACCCCCAGGATAGTGTTAAATCTGGTAATACTTATATTCCCTATGGTGCTACAGACTCTACTGCGCAAGATACAGCTAAAGCTATTGGCTTCGGAGCTGGTGAGTTAGTGACTCTATATACTGATAATTATCTGCGTTGGTACACACTGTATAAAGGTGGTTTGTTACCACCAGACGAAACTCCACCAACTCGGCTAGAAATGGCGCAGAGTGCAATTACAGGTGTAATTAGTTCTATCCCATCGGTCGATTTTGGTTTGGCTCTTTTTAATTTAAACTATCCTGAAGAAGGTGATCGAGATGGCGGGCGTATTGTCGCGGGCATTAAGCAAAGAACCAGTGCAGAAAAGGACCTATTAATTAGTACTGTAGAGAATATTCCTGCTGAGACAAATACTCCTTTGTGTGAAACGTTATTTGAAGCTTATAGATACTTTAGCGGTGGAAGTATTACTTTTGGTCATTCTGATAGTAACTATTCGAATTGGTATCGGTCTAACAGACCGCCCTATGATTCAAGTATTGAAGCTAATGGTGGCACCACTTATAAATCCCCATTATCTGAGTGTGATAAAATTGCGTACGTTATTTATATCACAGATGGTGCGCCAACAGTTGACACTAGTGCCGATGATTTTATAAAAACGTTAAATGATGCACCATATGAATATGACACCGTTAGGAATAGGTCTAGCTATTTACCTGCATTAGCTGGATATATGTATAATAATGATATAATGCCTAATGTAGAGAATTTTCAACGAGTTATTACTCATTCAATTGGTTTTAGTTTAGCGGAGGGGTCTGAAGCTGAGCCATTATTGATTGAAACAGCTAGACGTGGTGGTGGTAAGTACTTTGCCGCTAATGATACCGCTCAGTTACAAGAAAAAATTAGTAATATAGTTGATGAAATAACCAAGACCGGTCAGCGTTTTTCTGCTCCCGGAGTCGCTTTTAGTAATGCAGATCCTACAAGAACACTAGACTCTGCATATTACGCACTCTTTCGCCCTTCTCAAAGTCCAAAATGGGCAGGTAACCTCAAGAAGCTAAAAGTAAATTCAAGTGGAACTCTTGTGGATGCTACAGGGAAACCTGCTATTGATAGCTCTGGAGGTATTTCCGAAACGGCTTGTAGTTTTTGGAGTAATTGTTCAGGCTCGCCTGATGGCAATGATGTTATTCTTGGGGGGGCTGCTAGAACGATTTCTCCTGACGAACGTAACTTATATAGCGATATAGGTTCAGGTGGCTCAGTTACTACTTTATCTGTGGCTAATGCGGCATCATATGCCGGAGGAACGAGCTCTTTAGCAACATACATGTCATTGCCAGATTCGACTGCTGAGTTAAGTAAAGCGTTTGAGTGGATTAAAGGTAACAATGTTGATAAAGCTGATGATGGGGAGTTCACATCTGAGGACTTTTCCGGTGTTCGAGGCGATATAGTTGGGGACCCTCTGCATTCGCAACCGCTTGCGATAGACTATGGTGGCGACGGTTCCAATGTGATTATATTTTTTGGAACAAATCATGGGATGCTTCATGCTTTCAAAGATACAGGTACGTCAGTTTCTGAAAGTTGGGCATTTATGCCTTACCAACTACTGCCCAATGTGACGACTCTTAGAGGAAATAATTATGCCCTAGGGCATAGTGTTTATGGTTTAGATGGCTCACCGGTTGCCTATTTAGAGAGAAGTGCTAGTGGTTCTATAACTAAAGCGTGGTTATTTATTGGTATGCGAAGGGGCGGCGAAACATACTTTGCGTTTGATGTGACAGATCCTTCTGCCAAACCCAAATTATTGTGGAAAGTGTCCAATAGTACCGATGGTTTCACTGATTTAGGGCAAACTTGGTCAACCCCTGTAGTTACTAAAGTCCCTGGTTCTGATAAACCAGTAGTGATTTTCGGCGGAGGTTACAATCATGGTTATGACTCCGGTACGGGAAAAAACTCCGATGGACGTGCTGTTTTTATTGTGGACGCAGAGACAGGCTCATTAGTGCATAAATTTGGAGCGAGCGGTAATACCATATTGGCAGGTATAGAAGATTCAATCGTTGGTTCTATAGCGACGCTGGATAGCAATAGTGACGGTTATACAGATAGATTGTATGCGTCAGATTTAGGCGGTAAAGTTTGGCGAATGGACATGCCTTTTGATGATAAGACTACTTGGAGCGGATTTAAGTTCGCTGATTTTGGGGGGACATTAAGTAACGATCGTCGTTTCTTTTATGAGCCAACAGTTGCCCAAACCTATTTTACTAACACAACCAAAGTCACTGTTACTGATGCGTCAGGTACGACTACCACTGTCGCTTATCAAAATGTTCCTTATGATGCTGTGACTTTAGGTACAGGTAATAGGGCTGAACCGTTGGATCGAGTAACTAATGATATGTTTTTTGTTTTACAAGATAGGAATGTTATTACTCAACAGTTTGGTTCTGGAGGTTCTGCCGTACCTGAAGCGATTACGTTTTCAAACCTCTATGATGTGACATCAGCGTCACCGATTACGGAGGCTGAAAATATCGAATTTGGTACTAAGAAAGGTTGGTATTATGACTTTCCTGTAGCGGGAGAAAAAAGTTTATCGCCGTCAGTCATTATCAGAGGGAAAGTGTATTTTACGTCCTTTATTCCCACTCAACCAGCGGCTGATCAAGATGTGTGTACCGTTTCTTCTGTTGGTAGATTGTATACATTAGATTTGCATAAAGGGGCTCGTTATTCTGAAGAGTATGTTATTGACGTATGTGATAATTGTATTCCACAGCCGCCTAAGATTATTACCCCACCAGTAGATAAGTATATTCCTTGCGAGGGAGAGGATTGTCCACCTTGTGAAGGTGAGGGGTGTAATCCTCCTGAGCCTGAGCCTGAGCCTGAGCCTGAGGCTGATTGTGAAAGCCAGATCAGGTTGATCATTGGTAAAGGTACTTGTGATGAGAATGGATTTAATTGTACAGGAACAATTAACCTTGATGCCTGTTTAAATACAAATAAGCTTTATTATCATCAGAATGAGATTAATTAGTAATGCAAAAAGTAAAAGGCTTTACCTTAATTGAGTTGATGATCACGGTGGCAATCGTTGGGATCCTAGCTTCGATTGCCTATCCATCTTATATCGACTACATAACTAAGAGTGCTCGCTCTGAAGGGGTTGCAGCAGTGATGAGAGTGGCTAATTTACAAGAGCAGTACTATTTAGATAATCGTGCTTATGCGACCGACATGGCTAAACTCGGGCTTGCAAATCCCTTTGTTACTGAACATGGTCATTACAGTGTGGCTTCGGCTGGAACGAGCTCTTTTACCATTACAGCTACAGCTCAAGGCAGTCAAGCTGCCCGTGATTCGACATGTACGACAATCACTATGACATCTGCGGGGGTTAAAGGCCCCTCTACGGAGTGTTGGAAATGATGAAATTTATAGGAGCTTTATCTTGCTTAGTTTTATATGGCGTGACTACGTCGGCAGTGGCTGCCAAGCAGGATTATAAGTGCTTTATCAATAGTGCTAAGAAAGGCGATCAAGTCGTTTTTTATCGCTGGGATGAAAAAGATGTTCGTTTAAGGGCCGCTAGTTTACCCGGAAAGCAGTTAACGGATAAAAAGGGCAAGAAGTACTTCATTAAGGAAGTGGAGGAGTGCGTTCCTCTGAGCCAAGAGTTTAGTAGTAAAGAAGCTAAAGCTAAAGATAAGCAGACATTAAGATAACGATTTGAGCTGTGTTATAAAGCTAACTAAAAGCCCTGCGATGCAGGGCTTTTGTCATATAGGGGGCAGGAGTATAGGACTCAGGAGTATAATGCTCAGGGCGTAATATGATGTGTTAAGTGTGGTTAGCAAGAGTTGCCATCGTTGCCATAGGAGATTTTTCCGCTAGTAGTAATATCAACGCTTTGAGACTCAGCTGTTTTTCCGCCAGGACAGTAGATAAGAGTTCCGCCAGATGATAATCCCTCAGGGGAGAAGGTGATGGTACCTGAGGGTCCCTTAACTTTGTCATTGCTGTGAAAGCTGTCTATAGCTCTTAATTCTTTGTCTGTTCCTGCCGAGTTAATATATACCCGTATTCCACCACTCCAGTCTGCACTAGTGCCGCAAGTGCTTACACTAGCGAATGGACAGACATTAACGGTTGCACCGTAGCTAATGGCTTGGTTGCGCGCAAAAGCCATAACATTGTGAATCTTTTCAACGTTGCTATTGGTCCTAAATCCCTCATACATAGACACTAGCGAGGGAACACCAATGGTGAGTAAAATGGCTGCTACGGCAATGGTGACCATCAACTCGACTAGTGTAAATCCTTGTGAACGATTGCGCATGCTTATTAATCCTCGCGAAGCCTTGAGTAAGTATAAGCGAGATGTAAGCGGATTTCAGTATATATAACTCATTCTTTTTAATGCCAATAGTTTGGCATTAAAAAGGAATTTGGCAGAAACTGATATTGCTCTTTTATTGCGAAATATTAATTGGATAAAACTATCTTCTACCCGTCACAGCTAATATTTGTATCTTTTGAAAATCTTACCCTTCCAGCTTGATTAACTATTACCGCTTTAGAATAGGGGTTAGTTTTTGAACTTGGACAGTATCGCAATGTGCCATTAGTGCCTGATGCTAATCCATCAGGCTGAAAGCGTGCCGCAGCGCGGTTGTAGTAAACGAAGTCATCGCGATCGAATGAGGCTGTTTGCATCAATAGTTTGTCATTACCATCGAGCTGATTGCTGGTACCTGAGTCAGTAAAAACACTGAGTCCTAAGTGCCAATCATTAGTGCATTGATTATCTTTGACTGGGCATACCGTTACCCGCACACCATAATTAATGGCGGCATTTCGAGCAAACTGCAGTGTTTGTTGGATGATTCTTATCGCTGCATCGGCGCGATATACCTGATGTAGGCTGGATAAGTTGGGTACTGCTATGGAGAGGAGTATAGTAGCGACCGACAGCGTCACCATTAACTCAATTAAGGTAAAACCACAGGAAAATCCACAGGTAAATCCATTTTGATTTTTCATCGTTCATTCCTTGAACATTTATTTTGCCTGTATTCCACAGCCACAGGCTAATTGAGACAAATATAACGTCACAACTAACCAGTATAGTTAGCTATCTTTGTGCTTGGATGCGGTTTTTATATTGTTGCGTTCTATGAATACAGCTTCTTTTTGCATATTGATATAATCGGCTTCTGTGTATTTATGGGGCGTGATAAGCTATTGTTTCAGGTGGTTAGTCGTTGAGTTATTTTAATGGGAGCGTTTGATGAAGAAAGTTGAGGCCATTATTAAGCCGTTCAAGTTAGATGATGTGCGGGAATCTCTGGCAGAAATTGGTATTACCGGCATGACTGTTTCTGAAGTCAAAGGTTTTGGTCGTCAAAAAGGTCATACAGAGCTCTATCGTGGTGCCGAGTATATGGTCGATTTCCTTCCTAAGGTTAAAATTGAGCTAGTTATTCAAGATGAGCAATTGGAACAGGCTATAGAGGTTATTGTTGATACCGCAAGGACAGGCAAGATCGGCGACGGAAAAATATTTGTCACCGAGGTTGAGCGTGTTATCCGTATTCGAACAGGTGAAGAGAACGAAGAAGCTGTTTAATTGCGCTTGTTAATTCGTTTTATAGAAAGCCGTTAAATACTATATTTAACGGCTTTTACTTTTTAATATTATAGCGTTGAAGACTTGAGTGGACGTGAAGATGAATCTCTGATCACTGGCTCAGGAACAAAAACTTCATCTTGTAAGATGTTGTCGCTTTTGGTTTGATTCGCGATTAATAGCTCTGTGGCAGTTTGTGCTATCTTGCCATTCGGTTGATGTACTGTGGTTAGTTTGGGCCAAGTTTGTCGTGAAAACGGACTGTCTTCGAAGCCTACTATCGATAACTCGGAAGGGATGGCAATACCTTCTAAACGTGCCGCAAATAGTGCGCCGGCGGCGATTTCATCGTTACAGGCAACAATTGCAGTTGGCTTACAAGGGTTATTTAGCAGTGTTTTAGCACCTTCTACTCCAGACTCAAAAGAGTATTGACCATCGATGATATAACTATCATCGATAGGTAAATGATTTTTCTCCATGGCGAATTTAAAACCGGCTAAACGTTCTTTGGTTGATTCATGTTGGTGATCACCACTGATAAAGGCGATACGTTTATGGCCTAAGTCGATTAAGTGTTGAGTGATTGATACCGCGCCATGTTTATCGTTCACTAACACTGACAATCCACCATGCTTGTCAGCAACTTCGCCAGCAATAATCCTAACGTAATTAGCTCCTATAGTGTTTAACGCGTCTAAAACTTTAGGGTTTTCAGATAAAGGTGGTGTTAACACTAAGCCTGAGAGTCTTGCATGGCGAACCATATCTGTTAGTTCTTGGCAGATGTTATCTGATGTGGCATCACAAGGGTGAATAAGAAGCTCATAGCCTCTTTGTTTACATGATGACAAAATTCCGTTCTGCATATCAATGACATAGTAAGCATTTGGGTTATCGTAAACGAACGCGATGACATAAGATTTTGTGCCAGCCAAATTTCTTGCTGCGACATTGGGCTGGTAGTTTAAAGCCGTAATTGCTTCATTGACTTTGTCGATAGTGGCTTGTCTGACCGAGGGCTCTTTATTGGTTACCCTAGATACGGTTTTGATTGATACCCCAGCATATTTTGCGACATCATTAATGGTTACTTTCATCTAGCGGATACTCGTTGTCGTAGGCGCACAGTTGCAAACTACAGAATTTAATTTTATTCAAACGATGTGCTGTATATATAAACAGCAGATCACACTTCCCCTGACGACAATATTGCTAACTTTTGACTCAATAAGCAATCATCAAATTAATTTTCACACATTGGACATACCAAGTTACGTTTGTGACGGTAACGAAATATTAGAGTTTATATTATTTAACTTCAAATAGTTATGGTTGTGCTATTCGTTTGTGGTTAATGATTTATCGGGCGTTAAGTCGGGTGGTGTCCATCTTTAAGTTATTTTGTTGTGGCGCATTTGTTAATTGTTGTGTAATCTTTAACCTCACATGACAGCGTTGTCATTCCTAGTTAAAGGAATGGGCATGGAAAATAAAACGATAATAAAGTTATGGAAGGGAAATGAGATGCGACCATCTACTTTTAAGAAAAGTGTACTAGCTACAAATATTGCATTACTGATGAGTGGTGCTTTGTCTGTTTCTGCAATGGCGGCTGAAGCCGATGCAGAAGCTGTCAATACAGATAATATTGAAAAAATTGAAGTACGTGGTTTACGTGCATCAATGAAAGCTTCTATCAACGCAAAACGATTTTCAGATGCGGTTGTAGATGCAGTTACTGCTGAAGATATTGGTAAGTTTCCTGACGGTGATGTGGGTGAGTCTTTGGCCCGTATTCCTGGTGTGACCGTCAACCGTCAATTTGGTCAAGGTCAACAGGTTTCAATTCGTGGTGCTTCATCACAGTTGACTCGTACTTTGCTTAATGGCCACTCAGTTGCGTCAACGGGGTGGTTTGATCAACAGGCGATTGACCGCAGTTTTAACTACTCTTTATTACCACCTGAAATGGTAAGTGGTATCGAGGTTTATAAATCTTCTCAAGCTGATATCACTGAAGGTGGGATTGGTGGTACGGTTATCGTTAAAACTCGTAAACCGCTAGATTTAGACGCTAATACTGTTTTTGTTAGTGCAAAAGGCGATTACGGTACGGTGTCTGAAGCAACGGATCCTGCGCTTTCCGGCTTATATAGCTGGAAAAATGACAGTGAAAACTTTGGTATTTTAGTGTCGGCAGCGGGTTCTCAAACCGAATATCAGCGTAACGGTATTGAAACGCTCCTCGGTTGGGGCGAGATTGTGCCAACAACTTTCCAACAAGATCGTGAGCGTACCGCTTACAACATTGCCCTACAGTATCGTCCAACCGATAATCTAGAGTTTGGCTTAACTGCGACTAGCCTAGATCTTAAGGCAAACAACGCTAACACCTCTATTTTCCTTTTCCCAACACAGCAGGGGGTCAGTACTTGTAATCAGACTAACGCCGCAGGTGTTTGTACTGATATTACTCATACGGGAGAAGGCGGATTTGCTTGGGCACAGACGTGGGCTCGTGAAGCAGAAATGTCTTCAGACACTTACGACTTTGACTTTAAATATGAAGCCGATAACTTCACCCTAGAAGGCAGAGTGGGTAATACCAGTGCTGATGGCGGCACTAGTTTAACGTCTAACTACGGTAACTCTATCGGTCAGCCTGGTGATTTTGCTGGCCACTATGATGCAACCGGCGAAAAGATTTTAATCGATATTGCTAAGCAATCTTTCGACGCTGATGACTTTAATGGTCAGCTTGAGACTGCTGGTTGGGCGCTTAAACAGCAACCAAACACAGACGAAGAGACTTATGCGCAAGTTGATTTAACTTTCCCTGTTGATTTTGGGGCTATTACTTCGATTAAAGCGGGTGTTCGTTACGCCGATCACGATGTAACTCAAGAAACGGATGCCGCTATTGTTGGTGATATCGTTGCTAGGGATGCATCTGAATATTACTCTGGTACTATGTCTGCCGGTGCTGGTTTTACATTACCTAAACCTAATTTCGATGCCATGATCCGTGATGCGAAAGCGGCTGTCGATGGCTTTACTCGTGACAAATCGGGTTACGGTACCTTGAATGAGAAAAACCTTGCGGCATACGCAATGGCTAATTTCGAAGGCGAGGGTATTCGAGGTAACTTTGGTTTACGTTTCATCTCTACCGATATTGAGTCCGATTACTATGCTCTGAGTGATTCAGGTCAATTTGCTGATGACCTTAGCACTGATAAGTCTAGCTATAGCGATGTGTTACCTAGTATCAACGTGGCATTTGATCTAACACAAGATCTTATTTTGCGTACGTCAGCAGCTCAGGTTATATCACGTCCTAACTATTCAGAGTTATTTGCAACGTCAACGCTTCCTGGTTTAAATGATGGTACTCCTGGTAACGAGAAGCTTAACCGCGGCTCAGTTGCATTGGATCCGTTTAAAGCGACTCAGGCTGATGTTAGCTTAGAGTGGTACTTTGGTGGTGAAGGCTTAGCGTCAGTGACTTACTTCATTAAGGATGTAAGCTCATTCATCACTACTCGTCAAAAGCTAAATCAACAGATCGGTATTGAAGACAACAACCTAATAGAGCAAGGTGGAAGTGCTTGTGGTGTTGGCATTTACGATTGCTGGACGGTAAGTGAAAAATACAATGCTAACGGCGGACGTATTGAAGGGGTTGAGCTACAACTTCAAGATTCGTTCGACAGTGGTTTAGGTTACTCTGTTAACTATACCTTTGCTGATGCGGGTTCGCCTAGCGAGAACTATCCAGATTCGGTTGGTGTCTTCTCTGATTCATCTAAGCACACGGTTAACTTAGTGGGCTACTATGAGATGGATAGCTTCAATGCCCGTTTAGCCTATAACTGGCGCAGCGAGTATATGATGCGTGAACTTCCAGGCTTCTATGGTAACCGTCAGCACGAAGATTACGGTTCACTGGATTTAAGCATGAACTACAGTGTGACCGATTGGCTAGATATTACTTTTGAAGCCGTTAATTTGACTGAAGAAGACAGTATTCAAACTGGTGTCGCACCGCTAGATGCTGAAGTTATTTCTGAGTTTAAGGCTGATTACCCAGTATGGAGCTTTGATGGTGAAGCGAGATACAAAGTGGGTGTAGCGCTAAGATTTTAATAGCACTCAAATTCTACTAGCACTAGGCTGCTAGTAGAGTTCAGTTATAAATTAGCTTAAGAGCCCGGCATCCGCTGGGCTCTTTTATAAAAGAGCTAAAAGGTATAGCTGTTGTTGATATTCTCGGTTACATGGTTAGATTGGGTTAAGTATGGATATAAAAAAAATCATCATTGTCGGTGGCGGTACTGCTGGTTGGCTCGCCGCAAACCATATTGGCAAAGCCTTTGAGGGGAATGATACCGTCTCTATTAGCCTTATTGAGTCACCCGATATTCCAACAATTGGCGTCGGCGAAGGCACAGTCCCAGCTATTCGTAAGAGTTTAAAGCAATTTGGGATTAGCGAGAGCGAGTTTATTAGAAGCTGTGATGTGACATTTAAACAGTCGATTAAATTTGTTAATTGGATGGACAAACATCGTCATGGTGAGGGGAACTTTTATCATCACCTCTTCGATATGCCAAGTCCGTTAGGTGAGGATTTAACTGAATACTGGTTAAGAGAGCGAAGCGGCTCTGATGGTGCTCCCTCTTTTGGTGAGTTTTATGGTGAGCTCGTCTCGCCTCAACATGCCGTATGTGAATCCTATAAAGCGCCTAAGCAGATAACCCATGCTGAATATGAAGGCTCACTTGGCTACGCTTATCATCTTAATGCCGCAAAGTTCGCTTTACTGTTAGCCAGTAACGCAAAAACTCGTTTCAATGTGGAGCATATCAGCGCAAATGTCGTTGATGTAAGGCTTAATGAAACTGGCCATATTGAATCGCTTAAAACCGATAGTCAGGGTAGGTTATATGCTGATTTTTATATCGACTGTAGTGGATTTGAAGCGCTACTCATCGATAAGGCCCTAAAGGTGCCTTTTGTCGATAAATCTAACGAGCTGTTTGTCGATAGGGCGGTTGCCGTTCAGGTACCTATTGCTGAAGATGCACCTATTCCGCCTTTTACCATTGCAACGGCCCACCAAGCTGGATGGATCTGGGATATTGCCTTAACTAATCGGCGCGGCGTAGGCTTTGTTTATTCATCAAAGTATATGAATGAACAAACCGCCCTTAAAAAGTTGGAGTATTATCTAGGTGAGGATTTAGCCCAATACCAGCATCGTGTATTACCGATGAAAGTGGGTTATAGGAAGCAATTTTTTTATAAAAATTGTTTGTCTTTAGGTTTGGCTCAAGGCTTTTTAGAGCCGCTGGAAGCGACTTCTATCCTATTAACCGATTTCGCTGCAGGCTATTTGGCGAGTCGATTTCCGACTGACGTAGATGAGCTTGATTTGCTGTCTGCGCAGTTTAATAAGGTGATGACCTATGCATGGGAAAGGGTTGTCGAGTTTGTTAAGTTACACTACTGCATATCAGATCGCAGTGATTCGCCGTTTTGGATTGATAATCGAGATCCCAGTTCTATTCCGCCAGAGCTAATAAAAAGATTAACACTCTGGCAAACCCATATCCCAATTAGGGAAGATTTCTTTAGTAAGTTTGAGGTGTTTGATTTAGATAACTATCTCTATGTGCTTTACGGTATGGCTTACGGTACTTCTTTAAGAACTAGTCTTTCAACAGACAAGAGGCAATGGAAGGCACATAGTGAACGTATTAAACAGGTTGGAGATGCATTGACTCAAGAGTTACCTCAGCATAGGCAATTGCTCGATAAAATCATTCGCTATGGATTACAGAAAACCTGAGATAAAAAGGGCGGGGACGTCGTTAATTAGGGGCTGCAAACTAGCGGACTTCAAATCAGAACTCCTTAAACCAGAGCCTTTCAAACGAGCCCCTTTTGTTTAAAGAGGCCCGCAGAGTGTGAACCATTTAAGTTTCACTGAACAATAGCTCTGTAACCCTTTTGGTGGTTTTATTTAATAGCAAATAAAACCGCGATGAGTTTATAGGTTTGTTATTGGCTACTATCGTGTTGATTTTGTTTAGCGATGAGTCGAGAAAGCTGGTTTAGTGATGCTCTGTGGGCATAAATTATCGGTAATAAGCCTTTATTTTTAAGCTCCAAGAAATCTTCGTCACTAATCGCATTAAAGCTGTCGTCATCGATAACGTAAACACCATTAATGTTGATATTCTGTTGTTGATTATCAAGTTTGAGGGTAAGTTGCTGAGGATTTAACAGGTTTTTCTGTGCTAGATACTGGCACATTCCCTGAGTTTGCTGGTGCATCGCAGCAACATCTAACAGTGAGTTAGTTCTCGCAGTTAGATATTCGGTTTTTTCCCCGCTATCTGTAAATAGTCGGCTACCCGCTTCTTGGGAGATCATCGGGCTATCTTCGTCAATACAGACAATCACCTTGTCATCTTTTTCGGGCGTTTTCGCTATAGAGAGGGGCGCATTATTAAACCCTAGCGGAGTTACTGGCGAGCTCCATTCAGTCGATTGGCAATATAGGTTAGTGTCAGGCTTTATGCCCATCATTGCCACAGGTAGAAACTGTCCATTCTCGGTGTTTTTTACAAAAACAATAGGAAACTCAGCTGCTAAATTTGGGATCTCTCGTGCTAAAACAGGAATCAAGTGTTCTTTGGCAAAACGGGTATAGTCACTCGAGTGGGTTAACTTTATGTTTAGGTGTTTTTCCGATGAAAGAGGAACTATTTGGGTCATTATTGTGAACCTTATTTATCTGGTAATAGTGTGTTAGTTGTTGACCTTGAATGATATCGAGCAAACAAGATTATATTTAATTGATAAGCAACTTTGCGATACATGGCCTATATCTTCATGATTATTCGTCTAAAGCCAAAGCACTTTTTATCTAAATACTTAGCATATCGTTATAAATGCCAGCGTAAAGCATCAGTTATCCAATGATTAATAGAAGGCTTGTTTACTTGATATTAGTACTCGATGTTAGCAACTGTTGATAGCGCTGTCATATCAATGTTGTTTGTACGAGTGATTGTTTACTGTTTAAGCTTATTAAATCAAGCTACAAATATTTAGGTTGAGAAGCTTTTCTCTATTTTTGTCAAAAAAATGTAGAAATTTCGTTTTGTTTTGTGTAGATTTATGAATGACAGCGTTGTCATTTGCTTGTGTGGCACGTCTGTTTTGTAAGGTTTACATGAATTAGGAAGAGGTCTCCTAATTCATGTGATTGGCAATTATCGTGTTTAATTAACTGTAATTGTGTTTGATATTTCCAATAGTCTCTCCCAGATACTAGAGATTGCTGGGGGTTATCGATCAGTTGATAGATAAAACCCCCAGTATTTTTTTCTGAAGAGCGACCAAGCTCTCGCTAGCCTTCACATTGGATCAGTATTGAGAAGTCCCTTTATGCGAAAGCCGACGGGCGGTTATAAGCTATTGGTCATTGCGGTTACCCAGATGATAGTTTCTTTATATTTATCAGCGTCTTGACTACGCAAGCTAAGGTGCAAGCTAAGGTAACGAATATCATTGATTTTTTGTGCTTAACTATTATGCCGTTAACTATTAATAGGTTTGATATATCAGGCTAAAAAGTCAGTACTCATTGCTCATACAATCGCTAACTGTGGTTGCTATATATTGTTAGATTTCAGTTATCTTGAATGCTTTAGTCAGTGTCTTTGGTACTGCATATGATTGGGTGTGGACTGTTAGTGCGAGGAGATGGCTGTGGCGTTCATAGTCAACTTTAGATGATTGATTAGATCATTTATTAGATTAAATATTAAGAGGACGATAATGAACAATAAACTTGTCGCAGTCGCTATGGTGCTTAGTTTAAGCTGCATAGCTTGCAATGCATCAAGATCGCAAAATACCGATATAGCTTCCCAGTCTAGTTCAGTTGCTCATTTGACTCAAAACCAGCTCAATGAGTTTGCAGATTCATTAGTCGTTACCTATAAGACTGTGACCAATTATCCACAGCAATGTACCACATCTGGTGTCGACGGCCGCTGTTTTGCCGCGCAAATAACATTAACTCCTAACGCAGAATTGCCTACTGGCGATTGGGCTATCTATTACAGTCAGATGCGCCCTGTAAAACAGGTGTTATCAGATCAGTTTAATATCAAGCATATTAAAGGTGACTTACACCGGATCACTCCTACGGAGAAATTTGGCGGATTTAGTAAGGGTCAAGCTCAGACTATCGATTTTCTCGGAGAGCTCTGGCAGTTATCAGAAACCGACGCCATGCCTAATTATTATATGGTGGTTCCGGGGTTTAATCCTGCGGTGATAAAAAGCACCATGCTAGGAATAGATGTTGATACCGGTATGGAGACTCGCCCGTATACCGCGTCTTATACCAATGCCGAAACCCAATATAAGCGCAGCGACACAGATCGATTACAGTGGGCAAAACCTGAAGTATTGTTTAGGGCAAATGAGGGCGTGGTTAACGATCCTAGTCGAGCAATTAACACCATTATTCCTACCCCTAAGGCACAAATTTTAGATACTCATCTTGCTGCCACCTCATTAAAGAGCGGCTATCGTTTATCACTTGGTGATGTACAGCGCAGCAGTGTCGATGCCGCGTTAAATCGTTTGCAGCGTTTAGGGGTCAATGAAACCTCAAATGGTGCTCTACTGGAACTTAAGCCACTTAAAAAGTTGTTAGTGGCTGGTGGTTATCAGCTCACTATATTACCCAATAAGATCAGTATTTATGCGGCTGACGATGCTGGGTACTCATATGGTATTGCCTCACTCGCCAGTCTAATTGATGTAAAAGAGTTAACAGTCAATGCTATGCGCATTGAAGATGAGCCTAGATATCCATTTAGAGGCATGCATGTTGATGTTGCGCGAAACTTTCACAGTAAACAATTTGTGTTAGATCTGATCGATCAAATGGCGGCTTATAAACTGAATAAGCTTCATCTGCATATGGCTGACGATGAAGGTTGGCGTCTTGAAATCGATGGTTTGCCCGAGCTAACCGATATTGGCAGTAAGCGCTGTCATGACCTAAGCGAAGATACTTGTCTGTTACCACAACTGGGAAGTGGGCCAAGTGCAGATGCTAAAGTAAATGGGTATTACACCAAGGCCGATTATATCGAGATTTTACAATATGCATCTGCAAGGCAGATCCAAGTGATTCCCTCTATGGATATGCCAGGTCATTCTCGCGCCGCAATTAAAGCGATGGAAGCGCGTTTTCGAAAATTAATGGCGCTAGGAGAGACCGCTGCTGCAAATGAGTATCGGTTGATCGACCCACAAGATAAGACTCAATATGCATCGATTCAGTATTATGACGACAACACCTTGAATGTGTGTATGGAGTCAACGTTCCACTTTGTCGACAAAGTGGTCGATGAGATAGCTAAGCTGCATCAGCAAGCCGGTCAACCATTAACTATTTATCATATTGGCGCAGACGAAACTGCTGGTGCATGGGTTGATTCGCCCGTATGCCAGGCTTTTTTGAAGAGTAATGATAAAGGTGTCGCTAGCGAAAAGGATTATGGCGCTTATTTCATCGAACGCGTGTCTAATCTATTGGCACAGAAAGGCATAAAGCCCGCAGGTTGGAGTGATGGCATGAGCCATACTCGTGTCGATCGTATGCCAAAGGTTAGCCAGAGTAATATCTGGGATGTGGTGTCTCATGACGGCTTTAAGCGAGCACATGATCAAGCTAATTTAGGCTGGGATACGGTATTAAGCAATCCTGAGGTGCTCTATTTTGACTTCCCCTACGAAGCCGATCCTAAAGAGCATGGTTACTACTGGGCTAGTCGCAGCAGTAGTGAGCGTAAATTATATAGCTTTATGCCAGATAACTTGCCAGCGAATGCTGAGCAATGGACTGATATAGAGGGGCGTCCATTTGAAGCTGACGATACCCTAAAGCGTGATGAAACAGGAACGCGGATCAGCGGGCCGTTAGCTAAGGACGTTAAGTTTTCGGGGATCCAGGGGCAGATTTGGAGCGAAACGATTCGTAGTGATGATGTGGCTGAATACATGATCTTTCCAAGATTACTGGTGCTCGCTGAACGTGCTTGGCATCAGGCCGATTGGGAAGTGCCTTATCAATATCAAGGCGCGATTTATAATCAAAACAGCGGTCACTTTACCCAAGAGATGCGTGCTAAGCAGCAGGCGCAATGGACACAGTTTGCCAATACCTTAGGCCATAAAGAGTTGATAAAACTCGATCGAGCAGATATCGCTTATCGCGTCCCCACCGTTGGGGCGATGATTAAAGATGGCTTGCTTTTTACTAATACTATTTATCCTGGGTTAGCGGTCGAGTATAGAGTCAACGATGGGCCTTGGCAGCGTTACTTTGAGGCGGTGAGAGTCCTAGGTAACGTAGAGGTAAGAGCTATCGCAGCAGACGGTCAACGCAGGGGACGTGTGTTATCCGTTAATTAATCGTGTCATAAATTTAGCGCTGTCAATGTCTGCGGCAGCGCTAAATTCTTTTGCTTATCCAGCTGATTTATTTGTATAAAATCATTAATTGTCGAATCCTTTAAAATATGAATGACAACGCTGTCATTTGTGTTGTAACATAGGTTTAACCTAGTCGGAAGGCAGAGCTAAGCTTTTTAAATGCTTCTCTCTGGATATAAAACTGTGAAAGAGGTCCGTAATGGGATTTAACCAGACAAAGGAAGCCCCCTTATTTATTGGTATCGATGGTGGTGGCAGTAAATGTCGAGCTACCATTTATGCAAGCGATGATACCGTCCTTGGGACTGGCGTCGCTGGACGAGCAAATCCTTTGTTCGGGCTATCACAGACTTTTGAGTCTATTAAACTGTCTACTCAACTAGCATTAGAAGATGCCGGGCTGCAGGCGAGCGACGGTGGACAGCTTGTGGCTGGCCTTGGTCTGGCCGGCGTTAATGTTCCCCATTTATATCAAGAGCTGGTTAATTGGCAGCATCCATTTGCTAATATGTTTGTTACTACCGATCTTCATACCGCTTGTATCGGGGCACATCATGGCAGTGATGGCGCGGTGATTATCACCGGAACAGGATCGTGTGGCTATGTCCATGTGGGAGAAGAGTCTTTATCTTTAGGCGGACATGGGTTTCCATTAGGCGATAAGGGAAGTGGTGCCTGGTTAGGCTTAAAGGCCGCTGAACAGGTGTTATTAGAGCTCGATGGTTTTGGTCCTAAAACACTGTTGACCGAGCGACTTAAGAATCATTTTCAGACAAGTGATGCAATGGGGATCGTTGAAAAATTAGCCGGTAAGTCATCGAGTTGCTACGCTACCTTGGCCCGCTTAGTGTTAGAAAGTGCAATAGAACAAGATGAGGTCGCTAAAGGCATTGTCGTAGAAGGAGCGGCCTACATAAGTGACTTAGCGAAGAAGCTATTTGCTTTACATCCGCCCCGTTTTTCAATGATAGGCGGGCTTGCTGAGCCGTTAGCTCCTTGGTTAGATAAAGACGTAGTCGCCAGAATCTCGCCCGTTATCGCACCACCAGAAATGGGAGCGGCTTACTATGCGCGTCAGTGTTATGTCGCTGCAGATTAATCAATGTAACTTATCTGATGGATAAGCATTTCGTAGGATTTTATTTATGAAGCAAACCTTAATCGCCGATCAGGTCTTTGATGGTGAGGTGTTTCATCAAAACTTACCTGTGACCATCGACGATGGTCACATTATAGCGTTCGATACTGTGGCAAACGTTAAACCTGTTAGGGTCAATGGCACACTTGTACCAGGATTTATCGATATACAGGTCAATGGTGGCGGTGGGGCACTACTCAACGCAGACCGAAGTGTTGCTTGTATAGAGACGATTGGTCGTGCTCACGCCCAGTTTGGTACGACAGGCTTCTTGCCCACCTTAATTACTGATGATATTGATGTGATGCGCACCGCTGCTGATGCCGTGGCTGAGTCATTAGCTCAAGGTTGTGATGGTGTTTTAGGTGTGCATTTTGAAGGCCCGCATCTATCATTGCCCAAAAAAGGGGTACACCCACAGTCTTATATTCGTCGTATCTCAGATGCGGAGTTAGCCATTTTTTGCCGTAAGGACTTAGGTATTAAAGTTGTTACCCTCGCACCAGAGAATGTCTCTGTAGAGGTGATTAAGGCCTTAGTGGCCGAAGATGTACGAGTCTGTTTAGGCCATTCTAACGCCGATTACGATACCGTGGTTGCCGCGCTTGAGGCGGGTGCAACTGGCTTTACTCATCTGTATAACGCCATGTCTCCTATGGGATCTCGCGAGCCTGGAATGGTAGGCGCCGCTATCGAGAGTCGTGATGCTTGGTGCGGTTTGATTGTCGATGGTCATCATGTACATGCTGCTGCCGCCAAAGTTGCCATCTATGCCAAACCCAAAGGCAAGGTGATGTTAGTCACCGATGCCATGCCACCCGTGGGTATGGCACAAGATGCAAGCTTTGAGCTTTTCGGCACTCAAGTTATTCGTCAAGGCGATAGGTTAAATGCGGTAACTGGTGAGCTTGCTGGTTGTGTTTTAGATATGGCACAAGCGGTGAACAACAGCGTTAGCATGTTAGGGCTTGAGCTTAGTGAGGCTCTGCGTATGGCCTCACTCTATCCTGCGCAGTTTATTGGCCAAGATAGTGTTCGCGGAACGCTTAAGGTTGGAAATAAAGCGGATATGGTCTTGCTTGACTCGCAGCGACAGGTAACCAGAACTTATATTGGTGGCAAATTGGTATATCAGGTTTAACCCATCACATTTTGTTATTAAGCCCCTAAAGTTAGGCTTTTAGGGCTTAATAACGACACAAGTTGACCGACCTAAACGAATAAGAACAAAAACAGTAACCTTAGTATGGCGGAAAACCTCAAGATGGAAGCAAGCCTGAAAAAATCGGTGAAACCACGGCTTATGTCACTCGATGCGTTGCGTGGATTCGATATGTTTTGGATCCTCGGCGGCGAGGCTTTGTTTGCCGGCTTATTGGCCTGGACGGGATGGCAAGGCTGGAAGATTGCGGCTGCGCAGATGCAGCATAGTCAGTGGCATGGATTTACTTTTTATGATTTGATTTTTCCGCTGTTTATTTTCTTATCTGGTGTCGCATTGGGTTTATCTCCTAAGCGGCTCGATAAGCTACCTTTGACGGCCCGCTTGCCTGTCTACCGTCACGCGTTTAAGCGTCTGGCGTTATTACTCTTTTTCGGTGTTCTTTATAATCATGGTTGGGGAGCAGGAGTTCCTGCAGCACTCGATGAGATCCGTTATGCGAGCGTTCTCGGGCGTATCGCCTTTGCTTGGTTTTTTGCAGCGATGCTGGTTTGGCACACAAGCTTAAAGACTCAGATTGGCGTTGCTATGGTATTGCTGTTTGGTTATGCCTTTATCCAGCTTTTTGTGCCAGTTCCCGGTGGAAGTGCTGGTGACTTGTCAATGGCAGGCTCAATCAACGCTTATGTGGATAGCCTGCTGCTACCAGGCGTTAGTTACCAAGGTCGAGCAACGGATCCAGAAGGAATCTTATCAACCATTCCCGCGGTTATTAATGCGTTAGCAGGGGTATTTACAGGACGCTTCATTGCTAATCCTCACCCAAAAGGGGAGTGGGCAAAGGTAGGGATTCTATTTTTAGTGGGTATAGCCATACTAGGATTAGGTTGGTTATCTAATGAGGTTATTCCAGTTAATAAGGACCTATGGACCAGTAGCTTTGTGTTGGTGACTACGGGCTGGAGCTTGATATTTTTGGGACTTTTCTATGCCTTGGTCGATGTGCTCAGATTGCATCGTTTTGCCTTTGTATTTGTCGTTATAGGTTGTAATGCCATTATCATTTATCTAGCCTCAAGCCTTGTTAAATGGCAATTCGTTTCAGCGAGTCTTTTTGGTGGCCTTATTGATGCATTACCTGGGTCAATGCAGATGTTTGCTGCAACGATTGGGGTGCTCACGGTGCAGTGGTTGTTACTGTATTGGATGTATAAACGTGGCATTTTCATTAAAGTTTAATTTTTAAAACATCGAGACTTATCTTTTAGTGAACTAAATCGGTAGGTTAGCTATTTATTCTGATAAAACACAAAATGACAGCGTTGTCTTTTTATGTTTTATGTTTTAACATCGATGAAACAAAGGGGCAAACTATTCCAATGTTTCTGGAGTCGAGCCTTTAATAGCTGTACCACCATAATATTGAGCCGGTACCAGTTTAATTGGTATCAACATATTAATTACTATAAGAAAACAGGCTTATGGAAATGACATTAAATAGTGAAAGTAAGCGCAGTAGCGCGATCCCTATGGCGATTGTCGCAGGACTGTTCTTTATTCTAGGGTTTGCAACTTGGTTAAATGGCTCACTGATGCCTTATCTTAAACAGATCCTTCAACTTTCCCCCTTTCAAGCTTCGCTCATCCTTTTCTCTTTTTATATTGCCGTGACATTTACAGCGCTTCCTTCTGCTTGGGTCATTCGTAAAGTCGGTTATAAAACGGGTATGGCATTAGGCATGGGGATAATGATGCTGGCGGGCTTGTTGTTTATTCCCGCGGCTAAGACCCAAATATTTGTCCTGTTTCTTTTTGCTCAATTGGTGATGGGGACTGGGCAGACTTTGTTGCAAACCGCTGTTAATCCTTATGTGGTGCGTATTGGCCCTGAAGAATCCGCTGCTGCTCGTGTTAGCGTAATGGGTATCCTTAATAAAGGTGCTGGCGTTATTGCACCGTTAGTATTCACCGCACTGATTCTAGATAGCTTTAAAGATCGCGTCGGCATGGAGCTGACTCAAGTTCAAATCGATGAGATGGCCAATAGCTTAGTTTATCCCTATATGGGAATGGCACTGTTTATCGGGTTCTTAGCCATCTTAGTGAAGAAGTCTCCTTTGCCTGAGCTAGAAAATGAAGATGATGAAGCGGACGCTGGTAAAGGTCATACTCGTGAAGCGCTGTCTCATCCGAACCTTGTATTAGGTGTTGTAGCGCTGTTTTTCTACGTTGCCGTTGAGGTAATCGCTGGCGATACCATAGGTACTTTTGCACTGTCATTGGGCGTTGAAAACTACGGCGTTATGACCTCATATACCATGATCTGTATGGTGTTAGGTTACACATTAGGTATTTTGACTATCCCGCGTTTTATCTCTCAACCCAAGGCGCTAATGATCTCTGCGATGCTAGGGCTTGTACTAACCCTAGGGATTTTGTTTGGCGACAATAACTCTTACGCCATAGCAAATACCCTGCTGGTACCGTTTGGTGGCGCCATGTTACCCGATACCTTGTTAATGATCGCTTTTCTTGGTCTTGCCAATGCGATTGTTTGGCCTGCGGTGTGGCCGCTAGCGTTATCGGGTATGGGAAGGTTGACTAGCACTGGTTCAGCGTTGTTGGTGATGGGCATTGCTGGTGGTGCTTTCGGTCCACTATTTTGGGGGCTAACGAGTTCGGCAACGTCACTCGGACAGCAGGGCGGTTATATGGTGATGTTACCCTGTTATCTGTTTATTCTGTTTTATGCGGTTAAAGGGCATAAAATGAAAAGCTGGAAATAACGCTAACTTGAAATGAAGAAGGAGCCTTATGGCTCCTTTTTTGTAGAATTATACTAATTGGTATTATCCAAGGAACTGCTACTTTGCAATTCATCTCATATTGATGTGACAAGGGTTTGAATTGGCTTGAGAGGGCTATTTCAGTCTCAAAGGCTAGACCGTTGTTGAGTTTGATAAGATAAGCAATCGTTGCTCTTAACTAATTGAGGACTTTGAACTACTACAGGCATAAAAAAGCCCCGACAATGTCGAGGCTAATTTATATGGTGCCGGCACCAAGAGTCGAACTCGGGACCTACTGATTACAAGTCAGTTGCTCTACCAACTGAGCTATGCCGGCTTAACTTTTAAAGCTAATGTACTGCTAAATAGTGGTGCCCGAACCCGGAATCGAACCAGGGACACGAGGATTTTCAATCCTCTGCTCTACCGACTGAGCTATTCGGGCAACTAAACTAAGTGTCTAGTTAACTACTTCAAACTAGGTCTTATGTAACCCGTGTCGTTTGGAGTGCGCGTATAATATAGCGGTCATATTTATCCTGCAAGTGCTTTTTTAGATAAATCTTACTGCATGGCTAGTTAATGCTCAAAATGTCTGTTTTTTATCTTGTTAGCTGGTTTTTAGTGCGATAAGACTATACTCAAGCGCATTTATAACGCTTGTTTGCTTGGTTTGTCGCTAAAGCTTCTATCTAAAGTTCTCGCTAAAGCTTCTATCTAAAATTGAGTCGTTAAATTGCAGCTTTCTCTGGCCAAAGCCCCAAAATACTCCCTAAAGTGCACGAAAGATCATGACAGTTCTAATAATTCGAATTTAATTGGCTAAATTACGCGATATTCACCGTTAAAAATCGAACGTAATATCGTTTAAAAGGAAAATATGATCTGAATAAGTGGGCCTGACTATGTTTAAGAATACCGAAACTCATTTTGGCTTAATGAGTATCCTGTTGCACTGGGTTTCAGCAGTTGTTGTCGTCGGGTTGTTTGCTTTGGGTTATTGGATGGTGGATTTAACTTATTACAGTAGTTGGTATAAAACAGCGCCAGAATTACATAAGAGTGTTGGAGTGCTATTGCTTCTGGCAACATTAGCTCGATTGCTTTGGCGTTGGAGTAACCCAAAACCTAGAGGGCTGGCCGGGCATCAAGCTTGGGAGAAGACCTTTGGTGCAGTAGTTCATGCGTTGCTGTATCTGCTACTCATCGCTATTTTGTGCAGCGGTTATTTGATCTCTACGGCGGATGGGCGCGGCATTATGGTATTTGGTTTATTTGAGCTACCTAGCCTAGGGTCGTTATTTAATGATCAAGCCGATTTAGCGGGTGTCACCCATCAGTATTTGGCTTATAGCCTAATTGCTTTAGTGGGTATACATGTGCTTGGGGCGATAAAGCATCACGTAATCGATAAAGATTCAACATTAGTCAGAATGGTTACTATTAAGGAGATAAAATGAAAAAGGGTTTATTAAGCAGCGTGATCGCTGGAGCACTATTGATGGCTGGACAGGTAAATGCTGCCGACTATGTTATCGATACTCAAGGAGCTCATGCTTCAGTGCAATTTAAGGTTAGTCATCTAGGCTATAGTTTTGTCGTGGGGCGTTTTAACGATTTTTCTGGTGATTTTAGTTTCGATAATGGCGACATTGGCGCATCAAAGGTTAATGTCACCATTAATACGGCAAGTTTAGACTCTAACCATGCCGAGCGAGATAAGCATCTTCGCAGTGAAGATTTTTTAAATGTGGCTAAGTTTCCTCAAGCCACATTTAAATCAACTTCGGTGGAAGATAAAGGCGATGGCAAGTTTGTGATTAATGGTTTGCTAACCCTAAATGGGGTATCGAAAGATGTGGCTATCGATGCCAATCTTGTGGGAGAGGGCAAAGATCCATGGGGAGGCTACCGCGTTGGATTTATAGGTAGCACAGAATTTGCTTTGAAAGATTACGATATCAAAATGGATTTAGGTCCAGCCTCTAGTCATGTGAAACTCGATCTGGTTGTCGAAGGCATTCGTCAGTAATTGCCAGTTTGCATTAAAGATAAAAAGCGCCGTTAATGGCGCTTTTTATTTAAGTCGTTTTTCAGTTATAACTTGTTGGAGAGACTATTGGTCATCTTTCTCTGGCACATAGCCTTCAATTTCAACGTCTTTTCCTTCAAATAGAAAATTGACCATCTGCTCTTCCAAAAATTTGCGGTCATCGACGTTCATCATGTTGAGCTTTTTCTCGTTGATAAGCATCGTCTGTTTCGACTGCCAAAGAGTCCATGCTTCTTGACTGATGTTGTCGAAAATACGCTTACCCAATTCGCCTGGGTAGAGTTGAAAGGCTAGGCCATCTGCCTCTTTATTAAGATATTGGCAGTTCACTGTACGAGCCATGATTACTCCTTATTAAATTCAGAACCTAAGCTGGATAGGATCCGCTCTGTTGCCGCGGCTAAACCAACTTTAGGGGGATTGGCTATGTTATACCAGAGTGATGCAGCATCTTCCATGATCAGATCTGCTTTACTGGGGTTAATCTTTGCCGTTAATGCGGTGATGTCTAAATGGAAATGACTAAATGTGTGTCTAAAGCTCGCTAGCGGTTCATCGATATCTAGCTGCATTCCGTGCTGTTCAATAAACTGGTTAAGCTCTGACATGGTGCCAAATTGTGGAAAACACCATAATCCCCCCCAAATTCCAGCGGGTGGACGTTTGGCCATCATGACCCGGTCACTGTCTCTTATCACCAACATATATGCCTGTTTTTCAGGAATCGTCTTTTTGGGTTTCTTCCCTGGGAATTCGGTCTGTCTTCCCATTAATTGCGCCTTACAATCTATGGCGACAGGGCATTGGTCACATTTAGGTTTCGAGCGGGTACAAATACTCGATCCAATATCCATCATGGCCTGATTGTAATGGGTGATATTGTCTCGCGGCGTTAAGCTCTCTGTGAGTTGCCATAATTGCTCTTCGACCTGTTTCTTACCTGGCCAACCTTCAATTGCGCCGTGTCTTGCGAGGACTCGCTTTACATTGCCGTCTAAAATGGGGTGGTGTTGGCCAAGAGATAGAGACAAGACGGCTCCGGCTGTAGAGCGGCCTATACCTGGTAAGGCGAGCACTTGGTCAAATTCTGTTGGAAATTGTCCATCATATTCACGGGCTATAAGCTGGGCACTTTTATGTAGGTTTCTCGCTCTTGCGTAGTAACCCAGCCCTGTCCAATGGTGCAGGACTTCATCTTGCTGTGCATCAGCTAAAACGGTAATGGTTGGAAACCTTGCCATAAAGGCGTCGAAATAGGGGATAACCGTAGCGACTTGGGTCTGCTGCAACATAATCTCTGAGACCCAAACTTTGTAAGGGGTCTTATTTTGCTGCCAAGGAAGGTGTTTGCGACCATGTTCGGCGTACCAGTTAACAATGCGCTGGTGAAATTGCTCTTTTTTCATGGCGCTCAGTGTATAGAGCAGCTGATGTTTTCTCAACTTAAATAGGGTTTAAAGCATAGCTTTGCTCGCACCTAGAGCGTTTATTGGTATACTTTGGCAACAATAGGGCTTGCACTGCTCCATTAACTTTGGATAATGCCCTTCTTTTTTAAAATTCCATCATATTAGTGTCAAGATTGTGCATGATCTTGCTAGTTCGGCTGTGTCATTAACTAATGAGTTAAACAGTCGCTACGTTAGATGCTATATGGCCAACTAATGGCAGAGACAGAGGCTAGAAATAATGAGCGACGTTACAACCGCTGAGTTTAATGAAGAGGGTAAATACCTTCGTAAAGTAAGAAGCTTTGTTCTTCGAGAAGGGCGTTTAACAAAAGGGCAGGCGGTTGCGATGGAACAGCAGTGGCCGCTAATGGGGCTAGATTATTCTCCCGAGCCATTGGATTTAACTCAAGTTTTTGGCCGTGAAGCGGATACGGTTCTCGAGATAGGATTTGGCATGGGGGCCTCTTTAGTTGAGATGGCTAAAGCCGCTCCAGAGCTCAACTTTATCGGTATCGAAGTGCACAAGCCGGGAGTCGGTGCTTGTTTGGCTGATGCCGCTGAAGCGGGCGTAACCAATCTACGTGTTTTCCATCATGATGCGATTGAAGTGTTAGAGAACAGTATTGCGCCCGCCTCGCTTGCTCGAGTGCAGCTGTTTTTTCCCGATCCATGGCATAAAAAGCGTCACCATAAGCGTCGTATCGTGCAGCCTGAATTTGCACAGATGATCCGTAATAGCCTTAAAGTCGGTGGTGTATTTCATCTTGCCACCGATTGGGAAAATTACAGTGAACACATGCTCGAAGTGATGAGTGCGGCGCCAGGTTATAAGAATCAGTCTGCAAATGGTGATTTCGTGCCGCGTCCAGATCATCGTCCGCTAACGAAATTTGAAGCTCGCGGTCATCGTCTCGGTCATGGTGTATGGGATCTGATGTTCGAGCGCTGCGAATAGATTTTACGGTTTAGCTAGGGTCACTATTTTTATTAACTATTTTAATGAACTAACGGGGTAATAACATGGCAACACGTAGCCGTCGTCTTCGCAAAAAATTGCGTATTGATGAGTTTCAAGAGTTTGGATTTGATGTTAATTGGACGTTTAACGATTCAGTTTCTGAAGAGCAGATTGATAGTATTGTCGATCAGTTTATTGCCGAAGTGATTGAAGTGCGTAAGCTTGGCTTCCATGGTGGTGGACATAAAGAGTGGGAAGGGATCATCGCTACTCAAGCTATTGGTAAATGCACCGAAGAAGATCGCGAAGCGGTTAGCGCTTTCTGGAAACAGCAACCAACCACTAATGTAGAGATCAGCGAGTTGTACGATATTTGGTGGAACTAACACCAAATAAGGCATTACTTGAGCAGGTGATAGAGCAAGTTCGTCCCCTGCTTGGTCAAGGTAAAGTTGCCAATTATATCCCCGCATTGGCTAAGGTAGATCCACACAAATTAGCCATAGCTGTCACTAGCGTCGATGGTACCACTATTGGCGCTGGTGATTATTTAGAGCCTTTTTCTATTCAGAGTATCTCAAAGGTTTTCAGTCTCACGGTGGCGCTCACTTTATACGAAGAGCATGAAATATGGTCTCGTGTAGGGAAGGAGCCTTCTGGTCAATCTTTCAATTCATTAGTGCAAATTGAATTAGAAAAAGGGCTGCCACGTAATCCTTTTATCAATGCGGGTGCCTTGATTATCGCCGACTTATTACAAAGCCGATTAGGAGCGCCTAAACATCGTATGCTCGAGGTCGTTAGGAACTTAAGTGATAACGCCCATATTTTATATGATAAAAATGTCGCTGCCTCAGAGTATGAACACAGTGCTCGTAATGCTGCTATAGCCTATTTGATGAAGTCTTTTGGCAATTTTAATAATGATGTCGATAAAGTGCTAAAGAATTATTTTCATTATTGTGCGATGAGAATGAGCTGCGCCGATCTGTCGAAAGCTATGCTGTATTTAGCCAATGGTGGTAAAAGTTTATCAGGTAAAACGATTGTTTCTCCAGTGCAGACTCGCAAACTTAATGCTTTGCTGGCGACATCTGGGTTATATGATGGTGCAGGCGAGTTTGCTTACCGGGTCGGAATGCCTGGCAAGAGTGGGGTTGGTGGTGGAATTATTGCGGTGATCCCCGGCGACATGAGTGTCTGTGTTTGGTCTCCTGAATTGGATAAGAATGGCAATTCACTTGCGGGTACAGCTGCGCTTGAGTTGTTATCTCAATCCCTAGGACGATCGATATTCTAATCTGTAAAAGTTAGTGATATCTACTAACAACTGGTTTATATCGCTAATGCCGACGGGTTGCTTTTAACCCAGTTACACTTCTACTTATTGAATTTAATAGTTATTTTATTTTTGGCATGATATCTGTATCTAGCTAATTCAATATCGTATTGCTCTGGTGAGCCATATTAAGATACGACGAATTAATGATAAGGATGAATGGAATGAAAAAGATAACTGCTTCTTTGGGATTAACTGCATTAGTACTCGCAACCACTAGCTCCGCTTGGGCGAGTGACAAAGACAACAGTCTTTCTTTTGGTCATGATAATAATCAGTGTGAGGTTAGCCTCAACTATGATGTCGCAGTTGAACCTCAAAAGCTGATCATTAGCGAAGATAAAAAAGAAGTTTATCGTATTGAACTTGGCCAGCTTTACATCGATGGAGCTGCTGTAAATTTAGATGCAAACCAGCAAAAATTGGTAAATCAGTATGCCGATGAAGTCTCTCAGCAGCTTCCTGAGGTGATTGATCTAGTTCATGATGCGGTCGATATCGCATCGACGGCCGTCAGTATGGCATTAACGCCTTTGCTTGGTGATGTAACCGGAGCGAAAATTGATGAGATGATGGATCGCCTGGGCAGCAGAATCGATACTGTCGCCTATCAAAATGGTGATAGGTTTTATCTTGGTTCGACTGAATCATCTTTAGAAGACACCTTTGGCAAAGAGTTTGAGCAGGAGATGGAGCAGCTAGTGCAAAGCTCTATTGGCAGCATGATGATGACCCTAGGCAGTGAGATGATGAATGGCGATGGCGATTCTTTCGAAGAAAAAATGCAAGCCTTCTCAGTTAAAATGGATACTGTAGGTAAAGATATTGAAGCTCAGATTGAGCAACAGGCCGCAGATCTTGAGGATCGTGCAGACAAGCTTTGTGATAATTTTCAACAGTTAGTTGTTTTAGAGTCACAGCTGCGCAAGGAAATCCCACAGCTTGATAAATACCCACTAATGAAGGTGGCTAAACAAGAGTTGCTTGAATAGTTTTATCTTTTAACACTTCTCCCTTTGTTGGATCTTAACAACCAGCAACTTCCCTATACTTTCCTTGGGTATAGGGCTTTTTTATTTTCTACTATTTGATTATTTTTCCGCTTTGCTATTGGGTGTATAGTGACAAAAAAATAGGTATTAGAATCAAAGGGCAAATCTTTGGTATACTTGTAAAAAAACAATAACAATGCGGGCCAAATTTGTCTGAATCACTAGGCAACTGTCTGACTCTACTATTTGGATTATTCTTAATTGTCAAAGAAATAACCCTATCTTATTGGTTTATCTCTATGATTTATAATTAGTATTTATAGGGTCGCAAACACCTTAAGGCTATTTAAATGTTAGAACTTTTAGAACCTATTGCCATTTTTACTCATGTTGCTCGTGCTGGCAGCTTTAGCTCTGCTGCTCGTAAATTGGGAATTTCTAAATCTAAGGTTAGTACTCAGGTTGCTGATCTTGAACATAAACTAGGTGTTCAGTTGATCCAACGTACGACACGTAGCTTGAGTTTAACTGAAGCGGGTCAACTGCTTTATGCTCAAGGCGAGGAGCTTTTGAGAGATGCAGAGCAAGCCGTAGCGAGTGTACATAATCTTAATGATGCGACTCGTGGTGTATTAAAAGTCGGTATTTCTCAATCTTTCGGAACTATGCATATTATTCCTGCATTGCCTGATTTTATGGCTAAACATCCAGAGTTAGAGCTGCAGGTGAGCTTGTTAGACCATAAAGTGGATGTTGTAAGCGAAGGCCTTGATTTACTGCTAACTATGTCTGAGCAACTTCCTTTGGGTATGGTTGCTAGACCATTGATGAAGTGTCAGTTTTTACTTGCAGCCTCTCCTGAATATGTTGCTAAGCACGGCTACCCAGAACGTCCAGAGAAGTTGGTAGATCATAACTGCTTGGTATATCAAGGTGAATGGCATGAACATAGTGTTTGGCAGTTTAAGAAGGGTGATGATTACTGCGAAATTGGGGTGGCGGGTAACTTCAGAGTCGACAATGCTCCAGCATTAAAAACGGCTGCTGTGAGTGGTTTAGGTGTGGTTTATTTGGCGAGTTATCTTCTAGAAGATGAGATCGAGCAAGGCACTTTGGTTCCACTGTTACCCGAATGGCAATTGACTCATCATCTGCCGTTACAAGCTGTTTATCCAAGGCGTAAGCATTTAGCACCTAAAGTGAGCGCGTTCATTGATTTCATCAAAGAGCATATCGGTACACCACCTTATTGGGATGCTAAATATGCATCACTTTATGCGCAGCGTAAGTAAATCTCTTTGTTAGTTGATAAATAACTTTATGGTTAATAAGTAACTTCATGGTTGATAAGTAACCTCGTGGTTAATAAATAACCTGTTTATTCTACAATACTTAAGATGTTGCTTCGTTTCAGTTGTTAGTAATTTGAAAACATTGTTTTGTTTTTTGGACTATAAAACCTTTAAATTTATATTTGAAGGTTTTTTTGTTTATTATCAGTGGGTTGCTATAATTGTTTTTATTCTAATTTCAATGGCTTATTTAGCCTGAGCTAATAGTTGAAACAATTCACGTTGAAGTTTGTTCTTATTTTAATACAATGTTGACAGTTGATTCGGGATGACTTGAATAATATAGACGGTTTAGGAATGACCCCTCGTGATCCGGCTATACAGGTCTGCGTTATGCAATCTTGATTCAATGCTGGCGGCGATTTAAGAACTAAAACAATGCTAGCCTTAAAACCATCATCCTAGTTGTGGTTTACCCCAGTAATTACTTGCTGGGGTGATTTTTCTGAGTGTTTCAATTCTCTTTCTCTAGTGCCTCGCCATTATCTCTCTCAAGAATAGTTATCCTATACTTATTTAATCAGTTATCTGTGTATATAGTGAGTTTAACGCCCTCGATGCTGCATTGAATTTTTTCGATATACGACTAAATGGATTTATAAAGTCTGGCGACGCGAAATGCTCGATCCGAGAATAACGATTCGCCTCAATCATCTAACTTGCTCACCTAATCGTTGTAAAGGGATATCCATGATGCGGAAAATCTTATTATTTATTGTTATTTGGATGACGCTGGTTATCGTTGCTGGTATCTATCGTTTTAATTTCACTCAAGATAATACCTCTGATACTCAACACTATGTCCGGGGTGATGTCCGAGATGATGTCCGAGGTGAGGTTGATGTTCAGTTCGACAGTGACAATGTTATGTTGACGCTATTAAGCTTTCAAACTGACAATCTTTGGGAGATCGACTTACCGGAGTCTGACACTAAAGTCGCGTTGACTAAAGTCACCACAATTGGAGAACGTCACCTTGCAACGGGTCAATATCGAAATGGTGCAGAGCATGGAGTAGTCGGTGTCGACTTTTATAAAATCATACCCTTAAATTTACCTAGTAGCGATAATGAAATGGTATTTATCGTTCCTTTCTCGGTATCCAATCAGGGAAGTGGTGTATTTTGGTATTTAGGGCTATTCCTATTAAATAGTGATACCGCTGAAATTAAACAAACAGATACCACTTTTATCGGAGACCGAATTCAAATCCAAACTCTTCATATCGATGAACCTTTTGATGTGACTTCTAGCATAGTCGTCAGTTATTTGCAGCGGGGCCAAAGCCAAAGTATGGTTGAACCGCCAAAAGAGCTGATTGAAAAACGTATTCGGGTATCGGCTCAAGGCTTTTCTATATAGAGTTCAGTTAGACATGTTTTAGTCAATGACGATAGCTCTTTGCGTATTTATGTCCGCCAGCTTAGAGATGTGATCACCGTGGGATCGCGTGGTAGTTGGTTCGCTGACTAGTCGTTTGAGTATTTAGTTACTTGAATCGTGTAGATAATGACCCCGATCAAGATTGTTGAACGAGGTCATTATCTTATTTAGTGCCGACTACTATTTGTTGTTAGCACTATTTCTTGTTAGCACTATGCGTCGTTCGCCCAATCCATTATTTGTGTTTCAAGCACATCAAGTGGTAAAGGGCCATTCTTTAATAGCAAAGTATGGAACTGACGGATATCAAACTTATCTCCCATTATCTGTTTGGCTTTCTCTCTGATATCGATAATTTTTAACATGCCAATTTTGTATGCTGTGGCTTGAGATGGCATAACGATATGTCGCTCTACCATCTTTACTGCATCGGATTTTGCATTGGGGGTATTGTTAACGTAGTAGTTGATCCCCTGTTCACGGGTCCACTTTTTAGCATGTATGCCAGTATCGACAACTAAGCGACATGAGCGCCACAATTCCATGGCCAGACGACCAAAATCAGAATAGGGGTCGCTATAAAGCCCCATCTCTTTAGGAAAATATTCACTGTATAATCCCCAACCTTCAATATAAGCGGTGTACCCGCCGAACTTCCTAAATTGAGGAACACCGTCTAATTCTTGTGCTATGGCAATTTGCATATGATGCCCAGGAGTTCCTTCATGGTAGGCTAACGCTTCCATCTGGTATTTGGGCATGGCTTCCATATCATAAAGGTTAGCGTAATAGGTTCCTGGGCGACTGCCATCTGGCGATGGTTGATTGTAAAAGGCTTTGCCTGCTGACTTTTCTCTAAATGCTTCCACGCGCTTGACGATCATCGGCGCTTTAGGTTTGACATTAAATACCTCATCCAGACGTTCTGAGATGTTATCTATTAGGCCCGTGGCGTCATTGAGATAGGCTTCGCGGCCAGCTTCAGTATCTGGATAATAGAACTGTTTATCTTCTCGCATAAACTTAAAGAAGGCTTGTAGATCACCTTCGAAACCCACTTTCTTCATGATGGCTCGCATCTCTTGGTGGATGCGATCGACCTCGGACAATCCTAATAGATGGATCTCATCGGCCGTCATATGGGTTGTTGTGGTTCTGGCAAGCGCATTGTTGTAAAACGCTTCGCCATCTTTAAACTTCCATACCCCGTCTTTATTATCAGCGCGTTTTTCCAGGGTGATGATGTAGCTAATAAGGCTATCGTATGCGGGTTTGACTTGAGTAGTGAGTGCGGTTTTGGCGTCGAATAGGAGCTGATTCTTCTGCTCTGCATCAATTTCTAGTTTGGCCACTTTTCGTTGAAAGTCTGCCCACAAAGCACTGTCGGCCTGCCCATTAAATGGGGCGCCATTAATGATGTTTCGGCTATCGGACAATACGTGTGCAAACACAAACTTGGGCGCGATGATCCCTACCTGAGCGCGCTCTTCGAGGGCATCTTGTAATTGCTCAAGATATTTGGGCACGCCATTTAAGCGACTAATATAGGCTTTGGCATCGGCTAAATCGCTAATTTGGTGTTGGTTGATTAGAAAAGAGGCAACCATCGAGTGGCCACCATACATCTGATTCACTGGATAGTTGTATAAACGCCATTTGTGATCAGCAATGCCGTTTTCAAGCTTTTGCGTCAATAGGTCGTAACTAAGTTTGGTTTGGACATCAAGCTTTTCACGTTTGAGTTGCTTTAATTGGGCAAGATGCTTTTTGTTACGCTCTAGCATTTGTTTATCGGCTTTTTTGCCACGTTCATCCCATTTGTCGTAATCGGTTTTAATGCCTAAATGTGTTTGTCTGATCGGACTTGTCATCACATTTTCCATGAATATCGATTCGAATAGCTGATTGGCTTTTTTTGATTCTTGTTCACTCACTTGAACTCTTGGCTCTTGAGGACTAAGTAGAGATTGAGGTACCTGCTTAGCGTAAACTGAACCTGATAAAATACTTGAAAGGGCTAAGGCGATCAGTGTTGTTTTTGTTTTTATAGACATAATTAATCTTCTAGTTATTAGGGGATTGCCGAATGAGTTATCCTAATAAAGCTAGCGTTAAATTATTGGATCTAAGTGTTAGAAAATGTTTCAAAAAGCCCTCTAAAAAGAGGGCTATTAAAGTTTAATTGGTCATTTTTACAGGGATAAGATCAGTCGCAAAATTGCGACAGAATCTCATTAACGAACATATTGCCCTTAGACGTTAGGCGCCAATGCTGATCTTCGACTAGCAGCAGGCCTTTTTGCTGAGCTTGCAGCATCCCTTTGTCGAGAAGAGTGCTAGCGAGTCCCGTTCTCTCTTCAAACTCCTGTTTAGGAATTGGAGACATAAGGCGAAGTCGGTTCATTAAATACTCTAATGGTCTGTCTTCCTCGGCCACTTCTGTCTTTTCAAATAGATAATCGGATGCAGCTAGGTATCCCTTAGGATGTTTAATTTTTACCGTGCGGTATATACGCTGCTCGGCTTCAATGGTTATCTTGCCATGGGCACCACAACCTATTCCTAAGTAGTCGCCAAATTGCCAATAGTTGAGGTTATGCTGACATTGGTATCCCGGCTTGGCGTAGGCCGAGATCTCATATTGCTGGTAGCCAAGTTCGGCTAACCGTTTTTGCCCTTGTTCATAAATATGCCACAAGTCTTCATCATCAGGCAGTTGAGGTGGCTTAGAGTGAAACAGGGTATTAGGTTCAATGGTCAGTTGGTACCATGATAGATGGGGGGGATTGAGTGCGGCAGCGGTTTCGATATCGCTCATCGCTTCATCGAAGCTTTGATTGGGTAATCCATGCATTAAATCGAGATTAAAGCTGTTGTAGTTGGCCTGTTTCGCCTTCATCGCAGCCACTTCCGCTTCATTCTTATCGTGAATACGCCCCAGAAGGTTTAGCTTATCGCTGGAGAAGCTCTGTACACCGATCGATAACCGAGTCACACCAGCGGCTCGATAATCGGCAAAATCATCATGTTCCAGTGTGCCAGGATTGGCTTCCATGGTGATCTCTATATCCTCTTTAAAGGGGATTTGCTCCCGAACACCATCGAGTAATCTTTTGATCTGACTGGCATCAAATAGTGATGGTGTGCCACCGCCGATAAATATTGAATGCAGCTTACGGCCTTGAATATAGCTGCAATCATTGGCTAAATCTGCGAGTAGGGCATCGACATACTGCTGTTGAGGCAACTCACCATTTTGTCCATGGGAGTTAAAGTCGCAATAGGGGCACTTCTGTACGCACCAAGGAATATGGATATACAGGCTTAGCGGAGGAAGGGTTAACATTAACCTAATACGCCTTTAGCTTTAAGTTCGGTCAATAACAACTGCATCGCTTTACCACGATGGCTTAACGCATTTTTTTCTTCGCTGCTTAGTTCTGCTGCGCTGCATTGATGACCCTCAGGAATGAAAACAGGATCGTAACCATGGCCATTGTCGCCTTTAGGTTCGAAGCCAATTTTGCCTTCCCAAGATGCTTGGCAGATCACTGGAGTCGGATCGTCGGCGTGACGCATATAGACTAAAATACATTGAAAGCGGGCACTACGTTGCACCGGTTCATCTTTTAATGCGTCGAGTAGTTTGTTGAAGTTATCGGTATCTTTGGCATTTTCGCCAGCATAGCGTGCAGAATAGATACCTGGTGCACCACCGAGGAGATCGACCTCTAAACCTGAGTCATCGGCAATCGCGGCAAGTCCAGTGACTTTAGCGGCGTGACGAGCTTTAATAATCGAGTTTTCTACAAAGGTGGTTCCTGTCTCTGGAACCTCTTCGACGTTAAACTGGCTTTGTGGAAGAACTTCAATACCAAATTCAGACAAGATCTCTGAAAACTCTTTTAGCTTACCTTTGTTGCCACTGGCCAATACTATTTTGTTCATATGAGGCATTAACTCTTGAGGGAGATATTATGGGCGCAATGATACCCAAGCTGACGTTGAAACGGTAGTGGAGAGTTAACCTGTGCGCTTTGTCTGTTAGTTAAAAGAACACAGGTGAAGGGAGATTATTGATTCATGGATTAATCGACATAAAATTTCTGTTTAAACTTCAATTGTGTATTAAGGGTCTTGCCATATTTTATTGCGATTTGAAAATTTATCTCTTGGTCATCTCGATAGGGAACCTCTGCAATATAGTAAATCGCATCGCCTTCACGGATCTCTCTAAAAACTAAGTCGATACGTGCATCGAGTAGATTATTTGCAATGCCAGAGATTTCTACAGGGATCGCAGGGTTACCCTCAACGCTTTTATCTAAAACTGAGATATTAACCAGTCCAGTATAACTGCTGCGCTGGATCCCATAGGACTTGGCAATCGTTGGGGTAATAAACGTACTGCCTAAGGCGACATAGTGAATATCATAATTGCCTACACTCTGTTTCTGTTCGGCAAAAGCGTTAGCAGCTATTCCTAGTGAGAGAAGTAGACCGAAAAATAAGGGACGGAACATGGTGTTAACTCCTAGCGTCTAAATATTAGGTTTTAGTATAGCTACTATCATTTAACTATGTGGTTTGTAGAGTTATTTGCTTACAATATTGCTTAGAGTAATGCACAGATCTCTGCTGGTAACAACTTAGGCGCGATGATCCTAACTTGTTTATGTCTGTCAAGTTCCCCTTTCTCGATGACAATGCTGCCTTTAGGGACTTTAAACTGTTTTGCTAGATATTTGCTGAGATGGGCATTAGCTTTGCCATCGACAGGCGGCGCGGTGATCGCGACTTTTAGCTCGTCGCCGTGGGGACCGACAATCTGGTCCCGGCTGGCTTTAGGCTGTATATATAGTTTAAGTAACAGATCACCTCGTAGCTGTGTCACTGGACCCATTAAACATTGGCCCAAAACGGCACGTATTGTGATAGCAATATATTGAGGAAGTTTAAAATAATCATCATGACTAATAATGATAGATCTAAACCACCCATAGGTGGAAGAATTCGGCGGATTGGTGCCAGTAAAGGTTCGGTTAGCTGGCCCATGACCATTTCTATTGGGTTATGGCCTTGACTGACCCAACTTAAAATTGCACGTATAATCAACATCCAAAACAGTAGAACCCCAGCCTGTTTAAATACCGATACCACAGAGATTAACAGGATTGCAGGGACACTTATGGCTGCACCTGCGATCAGGCTTAACACCACAAACTTAGTGATCACCACTAACAACGCTAGAACCACTGACGCTGTGTCCAATCCGCCCATTGCAGGTAATACTCGACGCATAGGTGCAACGATAGGGTGGGTTGCCTTAACGACAAATTGGCTAAACGGGTTATAAAAGTCTGCACGGGCGAGCTGCAGCCAGATGCGAATAATGACCACCATTAGGTACAGGTCAAATACGGTATTCACTAAAAAGCTTAATGCGTTCATTGGGTTTCTCTACTTAACTATTATCGAAAAATTCAAATTAAAATTGTTTAGCCATCTCTTCAGCGCGAGCGATACAGTCGTGCATTGCGCCTCGAACTATGCCCCTTAAGTCAGCTTGTTCAAATGCGGCAACGGCTTGAGCTGTTGTTCCCCCTTTTGAGGTGACGTTTTCTCTGAGTTGCCGCGCCGATAAATTCGTATTGTGTTTTACCATTTGTGCCGCCCCGAGGGCCGCTTGCTGCACTAACGCTCGTGCCACCGACTCATCGACACCATCTTGTTTAGCACTGTCAATCATAGCCTCCATCATAAGGAAAAAATAGGCGGGAGAGCTACCTGCTAATGCAATAACTTGATTCAGTTCATCCTCTTTTGAAACCCACACCACTTCGCCGCCGCTTTTCATGATCTGCTCACAAAGGGCCTTATCGGCATCAGATACTGATGGCTCGGCGTAAAGTCCTGTCATGCCATAACCAATCTGTGTTGGCGTATTGGGCATGGTTCTGATGAGTTTTATGGGCTGCTTAAAAAAGTCATGGTAGCGCTTAGCAGTTACGCCAGCGGCTATAGTTACAATCAATTTCTGCGATAAGTCGAGCTGACTCAGTTGCTGACAAACTTGTTCCATCAGTTGAGGTTTTACCGCTAGTACGACGACATCAGCCTCTTCGGTTGCCTTTAGGTTGTCATGGGACACTTGAATCCCCAGCTCTTGATGCAGTGCGGTAAGCTTAGCTTCACTGGGATTAGTGGCATGGATAAGCTCTGGCGCATAGCCACTTTTGACTAAGCCATTGGTGATACTGCGGGTCATATTACCTGCACCGATAAAGCATATTTTCTTCTGTGTCATAGGGTTCTCAGTCTATTTTCTATCTTAAGGCAGTTGTATCTATATTAGGGCTGACAGCGTAAAAACAAGGCGTTAAACCGCCTGATTGTGAGTGTATTCGCGCTCACCAAAAATGGCACTGCCAATTCTGACCATGGTTGAACCTGCAGCAATGGCAACTTCTAGATCGTTACTCATCCCCATGGATAGGGTATCAAGTGTTGGATAATCTTGTTTTAACGTCTGGTAAACCTGCTGCATTTTATCGAGTTCCTTATGTTGAAGTGCGACATCATCCGTTGCGGTGGGAATCGTCATCAGGCCGCGCAAACGCAAACGGGGTAACGATTCAATGATGGCAGCTAATGCGTGCACTTCATCTGGGTGAATGCCAGATTTTGTCTCCTCTTCACTAATATTGACCTGAATACAAACATTGAGAGGCTTAAGATGAGCGGGCCTTTGTTCATTAAGCCTTTTTGCTAGCTTCTCTCGGTTTAGGGTATGCATCCAGTCAAAATGCTCAGCGATGGTTCTACTCTTATTTGACTGCAATGGGCCAATGAAATGCCATTCGATGTCAGGGTAGTTAGGTTTTAGTGCAATTATCTTTGATTCACCCTCTTGAACATAGTTTTCACCAAAAAGACGCTGCCCAGCTTCATATGCAGCTATTATTTGAGTATTAGGCTTAGTTTTACTCACCGCCAGTAGCTTAATTTCATTACTATTACGTGATGAATTTTGCGCCGCTTGAGCGATTCTTTGGTGGGCGTTAGCCAGTCTGTCTGCTATTGTTGTCATGATGTAAGTTTTTGGTTGAATGGATATCCCATACTATGGAAATCACAGAGTTACTTGCCTTTAGTGTAAAGCACAATGCGTCAGATCTACACCTTTCTGCGGGAGTATCTCCAATGATACGTGTAGATGGTGAGGTCAGAAAGATTAATCTGCCTGCATTAGATCATCAAGGTGTGCATAGTCTCGTTTATGACATCATGAATGATAAGCAGCGCAAAGATTTTGAGGAACATCTTGAGATCGATTTCTCGTTCGAAGTGCCTAATTTAGCCCGTTTTCGTGTTAATGCTTTTAACCAGTCTCGCGGTGCCGCCGCGGTATTTCGTACGATTCCAAGTGAGATCTTGAGTCTCGAGAAACTGGGAGCGCCAGAAATTTTCAAAAAAATCGCTAGTTTCCCTCGTGGACTAGTGCTGGTTACGGGCCCAACGGGATCGGGTAAGAGTACCACCTTGGCGGGGATGGTCGATTATGTGAACGAGAATCGCCATGACCATATTTTGACCATTGAAGACCCTATCGAATTTGTCCACCAAAACAAACAATGTTTGATTAACCAACGGGAAGTACATCGTCATACTCACAGCTTTAATGCTGCACTAAGAAGCGCGCTGCGTGAAGATCCTGATGTGATCCTTGTGGGTGAGATGCGTGACCTTGAAACCATTAGACTGGCGATGACGGCGGCAGAAACGGGTCACTTAGTCTTTGGTACCTTACATACCACCTCGGCGGCGAAAACCATTGACCGTGTAGTCGACGTTTTCCCCGAAGGTGAAAAAAGCATGGTCAGAACCATGTTATCTGAATCACTGCAAGCGGTTATCTCGCAAACCCTTATCAAGAAAGTGGGCGGCGGCCGTGTTGCCGCACATGAGATCATGATGGGAACGCCTGCTATCCGTAACCTGATTCGCGAAGATAAGGTGGCGCAGATGTACTCGGCAATTCAGACCGGTATGGCGCATGGAATGCAGACACTCGATCAATGTTTACAAAATTTGGTTAATCGAGGCCTTATCACTCGCGAAGATGCGATGTCTAAGAGTTCGAATAAGAATGCTAGTTTCTAAGTAAGGTTTGCTTATGGAAGTTCGTCCATTTTTAAAAGTAATGATAGATCGTAAAGCATCGGATCTGTTTATTACCGCTGGGTTTCCACCGAGTGCCAAAATCGATGGCGAGGTGAGACCGTTAGGGGAGAATCCGTTTACCCCAGAGCAATCGTTAGAGTTTGTTGAATCGTTAATGACAGAGGCTCAGCGTAAAGAGTTCCATGAAAGCCGTGAATGTAACTTTGCGTTTGCCGCTAAAGATCTGGGACGTTTTCGTGTGAGTGCCTTTTGGCAGCGTGAGTCTCCTGGCTGCGTCATGCGTCGAATAGAAACTCAAATTCCGGAAGTCGAAGATTTAAAGTTACCCCCTATACTAAAAGATCTGGTCATGAGTAAACGTGGCTTGATCATCATGGTGGGTGGTACGGGTACCGGTAAATCTACTTCGCTTGCGGCGCTAGTGGGTTATCGTAATGCCCATGCTCGTGGACATATTTTAACCATCGAAGACCCAGTCGAATTTGTTCACAATCATCGCAAGAGCATTATTACTCAGCGCGAAGTGGGTATTGATACCGAGTCGTTTGATGCAGCGCTCAAGAGTTCGCTACGCCAAGCTCCAGATGTGATTTTGATTGGTGAGATCCGTAGTCAAGAAACTATGGAGTTCGCGTTGTCATTTGCCGAGACTGGGCATTTGTGTATGGCAACTTTGCATGCCAACAATGCTAACCAAGCGTTAGATCGTATTATGCACTTGGTGCCTGAGAGTAAGCATCAACAGCTGTTATTCGATCTGTCGCTCAATCTGCGTGGTATTGTTGCGCAACAACTGGTACCCAAGAGTGATGGCAGCGGTCGACGAGCCGCCATTGAGGTATTGATCAATACGCCTCGTATTGCCAGTCTTATTCAGAAAAATGAGCTGCACCTGCTAAAAGAAACGATGGCTAAATCTAATGAGCAGGGGATGCAGACATTCGATCAGGCTTTGCTTAAGCTTTATTCAGAGAATGAGATTAGTTATGCAGACGCACTGCACTATGCTGATTCTCCAAATGATCTACGCTTAATGATTAAATTGCAGAGTAAAGAAGGCGCAAGCTCGGGCTTTATGGAAGGGGTGACCTTAGATCTCGATTAAGTTTTGACCAAGAAAAACCGATAGCATTGTATGTTATCGGTTTTTTATTGCTCGTAATTGTTGATCTTAGTTTGTTTACGGGACGTATATCCAGTCTACCCTTAATTAATATAAGAGAACTGAAGATGAAATCTGTTTATTTGGGAGTATTATTAGTCAGTTGCGGTGTTATTTCTAGTGCGGTAAACGCAAAGCAATGTGCCGATTTTCTAGATGTAAAGGTGCGTAAATTACATTCTGAGCAGCAGCTGGATTTATGTCAGCTGACTCAAGGTAAGCCGGTGTTAATTGTGAACACGGCCAGCCACTGTGGTTATACACCGCAGTTTAAAGGCTTAGAAAAACTTCATCAAAAATATAAAGATGACGGGTTAGTCGTGTTAGGTTTTCCATCAAACGACTTTAACCAAGAAGAAGCACAAGAGGTGAAAACTGCCGATGTTTGTTACATCAATTATGGTGTAACCTTCACTATGGCCGCCACGGGTGTTGTAACTGGCGAATTGGCTCAGCAGCCTTTTAAACATTTATCTGCAGAGACTCGTGAACCGAACTGGAATTTTAATAAATACCTCGTTAGCGCCGATGGTAAACAGATCCAAAGGTTTTCATCGAATGTAAAGCCCAATGATAGCGCGTTGATTGAAGCGATTGAAAAACTATTATAAAAATTTAATAAGCAGGGAGTTAAATTGGCAAAATTTACAGGTTTAACCAAAGAGCAGGGGCATCAACCGCGTTCAAAAACCACCGTGTTACTGATGAATCTAGGGACTCCTAGCGCGCCTACAACATCGGCGGTTCGCCGCTATTTGGCCGAATTCCTAGCCGATCCTCGCGTGGTAGAGATCCCCAAATTGGTGTGGATGGTAATACTGCACGGGATTATTTTGCGTGTTCGCCCAGCAAAATCTGCGGCGTTATATCAACAGATCTGGGGTGAGTCAGGTTCCCCTTTGATGGAGATCACTCAAAAGCAGACGGCAAAGTTAGCTAAGCGTTTTAGCGAGCAGGGCGATAGTGTCAACGTCGAGTTTTGTATGCGCTACGGTGAACCCAGTGTCAAAGACACTGTTAATCGCCTGCATCAACAAGGCACTGACAAGCTGGTGGTACTGCCTTTATATCCACAATTCGCGGCGCCAACGACAGCATCGGCTTTCGATGCGCTGACCCAAGAGCTACGTAGTTGGCGTTACTTACCTAGTGTTCACTTTATTAATACTTATCACGATAATGCTGATTATATTTCAGCTTTGGCTGATTCTATTCAGCGTGATTTTGATCAGCACGGTAAGCCTAAAAAACTGGTTCTTTCCTATCACGGTATGCCTGAGAGAAATCTGCACTTAGGCGATCCTTATTACTGCTTCTGTAAAAAAACCACTCGCTTAGTGGTTGAAAAGCTCGGTTTACAGGAGAGTGATTATGTCACCACTTTCCAATCTCGATTTGGTAAAGCCAAGTGGTTACAGCCATATACCGATGCGACCTTGCAGTCTCTAGCGAAAGAAGGCGTCGATGATATCGCGATTATTTGCCCCGCCTTTAGCGCAGATTGTTTAGAGACATTGGAAGAGATTGAGCATGAAAACCGTGCGCTATTTACTGACGCGGGCGGTAAGCATTATCGTTATATTCCTGCGTTAAATGATGATGATGCACATATCGAGATGATGGAGAATTTGGTTAAGCCCTATTTGGCTTAGTTAAATTTTTTATTACTAACAAATACCAACAGGCCTTCGAATGAAGGCCTGTTTCATTTTTAGTGTTTGAGTTTGAGTTTGAGTTTGAATCGGGACGGGAGATTGTGTTTATTCAGTGGATTTGAAGAGCGATCTTTGAATGAAGGTTTGGCATTTTTTGGGATTAGCTTTAGTCGCATTTGGCCGTATCTTTTTGTTAAGTATGTAGGGAGTATACAAGACCTTGTTGTTTGCGACGAATGAAGCGCATAGTCGTTCTTCCCAAAACTCGTTAACACAGCATCAAAAGTGCTAAAATTGCCTGTTAGGCATGTTTTTTACCTTGCTACTTTGGCGTTGAATGGCTCACAAGGGAACATCATTCCATCATCCATTCGCCGTGAATGAGTTGCCAAAAATAGGCTGAGTCGATCACTTTCTTATACTGATTGATATTAGTGGCTTAGCTATAAAAATAAGCCATAAAAAAACGCACTCTGTGAGTGCGTTTCTCGTGTCGGCATTAATTTAAAATATTAATGCTTGAACATTGCTGAGATAGATTCTTCATTGCTAACACGGCGAATCGCTTCAGCCATAACTGAAGACATGGTTAACTGAGTCACCTTACTTAATGCCGCAATTTCTGGACTTAGCGGAATCGTATCGGTAACGATCACTTCATCGATAACCGACTCTGCAATGTTTTTAGCCGCATTACCTGAGAATACAGGGTGAGTCGCGTAAGCAAAAACACGATTAGCACCGTGCTCTTTCAATGCTTCAGCGGCTTTACAAAGTGTTCCACCTGTATCGATCATATCATCAACGATAATGCAATCACGTCCTTGAACATCACCGATGATGTGCATGACTTGAGCTACGTTAGCTTGAGGACGACGCTTATCGATAATTGCTAAGTCAGAATCATCAAGTAGCTTAGCGACGGCACGAGCACGTACTACGCCACCAATATCTGGAGAAACCACAACAGGATTATCTAACTCTTTGCCTAACATATCTTCTAACAGTACTGGGCTACCAAATACGTTATCAACAGGCACATCGAAGAAGCCTTGGATTTGCTCTGCATGAAGGTCACAAGTTAGTACGCGGTCAACGCCAACACTTGATAAGAAATCGGCAACAACTTTTGCCGTGATAGGTACACGAGCGCTACGCACGCGACGATCTTGACGTGCGTAACCAAAATAAGGAATAACCGCAGTAATACGGCCAGCAGATGCGCGGCGTAACGCATCAACCATAACGATAAGTTCCATTAGGTTATCGTTAGTAGGTGCACAAGTAGATTGAATGATAAATACATCCGCCCCACGTACATTTTCGTTAATCTGGACACTGATTTCACCGTCGCTGAAAACGCCAACCTCTGCGTCTCCAAGTTTACAAAATAGACGATCCGCTATCTTCTTTGCGAGACTAGGTGTTGCGTTACCAGCAAATAGTTTAATGTCAGGCACTGTATGAACCTCAGGCGTATGCTTCATTGTAATGGCCGGGATGAAAGTAGCCTTATCCCGCATGATTTTAACACTGCGCTAAGCGTAGCATTAGTGGTGATTTATTTGTCCCTTTCGCGATAAAACCGCTCATATCGGCAGGCATTTGGGCAAAAACTTGCTCTGCTTGTTCGCGAGTATCGAATGATCCGAAAACGCATGCTCCGGTTCCAGTCATTCTCGACGGCGCATATTCTATCAGCCACGCTAACGCTTTGGCAACTTGGGGGTGGCGAGCTGCGACCAGTTGTTGGCAGTCGTTGTGCCAATCATTGCTCATTAAATCAACTAAAGTTAGCTTAGGGGTATCTCTTGGTAATTGTGGATCTTGAAACACTTCTGCTGTAGAAATGTGCACATCTGGAGTGAGTACAAGATACCAAGGTTCGGGGACGTCAACGGTAATAAGCTTCTCGCCGACTCCCTCTGCAAATGCCGATAAACCATTAATAAAAACAGGAACATCAGCGCCTAAAGATAACCCGATTTCAGCGAGTTCTTGCAGGGATAATTGGGTATTCCATAAATGATTAAGCGCAACTAATGTTGTTGCTGCGTCCGATGAACCGCCCCCAATTCCACCACCCATAGGCAATTTTTTGTCAAGCCATATCTCTGCACCAAAAGAGGTTGCTGATCGTTGTTGTAATGATTTTGCGGCTTTCAGAATTAAGTTATCGCTATTTGCAACAACATCACCAATATTAGAATGTAATGTGATTTCGCCACTTTTATTGACGGCAAAATCCAGCAGGTCGCAATGGTCGACAAATTGAAACAGGGTTTGCAGTTCATGATAACCATCGGTGCGACGGCCATTAATATGCAGAAACAGATTCAGCTTCGCTGGCGCAGGCCAGGCTCGTGAAATATTATTGCTCATTGGGTTTCTCTGGTGTCTCTGGTGATATAGCGACGCTTTCGGCGAGAGCTTGCCACTGATTAATCTGAATTTTTAAACGAATATCTTCTCGGGTAAGCTCAAGTAGCTTAGGTAACGGCGCTCCGCTTTGCGTTTGCCAGCTTTTGAATGTCACCTGCCAAGGAGTGGTTCCCAAATGAGACTGTACCGTTAACGGTCTATGCTGCTCATCTCTGCTGATCACTTGATCTGTCGCCGATATCTGTCCGGTTATCCATCTCGGCAGGGTATCAATAGGAATAGACCAACCTGTCAGCCGCTTAAGTAACTGTTCTGGCTCGTCATCTCGATAGGTTTTTCCATCAAGTTCAAGCTTAGCTCCATTGGTGTCACTGGTTAGCGACATTACTGTAGTGCCGAGCATGGTCGTGAGTCTAAGCTCATTACTGTATTCAGTATGGAGCCAATAGAGGTTAGTACTATATTTATCCTCCGCTGTTTTGATGGCTAGTTTGCCCTGCATCTCCCAAGCTTTTGCTCTCTCGATACTGTTTACGTTAACAGGAATCAAGTTTATATCGGGTCTGCTGACACAACCACCAAGCAGTAAGCTCGAAAGTAGGGGTAAAGTGAGGATGATTTTTGTGAAGTAGTTCAAATTATTCATCTATTGCTGAAGTACCTAGTCCATATCATACGAGGGCTGTTTCTAAATACCAATGCTATTTGACAAATTTCCTGCCAGCCTAGGCTAGGGTTAGCAATGGCTAATTTTCATTAGTAACAAATTTTATGGCTTTAATGGCCTTGTTTAATTGGAAAAATAAGTAACAAACGAGATTATTATTCGGTTTTGTTAAGCGTATTCTGTTTTTAGTTGGCTCAATTCAGTAGAATAGCTGCCAATAAGTGAGATGCCTAGAGACCAGAAAGAGTCAGATGAGCCTTGTAGCAATCGGTATTAATCATAAAACAGCCACCGTAGACCTACGCGAAAAAGTAGCGTTTGCGCCTGATAAAATTCATGATGCGATGAAAAGCCTTGCCAGCCGCACTAAGACTGGTGAAGCAGTGATCGTCTCAACCTGTAATCGTACCGAACTTTACTGTAATACGGGTGAAGAGGAGGAGGTTATTCAATGGTTGGAGGATTATCATCAACTTTCTCATGAAGATGTCTTGCCGTGCCTTTATAAATATAAGGGGCAAGAGGTGGTGCGGCATCTGATGCGCGTATCAGCGGGGCTGGACTCTCTTATCTTGGGTGAACCGCAAATTCTTGGTCAGGTGAAGCAGTCTTTTGTTAAAGCAAAAGAGGCGGGTACGGTTGCTGTAACGATAGATCGTCTGTTTCAAAATACCTTTTCGGTAGCGAAAAAGGTTCGTACAGAGACCGAAATTGGCGCTGCAGCTGTTTCGGTTGCCTTTGCGGCTGTCAGCATGGCTAAGCATATCTTCTCAGCAATCAGTGCGACAAAGGTGTTGCTTATTGGTGCGGGTGAGACCATAGAGCTTGTTGCTCGTCATTTAAAGGATAATGGCGTTGACTCAATGATTGTTGCCAACCGCACCATTTCACGTGCCGAAGCTATGTGTGAAGAGTTTGGCGCAACAGCAATTACGCTAGAACAGATACCAGAGTATCTCCCTAAAGCTGATATCGTGATATCCTCTACCGCCAGCCCACTACCAATACTTGGTAAAGGCATGGTAGAAAAAGCGCTGAAACAGCGTCGTCATCAACCTATGTTATTGGTTGATATAGCAGTTCCTAGAGATATTGAAGCTGAAGTGGGGGATCTTGATGATGCCTTCCTTTACACGGTTGACGACCTGCAAAGCATTATTGAACAAAATATGGCCTCCAGACGAGAGGCTGCCGAGCAAGCTGAAGTAATTGTTGAAGAGGAATCTCATCTGTTCATGGAGTGGATCCGCTCACTAGAGTCGGTGGATAGTATCCGTGAATATCGCACCCAAAGTATGGCGATAAAAGATGAGCTGGTTGAGCGAGCGATCAATAAGTTAGCCCAAGGCGGAGATAGCGAACAGCTGATCCTCGAATTGGCCAATAAACTGACCAATAAATTGATCCATGCGCCCACTCAGGCTCTTACCGCTGCTAGTCGCCGAGGTGACCTAAACAGCATAGGGCAGTTACGTACAGCGCTTGGACTAGATAAAGACTAAGGTTAGCGTTGGAATGAAGGACAGTGTTATTCGCAAGCTCGAAGGCTTGCTTGAGCGTAATGAAGAAGTTTTGGCGCTGTTAAGTGATGCGAGCATCATTGCCGATCAGGAGCGTTTTCGCGCTCTTTCCAAAGAGTACTCTCAACTCGAAGATGTCGTCAGGACGTTTAAAGCCTATCAGCAGGCTGAAAAGGATATTGAGTCAGCAAAAGAGATGCTAAGCGAAGATGACCCAGATCTTAAAGAGATGGCGCAAGAGGAGATAAAAGAGGCTAAAGCCACTTTAGAAACCCTCGAAGCTGAGTTGCAAATTCTGCTGCTTCCTAAAGATCCTAAAGACGATAACAACGCCTTCCTCGAAATCCGCGCTGGTGCGGGCGGTGATGAAGCGGCTATCTTTGCCGGTGATCTATACCGCATGTATAGCCGTTATTGCGAAGCTAATCGCTGGCAAGTAGAAGTCATGACACTTAATGAAGGTGAGCATGGCGGCTTTAAAGAGATCATTGTTAAGGTTTCTGGCGAAGGTGTTTTTGGTAAATTGAAATTTGAATCTGGTGGACATCGTGTACAACGTGTACCAGAAACTGAATCTCAGGGCAGGGTGCATACCTCTGCTTGTACCGTGGTTGTTATGCCTGAAGTTCCTGAAGCCGAAGCGATTTCAATTAATCCTGCCGATCTAAAGGTCGATACATTCCGCGCATCGGGTGCGGGTGGACAGCACGTTAACAAAACCGACTCGGCTATTCGTATTACGCATATTCCATCAGGCATCATTGTTGAATGCCAAGATCAACGTTCACAACACAAAAACCGTGCCCAAGCCATGAGTGTTCTGGCTGCGCGTATTCAAGCTGTTGAAGATGAGAAACGTCGTAGCGAAGAGGAAACGACTCGCCGTAGCTTAGTGGCTAGTGGGGATCGCTCTGAGCGTATTCGCACCTATAACTACCCACAAGGTCGTGTTAGCGAACATCGCATCAATTTGACCCTTTATCGCCTAAATGAAGTAATGGAAGGCGATCTTAACGCGATTATTGAGCCGCTCATGCAGGAAAACCAAGCAGATATGTTAGCAGCATTGGGCGAAGATTAATCTTTATCAAATCTGCTGACAAAGCTTTTAAGGATACTCTTTGTACCAGACTTTAGCTGAAGCCCTTGCGTGGGCTTCATCTCAACTTGTTGAGATCTCTGATACCGCTAAGCTTGATGCTGAAGTGATGTTATTGCATATCATTCATAAGCAGCGCAGTTATCTTTATACTTGGCCCGATGAACGTCTAACCTCTGAGCAGGTAACTACCTACAAACAGATGGTTCAGCGGCGCGCCATAGGTACGCCTATTGCGCATATTGTGGGTGAGCGTGAGTTTTGGTCGTTACCTTTTATGGTCAACCCCACCACTCTGATCCCCCGTCCAGATACCGAAATTTTGGTCGAAACAGCACTTAATCTGCCACTAGCAGATAATTCAAAGGTGCTTGATTTGGGCACAGGTACTGGGGCGATTGCACTTTCGTTGGCATTTGAACGCAATACCTGGCAAATAACCGCTGTAGACAAGGTGGGTGAAGCTGTCGCATTAGCCAAAGCCAATAGAGACAACTTAAAGCTGCCGCAGGTGAATATTTTGCAAAGTGATTGGTTTGACGCCATCACTCAATATGACTTTAACCTAATTGTCTCTAACCCTCCCTATATCGATGAAGAGGATGAACATCTTTCTCAAGGGGATGTTAGGTTCGAGCCGCAAAGTGCATTAACTGCAGGTGAGCATGGTTACGCCGATCTATTTCATATTGCCGATTGCGCGAGAGACTATTTAGCACCCGGTGGATATTTACTGTTGGAACACGGATTTGGTCAAGCCATTACTGTACGAAATAAGATGATAGAATTGGGTTATGAATCGGTGTCGACAGTCAGGGACTTTGGCAGCAATGACCGTTGTACCTTAGGCCGTTGGCCGAGATAGTGGCACATTGACGCACCATTTATCTTGGTTGTATTAGATAAATTGATAGGCTTTCAATAACTGAAAGTATGCCAGCCGTTGATATCTGAAGGTAGAAGTGTGGCTTCTACCTTCAGAGCATCGTTAGGGAATGAAAATAATCTCTTTCTCAAGCAACTCGTATATTAATTCGATAGCTGAGTTTTTATCTGCGCCATTCTGACTCAACACACTGATGATCTCGCTACCCGTGAAACATGTTGTCTGTTCACTAAGAAGCAATATTATTTGTGCTAATAGGGGATCGGTAACCGACTGATTCTTGCTGTGCCTAATCTTATAGCTGAGGCACTCGATCCTTTGAGACTGGTTTAAGTTCCTTTTTTCCACTGAAAATGAAGCTTCAGGATTTACTGCAAATTGACTGGATTCTATCTTATCTATATTTACCGTCTCAGCTGCAGCATTATCGGCTTTACATATAATGAGCTCTAATTTTGGGATTTCGAATAATCTTTCAATTACTTGATATTGTTCAAACTCGCTCAACTCCCTAAGTCTTGCTAATAGCACTGGGTCGTTAAAACGTTTATCTACTGACCAGACATCAGGATCGACCCAACGAACAAACTTCATTTTCGCGCTATCAATGAACTTCCATAGGGAAGCGATATCGTAACTCACTTCATTGACATTTAGGCAAGTATCGACAAACTCTATATCGGGGTTTCTATAGGTACCTTGCCAATAGTTGCCTTTAAAAATGGTGTTATCGGCTTCCTCTGTCAATGCTCTTGCAAGTGGTAATCTATCCTCAATTTCATCTTCACTAGAAGAGATAATATCGATTCCTTCAATTAGTCGGTATAGGGCTTGTCGACCAAAACTGCCATAGAGCATTAAAGAGATAACTCCGTGTGGAGCGAGAATACTGGCTAAGTTATTTAGACCGACTTGAGGGTCTGCCAAATGGTGTAATACGCCAGACGAATAGATAACATCAAACCCTCCTGGAGGAATGTCAACTCCCTCCAGTGTCATCAGGTCTGCTTGTACAAAATTAACATTAGTGAGTCCTCGAGCCTCTGCATTAGCCTTCGCTTCCGCTAGACCGACACTATTAATATCTATAGCCGTGAACATCACATCGGGTTGTAGGGATGCTGCACCAAGAACCCCTGGGCCACGTCCGCACCCAGCGTCTAAAACATTCAGTTGTGTATTGACATCTTTTTTCTTTGTCACATAACTTAAAAGTAATCTAGCATCGAAACCCGCTCTTATGGATGGATCTCCAGATGGATAGGGATATCTTTCATACATACTTTTTACTTTTTTAGTCGTTTGATCCACGGTCCATCTCCTCATAAGGCACGATTGGCAATGCTAAAGGGTGTAAAGAGGTCTGTTGCGATCCCAAACAAGCCTGACAGCATCGAATTAGCTAAATAACTGGATAATCAAAATTCGAGGTAAATTGATAATAGTGTTAATAGCTTAATGCTACTTAATCTATGTTACTTTAATCCCATTAGCAAAAACCTAAGTCACAGGTAGGGATTTATCCGATAGCCTAATCAATATTGAAATTGGGTTGTAGAGTCTCTCCATTTTTCATGCTTATGGGCGATCATCCCATTTCAGCTTTAATCAGTTTATTTTAGTCTGAACATTCACAGGGGATTGCTTATCTGCTACAGAACAGTAATTGTTAATTGTTAGTTTGAACACTCGACAATGCTTTGGTCATGAAATATTTACATCCAGTGGCTGGATAGGCTTCTAGTGTCCATTGTAACTGATAGCCACGCGACTCATAGAAGGGCTTGGCCTGAAAGTTTAGGGTGTCTAAAATTGCGTAGATGCAACCGCGCTCTTTGGCTATGTGCTCAGCTTCGTTAAGTATTTGGCTGCCGATCTGTTGGCCACGTAGTGCATCGCTTACCCACAGGTTATCAATCATCAGCCAATTGCCGAAGGTACGTGCTGAAAGGCCTGCAAGCAAGGTGCCTTGTTCATCCTCTAACTTTAGACCGAGTGGTAAGCGCTCGCTGACCTCCCAATGTTGCCAGTTAAACTCGGCAATTTTTTGTTTAACGGCATCGGCAAACTCATTTGAGTTGTCGTGTGTAAATTCAATAGTCATATCGCTTCCACATTGTGCTGATTATTTATAATGCTAATCTGTATAAGGTTTTAGCTAGTTTATCGTGGATAATAGTTTGATGATATTGGTGATAGAGCCTTGAATCAGGTACACTAGCGCCTTTGCGAGTAACGAAAGAATTTAAAATGGACAGTTTATACCCTGCTATTAAGCATATTCACCTTACGTTTATTGCCCTGAGTGTGCTGTTTTTTATTGTGCGTTTTACATTACATTTAAAACAGTCACCGATCATGGAAAAGAAGTTCGTTAAGATCGCGCCGCATGTTATCGATACTTTCCTTTTGCTATCGGGTTTAACATTATGTTTTATCGTTAAGCAGTATCCATTTCAAGATGCTTGGCTTACCGAAAAGATCTTTGCCGTCGTCGCTTATATCTTCCTGGCAACCATAGCTTTGAAGGCCAATCGTAATAAATTATTCAAGGTTTTCGCTGCATTAGGAGCGATTGCGTGGATAGTTTACGCTGCGAAAATTGCGATGTTTAAACAAGCTATATTAATGAGTTAATGACACAAATGATCCTTAATGATGAACTCTCATTACCAGAGAGTGCGTTTGACATTACAGAGCATTTAGGTTTTTCCAAAAAAGAAACCGCGAAGTGGGCGTGGCTAGAGCTAGCGGGTTCAGTGCTGAGTCAGTATCTGGTTGACCGTAATGATAGGCTTAATGCCTTAATTAAGTGGTTTTATCAAGATTTAGGATTCTGTGCTAGAGATTCATACTTTAGTGTTGAAGCGGCTGACTTAGCTTGTTGTGTTACGAGCCGCCAGGGTAATAGTACGACTTTATCGACATTGTTGATATTGCTTGCTAAACAGCTAGATTTGGTGTTAGAGCCGTTACTGCTGCCTGGTAATACAGTGCTTTGCAGTCGTATCGATAAGCAGGTGAGGTATATTGACCCGTTAACGGGGAATGATATTACTAAGCATCAATTGCATGTATTGGTTCGAGGGGAGTTAGGTAATGGTGCGCCCTTTAAGCCGCGTTACTTAAAGCCTGCGACGATTAAACGCTTGCTGTCTCGTATGCTGCATGAGCTCAAAGCTGGGGCGATTCTATCGCATCAATTTGAGAGTGCGATGGAGTGCTGTAATTTACTATTACAGTGGCACAGCGATGATTTAAATCTTAATCGTGAACGGGCTTTCATTGCACAGCAATTAGGTTGTATCAGTGTGGCAGCTGCTGATTTACAGCATTTTGTCGACAATAGTCCCCACGATCCTGTCACCGAACTGGTGAAATTACAGCTAAAAGAGCTTAATGAGGATCAAGAGGTCTATCACTAAATGCGAGCTTATAAAGGCATAATAGCTGAGGTTGAAATACTTCAGCTTTTTTTATGCCTAGCTTGTTCATCGTCATGAATTGTTCTAGCCATAAGCAGTGTATAGGTATTAGCAGTTTTAAGTCGTTATACGCCATATTATTAATCAGCGAGCCTTATGAGTTTGCAGCAAGGTGTCAATTATAATGTGGTCGTTAAAGGTAAAGCAGAACAAGCACTTTCATTGGTAAGGAGTCTCGGCTTATCTATTTTTTTTATGGAAATTCAAGCCGTGTAAAAATCGATCAATGTAAATAATAAAAACAAACAACTAGAATCATAAAACAGAACAAGATAACGAAAAATAGCTAAAAAAAGATAACTAAAATAGAGTTACTAAGGGAGATGAAATGAGCAGTACAGCACTAGTCAGCAATGATGCCACGGGTCTAGGCCTATTAGCAGTAATATTGGGTTTCGTTTTTTATACCAATAGCAGCAGCCATCCATTTTGGGTGAAATTTTATCGTTTTATTCCTGCACTACTACTGTGTTACTTTCTTCCCTCTTTACTCAATTCATTCAATATCCTTGATGGCGATACGTCAAAGCTCTATTTTGTCGCCTCGCGTTACCTGTTACCTGCGTGTTTAGTACTGCTAATCTTAAGTGTTGATCTTAAGGCTATTATGAGCCTTGGCCCCAAAGCTATCGTGATGTTTTTAACTGGGACAGTGGGGATTGTAATTGGTGGGCCAATTGCACTGTTGATTATATCAACGATTAACCCTGATGTGCTTGGTGTTAGTGGCCCCGATGCAATATGGCGTGGAATGACCACGCTTGCCGGCAGTTGGATTGGCGGCGGTGCGAATCAAGCTGCGATGAAAGAGATCTATGAAGCGGGTGGCAGTATTTTTTCTATCATGGTGACGGTAGATGTGATTGTTGCCAACATTTGGATGGCGGTATTGCTGTTTATGGCTTCGAAGGCCAAAGAGATCGATGCCAGAACTGGCGCCGACACTCGGGCGATTGAAACCTTAAAACAAAAGGTTGAAAAATATCATGCCGAAAATGCCCGCATTCCAAGTCTACGTGATTTGATGATGATAGTGGCGGTCGGTTTTGGTATTACCGGCCTTGCGCACATGATTGCCGATTTCTTAGGTCCGTTTTTCGAAACCAACTACCCTTGGACTCGCGATTACAGTTTAACCTCTAAGTTTTTCTGGTTAATTGTGACAGTAACCACGATCGGATTGGCAATGTCTTTTAGCCCTGTACGTCATTTAGAAGCCGCTGGTGCCTCTAAAGTCGCTTCGGCTTTCTTGTATATCTTGGTCGCCACTATCGGCCTACATATGGATGTGTTTAAGCTATTTGATCCCGCTAATCTTTGGTACTTTGCCATCGGTATTATTTGGATGATAGTGCACGCAGGCTTTATGTTGCTGGTAGCAAAGTTAATTAAAGCGCCGTTGTTTTATATGGCGGTGGGCAGTCAAGCCAATGTTGGTGGGGCTGCATCGGCACCCGTTGTGGCTGCTGCATTCCACCCTGCGCTCGCGCCAGTCGGTGTGTTATTAGCGGTGTTAGGCTATGCTGTAGGCACTTATATGGCTTGGTTGTGTGGTCAGATCTTGCAAGTCGTCGCCGCTTAGCGTTTCGACTTAATACCTATTTGATTAATGCTAAGGCGAGGCCTTAGCTTCTTAAGAGAGAAGTAGCGATGAGTAATAAAACCATTAAGTTAGGTAGTATTGAGATTGCAAACGATAAACCGTTTGTCTTGTTTGGCGGTATGAATGTGCTCGAATCTCGTGATTTGGCCATGAAGATCGCAGAAACCTATGCCGAAGTTACTCAGAAGTTGGGTATTCCTTATGTGTTTAAGGCCTCTTTTGATAAGGCCAATCGCTCGTCGGTAAACTCTTACCGTGGCCCTGGAATGGAAGAGGGGTTAAAGATTTTTCAAGAGATTAAGTCGACCTTTAACTTGCCGCTGATCACCGATGTTCATGAAACACATCAGTGTGCACCAGTTGCCGAGGTGGTTGATATTATTCAGCTACCGGCTTTTTTAGCACGCCAAACAGATCTTGTGGTTGCTATGGCTAAAACTGGCGCCATTATTAACGTGAAAAAACCACAGTTTTTAGCGCCCCACGAGATGCGTCATATCATCACCAAGTTTAATGAAGCGGGTAATGATGAGATCATCCTGTGTGAGCGTGGTTCAAGTTTTGGTTATAACAACCTAGTGGTTGATATGCTTGGTATGGATGAGATGAAGCAATCGGGTTACCCAGTGATCTTTGATGCTACCCATGCGTTGCAGCGCCCAGGTGGACGTAGCGATAGCGCTGGTGGACGCCGAGCTCAAGCAACTGAGCTTGCTCGCAGTGGTATGGCATTAAGCTTAGCGGGTTTGTTTATTGAGGCTCATCCAGATCCTGATAATGCTAAGTGTGATGGCCCTTGCGCATTGCCACTGCATCAGCTTGAAAACTACCTCACTCAGATGAAGGCTATTGATGATTTGGTGAAATCTTTCGCACCGATCGACACCAGTAAGTAGTCACTAGCAAGCAAAAGTTGCTGCATCGAAAGCCTCGCTCATTGAGTGGGGCTTTTTTCTGTCTGTGATTTAAGGTTGATTACAGTCTCTGTTTGTATCCTGTTGCTATATTAAGAAAGCCGATTAGTCCAAAAAATCGGCGTTATAAATCAGAAGGGTAGAATGATGGCAAGTAATGATAAAGCGCCAGGAATGCTGGGAAGGGCATTGGATGGCATTGAACGTGTGGGCAACAAGTTACCGGATCCAGCGATGCTGTTCCTGATGTTGCTCTTTACCGTGTGGGGCCTTTCCTGGCTGTTATCCGGTGTGAGCTTCGAGGCGATAGACCCTCGCTCTAATGAGCCAATTCAGGTGAGCAATTTGCTCAGTGGTGAAGCACTTACTCACTTTCTAACCTCCATGGTATCGACCTTTACCGCCTTTGCTCCCTTGGGGGTTGTCTTGGTCGCCATGCTGGGTGTCGGTGTTGCAGAACATTCTGGTTATATCAATACCGCGCTGAAACAGATGTTGAAAGTCACGCCAGCCAAATTGCTTACGCCTGCGGTGGTATTGGTGGGGATTATCTCTCATACCGCGACAGATGCCGGGTATGTAGTTGTGATTCCCTTGGCCGGGGTGATTTTCTTTACCGTTGGGCGACACCCGTTGGCGGGGATAGCAGCGGCTTTTGCCGGCGTCTCAGGCGGTTTTTGCGCTAACTTTATTCCCTCTGGCATAGACCCTCTACTGCAGAGCTTTACCCAATCGGCTGCGCAAATTGTCGATCCGGATATACGAATCAACCCGCTGAACAACTGGTTCTTTGCCGCTTCTTCTTGTATTCCCATCACTTTGTTGATCTGGTATCTCACCGATAAGGTGCTTGAGCCTAGGTTAAACCGCACTCATAAGGTGGCGCGGGATCAGGTGGATATTCCTGCGATGGAGCAGACAACGGCAACAGAATTGAAAGCTTTTCGTATTGCCACTGTGGTGATGTTGCTTGCCATTGCTGGTTTCTTTTCTCTGACCCTGTCGGAAACATCGACTCTTAGGGACGCTAACGGCTCATTGACCAGTTTCAATGCGCCTTTGATGCAATCGATCGTGCCGCTGATCTTTCTCTTCTTCGTCTTACCTGGGATTGTGTTTGGTTATCTGACGAAGACATTCAGCAGCTCAGCTGATGTAGTGCAGGCAATGTCAAAATCCATGAGTGGTATGGCGCACTATATCGTGATGGCGTTTTTCTGCGCCCAGTTTGTGGCTGCATTTTCTGCCTCAAATCTTGGGGCGCTTATTGCCGTAGAGGGCGCTGGCGCGCTAAAGGCGATGAACCTTTCGGCCGAAGTCACCATAGTGGGTATGATTATCTTGGTCGGCTTCGTGAACCTTTTTGTCGGCTCATCATCTGCCAAGTGGGCGCTAATTGGTCCGGTACTTGTCCCCATGTTGATGCAGTTGAATATTAGTCCTGACTTATCCCAGGCTGCCTATCGCGTTGGCGACTCAAGCTCGAACATTATTACCCCTTTGATGCCATATTTCCCCTTGGTAGTGGTCTACTGCCAGCGCTACGTTAAAGGGATTGGCATAGGGACCTTAATCTCTATGATGCTGCCATTCAGCTTGGCATTGCTCTCGATCTGGAGTGCTTGGTTGCTGCTCTATTGGTCGCTAGGGATCCCGCTTGGTTTAGGGGCAAGTTATACCTATTAATCTATAGCTTAAGTGTTACCGTCTTTCTTAAAGGCGGCTGACACAGGCTTTAAACCTGAGCATTAAAAATGGCCGCCCTGGGGTAGCATGGCGGCCATTTTTATTACCTTACTTTTTGTTTAGGCGGTTTGGTACCGAGCGAGGATTTTTCCTAGGCTTTCAGAGGCCTGAGATAGTTGCACAACACCATTAGAAGACTGGTGAGCAAGCTCTTTAATCGTATTCGCTTTTTGTCTAATTTCACTAAGTTCAGAGGCTATATCATTAGCAACAGCGCTTTGTTCTTCTGACGACGCAGCGATTTGGAAGCTCATATCGATAACACTTTGAGATGATTCGTTGATTGAGCTGACATCTGTGCCTATTTCGGTGATCAGAGTTTGACTAGACTGCGCTTGCTTGACGGTATTTTGAGTGATGCTGTCTATGTTGTTGGTCTCATGTTGTAGATTTTCAATCATGGCTTGGATCTCTACCGTTGCCGCTTGTGTTCTACTGGCAAGGGTACGGACTTCGTCTGCAACCACCGCAAAACCTCGACCCATTTCACCGGCTCGTGCGGCCTCAATGGCGGCGTTCAACGCAAGTAGGTTGGTCTGCTCTGAAATTGCATTAATTGTGGTGATCACTTCGTTAATTTTAGTTGCGTTTACTTTCAAGGTGTTGACTGAATCTGACGTCTGTTCGATAAAGCGAGATAGCTGTTCTATATCATCTATCGCTTTTTGCACTCGCTGGTAACTTTGACGAATAGATTGAGAGTTTTGCTCTACTTGAGCGACCGAATTATTTGAGATGCTAGAAACTTCTGAAGCCGATGCTGTCATCTCTTCCATTGCGGTTGCCACCGAATCGAGCGACAGGTATTGCTGCTCTATTTGCTCTTCACTTTCACGGTTTTCTGCTGCGAATGATGATGCCGTGTTATGTAGGGTGTTGGCATTGTCTTTTACCGTAACAACCAGTTCAGTTAGGGTATCCATGGCATTATCAAGTGCACAGCCTATGGTGCCAAACTCATCGCGGCCAGGATGAAATCCAAGTCTAGAGGTAAGATCGCCTTTGGCGATATTTTCGGTCGTATTCCATAGCACCCATAGCGCACCGCCAATGAAAGTCGCGGTCCAGTAGAGGATCACTGCAAATGGTAGCGCCCATAAGTAAGTGAACAATAGACTATAGAAAGCCGATTGTTTCGCAGCTTTTTCTTGAGAGCTGACACCTTGACTGATGCTTAACATTTGTCCCGATTGACTCTTTACTACCGCTGTTATCGTGTCATTTTTACGCGATGATTTGCTGGCATTGCTATTTTGAATATTTAGTGTCGCGAACTTATCTGTTTGTCCTGTGCTTTCAATCGCACGAACCATACCCGCTAGTTGGCTTTCTAAATTACTGAGCGATTGTTGTTCAATCTGTTCTATGTTGTCTTGATAGCGAAAAACGGCAACGCTGGTTATCGCGATAAGAAAAGCGGCAAAGATCGCCCAAAACTTATCGTTTATCGACATTTTTATAAATAGTTTATCTATGGTGCGGAAATTCACTTCTTTCATAGTTGGTTCCAAATCGTGGTCAGACGAAAGCTTAAAAGAATAAGTAAAATAGATGGTAAAGTTTAACACCAATTTAATAACCTATTTAGCATTTTCGTAATGACTTTCTAGTGGAGTGTATCCATTTTAGCCAATAACGATATTACGAATTGTACGTCAGCGCTATCAGAGCCTGTGTCTGTCGTTGGTTGAGGCTGTACTGCGAATGGATGTGTCAATTTTTATCTGCTTGAGGGAATCGACTTTCCATGAGGAAGACCTAAGGACGGTGCTTATATTACAAAAGCGGCTCAATTGGACACATTTTTACTTTGCAACCACGAAAGCTTAGTTGCTATGTGTTGAGCGCCATGGCTCACGAGTAATCCGAAGCTAGCACCTGCAACGAGATCGCCAACATAGTGATAATTCATCCCCAGTTGTCCGGCAAGCGCCCCAATAAGCAAGCTAATCCATATCAGTCTAAATTGCGCTAGATGGCGCCAAAAGGTCAGCGCTAAGGCAAAAGTAAATAGGGCATGCCCTGAGGGAAATGAGTTGTAAGATAGCCCCTCTGCGAAAGGGTGAAATGCTTCAACCCCGTCTGCTATCCATGAGGGATTATGGCCTCCTGATGGCAGTTCAAACCAGCTTTCTGGCCAAGTTCGGCCAAATAGGTATTTAGTGGCGAGACGAGTAACGAATGCCAATGCAATCGTTAATAACAGTTCGATAGCGAGTGTGAGGTACTTTTGTCTAAAGGTTTGACTCATACAAGCTGCAATCACAAGGCCTGCGGTGAATTCCAATAGTATAGGGGTATAACTGAACCACTTCAGAATCTGCCGGCCGTAGGGTTGTTGATGCATTAACTCGGCGACGTTACGGTCGAGAAAGAGGATGCTAAACAGACACAGGAGAATTAACGAGCCATAGAGTAGTGCTAATCCTTTAAGGCTGCTAGGGAAAACGCTTTTTATCATAGTAGGTTAACACCCAGGTCGAGTCTGTTCACCTTACCTTTTAGTTAAACAAAATGCCATAGGTTTAGTATGGCATTGGGGGGATTTAAATCGTCATAGAGTGAGGTTTAGCTTCGCAGACTCTCGATAAGATAATTAAGGCTTGGGTTTTCTTCGAGACATTTGTCACTGGTGACATTGAAACTCGGCGCAACAAGCCAGTTACGTTGAACTAATTCATCGATAAGATCTAGGTATTGCACACTCGTTTTACCGACGAGTAGATTACTCAAACTACGAGTCTTCGATAATGCAAGCATCTCTAAAAATCCGCTGAGATAAAGATGATCTTTAGTAAATCCACCGCCGCGGTAAACGCGAGCCGTCGTCACAAAGGCATCACTTGGTTCCATACCGACTTCATCAACGAGATAGCAGTGGGTAAGGTAAAAGTCTTGCTCTTGTAACATAGAGTTAACGGCCAATACGCGACAGGCGAGAGTGTTGAGGCGCGCGTGTGCCATAAAGCCTGCATTGAGTTCAGCGAGTATTGCCAAGCCTTCTTGGGTATATGTGGCACCAGGTAGCCCGAGTCGCAGCACCTTTAATGGTTGCTGCTTGGCATTGAGCGTTGTAGCCATGTGGACACCCAGTTCATGTTGAATTAGGCGCTGCACCTCACTGTTATAAAACTCAGCATGGCTATTAATCGTCAGCTGTGGAGGCATCGAGCTTACCATTGCTCGGGCGACAATAGAGGTGCTTAGACTAATTTTACACTGCATTCCCCATGCGTCTGCCTGTTGCTTCATTTGCTCACATGCAGCTTTGGCATCGAACTGATCGCCACGGTCTTCGGGGATCTCCTTAGCGTAAAGCAGGAACTTCGCGTTGTTTATGGCGCTGTTATCTGGGCGGCCATAGTAGCGTAAGGAGTTATAAACAAACCCTTCTTGTCCAACGTTTGTTAGCATATCTACCTGCTCGCCGAGCTTGTTAACGATATCGCTATACATCTGCTTTAGCGCGGGATCAGAGATATTGTCTATCGGTAGACGGTAAAGTTTATATTTAAACTCATTGGCATCTATCGGGAGCTGACGGTAGCGAAAATTTGGCCTAAAGCGACTCGGTGCACTGAAAAAACGTTTGCGCTCAGCCACTAAATTAGTCGGGTTTACATATTTTAAGGTATCGACCTTTTGGGCCAAACGGAATAGGCTAGCGTCGATTTCGACGACCGAGGGCTCGACGGCGCTACTAAGCATGTCGGCGCTACGGGTCTTGCTGCGACGATTGAGCTTACGTTGAAAATAAGCACTGGTGGCGCTAAACGCATTTTTCAGCCCCAGTTTTAGATCATCGAGTACGATAGGATAAACTTCGCCCGTTAGCTCATCCATGAACACTTTTTTGATCTCAATGGGCAGCACTAAGGTACGATCAAAATGTGCGTTAGTATGGGCGATAAGATAGCCTCGGCCCTCAAAGACGGCGTTGATCTTAGCATCGACTTCAATATTGGGTAGGGTGATGTTGTCGAGTTCAGTTTGGAACTTTTTAACCACGCTCTCCCAACGCTCCATATCGATTTGTGCGGTCCCGATATTAAATACAGGTGTTGGCTTTTCGATGCGCTTGTAGTTGTATGAGTGCAGATCAAATACGATAACGTTGCCAAACATCGATTCTAGCTTGGCGATAAGCGCTTCATAAAGAAGATAGAAGTCGTTATGTTTGGCTTGACTGATGCTGCGCTGTTTGGCGCTCATTGTCTTGCGCCAGACCTGCTTCATCCACGCCGATTTGTAGTAGGTACTTAAACTCTTTGGCCGATTAAGATCATATTCAAACCGTGAATCAGTGCCGACCAGTGTAATGGGTTGTGAGGCGATGACTTCATCGGTATAGGGATCTTCTTCGAAATAGCGTTCTTCGGCGGTAAGCTGACCCAATTTGATCAGCTCATTTCTCAAGTTGTGGCCCGCATGGATTGCGGTGCACACTACTGGGAGATATTCCTCTATTTTGATAATACAGCCAGATGTTTCTAATTGACCCGAAAAAGCTTTGCCTTGCTTAATCAAGTCTAACATCTGCTCAAGACTATAAGTTTGCATCTTCTACCGCACGTCGATATGCACTCTTACGTTGCATAAGTAAATCTTTAGAATTAATGATGTTTTCAGCAAAATCAATCACTTGCTTTTGAAGTCTCACTCGGTTTAATTTATTAATACGGGTAATGCCACCAGGGCTTAACACATTAACTTCAACGAGTTTGTTACCTATAACATCTAGGCCTGTAAAATAGAGGCCGTCACGCACTAACTTAGGCCCAATCGCAGCGCAAAGTTCACGCTCTTCACGCGTGATGGTGTGTTTTACGACACTGCCACCGACATGCACATTGGAGCGGAACTCGCCAGATGCGGGAACGCGCCTCATGGCACCGATAGGTTCGCCATTAAGCATCAGGATTCGTTTATCGCCTTCTTCTGCTCCTTCGATGTAATCTTGTAAGATCACATAGTTACTTTGCTCATCGGCTCCAATATAGAAGTCTAACAATGAGCTGAAGTTTTGTCTGGCACTTTTTTCAATCACAATGACCCCGTGGCCACCAAAACCGTTTAATGGTTTGAGGATCATCTTATCGCTTTCACTCTCTTCTAGTACTCGCTGAAGGTAGTCACGATTTTTTGATACGTGGGTCGTGGGGATATAACGACTGGCCGCACCGCTCATACTGGCGGTATAAAGTTTATTATTGGCGACTCGTAATCCTTCGAGATCATTAATGATCAAGGTGTCTCCCTTGACGGAGTCGAGGAAGTTAAGTGCAAGGTTATCCAATGGGGGATTGGCACGCATGAAGATGCAATCAAATCCCGCCATGGGTAAACGCGCTTTATGAAACTCAATCGACCGATAAAAGCGCGGTATGTTATCGGGGATCTTAGTTCCTTTTTTGATGATTTGACAAAACCCGTAGACACTACTGTCTCGAATAGTTAACCCACTGGTGGTGGTAATCGCAACGGTATGACCGCGTTGCGCGCATTCATGAACTAGTCTTAGGGTGGTATCAGATTCAGGATCGATACGTTCCCACGGGTACATCAAAAAACAGATGTGCATTATTTAAGCAACCTCATCGTCGGGGTGTGATTCTACGTAACTGTATTCTTCAACACGTTTGTTCACTGTGCTATTTAGGGTGTGAAACTTTTTCGGCTCACGAGTGAGCTTAGTGTATTTTATCCATACATGTTCGAGTTTAGTATTGGCCTTATTAGGGTGTTTTAACACCTTAATAAAATGTTTTTCCTCTGCGGTTTCAGGATCTAATTCGCCTGATTCAAACGCGAGCATCGTATCGCCATAAAGGCTTAATAGCTCGGCTTCAGACAGGGTGAACTCACCTGACTTGCTGAACCCTCTTGGAAAGTTTTTGTCATCAAAAAAACGCTTTTGACCAAAACGGAATGAATCTTCTGACATGGCAACCTCTAACTGTGATTTAAACGCTTTAACTACAGGGATATTCGATCGCGAAATTATGTTTTTTACCCTCAAAAGAGAAACAAAATTTTTTTGTCGTCACCATCAGGATTAGTTGTTATTCTCTCGGTGAAATCGACAGAGAGTCAGTAATGGACGTAAAAGTATTTAAAACGTTTTTAGAAGTAGCACAAACACGTCATTTTGGCCGTGCTGCCGAAAACTTATATATAACCCAAGCTGCTGTAAGTGCAAGGATTAAGCAGTTGGAGTCTTTCTTTGATTCACCACTTTTTATCCGAGATCGTAATAGTATCAAATTGACGACATCCGGTGAGCGATTAGTGGCGTATGCCGAGGTGATGGTGAACACCTTAGAGCAAGCTAAGAATGAGTTAGCGCTTGCGAACAATAAAGCCTTACAAATCACTATGGCTGGAACCCCGAATATTTGGGATGCCTATCTGCAACATTGCTTGAGTAAGGTCACTGAGGCCTTTGGTGGCTATGGCTTTTTAGCCGAGGCTTTAGGTCGTGAACAGCTTAATCGTCAACTTATTGAACGTACTATCGATATGGCATTTGCTTTTGACCCGCTTAAATCTGATGAGCTGGTCTGTAAGCAGGTAGCAGATCTAGTTTTGGTGTTGGTATCGACGTCTCCCTGTAGCCAAGAGCAAGCATTATCTGAGCATTATGTTTATGTTGATTGGGGCACCCGATTTGCGTCAGAGCACGCTGAGCGGCATTACCGCATTCCACCGCCTTACTTAAGAACTTCTACTGGCCGAATCGCACTGGATTTTATTCTCGATAAAGCGGGAGCGGCTTATTTACCGCTTTCGATGGTCGAGCCGTTTTTGAATGCTAAGCAGTTATATTTGGTTGATGGCGTCGAAGCGTGGAACCGGCCTATTTACCTCTCTTATCGAAAAGACAGCGGTTCAATCGAAGCAATTACTAAGATCAAAGAGTTAGTAAAAGATATTCAGCCGCTGACAGCGTCAAGTTTACAGCAAGCAAGTTTGGTGGATTAAGCTCTTAATCCATATTGCCACAGTAACCAGCATTTCATTCTCGGTCTGTATTGCGATGTTTTAGTGCAATCGCAATGCAGACGGCTGCACCGCCCCATGTGAGCAACATGGCTATCGACATCATCATAATGGCGCTAGTTGTCATTAGAGTGCTTCTCCTTTTCTTTGGTATTGTCTGAAGAATGAATGTTTGGATATCCTTGATGCTTACTGCTCAAATTAATTAGTATGGCAAAAAACATCATGGTACCCACTAATCCCCAGCCAAAAATAAGCTGATCGGCTATTGGATAGTCACCATAGCCGTTGACGATAGTGTTGTAGAGGTTCTTCATTAGAATAGTGACTAGGATTACTGGGCTGATGAGTTTTAAACAGATCTCTAGCCAGTGGCCCACATGAAACTCTGAGTTTTCATTGGCATGTTGCCTAATAAAGCTGACCTTGAGTAACCAGGTGACAATAATTAACTCGATTAGACAGCTCATCAATAGTGCGATGTTATTGATAAAGTAATCGACTAAATCCAATAGCAAAAGCCCACCATTGGTGGCAAATGCCATAGAGACCAGATACCCAAAGCTGCAAACAATAGTCGCCGCGACTTTTCTTCGTAGATGAAACTTGTCTATCACCGCACTGATCACCGCTTCGATGATTGAAATATGGGAGCTGAGCCCTGCGATAACCAATGCAATAAAAAATAACGGACCAAGGATATAAGGCGCTGGCATTAGGTTAATTGCTGTGGGAATCGTCACGAAAGCCAGACCAATTCCCGAGCTAACGACTTCGGTGAGCGGCTTCATCTGTTGCTCTGCCATGTAGCCCAATACGCCGAAAATTAGAATACCCGCTAGAATCGAGAAGCCGCAATTGATCAACACTGTCATGAAGGCGTTGTTGTTAATATCGGATTTACCTGGCAGGTAGCTGGAATAGGCGAGCATGATGGCAAAGCCTACACTTAAGGTGAAGAAGATCTGTCCGTAAGCCGCTGACCATACTTTAAAATCCAGTAGCCGACTAAAATCGGGTTCAAACAGGTAGTTGAGTCCTGATAGTGCACCTGGTAAAAATAGCACCCTTGCAATTAGCAGCAATACCATCATAAATAGCAGTGGCATCAATATTTTATTCGCCCGTTCAATCCCGCCTTTAACGCCAGTGTAGACCGCAGCGAAACTCATAAACCAAGCAAGTGTGATACTGACGGCGATACCGAATTGGAACTCTCCTAAATTCGAAGGGGAATTATTACCCAGCTTTAAAAACTCATTGAAGAAAAACTGGTTTGGATTGTCGCCCCAACTTAGGTTGAATGAAAAGCCTAAGTAGGAGATGGTCCAGCCGATAATGGCAACATAATAGACAGCGATCACCGCAGCGATAAAAACTTGAAACCAACCAAGCCATTCAAGCTTGAGGCCTAGGGTTTGGCCAAGTTGAGTAAACACCCGAGGCGCTGTTTTTCTGATTTTATGCCCGAGACTAAACTCTAAGATCATAAATGGGATGCCAGCAGTCAACATGGCAAATAGATAGGGGATGAAAAAGGCGCCACCGCCATTTTCGTAGGCCATGTAGGGGAATCGCCAGATATTACCTAATCCGATCGCCGATCCCACAGCCGCCAGTATAAATCCAACCCTCGAATTCCATTGTTCTCGCTTCATCGGTCACCTCAAGGTAACTCTTGCAATACTTGGATCAAGTCTAGTCTTTAATAGGCAATAGCGTGAGAGATCACCTTCATTTAGATGCGGTTACGCTGATTGGCCATAGTTTTGTAGCGTGATGATTTGTTGGTACACCTTGGTATTGCAGGGAGTCGCGATGTGATGATGCTGGGCACGGGTTATCAAGTAACCGTTTATCGCATCAATTTCAGTTTTTCGCTGATAATAAATATCTTGATGCATGGAGGAGTGATTGTTTGCTGTCAGGTGTATGACATCAAAAACGCGCTGGGTGAGAGCGGACCTATCGAGCGTTAGCCCCTCAGCCTCGGCCACAGTGAACACTTCGTTTAATAGTGCGCAGATGTCATTGTGGTACTGTGGCTTCGCCAGCTCTCCATTTCGGCAATTATAGATGGCCGTTAATGGATTAATGGCAATGTTGATCGCCAGCTTCTGCCAAAGCATGGGCAAAATCGGCTCACACCACTGGCTATTAGGAATGCTATCTAATAATTGTTGTTTGAGTTGCATTGACATCATTGGGCCGCCGTAGTGGCCAAGCTGGGTTAACCCTGTGCCAGTTTGAATAATGTGCCACGGTTTAGGCCTCAATGCGCCTTGGGATGTCGTTCCAAGGCTTAATCCTCGGCCGTTTAAAAGTTTAGCGATCTTAAGATGAGGCCCCATGCCATTATGCAGCAGCAATAGATGACAATGGGGTTTGAGCTTAGGTATGAGAGGCTTTAAGGCGTCAAGCACTTGATAAGCTTTGACGCACACAATGAGCAGATCGATTTCAATGAGCTGTTGTGATTCGGGGCAAATCAGCTGCGCCTGTCGTTCTACCTGCTCGCCTAATACGTCGGTAAAATGCAGCGGAGTCATGTTTGAAATATTTATGGCGGTGGCTGCGTGCGCGCTACGCCCTATTAAGTAAGGCGCCTCACTAGCCTTAGCAAGTTGATGGAAGAGTAGTTGTCCAATCGCGCCAGCGCCGAGTATTGCAATCTTTGACTCCCCATCAGTGCTGTTTAGCATTTGCATCGCAAGTGACCTATTTGGTAAATGAGTTTAACTAATCAAACTGGCTTTAATGTAACGTCTGTAGAGCCAGCGCATAAAATAAAACAGTGCTACACCCGCCATATCGGCGATAAAGTCAGCCGCAGAGGCGCTTCGATAGGGAAGAGTCGATTGCACTAGCTCAATAAAGATTGCATAAAATGCCAATATTGAGGTCAGCACGTACCATTTTGGCTCGAAAGCCAAGTAGGTAAGCAGCGCAAGGCAGAAAAAACTGCCCAAGTGACCAATTTTGTCCATGTTGGGTATAAGCTGAGGATAATTGGGGCGAGAGAAAACTAAATAACTGATCACGAGTAACGCAAGAAGTAAGGCTAGTTTAAAAATGAGCTTTCTAGAGATCACAAGTCACTATCATTGAGGTGGTTTTAGCAATCATAGGAAAATGTCACCTTAAAGTCATTAAGAATTCGTCGCTATTAAGCCGACAAGTTTTTTTGCTACCCGTTAGTGCAAGAAGGTAAACTAGCAACCATAGATTAAGCGTAACAAGAGGATGGTAACTATGCCTTCTATGGATATAGTGTCGGAAGTAAATGAAGTCGAACTACGTAATGCTGTTGATAATACTCGCAGAGAATTAGATGGTCGTTTTGATTTTCGAGGTGTGGTATGCGAAATCACCTATAAAGATCACCAAGTCACTTTGGCCTCAGAATCAGATTTCCAGTGTCAACAGCTGGTGGACATGCTGCGTAATCAACTTAGCAAGCGTAACGTTGACCCTGCTTCAATGGAGGTGGCCGATAAGGCGATTCACAGTGGAAAAACCTTCTCGCTAAAAGTGACCTTTAAAGAGGGCATCGAAAGTCTTGTAGCCAAAAAGCTAGTAAAGCTGATTAAAGACAGTAAGCTTAAGGTTCAGGCGGCTATTCAAGGTGATTCGGTCCGTGTTACTGGTAAGAAGCGAGATGACTTACAAGCGGTGATGGCGATAGCTCGCGAGTCTGATTTAGGTCAACCATTTCAGTTTAATAATTTCCGAGATTAGGCTGTGATCTAATAAGGTTAAGCGACATTGTAAGCCCCGTTTTATTTCAATAAAGCGGGGCTTTTTGTTTTTGCGGTGCTAATCCTTGTGCTAACGCTTGTATAAGATGTTGTGTTAGCCGTTATGCGAATAGGAATTAAACCTTTGGTGCTTGCTTTTCGCCTTCAACGCTGGTGTTGGTCGCCAACTTATCATTGCGGATATCATGACTTGGATGTGGGGCATATTTTTGAACTAGCACAATCAAGCCTAGCACCGGGAAACCAATGATACTGGCACCGACAAAGAAATTGATATAGCCAAAAGCATCGATATAAGCGCCCGAGAATCCAGCGACGAATTTAGGGAATAGCAACATGATTGATGATAATAATGCATATTGGGTCGCGCTGTAGCCACTACTGGTCAGACTCGAAAGATAAGCGATAAAGGCCGCGGTGGCGACACCAGCGCTGAAATTATCGATAGAGATCACCATGGTTAATAGGGGCACGTTGTAGCCAATCATGGCCTGATAAGCAAACAGTAAGTTAGTCACCGCCACCATAAAGGCGCCTAGGAAGAGGATTTTCATGGTGCCATAGCGAGCGAGTAATATTCCTCCTGCACCTGCGCCAACTAAGGTCATTATTAGCCCATAGACTTTACTGATGGTGGCAATTTCTGATTTGGCGAATCCCATATCGACATAGAACACATTGGCCATAATTCCCATGACAATGTCGGAAATTCGATAGCAGGAGATTAACAGCAAAATTAAAACGGCACTGCGACCATAACGTTTAAAAAAGTCGATAAAAGGCAAAATGCTGGCGGTATAAAGCCAAGAGATCCCTGCTGCGATAAATTTTGGATACTTTTTTGACAGAGCGAGTTTGAGTTCAGCCTCTTTTGCGTCGGCTTCTTTGCTCTCTACAACGGGTTCTCGGCTCATGAGGGTGGTGATAATACCCACGGACATTAAGCCTGCCATTACTAAGTAGGCGGTTTGCCAAGAAGCAAGATCATAGACCTCGCTATTGGGGTCGACCCAAGCGGCAATGGTTAATGCTCCGGCGGTGGCAATAATCATCGCGCTGCGATAACCCACTTGATAGGCTGCGGCCAATGCCGCCTGCATCTTTTCAGGGGCGGAATCGATTCGAAATGCATCGATAACAATATCTTGTGTTGCCGAGGCAAAGGCAACCATTAAGGCAAATAGTGCAAGCCGCTCGAGATCTTTAACCGGATCGCTCTGACTCATACCGAAAATAGCGACCACTAGGAGCAGTTGAGCAAATAACATCCAGCCTCGTCGCCGACCTAAAAACCGAGTGAAAAAGGGTAATGATAAGCGGTCGACTAGCGGAGACCATGCCCACTTAATCCCATAGGCAAGCGCTATCCAGCTAAAGTAGCCAATCGCCGTTCTATCAATTCCCGCTTCTCTTAGCCAAAAGGAGAGGGTCGAGAAAACTAACATTAAGGGAAGACCAGCAGAAAAACCAAGCAGTAATAGCACCAACACCCGCTTGTGGCAGTAAATAGAAAGTGCATCTTTTACACGAGACAGATGGGTCACAGACATACAACAGTATTAAGAAAGATAGAGTTAGCTTAAACGCTAAGAGCTCAAATAAAAAGAGAAAATCTGAGTCATAAAAAAGCTCAGTCCATTAGGACCGAGCTTGGCTTTTATTGCATTAGTATATAGAGATAGGTCTGCGACCAATACAGCCTGTCGGGCAGGGGCCTTGATAGGTTAGAAAATCACAACAATCGTTTATTTGATTTCGCAAAAATTGATTGCCGCGTATCGTCCAATCTGGCCATTTGTCGAAGGCGTGGAGCAGGTGCCAAAACACTTTTTCTATATCACTTTGCGCATCACCCTGATGATTGAACTGTTGCCACTCTTCGAGGGTGTCCCATAAGTAAAGCTGGATCTCATTGAAATCGAGTTGATTATTCAAAAACGCTTTCCCGTATTGACCCAGCTGGGGCGCTTTATTATCGATGAACTCATTTGGGGTCATCGTTCGCCTCCTTGCTAATTACCAGACAAGTATAGTCGGCGATAATTTTGACTACAGTCTAAAAAGCAAAATTTACATTTCTAGTGTTGTGGCACTTTGATGAAAGTGCCAAGAATTTTAGGTTATTTTGTGAAGAGGCTAACGTTTATTCTCGCGGCAGCAAGGTTGCCTTAGTTAAGATAATCTCTTTTACAGGGAAATCAGGCCAGCCAAGTTTAGTGTTGATCTGAGTTTCGACCATCGACATGGCTTCTAATACTTCCATGCCTTCAATAACTTCACCAAAAACGGCATATCCCCAGCGTCGCTTCGACGGATCTAAGCGCGTATTATCGCCGACATTAAAGTAAAACTGTGCCGTTGCTGAGTGAGGATCATTTTCACGAGCCATCGCTATAGTCCCTAGGCCATTACTCAAACCATTACCTGATTCGTTAATGATAGGTTTATCTGTGGGCTTTTCTTCCAATTTAGGGGTAAGCCCACCGCCTTGAACTACAAACTCAGGGATGACGCGATGAAATAGAGTGTTGTCATAATGACCTTTGACCACATAGGTCAGGAAATTATCGACAGTGATCGGCGCTCTTTTACGGTCGAGCTCAACGATGATGTTGCCCATGGTGGTTTCGAGCTTTACCTTGGGGTAAATGGTATCACTTTGAATGTCGACAGCATGGGCTAAGGTGCTTATCGATAGCATGATGAAAAAGCATATCCAATGTTTCATCTGGTCTCCTTACTAAATATCATTTTTGTTGTATAAACTGGTTGAGCTCAGGATCGTTAATGATTTTCCCGGTGAGATCATCGAGTAGATTATTCATCGCTAACTCTAATGTGGCGAAATCTGCACTAAATGGGCCTGACACCACGTTGCGACCGGTATATCGCTTAGTAAAGGTTTTTGTCTCATTACTGGCAATCACATTAATAATGATATCGTTGCTCGCTTCATAACCTAAGGTGGTTTCATTGACGTCGGTGAGCAGTTTCTCCAATTGAAATTGCAGGTGATGAGCAGAACTAGGGTCGATGCTATACCCTGCTTTAGTAAATCCCTGTCTAAACACTTGCTCTAGCTGCTGGCGAGGTGCTTCAGAGGGACTAACTAATCTTGCTGCATCATCTTTTTGATTAAATCTGGCAACAAAATTCGCCGATCGGGTGTCGAGCATTTCGATAGCGATCGGGGCAGAAGCTAGGCCTTGAACCGTTATCGATGGTAACTGTGGGTCTAGCGCCATATGAGTAGGCGTATGGCTGGCACAACCAATGAGAGCAACTGCACTAATCATAAGTGGAATAAAACGTTTCATGAGATCTTATATGCGGTCAAAAGGTGGCATCAGCATACCAGAACTTGATGATGTTTCCAGCCCAGCTCATATTGAGTTTATTGTCCCTATACTATTGGTATTGTGCGCTTAGCGAATTCTAATCGTTAGCTTAGATTTTTGTTAACAGATTGTTGCGCCGCAAGCTTTAAACTTGTTAGATAAAGCGTTAGAGTAAAAATTTAAAATAAAACGGGAACTTGGCTGAGCTTTGACGGCTTCAACACTGGCCTTATTCATCTCTAATCGTGAACATTACCGAGGTTGTATCTGACGCTATGATGACTGCAAATAAAATCACTCAATTAGATATTAATCTGGCGCCAGAAAGCCTTATCTTGCCGTCAGGTAAAGTGCTATTTGGCCACTTTGATGGGCCAGTAAAATCATTGGGATTGGAGCATTTTAATTATACAAATGTGATGGATAAGCCAGCCAGCGCGATGGAACACTATTTTCATTTCAAACAGTTTCAGTTTGTGTCGATAGTCACTCCGAGGTTTGTTATTGGGGTCGCCATTGCTGATATTCGCTATGTGGGTAGCGCATTTTGTTATCTCTACGATATTAAAGCCAATCGCTTGGTCGAGAGCACTTGGCTAAAACCTTTGGGGATGGGATATCAGATGTCTGCGTCGCCAAGTTCGGGGAAGGCTGAGATAAGCAATAGAAAAGGCGCAATTAAGTTTAATATTGTCGATGGCCTATGGCAGTTGGTATTGAATACGCCGCAGATAAATGCCGAGCTGGAGTTACTTCCTCATGCGCTAAGTTTGCCAATGGCGATGTGTAATCCGACTGGCTATAGCGGATGGACTTACACTCAAAAACATAATGGCTTAAAGCTCAAAGGTAGCTTAGTGGTAAACCATGAATCTCAGCCCCTTAATCATGCGTTGGCTGGATATGATTATTCTGCTGGTTATATGCGCCGTGAAACCAGTTGGCGTTGGGCGAGTATTAATGCCAACGTGGATAACAAGGTGATTGGCCTAAATCTCGCTGCGGGGGTTAACGAAACTGGTTGTAATGAAAATGTGTTTTGGGTTGATGGCGCTCGGCATCTTCTAGGGCCGGTACATTTTGAATTTTCTAGAGACGTACCTATGGTTAATGAGTCGGTTTGGCGTATTTACTCTGACAATGGCGAGGTCGAACTGAATTTCCACCCGAGAAATTGCCGTCAAGAAAAGCTCAACCTTTGGCTAATTAAGAGCAATTTTAGGCAGTTTATTGGTTATTTCGATGGATTTATCATCGATAGTGACGGTGTTAAGCATCAGCTTAAGCAAGTATTAGGTTTAACAGAAGATCACTTTGCACGCTGGTAGCGCGTTGCATGCGATATTGGTCAGCGTATTCAAAGGATAATACAGGCATAAAAGATGGATTTTAATTCACTCATTTCGAACCCAGAAGTTTTACTTTTGGTGTTAGCACCCGTTTTCTTGATCTGTATTTTGCTTGAATGGTATCTCGGCGATAAGGGGGGGAGATTGCCACAAACGGCACGTTATCATCTGCCAGAGGTATTGTGTAATTTTACCCTAGCGGGCATGCATCAAGTTGCCGATATTGTTGCGGGTTTGCTGGTGGCCAATATCTATTTAATGGTGTTTGGCTGGCGTTTGTTTGATATCGAAATGGACGCCCTCAGTTTTATCATGCTACTGATAGCTCAAGACTTTTGTTATTACTGGTTTCACCGTGCCAGTCATCGCGTTCGCTGGATGTGGGCTGCTCATGTGGCGCACCACAGTTCTGAGAAGATGAATTTCAGCACGGCTTTTCGCCAAAGCTTAATGTATCCACTGGCGGGTATGTGGCTGTTTTGGTTGCCATTGGTGATAATTGGTTTCGACCCAAACTGGGTTGTCTTTTCCGTGTTACTTAATTTGGGACTGCAATTCTTTGTTCATACTCAAGCCGTCGATCGTTTAGGACCGTTAGAGTGGAGCTTTAACACACCATCACATCACAGGGTGCATCATGGATGTAATCCACAGTATATCGATAAGAATTATGCGGGAGTGCTGATTATTTGGGATCGTCTATTCGGCACTTATGTCGAGGAGGAAGAGACTGTGGTGTATGGGATCACTAAGCCTGTGAATAGCTTTAATCCTTTGGTGGTCACTTTTTGCGAGTGGCGAGATATGTTTAGCGAAGTGTCTGCTAAAGGACTGAGTTTTAAGCAGCGATGGCAACTGCTGTTTGCACCGCCAAGTGCTAATGATACCAAACCAGAAGTTGTAAATCAGCGCAGTGAAACCCAGCACTCAGCGAATACCACCAAGATGGTATGATTGGTGGAGGGTTGCTTATGCATGGGGCGGGATTTCACCGACTCGCACTTTAATCTGGTTAACTGCGTTTAGGCGACACTGTTAACTACTTTTGGGCATTTTTCGTGCTTGTAGAATAACGAACTTACCGTTGGAGGCTACCGTGGTGCAGTTTTTAAAAATTCGTTTCAGTTTGACATGGTAGGCAAGGTGTCTGTTGCCGACCACATGCAAAATCCCGCCTTCGTTAAGCTTTCTAAATGCATCTAAAAACATCTGCCATGCGATATGGTCTGTGATGGCCTCACCTTGGTGAAATGGGGGATTACATAGCACCAGATCGGGGTAAACCTCGTCGTTTAAATGAGTTAAGCAATCATCCCAATGAAATGTGGCTTGTTCGCCTTCAAGACTAGGATTATCGAGTTGATTAAGCTGCCAATTTTGTCGTGCCGAAGCAATTGCCATCTCAGAGTCATCGACAAAGTGAATCGTTGCGGTAGGGTAAAGCTGCTTGGCTCTTAGGCCTAAAATGCCATTACCGCAGCCCAGATCAACAATTGAACTAAACTCGCCTTTTGGCATATTTTCTAGCATTATTCTCGCGCCAATATCGAGCTTGTTGGCGGCAAAAACATTGCTTAAATTACTGATAGTCAATTGATACTCAGGAACAGTCCAACAAGTTTCAGCCGGAAGCTCACGAACAATACCGTCGCTAATGCAAGTGATCACTCGGGTCTTTTTCCATGTTAGGCTCGCGGTTGCCGTGCCTAAATGTTTAGCGAGTAATTCAAGTAGTGACTTATTGATCGATTTCGCTTTTGCGCCAATATAGATAACGGTGCCTTTGGGCAATACTTGAGAAAGCCTATCCAGTTGATGCGCAAAGTAGTTAAGGTTTTTAGGCAGCTTCATCAACACCAGTTCAATCGATTGCGGCAATAAGTCACGGCTATTGCACCACTGGATATTGTCACTGCTAAGCTGATTATGTTGCAGATTCTGCTTGATACCAAGCTGGCTGGTTTTAGCATCGGTTTCAATAATCAGTGGCCAATCAGGATTGTGCTTGGTTAGCGCCGCGCTTAATGCGCCGAAGCTGTCATTGATAATGGCAGTGCTGACAGGAGCTTGTTGGCTCTCCTTAAGATGTTTAATCAAATGTTCGTCAGCGGCATCCCAAGCTTGCAGGTTAGATTCCTGCTTAGCGGGATAACGATAAAGTTCAAGTTCGATATCGGCGACGGAGAATTGAGTTGTCATAACTGCACTGTTACTTGGAATTTGGGGCGCGATTATCGCAGATTTAGCCCATTAGGTATAGCAAGTGCATTGAGCAAATCATCGGTTATGGGTGGGTCTTAGTGTGTTACAGAGGGGTGAGCGACTCTTACGCTCGGGCTGGGATTGAGCTAGAGTCGGTGCTAAGTAGCATCGGACTTAACTAGAACGGGGGATGAAGTCTCCTTGAGTACAACCGATTATCATTTATGGGGGGGAGAGTGGAGCAGCCTAGTTTAGATTTCGATGAGCAACACCCAGATAAACAGTCATTAATTGCCGCCCCATTGACTTTAGTCGAAGGGTATTTGACCGTACGTCAGCAGCAAGCATTGCTGACCGAGGCCGAAACGTATCCGTTTTCCAGACCAAGCATCAAGGTTTACGGTAGATCTCATGTTATTCCGCGTAGTCAAGTTTGGTTTGGCGATGAAGGCTGCGACTATCTCTATTCTGGTTTGTTTATTCAAGCGCTACCTTGGCCTAAATATGCCATGAGATTGCGAGATAAACTGGCTAGAGATTGGGGGCTAAGCAGTAATGGCGTATTGGTTAATTGTTATCAAAATGGCCAGCAATCGATGGGCTGGCACAGCGATGACGAACCTGAGATTGCGCCAAGGTCAGATATTGCCTCTATCACTCTTGGCGCAAGCCGAGCTTTCCATATACGCCATAAGCAGACTAAAGAGAAAATAGAAATCATCTTAAATAGTGGTGACTTGCTGATAATGCATTGGCCGATGCAGGATGATTGGGAGCATAGTGTGCCAAAACGTATGGGCGTAAGCCAAAGTCGACTAAACTATACCTATAGGGAACTCATTCCTCGATTCCATCAAATTTAGTTAAATCTTGGGCGGTAACTTTTGTTATCTAGCTCTCACTCTCAGGGAAACGAATGATTTATGCTCAAATCAGTTTGAGATTATCATCTAAGGAGTCAAATATGAAAAAGATGTTCATTACGACAGTGGTAGGAAGCGTTACCCCAGGTGTCATTAAAGCCTTGGCTAGTTTGACTCGCGAAGCAGGTGGGGAATGGTTAACTAGTAAAGTGATTAAAATAGATAACCTTTTTGCCGCTATGATGAAAGTCGCCATCGAAGATGAGAGTGTCGAATCGTTAAAACAACAGTATTCGACCCAGTTTCCAACGCTACAATTTAGTTATGGTGCTAAAGGTGAGGTGTATAACGAGCATACACGTAGCATGCGGCTTAATGTGGATTGTTCTGATCGTCCTGGCCTGACGCGTGAAATTGTCGATCTATTGTCAAACTTAAACTTAGAGATTGAACATATGGAGTTCAATCGAATGCACGTATCGACGATTGGTCAAACGGTGTTTTCTTCCAAACTCGCTATTGCCGTGCCAGATGAAGTGAGTAATGAAAGTGTGGTTGAGTTATTGGAAGGTGTGTCAAAGGATGCGAGAGTCAGCTTGGTGTGATAGTTGACCTTTTAACGTCACCGCAGTAATCTGCCGCCATCATTCTTGTACTCATAAAGAGACAATGTATATGTCAGTAGAACAGATCATTATTGAAAAGCTAACTGCGGGATTATCACCCGTTCATTTAGAAGTGATAAATGAAAGTGATAATCATCATGTGCCACCAAATTCAGAGACGCATTTTAAGGTTATCGTAGTAAGTGAGGCTTTCGACGGTAAGCGTTTGATCGGCAGGCACCGCATGATCAATGAGCTTTTAGCCGATGAGTTTGCTAATGGTATGCATGCGCTTTCGATGCACACTTTTACGCCAACTGAGTGGCAAGCGGAAGTGGAAATTCCATCGTCACCTAAGTGTCGCGGTTAAGCTGTATTAGCGATGGTCATTTATACTAAAACCACAGAAATCATCTGTGGTTTTTTTGTTTTCTATTTTTTGTCAGTCTGGCCAATTTCTCGTCGCAGCGAGTCATTCAATGCTACGGATATTAAGTACGCTTTACATCGCTTCGACACTGTCGCATATTAGGCAAGCCTTCTTCATTAGGCATTTAATAATGACGCCAGTCAGTGTGTCATTTTACCAGATTTTAGCTTTGTGGCGCTGAATGGTTTTGCTATTCATTGTTGCTGCAAATCAGGGAGAATAGAGCAATGCCGTTACTTGATAGCTTCACCGTTGACCATACCCGTATGAACGCCCCTGCTGTGCGTGTCGCTAAAACCATGACCACACCGAGTGGCGACAAAATTACGGTTTTTGATCTTCGCTTCTGTGTTCCCAATCAAGATATTTTGAGCGAGCGTGGTATTCATACCCTTGAGCATCTTTTCGCGGGATTTATGCGTGATCACCTTAATAGCGATAGCGTTGAAATTATCGATATTTCACCAATGGGATGTCGCACCGGTTTTTACATGAGCCTAATCGGTACGCCAACAGAATCATTAGTTGCCGAAAGTTGGCTGGCAGCGATGGAAGATGTACTTAAAGTTAAACAGCAGTCAGAGATCCCAGAGCTTAATGAGTATCAATGTGGTACTTATGAGATGCATTCACTCGATCAAGCCAAAGATATTGCCAAGAACATTATCGCGGCAGGTGTTCATGTGAATAAGAATGATGATTTGAAATTGAGCGATGAGATCTTAAAAGGACTTTAATGTTCGTTAGGATTAAAAAAGCAGCTTAGGCTGCTTTTTTTGTCGCTATCCACTGATATTGATGATTAAACTTTAGTCGAACAAATGCATTTTTTGTTTGTTTTTTGCGCTAACAGTTATTGCTGATATTGGATGAAAATCACCCTCAAAAAAATCTATTATAAACTTATAAAATCGATATAACCCTGCTAGGACAGGGGACTAAATTAATTTTGGTTTATCTAAATCATAAAAATCCTCAGAACTGTGATCTACTCCGCACCGCCAAAAACCCAAGCAGCCTTTTAAAACGCCCGTATTTTTCATAGCGATAACTAAATATTTACGGTAAAATGCGCCCGACCAGCGTGATTGCGATCGCATTTCTGTAATAAATCTGCGCTAGCTCAATGCGATAGCATTTGTTTGAAATCTATCTCATTTAGCAGGAACGCGACGCATTATCTTTCCTTCATAACGTAGTGCTTGTGGATATGATTACAATAAAGAAAGGATTGGACCTACCTATAACAGGTAGACCAGAGCAAGTTATCCATAATGGCCCAGCCATTAAACATGTAGCTACTTTGGGTGAAGAGTATATTGGCTTACGTCCCACAATGAAGATCAAGGTGGGCGATAAAGTGCAAAAAGGTCAGGTGATTTTTGAAGACAAAAAGAATCCTGGCGTTAAATATACTGCTTTAGCCAGTGGCACTATTTCCGAAATTAACCGGGGCGCTCAGCGTGTTCTTCAGTCTGTTGTCATTGAAGTGGAAGGGGACGACAGTGTTGCCTTTGCTAAATATGATGCATCGGCTTTAGATACTCTGGACCAGCAGCTTGTTCGTGACAACTTGATTGAATCAGGTTTATGGACAGCATTGCGTACGCGTCCTTTCAGCAAAGCTCCAGCAGTTGACTCTAGCGCTGCCGGTATTTTTGTGACCGCCATCGATACCCAACCTCTTGCCGCAGATCCTGCCGTTATCATTAACGAGCATAAGGATGATTTTGCTAATGGACTTAAAGTCTTAGCGAGATTAACCGAAGGTAAAGTGTATCTGTGTAAAGCACCTGGTGCTGATATCCCAGCTGCGAATGCACAGGTTGAAGAGTTTGCTGGTCCGCATCCAGCGGGGCTTGTTGGTACTCATATCCATTTTGTTTTGCCCGCATCTGCTAAACGTACTGTTTGGCATATCGGCTACCAAGATGTGATCGCAATCGGTCAATTATTTACCACTGGTGAGCTAAACACGCAACGTGTTGTCTCTGTTGCCGGCCCTAAAGCGCTTAAACCTAGGCTTGTTCGAACCTTAGGTGGTGCATCAACAGCTGAACTTTTGGTTGGTGAAGTAGCCGAAGGGGATGTACGTCTGATTGCAGGTTCTATCCTTAACGGTAAAACCGCAGTTGGTGTACACGCTTACCTAGGCCGCTTCCATAATCAAGTGTCATTACTTGAAGAGGGCAGAAATCAAGACTTTATTGGTTGGGCAATGCCTGGTGCTGATAAATTCTCAATTACTCGTGCTTTCTTGGGCCATTTGTCACCATCACGTCTATTTAATATGACGACCAGCACAGGCGGTTCTGACCGCGCAATGGTGCCAATTGGTAACTACGAGCGAGTGATGCCTCTCGATATTCTTCCTACTATGTTATTGCGTGACCTTGTGTCAGGTGACAATGACGGTGCTGTTACATTAGGCGCATTAGAGTTAGATGAAGAAGATTTGGCACTATGTACTTTCGTATGTCCTGGTAAGTATGACTATGCGTCATACCTACGCGACTGCTTAGATACGATCGTGAGGGAAGGCTAATGGGCTTGAAACAGTTTTTCAAAAGTATTGAACCGCAGTTTGAAAAAGGCGGTAAATACGAGAAGTTTTATGCGCTTTTCGAAGCGGCATATACGGTATTTTATACGCCAGGCCACGTTAACAAGGGTCGTACCCATGTGCGTGATAACCTCGACCTAAAACGTATGATGATTACGGTTTGGGCTTGTGCATTCCCAGCGATGTTTATGGGTATGTATAACGTAGGTTTACAAGCGCAAGCCGCATTGCTGGCTGATTTTGCCACTCCTGATACATGGCAATATGCTTTATTTGGGATGTTTGGTACTGAGCTAACCGCCACATCAGGTGTACCAGCCTTAATGTGGTACGGCGCTTGCTACTTCTTACCCATCTATGCGGTGACATTTGCTGTTGGTGGTATTTGGGAAGTGCTATTTGCATCAGTTCGAGGCCATGAAGTTAACGAAGGTTTCTTCGTTACCTCAATTTTGTTCGCGCTCACCCTGCCGGCAACAATCCCGCTTTGGATGGTTGCCTTAGGTATTACCTTCGGTGTGGTTGTGGCAAAGGAAATATTCGGTGGTACGGGTCGTAACTTCCTTAACCCAGCGCTTGCTGGCCGTGCGTTCCTATTCTTCGCTTATCCGCTAAATATGTCAGGTGATACCACATGGGTTGTCGCTGATGGCTATTCAGGTGCGACAGCACTGAGTCAAGCGGCGCAAGGCACATTAGAATACGGATTGACGCAAGACTGGTGGAATGCCTTCTTCGGTTTCATTCCTGGTTCTGTGGGTGAAGTATCGACTTTAGCCATCTTACTTGGCGGCGCCGTGATCGTTTATACCCGCATCGCTTCTTGGCGCATTATTGGTGGTGTCATGGCCGGTATGATTGCCGTGTCATTGCTGCTTAATGCGATTGGCAGCGACACTAACCCTATGTTTGCAATGCCTTGGTATTGGCACCTTGTATTAGGTGGATTTGCCTTCGGTATGATGTTTATGGCGACGGACCCAGTTTCTGCGTCTTTCACCAACAAAGCAAAGTGGGCTTACGGTATTTTGATTGGTGCAATGGCCGTATTCATCCGTGTCATTAACCCTGCTTTCCCAGAAGGTATGATGTTGGCTATCTTGTTCGCCAACCTATTTGCGCCGCTATTTGACCACTTTGTGGTTCAAGCAAATATCAAGCGGAGGATTGCTCGTGGCTAGTAATAAAGATTCGTTCGGTAGAACGCTGTTTGTTGTTGTTGGATTATGTTTTATCTGCTCGGTATTTGTATCTACCGCAGCAGTATTACTTAAGCCCACTCAGCAAGAGAACAAATTGCTTGATAAGCAAAAGTACATTCTTGAAGCTGCCGGCCTAGTTGATTCTAAGTCTGGTAAAGTTGAAAAGGCCCAAATCCTTGAGACGTACAACAAGTATGTTGAAGCTAAGCTGGTAGACCTTAAGTCTGGCGACTGGGTTGAAGGCGATGCTAACACCTTTGATACTGAAAAAGCGGCTCGTAATCCTGCTACGTCATTCAAACCAAAGAACGATATTGCTTCGGTTAAGAATGTGGCTAATACGGGCGTTGTTTATTTGGTTCATGATGATCAAGGCAAACTGCAGACTGTGATTATTCCAGTTAAAGGTTACGGTCTATGGTCAACCATGTACGCATTCTTGGCGGTAGAAGCTGACCTGAATACTGTTCGTAGCTTGGTTTATTACGACTTTACTGGTTCGGGTGAGACTCCAGGTCTTGGTGGCGAAGTACAAAATCCTCAGTGGATTGCTAAGTGGGAAGGTAAGAAGCTTTATGACGAGCAGGGTAACCTAGCGATTAAAGTGACTAAGAACCCAGCTATCGCAAACTCTGAGCATGGTGTCGATGCGCTATCTGGTGCAACGCTAACCAGTAATGGTGTTCAGCATTCACTTGATTTTTGGTTAGGTGAAGAAGGTTATGCTCGCTTTATCGAGAAGGCGCGCAACGGAGGGCTAAGCTAATGGCTGATGCTAAAGAACTTAAACAGGTTCTGACTGGACCTATTGTTAGTAATAACCCGATTGCATTGCAGATCTTGGGTGTGTGTAGTGCCTTAGCTGTAACCAGTAAGATGGAAACCGCCTTGGTTATGACTATCGCGCTGACTGCAGTAACGGCATTGTCTAACTTGTTCATCTCAATGATCCGTAACCACATTCCAAGCAGTGTACGTATTATTGTACAGATGACGATTATCGCGTCGCTGGTTATCGTGGTTGATCAGGTACTGCAAGCATATGCCTATGACGTTGCTAAGCAGTTATCGGTATTCGTTGGTCTGATTATTACCAACTGTATCGTAATGGGCCGCGCTGAAGCCTATGCGATGAAGACGCCACCAATGATGAGTTTCATGGATGGTATCGGTAACGGTTTAGGTTACGGGGCCATTCTGTTGTCCGTGGGCTTCGTTCGTGAACTCTTTGGTAGTGGTTCGCTATTTGGCGTTGAGATCTTAAGTAAGATTTCTGACGGTGGATGGTACCAGCCAAATGGTCTTTTATTGCTGCCTCCAAGTGCGTTCTTCCTGATTGCTGCGTTGATCTGGATTATTCGTACTATGAAGCCTGATCAAGTAGAAGCAAAAGGGTAAGCGTAATGGAACATTATATTAGTCTATTAATTCGTTCTGTTTTCATTGAAAACATGGCGTTATCCTTCTTCCTTGGTATGTGTACTTTCTTGGCTGTATCGAAGAAAGTCACCACGGCCATGGGCTTAGGTGTTGCCGTTATTGTGGTATTGGCGATTTCAGTACCCGTTAACCAAATTATCTATCAAGGTTTATTAGCACCAGGCGCACTTGCTTGGGCTGGGGTTCCTGATGCCGATCTGAGCTTCTTGAAGTTCATCACCTTTATCGGTGTTATCGCGGCATTAGTTCAGATCCTTGAGATGGCATTGGATAAGTATTTCCCACCGCTATATAACGCGTTAGGGATCTTCCTACCTCTAATCACCGTTAACTGTGCGATTTTCGGTGCAGTATCTTTCATGGTTGAGCGTGATTACAACCTGACTGAAAGTTTGGTGTTTGGCATAGGTTCTGGTATCGGTTGGGCATTGGCGATTGTTTTGCTAGCTGGTATCCGTGAGAAGTTAAAATATGCTGATGTCCCTGATGGTCTACGTGGTTTAGGTATTACCTTTGCTACTGCGGGTTTGATGGCGTTAGGTTTCATGTCGTTCTCTGGTGTGTCTCTGTAATAGAGACACCTTAACGGCTTCAGATTTTGAACCTTAAAGGATAAGTTCATGGGTATTATTGAATCTACTCCAATCGACGTCTATCTCGGTGTGAGTATGTTTACTGCCATAGTATTGGTTTTGGTTTTGGTTATTTTATTTGCCAAATCAAAGCTAGTACCAAGTGGCGATATCACTATCGGCATCAACGATGATGCTGGTAAAGCAATTAAGACTGGTGCAGGTGGCAAACTACTTGGCGCGCTCGCTGAAAACGGTATTTTCGTATCGTCGGCTTGTGGTGGCGGTGGCTCTTGTGGTCAGTGTAAAGTGATCGTTAAGTCTGGTGGCGGCGATATTCTGCCGACAGAACTTGATCATATTTCTAAGGGCGATGCTCGTAACGGCTGCCGTTTATCTTGTCAGGTAAACGTGAAAACCGATATGGAGATTGAACTAGAAGAAGAGATCTTTGGTATCAAGAAGTGGGATTGTGAGGTTATCTCTAACGATAACAAAGCGACCTTCATTAAAGAGCTTAAGTTGCAAATTCCAGATGGCGAGTCTGTACCTTTCCGTGCCGGTGGTTATATTCAGATTGAAGCGCCTGCGCACCATGTAAAGTACGCCGATTTTGACGTACCAGCAGAATATCGTGGTGATTGGGAACACTTTGGCTTCTTTAACCTAGAATCAAAAGTTGACGAAGAAACAATTCGTGCGTACTCGATGGCTAACTATCCTGAAGAGGAAGGTATCATCATGTTGAACGTGCGTATTGCGACGCCGCCTCCACGTAACCTGAGCTTGCCTTGCGGTAAGATGTCGTCGTACATCTGGAGCTTAAAAGCGGGTGATAAAGTGACGATTTCAGGGCCATTTGGTGAGTTCTTCGCTAAAGATACTGATGCAGAAATGGTATTCATCGGTGGTGGTGCTGGTATGGCGCCAATGCGTTCACATATCTTCGACCAGCTTAAGCGTCTTAAGTCGAAGCGTAAGATGAGCTTCTGGTACGGTGCACGTTCTAAGCGTGAAATGTTCTATGTTGAAGATTTCGACGGCCTAGCAGCTGAAAACGAAAACTTCGTTTGGCATGTGGCCCTGTCAGATCCTCAACCAGAAGATAACTGGGATGGTTACACAGGTTTTATTCATAACGTCTTGTATGAAAACTACCTGCGCGATCATGAAGCGCCAGAAGATTGTGAGTTCTATATGTGTGGGCCTCCAATGATGAACGCGGCAGTTATCGGCATGCTTAAAGATCTAGGCGTTGAAGATGAAAATATCCTATTGGATGACTTTGGCGGCTAATCACACCTTGTTGTGATAATATCTGTTCAGATGAATTAAGTTCATCGAAATCTATGAAAGTAGCGTTTCGATGAACTTAATCGAAATGTATTTGAGCAATTATTAAGGAATTTGGTCAATATGTTTAAGACCTTGGTAAATGGGTTAGTCCTTGCTGGACTAGCCTTTTTTGTTTCAGCCTGTACTCAACCAGCACAAATGCTCTCATTCTCTGGTCAGACAATGGGGACGACATATCATATTAAATTTGTTGGCGCAGAGCAGTTGCCCAATGAACAGCTACTTCAAGCTGAGATCGATCTGGCGCTTGATAAAGTTAACGATCAGATGTCTACCTACCGAAAGAATTCAGAACTATCGCATTTTAATCAGATGACAATAGCATCGACCATAGAGGTCTCACCTGATACGGCAAAAGTCATTCAAGCTGGCATCGATCTCTATCAAAAAACCGATGGTGCATTAGATATCACCTTAGGTCCATTGGTTAATCTGTGGGGGTTTGGGCCGGATAAGCGGCCAATTAAGGTGCCAAGCCCTGAGCTGATCGCTGAGACGAAAGCCAAGACTGGCATTCAATATCTGACGATTAACGGTCTTAAGGCGAGTAAGAGTAATCCCGATCTTTATGTCGACCTGTCATCCATCGCTAAAGGATTTGGTGTTGATAAAATAGCATCAATATTAGCCAAGTATCAGCCTAAGGGTTACCTAGTCGAAATTGGTGGCGAAGTTAGCCTTTATGGCGTTAAAGCCGATGGTAGTCCTTGGCGTATCGCGATAGAGCGGCCCGATGTCGATGAGCGCCAGATTCAACAAGTGATAGAGCCCGGTAATATGGCGATGGCTACCTCTGGCGATTATCGTAACTATTATGAAGAAGATGGCCAACGATTCACCCATATTATCGATCCTCGCAACGGTTATCCGGTCGATCATCGATTGGCGTCGGTAACTGTGCTTCATCCTCAAAGTATGATTGCTGATGGTTATGCTACGGCCATGATGGTGCTAGGCACAGAAGCGTCTTTGGCATTGGCGAAAGAGCAGAACTTAGCGATAATGTTAATTGAGAAACAAGCAGAAGGTGAAGGATTTAAGGTCTATTACAGCGATAGCTTTAAGCCTTTTGTTGGTTTGTGATAGAATATCTTGTTTGTTATTTGGGGTGCTATCAATTTAGTCTCGAATAAGCAGGGCAACATATTTGATTTTAAGCTAATGATGAAGCCAATTCATTGCTAGCAGTTGGAGTAAGTGATGAGCACTTTTATAGCGGCTTTTGTAGTATTACTACTGTTTTTTTTACTCATGTCGATTGGTTATCTCGTCAAGCAAAAAGCGGTGGCAGGAAGTTGTGGCGGTTTAGGTTCCTTAGGTATAGAAAAAGCCTGTGATTGTGATGATCCTTGTGACAAGCGGAAGGCTAAAATGGCCGAAGAAGCACGTCGCGAGAAACTAACCAAAGATCGTATTATCTGACATTTCAAGCTTGCTTAAACGACTAAAGGCTCCAATAGGAGCCTTTTTTGTTGGCGCTAAAATGGCTTTCTTGTTAATGCTTAGAGAGTTCACTCGCAAAGCAGATGAAATATTTGGGATGAGAGCATATTAACACGACTCATTTACCTTTATACATCCCTTCTGATACTGATTGTTTACTCTTCCTATACTCCTGTATTTGCTGGTAATTACACTGGGTACTTCACTCTAGTTAAGAATCAGAATGATAATGATTATCTTTGGTAAACATTTGAAACTAAATGTTAATTTGTTTTTGGGTGGATTTTGTTCTAGTCTTAAACATTGATTTAGATCAATATTTTTAAGGAGATGAAATGAAGGGTCATCCGAACGTTATTCGGCAGCTCAATAAGATTTTGACGTTTGAATTGACGGCAATTAATCAATACTTCTTACATGCCCGTATGTACAAGAATTGGGGTTTAGAAGAGCTCAACGAGAAGTGTTATAAAAAGTCGATTCAAGATATGAAGCATGCTGACAAGCTCATTGAGCGGGTGCTGTTCCTCGAAGGTTTACCTAATCTGCAACAGTTAGAAAAATTACGCATTGGAGAGAATCCACAAGAGATGCTGCAATGTGATAAAACCATGCTAGAAGAGCAATTGGTAGAATTACGCAGCGTGATTAGCCTTTGTGAGACAGAGCAAGACTATGTCAGTCGAGAAATTTTAGAAGATCTTCTTGAAGATGAAGAAGCTTATCTAGATTGGATAGAAGCCCAGCAAGATCTGATCAAAATGACTGGCATTCAAAATTACTTACAAGCGCAGATAGAGTCGGACTAGGGAGATTAGTATGAAAGGTGATAAAGAGGTCATAGATACGCTTAATCAACTACTCACCGGAGAGCTATCGGCGATGGACCAGTATTTTGTGCATGGACTCATGTATGACGACTGGGGGCTCACAGAATTGCATGAGCGTATTTCCCATGAGTCTGACGATGAGCGCGAACATGCTAAAAAATTGGTTGAGCGGATCCTCTTTCTAGAGGGCACCCCAGATGTTGCGAGCCGTGAGGCGCTTAATATCGGTAAAGATCCGCAGCAGATGTTGCAAAACGATTTGAACTACGAATATCAGGTGGCAGACAATCTTCGCAAAGCGATAGCCTTATGTGAAGCGAAGAAAGATTATCCGTCGCGTGAGTTACTCGAAGTCCTGTTAGAGGAAACTGAGTCAGATCATATGTACTGGTTAGAGAAACAACTGGGTCTCATCGATAAAATTGGGCTGCAGAATTACCTACAGTCTAAGATGTAAGGTTATAAGCTGTGGGCTGCAACTAAGGTCGTGCAAGTCGTGGTTATTTGAGCTGCTCCAGGTTCACTCTGGTTGTTTTAATCATGGCGGATAAAGGTAGCCGATAGCTAAAAGGGTTCGATATAAGCCACAGCATCATGCTGTGGTTTTTTGTCTAAGCTTAAGGCGGTAGGGCCTTTAAGTCTACAGCAGTGGCTGGTTTAGGTGAGTTGGCATGGATAAGTGTTTGTATACTGTTTAAATATACAGTATTCTTGTGGGTGGAGGTAATGCCCGTTGAGAAAGATTATTCATGTGGACATGGACTGCTTCTATGCGGCAGTTGAAATGCGAGATTTTCCCGAGTTAAGAGACAAGCCGGTAGCCGTGGGCGGGCGCAGCGATCGCCGCGGGGTGATCAGTACCTGTAATTATGAAGCGCGCGCATTTGGTGTTCGCTCGGCGATGGCATCTGCCTATGCCTTAAAGCTGTGTCCTCATTTAATTTTGGTGCCAGGACGTATGGAGGTTTACAAAGCGGTATCGGCACAAATTCGTAGCGTTTTTGCTCGTTATACCGATTTAGTTGAACCGCTGTCATTAGATGAAGCCTATCTCGATGTCAGTGATTGTAATGAACATCATGGCTCTGCAACCTTAATCGCGGCAGCGATTAGGCAAGAGATATTTGAATTAACAGGTCTCACAGCATCGGCAGGAGTAGCCCCAGTTAAATTTCTAGCCAAAATTGCCTCGGATCTCAATAAACCGAATGGCCAATATGTGATCACTCCAGATGCTGTCACCGAGTTTGTTAAAACCCTCTCCCTGATAAAGATTCCCGGGGTTGGAAAAGTTACCGCGACTAAGCTCGAAGAGATGGGACTGCATACGTGCCTCGATGTGCAGCAGTTCTCAGAGGCCAGATTAATAGAGAGATTTGGTAAATTTGGTGCAGTCTTGATTGAGCGCGCTAAAGGCGTCGATCCCCGGGGAATATCGCCTCATCGGGAGCGTAAATCTGTTGGGGTGGAAACCACGCTGGCCCAAGATATTTATACTTACGAGCAATGTGAGGCGGTAATGCCTCAACTTATTCACGAGCTAGCAGCTAGGGTTAACCGCAGCGCTTCTGCGCGACGTATTAATAAGCAAGTGGTTAAGTTGAAGTTTGATGACTTTAAGCAGACCACTATAGAGCACCGCAGCGATGAGATATCGGTCAAGCTGTTTTATGACTTGTTGACTCAGGCACTAGAGCGTCGAAGCGAACGGGGAATTCGTTTGCTTGGGGTCTCTGTGGGGTTAGAGAGTGCTGACGCTGGCGTGGGTAGTGAAGATGAGGTTAGTGCATCGCAGTTAAACCTCGGGTTTTAGTGCACCTTAATGAGTGCAGCTTAAAATGAAGGTTCGACATATCTTTCGTCGCAGTTGCTGCTGGCTGCATTGTAATTTATTGACCAATTTTAAGGGTTAACCATCGATGGTTCCCTATCATCAGCGGTGGGCTTATGTGTATTCCTGTGAGACACAGTGAATAAGTCCCTTTAGGTTCTGCCGAAACATCCCTGTTTCGCAAGCTCATCGGTGCATCTGCATCGAGTTATCCCGTTTCTTCTATTTGGCTTTTTTTAATTTCGATGGCTTGCGCTACCTGAGAGAGGGCACTTAACGAAACCTGCGTAGGACAAACTATACTGAGGGTTAACTCCACTCCTAATAAAAAGGATTGACCTATGAAGAGGGTAGCTATTATTCAAGAGGCACCTTGTGTACTCGATAAAGAGGCAACAATTGATAAAGCGGTGGCGTCGATTAATTCTGCATCTGCTCAAGGTGCCGAACTTATCGTGTTTCCCGAGGCCTTTATTCCTGGTTATCCTGCCTGGATATGGCGACTCAGGCCCGGTGGCGACTGGGGGCTCTGCGAAGAGCTGCATGCTAGGTTGCTCAGAAATGCCATCGATTTATCGACGAACGACCTTAAGCCGCTGCAAGACGCCGCCAAACAAAACGGTGTGACTGTTGTCTGCGGTATGAACGAAAGAGACAATGCCAACAGCCAATCGACCCTTTATAACGCGCTGGTGATGATTGACCCTGATGGTGAGATTGTTAACCATCATCGAAAACTCATGCCGACCAACCCAGAACGCATGGTATGGGGCTTTGGTGATGGCCACGGGCTTAATGTCATTGATACGCCTGTGGGACGGGTTGGCTGTTTAATATGCTGGGAAAACTACATGCCGCTTGCTCGGTATGCACTGTATTCTCAGGGGATCGAGATTTATATTGCGCCGACCTATGACAGTGGTGAAGCCTGGATAGGCACTATGCAGCACATTGCTCGGGAAGGTAAGTGCTGGGTCTTATCTTGTGGTGTTGCATTAGAGCGTAAAGATCTGCCTAAGGACTTTCCCAATATCGATGAGCTTTATCCTGCCGATGAAGAGTGGATCAATCCTGGTGATTCTATCGTGGTATCGCCAAGTGGCGAGATTGTTGCGGGGCCCTTATCTAAGGAGAAAGGCTGCATTATTGTCGATATCGATGTTGAGAAGGCTGCCACCTCCAAACGCGCGCTGGATGTGGCGGGGCATTATTCGCGGCCAGATGTATTTGAGTTGCGTGTCGATAAATCGCGACAATCACCGACAGTCTTTAAAACTGAGCGTTAGCGGCCAGTAAGGCCTGAGTACTCTGCCTAGCAAAGTGGTTAGTTTTCATTACTCGGTCTAATATTTGTTTAGGCTGAAGAGATAGTTACCTTTCAATTGTCTCATAAATGCAAAACAGTTGGCGTAGGAAAACTTTGAAAATGCCCCAATATAGGGTGCTGAGAAGGTAAAGTTTTGGTGTTGAAAATGTGAGGAAAGTCAGTGTGTTAAATGTTCATTAGCACAAACAACTAATAGATAACGCTTGAATTTGGATTTGAGGCAAACATGCATCGATATTTTAGATTTTTATTATTAATTTGTATTTTTTTATTTCCGATACATCATGTTTATTCTGAATCCATTCGTTTGTTCACCAATATTTCCCCTCCTTATCAAATCAAAGATAAAAATGGCTTGTCTGGTACCTCAATCGACGCTTTGAAATGTATTTTTGTCAAGATGAACTATTCATATGAGTTAGAGACCTATCCTTGGAAACGGATTCATTTCAATATAAAGGCGGGAAAAGGTGATGGTTTCTTTAGCGCTATTCCTCACCCCAAAATAGAAAATTATGCCACGTTGTCTTCTCCTATAGCATTAGAGAAGTGGTATTGGTATTACAACGGTGATTCTTTAAAAAATGATTACATTGGGGTTATTCGTGGTAGCCCCCAAGATATTTGGTTTGAACAGAGCTATAAAAATGCCAACATTCACAGGGTTGAAAGAGTTGAGCAATTAATCAAATTACTTGACAACAAGCGTGTCAGTGCTGTTTTGGTGGATCAAAAAACATTTAAAAACACCATGATTTCTTTGGGAAGACAGGCCCATGATTTTGGTGTTCAATTCGAGAAATATACGCCCCTAGGCTTTTATTTTACTGATAATTATTTGAAAGAGCATCCGTCCTTTTTAAAGCTATTTAACCAACATTTATCAAGTTGCGTGACGAATGTTATTCATTTATCTCAGGGTGACAGACAAATTATTCAAAATATCGCTGAGACTAAAATTCGAAAGTGGATGTATGATCCAATAGTGATCCAAACATTAGAATCTCAAAATAATCGTCATAAATCTTTGACTTCGTCTGACATTCAACAATTAGATAAGAGGTGGCGCTATACATCTGAATCAATTGATAAAACGTTAGCCGATCAAATACTACAAAACCCGCTTTCACAATTTTTAAAAGATAAAGTGGAAAACTCTAATGGTTTGTATGACGAAATTTTTGTTATGGATTCGATGGGACTAATTGCGGGGAAGAATGCCATGACATCAGATTATTGGCAGGGGGATGAAGCCAAGTATATCAATACTTACTTACAGGGCAAGGATGCAGTTTTTATTGATGAAATTCAATATGATGACTCCGCTAAAAAGTTTCAGTCTCAAGTAAGTTTAACCATTCATGACCCTAAAACCTTAATACCAATAGGTGTCATTACGGTTGGAGTCGATGTTGAAAAAGCATTAGTTCGAGGGGCGCGCAATTAAGGTGTGGGGCTTGCTAACGATTTGAAGGTAAAATGTATAGACTGCCATAGCTACAACTTATAACAGCCACATTTTTGTGTGTTGAAAAAAAGCGCCGATGGATTAACATCGGCGCTTTTTTGATGAATCGCAAATTAAGCTTTAGCAGGAATACGTTCTAGTACCGCTAGAAGTAGTTTCCAGTATTGATCGACGGTCTCAATTAACACCATCTCATCAGGGCTGTGTGGGAAGCGAATGGTGGGGCCAATCGAAACCATGTCCATCTCTGGATAAGGCTTCTTAAATAGACCACATTCAAGTCCCGCGTGGATCACCATAATAGTTGGCTCTTTATTATAAATCGACTCGTAGGTGTCTTTCACGATCGCCATCACTGGTGAGCTGCTATCAGGCTTCCAGCCAGGGTAAGCACCGCTAAATTCAACCTCTGCACCGGCTAGGCTGCTCAGCGCTGTTAGGTGGCCTTCAACCTCTTCACGGCCAGAATCGATCAGTGAGCGAATTAAGCAAAGAATATTGACAGATTCTGCTTCGGTCGAGATCACGCCGACGTTTAATGAGGTTTCTGTTACGCCTGCGATCTCATCGCTCATGCGCATTACGCCATTTGGACAAGCATGTAGCAGATCGATAAGGTTTTGCTGGGCATCTTCACTCATGACTTGAGTAGCCGCAGGGCTTTCTTGCAGGGTTAACTGCATATCAGGATCTGCAATGGCTAACTCTTGACGAACCAGATCGGTAAACTCTTGCATTAGCTCATTGAGACGCGCCACATTTTCACTTGGCAGCATAAAGCTAACGCTCGCTTCACGTGGGATCGCATTACGCAGTGAGCCACCTGTAAAGTTAGTGAGTTCAAGTGCTAATTCATCGCCATGATTAAATAGAAAGCGAGCCAGTAGCTTGTTTGCGTTGCCGCGGCCTAAATGGATGTTAACACCTGAGTGTCCACCTTTGAGACCCGAAATAGACAGTGTGTAGGTTGAGTTTGTTGGCTCAGGCGCTTGCCATACCATAGGCACACTGATTTGAGCATCGACGCCACCAGCGCAGCCCATATAGATCTCACCCTCTTGTTCAGAGTCGGTGTTGATCAAGATCTCAGCATCGAGATAACCAGCCTCTAAACCAAATGCGCCAGTCATGCCCGCTTCTTCGTCTATGGTCAGTAAGACTTCAAGTGGGCCGTGAGGAATGTTATCGCTGCCAAGTACTGCTAGCGCCGATGCCATGCCGATACCGTTGTCTGAGCCTAAGGTTGTTCCCTTAGCTTTGACCCATTCGCCATCGACATAAGCTTCGATAGGATCTTTCTCAAAGTCGTGGACTTTATCGGCGTTCTTTTGCGGCACCATATCGATATGAGCTTGCAGCGCAACGACTTTGCGATCTTCCATACCTGGGGTGGCTGGCTTTTTGATAATAAGATTGCCGACTTTATCTTCGACAATGCTGAGCCCTTTGTCTTTCGCCCAGTTTTGAATGTGTTGACTTAATGCTTGCTCGTGCTTTGATGGGTGCGGAATCGCACAGATCTGTTCAAACCATTGCCAAAGCGCTTGAGGTTGCAACTGACTTAATGTGCTCACGGACTAACTCCTCTGTATTAAAGGTCGCTGAGATCAAAATTGGCGATAGTTTATCACAGAGTCAAAGCGGGTGAGGTGATTTGCTGATACAGGTTTATCTAGAGTGTCATTCCAAGTTGCCACATCTGTAGATTGATATTGCTATTTCACTTGGCTTTGTTTGCTCAATAGGGGAATAATGCCATTACTATTTGCTCGGGTTATTCGGCATAGATCGAAATCGGGGTTCACAAGCTATAGGAATCGATATGACTCCAGTTAATTTTGTTGATGTAAAAGATAATGATGCAATTTTTGAAGGTAGCGGTTGGGATGCCGTTGTTGTCGTCACATCAAGTTTAGATAACATTGAGTTTGATGAGATAAGTCTGCTTGCTAGCCATGGCGCTAATATTGATGCTCGGGTTGGCCGCTCTGCGACATTACTGTTTGCCCCTGGTCTTGCTGGCGGCAGACTGATTGTGTCGCCAGTACTCAATTATGCAAGTGATGTCCAAGATGTACGAGGATATGCCGACGCTGCTCGTAAAGGCTTAAGCCTAGCTAAAGAGGCGGGAGCGCGTAAGCCACTACTCGTGGTTTCACTAAGTCATGAGGGCAAGTATCGTCAGTCATTGCCTGTTGCTGCGCTCGCGTGTGGCCAAGAGCTTTGGCAGGCATTAGAGCTACGTGAGGCCGTTATACAGCGTGATACTATCGAGTCTATCGGATTGTTGGTGTCAACTGAGCAGGCCAAGGTGCTGAATGCGATAGAAAGTGGCCGTCATCTGGCTCGCGATCTTTGTGGCACTGAACCTGAAAGAATGTCGGCGCCAAATTTTGCTCAGTATTGTGTAAATGCATTTGCAAATACCTGTCTTAAGGTGGCTGTGATAGAAGACCGTGCTGTACTTGAACGCGATTATCCTCTACTCAGTGCGGTTGCTCGTTCATCTTTTGCTGTGCCGCGTCATCAGCCTCGAGTGGTTAAAGTTGAATATTGCGCTGATGGTGACATTGAGCGTAGCTACTTCTTTGCCGGGAAAGGGGTGGTATACGATACCGGTGGTGCCGACATTAAGGTTGCAGGCGGTATGGCTGGCATGAGCCGCGATAAAGGTGGTGCCGCAGCGGTTGCAGGGTTAATGAAGACGTTATCGATACTCAAACCAAAAGGGATCAGAGTGGTTGCTGAGCTTGGGCTGGTGCGTAACAGTATTGGTAGCGAAGCATTCGTCACCGACGAGATCATTACGAGCCACGCTGGCGTTCGAGTGCGCATTGGTAATACTGATGCCGAAGGGCGCTTAGTGTTGGCCGACCTATTGTCTCACTTACGATTAAAAGCGATAAATGAACCTAACGCGCAGCTGTTTTCGGTCGCAACCTTAACTGGTCATGTTGTGCGTTGTTATGGCGGATATACCGCCGTTGTCGAAAATCCGGTGGCGCGTGAACAAGGTGTAGGAGAGCGCTTGCAACAATTAGGCGAAGCGTGGGGCGAGCCGCTTGAGTTATCTCGTTTGCGCCGCGAAGATTATGCTAAAATTGTCGATCCATCGGGTGCTGCGGATGTACTTTCCTCTAATAACGCACCTTCATCTGTTACTGCGCGTGGTCATCAATATCCAGCGGCATTTTTGTTAAAAGCATCTGGATTGCAAGCCCATGGGATAAATAGTGATAAGCCACTCGTTTATGCTCATGTCGATATCGCTGGAAGTGCGATCGAGGGGGATCCGCTTTACGGTAAACCAACGGCGGCGCCATTAGTGGGTTTATTCCAACATCTTTGTTAGTGCGCTAGTCTGTTAGCGCGTTAGTACAAGGGCAAATATTTGAAGGGGGAAAGCTAAGGCTTTCCCCTTTTTGTTGTTAGATCACCATTTATAGGTATGTGTGACCTTGGTACGTTACAAAATGTACTTTTGTCGTTATAAAACTACATAATTAGGGGTAATTTAAAAAAATTAAGAAAATAGTTGTAATAAAACTACATTTGGCTATAATGGTTCTCGTTGGTTAGACACAGTGTCTTCCACCTCTAGTCTATCCAGGATGGATAATTCTCCAAGGAATCGAGCGACAAGTTGACTCTGCGGCAGACTCGGCTTTTAAGCCAGTTAGCTAAGTTTCACTAGAGTAATTTTTATCACAACTTTGTTTAGGAGTTTGACTATGGCTTACACAGGAATTCAACACGTTTATTGGCAGAAAAGTTGGTTTTGTACTAACGCTCTGCGTGGCGGGTTATTTGCTATGACTTTCAAGGGCTAACTACCCCTTGTATCATCTGAACCTAGTTTAGTTGATATCAAGTAGTTGCATCATCCATCAACCTTACCCCTTTTGGGGAGTTTTGAATCAAGTTGTATATTGCTTACGTTTAATCGTAATTGATATGCCAGTGTAATCCGCTCGTGCGTGCGGTAGCCCTTTCCTTTCGGAATACTTGATATGTGTTTTGCCTACTCTTTGAGTAGGCTTTTTTTTGCCCAAAATTCGATAAAATCCATCTTTGGTCACATCCTTGTATTATCACTTTAGTGTGACTCGCGTTTTCCTATTAGTTGAGTATATAATCTGCGCCAATGTTAGGTTGTTAACTTAGCGTTTACATCTACCCTACTAAAATAACTCATAATTAATTCAAGGAACCTTGTTCCATGTTAGAAAAACTATTCAAACTGACAGAGCATCAAACGACGTTGAAACAAGAGGTGATAGCGGGACTCACCACGTTTTTAACGATGGCTTATATCATTTTCGTTAATCCTATGATGCTAGCCGATGCCGGCATGGATCATGGTGCTGTATTTGTTGCAACCTGTTTGGCCGCGGCAGTTGGCTGTTTGGTGATGGGATTTGTGGCGAACTATCCGATCGCATTAGCTCCTGGTATGGGGTTAAACGCATTTTTTACTTATACGGTTGTTGGCGAAATGGGTTACACCTGGGAAACGGCATTAGGTGCAGTTTTTCTTTCAGGGATCTGTTTTTTAGTGCTATCGCTTGTCAAAATACGAGGGTGGATTGTTAATAGCATTCCTATCTCTTTGCGTATTGGTATCGCTGCCGGTATCGGTTTATTCCTTGCACTAATCGGATTAAAGAGCGCGGGTATTGTAGTTGCGAGTCCTTCAACGATTGTGACTATGGGAGATGTCACCGCATTTCCTGCGGTAATGGCGGTGCTGGGATTCTTTTTGATCATCGCCTTGGTGCATCGCGGTATGAAATCGGCGGTTATCATTAGCATTCTATCTATTACGGTTTTAGGTTTGTTGTTTGGTGATGTGCAATATAACGGTATGGTTTCTGTACCACCTTCTATCGCACCGACGTTTATGAAGATGGATCTGTCGAGCGTATTAGAGATCAGCATGTTGTCAGTGGTGTTTGCCTTTTTGTTTGTCGATCTGTTTGATACTTCTGGCACCTTAGTTGCGGTAGCACAGCGTGGTGGTTTCCTCGATGAAAAGGGTCGTCTACCTAGGCTTGGGCGTGCACTCACCGCAGATAGTACTGCAACTATTGCTGGTGCAATGTTGGGGACCTCTACTACAACCAGTTATATCGAAAGTACGGCGGGTGTAAGTGCTGGCGGTCGCACGGGCTTAACCGCGGTTGTTGTAGGTATTTTATTTCTGTTGTCGCTATTTTTATCGCCATTGGCGGGGATGGTTCCGGCCTATGCTACTACAGGTACTCTGTTTTATGTGGCAATTTTGATGATGTCGGGCTTGGTACATGTGGATTGGGAAGACTTAACCGAAGCCGCGCCAGTCGTGGTGGTGTGTATCTTAATGCCATTAACTTTCTCAATAGCGACAGGGATCGCTATGGGCTTTATTGCCTATGCCGCAATAAAACTCTTCAGTGGACGTTACCGAGATTTAAGTGCTGGTGTGTTTATTTTGGCGGCGCTATTTTTGGCTAAATTTATTTATGGTTAATGTCGCATTGTTGATAATCTAAAATCATTTTTAAGGGCCATACAATGTATGGCCTTTTTTTATTGTATTTCGAAATAGAATAACGATTAGCTCTAATCTTTTTGTGCCCACGCTACCAATTGTATCGGGGATTGGGTATAACAATAAGTTCGGTTTTTTTCCTTTAATGTATAAATGAACTTAAGTGAGATTGGTTATCGCCGCGTAGTGGTGAAATTGGGTACCAGTGTGCTGACGTCTGGCTCTCGCCAGTTGGACAAGGCGCATATGGTTGAACTTGCTCGTCAAATGGCAAGTTTAATGAAATCAGGTGTTGAAGTTGTATTGTGTACATCGGGGGCAATTGCTGCTGGTCGCGAACACTTAGGTTACCCCTGTCTCCCCGATACTGTCGCCAATAAACAGCTATTGGCTGCGGTGGGGCAAAGTCAGCTGATTCTTGCTTGGTCACAGCTATTTAGTATCTATGGTTTGCATGTAGGGCAGCTATTGTTAACGCGGGCTGATCTGCATGACAGAGAACGTTATCTTAATGCTAGGGACTCGCTTAATGCATTGCTTGCCAATGGCATTGTGCCGATTATTAATGAAAATGACGCGGTAGCGACTAATGAGATCAAGGTGGGTGATAACGATAATTTGTCAGCCAGAGCCGCGCTACTTTGTGATGCGGATTTATTGATCTTACTTACGGATCAGAAAGGCTTGTTTGATGCTGATCCTCGCTCTAATCCCGATGCTAAATTAATTAAGCAAGTTATCAATATTGATGACAGTTTACGTCGTCTCGCTGGTGGCGCGGTTTCTGGTCTAGGTACTGGCGGTATGGCTACTAAGTTACAAGCTGCCGATATCGCGCGCCGTGCGGGGATTGAAGTGGTTATCGCTTCGGGACATCGTCCATGCGTTATTCAAGACGCTGTGTGTCGAGAGGCGGTTGGCACCCACTTCACCGCGTTAGAAAACCCGCTCGAGAGTCGTAAACAATGGATACTCGCAGGCCCCGCGACCAAAGGGAAGCTAGTGTTGGATGCGGGGGCCATCACTGCGGTGACAGAGAAAGGCAGAAGCCTGTTATCTAAAGGTATTTTGACTGTGAGCGGTCAGTTTGAACGCGGTGCAACATTGCAGATAGTGGATGAAAAAGGGCGTGAACACGCCCGGGGAATGACTCGTTACAGCGCCAAAGATCTGATCAAGATAGCGGGTAAACACTCTGATGAGATCGAAATTTTACTTGGATATGACTATGGGGATGCGGTTGTGCATCGTAATGATATGGTGGTGCTTTGAGCTGCACAATAAATAGAATATCAGCCGTGACAAATGTATAGGCATAATTCCATGTCGTTGGGTTAAAGAATAGGGTTGGGAGAATAGCGTGATAGAAGACAATCAAGCTTACTTGCTGGCATTAGGTCAACAAGCTAAGCAGGCTAGTTATGCACTGGCTAATCTAACGGGCTCGCAAAAGCAGCAGTTATTGGCAGCGATAGCGGCTAAGTTAATTGCAAAGAGTGATGTTATTGTCGCTGCTAACAAGATTGATGTTGCTAATGCGCGTGAGCAGGGATTAAGTGATGCGATGATCGATAGGCTGTTACTCGATAATGTTCGTCTCGCAGCTGTAATTGCCGATATTGATAATGTCATAAGACTTGCCGATCCCGTCGGCGCAGAGCTGGAAAGTCAGTTATTGGATAATGGTTTGCGTTTGTCTCGTCGCCGAGTTCCACTTGGGGTTATTGGGGTGATCTACGAAGCGCGGCCTAACGTCACCGTCGATATCGCCGTTTTGGCCTTAAAAACAGGTAATGCCGTCATTCTCCGTGGTGGTAAAGAGACATTACAATCTAACTTGGCACTGAGTGATGCAATACGTGAAGCCATAAGTGAACAGGGGCTACCTATCGATGCGGTGCAACTTATTCAGAGCCCTGACCGCGCCTTGGTGACTGGTTTACTCAAGTTAGACTGTTATATCGATATGATAGTGCCGCGTGGTGGACAACATCTACAGCGTTTATGCGCTGAGCAAGCCACGATTCCGGTGATTTTAGGTGGGATCGGCATTTGTCATCTCTACGCCGATAAAGATGCCAATATCGATAAAGCCATTGAGGTGATAGTGAACGCTAAGGTGCAGCGACCTACTGTATGTAACGCGCTCGACACCTTATTAGTGCATCAAGATATTGCCGAGGAGATACTACCCAGCCTCTATTTAAAAGCTCAATCCTTGGGGGTGAGTTTTTATACCTGTGAGCGAGCAGCAAAGATAGCCAAAGGCATAAACGTTGATGTTGAGCCTGCAACCGATGAAACTTACGGACAAGAGTGGCTGTCACTCGTGCTTGGCATTAAGGTTGTTGATGATATTGATCAAGCTATCACTCATATTCGTCAGTATTCTAGTGGTCACTCAGAGGGGATCCTTACCGATAATATCCACTCGTCGGCAACTTTCGTCAATCAGGTCGATGCATCGGCAGTCTATGTTAACGCGAGCACACGTTTTACTGACGGTGGTCAGTTTGGACTCGGGGCTGAAGTGGCAGTATCAACACAAAAACTCCATGCGCGAGGCCCTATGGGGCTCGAAGCGCTCACCACCTATAAGTGGATTGGCGTTGGGGATTATACTGTCCGCGCTTAATGGAATGTTTAAACAGTAATAAAGGGGCTTGGGTGTCTTTATTACTGTTTGCTATTGAGTGGTAAATGCTTCTGCTCTGTGAAATCCCCCAAGTTTAAGCTGAAATACCTATTGCAGCTAATTCACCAATGCTTGTCTCATCCTTTCAACCGAGTCTAGGTTGGTTAATTCAACTAATTGTTAGTTATATTCTTATTATCTATTACCGCTTTATGTTTAAAAGTGTTTAATAATTAATATCTTAAATTGTTGGCATCGTCTTTGCCTTATTTGGTGTATTCAAACAGGTATAAGCTAAGGATGGAATATGAGCACTTCGATATTTTCTAAAGTCGTCATTGGATTAGGTTTGGTATTAACCCTTTGCACTGTGACAGCACACGCCGAGTCAAAAGTAACTTTGAATGATAACTTTCAATACGATGGTCAAACGGTACTGTTAGATATGGAAGTGGGTAAGGCAGAGATGATTGCTACTGATGAAACTGAAATACGGGTGGAAGTTGTGGTGCGGGCATCCAATGGAAATTGGTTAAGTTTTTGGAGCCGTGCGGATATCGATGATGTCAATCTTGCCGTGGTTGAACGAGATAATAAGCTGATATTAAAACTCGATAATCAAGACGGTATTAATCAAGAGTGGCGCGTTTACTTGCCTCGTGGCACAGCATTAGAGGTTGATGCGGGGGTGGGGGAAGTGATCGTTGATGGATTGACCAGCAGCATAGATGTTGATTTAGGCGTTGGTCGTGCAGAGATTAAGCATCAAAACCAATACGGTAATATTGCTTTAGAGTCTGGTGTGGGTGAAGTGTCTGTCAGTCAAAATGGCCAGCGTCAAACGGTAGAGCAAAGTATCGTTAGTCAGAGTTATCATAGTAAAAACAACGATCATCAGGCTCATCTGTTTGTTAGTGTTGGTGTTGGTGAAATATCGATAAGTAATTAACCATTTAGCTAATTAATTAAGGGATTAAGCTGGATTGATATAGAAAAGCCGACTTCTGTCGGCTTTTTTAATTTTCAGCCCTAAACCACCTACTTCAGTAGGTGGTTATCATCATTTAGGCTTAGCCTGTAATTTGCATTGATGGATAGATGCAGTTACCCATCGTACGGGGCAGTGTAATTACTTTCCCAATGCTATAAGCGGGCTAAATAGAGCCAAAAATAGGTTGGGTAAATAAGTAGACGCTTTTGGCCCCCTTTGAGGGGGCTAATACAAAGCCACCTTTAGGCTTAGCCTGTAATTTGCATTGATGGATAGATGCAGTTACCCATCGTACGGGGCAGTGTAATTACTTTCCCAATGCTATAAGCGGGCTAAATAGAGCCAAAAATAGGTTGAGTAAATAAGTAGACGCTTTTGGCCCCCTTTGAGGGGGCTAATACAAAGCCACCTTCTTCAGAAGGTGGATTTTTACAAGTGGTTATAAACTGGTTGAAAGCCGTTTTTTCGGGCGTAGGCGATTAAACTGGGGTAACAATTTTTGTAGTGCAAGTGCCGTTAAAATAAGCCCAAGGCCGATAAACGTAGAGCGGGTGATACTCTCTTGCAATATCCAAGCGATAAAGCCAACGGACAGTACCGGGGTAATAAATACTAACGTACTCATACTTGCGGTGCGATCTGCCTTTTTGAGCGCGACTAACCAAAGTACGAATGTCACGCCCATTTCAAATAGTCCAACATACATACCAGCAGCAAAGGCCTTTGCATCCCAGGTTGGCATCGATTGGGTCAGTAACAATGTAACCAAGATAAATGGCAAGCCCACGATAAAGCTTAGCAGCAGACTCACAACGGGATCACCCTTATCTTTAGTGTTAATGATCCAATAGAGTGACCAAAGTAAGGTGCTGGTTAATGCCAGTATTACGCCAGTGGCACTGTCGAAGTGAATATCAGTAATATGACCGTTAGTGGCGATAACAAACACACCTAAATAGGCGATCAGCGCCGCCGTGATATCACTTTTCCTGAGCTTTTGTTTAAGCAAAGGGACGGACATCAATGGCAGTAAAATGGCCCAAGTGTAGTTAAGTGATAACGCTTGTTGAGCGGGAAGCAGGGCATAAGCCTTAAATAGCACTAAATAGTACAAGAAGGGATTTAGCAATCCAGTTTGTAAGTAAAACCAAGGACGTGCGATAAATTGCTGCTTTATTGATGTCAGCTTTCCCATGATAAATAGAATGATGGTTAGCGCGATAATCGAGGTCATGACGGCAATAAACACTAACTGCAAAGGCGTAAAATGTGCGAGCGCCAGTTTAAAAGCGGTTGCTACCGTTGACCACAATAGAATTGCACCTATGGCGTAAAGATAAGCTTGGCTTGATGATTTCACTGGTATTTCTCACTGAACGGCTATTGCGAGTTGATTTAGCCCTACGCAACACTTTCTTAGATTGCATGCATTATACGTCCATCTTTGAGTCAAAGCTGCTTTTTAAGCTCAAAAAAATTCTTAATTAAGATAATTTTTATCTTTTAGCCCTTGTAAACCTCTCAGGCGGCCCAATATAGGGTGTTAAGGAAAGATATTGGTTTGGAAAATTAGGCTTGAAATTGAATCCGCCTATCCCCATATCTGAATCAGATGACAAATTTAGCGTTAGTTAAAAGTTTTTTTGGAGGACTCCATGGGTAAAATTATTGGTATCGATTTAGGTACAACCAACTCTTGTGTTGCCGTACTAGATGGCGGAAAAGCACGTGTTATTGAAAATGCAGAGGGTGATCGTACCACTCCTTCAATTGTTGCATACACTGGCGAAGAAACTATCGTAGGTCAGTCTGCGAAGCGTCAAGCTGTAACAAACCCAGCTAACACCTTCTTCGCAATTAAGCGTCTAATTGGTCGTCGTTTTACCGATGATGAAGTTCAGCGTGATGTTGACATCATGCCATTTAAGATTATCGGTGCTGATAACGGTGATGCATGGGTTGAGGCGCACGGTAAAAAAATGGCTCCTCCACAAGTTTCTGCAGAAATTCTGAAGAAAATGAAGAAGACTGCCGAAGACTTTCTTGGCGAGCCAGTGACAGAAGCAGTTATTACTGTTCCTGCATACTTTAACGATTCACAGCGTCAAGCAACTAAAGATGCTGGCCGTATCGCGGGTCTTGAAGTTAAGCGTATTATCAACGAGCCAACAGCGGCTGCGTTAGCATACGGTATTGACAAGAAGCAAGGCGATAACATTGTTGCGGTATACGATTTAGGTGGGGGTACATTCGATATCTCTATCATCGAAATTGATAGTGTTGAAGGCGAACAAACGTTCGAAGTACTTGCGACTAACGGTGATACTCACTTAGGTGGTGAAGATTTCGATAACCGTCTAATTAACTATCTAGCCGATGAATTCAAGAAAGAACAATCTATCGATCTACGTAATGATCCATTAGCAATGCAGCGTCTAAAAGAAGCGGCAGAAAAAGCTAAGATTGAGCTTTCAAGTACCACTCAAACAGAAGTTAACCTGCCTTACATCACTGCCGATGCAACGGGTCCTAAGCATTTAGTAGTTAAGATCACTCGTGCCAAGCTTGAGTCACTAGTCGAAGATTTGATTGCTCGTTCACTTGAGCCATTAAAAGTTGCTCTTGCTGATGCCGATTTATCAGTATCTGAAATCAATGAAGTGATTTTGGTTGGTGGTCAAACACGTATGCCTAAAGTTCGCGCTGAAGTCTCTGCTTTCTTCGGTAAAGAACTTCGTCAAGATGTTAACCCTGATGAAGCGGTTGCAATTGGTGCTGCAGTTCAGGCAGGTGTACTTGCTGGTGACGTGAAAGACGTATTACTACTAGACGTTACGCCACTATCTCTTGGTATCGAAACCATGGGTAGCGTAATGACTAAACTGATTGAGAAAAACACGACTATTCCAACTAAGGCTAGCCAAACTTTCTCTACAGCTGACGACAACCAAAGTGCGGTAACGATTCACGTACTTCAAGGTGAGCGTAAGCAATCAAGCGCTAACAAGTCTTTAGGTCAATTCAACCTAGAGGGTATCGAGCCTGCACCACGTGGCATGCCACAAATTGAAGTTGCTTTCGATATCGATGCCGATGGTATCTTGCATGTGTCTGCAACCGACAAGAAGACGGGTAAAGCACAGAACATTACGATTAAAGCCTCTTCAGGTCTAAGCGACGAAGAAGTTGATGCAATGGTTCGTGATGCTGAAGCGCATGCTGACGAAGATGCTAAGTTCGAAGAGCTTGTGACTGCTCGTAACCAAGCTGATGGCATGGTTCACGCCACTAAGAAGCAGATCGAAGAAGCTGGCGATGCGTTACCAAGCGAAGACAAAGAGAAAATCGAAGCAGCAATGGCTGAGGTTGATACTGCATCTAAAGGTAATGACAAAGAAGCAATCGAGAAAGCGACTCAAGCATTGATGGAAGCATCTGCTAAATTAATGGAAATCGCACAAGCCAAGGCACAAGCTGGCCAAGGTGAGCAAGCGCAGCAGTCAAATGAAGCACCTGCTGATGATGTTGTCGATGCTGAGTTTGAAGAAGTAAAAGACGACAAAAAATAATTAAGGCCCTGCCTAAATTATTTCCAGCGGGCGTTACGGGGAAACTCTAACGCCCGTTCGTACAACTCCAGCACAAAAAGTATAAGACTATGTCAAAGCGAGATTATTACGAAGTATTAGGCGTAGGTCGTGACGCCAGCGAACGTGAAATTAAAAAGGCTTACAAGCGGTTAGCCATGAAATTTCACCCTGATCGCAATCCTGGTGACAAGGCGGCTGAAACCAGCTTTAAAGAAGCGAAAGAAGCATACGAAATTCTAACCGATAGCGATAAGAAAGCGGCTTATGATCAGTTTGGTCATGCTGGCGTTGATCCTAATCGTGGCGGCGGTGGTGGTTTTGGCGGCGGCGCTGATTTCGGTGATGTTTTTGGTGATGTTTTTGGTGATATCTTCGGTGGCGGACGCCGTGGTGGTCAACGTCAGGCTGCGCGTGGTAGTGATTTACGTTACAACTTAGAGTTATCGCTAGAAGAAGCGGTGAGAGGATTAACCAAAGAGCTGCGTATTCCAACACTGGCAGCATGTGATGTCTGTGATGGTAGTGGCGCGAAGAAAGGTTCATCACCAACGACCTGTGGAACCTGTCATGGTCAAGGTCAAGTGCAGATGCGCCAAGGTTTCTTTGCGGTGCAGCAAGCCTGTCCAACCTGTCATGGGCGCGGCAAGATCATTAAAGATCCTTGCAACAAGTGTCATGGCGAAGGCCGTGTTGAAAAGAGCAAGACCCTGTCGGTTAAAATCCCTGCTGGTGTTGATACGGGCGACCGTATTCGTCTATCTGGTGAAGGTGAAGCGGGTGAGTTTGGCGCACCACCAGGCGACTTGTATGTTCAGGTTACTGTGCGTGAACATGCTATTTTTGTTCGTGACGGTAACAACCTTTACTGTGAAGTACCGATTTCATTTAGTACTGCAGCATTGGGTGGTGAGATTGAAGTGCCTACACTCGATGGTAAAGTTAACCTTAAGATCCCATCAGAGACGCAAACAGGCCGAATGTTCCGTTTACGTGGCAAAGGGGTTAAGTCGGTTCGCAGCCATGCTGTAGGTGATCTGCTCTGTAAGGTTGTGATGGAAACGCCGGTGAACTTAAGTGACAAGCAAAAAGAGCTATTACGTGAGTTTGACAACACCCTCACAGGTTCATCAAAGAAGCACAGCCCTAAAGCTGAAGGTTTCTTCGATGGTGTGAAGAAGTTTTTTCAAGACTTGAATAGTTAGCACTGACTGATACACAATAAAAACCTCGCTATGCGAGGTTTTTTTATGTCTATTTTTTACCGCTATTCATAGTAGATACTCAAATAGCCAAGTTTCATAAACAGAAGGAACGAAAGATGAAGCAGTTAACCGCGGTGCTGGTGGTCCTACTATTAGCCGGTTGTGCAATGACACAGTCGCCTACTGGGCGTAATCAGACTTTATTGTTTTCATCGCAGCAGATGGATCAGATGGGCGCCGAATCATTTGCTCAGATGAAAAAGCAGCAGAAGGTGAGCCAGGATAAGCAGGTTAATCAATATGTGACCTGTGTGGCCGAGCGTATCACTTCCGTCTTACCAGGCCGTCAGCCAAATTGGGAGGTGGTGGTGTTTGAGTCCGATCAGGTTAACGCGTTTGCCTTGCCAGGTGGTCATATCGGTGTCTATAGCGGGCTGCTCAAGGTGGCGAAGAACCAAGACCAGTTGGCAACTGTGATAGGTCATGAGGTGGCCCATGTGCTAGCGAACCACAGCAACGAGCAGGTCTCAAGAGCCCAGTTAACGGGTGTGGGTATGCAGATCGCCGACGCTGCCATCGATGTTAGCGGATTAAGTAATAAAGATCTCTATATGTCGGCCCTGGGACTGGGGGCCCAGTATGGTTTTATCCTCCCTTATGGCCGGGCACAAGAGAGTGAAGCCGATGTCATGGGGGTTGAGTTAATGGCACGAGCGGGGTTCGATCCTAGCCAGAGTATCAATCTGTGGCAAAACATGGCGAAGGCGGGGGGCAATCAAGGCCCTGAGCTGTTATCGACTCACCCTTCTCATAGACATCGCATTGCCGACCTGCAACAGATGTTGCCCCAAGTAACGCCTCTGTATCGCACCGCAAGTGCCAGTGTAAAAAATCGCTGTGACTAGGGGCAATTTATGGGTTTTTTATCGTCGACTGTGATAAAATCCGCGCGAAATTAATTGAATAAATGAGAGTACTATCATTATGTCTGACAAGTTCACCACAATTGAACAGCATGCCAGCTACGGTGTCGGTCGCCAATTAGGCGAGCAATTAGCGGCAAACTCTTTCGAAGGTATTGATATTTCAGCGGTTCAAGTTGGTTTATCTGATGCTTTTGAAGGTAAAGAGAGCGTTGTTTCTATGCAAGATCTTCAAACTGCCTTCACTGAAATCAGTCAGCGTATTCAGAAGGTACAAGAAGCTGCAGCCGCAGCTGCATCTGCGGAAGGTGAAACTTTCTTAGCTGAAAACCAAAAGCGTGATGGCGTTATTACCTTAGAGTCTGGTCTTCAGTATGAGATCATTAACGAAGGTAACGGCGATAAGCCTGGCTACGACTCAACTGTTCGTACTCACTACCACGGTACTTTCATTAGCGGTGACGTTTTCGATAGTTCAGTATTGCGTGATCAACCAGCCGAGTTCCCTGTTTCTGGTGTTATCGCAGGTTGGACTGAAGCATTACAACTAATGCCTGTGGGTTCTAAGTGGAAGCTATATGTTCCTCATCACCTAGCTTATGGCGAGCGTGGTGCTGGTGCATCTATCCCACCTTATTCAGCCTTAGTATTTGAAGTTGAATTGCTCGACATACTATAATCTAAAAGCCTAAGCTGTTGCTTAGGCTTTTTTTTGTAGCTTGTTTTAATAACAAGTTACAAGGTGATTTCTAGACTGCCTGTATAGGCAAAGCAAATGAAGTGCAGGGAGACGTGGATGACAGAGCAAGTAAGAGTCGCTATTACTGGTGGCAGTGGTCGTATGGGCCGCACTCTTATTGAATCGGCAAAGCTTAGTAGCAATATCTTTTTAGGTGCAGCGATTGAGCGTGCGGGTTCAACATTGATTGGAGTTGATGCTGGCGAGTTAGCAGGTGTTGGCGCAATGAATGTTGCGATAACAGATTCCCTTGATCTTGCTGTTGATGATTTTGATATTCTGATTGATTTTACCTCGCCCGAAGCCAGTGTAGTCCACACTGACTGGTGTGCACGTAATGGTAAAGGTATTGTGATCGGCACAACCGGTTTTAATCATGCTCAAAAAGAGCAGATTGCAGCATATGCTGAAACAACGCCTATCGTGATGGCACCGAATATGTCAGTAGGTGTGAACTTAATGTGGCGTTTGCTTGAGTTAACCGCTGAGGTGATGGGTGACTATACCGATATCGAGATCATCGAAGGTCACCACCGACATAAAAAAGATGCACCTTCGGGAACGGCTCTCAAAATGGGAGAGGTGATTGCTGAAGTGTTAGGTCGCGATTTAGAAAAATGTGCGATTTATGGGCGTGAAGGGATCACTGAAGAGCGTAGTCGTGAAACCATTGGTTTCTCTACTATCCGCGCGGGTGATCTCGTGGGTGAGCATACGGCTATGTTTGCTGATATCGGTGAGCGCTTAGAGATCACCCATAAAGCCTCTAGTAGGATGACCTTTGCCAATGGCGCAATGCGCGCTGCATTTTGGCTCGGTGATCAAGTCCCTGGACTTTATGACATGCAGCAGGTTTTAGGTCTGAAAGATTAGTATTTAAAAAAACGCCGATATGGCGTTTTTTTTTGTGGAAAAACACCGTTTGTCTATAGACGAAGTGACATTTCACCTATAGAATTGACGGAATTTGTCAAAATTTCGTATTTAAGCGAAAGTTGGTATCTTAAAAGTAAAATAAAACCCTATTATACAATGGCTTGGCTCTTTTCGGAGGTCGCGTTGACAAAGTCTGCCTTACTCGTACTCGAAGATGGAACCGTATTTACTGGCACTGCAATTGGTGCCGATGGACTTGCAGTTGGTGAAGTTGTTTTTAACACTTCGATGACTGGTTACCAAGAAATTCTTACGGATCCTTCCTATTCTCGTCAAATCGTTACTTTAACTTACCCCCACATTGGTAACACAGGAACCAATAGTGAAGATATTGAATCTGATGCGGTTCACGCATGCGGGTTAATTATTAGAGATCTTCCTCTAATCGCAAGTAACTTCAGAAACCAGCAATCCCTAAGCGATTACTTAAAAGCTAACAATGTCGTAGGTATTGCCGATATCGATACGCGTAAATTAACGCGTATTTTAAGGGAAAAAGGGGCGCAGGCTGGCGCAATTTTAGTCGGTGATATGGATGAAGCTAAAGCGCTTGAAGCGGCTAGAGCTTTCCCTGGATTAAAAGGCATGGATCTCGCCAAAGAAGTGACCACAGATAAACAATATCAGTGGCGCAGTGGTAGCTGGCGTTTAGTTGGTGGTTTACCTGACGATACTCCTGAATCAGAGTTGAAGTTTAAGGTCGTCGCTTATGACTACGGCGTTAAACGCAATATCTTACGCATGCTGGTTGACCGCGGTTGTGATGTGACCGTTGTACCTGCACAAACACCTGCGAGCGAAGTGCTTGCAATGAACCCAGATGGCGTGTTTTTATCCAATGGCCCAGGTGATCCAGAGCCATGTGACTACGCGATTAGCGCGATTCAAGATATCTTGAAAACTGATATTCCAGTGTTTGGGATCTGCTTAGGTCATCAATTACTGGCATTGGCTTCAGGTGCAAAAACCTTAAAGATGAAGTTTGGCCATCACGGTGCAAACCACCCTGTCAGTAATATTGAGCTAGGTAATGTGATGATCACCAGCCAAAACCACGGTTTTGCTGCAGATGAAGCAAGTTTGCCTGCCAACATCAAAGTGACCCATAAATCACTGTTTGATGGTTCTTTGCAAGGCATCCATCTTACCGATAAGCCTGCGTTTAGCTTCCAGGGTCACCCTGAAGCGAGTCCAGGTCCTCATGATGCGGCCCCATTGTTTAATCACTTTATCGAGTTGATTGAGCAGTATCGTCACAACGCTAAGTAGTCCGGGAGAAGGTTTAAGCAATGCCAAAACGTACAGATATAAAAAGTATTCTAATCCTGGGCGCAGGCCCGATTGTGATTGGTCAAGCATGTGAGTTTGATTACTCTGGAGCTCAGGCCTGTAAAGCGCTTCGCGAAGAGGGTTATCGAGTTATTTTGGTTAACTCTAACCCTGCGACTATTATGACTGACCCTGAAATGGCCGATGCAACCTATATCGAGCCTATTCATTGGGAAGTTGTGCGTAACATTATTGCCAAAGAGCGTCCAGATGCCATTTTGCCAACCATGGGTGGTCAAACGGCATTGAACTGTGCACTTCGCTTAGAAAGCGAAGGTGTACTGGCTGAATTTAATGTTGAAATGATTGGCGCGACAGCCGATGCTATCGATAAAGCTGAAGATCGCAGTCGCTTCGATGAAGCAATGAAAGCGATTGGTCTCGAGTGTCCGCGTGCAGGTATTGCTCGTAGCATGGAAGATGCTTATGGCGTACTTGAAGAAGTAGGATTCCCTTGTATTATTCGCCCATCATTTACTATGGGTGGGAGCGGCGGTGGTATCGCTTATAACAAGGAAGAGTTTGAAGAGATCTGTTCTCAAGGCCTAGAGCTTTCACCAACCACCGAGCTGCTTATCGATGAGTCGTTAATTGGTTGGAAAGAGTATGAGATGGAAGTGGTTCGTGACCGTAACGATAACTGTATTATCGTGTGTTCAATCGAAAACTTCGATCCTATGGGTGTCCATACTGGTGATTCAATCACAGTTGCTCCAGCACAAACATTAACTGATAAAGAGTATCAGTTGATGCGTAACGCATCACTCGCTGTGCTGCGTGAGATTGGTGTTGAAACCGGTGGCTCTAACGTTCAGTTTGGTATCAATCCTATAGACGGCCGTATGGTTATCATCGAGATGAACCCTCGCGTATCGCGTTCATCTGCCTTGGCATCTAAAGCAACGGGATTCCCGATTGCTAAGATTGCTGCCAAACTTGCAGTTGGCTTTACCCTTGATGAATTGAGCAATGATATTACTGGCGGCGCAACGCCAGCATCATTTGAGCCAGCTATCGATTATGTAGTGACTAAAGTACCGCGCTTTAACTTTGAAAAGTTTGCTGGCGCAAATGACCGTTTAACCACCCAGATGAAATCTGTGGGTGAAGTGATGGCGATTGGTCGTACTTTCCAAGAGTCGCTGCAGAAAGCACTGCGCGGCCTAGAGGTTGGTGTTAACGGCTTAGACCCAATTATCGATATCGAAGATAATGATGCGTTGTCTCGTATTCGCCACGAATTAAAAGAGCCAGGTGCTGAGCGTATTTGGTATATTGGCGATGCATTCCGTGCGGGTCTTAGCTTAGAAGATATCTTTAAGCTCACCAATATCGACCCTTGGTTCTTAGTGCAAATCGAAGAGCTGCTTAGCCTAGAAGCACAAGTTAAAGAGTCTGGCATGTCTAGCATGGATAAGGATTTCTTATACAAGCTTAAACGTAAAGGTTTTGCCGATTCACGTCTTGCTGCGCTGTTAGGTGTTAGCGAATCAGAGATGCGTAAGCTGCGTTATCGCCATGAAATCTATCCGGTTTATAAACGCGTAGATACCTGTGCAGCAGAGTTCTCTACCGATACCGCTTATATGTACTCAACTTATGAAGAAGAGTGTGAAGCCAACCCCACAAATCGTGACAAAATCATGGTGATTGGTGGTGGTCCAAACCGTATTGGTCAAGGTATTGAGTTTGATTATTGCTGTGTTCATGCGGCGTTAGCGCTTCGTGAAGATGGTTTTGAAACTATCATGGTTAACTGTAACCCTGAAACAGTATCAACCGACTACGACACATCTGATAGGCTCTATTTTGAATCCGTCACACTAGAAGATGTGCTTGAAATCGTACGTATCGAAAAGCCTAAAGGCGTTATCGTGCAGTACGGCGGCCAAACACCGCTTAAATTGGCTCGTGATCTAGAGGCTGCTGGCGTACCGATTATTGGTACTAGTCCAGATGCCATCGACCGTGCGGAAGACCGAGAGCGTTTCCAGCAAGCGATTCAACGTTTAGAGATGAAACAACCCGAAAACGATACCGTGACTACCGTTGAGGGCGCTGTCATTTCTGGTGAACGTATCGGTTATCCATTAGTTGTTCGCCCATCTTATGTGCTTGGTGGCCGCGCAATGGAAATCGTATACGATGAGCAAGACTTGCGTCGTTACTTTAGCGAAGCGGTAAGTGTTTCTAATGCATCACCTGTATTGCTTGATCGTTTCTTGGATAATGCGACCGAAGTCGATATCGATGCCATTTGTGATGGTAAAGATGTTGTTGTCGGTGCCATCATGGAACACATTGAACAAGCAGGGGTTCACTCAGGTGACTCAGGTTGCTCCCTACCTCCATACACGCTAAGTCAAGCGATTCAAGATGAGATGCGTGAGCAGGTTAGAAAACTTGCTATGGAACTGGGTGTCGTTGGTTTGATGAACGTGCAGTTTGCGGTTCAAGATAACACCATCTACATGATTGAGGTTAATCCACGTGCCGCTCGTACCGTGCCATTTGTATCGAAAGCGACTGGGGTTCCACTTGCTAAGATCGCCGCGCGCGTTATGGCTGGTCAATCACTTGAAGAGCAAGGTTTCACTAAAGAAGTGATCCCACCTTTCTATTCAGTGAAAGAAGTGGTGCTGCCATTTAATAAGTTCCCAGGTGTTGACCCTTTGCTTGGCCCTGAAATGCGTTCAACGGGGGAAGTCATGGGGGTGGGTGATACCTTTGCTGAAGCTTATGCTAAAGCGCAGCTTGGTGCGACATCAGAAGTACCTAAGTCTGGCCGTGCGCTATTGTCGGTTCGTAATAGCGACAAGAACCGCGTTGCCGATTTAGCGGCTAAATTGATAGAGCTTGGTTACGAAATTGATGCCACCCACGGTACTGCTGTTGTGTTAGGTGAAGCGGGTATTAATCCTCGCTTAGTGAACAAGGTACATGAAGGACGTCCTCATATTCTTGACCGTATCAAGAACGATGAGTATACCTATATCGTCAATACGACTGAAGGTCGTCAAGCAATTGAAGATTCTCGTCAGTTACGTCGTGGTGCACTGCGTTACAAGGTTAATTACACCACGACCTTGAATGCTGCATTTGCAACTTGTATGGCGCATGCGGCAGATGATCGTACCAATGTCACTTCGGTGCAAGAGCTACACAAACGTATTAAAGGCTAATAATTGCTTTAGTGTTAAAAGGCCGCGTAAGCGGCCTTTTTTATGACGAGGTATCTATTTGACCTTGTGGTTTATTGGCCCAATGTTAATGGTGATATTACTTTAGTGATGTGGGATGAAAAACACACTTCTTTCAATGTTAATGTTATCTAAGCGTGATTCATTAGCTTCTAGTGCAATCCCAGTATAGAATAGATCCATTCCATGCTTTCTTTATACTTAGTCAGTGGTCTTTATATGGACCAGGCTGGCTAGGATGCTTTTGTTTTAAGGAGACGATCGTTCCTATGAATAAGGTTCCGATGACAGTTGTTGGTGCAGAACAACTACGTAAAGAGTTAGATTTTTTAAAGTTTGATAAGCGCCCTAAGATTGCTGAAGCTATCGGTATCGCAAGAGAGTTAGGTGATCTGAAAGAGAATGCTGAGTACCATGCGGCCCGCGAAGAGCAGGGATTATGTGAAGCTCGTATCAGAGACATCGAAGGCAAATTATCGAATGTGCAAATTATCGATGTTACTAAGATGGAAAATACAGGGCGAGTGATTTTCGGCACGACGGTGACTATCTTAAATCTTGATACCGAAGAAGAGTCAACTTACCGTATAGTGGGTGAAGATGAAGCTAATATCAGAGAGAATTTGATCTCAGTATCATCGCCAATCGCGAGAGGCTTAGTCGGTAAATCAGAGGGGGACGAAGTTACAATCTCTACCCCTGGTGGTGTGACCGACTTTGAAATTACAGCGGTTGAATATATCTAAATCTTTTTAAGACAAGACTCTGTAAACAAAAAAGCCGCTAATTGATAGCGGCTTTTTTATGAGGCAAATAGAACCAATACTGATGGGTATTACTTTGCTCTTGGAATGGCAATCTTCATTTCTGGAGATTGACGAAAAAGGACCAATACGTGACCGATTAGCTGAACTTTTTCAGCTCGGGTTTCGCGTACTATGGCGTCAACGACTGCATTTTTTAGCTCTCTGTCACCAGAGGCTACTTTCACTTTGATTAATTCATGATGAGAGAGTGCATTATCAATTTCAGCCAGTACGCCTTCAGTCAGACCATTGGAACCAAGCTGTACAACAGGCTTTAAGTTATGTGCTAAGCCCTTTAAGTGCTGTTTTTGTTTGGTTGTTAAGTTCATTTCTACCAACTTTATGCTGAGTTACTGTTGAAAAAACGCTATTCTACCCTCATATAGCCTTTGTGTAACTTATATTTGTTGCGGATTTTAAATGTCAGGTAAAAAACGAACAGCAAGTTCCTCCCGTTGGATGCAGGAACATTTCGATGATCACTATGTAAAGTTATCGCAAAAACGAGGGTTACGTTCGCGTGCCGCGTTTAAAATCGAAGAGATACAACAGAAAGATAAACTGATCCGTCCGGGGATGACCGTTGTGGATTTAGGGGCCGCTCCTGGTGGTTGGTCACAGATTGCGGTTAAATTAGCTGGTGATAATGGTAAAGTTATCGCCTGCGACATTTTACCTATGGATCCCATCGTTGGTGTCGACTTTCTACAAGGTGATTTTCGCGAAGAGAAAGTACTGAATGCCTTACTTGAAAGGGTAGGTGATGCTAAAGTTGATGTTGTACTTTCTGATATGGCGCCTAATATGAGTGGTACAGGTGGTGTGGATCAACCGCGCGCCATGTATTTGGTAGAACTAGCGTTAGATATGTGTCATCAAGTGTTGGCACCCAATGGTAGTTTTGCTGTTAAAGTCTTTCAGGGGGAGGGCTTTGACGAATATATGAAGGCGGTAAAAGAAGCATTTACAACCGTTAAAACACGAAAGCCAGACTCTTCGCGACCGCGTTCGCGTGAAGTCTATCTTGTGGCGACAGGATACAAGTTGTAGTAACCTAACGTCAGTAACCGCAAGACTGTATGAGGTCTAGTAATTTTGAGTGATATGGCAAAAAATTTAATTCTCTGGGTTGTCATCGCCGTTGTGCTGATGTCAGTGTTTCAGGGCTATTCCCCCTCTTCATCAAATTCGTTGAAGATGGATTATTCCGCATTCCTGGATGATGTCCGTTCAGGGCAGATTAATACTGTCGAAGTTAAAAGCGACCAACGTACCATTGAGGGTACAAAGCGAACGGGTGAAAAATTCACGACGATTATGCCCATGTACGATCAAGATTTGATTAATGATCTTGACCGCAAAGGCGTGACCATGAAGGGTCAAGAAGCCGAAGAGTCTGGCTTCTTAACTCAGATATTCATCTCTTGGTTCCCAATGCTTCTGCTTATTGGTGTGTGGATATTCTTCATGCGCCAGATGCAAGGTGGCGGCGGAAAGGGCGCTATGTCATTTGGTAAGAGTAAAGCCAAATTGATGGGTGAAGATCAGATCAAGACGACCTTTGGTGACGTTGCTGGTTGTGATGAAGCTAAAGAAGACGTTAAAGAGTTGGTTGATTACCTGAAAGAACCAACCAAATTCCAAAAACTAGGTGGTCGCATTCCTACTGGTGTGTTACTTGTTGGGCCTCCTGGTACAGGTAAAACCTTACTTGCAAAGGCGATTGCTGGTGAAGCTAAGGTGCCTTTCTTTACTATCTCAGGTTCAGATTTTGTTGAGATGTTTGTCGGTGTCGGTGCATCACGTGTGCGTGACATGTTTGAACAAGCGAAAAAATCAGCACCGTGCATCATCTTTATCGATGAGATTGATGCCGTTGGTCGCCAGCGTGGTGCCGGTGTCGGTGGTGGTCACGATGAGCGTGAGCAAACATTAAACCAGATGCTGGTTGAGATGGATGGTTTTGAAGGTAATGAAGGTATTATTGTTATTGCCGCGACTAACCGCCCAGACGTACTCGATGCAGCGCTGCTGCGTCCAGGTCGTTTTGACCGTCAAGTGGTTGTTGGCTTGCCTGATGTGCGCGGTCGTGAACAGATCCTGAAAGTGCATATGCGTAAAGTGCCATTAGCCGATGATGTCAAGGCGAGCGTTATTGCGCGTGGTACTCCAGGTTTCTCTGGTGCGGATTTGGCCAACCTTGTCAACGAAGCTGCGCTATTCGCTGCACGTGGAAATCGCCGCGTTGTTGGAATGGAAGAGTTTGAAAGTGCGAAAGACAAGATCATGATGGGCGCTGAGCGTCGCACTATGGTGATGTCAGAAGATGAGAAAGAGATGACCGCCTACCATGAAGCGGGTCATGCGATTGTGGGTTGCTTAGTACCGGAGCATGATCCTGTGCACAAGGTGACTATTATTCCACGTGGTCGTGCGTTGGGTGTGACTTTCTTCTTGCCTGAAGCCGATGCTATCAGCCAGAGCCGTAGAAAGCTTGAGAGCCAGATCTCTGTGGCTTACGGTGGACGTCTTGCCGAAGAGCTTATCTATGGTAGCGAACGCGTATCGACCGGCGCTTCACAAGATATTAAGTATGCGACGTCTATTGCGCGTAACATGGTAACGCAGTGGGGCTTCTCTGAAAAACTGGGTCCTGTGCTTTATGCTGAAGATGATAACGAAGTTTTCCTTGGACGCAGTATGGGTAAATCACAGCATATGTCTGATGAGACTGCCAAAGTTATCGATGACGAAGTTAAGATGATTATCGATAGTAACTATGACAGAGCCCATAAGTTCTTAACTGATAATATGGATATTCTTCATGCGATGAAAGATGCGTTGATGAAGTATGAAACTCTTGATTCTACTCAGATAGACGATCTTATGTCTCGTCGAGAAGTACGCGCTCCTGCCGATTGGAATATGGACGAAAATGGCAGTAATGGCGATCATAAAGGTGGCAAGCAAGCTGAGGTTAATGATGCTGAGGTTGTAGAGCCTCAGAGCGAAGCATCGACTCCAAGCGATACAAAAGGTGTTGATGAGTCACCTGTTACTAAATAATTCGACTTATTGAATTAGTGAGTATTTACAATAATAGAAAACCCCGAAAGGGGTTTTCTTGTTTACGATCGGTTAATTCAACGAATTAAACGGTGGAATGATTTTTGAGAGACTAGTAGCTATCGCTTTCGTTATCTCATTATTCAAAATGGCTAAAATATATGTTTACAGCGTTGTAAATCTTACCATTGTCATAACTAGTTATTTCAATTGAAGGTTCAACTTGCTGTTCATTGTTGTCGAGGAAGATCTTTTGCAGTTAGTCAGCAGACAGAAACAAATATCTCTTAATCGCCCACATGTGATGGGGATTTTGAATGTGACACCAGACTCGTTTTCTGATGGTGGTCATCATAATAGCTTTGAACGGGCTTGCCGACACGCAGATTTGATGGTTTCCCAAGGAGCAAGTTTTATCGATATTGGTGGAGAGTCAACTCGGCCAGGCGCGGCAGGTGTCACGCTTGAGCAGGAACTAGAGAGGGTTATTCCGCTTGTTGAGTATGTTAGTGCCAACCATGATGTCTGGATATCGATTGATACAAGTAAAGCACAAGTGATGCAAGAGGCGGTTGAGAGTGGCGCTCATCTTATTAATGATGTGAGGGCATTGCAGGAACCAGACGCTTTATCCGTTGCCGCCAAGCTTAACGTGCCGGTTTGCTTGATGCACATGCAAGGGCAGCCGCGAACGATGCAGCAATCGCCTGTGTATGGTGATATTGTTGAAGATATTGTGCAGTTTTTTAATATGCGAATTAACGCATGTGAAGCCCAGGGCATTGATCGTTCTCAAATTCTCTTAGATCCTGGTTTTGGTTTTGGTAAGACGCTTGCTCATAATTATGAATTACTGAATCGCTTGGCTGAATTTAATCGTTTTGAGCTGCCTTTGTTAATCGGACTTTCAAGAAAAAGTATGATTGGGCAGCTTTTGCAAGCAGATGTTGATGAGCGGTTAGCGGGAAGTTTGGCCGCTGCAATGTTAAGTGTGCAGAAAGGAGCACATATTCTTCGTGTACATGACGTCAAAGAGACTGTCGATATGATTGAGGTCATGCATGCTACCACGCATTTTAAGACGCTATAGCACCGTTGATAATAATACTATTTGTAAATATAGACATCCTAGCTGTGGATGTAAGAGGTTAACATCGTGAGAAAATTTTTTGGTACTGATGGTATTAGAGGTAAGGTTGGTTCAGGAAAAATGACTCCTGAACTGGCCTTAAAATTAGGTTGGGCTGCAGGGCGAGTGCTCACGCGTGCAGGCACTAACAAGGTGATTATTGGTAAAGACACTCGTATTTCAGGTTATTTGTTCGAATCGGCAATGGAAGCCGGTCTGTCTGCGGCTGGGTTAAATGTGATGCTGATGGGGCCAATGCCAACGCCCGCAGTCGCCTATCTTACACGTACCTTTCGGGCTGAGGCTGGTGTGGTGATCAGTGCATCACATAATCCTTATTACGATAACGGCATCAAGTTTTTTTCAAATGATGGTAGTAAATTGGATGACGCCATCGAGCTTGAAATCGAAGCTGAACTTGAAAAGCCGCTAACTTGTGTGGAGTCACATTTATTGGGTAAAGTTTCGCGTATAGATGATGCCCCTGGCCGATATATTGAATATTGCAAAGGTAACTTTCCTGCAGAGCATACGCTTAAGGGATTAAAAATTGTGGTTGATTGTGCTCATGGAGCGACTTATCACATTGCACCTAATGTATTTAGAGAGTTAGGTGCCGATGTGGTTGTGATTGGTGCAGCACCCAATGGTATTAACATTAATCATGAAGTGGGTGCCACTTCGATGGGGAAAATCCGTGAAACTGTAATTGCCGAAAAGGCCGATTTGGGCATAGCGCTCGACGGCGATGGCGATCGCATTATGATGGTTAATCGTCATGGTAAGGTTATTGATGGGGACGAAATTCTTTATATCCTAGCCTGTGATGCTCAAGACCGCGGGATCTTACAAGGTGGGGTCGTCGGCACACTGATGTCAAACTTGGGGTTAGAGTTAGCGCTAAAAGCCCGCGATATTCCATTCGCAAGATCTAAAGTTGGCGATCGTTATGTGATGGAGCTGCTTAAGAAGAACGCATGGCGAATTGGCGGCGAAAACTCGGGTCACATACTTAACCTTGATCATGGGACAACTGGTGATGGTATTGTTGCTGGGATCCTTGTCTTAGCCGCAATGTGTCGTAAGAAAGCGACACTTGAAGAGTTAACTGAGGGGATAAAAATGTTGCCTCAAGTTTTGGTGAACGTTCGTTTCGAAGGCAATCATAATCCGCTGGCAGCGGAAAGTGTGTTAGCTGCGCAAGCTGAGGTGGAGAAGCAATTAGGCGAACGTGGTCGGGTACTGTTAAGAAAATCAGGAACCGAGCCGCTTATTCGTGTGATGGTTGAAGGTGACATTGCTAGCGATGTGACTCGTCATGCCAATGTCATTGCCGATGCCATCAGGGCGTTAGTTTAAATCGATTAATACACAAGATATCAGGATTTAACTTTTACTTGGTTAAATCCTGTGCTCAGCTGAGTGTTTAAGGATAAAAAGTAGACGGGTAGACGGTTTATCGTAAAAATTCGGCATTTAGGTATTGTAAGTTAACAAGTGGTTCGCTATTATTCACGCCGCTTTCAGAAGGAGACAGTGATGGCACTTAGACGTCCAATGGTCGCTGGGAACTGGAAAATGAATGGCACGGCGCAATTAGCGCAGGAGCTATTTACCAAGTTCGCTAATAAGCTTCAAAATGATTCTGCGGAAGTAGTCTTATGTCCGCCTAGTATATTTCTAGAAAGCGTACGTCAGCAGCTAGATGCAAACAAAGAAGCCTTAAATGGTTGTCTTGTCAGGATGGGCGCACAGAACCTCAGTCAACATGAGTTTGGTGCTTATACTGGTGAAGTGTCTGGGCAGATGTTGTCAGATTCAGGATGTCGATATGTTATTATCGGTCACTCCGAACGTCGCCGTATGTACGGCGAAACAAGCGATATCGTGGCGGACAAGTTCGCTGCAGCGCAGAAGCATGGTTTGACTCCGATACTCTGTGTTGGTGAGTCGGGTCCGGCTCGTGAAGCAAGACGCACCTTTGAGGTGATTGCTGAAGAGCTAGACGTGGTCATTGAAAAAAATGGCACTATGGCTTTTGATAACGCAATTATCGCCTACGAACCTTTATGGGCGGTAGGTACAGGTAAGAGCGCTACGCCAGAGCAGGCACAGGAAGTTCATGCGTTTATTCGCAAACGCCTCTCTGAAGTTTCTCCATATATTGGAGAGAATATCAGGATTTTGTACGGTGGTAGCGTAACGCCGAGTAATGCAGCAGATCTATTTGCTCAGCCTGATGTAGATGGTGGACTGATAGGCGGTGCAAGCTTAAACTCTACCGAGTTTTTAAGTTTATGTTCGATAGCAATGAGCGCATAAAATATGTACGAAGTTCTAATGGTTATTTACTTGTTGGTCGCGTTAGGTCTAATTGGCTTAATCTTAATCCAGCAAGGTAAAGGTGCTGATATGGGAGCCTCTTTTGGCGCCGGAGCATCAGCAACATTATTTGGATCAAGTGGTTCAGGTAATTTTTTAACACGTTCTACCGCTGTTCTAGCAATTGCGTTTTTCGCTTTAAGTTTAACCATTGGTAACTTAAGTGCTAACCATGCGAAAAGCGAAGATTCGTGGAAAGATTTAGGTGCTGATGCAGCCGCTGTTACTCAACCAGTAACAGAGACCCAAAAGTCAGAAGATAAGATTCCTGACTAATATAGCTTAATCATTGATTAAGTTGGGCTAAAACAAAGTATGATTGTTTTAGCCTGTTGTAAACACTGAGATTATTCCTCAATTATCTGATTAAGGTGTAAACAACGAAAAAGTAACAACACATGCGGATGTGGTGGAATTGGTAGACACGCCATCTTGAGGGGGTGGTGAGCTATGCTCGTGGGGGTTCAAGTCCCCCCATCCGCACCAAATCTTAGGATGAGCCATTGGCTTGTCTGAGTGTGATAAAGTCTCTTACTAAATAGGCTTTATTATTGCAAATATTGAAGAGTATCAATATAATTGCAGCAGTTGACGCGGGGTGGAGCAGTTTGGTAGCTCGTCGGGCTCATAACCCGAAGGTCGTCGGTTCAAATCCGGCCCCCGCAACCAGCTTCCCAGTAATGGATTTGTCCATTTCTGATACAGGTTCTGAATGCTATGACCTCGTGATTACGGGGTTTTTTGTTATCTGGACTTTTGAAATATCGTCATTTGACGATGTCGTATTGGGCTTTAGGCCCTTTTTTGTTTTTCGGGGGGTAACCTTGGCAACTTTGGAAAGTAAACTGGAACAGATGCTTATCGCACCAGTTGAAGCATTAGGCCACAGTCTTTGGGGCATTGAATACATTCAAGCAGGCAAGCATTCAGTTTTGCGCGTATACATAGATAATGAAAAAGGCATCTTTATTGACGATTGCGCCGATGTTAGCCGTCAAGTTAGTGCGGTGCTTGATGTTGAAGATCCCATATCAACCGAATATACATTAGAAGTTTCTTCGCCAGGTGTAGACAGACCGCTATTTAATGCGGCGCAATACGCGCTTTACATCGGCGAGACTGTAAAGGTTCAATTGACTATGCCTGTCGCTGGTAGTCGTAATTTAAAAGGTACCGTCACTGGTGTAGAGGGGCAAATGCTTACTCTGACCGTTGATGGCAACGAACTGATTATTGCCTTGGATAACATCCGTAAAGGCAACTTAATCGCTAAGTTTTGATGGATTCAAGGTGAACGAGGCAAGAGGATGAACAAAGAGATTCTGCTAGTCGCTGAGGCGGTTTCAAATGAGAAGGCCGTACCGCGTGAAAAGATTTTTGAAGCGCTAGAAATAGCGTTAGCCACAGCAACCAAGAAAAAGTACGAAGGCGATATTGAAGTTCGTGTTGCTATCGATCGTAAGACTGGTGCATATGAAACTTTCCGTCGCTGGATGGTCGTTGACGATCATGGAGAAGCGTTAGAAAATCCATTTCGTGAAATTACGCTAGAAGCGGCTAAATACGAAGACCCAGAGATCCAAATCGGTGAATATATCGAAGATGAGATCGAATCTGTTGTTTTCGACCGTATTACCACGCAAACCGCTAAGCAAGTTATCGTACAAAAAGTACGAGAAGCTGAACGTGCTCAAATCGTCGATCAGTTCCGTGAGAAAGAAGGCGAGTTAATCACTGGTGTCGTGAAGAAGAGTAACCGTGAAAGTGTCGTGGTTGATTTAGGTAATAATGCTGACGCAGTGTTATTTAAAGAAGACCTGATCTCTCGTGAAAGCTTCCGTCCTGGTGACCGTGTTCGTGCATTACTTTATGCTGTGCGTCCAGAGGCTCGCGGTGCTCAGCTATTTTTAACTCGTACTAAGCCAGATATGCTTATTGAGCTTTTCCGTGTCGAAGTACCTGAAATTGCTGACGAGATGATTGAGATTATGGGCGCTGCTCGTGATCCAGGTTCTCGCGCTAAGATAGCGGTTAAATCTAATGACCGTCGCATCGATCCTATCGGTGCATGTGTCGGTATGCGAGGCGCTCGTGTGCAAGCCGTTTCTAATGAGCTTGGTGGTGAGCGTGTTGATATCGTGCTTTGGGATGATAACCCTGCACAATTTGTGATCAATGCAATGGCGCCAGCTGATGTGGCCTCTATTATCGTTGATGAAGATAATCACTCAATGGATATTGCCGTTGAAGCTGACTCTCTTGCACAAGCAATTGGCCGTAATGGCCAGAATGTTCGTTTAGCAACCCAGTTATCGGGATGGGAGCTAAATGTAATGACAGTGGCTGATATGCAAGCTAAACACCAAGCAGAAAGTGCGAAAGTGGTTAACTTGTTTGTTACCTCACTGGATGTCGATGAAGATTTTGCTCAAGTACTTGCCGATGAAGGTTTCACTTCATTGGAAGAGATTGCTTATGTTCCAGAATCTGAACTATTAGACATCGAAGGTTTTGACGAAGATGTCGTTGAAGCATTGAGAGAGCGCGCGAAAGCCGCTATCTCTACACGGGCTCTGGCGTCCGAAGAAGCACTCGATGGTGCTGAGCCGAGCAAAGATTTACTTGCCTTAGAAGGTTTAGAGCGTCATTTGGCGTATGTGTTGGCAAGTAAAGGCGTAATTACGCTTGAAGATTTAGCCGAACAAGGCATTGATGATTTGATCGAGATTGAAGAATTAACAGAACAAAAGGCTGGTGAGCTCATCATGGCAGCCCGCAATATCTGTTGGTTTGGCGAAGAAGCATAAGTCGATCAACAGAGGGGATTTAACAGATGGCAGATACTACAGTAGAAAAACTGGCCGCAGAAGTCGGAAAAACAGCAGATCGATTAGTCGAGCAGTTTTCTGAAGCAGGCATTAAAAAGAATAAAAGCGACACAGTTTCTGAACAAGAGAAGCAGCAGTTACTTGATTTCTTAAAGAAACAACATGGCGGCGATGCTGCGCCAACTAAGATGACATTACAGCGTAAGTCGGTATCAACACTGAGTGTTGCAGGCAGCGGTGGTCAATCTAAAGACGTTAAGGTCGAAGTTCGCAAAAAGCGTACTTTCGTAAAACGTGACGCAGCTGCAGACGCAGAGGCGGAAGCTAAGGCTAAGATTGAAGCAGAAGCCAAAGCCGCTGCAGAAGCTGAAGCTAAGGCCAAAGCAGAAGCCGAAGCTAAGGCAAAAGCCGAAGCCGATGCCGCCGCCAAAGCTAAGGCAAAGGCCGAAGCAGAAGCGAAAGCTAAAAAAGCTGCAGAAGCTAAGCCTGTTGTCGCTGAAACCGCTGAAGAGAAAGCGGCTAAGCTTGAAGAAGCTCGCTTACTTGCAGCGAAAGAAGCGGCAGCTAAGCAAAAGCTTGATGAAGAAGCGAAAGCGGCCGCTGAAGAAGCGCGCCGACTCGCTGAAGAAAACGAGAAGCGTTGGGCTGAAGAAGAGCGCATTCGTAAAGAATCAGAGAAAAGCGCTGATCATCACGTTACGACTTCAACTGAAGCGCGCGCTGCAGAAGATACCGCTGATATGAACGCTGAAAAGCGTGGTCGTCGTGCACGTAAACCTGCGGGTAAGAAAGAAGTTGTCAATAAGAAACGTGGTGGCAGAGATAACCGCGGTGGTCGTGACCGTAATAGTCGTAACCAACGCAATGCTCCAGAGTCAATGGATCATGGTTTCAACAAGCCAGCAGCGGCTGTTAGCCGTGATGTAAGCATTGGCGAAACGGTCACTGTTGCTGAGCTAGCGCAGAAGATGGCTGTTAAAGCCACTGAAATCATCAAGCAGATGATGAAGATGGGGTCTATGGTTACGATTAACCAAGTACTCGATCAAGAAACTGCGCAGATGGTGGCAGAAGAGATGGGTCACAAGGTTGTTCTAACTCGTGAAAACGAGCTTGAACATCAAGTGCTTGCTGATCGTGATGGCAACATTAAAGTTGAGCCTCGCGCGCCAGTTGTGACTATTATGGGTCACGTTGACCACGGTAAGACATCGTTACTTGATTATATTCGTCGCGCAAAAGTTGCATCAGGCGAAGCCGGTGGTATTACTCAGCACATTGGTGCGTACCACGTTGAAACTGAAAACGGCATGATCACCTTCTTAGATACTCCTGGTCACGCGGCGTTTACCGCTATGCGTGCTCGTGGTGCGAAGGCAACCGATATCGTTATCTTGGTGGTAGCGGCCGATGATGGTGTGATGCCACAAACAATTGAGGCTATTCAGCACGCGAAAGCGGGTGGAGTGCCATTAATTGTTGCTGTTAACAAGATGGATAAGCCAGAAGCTGACCCAGATCGAGTTAAGTCTGAGCTGTCACAGCACGGTGTTATGTCTGAAGATTGGGGTGGAAGCAACATGTTCTGCCACGTTTCAGCCAAGTCTGGTGAAGGTATCGACGAACTGCTTGAAGGTATCTTGCTAGAAGCGGAAGTTCTTGAGCTTAAAGCGGTTCGTGAAGGTATGGCTGCAGGTGTAGTTGTCGAATCTAAGCTTGATAAAGGCCGTGGACCCGTCGCTACAGTATTGGTGCAAGAAGGTACACTTAAGCAAGGTGATATCGTTCTTTGTGGTCTTGAGTACGGTAAAGTCCGTGCGATGAAAGATGAAAATGGTAAGTCGATCACTGAAGCTGGTCCATCTATTCCTGTAGAGATCTTAGGTCTTTCAGGTGTGCCATCAGCCGGTGATGAAGCAACCGTTGTACGTGATGAGCGTAAAGCGCGTGAAGTTGCACTTTATCGTCAAGGTAAGTTCCGTGACGTGAAACTTGCGCGTCAGCAGAAGTCTAAGCTTGAAAACATGTTTGCTAACATGACTGAAGGCGAAGTTCAGGAGCTTAACATCGTGCTTAAAGCTGATGTTCAAGGTTCGCTTGAAGCTATCTCTGATTCACTTAACAAACTGTCTACCGATGAAGTTAAAGTTAACATCATCGCTAGCGGTGTAGGTGGATTGACCGAGACTGATGCTTCACTTGCTGCAGCATCTAACGCGATTATGGTTGGTTTTAACGTTCGTGCCGATGCGCAAGCGCGTAAGACTATCGATAGCGAAAGTGTCGACCTTCGTTACTATAGCGTTATCTATCATCTTATCGATGAAGTTCGCGCTGCGATGGGCGGTATGCTTGCACCAGAATTTAGACAAGAGATCATTGGTCTTGCTGAAGTTCGCGATGTGTTTAAGTCGCCTAAGATTGGTGCTATTGCTGGTTGTATGGTTACTGAAGGTACCATCAAGCGTAGCGCTCCAATCCGTGTTCTTCGTGATAACGTGGTTATTTACGAAGGTGAACTTGAGTCGTTACGTCGTTTCAAAGATGACGTTAACGAAGTTCGTAACGGTATGGAGTGTGGTATCGGCGTGAAGAACTATAATGACGTCAGAGTTGGCGATCAGATAGAGGTCTTCGAAACGGTCGAAATCGCTCGAACCTTATAATCGTAAAGGGCGGCGTAAGCCGCCTTTTTTAGTTAAGAGTGGCAATAATTATGGCAAAAGAATTTAGTCGTACTCGTCGTATTGCTCAGCAACTTCAACAAGAACTTGCTCAAGTGTTACAACGTGATATTAAAGACCCTCGTATCGGTATGGTTACCGTTAACGACGTCGATGTGTCTCGAGATCTCAGTTATGCCAAGGTGTATGTGACCTTCTTTGAAGAAGACAAAGCTGTGGTCGAGGAAAAGCTCGCCGCACTAGAGACCGCGGCAGGTTATGTGCGTTCGTTAGTAGCTGGTCGCATGAAACTGCGTGTTATGCCAGAGATTCGTTTTATTTATGACGCATCACTTGTAGAAGGTATGCGTATGTCTAACTTGGTCAGTCAAGTCATTAGTTCTGATCAGGCGAAGGCGCGTGAACACGGTAGTGATACTGAACAAGACGAAGAGCAAGGTGAAAAGTAATGGCGCGCAAACCTAAGGGTCGTTTTGTCGATGGTATCGTGCTGCTCGACAAAGACACAGGAATGAGCTCGAACTTTGCTCTACAGCGTGTTAAGCGTATCTATAATGCCGCTAAAGCGGGCCATACTGGCGCACTGGACCCATTAGCAACAGGAATGTTACCTGTGTGTCTTGGCGAAGCAACTAAGTTTTCTCAGCATCTACTTGATGCCGATAAACGTTATTTAGTTACCGCTAAACTTGGTGTGCGTACGGATACCAGTGACTCCGATGGCGAAGTCGTACAAATTCGCCCAGTAGAGTTTAGCCAAGCTCAGCTGGACGAAGCCTTAGAGTACTTTAGAGGAGATACTATGCAGGTTCCCTCAATGTATTCAGCGCTTAAGTACCAAGGTCAACCGCTATATAAATACGCTCGTGAAGGGATAGAGGTGCCAAGAGAGGCGCGTCCTATCACTGTGTATGAGTTGAATTTTATTAAGCTCGAAGGTGATGAGTTAACCTTAGACATTCACTGTTCTAAGGGCACTTATATCCGCACCATCACAGATGATCTTGGTGAAATGCTTGGTTGTGGCGCTCACGTGATTATGTTGCGCCGCACAGGTGTTGCTGGCTATCCCTACGATAAGATGGTTTCGCTAGAACAGCTAGAGACCTTATTACAACAGGCTCAGTCAGAAGAGCGTCCACCGAAGGAATTGCTCGATCCTTTACTTCTACCTATGGACACCGCGGTGAGTGGCTTTAAAGAGATCAATGTCTCTGATGATATTGCTCACTATTTACTGAATGGTAATCCAGTTCAAGTGGCTAATTTACCCGTCGATGAGTTGGTTCGAATAACCATTGGTGACGAACGAAAATTTGTTGGCGTAGGTTCAATGAATGACGATGGCTTATTGGCGCCAAAGCGTTTAATTGTATTACGTGATGAACAAGTATAAGCCTTGCAAGCAGGTTATAAAATAGGTACTATATCGCGCTCTCTTCGGCTGAGTTAGTGATCGGCTGAAGCATTTATATTATTTTGGAGAAAAACATGTCACTAAGTTCAGAAGTAAAAGCACAAATCTTGGCTGATTTCGGTCGTTGTGAGAATGACACTGGTTCTACTGAGGTTCAAGTCGCTCTTTTAACCGCACAGATCAACCATCTGCAAGGTCACTTTAAAGAGCACATCCATGATCATCACTCACGTCGTGGTTTGCTTCGTATGGTTAACTCTCGTCGTAAGCTTCTTGCTTACCTAAAGCGTACTGAAAACGTTCGCTACCAAGAGCTGATCAAAAAGCTAGGTCTACGTCGCTAATATTGCATTAGTGTACAGTAGTAAAAAAAGGAGGCTTAGCCTCCTTTTTTTATGGGTTATTGATACATCTTGAAGACGGTTGACGCTTTTCAACTTAAATTTGGAGAGAGTGATGAAGTCAATCACTGAGAGAATTCCAAAAGACTATTCTCTCGCTTTTTTATTGTTAGTGGCAGGCCAAGTCGAAAAGGCTAAGTCGAAAAAGGCCAATTCGCCTGTTAGGCATGTTTTTACCTTCCTGATTCTGTGTTGAGTGGCATCACAAGGGAACAACTATTCGATTACCCATTACCCATTATCCATTCGCCTTGAATGAGTCGCCAAAAAACACGCTCAGTCGATCACTTTCTTATATTGATGGGTACTATTTATCGCTAACGAATTATTGTAGCTGACTGATCGTTGCCGTTTTGGGAATAATATATTTACTTTCAAATTCATCCAGTGGCAACGGCTGACTGAAATAGAAACCTTGTCCTATCTGACAATCCATCTCTTTTAACCAATCTAACTGCTGCTCATTTTCTATGCCTTCTGCAACAATATGCAAGTTTAGCTGTTTGCCTAACATTAAGATTGTTGAAGCGATCGCACTTTCGTGTGGGAGATCGGTTACAAAGCAGCGGTCAATTTTCATGGTTGTTATTGGCAGATGTCTTAGGTATGAAAGTGATGAATACCCCGTTCCAAAATCATCTACAGCAATGCCAAATCCTGCTGATTTTAATTGTTCCAGCTTGCTGATTGCTAGCTCGATATCATTCATTAACGAAGTTTCAGTGATCTCGACTTCGAGTAATTGAGGTTCAATTTGATATTTAAGTGACAACTGTTTGATATCAGGCACTAGACTTGGATCGGCAAACTGCTGTGAGGCCACATTAACCGCTATCGGAACCGTATAGTTGTAGCGTTTCTTCCAGTGTTTAAGTGTCTTACAGGCTTCTTCTATCACCCAGCGACCGAGTGGAACAATAATCCCTGTTTCTTCGGCGACAGGGATAAATGACATTGGACTAATTAGACGGCCATCTTTTTTCCAGCGAATAAGGGCTTCACAAGCGATTACTTCACCAGTCTTAATGTTGAATTTAGGCTGAAAGTGCAGAAGAAACTCGTTATTTTTTAGCGCATCATGCAACGATGCTTCGGTACGTAATCGCACCGCTGCACGTTCGGTCATCTGCTGTTTGAAAAATGCCCATTGATTTGAACCAGATGCTTTTGCGCTATACATTGCGATGTCAGCATGGCGTATAAGATCTTCCGCGGTTAATCCGTCGTCAGGGTAGATAGAGATACCCACTGATGCTGCGGGATGAATAGCATGTTCATTTAACTGTAGCGGAACGTTCAGTTGCATCAATAATTTGTCAACAAAATCGGCGGCTTGGTCAGGAGTGCGAGCCTCGTCGGCTAAAATGACAAACTCATCACCACCGAGACGAGCAACGGTTCCTCGGTCACCCACTACGCGTTCTAGGATTCGTGCAATCCTCGCCAAGAATTGATCGCCTAGCGCATGACCCAGTGAATCGTTAACGTTTTTAAACCGATCTAAGTCAATAAATAACATAGTGAATTGGTGCTTATGTACGCGCGCTCTTTGGATTGATACTGCTATGGTTTCCAATAGTAGTGTTCTATTAGGCAATCCCGTTAATGGGTCTCGGGTTGCCATGCGGCGTAATTTGGTTTGGGTTTGACCAAATTGGATTAAGATTTGATTAAATTTTGATGTCACCAAGCCCAGCTCGTCATCTTGATGTGCTGGAGACATTGGCAGTAGATTATCATCTGGAAGTTCCGGATCAATTTTATCAATGGCTTCACTGATCTCTGCAATAGGTTTGGTCAAAAAACGGTGGAATAACACCGATAAGACTAACGTGACCAACAGGGCTCGTGCTAGGGTTGCTAGAAAACTAAAACTAAGTCGATAAAATAGTGAGTTGGTGAGTTCTTGAGTGTTGTAAGATATGGTTAATGTACCGATAACCTGTTGTTTATCGGTTCCTTCGAAAAATGATGGCCGGTATAACGTGCGAGAAATTTGTTTCAGATCGCCGAAGAGTTTTTGACTTAGCTTTCGTACGAATGCGTTATCGGTAGCGGGGTTATTCATTGACACGAACATGCTGCCATCGTCGAGTTCAATTAATGCCTCACCAACATGCTCGACCTTTAAAACCCCTTCTAAGGTTTGAGTTGCTAAGTTATCATCAAGCGCCCAAACTGCATTTGCTGCTGGTTGTTCGATCGAATCTAATAGTTCTATTTGAGATTCGGTAAGTTGTTGGCGTGCTGAGATACCGACTAAGGCAATTTCGACGATAAAAATGGCAATAGCAAAAAAAAGCGCTGAAAACACGACTAACGTCGTTTGTTTCCATGTCAATGATTTGAATCTAACGCTCATTTTGCCACTCCTTTGAATCTGATTGGTGACCTTTCACATTCTATTACCATAGAAAAAGCAGCGATTGTTGACGAAAGTTGCCTTATATACCTACTTTAGAGAAAAGATTAAGCTTTGTCATCTACATGTACTCTTTATCTATTGATTAGACTTGAAGTATACTTACCCGCGAAAATAAGGTTATTAAATTAAGGAATGGTTCACGTGAATCCAATCGTAAAAAGTTTTGAATATGGTCAACATACAGTCACGCTAGAGACTGGGGTTATTGCACGTCAAGCTGACGCTGCTGTTTTAGCAAGTATGGGTGATACAACAGTTTTAGTTACTGTTGTCGGAAAGAAAGCTGAAGAGCCAGGTCGTGACTTTTTTCCATTAACCGTTAATTACCAAGAAAAAACATATGCTGCTGGTAAAATCCCTGGTGGATTCTTCAAGCGCGAAGGCCGCCCATCAGAAGGTGAAACATTAACTGCACGTCTGATTGACCGTCCAATTCGTCCACTATTTCCAAATGGTTTCAAAAACGAAGTTCAGGTTATTATTACTGTTGTTTCTGTTGATCCTGAAATTAGCCCAGAAGTTATCTCTATGATAGGTACTTCAGCTGCGCTATCTATTTCAGGTATTCCATTTAATGGTCCACTCGGTTCGGCATGCGTCGGCTATGTGAATGGCGAATACATCCTAAACCCAACCGTTTCTCAGTTAGTTGACAGCGAACTTGAATTGTCAGTAGCAGGTACTGAAAACGCAGTACTTATGGTTGAGTCTGAAGCGAATGCGCTTCCTGAAGAAGTTATGTTGGGTGCCGTAGTTTATGGTCACCAGCAACAACTGGTTGTTGTTGAAGCAATTAAAGAGCTACGTGCCGAAGTTAACAAGCCAGTATGGGATTGGAAACCAGCTATCGTAGATGAAGACTTAGTTGCTAAAATTAAAGATTTGGCTGAAGTTAGTTTAACTAATGCATATCAAATTACGGCAAAACATGAACGCCGTGATGCAGTTATTGCTATTAAGGAAGACGTGACGGCTAAGTTGGTTGAAGAAAATCCAGATGTCGATCTGCGTGAAGTTGACAAGTTACTTGGTAGCTTAGAGAAGAAAGTTGTTCGTGGTCGTATCATTGCGGGTAACCCACGTATCGATGGCCGCGAACCAGATATGATCCGTGCGCTAAACGTCATGGCGGGTGTATTGCCACGTACTCACGGTAGCGCGCTGTTTACACGCGGTGAAACTCAGGCGTTAGTCACTTGTACCCTTGGTACTGAGCGTGATGCACAAAAGATTGATAGCATCATGGGCGAATACACTAATCGCTTTATGCTTCACTATAATTTCCCTCCATACTCTGTTGGTGAAACCGGTATGGTTGGTTCGCCAAAGCGTCGTGAAATTGGTCACGGTAAGCTAGCTTGGCGTGGCATTAAAGCTGTTATGCCAACGGCTGAAGAGTTCCCATACAGCGTTCGTGTTGTATCTGAAATCACAGAATCAAATGGTTCAAGCTCGATGGCTTCAGTTTGTGGTACTTCACTAGCCCTTATGGATGCCGGTGTACCAATCAAGACTTCTGTGGCTGGTATTGCTATGGGTCTAGTTAAAGAAGGTGACGATTTCGTCGTACTTTCTGACATTCTAGGCGATGAAGATCACTTAGGTGACATGGACTTTAAAGTTGCTGGTACTCGTGACGGTATTACTGCACTGCAGATGGATATCAAGATCGAAGGTATCACTCAAGAGATCATGCAGATTGCACTTCAGCAAGCCTATGGCGCTCGTGTTCATATCCTAAATGTAATGGACCAAGCGATTTCAGGTCACCGTGAAGAGATCTCAGATCACGCTCCTCGTATTACCACCATCAAGATCAATCCTGAAAAGATCCGTGATGTGATTGGTAAAGGCGGCGCAACGATTCGTGCATTGACTGAAGAGACTGGTACGACTATCGAACTTGATGACGATGGTACAGTGAAAATTGCTTCTTCAAATGGTGAAGCGACTCAAGAAGCGATTCGTCGTATTCAAGAGATCACCGCTGAAGTCGAAGTGGGTACTGTATACAACGGTAAAGTGGTTCGCATCGTTGACTTCGGTGCATTCGTTACCATTCTTCCGGGTAAAGATGGTCTAGTACACATTTCACAAATCGCTGAAGAGCGTGTAGCAAATGTTTCTGACTACCTAGAAGTGGGTCAAGAAGTTAAAGTTAAGGTGATGGAAGTTGATCGCCAAGGTCGTGTACGTCTTTCGATGAAAGAAGCTCAGCCTAAAGAAGAAGTTGCTAGCGAGTAATTGCTAGTTGTTTGACTAAAGGAGACCAATAGGTCTCCTTTTTTATTGGATTTTTTTAAATGCTGATAGCCGTTAGTATTTGAGATTGCTATGATTGAGGCTATTGCTTAAGTTAAAAGGTTAAATGGATGACTTATAAATTGCGCTCAGCCACAGTAGCGGTTATGGCTGGTCTTAGTATGTTGCTAACAGGATGTGTATCAACTCAATCAGACGCCAGTGCTGAGCAGGGCAAGCTTATGGTCGCACCGGTTATGCCGGATTATAAGTTAGAAGTCACTTTAGCGAGACTTAACGATATTTTGACCTCTGCCGAACTGACGCCTGATCAACGTGCACGGTTTCATTATGATCGCGGTGTGATTTACGATAGTGTCGGCCTACGTATTCTCAGTCGTATCGATTTTCATCAGTCATTAAAGCTGCAACCTAATTTGGCTGACGCCTATAATTTTATCGGTATCTACTATACCCAAGAGGGTGAATTCGAAAGTGCTTATGAGGCTTTCGATGCCGTACTTGAATTGTCGCCTGATTACGATTATGCCTATTTAAATCGTGGTATCGCGCTTTATTATGGTGAACGTAATGACTTAGCTACCGCTGATATGCAAAGCTTTTATCAGGGAGATGAACAAGATGGTTATCGTGTCTTGTGGCTTTATATCATCGAAGCTAAAGGCGATGCAGAGCTTGCTAAAACGCACCTTGCTGAACGTAGAGCAAAGTTAGCCGACAATGCTTGGGCGACGACGTTAGTGGATTATTATCTGGGTAAAGTGAGTAAGGAGCAGGTTTTTAGTATCGCCAAGCAAGGACTTAGCCACCCTAATGAATATGCCGAGCGTCTTTGTGAAGCCTATTTTTATCTTGCGAAAGTCGCTCAGAATAAGGGGGAGTATCGTGATGCGGCAAATTATTTCAGGCTCGCTCTCGCGACTAATATCTATGATTTTGTTGAACACAGATATGCCCGTGTCGAACTTGCAAGAATGAATCAAGTATTAGAACAAGAGTAATTATTGATTCCTTGTAAACCTAGCCTCCGCTCTTATGGAGGCTTTTTTCTGCATAGGCGGTCATTCCCAAAAAAAATCCTGTACTTGATTAGGGCGCTGTTGACGGCTAACAGACTAGCCATCACAACAGCTAGGCGCTATAATTGCCGGCTTTTAGCACTCCATCATTCGCAGGTAACCATGTCAGGCTATAAAGTTGAAGTCGACAAGCGTCGTACTTTCGCCATCATCTCGCACCCCGATGCGGGTAAAACTACCATCACTGAAAAAGTATTGTTGTTCGGAAACGCGCTACAAAAGGCTGGTACAGTTAAGGGCAAAAAGTCGGGTCAACACGCTAAATCAGACTGGATGGAGATGGAGAAAGATCGTGGTATTTCGATCACTACCTCCGTGATGCAGTTTCCTTATCATGATGCGCTAGTCAATCTGCTCGACACTCCTGGCCACGAAGATTTCTCCGAGGATACTTATCGTACTTTGACTGCAGTCGATTCTTGCTTGATGGTTATCGACTCGGCCAAAGGTGTTGAGCAACGCACCATTAAGCTTATGGAAGTGACTCGTTTGCGTGATACGCCTATTGTCACCTTTATGAACAAACTCGACCGCGATATTCGTGATCCAATCGAGTTGATGGATGAAGTCGAAGACGTGCTTAACATCGCCTGTGCACCGATCACTTGGCCTATTGGTGCGGGGAAAGAGTTTAAAGGTGTCTATCATCTGCTGCGTGATGAAGTGATTCTGTATCAAAGTGGTATGGGTCATACAATTCAAGACTCTCGTGTAATCAAAGGGTTAGATAATCCAGAGTTAGACGCAGCAATAGGCAGTTACGCCCAAGAGATACGTGATGAAATGGAGTTAGTGCTCGGTGCATCAAATGAATTTGATCTAGATGCTTTCCTCAAAGGTGAGCTTACTCCTGTATTTTTTGGTACTGCACTGGGTAACTTTGGTGTCGATCATATTCTCGATGGTATCGTTGAGTGGGCGCCTAGACCACAAGCTCGCGAAACAGAGCTGAGATCGATTGAACCTGAAGAGGAAAAGTTCAGTGGTTTTGTGTTTAAGATCCAAGCTAATATGGATCCTAAGCATCGTGACCGCGTCGCCTTTATGCGGATCTGTTCGGGTCGTTATGAACAGGGCATGAAAATGCATCATGTACGTATAGGTAAAGATGTCAACGTCAGCGATGCGTTAACCTTTATGGCTGGCGATCGTAACCGTGCCGAAGCGGCTTATCCTGGTGATATTATCGGTTTACATAATCACGGTACGATTCGTATCGGTGATACTTTTACCCAAGGTGAGAAATTCCGCTTCACAGGTATTCCTAACTTTGCACCAGAGATGTTTCGTCGTATTCGACTAAAAGATCCGCTTAAGCAGAAGCAATTGCTAAAGGGCCTTGTCCAGCTTTCGGAAGAGGGGGCTGTGCAGGTCTTTAGGCCGCTTGATTCCAATGATTTGATTGTTGGCGCCGTTGGGGTGCTGCAGTTTGAAGTTGTTGTGCAACGCCTAAAGAGCGAATATAAAGTTGAAGCTATCTATGAGGCTATCAGCGTGGCGACAGCGCGTTGGGTTTATTGTGATGATCATAAAAAACTCGATGAATTTAAGCGTAAGTGCAGTAACAACCTTGCACTAGATGGTGGCGATAACCTTACTTATGTTGCGCCGACTATGGTTAACTTAAACCTGTCGATGGAACGTTATCCCGATATAGAGTTTGCCAAAACGCGAGAGAACTAAGCGTTAAAGCTATATTAAAAAGCAGATTCGTCTGCTTTTTTTGTGCCCCAAATTCTCCTATTTTGCTAGAGTGAGATTAAATGTGGCTACAGAACAGTAAGAATGATTAAACGGTGCTGGCGAGCTTATATCGCTTGGTGTGACAAAATGGGGTTGACCGAAGATAACAAACGATGCTGCGTCCCTAATCTATCTGATCCGCCATTACAGCGGGGGCAAAAACAAGCTAGGTCGACAGAAAACGAGACCAAAGATAATGCACAGTGATGCGCTAAAGGTGATCGATAGCCATATCCATCTCGATTTTGATGAGTTTGACCTACAGCGTGAGCAACTTGTTGGGCTGATGAGGCTGCAAGGCTTAGAACACCTGGTCATTCCGGGAGTGTCTGTCGAGCGTTGGGGCAAGCTAATTGAGATAGCTAAGCGATACCAATGTCATTACGCCTTAGGTATTCATCCTTGGTACTGCAATCAAAATTGGCAAGCCGATGTTTCTCTACTTGAACAATATCTAGTTGCTGGAAGGGACGAGCCATCTTTAGTGGCTATTGGTGAGTGTGGGCTAGATGGATTTCATCGTGATAATTGGCAGTGGCAGATCTCTTGTTTTGAAGCTCATCTCGCTTTAGCTCAGCGTTATCAGCTGCCCATCATTATTCATAGTGTTAAAGCACACAATGAGGTACTCGAATTACTTAAGCGTTATCCGTTAGAAAAGGGCGGCGTGATCCATGGCTTTTACGGTGGTATGCAGTTGGCCAAAAGATATCTCGATATGGGGATGAAATTAGGTATTGGTGATTTATTACTTGATCCAAATGCTAAGAAATTACCAGAAACGATTGTCAACTTACCATTGACATCTTTTGTCATAGAGACCGATTTAGCACTTATTTCTAAGGTAAAAAAACGAGAGATCACTGACGAAATCAACGGATCCAGCTTAATTTTGCAGTTGCTAATTGAGAAAATCGCTAATTTACAAAAAAAATCTTGCGTTCTAGTATCAGAACAAGTGTTTCAAAATACCCTGCAACTCTTTGACCTCTAGTTTATTTTTGAAAAAACAGATGTTAATCGCATCAACTTATCTTTCTAACACCTTGAAATAAAACTTCAAAAACTTGATCAAAACGACGATTTTAACCATTTCGTCTAGTATAATCTGACGGTGAAAAAAGGTTGGTTAACAACATAATTAAAAAGTATTAACAATAGGGTGATGGTTAATGGATATTTTAATGAGTTTAGTAGGGGTGGTCACCTTACTTGCAATAGCGTTCTTGTTCTCTAATAACAAAAAAGCTATTAACGTACGTACCGTGTTCGGTGCGTTAGCAATTCAAGCGTTCTTTGCTGGTTTCGTTTTATACGTACCAGTGGGTAAGGACATTTTAAAGGGCGTTTCTGACGGCGTATCAAGCGTGATCAGTTATGCTCAAGATGGTATTAACTTTGTGTTTGGCGATTTAGCCCAATTTAAAGTAGGTTTCATCTTCGCGGTTAACGTATTACCCGTTATCGTTTTCTTCTCTTCTCTAATTGCTGTGCTTTATTACCTAGGCATCATGCAGTGGGTCATCCGTATCATCGGTGGTGGTCTACAAAAAGCACTAGGTACTAGCCGCACAGAGTCTATGTCAGCAACAGCTAACATCTTCGTTGGTCAAACTGAAGCTCCACTTGTGGTTCGTCCGTTTATCGCGACTATGACTCAGTCTGAACTGTTTGCCATTATGGTGGGTGGCCTAGCGTCTATCGCGGGTTCAGTTCTTGCTGGTTATGCGCAGATGGGTGTACCAATTGAGTACCTAGTGGCAGCGTCATTTATGGCGGCACCCGGTGGTCTATTGATGGCGAAGCTAATGCATCCTGAAACAGATACACCTGTGAACGAGATGAATGACCTTCCTGATGATCCTGATAAGCCATCTAACGTATTAGACGCTGCAGCTGCAGGTGCTTCATCTGGTATGCACTTAGCATTAAACGTTGGTGCAATGTTGATCGCATTCGTCGGTTTAATCGCGATGATCAACGGTATTATTGGTGGTGTAACTGGTATCTTCGGTGCCGAAGGCATCACTCTTGAGCTGATTCTTGGCTACATCTTCATGCCGCTAGCGTTCCTTATCGGTGTACCTTGGAATGAAGCGCTTGTTGCAGGTTCTTTCATCGGTCAAAAGATTGTTGTCAATGAATTTGTTGCTTACCTTAACTTTGCTCCATATCTAAAAGATGTGGCTGATGGCGGGATCTTAGTTGAAGCGACTAATGCGGTAATGTCTGATAGAACTAAAGCTATCATCTCATTCGCACTATGTGGATTCGCTAACCTATCTTCTATCGCTATTCTACTTGGTGGTTTAGGTGCGATGGCTCCTTCTCGTCGTCACGACCTAGCTAAGCTTGGTATCCGTGCTGTTATCGCCGGTTCTCTAGCTAACTTGATGAGTGCAACGCTAGCAGGTCTATTCCTGGCGTTATAAGTCTCAGGTCATTTCTTGGGGGGGGGATCCCCCTGAACTTTGGCTCTGCTCAGCAGAGGAGAGTCAAAGTTAACCTAACCATTTTTCAAAAAATTATTATTAAGCTGAGCTACTCTTACTAGGTTAATAGAGTTGTTTTGTGTAAATAAACTAAGGCCAGACTTGGGAGCTAGCTCCTGATAGTGTGCCAAATTATAAGTTTGTTTTATTGTTAAAATATAGTGTTCGCATTTTTACATTAATTGTGTTGTGATTTAATTCAATTTGAGTAAAATGCGGCGCCAACAAAGAAAAAATGCTGACTCATAAAGAGCAGTAAAACCATAAAATAATGGGGTTGATGATGAAAAACGTTAAAACTTTAGCTTTAGCCGCTACAGCCGTAGCTGCAATGTCTGGCAATGCATTAGCTGCAGATCGTTCAGACCTACACGGTAGCGACTACAAATGGATGCAGTTCAATGCTATGTATTCTGTAGGCGAGAAGCCTGATAACCCAGCATCAGGTGATCAGCATAACTACCTAGAGATGGAATTTGGCGGTCGTTCTGGTGTATTCGATCTTTATGGTTATGTTGATGTATTTAACCTAGGCAACCAAGACACTAGCAACGGTGATAAAAATCCAGGTTCTGGTACTAGTAAGCTGTTCATGAAGTTTGCTCCACGTGTTTCTATCGATGCGCTAACTGGTAAAGACTTATCTTTTGGTCCTATCCAAGAAATTTACTTTTCGACACTATTTAACTGGGATGGCTTAAACGGTGATGGCGTAAATACTTCTTTCTGGGGTGTTGGTGCTGACGTAAACGTGCCATGGTTAGGTAAAACGGGCATGAACTTATATGCTCACTATGATCTAAACCGTAAGCAGTGGAATGGTTATCAGTTCTCAGCTAACTGGTTCAAACCTTTCTATTTCTTCGACAACAATAGTTTCCTATCTTTCCAAGGATATGTTGATTGGCAGTTTGGTGCTGATGACGAGTTAGGTAATGAATTCGTTCCTATGACCTCTAGCGGTGGTAACGTATTCTTCGGTCTATACTGGCACTCAGATCGTTACGCTCTTGGCTATGGTCTAAAAGGCTTCAAAGATGTATATCTACTTGAAGATAAAGGAGGTATTGTTGGTCTAGAGTCTACTGGTTGGTCACACTACTTCTCTGCAACTTACAAGTTCTAAGAGTAGAATAAGTATGTATTGGAGCTGTGATCATACGGCTCCAATTAACCATCAACTTAAATGTTTATTTGATAGTTTGGTGGTTAATCTTTATCTAAGCATGGACTATATTAATAGAATTTGTTTATATAAAGGTTAGTAGTTTTACGCGCTAAAAAGGATTTTTCGCGGAAAGGCTGGAACACTGCTCTACAAAGTATAATTACTCGTTCCCCCTTCCCGGTCTTCAAGGATTCAAGTCGTGACCCTTGTGTCAGGATCGCTTTGGCTAATACCAAGGCATTGAATACCTGAATTAGTAAATTTGTTATGTCTTACTGATAAAACAAATTTACGGCAACGCCTGAAGGCCCGGCCATAAAAATAATCAAAAGATGCCAACTCTAGGTGCTGTCATACGTCAATTTTTTTATTCCTGAATTAATAATTTACGTTTCGGAGAGCTAATATGAGTGATTTAAAAAAAGCAGCACAAAAAGCCATTGAATTGATGGATCTTACTACCTTGAATGACGACGATACCGATCAGAAAGTGATTGAGTTATGTCATAAAGCGAAAACTCCTGCGGGTAATACTGCTGCAATCTGTATTTATCCACGCTTTATTCCTATTGCGCGCAAAACGCTAAATGAGATGGGTTGTGAAGAGATTAAAATAGCCACAGTAACTAACTTCCCCCATGGTAATGATGACATTGCGATTGCTGTGCTTGAGACGCGTGCGGCTGTTGCTTATGGTGCCGATGAAGTTGATGTGGTATTTCCATATCGCGCTTTGATGGCGGGTAATGAAACGGTAGGTTTTGAGCTAGTTAAAGCGTGTAAAGAAGCTTGTGGCGAAGACGTTCTTTTGAAAGTTATTATCGAATCTGGTGTGCTTCAAGACCCTGCACTTATTCGTAAAGCGTCTGAATTATCAATCGATGCAGGTGCTGATTTTATTAAGACCTCTACAGGTAAAGTGGAAGTCAATGCCACGCTAGAAGCGGCTGAAATTATGATGACTGTGATCAGTGAAAAGAACCCTAAAGTTGGCTTTAAGCCTGCGGGTGGCGTACGTGACGCCGCTGCAGCTGAAGAGTTTTTAGGTCTTGCGGCTCGTCTTTTGGGTGACGATTGGGCGACGCCTAGCACTTTCCGTTTCGGCGCTTCAAGCCTATTAGTTAACCTACTTCATACATTAGAGTTAGGTGATGCGCCAAAAGGTCCTCAAGGTTACTAAAAATAGCGTCGGCTTTATTTAGTTAAGCGTGATCTAAATCTATTTGAAGACGTCAAAACTCGTTTATATTAAATGTAGTTTTATTACGGTTTTGACGTCTTATAAAAGAATTTGTCACTAAAAACGAAATTTTGTGACAAATTTGGAGGCAGTACTATGTTTCTAGCACAAGAGATAATTCGTAAAAAGCGCAATGGCGAAGCATTAACCACTAAAGAAATTCAGTTCTTCGTTAAAGGGATCACTGATAACAGCGTATCTGAAGGGCAAATTGCTGCACTCGGTATGGCTGTTTACTTTAATGACATGAATATGGATGAACGTATCGCATTAACCACTTCAATGCGTGATTCTGGCACTGTGCTTAATTGGAAAAATCTCGACTTAGATGGCCCTATTATCGACAAGCACAGTACTGGTGGTGTTGGTGATGTAATAAGCTTAATGCTTGGCCCCATGGCTGCGGCATGTGGTGGTTATGTTCCTATGATCTCTGGCCGTGGCTTAGGTCATACTGGTGGCACCTTAGACAAGTTTGATGCCATTCCTGGTTATCAAACTGAGCCCGATAGCGCACTTTTCCGTAAAGTGGTTAAGGAAGCGGGCGTTGCAATTATCGGTCAGACTGGCGATCTCGTTCCTGCCGATAAACGTTTCTATTCTATTCGTGATAACACCGCAACCGTTGAATCAATCTCCCTTATTACAGCGTCAATACTTTCTAAAAAGCTCGCAGCGGGTTTAGATGCACTTGCTATGGATGTTAAAGTTGGTAGTGGCGCATTCATGCCAACCTATGAAGCATCAGAAGAATTAGCCCGCAGTATTACAGCCGTTGCAAATGGTGCTGGTACGCGTACAACTGCTCTGTTGACAGACATGAATCAGGTGTTAGCTTCGTGTGCTGGTAATGCGGTTGAGGTGAAAGAGGCGATAGATTTCTTAACGGGTCAGTATCGTAATCCACGTCTTTATGAAGTGACCATGGGCTTATGTGCTGAAATGCTCCTACTTGGTGGTCTTGCGGCAAACGAAGCGGAAGCTCGCGCTAAGCTTAATCAAGTGCTGGATAACGGCAAAGCTGCTGATATCTTTGGCCGTATGATCTCAGGTCTTGGCGGACCAGCAGACTTTATCGAAAACTACAGTAAGTATCTACCTCAGTCCCAGATCATCCGTCCTGTTTATGCCGATAGAACTGGTTTTGCATCGTCTATGGATACCCGAGAGCTTGGCTTAGCCGTCGTGACTTTAGGCGGCGGTCGTCGCAAACCGGGTGATGCATTGGACTATAGCGTAGGTCTCACCCAAGTGTGCGCTTTAGGCGATGAGATAGTTGCGGATAAACCGATAGCCATGATCCATGCGCAATCGGAAAGTGCATTCGAAGAAGCGGCTGCAGCCGTGAAGAAAGCAATTCACATTGGCGATAGTGCGCCAGAGAAAACACCAGAGATCTATCGCTACATTCGTCAAGAAGATCTCTAGGAGAGTAAAGATGAAAAGAACAGTAATTATGATGCTCGATTCGTTCGGTGTCGGTGCGGCTAAAGATGCAGAAGCCTTTGGCGATGTTGGTTCAGATACTTTTGGGCATATTGCTAAGGCATGTGCAGAAGGCAAAGCAAACGATGGCCGTGAAGGTCCGTTAAAGTTGCCTAATCTTGCTAAGCTTGGTTTGGCCTTGGCCGCTAAAGAGAGCACTGGTGCTTTTGCTCCTGGCTTTGCTAATGATGTTGAGGTTATCGGTGCCTATGGTTATGCCGATGAACTTAGCTCTGGTAAAGACACCCCAAGTGGTCACTGGGAAATGGCAGGTGTACCTGTACTTTATGAGTGGGGTTATTTCAGCGATCTGACTAACTCTTTCCCAAAAGAGCTTACTGATAAGATCCTAGCGCGTGCAGGTTTAACGGATTACCTTGGTAATTGTCATGCATCGGGTACGGCTATTTTAGAAGAGCTTGGCGAAGAGCATATGCGCTCTGGAAAACCTATTTTCTATACATCAGCCGATTCGGTATTCCAGATTGCCTGTCACGAAGAATCGTTCGGCCTAGAGAAGCTTTACGAGCTTTGTATTATCGCCCGTGAAGAGCTTGAGCCGTATAATATCGGCCGTGTTATTGCGCGACCTTTTGTCGGCACAGGTCCTAGTGATTTTGCGCGTACCGGTAATCGCCGTGATTACGCGGTTGAGCCGCCAGCGCCAACGGTATTAGATAAGTTAAAAAGTGCCGGTGGTGAAGTGGTGAGTGTGGGTAAGATTGCCGACATTTATGCCCATTGCGGTATCACTAAGAAAGTCAAAGCAACAGGGTTAGAAGCGTTATTTGATGCCACTTTAGAGCAGGTTAAGCAAGCGGGTGATCGTACTATCGTATTCACTAACTTCGTTGATTTTGACTCTCATTATGGCCATCGTCGTGACATCGCCGGTTACGCTCGTGCGCTCGAGTATTTCGACAGCCGTTTACCAGAGATGCTAGCGCTGTTAAACGAAGATGATCTGTTGCTATTAACCGCCGATCACGGTTGCGATCCAACATGGAAAGGCACCGACCATACGCGTGAGCGCGTACCTGTGCTTGCATATGGTGCAGGCTTAGTGCCGGGGTCACTCGGTTGTCGTAATAGTTTTGCCGATATAGGCCAAAGCATTGCGACCTACTTCAAACTTGAGCCGATGGAATATGGCGAGTCATTTGTCGCATAAATGGCTATTAGAGATGGTCGCAAGATCATTTGGGTACAGAGAATTTTTGATTTGGCGGTTAAGATGATGGCCGCCAGTACTAGAAAGACTTAAGTCTAAAATTATAGGGGTTATATAGATGGCTACACCACATATTAATGCAGTAGACGGTGCATTCGGCGATACAGTGTTATTTCCTGGCGATCCACTACGTGCTAAGTACATTGCTGAGACTTTCCTTGAGAACGTTGAGCAAGTGACTGACGTGCGTAACATGCTTGGCTTTACTGGTACTTACAAAGGTGTACGTATTTCAGTTATGGGGTCAGGAATGGGCATCCCATCTTGTTCAATCTACGCTACTGAGCTTATTAAAGATTACGGTGTTAAGAATCTTATTCGTGTTGGTACCTGTGGCGCGATCAGCACTGACGTTAAAGTGCGTGACGTGATCATCGGTATGGGTGCATGTACTGATTCTCAAGTTAACCGTCTACGTTTCAAAGGCCAAGACTTCGCTGCTATTGCTGATTACAGCTTGCTTAGCGCTGTGGTTAAAGCCGCTGATGCGAGAGGGACTAAATACCGCGTAGGTAACGTATTCTCTGCAGACCTTTTCTACACGCCAGATCCAGAAATGTTTGACGTGATGGAAAAGATGAATGTACTTGGTGTCGAGATGGAAGCCGCTGGTCTTTATGGTGTAGCAGCTGAATTCGGTGCTAAAGCACTTTGTGTTGTTACTGTATCTGATCATATCCGTACTGGCGAAAAGACCTCTTCTGATGAGCGTCAAACCACCTTTAATGACATGATCGAAATGACACTAGACGCGGCAATTACTCTGTAATTTTTCGCATTAGTGAGCATTAAAAAAAACGGGCCAATCGGCCCGTTTTTGTTTTCTATACACCGCCATCTCCTATCGAGACGGCTTATCTTTATCCTCGTTCGATTCGATTGTAGCGTCAGTTACCGAAAGCGCTGCGGCAAGCTTTTTCCCGAGTTTCGTTTTTGTTTTTCTGCGGTCAAAGTCGGCACGTTTGAAAGATAGCGCGCGCGAAAGCAACATCCCAATTAGGCCTGCAATGATAAGCATCATCTGCTGTTGCTCCATATTAAGCTGATGGGCTTCTTTAATCTCATTAAAGAAAAGTTCAGGTTGTAGTCTCACCTCGATATAGCCCAAATTCCTATCATCTTGTAATACGGCTTCGACATAAGGAGGGTATGTCGACAGTAACTCTTTCATCTCATCAGAATCTGGATCTAGCTCATCTTGGGTCACACTTTGGGCGAATGAAAGTCGTTGTCCCTGCTCACTAAAGATGGTTGCAGACATCACTTTAGGATCTAAAACCAAGGCGGTTGTAAGCCATTGCAGTTGTTCATCATTTTGTAATTGCAGTGCTGGGGCTGCGCCATAGGCTGTTTGTTGCACAAGTAATCGTGCCATCTTTTGCGTTTGGGACTTTAGAAGCTGCTGACCTTGTAGTAGGCTTGTTTCCCATAACTGGAACAGACCCACCATAAGCGCCAGTGCGATGCCTATCTGGATCAAGCGTGAAAGCCTATGGGATTTTTTGAGTCCTTTAAGAAAAAACACTTTGTACCTGAACATGATAAGGGTTTTATTAATCATAATTGATTATCGACAAACCCGATAGCCGGAGATGTAACACTAATGGAAAGTCAGCGCCAAGTTTCACTGTTTTCATGGATATATGATGAGAGTTCCGACGCGTTCGAATATCAAGGTAACACTTTTGTGCGTCACCTCGAGGCTAATGCATTACTAGAACAGGTGAGAGTGCGTATTGTATATGAGTGTATCGACGCAGAAACTCAATTAGCCGCGGCGATAATGACACTGACTTCGCTGGTGAGTGTGGCTCAGATCGAACGTAAATCGGGTTTATACTGTATCGAGCTTGCGCTTAGCAACGCACTTAGTGAAGCTGAACTGGATCAGTTTGAAGCTATTGCTGGTTTGGAACTTATTGTGATGGGCAACAACCCACCTCGTTTAGACCAAGTTGGCTTACTTGTGATGGATATGGATTCTACAGCGATTCAAATTGAGTGTATCGATGAGCTTGCGGTCATGGCTGGAGTTGGTGCTGAGGTGGCTGAGGTGACCGAGCGAGCGATGCAAGGTGAGCTTGATTTTGAGCAAAGTCTTCGGGCGCGAGTCGCTAAGCTGGCGGGTGCCGATGTTAAGATTATCGATGATTTATGTGCGCGACTTCCACTAATGCCAGGGTTGATTGAGATGATCCAGGAACTGCAATCTCATCAATGGCGTTTAGTGCTCGCCTCAGGCGGGTTTACCCCTTTCGTTGGCCATTTAAAGCAGATGTTGTCACTCGATGCCGCCTATGCCAATGAGTTGGTGATTGAAGCTGGCAAACTAAAAGGTGAGGTGTGTGGCACTGTAGTCGATGCCCAATTTAAAGCCGATACCGTTGAAAATGCGGCCAAATTGTGGCACATCGCTTCAGGACAGCGTCTCGCCATTGGGGATGGTGCGAATGATATCCCAATGGTAAAGAGTGCTGATTTTGGTATTGCTTATCATGCTAAACCTAAACTGCGCGCCGCAGCGGATGCGGCGATCGATAAGCTAGATCTACGAGTATTGCCTTATATGCTAATCGATCGCAGTTGATTCAATAATGAGTCAAGCCTATATAGTCGCTTGCTGTTATAGCCGCTTGCTGTTTTCTCCTTGGCAATGAATGAATAATTTATTGCCAAGTATCATATTGTTATATTAAGTGTTGTTTTAATTATCTCGTTACCTGCTGATCTATAAAGGCTATTTTAAAACGCCTGTTTACTTCTGTTTTTTATCTGTCAGCTGACTTGTTTTATTCTATTATTGTCAGTAACTTAATCGAAATTTGTTTTATTTTGATCCTATTTTGAACATCATTCAGCAATCTCTCTATATTCCCTACCGTCAGGGTCAACTTCATCTGCGGCAAATAAAACGTAGTGATGCCGATATGCACAGGCCGCCAATCTTGATGCTCCATGGCGCCATGTCTAATGGTCGTGTGTTTTATAGTGACAAGGGGAAAGGCTTAGGGTGTTATCTGGCTGAAGCAGGTTATGTAGTGTATGTACTCGATACCTTAGGTCGAGGTCTGAGTACCCCTAAGTTATCAGCGGGAGCCAGTCATGGTCAGGGCGAGGTGATCTGCGAGCAGCTGCCTTTAGTACAGCACTATATTTTGTCGATTCATCAAGGCGTCGGTAAAGTGCATTGGTGCGCTCATTCATGGGGCGGAGTGCTTATGGCGAGTGCTATCGCTCGGTTCGATCTCTTCCAAACGAGTGTGGCATCACTGCTGACTTTTGGATCTAAACGAGCGATTAAGGTGAGATCGTTTAAGAAGTGGCTCATGGTTGATCTCGCTTGGAATCGACTCGCCCCCGCCATCGCTATGGGTCATGGTTACTTAGCTGCAGACAGATGGCGCATGGGGATGGATAACGAAAGCCGGGTATCACTCTCTCAAAGTATCGATTGGGTTCGAGGGGATTGGGTTGACCATGATGATAACTTTGATTATGCCAAAGCCGCGACTAAACTCGCCGAAGGCGCTGGATGGCCCAAATCTTGGTTCATTGCGGGTCTTGGTGACAAAGTACTGGGTAACCCAAGCGACGTGCAGCGTATGATCGCCGAATGCCACATTCGCGATGTAAAATACACGCTATTGTCAAAAGCAAATGGCAATAAGCATGACTATGGCCACGCCGATATGCTGATCCATAAGGATGCCGTATCCGATCATCTCCCTTCGGTATTAGCTTGGTATAACGATTTTATGGGAAAGTAATCTTCTGTCAGGTAATGTCGTCAAGATGATTTCTTAATTATAGAGGCTTGGGTAGCGTAGCATTACCTCAGGGGTAACATCTAATAGTTCACCCACACCGATAATACGCCACATCTTCAGCTCTAATTGTTTTGCCTTGTGGGGCGCATGTACCTTGATATATTCGAGTTCACGCTTGATATAGCTCATATCAGGCTTGCTTGTTGCGCCCCGATAGATACGCAGCGCCATAAACTTACCTAAATTTTGGCTTTGGCGAATAAAGTGAATTTGCGCCTGTTCATCCCCGATCTCTTTTGGCGCAATACATTTCATTTTTATCCGCCCTTGAGATTGGCGTGATACCTGAACATAGACTTCGAAAAATTCCATGCCATGTTGTGGTTTCATCTGCCTGATCGGATCGATAAAATCACGTTTGAGATGGCCATCATCAAGCAGAGTGCTGAGATCATATTGCAGCGATTGCTGGGTGGTTGCAGCGAAAAGATCGGTGATCTCGTTAGAATGTTTACTTACCCCTAATACACCTAGCTTGGCTGATTTACTCGTTTTCTCAATGAAATAGGGCACAGAAGCAAGTTCTCTCATCAACAGGTTTTTCAAGCCATCGGACAGTTCTTTCATATCACTATTGGCTTCGGTGAGTTTTTGTAATTTGTCACGGTTGGCTTCGATGAGTCGGTTCAAGAAGGCTACACCTATATGGGCTGAGTGGCCGACCATTGCTGCTAAATGTATAGTGATGCCATTTTTTCGTGTCCGTATCAATCGGTAAGGCAGTTGAGAAAGCTTGGCTTTTCCGGCCAGGTGCTGCAACTTAGGAAAACTTAAATATAACGGTGCGGTCGCATCGAATGTTGCGGGACCATCTAAGGTGACTTGCAGCCCTTTACCAGATATATCTAGGGTAAAGCCTTGATGACTCTCTTTTCCTTGGGTCACAGTCACTAACGTTTTGAAAGAGAATCTCGCTTCGTTTCGCCTTTCAGTAAATTGCAGTGACAACAGCTTTATTTGATTCGATGTTAATTTCTTTTGCCCAAATTGCTTTAATTCATTGGCTTGATGCCCTTTGGCATCCCACTGACCATATTGGCTTAACATATCATTATTGGTTAAATCGATAAGTTGTAATACATGGCTAAAGCGTTTGAGCTGCACTTCGGTTAGTGGTGAGTAATAGCTACTATCACCCGGGAGTATGCTGGATTTATAGGACGTGGGATGGTCAATTTCATGGCTGGTGAGCTTAAAAATACTCCAGGTGGATTTACTTGACCCAAAGCGGATAAAAAGCCCTAATAGATCAGTCGCTAGCAGTTCCGCTAAGGTCGCCGAATAGAAAAAGATGTTGCCTTGTGTCTGGAAGGTAAAACAGAAAAAAAGCGCGTGTTCAATATTATCAGGTTCATCGATTAATGCTTTTAGACGGTTAGGGGTTAACATGCCCGGTAACTGATTGATCTCTTTTTCATCACTAAAGAAATGCTGCAGTTTTTGATTATCTCGGCTGAGTAATTTGTGGGTGATCTTATATTGCTCCTCTATATGCTCGACATAGAGTGGCAGATGGGGCAAGTGGGGTAAATAGTGACGCTCGAATCCCAATCCTGTCGCGGCAACTAAAATGTCATTGATATCGACCTTGTAGCGGAACTTATAACCCTGAATTAAATTTCCGAGCATTTCGGCTAGGGCATCACTACCTCCGAGACGTTTTAGGCGCATCCAGCTGTATTCATGGTTGCCTTCGACATCGACGACTTGATAATCGACCCCTTGCTGTAAGTCTTCGAAATAGTACTCTTTACTTAGATCAAGCAACTTAATTCGTAGTGGTTGTTCGATATTAAGTCCATGGCTTGCAGGTAAACGAATTCGAGCCCCGCCGACAGAGAGGTCGACAGTTATCCCCCCAATCTCACTCGAACCGGGTTGCAGCGCACTAATGCGAATTGAGTAGTTCATCCGCTCTTCGCTGCGATTAAAATAGCTACCCAATATTGCTCCCTCAGCAATAAAAGGTGTTAGCGCCATATCGCTATCGCTGTCAGAATCCCGAGCTTTTTGACGTCTGAGCTTATGGGTTTCCATCACTTGCTCATAGACGCCTAAGGTATACTGTCCTTGATACAGTGCTAACGCTTGGATAAAACTATTTTTGGCGGGTGCATCGAGAAAGTGGGTTTGAGAGCCACTTTTAACCGTCTCACAGGGGAGCTCTGACTTATCTCTTAAATCAATGACTCTGGTACATAGGGACGATAGTCGATTAAGCTCCATTTTTAGCAAGAAACGCGTAGAGTTTGACTCTTCTGAGGTCAAATTTTCAAACAACTCTTGGAAGTTCTCTTCCATAAGCAAAGGTTTTAGCTGCTCTATCAAGGCGTTGTGTTGCTCTAAACTCATTGGCAATTTCTTTTGTCGGATGATTATTTTTAAGGTCACTTATTTTGTGTCGGCTAGCGATGACAAAACTTGATAGCTTCATGTTTATTAATGATAAAAATTAATTTTTCAAGTAAGCGTTGACCATTTTATTGATGCAGCAGTTTAAGTCATTATGGGGGCTCAGTGCGACCGATTTATGATGAATGGTTCAATATTACTGACTTCTGGATCCACTTTCGCTTCAGATGGTTAATTGAAACCGATGTTAAGATATGTGCCCCAGGTGAGTGTTATAACAATCTAGATTCGACTTTTGTGTCTTTCTAGTACTTGTTTAGCATTGTTACAGTGTTTAACGATACTCATGTAGAATGATGGCATCATACTGGCGCTGTTAGGTGCCGATATATATCAGCGGCTGCAGAAACAGACGGTAAAGGTTAATAGAATTAGAATCGAATATGGCGAAGAATAAAACAGCGTATGTATGTAATGAGTGCGGTCAAGATTTTCCGCGCTGGCAAGGGCAATGCAGTGCCTGTAACGAGTGGAATACTATTACCGAAGTCCGTTTAGGATCGGTGAAATCGAGTAGTGCTTCGGTGGCGGGTTATGCTGGTTCTGTAGGTGGCGGCTCAAAAAAACTCAGCGAAGTTGAGGAGTTTGAAGCCAAGAAGATGCTGACCGGGATCGGGGAGCTAGATCGGGTGTTGTGTGGCGGGCTGACCACGGGTTCAGTGAATATTATTTCTGGTGATCCAGGTGCCGGTAAAACGACCATTTTGTCTGATCTGGTGGCGCGTATGTCGCAGGTTATGCCATCGCTTTATTGTACTGCCGAAGAGTCGCTGTCACAGTTTAAGAATCGAGTTAACCGACTTAAGTTAGATTGCAATGAGGACAATTTGTATCTTATGGCCGAGACCAGTGTCGAGGCTATCATCGCAGAACTAGAAGCTAAGCAAGTCAAATTTGCGGTGATTGATTCTATTCAGGCGGTTGTCACCGAGCTCGCTAATGGTAGTCCTGGCTCGCCATCACAAGTCAAGAGCAGTGCTCAGGCGTTGACTCAGTATTGTAAGCAAAATAATGTCACTATGTTTCTCGTGGCTCATGTGAATAAGAACAATGAAACTGCTGGGCCGCAGACACTTATCCATATTGTCGATTGTTTAACTCATTTAGAGTGTAACGATGGTCAAGTTCGTACACTACGCGCTAATAAAAACCGTTTTGGGGATGTCGATACCGTCGGTATTTTTAAGATGACGGAGAGAGGGATGATCAGTGTCGATAATCCCAGTGAGATCTTTCTCTCTGGTTCGACGACCGACTCACCGGGCGCCGCGATCACCTGCATTCGAAAGGGCAATCGTAACTTACTGCTAGAGATCCAGTGTCTAACCACTGAGACCGAGGGTGAGTTTCCACAGCGGGTTTGTGTGGGATTGAATATGAATCGAATCAAGATGCTCACTGGTATTTTACGTAAACACACACGTACCAAGATTTTCCATGACACCTATTTTAATTTAGTTGGTGGTCTGAAGATTGATGAGTCCGAGACCTGTATCGATTTGGCTTTAGTCACCGCCTTGCTCAGCAGTTTAAATGATTTCGTTGTCCCAAGAACCACTTGCATCATGGGCGAATTGAGTTTAAACGGTGATGTGCGTCCCATTGATAGTGGCGTACCGCGGGTGAAAGAGGCGGTGCAGCACGGCTTTACTGAGATTTTTATACCCTATCGTAACTATCATAAATCGATGGAGGGGCTTGGGGCGAAGATCAACCCTATCAAGACGATTCATGAACTGCTGGAATTAATCAGTTAGTTAAAACTGCTTCGCTTAATAAAAAGGGCTAGGACAATGCCCATGAAAGCGTTCGCCACGAGTAGGGTGCTCAAAATAGAGGTCGCTTGCGTGTAACTGTAAGCGATCTGCCATCTGCTGGCTCTGATGGTTTTTATAGAGATCGCAGCCAATAATGGGGTGGCCTATGGTCAGGCTATGGATCCGTAACTGGTGTGTACGGCCGGTATGAGGAGTATATTGCACAATACTCCGGCGTGGCTTTTCTAATCTATTTAATACCTCATATTCACTGATGGCGGCTTTGCCTGTGATATGGCAAATCTTTACCAGTGGAAACAGCTTTTTATCTTTGGCTATTGGTGCTGTTATTTGTCCTTTATCGTCGGCAAACCAGCCATCTAACATTGCGATGTAACGTTTCTGGACAGTGCGAACTTGAAATTGCTTATTGAGATGTTGTGCCGATCCTGCGTTTAGCCCTACCACCATAATGCCTGATGTACCAAAATCTAATCGATGTGGTAATTTTGCATCAGGGAAGGCAGGAGTAAAGCCTGCTTGACCATGCACCAAACGGTAGTGTACCGAATCCCTATTAAGCGGATTTTTGCCTGACAGACTCAGCAGTCCACTAGGCTTACTAATTAATAGTATCTCTTCGTCTTGATAAAGGATCTTCACGACATCATTACATTGGGGGGCGATAAAGTGATCAAGAATAACGTGATCTGCTGGACTCGGGGGAGACATTTAGGGTTCCCTATTGGCGATATTAGGCTGATAAAAAACGAGTGGTAATTGCTGATCAAAAAAGGGGGAACTTCCCCCTTTTTTGACATTGATTCACTTGAGCTTACTTTTAACCGTGATCGTGAACCTCGATAAACATCTTTAGCTCGCGGTTAAGTAAGGATGCGTCGCCCAAATTGAGTTCAAGCATACGCCTAAGATGGCTGATGCTATCCACGTCGATATGTAAACACTCTAAACCTAACTGACCATCTTTTTGATGAGTTAGTTTGGTTTCCATCGATACCACAACATCGGATTCCCCGAGGGTAAAGCTCAATTGCAGTGGCTGTCCTGATGATGAAAACCCTGGAGGCTCAGCAACCAATGCGCCATTAAGACTCAGATCGTGGATCGTCGTTGGCCAGACAGTTTGGTGCTGAGTGAGTGTTGCTTTCGCATCAAATAAAATCCGCGAAAATTGGCGCCTTTCATCCATAATCTGTCCTTAGGTTTTGAGGGAAGCTTTATGTTATAGAGTAAGCATAAGCTAACATAGCCTTAGTGTAAAAAATCTTGATTTATATTTATGACATTAAGCTTATAAAATTAATATTTATTCAGACTATTTCCTTGTCTCTTGTGGGGTAAATAAATCTGGTAAACTTACATAACTATTATTGGTGTTATGATTGGTTGTTATGTTATTTGCACAATTAGGCTTAAGTCAGCCGTTATTAGATGCGCTAGATAAACTTGGTTTTTCTCAAGCGACAGCTATTCAGACTGAAGCGATTCCGGCTATTTTAGCAAAAGAGGACCTGCTTGCGTCCGCGCAAACCGGCACTGGCAAAACTGCTGCATTTGGTTTACCTATCTTGCAACAACTACTCGAACTTGGTGTCTTGGCTCAAAATCAGCATGATGTTAAGACATTGATACTTGTACCAACGCGAGAGCTGGCATTGCAAGTGCAAGCGAGTTTGCAGGGGCTGAGTCAAAACACCCAGCTGCGAGTCGGCATCGTTTATGGTGGCGTCAGTATTGAAGCGCAGCAAGCCTCATTGGCGAAAGGGCTCGATATTTTGATCGCGACCCCAGGCCGTCTACTCGATCATCTTAATCGCGGCTCACTGACGTTAGCTAAGCTTACTCATCTGGTATTTGATGAGGCAGATCGCATGCTCGATATGGGGTTTATGGATGAGATCCATGCCTTAATGGCTCAGTTACCATCATCGCGCCAGACACTACTTTTTTCTGCCACCCTCGACGATAGTGTTTTGAGGTTTAGTCGTGATTTACTCACTCGCCCTAAACGGATTGAAACGGATCAAAGTAATAGTGCGGCTAAGGATATAGAGCAGCGAGTCTATGCCGTTGACAGTGATAAAAAGTTTGCTCTGTTATGCCATCTTGTGACTAAAGGTCATTGGCAACGAGTGTTAGTGTTTAGCCGTAAAAAAGTGGCAGCAGATAAGTTAGCGAAACACTTAAATGAAAAAGGGATTGAGGCGAGTGCCTTTCACGGCGACCTAGGCCAAGGTACGCGTGAGCAGGTGTTACAAAGGTTTAAAGCGGGCGAAATTAAAGTGCTGGTGGCGACGGATGTCGCTGCGCGTGGCATCGATATTCAGCGTCTCGATTATGTGGTTAATTATGAACTGCCATTTGTTGCTCAAGATTATGTTCATCGTATTGGGCGTACTGGGCGGGCGGGGAATAAGGGCGTTGCAGTGACTCTTTTTAGTGAAGATGACGCCTTGTTGCTTGAGGAGATCGAGGTATCACTCGATAAACGCTTACCTCAGCAGTGGTTACCCGGTTTTGAGCCCGATTTAACCAAAGCGGACCCCTTTGCAGGTAGAAATAGTAAATCGGCGCAAAAACGTCGTGCCAAGAAACGTGGCTACCGCAGTAAAAAATAGTCTTAGTATCGTGCTTAAATATATGAGTTAGTGCTTAGCTAGGTTTACGGTAGAACAGCATTTGCCCTTTAAAAGAGGGTGACATATCGCTGGTAGGGGAAATTTTATGTTGCCGATGACTATAGCCTAAGCTACACATTTTTTTGCTAAAGAGAGCATGATTTCCCCGACCTGGATCGACCAATATGATTTCACAGTTAGGGTTGGCATGACGGTCAATAAATTCTGATAGCAGTTCGATATGCTCTCTTTCATAAAGCAGATCCGAGCCGATAATGACGTCAAACTGGCCTAGCCCATCGGTGATAGATGCCCAGTTAGTGCGTAAGAATGGGATTTTACTGCCATTATTTAAGCGAGTATTTTCAATGAGAAAGCTGGCCGCTTCAGGGTGGTAGTCGGTTGCTGTAATATCGGCATCGCGGCTGTTAAGCAGTAAGCTAGCTAAGGCCATGCCGCAGCCGACCTCTAATATCCGTTTATTAGCAATATCAAAACCGACCATTTGATCTGCTAAGGCGCGGCTAGAATCCCAAACGACACCAAATAACGACCATTGTGCCGATGAGATCCCCAGTGCATCAGCTTCTCCAAGTGGATCGGAGAACTCTTGTTTGTCTCTAAGACTGCGAATGTGAATATCGGTATCTTGAAATTCGAGCGTTTGATAACGTAAACGTAGCGGTGGCATAAAAGGTCCTTGCATGAGTACGCAACAAGCCTTGATCGATATCGATTCGCTACGTTAGAAGGGCTCACTATAAACCTCTTTAACTTCTCTTACCAATATAAAGGTCGGAACATTGAGTTCAGCATGGTTTAATGATTGATGATGTCGATTGCCATCAATGTTTGCTTGCCATAATTTGTATAGTGGTATTCGGTTGATGAATACGTCAATGAACTCATCTATCTCAGTCGTGTGTCTCCCTACAGTTACAAAAGTTTAAAATAACTGCTGATTTGATACTTTGCTCTAGTTTCTCGTATTCGGTTTACTGTAGAATTCGCGCCCAACTAAGGCTGTGATATTGGTAAGTGTTTGCTTACCTCCATGAGTCGCTTCGGTTTACTTATCAAATTAAATAGTCATTCAATTTTTAATGCGATAGTGATCAATAACATCGACTTGCAGGTCACGTTAGGCACACTAATAAGTGCTCAGTGGATCTCTCACCCGTTTTTTAGCGGGGCTCTAACTTGCCACAGCCTTCCAAATTAAGAGATCAAAAAAGGTAAATAATTATGAAGTCTGAACAGACTCTCGATACCCCCGCTGTACCCACTAGTTCTATGCTTGACCGTTATTTCTCTATTACTGCGAGAGGCAGTACTCTAAGGCAAGAAGTGATTGCCGGACTGACCACTTTTCTTGCCATGGTGTATTCGGTGATCGTTGTGCCTAATATGCTAGGTACGGCTGGGTTTGATCCTGGTGCAGTGTTTATTGCTACTTGCTTGATTGCTTCGTTTGGTTCCTTGTTGATGGGGCTTTGGGCAAATCTACCTATGGCGATTGGTTGTGCCATTTCGTTAACGGCGTTCACCGCATTTAGTATGGTTTTAGGTCAGGGGATTTCGATTCCTGTCACCCTTGGTGCCATCTTTTTGATGGGAGTTGTATTCACTTTAGTGAGTGTGACTGGCATACGTCAGTGGGTACTCACAAATTTACCTAAGGGGATTGCTCACGGTACAGGTATTGGTATTGGCTTGTTTCTATTACTTATTGCGACTAATAGTGTCAACCTGATCATCGCAAATGATACCGGGCTGCCTGTAAAACTGGGTGATATTCATAGTTTACCTGTACTGGCTACGATCATCGGCCTAGCAGCGACTATCGGTCTTGAACGCCGTGGCGTACCTGGTGGTATTTTATTAGTGATCATCGCTTTGTCGGTATTTGGCTTAGTATTTGATCCCGCAGTAACTTACCAAGGGCTATTTGCATTTCCCGAATTGATGTCGGAGAAGTCGCTTATTGGGCAGTTAGATATCATGGGGGCATTAAACCCTGTGGTATTACCAATCGTATTAGCGTTAGTGATGACTGCTATTTTTGATGCAACCGGAACGATACGTGCAGTGGCTGGTCAAGCTGAGCTGCTTGATAGCAAAGACAATATTGTCGGTGGCGGTAAAGCGCTAACATCAGATTCTGTAAGCAGTATTTTTGCTGGTGTGGTGGGGGGAGCTCCTGCTGCGGTATATATTGAATCGGCAGCTGGAACGGCTGCTGGTGGTAAGACAGGATTAACTGCGACGATCGTCGGTATTCTGTTTTTACTTATGGTTTTCTTGGCGCCACTTAGTTACTTAGTGCCAGCTTATGCAACTGCTCCGGCGTTGATGTATGTAGGCCTTTTGATGCTGAGCAATGTCACTAAGCTCAATTTTGATGACAAAGTCGATGCTATGGCGGGTCTAACGTGTGCTGTATTTATCATTCTAAGCTGTAATATTGTGACTGGCATTATGCTGGGGTTTGTCACATTAGTGATTGGGCGCATTTGTAGTGGTGAATGGCGAGCATTAAAACCGGGCGTACTGGCCATTACTATCGGTTTAGTGGCGTTCTATCTCGGTGGCTGGGCGATTTAATATCACAACCGCTATGTGAGTCGCTATTCTTGGAATACTAAAGGCGAAACTTAGGTTTCGCTTTTTTATTGGCTAAAGGCTTTTAACAGATCTTTCCAGGTCACAATCCCCACAATCTGTCCATGCTCAAGTACGGGTAATGAGCCTATATTGTGTTCAATAAGCAACCTACTCGCATCTTTAATACTCTTATGGGGGGCTATGGTGACGGGATCTCGGCTCATCACTTGATGAGCTCTACGTTGCAGGGTTTCAGAGTCGCGTTCAGTTTCATTGATGGCACCGACATTAGGGCTCAAGGTTCGCAGGTAATCTCGTTCTGACAATACCCCTTGCAACTTGTTGTCCTCGATCACTAATAGGTGATGAAATGGAGCACTGTCGAAGATCTCTTTGACGACGGTAAGCCTATCATCCATCTCTATAGTGACCACTCGGGTACTCATAATATCTGCAACCTTTATTGTCATCGCAATCTCCTTGTTATGTTACTTATAACAGACAATTGTGTGTTCAACAATCCAGCAACTTTTTTCCATTCTCGCTTTATAGCAATCAGTATAAGAAAGCGATTTACTCAGCGTGTTCTAAATACCTAAGGCATTCTCCCCATCCCTGGAGGGCAGATGTTGTGAATGTCTTTAATGCACGACGATATGGATCTAGGAGCTTGGGTAACGCATGACGCAGTTACCGAGGAGTAATTAAGGGTCTTGCTTCATAAGTGCTAACCTTTAGTACTACATCGTCGCTGAGCGCTCGCATCTTTATACTGATTGATATGGTGACGTGACTTAACGGTTTACGATTAAATCAGAGGGAAGGGTGATGATAAAAGTACTGCCTTGCTCTGGTGTTGAGGCTATCTGTATCTCACCTCCAAGGACTTGGGTCACTATGTTATAGACGATGTTCATTCCTAAGCCGCTACCGCCTTTTCCTCTTTTGGTTGTAAAGAAGGGCTGAAACACTTGGCTTTGGAGCTCATCTGACATACCACAGCCATCATCTTGGTAAGTGATTTTTATCCCAAAATCATCGTTTTCAACCGTAAGGGTTAAGTTGCCTGAGCGGCCATCAGGGTATGCGTGGATCACCGAGTTGTTGAATAGATTACTGACTATCTGATAGAAAGCTCCCGGTGTACTTTTAATATTGAGCTTTTCAGGACAGCTATAGCTGTATTTATGCTGAGTGCGAGACAGCATTGGATTAAGGGAAATAAAAATTTCATCGAGGTAAGCATGTAGATCGAATTCTCTAACATCTTCATGAGATTGATCGACAGAGACTTGCTTGAAGCTGGCAATAAGTTTGGAAGCGCGCTCTAAATTCGAGAGGATTAATTTACAACATTCAGCCACCTCAACTTGGTAAAGCACAAAGTCTTCGTGGGATACATCGCCTTGTTGATAGTTTTTGTCGAATACTTTTACACTTTCTTGTAGGTGTGATGCTGCAGTTACGCTAATGCCAATGGGAGTATTCACTTCGTGGGTAATACTCGCTACCAGACCACCAAGGGCTGCCATCTTCTCTTTATCCATAAGCTCACCCTGAGTGTGCTTTAGCTCATCCAAGATGTTGTTGAGTTCATCGTTGCGCTGTTGTAACTCCATTGTGCGTGATTGGACTCTTTGTTCAAGTTGTTGATTGAGTTCTCTAAGGGCATGTTCAGTTTCTTTTTGCTGTTGAATATTCTTTACTGTGCCAGCAAGCCGAGTTGCCTTACCGTTAGCGTCACGTTCAACAACTTGGCCACGATTTAGCACCCAAAGCCAATTACCTTGTTTATCTAATCCTCGGTAAGAGATTGAAAATTTGTCTATTTTTTCATTTATGCACTCTTTGGCCACTTGCGAAACTTTAGGCATATCTTCAGGATGGATAAGGTTGACAATGGTCTCTTCGACAAGCTCAATATTATCAGGATATTCTAAGAAGGTATTGGTTCGGCTGACTATTCCTTTAGTGATGTCCCAGTCCCAAAACTCATCACCACTTCCCCTGAGCGCCAATTGCAGACGCTGTTCACTATCAGCTATCTCATTTAGCAGTTTTGCTTGTTGTTTGTATTGGCACCATTTTCGATAGAAGAGGTAGCTTGTGAGCAAGAATGCTAACGTGAAGTAAAAGACATAGGCAAAAGGAGAACGCCATGGATCAGGCTCTATCATCACCTTCAATTGCCTAATTGGGCTGCTGATATTGTTAATATCTTTTGCGCGTACTTCAAAAATGTAGTGACCAGGGCTTAGCCCGGTAAAGTAAGTGAGCTGCTCAGAGGAAGATTTTAACCAGGTTGGGTTAAGGCCAATCATGCGGTACTCATAGCTAAGACGATTAGCATTATGTAAGTTAGGACTGTGGTAGTGGAGTGCAAAAATATTATCTTTGTGGGAGAGTAACAGCGAAGGTTTATTCAGTTCTAACGCGTTATTCACTTTATCGTTTTTAGCTGATTGATTTAAAATGTTAATTTTGGTTATTGCTGGCATATTAGGCGGCTGTCTTTTCGGAAGTAGACTCGGGTTGAAGTGATTAAGCCCGTTTATACCACCGACGTATAAGGTGTCATTTTTACCAAGAGTAGCGGCCCCAAAGTTAAATTCATTGGCTTGTAGCCCATCGATATCTGTGTAGTTAGTCGTTGTCATCGAATCAGTATCTAGGTCGGTTAATCCCTTGGTGGTCCCCAGCCAGAGATGATGTTGTTGATCGGCTAACAGCATATAGATGCTATTTCCGATAAGGCCATCTTCAGTTGTGAATAGTTGGCTAGACAAGGTTGCTGTATTAAAAAGGATTAAACCGTCATTACTGGCTATCCATAGATTATTATCTTTACCATTTATGATAGATAGCAGACTTTTTTTAGGTAATTTAACCGCAGACTCGGTATTGAAGTGACGAATTTCTCCAGTTGGCGAGATACTGATCAGGCCATCGGTAGATGAGGTTAACCAATAGAATCCTTGATCATCTTGTGTCATATCACTGATGAAATTAGTAGGAAGTCCATGGGTTTTGTTTATGCTCTTAAAGCCCTTTTCCACACCTAAATATTGAGTGATCCCTGCATCTTTAGTGGTCAGCCAGGGGCGTTTTTCGCGGTCGAAGTAAAGCGAGTAAAGCATATTGCTTGGGAGACTGTTTTTGCCTGCCGAGCCGGCTTGATAGTGGATGTAGCTTTGTTTATCTTGGGCATAAATAAAAAGCCCATCGCCCCGAGTGCCAATCCATGTTTGTCCCTTGTCATCTTGGTGTACGAAGCTGATAAAGCTTTTTGTTAATACAGTATTTTGCGGATTAAATAGTTCAAAGCCAGAAAGGTCGCCGTTGTTATCTTTTAGACCAAAGTAAACGCCCTTAGCCGTACCAATCCAAAGATCTTCATTTTCATCATGTAAAATTGCGCGAACATCAAGATTCTTTAAATTATCGGTGGGAAAGCTAAAGCCGTGAATATGACCAAAATATTTAGCATCTAAGAAAGTTTTATTAAGGCCTCCGCCTTGACTCCCAATCCAAAGCTGTTGTTCATTGTCTATCAATAATGAGGTGATCAAAGGGCTGTTGACACTGTATCGATTTTCGGCTGCTGAATTAAATAGATGCAGATGGCGCTGATTTGGCGAATATCGCGCTAATCCATAGGAGTCGTAGCCTATCCAGAGGGTGCCAAACTTATCTTGTTTTAAAGCGGAAATCGGACTCGATCGATAAGTTGTCGCTGCGACTATTTCGATAAGGTTATTATTTTGGATGTTGAGAAGAAACAGTCCTTGCGCTTGAGTGCCTAACCAGAGCGTATCGCTATTCCCTTGCTCTATTGCTGTGATCTTATTGATTGTACCTCCACCCCAACGTGAAATTTCATATTGATTTTGAAGGTGTTTAATGCTTAACAGTCCGGTATCACTGCCAAGCCAAAGGCGATCATCGTTATCACGAAACAGACAGAGTAGCTTATTACTTGGTAGACGATTATATTCCGATGATGTATCAAATCGCTGAATAATCTTACGGCTTGTTGGAGAAAAATAGAGTAATCCTTTATCGGTTGTCGCTACCCAAATATTGCCATTTTCTTCAATATCTATGTCGACAATATCATTTGGGAGTTCGCTATTTTGGTTGTTGAATCGCTCAAAAACACCGGTATCGTGATGATAGTGATTTAATCCATCATTACGAGTAATTAACCACAGCTGTTTATGTTGGTAGCGTAGCTTTTTAATATGTTTAACTGATGGGCCGTATTGATTGCCTGTGGTGTCGTATATTTTGAAGTGTTTACCATCGAACCTATTTATCCCTGCTTGGGTTGCAATCCATAGGTAGCCATCATCGTCATTCACAATATCGGTAATGGTGTTCATAGATAGACCGTCATTGGCTCCAAAGGAGTCAAATTGGGGGGGGGAGGCTAATGCGCTGCAGCAAAAACTGGTCGCGAATAGTAACAAAACAACAATTGCTTTCATTTAAGCAAGCCGGATAGGTATTCGTTGATGTTAAGTCTTTAAGTTTAGGAGTGATTTGGGAAATTGCGAGTAATGCAAATGAAGATAATATCCAGAGCAGCAGATGCTGCTCTGGTTGGTGAGTACAATATTTAAAAAACTAGGTGGGCTACCCCTGCAATAACGGGCAGAGTCACTAATGTTCTTAGAATAAACACCACAAATAGTTCAACGATATTTACAGGGATTTTACTGCCGATAAGCAGGGCACCGACTTCACTCATATAGATAAGTTGAGTGACTGACATCGCTGCAATAATAAACCGAGTCATGTCTGATTCTATTGAGCTTGCTAAAATAGATGGAATAAACATATCAGCAAAGCCAACCACGATCGTTTTCGAAGCTTCGGTGGCTTCTGGTACTTGTAGTAGCTCCAAAAGTGGGATGAACGGCATACCAAGATAATTAAAAATCGGTGTATATTCGGCAATTATCAAGGCGACGGTGCCTATTGCCATCACAATAGGAATAACCCCAAAAATCATATCAATAACGTTTTTTAATCCATCTTTAAGGGTGTGAACAATGCCTTCAGATTTTTCTGCTTTTGCCATTGCTTGCTCAAATCCCCACGCAAACACGCCTTTACCTTTGGGAACCACTTCATCGTCTGGATGACGCGGTGTGTCGTCGATATAGTGATCTTTTTTCCATGACAGAGGTGGAAGTTTAGGCACTACGATAGCGGCAACAATACCCGCAAGACAAACAGTTAGGTAGAAGGGAACAAATAGATGTTCTAGTTTAACTTGTGATATCACCACTAATGAGAAAGTGATCGATACTGCCGAGAAGGTGGTTCCGATAACGGCCGCTTCTCTTTGAGTATAAAAACGTGACTCATATTGTTTGCTCGTCATCAAGATACCAACACTACCATCGCCAAGCCAAGAGGCCATACAATCGATAGCACTGCGACCAGGAAGGTTAAACACTGGGCGCATTATCTTGGTTAGTAGAGTGCCAAATAATTCTAATAGGCCGAAATTAAGTAGTAATGGAAGTAACATACCTGCAAAGATAAAAACGCAAAATAATACAGGCAGTAGATCATTTAACACTAGGGCTCCAGTGTTTGCCGATGTGATGGCTTCTGGCCCTATGCCTGCATACGTGAGTACGATAAACACTGCGCCAACCACTCGGACAATCGCCCACATAAGACTGACATTTAGCAATGAATGCATGAAATGGTGTTGTAATAGCATCCTTGGCTTAAGCAGTTTACACACTAAGGTTCCGAGCGCGGTTATCACGACTATACTCGTTACGATTGCTGTAGCGGCATCGCCCAGCAGGTTTTGTAGTCCTTTGGATACAACCGCGATGGGAATGGTGATCGCATCTTGATAACTGATTGGCGTCATAAATAACAACAGGCCGATCAGTGATGGAATAAGAAAAGTCAAAAATGTCTTTATGTTATGGGGTTGTTTTTCAGCCACTTTGTTTTGCCCTAAATTACGCTGTTTTTACAACGGCAATAAATTAATCAAAAATCCATAAAACGATTTACTATGAATATCCATTCACGAATAAGCGGGGAAGGTTACCCCCTAAGTCTAGTGATGTAAAACCTTTATCTTGCTCGATGAATAGAATCACTACAGCAGAATAGTTATTAGCACTTTGTGACTAATTATATTGTACTGGATATCCTTAGATTTGCATCATGTATTTTTTGGTTAATTTTGTTTTAAAACAGTGTTATATAGGTGTTTGTTCTTTTGGTGTTTCCCTGTGGTTGGCATGTGGAGGGAATAAGCGCTAACCTCTAGTGTTAAATCGTCGCTGAGCGGTCACCTAATTATACTCATTGGTATAAGTGAACTGTACATCATGACGTTTTCTGTAGCACTTATAAGGTTGTATTTTGTTTATCCAATTGTTTTATATGGCAATTATAGGTTATAATGCATTTGGCGTGATGTAACCCTTATGTGGTATTTATAAAAAAATATGCGCCAGACCACTGCAGAAAAATCGCATTCGATATATGTTAGTAAGATATCAACTACAAATGATCAAGGTACCATGAACTCAAGAGAGCGTAAATTATCAAAACTAGCGTTTAGATTTGGCTTGCTTGGGCTTTTTGGCCTTCTTTTAGGCTTAGTTCTCGCGACGTTAGGTTTCAGTGATTTTAATGGTCAGGGGTTTAGTTTCTATAATTTTACCTTGAGCGAACTTGGGCAATATGGACATTCAGAATTGGCCGTAGTCTTTAATGGCGGACTTTTCTTTGGGAGTTTGAGTCTGGTATTGTTCTGTTTATTTGCACTGCAGATTTGTGACATCCCTTGGTTATACCTTTGTTTATTTTTGTCTATTCTTGCGCTACTAGCGCTTGCTATTACTGGGCTATTTCCTATTAATGTTTATCATCTCCACACCATTGGTGTTGAGTATTTTTTCCACTTTGCCGCGTTAAGTGTGGCGAGTTATTTCATCTATCTGTTAAAAAAACCACGGTCAGGCAAGCGATTTGCTGTAAAGGGCAGTTTGCCTCTTTGTCTGTTGAGTCTGGTCATTTTTGGACTGTTTATCATTTTAGCGCATATTGATTTGGGGATGGTGGATGATGGACGCTGGTTTTACCATGATATGACAATGGTTGAGCCGCGCCCTGCATATTGGTGGCCAGCTATACTAGAATGGCTATCTTTGTTGATGTTTATGCTTTGGATATTCTCGCTGGTATGGAGCCAGCGAGACGTTAAACGCTAAACTACTCGGTTAAATCCTGCTTGCTTAAACCAATAGCCGTTGGCGCCATCGCTGCTTTGTGGCTGACTCGCCTTTAAGTTTGATGCGATAACTAGCGCATCGACTGATGAAGGGGACACCCTAAAATAGTCAACGCCCATTCTTTCCATCTCGACTTGCTGATCTCGTAAATCGATATGAGTCGCGGATTGGGTTTGAATGCCATTTAAGCGCAGTAGCGGTTGCGCTTCTTGGGTTTGTGCCAAAATGCCCTTCGGATAATCGATACAGATGGTTTTACAACTATCTTTAGTTAGACCTTTGTTACGGGCGGTGAAACAGCGCGCCGAGTGCGCTAAGGGCATATAACCGTGACCAAACACTTCGACTTCTATCTGTGCTGGTGGTAGAGCAACCATAATCTGTTCAAGCCACTCTTCAGACAGCTCTAAAGGCATAACAAAGCGTTGCATCCCCCAAGAGGCTAATTTTTTCAGAGTCGCCGCATTATAGTTGTTGATAGTTGGGCCACACACAAAAGGCAACTTAAGCGACTTAGCGACCTCAACTGCGCCCATATCATTAGCTTCAATGATAAATTCACCATTATCGATTTGCTGCTTTAATGCACTAAATTCTGATTGCGCTTCGATTAGGGCCAATGTCGATAATACGACTTGCTTACCCGATGCTTTTAACATCTGAGCCAATTCTAGATAATCGGCAAATTTGATTTCTCGGCGACGACTACAAACGGTTTCACCTAGATAAACTAAAGGGATGTCGCTTGTCGCCACTTGTTGATAAAAATCGATAACTTTTGCCTTTGGCCAGCAATACTGAATCGGCCCAAGAGATACTTTCATATTGATTCCTTATGCAACTTACTGCCAAGCTCTTTCGTATGCGCCTAGTGTGGTCACTTGGCCCTCCGATACCTTAGCTAAGGCCTGATTCCATTGTGCTTGAGCGCTATAGGCGTCAGGATCGCTTAAGTAGGTATCAATTGCTTGACGCCACACTCGAGTGACTTGTTCAACATAAGCTGGACTGCGTTGGCGGCCCTCAATTTTGAGCGAGACCACATTCGATTGTGCAAGCTCAGGTAACAGACTGAGGGTATTTAAACTGGTTGGCGATTCTAATAGGTAATTGGGATTAGCGTTCTCCTGTGTCGTATAGCGCCCCTTACACACCACGGGATAACCCATTTGATCATCGATATCAGATTTATCGATAAGCACTTCGTTAAGACGTGTTAGGCGTTTTCCACCAACCTCTTGCCAGCGAACATCTTTTGCTGGTGAGCATGAGCCACCGGTATTGGGCGATTGTCCTGTAACATAAGATGACAGATGACAGCGCCCTTCAGCCATGATGCACAGACTACCAAAAGCGAAGACTTCGAGATCGACTGGGGTGACTTTAGCGAGATCACGCACTTGCTTCATCGATAACACCCTAGGTAATACCGCGCGCTCAATATTAAATTCTCGTTTATACAAACTTAGCGCACCAAGATTTGTCGCACTGGCTTGAACAGAGAGGTGCAGGGCTAAATGTGGATAATGACTATGAGCATAATCGAGTAAGGAAAGATCGGCTATAATCAATGCATCGACACCTGTGTGTGCTGCGAGATCGATAGCTTGATACCAACGTTGCTCTTCACCTGGTTTGGGAAAAGTATTAATGGTTAAGAATATTTTTTTGCCCTGCTGTTTGGTGTATTGAACCGCTTGTTCGAGTTTCTTTGGGGTGAAGTTTAGCCCAGCGAAGGAGCGGGCATTGGTGTCATCCTTTAATCCCAAATAAATCGCATCCGCACCTGCATTGAGTGCGACTTTCAGTGATGCTAAGTTGCCTGCAGGACACAAGAGTTCCATATCTGCCTCTTTCTTGAAAAGTGTGCAGTTTAAAAGGGATTGCACACTTAAATATTGATGTAAAACAGGTTTGTGATCATAAAATCTGGTTAAAATTGAAATATTTCACATTCTTGGTTAACCGCCGAGCTGATTGTATAAAATTGAGACGAGTTCAAATTCGCTGAACGCGTTTTTTGTTAGGAGTAATTAAGCGATGCAAAACAACTTGCTGGCTAATGCGGCCAAGCACCTGTTGCAATACGGTCCAAAAATGATTGCTAAACCCTTATTTATCGTGCCATTTTCTGTTAAGGCAAGGGTGTTAGAAAAGCTATTGAATCTATTGTTGACCCAGCAAATTGAAGATGACGAATTGGATTTTTTGCAACAACGTTGGGTCAAAATTGACATTCTCGATATGGCGCTGAGCTTCGAGGTGAGTTTCGATGAGCGCCTAATAGTCAGAGAGCGTGGTGAAGCCGAGGTGAGTTTCAGTGGCTGCAGTCAGGAGCTGCTGCTGATAGCTGCTGGTAAAGAAGATCCCGACACCCTATTTTTCCAGCGCCGTCTAGCAATTGAAGGTGATACCGAACTGGGGCTTGAAGTAAAAAACCTTTTACTAAGCATAGAGTTCGATACCATGCCGATGTTTTTTCGCCAAAGTATCACTCAGGCGGCGAGCATGCTCACTCAGTTACAGCGCCAGGCCAATATGCCTTGGGCCTAGCTCCATAAGCTAACGGCTGATGAGCCATTAAAAAGCGAAGCCTTAGCTTCGCTTTTTTGTCTCTATTTTTTATCGCTATTTTTATTGCGATAGGATAGAGGCGAGTGATTTATCACTCGAAGGCTTAATCGATAGGCTTACCCGTGATCAGGTGATATTTGATCAGGAGTTCATCCTCTGATTCGACATGAGCGGGATCGGGATCGATACAGTCTATCGGGCAGACAGAGACGCAGGTCGGCTTGTCATAATGACCGACACACTCGGTGCACAGGTTGGGATCTATCTCATAGATCTCTTCACCCATGGTGATCGCCTGGTTAGGACATTCAGGTTCACACATGTCGCAGTTAATACAGCTGTCGTCGATCAGTAATGCCATCTATTTGTAATACCTTGTTTCTGTTTTTAATAACAATCGCTTACATATGGGGCGGATTGTTGTAGATACTTTACGTTAGGCCGTATAAGGGCCTTTGTTTCACTTTGATTTTCCATTTTCAGTAACACAAAATAGCCACACAAACTTGGCCGAGTTTAATGTGATTCTTCTAACCCAAATGAAGAATATTTCTATCTTATTTAGTGGAGAAAATAGCTTGAACCTATTGTATCACAGCGTTCGGATAGACCTAGCCTATCAGATTATAAATCAGCATTGGCCAAGTGGTAATCACTTGCATCAGTCACTTACACCACCCTACTTACCTACACACATACAATCTTGTGTTACGGTGTCGAAAAAAATTTTGGTTTATGACGGAAATCATAGGTGTCTACGAAGTTAGGGACTTACAAGTGGCGATTCAGTGAGTTCAAAGCGATAGACTACAATGTGAATAAAAAATCGAACAAGATATATTATGGTACAGTACAAATGATGAATAAATGGCCATAATTTAAGGCTGTTCGACCAAAAACATTTTAAATCAAGCAATTAAATACCTTACTTTGGCTCTGGCAGTCACAAGTAATGGTTCGTGGCTGCCAGTTCCAATCTATAAGACTATTTTTTCAAATCAGGTTTATATTCATGACAATATGAGCAATAGTTCTTCGTTAGCTTATTTTGTTCATGACAGTTAGTGCAATCAACATAGCCACCGTGGATGGAATTATGTGGATTCCACTTGCCGAGTTCAGCGGTTTTAGCCGCATTTTCTTCATAAGAACCATGACATTCCAAACATTGTTCAGCTTGTGTATAGCCTTGATGCATTTGATCCAGCGAAGATTGGCTCTGTTTCGCTAGTGCGATGCTAGAACCTGCTATAAAAAGTGAAATACATAATAAACTTTTTAATAATTTCATTTTAAACTCCTGTTATAGCGTGTTTAGCAGATAAGTAACCAAATGTAATTGCACGGCCCATTGATGTACCTGGAATATGACGAGGGTAATTACCGGAAAAGAAATCACCTGACGCATTACCAGCAGCATAAAGACCTTTAATAACTTCGCCTTTAGTGTTTAACACTCGACCATGCTCATCGATAATTAATCCGCTAACCGTGGCAAGAATTACGCTATTACACACCAATGCATAGATTTTATTACCATCAAATGCCTTGGCAAACTCCATGTCTCTATTGAAGTCCTGATCTTTCCCATCCTTCTTAAAGGCATTAAATTTCTTAACGGTATTGACCAGATTACCTTTTGGCATTTTCATCAGCTTTTCTAATTCACTAGGTGAATTAGCTTCGAATAACCATCCTTTCTCTTTAAGGACTTTGAATGCAGCAATCGCTTTATCAAATGTTTCTTTATTTTTAGAAATCATGGTGTCATCAAATAACAACCAGCTTTGTTTGCCAAAGCTTGCTTGACGGTTAGTTGCATTTGAAATGAATTGGAAAGCGGTGTCTTCACGAACAAAACGCTCACCATCATCATTAACCATGGCATAGAGCCCCATGGCTCTTAATGTACGAACGGCCGGGATATGGAATGATTCTGGACTACCAAAAGTGAAATTCATTACGGCATGAGGAACAGGATCCATTGCTGCACCAACTTTTAGCCCCATCATATGGCCATCCCCCGTAGTCCCCCAACATGGGTTCCACCATGAAGCTGAAGAGTAATCTTCAGGACGTAAATACGCCTTCATCATTTCAGGGTTAGCATCGTAACCACCAGTAGCTAAAATCACGCCCTTCTTAGCGTTGATTTTAACGTATTTGCCATCTTCTTTGGCAATGACCCCCGTTACTCTTCCTGAGCTATCGATAACAAGTTGCGCCGCTGGCGTACTATACTTAGCTGTGATATTTGGATGTTTCTTAGCGATTTTTGTCAAATCTTGAATAATATACAAACCGACATGACCACTTCTAAAACGCACATCTTTTGGCAGACCAGGAGTGTTATAGAACATACACTCGGCATCAATAACGGGTGCGCCAGTGTTGGGATACTTTGGACGTAATGGCATTGGCGCAATAACCACCCCAGTTCCCGCTTTTTCGAACATTTGTTCCATAAAGTCTGACGCTTCACCTGATTTTTCTACATAGGTTCTAACAACATCGGGACCAATACGATAATTAGCTGAACGGTGCATTTCACCAAGTAAAACGGCTTTATCGGTCTTAATGCCAGCTTCACGTTGTGTTCTTGAATCAACGGCACCAAAACATTCGAAAGCACCACGACCTTCTGTCATTTTCTCGATTAAAACGACTTTTGCACCATCCTCTGCGCCTTTCAGTGCGGCTATTAGGCCAGACATGCCACCACCGACAACTGCGATATCGCAGTTATATTCTTTGGTGATCTCATTTTTAGCAATTTTGCGATCTTCGAAACCAATAGGGCCTTTAGGGCCTTGAGATTTTCCTTTTTTTACATAGATTTGTTGTACGTCATCGCCAAAAGCTTTCTCATAAACACTCTTATCTTCTAGGTGCTTAGATTCACCAGCAACAGCGGTACCGAATACGCTTGCCGCACCAACAGCAATACCAGCAGTACCCGCATTTTTTAGAAAATCTCTTCTAGAGATATCTGTTTTAAACTTACTCATAAACACTCCTTAAGCGTTATAATTAAATTTTTATTATTTTAAATCTAGAGATCTATATCGTTAATTAATATTAAGCAGAAGAATATCGAACACAGAACTCTAAAGTATATATGGGTTCAAAATTGAAAATACTTTAGATGTTAGAAATTAAACCTTGCACCAATAGTGAAAGAGTCATCTTCAGGATTGGTATTGCCACCGACAAAGAAGTCATTATCTCCAGTATATTTCGCATATTCGACCATGAAGTCTAATTCTTTAGTATAAGAATATGTCACACTTCCAATAACTAAGCCAAGATCATCTCTAGACGCTAACTCTGAATTGACCAGTTGGTAAGAAAGTCCATATTTAAAATCATCTTGTTTAATTGATATGGCAACAGAATGAACTTGCTCGCTATAACCCTCTATACTCGTTGCCGAGAATGCGTTTTCACTGTATTCACCTGTATATGCAAGGGTAAGATTATTGAATGTATAATCAGCACCAAAAGAATAACGGTTATAATGATGGTTATCTGCATTGCCACTGAATTTTTCATCGATACGATTTAAGTTTATCACCGCGTTGAATTTGCCAGCCGAATATAATATTCGACCAACAAGAACATCATCATTTGCACCATCATTACTATTTGGGTTTACCAGTGCCATTTTAGCTTGGAACTTTCCCATAGCCGAGTCATACCAAGGTGTAACATAAGCGATAATACTATCTGAATATTTGCCTTGTCTAAATAGCATTTTATTCATTGTGTATTGCTCTGAATTAGAGAAAGGATGAATATCCACTCGCTTATAAAGGTTCAAATAGGCACCAGAGTAACCTTTACCCACGTAGAATGAACCATAATCTGTGCTAAATATTAACGATGCCACACGTAATGCAAACTCATCACTTTCATTGGTAGCGATAAAGCGGTCGCCACTGGCTGCGTAATAGCCTTCCAATTGGTATGAAACGTCAATGTCTTTAACTTTTACCTTGTCTTTATAACCAGCAAAACCAGTAGCAATTCCGGTTTGCTGATCTAAATTATCTTTCCAGTTAGCCATTACATTGGCTTCGCCATAAAAACCATTATCGGCAAAGACGCTAAAACAAGAAAACGCAGCAATACCCACTACTAATTTAGATAGTTTCATATTATCTCCATGATTAACATTTAATTTTTAAAATAGAATGAAGCAATGAAAATACCGAAGGTATTTATCATAATTAAATTTAAAATACTGCTTTAAGCGCAATATCAAATAGGGCTTGGTATAATTAAAAAATAGGTGTAACTATTTATTTGAAGGTGATTGATTACCCTCTCTTTTTAAAAGGTAGTTATTGATGATGGTGTGAATATCATTGAAATCTATTTTTATGTCATTTTTTATTCTTTCATTAAGTATTGATAGGTATCCATTGTAAAGAGATTTAAGAGGTGCGTTAATACAACTGTTAAAGTAAACTTTATTCGAGACGCACCCAACAATACCTCTGGCATGTATTCTGTAGGTGTTTAATAGTGGTTTAATCTCTTGCTCTTTAAACATGTTCTCCTTAATAAACATGCTTTCAACTTCATCAAAGGTTTCATTAAGATCTGTTAAGGCTATTTTTAGCTGGCTGAAAAGATATTTGGAACTAAAGTTATTAACGGCTGATGTCGAAGCAATCATTGATACACTATCTGCAGGAGAATAATTAAGAAAAACCCTAAACACATCAAACATACATGCTAAGATCATCTTTTCACTTACCGACAGATTATGGTTAGATAGTATTGTTTTATTAAATGAAACAATTTCATTAATATTGTTAATATATATCCCCATAATCACGTCTTCTTTACTATTATAATTATGGTATAAAGTCGATTTTGAACAACAGCACATTTTTGAAAGTTTTGTGAATGAAAATGAAGAAAGGCCTTCTTCCGATATTAAAATGGCTGCATTCTTTAAAATTTTATATTCAATCTTTGACATAAGGCCTGTCTCCTTTAGAAACATAATATAATTTTAGTTTTAACCAAGTTGTGACAAAAGTCATACTTGATGAGTACATTTTGTACCATTTTAAAAGTCGGTTTATATGCTTTTAAATCAGTCATTTACAGTGCACGCCAAGAGGGGGGACGAATTGTATGGGTTCATGTTGGGGAGTGGGGAAGTGCTCAGAAAATGGTGTTCAACGCATGGTAATTATAAAGGTAGTAGAACTGGGGGGAAATTAGTGTACTGGTATCAGAGGCGGCGTGTACTGAAGTTATTGGTAGTTGGCCGGTGAGTGTGACTTCGCTGGGATAATCTAAATTGGCCAGTAAAGAGCCTTTCAAACAGGTTTGTGCTACAGCCATAATAAACAAATTTTAGGCTGTAACACAAAGAAGTGTTGTTATGTAAAGTGCTGTTATTAAAAGGTTATAGATTAAAGTTCACACATGTCGCAGTTAATACAGCTGTCGTCGATCAATAATGCCATTGAGTTGTATCCAATTACACCGCTGTGTGCGGGTTACGGGTATTTTGTCCGTCGTTTAGGTTGCGCATTAAAATCGCTTTATCGATTTCAACTTCTTGTGGCACAGGTAAGAACACGAAATGCCCTGAACCTAGTCCGGCCTCGACGCGCTCGCCTTTACGATTCTCCAGATGATCGATAGTCAGGTTGATATTGCCCTGAGGGGTCATCAATTCAACACTGTCGCCGACAGAGAATTTGTTTTTTACATCGATCTCGGCCATGCCTTTCTCATTACGTTTACCTGTGAGTTCGCCCACAAATTGTTGGGTGTCGCTAATAGAGTAACCATAGTCGTAATTTTGATATTCATCATGTACGTGGCGACGCAGGAAGCCTTCGGTGTAGCCTCGGTGTGCTAGCCCTTCTAGCTGATACATGAGCGCCGGATTAAATTCACGGCCGGCAGCGGCATCTTCAATCGCCTGGCGATAGAGCTGAGCAGTTCGCGCCACATAGTAGAAGGACTTGGTACGGCCTTCAATTTTCAGTGAATCTATGCCCATCTTAGTCAGACGCTCGACGTGCTGAATGGCGCGCAGATCTTTAGAGTTCATGATATAGGTACCATGCTCATCTTCAAATGCTGGCATGTATTCACCGGGACGTCCCGCTTCTTGAAGTAACACCACTTCATTACTAGGCTGACCAGCGCCTAAGGTTGGATTGTGAACCTGCACCTCAGGGTTAACCGCCACTATGTCACCTGTTTCGGTTTGTACCGCTTCGTGAGCATCATATTTCCAGCGGCATGCATTGGTGCAGGTGCCTTGATTGGGATCGCGTTTATTGATGTAACCGGAGAGTAAGCAGCGTCCAGAGTAGGCCATGCACAGGGCGCCGTGGACGAAGACTTCGAGTTCAATATCAGGGCAGCGCTGGCGGATCTCTTCAATTTCATCAAGCGAGAGCTCGCGAGAGAGGATCACACGTTTGATGCCTTGCTGCTGCCAAAACTTAACCGAGGCCCAGTTAATGGCGTTGGCTTGTACAGAGAGATGCACAACCTGATCTGGAAACGCTTCGCGAACCATCATAATAAGACCTGGGTCTGACATGATCAGCGCATCGGGTTGCATCGCAACCACTGGCTCCATATCTTTGATGTAGGTTTTTAGTTTGGTGTTATGGGGCGCAATGTTACTGACCACATAGAGTTTTTTACCTAGGCTATGGGCTTCTTGGATACCTGTTGCTAGGTTTTCCATTTTGAAATCATTGTTTCTGACACGCAGGCTATATCTTGGCTGACCTGCATAGACTGCATCTGCGCCATAAGCAAAGGCGTAACGCATATTTTTAAGCGTCCCAGCAGGAGACAGTAGCTCAGGTTTAAACATAATTTCTCTCAATTAACAGGGTTCAATCTAACTTGGGGCGGGCATTTTACTCAATGGGGGGAGACTTATGCAAATTAGAAATTGTTTATTTTGTGGTCAAGCAGTGATCAGCTAGGAAAAAATGTTGGATATCCAATAAAATTAAGCCAATTAGTAACCTATAATCTGAAACTTAGCTAAAATTAAACAAATTTTTAACTGGATGTGCGATTTTTACCATCGCGCTCATTGAGAGTCCTGATATACTCTGCTCCATCATTAATGGGCTGATCTGTTTTTTAAGGAATACGAATGTCTAACGAGCATCAACTACTGGTTGGGTTATTGAAAAAGTTGAAGGCTGATGCCTTAGTTTTACCAACTTTACCCGAGGTAGCAATGCGCGTTCAAGAAGTCGTGTCCAGGCCTGATTCTAGCCCTAAGCAGGTGGCTGAAATTATTGGTCAAGACGCCGCTATTTCTGCCCGAATGATTAAAGTCGCTAACAGTGCCATGTATAGCCGAGGTGTTAAGGCTGAAAATATCACCAGTGCAGTAACTCGCATTGGTTTGACTCAGATTAAGTCCATTGCGACATCGGTGGCAATGGAACAGCTGTTTATCTCTACTAATGAAATGGTATGGGAGGTGATGGATGAGGTTTGGAGTTCATCAATCGAAGTCACCTCAGCTGCTTGTGCTCTATTGCTTAAATATTCTAAGACTCATAAGGGATGCGGTTTAAATTACGACACGCTGACATTGGCGAGCTTGGTACATAATATCGGTGCTTTACCTGTGTTGACTGAGGCGGAGGTTAATCCTCATCTGTTTACCAGTATCGATCAGCTGCGAGCTCTGGTGCGTAAGATGCAGGGCCCCATAGGGCGTGCGGTACTTAAAAGCTGGGATTTTTCTCCAGAGGTAATGGAGGTTGTCGAGCGATGGGCCGATCTTCCCTATCTTCCTGAACGAGTGACCTATTTGGATTTTGTCCGTGCGGCAGCGTTTTATACCGGCGAATTACGTTCGGGACATGAATTGGAAGAGCGCTTGGATGTTTTTGCTCAACGTGGCTTGCCTGTCTCACCAGAATATTTAGGCTCAGATGAGTTTCTTGATAATTATCATTCAATTAAGTTGAGTTACGAATAGTTGTTACTTGCGGTAATCTTTGCTAATAATGGTCAGTCATTTCGCTACACTAAGCATTAAAGGTAAGCTGTGGGTGTTACAGAACTTTATTGGATAATTGTTTATATTGTTGCCATAGGCATCGCTGGTATCATTTATTGTTACTGGCATCGACGAGTTGAGGTAAAGTTTCTTAGTCGGCTTATCAATCAGCTACGAACGCAAAATAAAGTTCGCCAAGCCCTTAACATCAACCATATTCCATTTCGTTACATTCCTTTATATGTTCAGCTACAACAACTATTAAATACTCTGCCGCCTCCGGCCGGCCGCGATAAGCTTACGGGCTTAATTAATCGAGTTGGTTTAAAATCTCAGTTAACGCGATTAATGCCTGTTACTGAAGGGACGTTTGTACTCATCGATATTTATCGATTTAGGTATGTAAACGATCTCTTTGGCTTCTCTTTTGGAGATAAGTTACTTTTGGCCATGAGCGAACGCCTAAAGCGACAAGTGAGTGAACAAGACATGCTGGCGCGTATGAATGAGGACGAGTTTCTTATTTTCTTTAAAACGCCGCTGAATGAGACCCAACTAAGTGTTTTGCAACATACATTGCAGCAACCCGTCAGTATTAATGACACGCTTATTAATTTACAGATACAAGTTGGATATTTAGATCTGTCGTTATATCACAGCGATGTCAGCCAGATGCTAAGACGGTTGGATTTAGCCTTAGTGAGGGCGAAATCGAGTAGTAACTTAGTGGCGAGCTATCGGGAAGGGGATGATATTAGCCAACATCGTCAACTGACATTGATTAGCTGTTTTCCCAAGGCACTTAAAAACAATGAACTCTACATGGTTTATCAGCCAAAATACAACGTCGCTGGGGGTAATTGTCGTCATGCTGAAGCCTTAATTCGTTGGAATAGCTCGGCTTTAGGTCCTGTGTCACCTGGCGAGTTTATTCCTTTGCTTGAATGTGCAGGGATGATTAGCATGCTAAGTCAGTGGGTGATCGAACAAGTTTTGATGCAGCTGCGGCAATGGAAACGTAGCGGACTCGTGATACAAGTGGCTGTTAATTTGGCAATCGATGATCTTAATGGTAACCAGCTTAGCGAGTCTATTATTGCCCAATTGAAGCAATATGATCTGAGCGCAGACCTATTTGCGATAGAGATCACTGAAAGCCAATTAATGACCGATATGACGCGAGCTGTTGCAGTGTTAAATAAACTGAAACGAGCAGGAGTTAATGTTGCAATAGATGACTTTGGTACCGGTCATTCATCACTTGCTTACCTTAAGCTTCTGCCTGTTGATGAAGTTAAAATTGATAAAGCTTTCCTCGACAATATCGATGATGATAAGCGGGGGCTACATATCCTCAAGAGTGCGATTGAGCTTGCTAAAGGGCTGGATTTTTCGGTCACCGTTGAGGGGGTCGAGACTCAGACCGTTTTTGATATGCTCTGTGACATGGACGTCGATAAAATTCAAGGCGATCTTTATGCGAAACCAATGACCGCGGCTGAATTAGAGATGAACTGGCGTAAGCTCAATCGCGCTGAGTTATAACGGAATTTTTTCGCTGAAATTCTGGCTTAATAAGTTTATAACGTCTGGGGACATAGGTGCTAGTTGACGGGCCTTATTCATACAGACCATCTCTATCTGTGCGGTAACGGCAGGCTTCTTACCATTGGGCCGCCAAATCTCTTGCTGCCATACCGTGCGGTATTTACTTTCGAAATAAAACTTTGTTCTCACATCAATAATTTCAGCAAACTCAACGCCATCATGACATATCATATCACTGCGATACACCGCAAATCCAAGACCATGGATATCCCAAAGGCTTGACAGTAGATTCGCGCCGATAACATGTTCTCGTGCCCGCTCAAAATACTTCAAAAAGTTAGGGTGATAGACCACACCGGAGAAGTCCGTGTCTTCATAATATATCTGTACAGGAAAGTGAAACGTCGAACTAAAGTGTGGGGTTCCAGCGCTATTCATGGTTTATATCATCATAATAAAGAGCCCAAGTTTAACATACTAACTATTTAGAATGCAGTGTATGAGTAAGCACTGTATATCGTGCTCATTCAATTGATGTTTGAATCGATCCCATTATTTTGTTGTAACTACCGTCTTGCTTTAGTGATTTAAGGCCTTGATCTAATTTATCTGCAAATAACTGGGCACTCGGGCTGTGCTTAGAAAACGCGAGGTAGAGTTCCCCTTTATGATTGGGAACACTCTTGCTGATGACATTTGAAACGCCCATTTCGTTAATATACTGTTTGGCAACCTGATCATACATAATGATTGCATCGAGACGATTGAGCAGCAGTAAGTTGATCAGCTGATTATGATTGTTAACTTTAACGATGTTGAGATGAGTCAGGTTAATCAGTTCATCACCATATTCATAACCTTCAATAATACCTATTTTACTGTTTTTAGGTATATCCCATTTAGTTTGAGCCGTAATTGGGTGCGCATTGTTTTGATAAAAAGAGGCTGTTGTTGAAAAGAGTGGTTCGCTGCCAAAAATGAATCGGTTTACTGTACTTTGCTCTTTGTGTAGATTGAAAACCCCGTCTACCAAGCCACTATCAGCCATAACCAGCCCCCTAGCGTAGGACACGACAATAGTGTCGACATTGATATTCATTCGAGAAAATGCTTGATAGATCAAATCGTGTGATAAACCTTTGCCATTGTGATCTGCAAAAGGTGCCCAATTGTCTTCTGCAGCGATTTTGATATTGTGCGGGATTTGATCGGCTTGTAATGATGGATGCCACATTAGGCAAATTGCAAATAGGCATTGCATGGTCCATTGGACATATTTCAGCATTTTAATCCTTGAAGTAAAGCATCCTAGAGCAGGTATCATAAGCTGTTTTAAATCATATAAAAATGAATAATTCGTACATTTTATCGGTTCTACTATCGTCTACATATCACATGAGGCGTTGTTCTATTTGCGCTGTATTAAGGTGAGTTTGGATTGTGATGAATTGCTAATAGGAGCGAGAGGTCAGGTTAACTTTTGCTCAATTGCATTGGCTGAATCGTAATTCTTTCTGTGTTGTTGATAAGTGAAGTATTTTTTACAAATAATTCTGCTAAACTCACACTGATGTTATCAACTTGATAATAATAACTAAGATTGATATGAATCAAGATACGCTATTTGCACTTCTCGAAAATGCAGCACTATTGTTGATATTGGTTTTTATTTATGATGCGGTGCCTCGTCAGCAGCGTAATGAACATTTTTTGCTTTGGCGTTTATCCACTGGAATGGTGATCGGTCTGGTGACCGTTGTTACCATGCTTGCTTCTTGGGAATATGAGCCTGGTATTTTTATCGATACACGTACTGTCGTGTTAGCCATTTCGGGCCTTTTCTTTGGCGGCTTGCCTACCTTTATCGCGACATCAATTGGGATCGGTTACCGCTTAATTGAGGGCGGTGCGGCGGTGTTTTCCGGTAGCGTCGCCATGTTGTTTGCTGGCGTGGTTGGTTATCTGTGGCGTTATTACCGTAAGAATCAAATTGCAGATATGGCATTCAAAGAATTGTATTTCTTTGGTTTTATAGTGCATTTAGTCGTTTTGACGTCCTTTTTTATTCTGCCATCCGAGCTTTATTCAAGCATATTATCTCAAATCACTTTACCTATTTTCTTGTTATTTCCTCTGGTAACAGCGCTTATTGGAATGATGTTATCTCGCCGATTTGAAATAGAACGCGATGCCAAGATCCAATTACAAGATGATTTTATTTTTCGAACCCAATTTGATATCGGCAATATGGGGATTGCGATCACCACTGTCGATAGAGATTGGATTAAGGTTAACCCTCGATTATGTAAAATGCTTAAATACAGTGAGAAGGAGTTGTTAACCTTAACTTGGTCCGATCTAACCTACTTTGAGGATCTCAAAGCTGACGAATCGCAATTTCAGAAAATGTTAAGGGGCGAGATTGATGCCTATGAAATGGACAAACGTTTTGTCGCTAAAAATGGAGAGATCGTCTACACCCATATGACCGTCGCTTGTCGCCGCATAAACAAGGGCGTCGAAATGGTGATCGCTGGATTTATCGATATCACCTTGCATAAGCAAGCTGAAATGGAGGTTAGAACCAATCAAGAACGTTTATCTTTGGTACTAGAGAGCAGCAACCTTGGTTTTTGGGATTGGGATATTAAGACCAATGAAGTCAAGCGCAATCCTTGGTGTGCTGATTTATTAGGTTGCGATTTCGAACGTTTAAATAAAGATAGCCGGCTTTGGCAAGACGCTATTCATCCCCAAGATAGAATGGTTTTTTTGACCTCGATAGATAACCATCTTACGGGGAAGACGGAGAGTCATAATCTAGAGTATCGGCTCATTAGTTTCACCGGTGAAGAGCATTGGATATTCGATTCTGGAAAAGTGGTTAGTCGTGATATTAATGGCGTGCCGCTAAGGATGTGTGGTATTCACGCTGATATTACTGAGCGTAAACAGGTACAGGAATCGCTAGAGCTTGCCGCATCTGTTTATAACAACTCTAGTGAGGCCATGAGTGTACAAGATCTCAACGGCAATATTATTACCATTAACGCTGCTTTTACGAGTATCACGGGGTATGACGAGCATGAAGTCCTCAGCAAACACATTAGTATCTTAGAATGCGACCAAAATAAGCAGCAATATGCAGAGCTTGAAAGCGCTATTAGGGAACACGGCTATTGGCAGGGAGAGCTGTGGTTAAAAAATAAGCTTGGCAATGAATTTATGGTGTGGCTGACCCTTAATAGTATTTATGACAAGCATGGTGAGGTATTTCGTCGAGTTGCGTTGTTTTCTGATATTACGGAAAAGAAACAAGCTGAGCATATTATTTGGAAGCAAGCCAACTATGATCCGCTTACAGGATTGCCCAATCGGCGTATGTTACTTGAATATCTAAGCACCGAAATATTACGTATCGATCGTAACCAGAGCCATTTTGCTTTGATGTTTCTTGATTTAGACTTTTTTAAAGAGGTTAATGATACGTTAGGCCATGATATGGGCGATCTCCTGCTACAGGAAACCGCTAAGCGTCTTAAGAGCTGTATTCGAGAATCTGATGTTGTCGCTAGATTAGGTGGCGATGAGTTTACTGTCGTACTCTCTGCGGTAGACTCGCCTCGAGGTATAGATCGTGTTGCTCAAGGGATTTTAGAGAGGATTGCTGAACCCTATAATTTAGGGGATGAGACTGCTTATATCAGCGCTAGTATCGGTATCACCATCTATCCAGATGATGCGACAAGTATCGATAGCTTACTTAAGCATGCCGATCAGGCCATGTATGCGGCTAAAGAGCAAGGCCGTAATCGTTTTCATTATTTTACCCCGTCTATGCAGGAATATGCACATTATCGTATGGCGTTGATCAAAGATTTGCGTAATGCCATAGGCCGAAAAGAGTTTGAGATCTACTATCAGCCAATTATCGATATGGAAAATGGTCAAGTACATAAAGCTGAGGCGCTGATTCGCTGGAATCATCCTGAGCGGGGAATGGTCTCTCCTGGAGAGTTTATTCCCGTCGCTGAAGAAACCGGACTGATTAATGATATCGGGAACTGGGTTTTTGAAAAAGCCGCTCAACAGTCGGCGCGTTGGCGCAGTGAATTTGGGGTAGAGATCCAGATCAGCATTAATAAATCACCAGTCCAATTTAGGGATGAAGGTGACGTCTTTGTCAGTTGGCTGGCACTGTTAAGGCATTTAGATCTGTCTAGTAATGCGATTTGTGTCGAGATCACAGAAGGGCTCCTGCTAGATGCTTCAATGGGGGTAACCGACAAATTACTTGCGTATCGAGATGCGGGGATTCAAGTGTCGCTCGATGATTTTGGTACCGGTTATTCTTCACTGGCTTATTTGAAAAAGTTCGATATCGATTACCTAAAGATCGATCAATCCTTTACCCGAAATCTAGAGTCAGATAGTGACGGCGTTGCCTTGTGTGAAGCGATTATTGTCATGGCTCATAAGTTAGGGATTAAGGTGATAGCAGAAGGCGTAGAGACTCGTTATCAACAGCAGATCTTAGCCGATGCAGGATGTGATTTTGGTCAAGGATACCTGTTTTCTAAGCCCATGCCATTAGCCGAGTTTGAGGCGCTTTATTTGAAAAAATAGCCAGCCGAGTAATGCCAAAATGTGGTGCATTCGGGTTTCAAATTATATTGCTCGGTAAATTAAGGTAGCGTATTTGGGTTGCTTTTAGCCTCTGGCCTACGTGGCCTTGGGGGATCTGTTTTCGGTATTCATTTTGTTATTTGATCATTTTTCACGCTTTTATGCTAATGCTTGTTATCCTTATTATGCGGTTTTTGGTAGACTCCGCGCTCACTTTTGATGCAATTCCCCAAGACCTGCGAGCTTAATATGAACTTTGATTCTCTCTCTTTACATCCTCTGTTGATCCAAGCAACGGCGCTTTGTGGCTATACCCGCTTGACTGAGGTGCAATCAAAAGTCATTCCAACAGCCTTGCAAGGTTTAGACGTAATGGCTTGTGCCGAGACTGGCACGGGTAAAACCGCTGCGTTTAGTCTTCCTTTTTTACATCGTTTGCTTCAAGAAGATAAGCCAAAGGGGACGCTTAGGGTATTAGTCTTGACGCCGACACGTGAATTAGCCATTCAGGTTGGCGAGAGTATTCACAAATATAGTCAGTTAACCACGTTAAAATCGGTCGCTGTGTATGGCGGTGCGAATATCAATCCACAGCGTAAAGCATTAGCGCAAGGTGTAGATATATTGGTCGCTACTCCTGGCCGTTTGTTTGATCTTATTGGTCAGCATGGGCTAGATCTTTCTTCGGTTGATCATCTGGTTATCGATGAGGCTGACCGTATGTTAGATCTCGGCTTTGTAAAGGATATCGAGCGAGTTAAAACCTTAGTCGCGAAACAACATTCTACTCAACTTTTTTCGGCAACATTTAGCAATGGCATTAAGGTGCTCGCGACTAAGATGCTCAATAATCCAGAGTGGATTAATGTTACCCAAAACACGACGGCCAGCATGATTAAGCAAGAGGTCTATATCCTTGATAAACGGCGTAAGGCTGAACTGCTCGCGGAGCTTATTGGCCGTAATAATTGGCAGCAGGTACTTGTCTTTGTTAGCAGTAAAGAGAGCGCTGAATCGTTGCATAAAGAGTTGAAGCTCGATGGGATTAACAACGCAGTCTTTCATGGTGATAAAACCCAAGGAGCTCGAAATCGGGCGCTTGAGCACTTTAAGTCTGGTTCGCTCAGAGTCATGGTGGCAACGGATGTGGCGGCTCGCGGATTAGATATTGAAGCATTGCCCCTTGTCATCAATCTTGAGCTGCCGTTAGATGCAGAAGACTATGTTCATCGCGTGGGGCGAACTGGACGAGCAGGGCTTGCGGGACATGCCATCTCTTTTGTCGCGTTAAACGATGAAAAGATGCTGCAGGAGATTGAAGCGCTTATTGGTCAAACGTTGCCGCGTCAGGTTATCCCTGGTTATGAGATTGGTGCGCCTTTACCTGAACGTTACCGCAAGTTGGATGTTGAAACGACGACTAAGCCTAAAGGGCATCAGCGCCGTAAATCCTCTTCCGGCCGCAGTAGTCAAGGTAATAGTTACGACAGTCGCCGAGCTAATAAGTCGCGTAAAGTATAATTTAAGGGAATGAAGCTTCCCGAGCTTTGGAGTTCGTTTCAATGATAGTAAAACCTATCGCTACCCATGTAATTACAGGCTTTTTAGGTGTGGGTAAAACGAGTTTTATTAAGTACTTGTTAGCCAATAAGCCCAGCGATGAAGTGTGGGCGATATTGGTTAATGAGTTCGGTGAAATTGGCATCGATGTTGGATTAATCGATAACCAGTCGGGTCAGGTGACAATAAAAGAGGTTGCCGGTGGTTGCTTGTGCTGTGCTGCTGGCGTACCCACCCAAGTAGCAGTTAATCAACTTATTGCTAAGGCTAAACCAGATAGATTGTTGATCGAACCCACGGGGTTAGGCCATCCTAAAGCGATAATTGAAACCTTAATGCAACCTCACTTTCAACAGGTTATAGCGCTTAAATCTTCAATCTGCCTTGTCGATGCTCGTAAGGTAAGCGACAGTCGCTATCGACAAAACGACACCTTTAATCAGCAGTTAGCGATTGCTGACCTTATCCTTGCCACCAAAACCGATCTGCTTGAGCAAAACGATCTCACTAATTTGCATCGTTACCTTGAAGCCAAATCGATTGATAAACAGGTTGTTGCCGTTAGCTTATTAGATAAGCCCGTGCAGGTAGAGCAAACTGAGCTGTTTGAATGGTTATCTACCCATTATCTGCAACGTGCCTCGGCGATGGTCTCATTTTCAGGGCTGGCAGCAGAGACAATGCCAGAGTCACTATTTCGATCGTCACCATTACAAGCTGCGCCTGAACAACAATCGGTATCATTTGATCCGCAGGGTGTGTATCGCAGCGGTAATAAGATAGATGATATCTATAGTGCTGGATGGGTATTCGATTGTTATTACGAATTTGATTTTACTGCGCTGTTAAGTTGGGTTAAAGCGCAGCACTGTTTGCGTTTAAAGGCGGTGGTTATTTGTGATGAAGGCATCGCGGGGCTCAATTATGTTGATGAGCAGCTTAGCGTGATAGAGCTTGATGATGCAATGGACTCGCGTATAGAGCTTATTAGCGAGCAACCCATCAACCTTGTTGAGATGGAACAACAATTGATGATGCTATCTAAACGGGTTGTCCTCTGATATCTCTGACGTGACCTAGTGGTCTAAATATTTAAATAGAACTTTTCATATGCCTGTCGTCGACAATGATCAAGCCTTAGCTACCGACCCCATTCCTACGCTCGTATGGCGTTACACCATACCGACCATCTTATCTATGTTGGTGACAGGAGTTTATGTCGCCATTGATGGCATGTTTGTCGGCCATTACTTGGGTGACGTGGGACTTGCAGGGATGATGTTGGCTTATCCCGTTGGTGCTGTGCTCTATGCCGTTGGTGCGCTGCTTGGTATGGGCGGAGCTTCTTTGGTATCGATCAACTTGGGTCGTAATGATGCAGCAAGAGCGCGAAAAATATTGGGTAATACCTTTACCTTGTGTTTAATTTCTGGCGTATTATTTGCTTTGGGAGGCACCTTATTTAGTCGAGCGATCTTGGCTTGGCTAGGCGCGGAAGGCGAGGTGTTGCAAAGCGCTAACGATTACCTATTTTGGTATTTTGTTTTAGGTGTGTTTCCCATATTGGCTATCGCTTTTAGTGCGCTGTTGAGAAACGATGGTAGACCCGGCTTCGTCACCTACGTATTGATTATTAGTGGCTGTTTAAATGCGTTGCTAGACTGGTTATTTATCGTTGGCTTTCCCTTTGGTCTTGCTGGCGCTGCGATTGCGACGATGATCTGCCAGGCATTAACAGCCTTATTATGTTTACAGCATTTTTTTACCGCTAAGACGCGTCTTAGGATCACCTTTGAGCAGATGACATTAACCTTAGATCACTGCTTAAATATCGTTAGGGTTGGTTTTCCTAGTTTCTTGATGAACCTCTACCTATCGATTGTGCTGACACTGCACAATACCGCATTCCTTTGGGTCGGTGGTCCTATTCATGTGGCGGCTTATGGTGTCGTCAGTTATACCGAAGCGCTCTTTTATTTAGTGTTTGAAGGGATCGCTTTTGGCACTCAACCTATCTTCAGTTTTAATGCGGGCGCGAATCGATTCGACAGGGTATTTAGAACTTTTAAAATTGCCATCATGATGACCCTTGTCACGGCTGCTGTTGGGCTGCTATTTATCTATATTGTCCCTGAGTATCTCGTCTACATCTTTGCTGGTGATAACCCAGAGTTGACACCTGTCGCCATTGAGGGGATGCGGCTTTATTTCTGGGGGCTCCCGTTTGAGGGATTAATCCTAGTTGGTGCGGCTTTCTTCCAAGCAATTAATAGGTCAAAAGAAGCCTCTATGCTTACAGGCAGTAAATTACTGTTAATTGCAGTGGTGATTTATTTGTTTGCCTGGATTTTTGGGGTCACTGGGGTTTGGATATCCTTGGCGTGTTGCAGTTTGGTACTGACATTTTGGATGGTAAGTCGTCTGCGAAAACTGTCTGACCATTTAAGTTAATTCATATTACTGTTAGGATGTTGTGGCACATATTGTATCTGGTTATGCCGATTTGAAATTGGCTTTACCTAGTGGCATAGTGCGGGTTTATACCGCAAGCTCAAGTGTAATATCAATTGCAATATTTGAGGTTAAACGGAAGGTTTAATCAGAGTTCACAAATAAGGATATTTGTTTATGGTTTTAAAGTTTCAAGTCGTCGCAATTGCGTTTAGTGCACTGATAAGTGTTAGTTCCCTCGTAAATGCCTCTCCATTTAGCGAAAGCTATGCCGCATATCAGCGGGCGATAGATGCTGCCGATACTGATGCTGCGGTGAAATACGCTAAACAGGCTTATGAATTCGGCCAAGGTTATTTTGAGAGGGATAGTCTTGATGTCATTCATCTAGAACTCAATCTAGCCACTGCTCTGCAGCAAAATGGCGATGATAAGTTAGCATTTCAACATTTTGATCGTGTGATAAAGGCCTATCGTAAGCAAGTTGGGAGTAATGCGATTGAGCTTGTCGATCCTCTTATTGGCGCTGCGCAGACCATTGCCGCTTCTGAAGAGAAGAAGCGTTTATTTAAACTGGCTATTGAAATAGCTGAAGATGCTGAAAAACCTCTGTTGGTGGCTGAGCTTAAGATGCTGGCCTTCAACGAACTTGCTCCGACTCCTGTCTATACTCGTGACATTCGCGACTATGCATTAGAGGCCCATGAAATTTATAGCGCCCTGTTACCCGCCGATGCCATTGAGCGAGTGAAAGCCACATTTTCAGCGGGAATGATTAAGGCTGCGCAACATAAGAATAGCCAAGCGATAACGTACCTTGAAGAGGTCGTTAAGCAGTTTTCTGTGCTTGATTACAGTCATCCCTATCAACTTGCCGCACATGCGCGTTTAGTTGAGCTTTATGAGGCTGAGGGGGCGAGTGATAAATCAACTCAGCACTGTATCGCTATCGGCAGCATGACGCCGTGGAACGATACCCAAGAGCAGACGCCATTGTTTAGAAAGCCTCCTCGTTATCCGATTGCTTATGCTCTCGATGGTAAAGAGGGCTGGGCTCAGATGTCGTTTACGGTCGATGAGCAGGGGTTTGTGAAAGATCCAGTTCTGTTGGCCTCTGAAGGTGGAAAATTGTTTGCTAGGGAGTCTCTTAAAGCGATTAAACAGTGGCGTTATGCGCCAAAGTTTGTTGATGGTAAACCGGTTGCTGCCGAGGCAACGGTGCAGCTAGACTTTTCGTTAGGTCGTTAAACTCTCAATATTTAGATAAAATAAAGCCTCAGATAAATCGCTGGGGCTTTATGTTTGGTTTTATTTGGTTGTATAAAAGCGTTAAAACAGTTTACTTCCCCATCCCAGCTTATTTCTCAATACGTGAAAGTAGTTATAGCCTTTTGGATGGATTAAGCGCAGGCGCTCTTGGCTGCGACTGATAATAATTTCATCACCAGGCAATACTGGCAGGGCAACATGTCCATCACAACTCACTTCTAATGTGTCACCATTATCGGGAGAAACCACCAGTTTGATGGTGCTACAGGCATCGACGACTATTGGGCGACACGAGAGTGTATGGGGGAACATAGGCACCAAGATCAGGGCTTCTAAATTCGGGGTGAGAATCGCACCGCCTGCCGATAGTGAATACGCTGTCGATCCTGTGGGTGTTGAAACGATCATTCCATCAGCGCGTTGGCTGTACATGAACTTGTCATCAATATAGACTTCAAATTCAATCATATGAGCAATTTTACCAGGATGGAGTACAGTTTCATTAACTGCGGTATTACTCGATTTTACGATGCCGTGGCGATGTACCTCTGATTCGAGTAAGAATCGATGCTCAGTTTCATAATCCCCTTGTAATACTTTACCTAAGGCTTCTTCAAAGTTATCGGGTGCTAAGTCCGTTAAGAAACCCAAATTACCACGGTTGACCCCAATAACGCCTATGTCGAAACGTGCTAATACACGTGCGGCACCGAGCATATTACCGTCGCCACCAACAACAATCGCAAGATCGCAATATTCGCCAATTTGTAGCAGGTCAACGGATTTGACGTGAGTGCCAATTTCAGTGGCAATTCTTTCTTCAACATAAACATCAAGACCTTGCATCGTTAGCCAATGATGCAAGCGCTTTAAGGTTTTGTGTGTGCCAGTATGGTGTGGTTTGCCAATTAAGCCAATTGTTTGGAACGCTTTGCTCATATTTGTCTTTGATCCATGCCTTAGGGCTTGAAACCTCAAATTTGATCCCCATAATATGCCCAGAGCATGCAGAAACAAAGCATTTTTAGCTGGAGTAACAATGAGCAACGAATCAAGCAAAGCACAAGAGCCACAAATTGAAGAAACCATCGACCCACAAATGGAAACTGAAGTGGTTGAAGATCCAGCCAGTTTGATGGATGAACTTACCCAAGCTAATTTTCGTGTAGAAGAGCTTGAACAGGCGCTAACGGCTGCTGAAGCTAAAGTTGAAGAGCAGAAAGATTCTGTAATTCGAGCTGCTGCGGAAGTGGATAATGTTCGCCGCCGCGCAGCGATGGATGTTGAAAAGGCGCATAAGTTTGCCCTAGAAAAGTTTGCCAACGAACTTTTACCTGTCATTGATAACATGGAGCGTGCGCTTCAAGGAACCAATGCCGAAGATGAAGCGACCAAGGCAATTTATGAAGGGGTGGAGTTGACGCTGAAGAGTTTCACTAGCGCAGTTGAAAAGTTTGGTTTAACTCAGGTTGATCCTCAAGGAGAAGCGTTCAATCCTGATCATCATCAGGCCATTGGTATGCAGCCTAGCGCAGAGTTTCCTGCCAATACGGTGATGTTGGTGATGCAAAAAGGTTATATGCTCAATGAGCGTCTGCTGCGTCCTGCTATGGTCATGGTGTCTCAAGGTGGCGGCTCTGTCGATACCCAAGCCTAATTTGAGAAAATCGATAAATGACTAACATTTGGGAGTCATCTCAATCAAGATAAGTCATTTATCACCAAGTTTAGATATGAAAAAGGCCTCAGTTTGAGGCCTTTTTGCTTAATCGACGCTTTGTTTAATCAACTATCTAAAGGTGATTATTCGCTAAGGTATTGATTAATTTGCGCTAAGATCCCTTCACCATCCAGCTTGAGCTCTGCCAAAATTTCCTCTGAATTACCGTGTTTGATGAATTCATCGGGGAGACCGATATTAAGCACTGGCATTGGCAACTTCATTTTTTGCAATAGTTCGAGCACACCCGATCCCGCGCCCCCCATCACTGCGTTTTCTTCCACTGTTACTAGGAGTTCGTGGCTGGTGGCGAGCTGTTTAATTAACTCTGCATCTAACGGTTTAACAAAGCGCATATCAGCCAGCGTTGCATCTAATGTCTCGGCTGCGTGAGATGTTGACGCCAAGGTGGTACCAAAGTTGAGGATAGCGATCTTCTTACCTTGACGTTTAATCAGACCCTTACCAATTTCAAATGCGGTCATTGCTTCCACTTGAGGTTCGCCAGTGGCACTGCCTCTAGGGTAACGGATTGCCGTTGGGCCATCGTTATAGCAGTAGCCAGTGTAAAGCATTTGCCGACATTCATTTTCATCAGATGGCGCCATGATCACCATATTAGGAATGGTGCGCATAAAGCTTAAGTCAAATGCCCCTTGGTGGGTTGGACCATCCGCGCCGACAATACCGCCACGGTCGATAGCAAAGATCACAGGCAGTTTTTGCAGTGCAACATCATGAATTAACTGATCGTAGCCGCGCTGCAAGAAGGTTGAGTAAATCGCGACCACGGGCTTGTATCCTTCACAGGCAAAACCGGCCGCCAAGGTGACAGCGTGTTGCTCGGCAATTGCCGCATCAAAATATTGCCCTGGAAAACGTTGAGAAAACTCCACCATGCCAGAGCCTTCTCGCATGGCTGGGGTAATACCCAATACTTTTTCATCTTTCTCTGCCATATCACATAGCCAGCGGCCAAACACTTGTGAAAAGGTAGGGTTTGATGGCTTTGAAGCGGGTTTAGCAAAGGTTGATGGATCAAATTTGGGGACAGCATGCCAGCCAATAGGGTCTTTCTCTGCAGGCTCATAACCACGACCTTTCTTGGTCATGATATGGAGTATTTGTGGCCCGGAGAGATTGCGCATGTTACGCATGGTCTCGACTAAGGCATCGACATCATGGCCATCGATTGGACCAATATAGTTAAAACCAAGCTCTTCAAACATGGTGCCAGGTACAACCATGCCTTTAAGGTGCTCTTCGGTACGTTTAGCCATCTCTTTAATAACAGGCATGCCTTTAAGCACTTTTTTGCTGTTTTCACGTATGGTGGTATATAAGCGACCAGACATGAGTTGTGCTAAATGATTGTTAAGTGCACCAACGTTTTCCGAAATAGACATCTCATTGTCATTGAGTACCACAAGCATGTCATTGTGCAGATCGCCAGCGTGATTCATGGCTTCAAATACCATACCACCAGTCATGGCACCGTCACCGATAACTGCCACCACTTTGCGCCCAGCTTGCTCTTTTTCAGCGGCAACCGCCATGGCTAAAGCCGCACTGATTGAGGTGCCAGAGTGACCAACACTAAAGGTGTCGTATTGACTTTCTTCACGCCAAGGGAAAGGATGAATCCCACCTTTTTGGCGTATGGTGTGCATTCGATCTCGGCGACCTGTCAAAATTTTATGAGGATAGGCTTGATGGCCTACATCCCAAATCAAACGATCGAAAGGTGTGTTGTAGACATAATGCAAGGCGACCGTTAGCTCTACCGTGCCAAGACCTGATGCAAAATGGCCACTCGAGATACCTACCGATTGCAGTAGATAACTTCTGAGTTCATCAGCAAGTTTTGGGAGCACGCCTTGAGGAAGCTGTCTTAGCTCGTCGGGAGTGTTTGCCTGCGCTAGCACAGGGTATTTCGTTATATCCAAACTCATAGCGAGATTCTTTGGCTCTTTATTATACTCTTCGCTCTATGATGAAACGGGCGAATTCGGCAATTAACTGGCTATTGTATGGTAATTTAGCCAGCGCTGATAGTGCATCGTCGATCAAACTTTTAGCAGTCTCTTGCGCACCCTCTAAACCAAGCAGTTTAGGGTAGGTACTTTTATTTGATTCACAGTCAGAACCTTGAGGTTTACCTAGCTCTTCGGTACTGGCAATAATATCGAGTACGTCATCTTGCACTTGAAAGGCTAAGCCAACCGCATCAGCAAATTCTAACAGGAGTTCTCTGTTTATATCTGTGACGCCAGCGGCAATGATAGGTAATTCAACGGCGCAGCGGATTAACGCCCCAGTTTTTAATCTGTGTAGGCGTTTTAAAGTGTCTAAATCTATGGGGGTGTTCGTCGCGTTAAGATCCATTGCCTGGCCACCACACATGCCTCGGTAACCAGAAGCGTTAGCGAGTGAGCGTATCATTAATACTTGCTGTGTTGGTGTTAACGCCGTCGTTTCTTGGCTGAGGATCTCAAAGGCTAAGGTTTGTAATGCATCGCCAGCTAAAATCGCTGTGGCTTCGTCAAAGGCGATATGTACGGTTGGTTTACCGCGGCGCAGTGCATCATCGTCCATCGCCGGAAGGTCGTCATGAATTAGAGAATAAGCATGGATACATTCTATTGCCGCAGCGCAACTGTCGAGATGTTCCAGTGGCACATTAAGCATCTCGCCTATGGCATAAACCAAAAAAGGTCGAATTCGTTTGCCACCGATTAAGGCGCCATGCTCCATTGCCGCTTTTAATTTCGGCTCGGTATCGTCCTGAGCATTGATAAATAGACGCAGCTGATTATCGACCCGCTGCTGATATTGGGTTATCGCTTCGGTTAGCAATTATTCGCCCTCTGCTAAGTAGGGTTGCAAACTTGGTTGATCATGTTCTTGGGTAAGAATAGACACTTTTTGTTGGGCTTGTTCCAACTTACCTTGGCTATTTCTGACTAAGTTGATACCCCGTTCAAACTGTTTTAACGCATCGTCCAGAGAAACATCTCCCTGCTCTAGCGCGGCAACTATTTGCTCCAATTCCGATAATGATTGTTCAAATGTCAGGTTTTCAGGTTTTTTAGCCACGGTAATATTCCCAAGAAATTAGCGACACACAAAGTATCTTAGTGAACTTCATGGGTCAAATTAGGGTGTCGTATATTTGTGCAATAGCACGATTTACGGAGGAATTTTTATAAAAAATTGAATTTGTAGCTAAACTTGCTTGTAAGCTGTCCGATAACAGAATTAGAACAATATTCAATTTTGTCAGATATTATATCCTAAAGCGATACGTGCGGTTAGGCCTATCAAGGTCAATTAGAGAACTTTATTTTGCTCAACTTTAGCTACAAACCCTATCTTTAGGGAGGATTTGGGGTAAGATCATCAAAACCCTATCTTTGATGTTTTAAAGCTGATTAAAACCTAGACACCTCAGTCGATGTTTTAGAAACAGCCAGTACAATAAATAAGGAACAGTTGTGGATTTAGCGACCCTGATAGGCCTCATTGGTGCATTTGCTTTTATTATCGGAGCTATGGTTAGTAGTGGCGGGATCGCCATTTTCATTGATGTGCCCTCAGTGCTTATCGTTATGATAGGTTCTTTGTTTGTGGTGATGATGAAATACAACCTCAAACAGTTTCTTGGCGCGGTAAAAATTGCAGCCAAAGCGTTTATGTTCAAAATCGACAAACCTGATGTGCTGATAGAGCAGTCAGTCACTATGGCTGATGCCGCGCGTAAAGGTGGCTTTCTCGCATTAGAAGAAGCTGAAATTAGTAATAGTTTTATGCAAAAAGCCGTCGATATGTTGGTTGATGGACACGATGGTGATGTGGTTCGTGAAGCTCTAGAAAAAGATATCGCCCTGACTGAAGAGCGCCATAAAGCGGGGATTGGTATTTTCAGGGCGCTAGGTGATGTCGCACCCGCTATGGGAATGATAGGTACGCTTGTGGGGTTGGTTGCCATGTTGTCGAATATGGATGATCCAAAATCTATCGGACCATCGATGGCCGTTGCGCTACTAACAACCCTGTATGGCGCGATTATCGCCAACATGGTTGCCATTCCTATTGCTGATAAATTGACTTTGCGCATGGGGGAAGAGATGCTCAACCGCAACCTTATTATGGATGCGGTGCTTGCCATTCAAGATGGCCAAAACCCAAGGGTCATCGAAGGGTTCTTGAAGAACTACCTTTCTGAAAAACAACGCCAGATAGATACTACGGACGGGGAATAGCCAGATGGCTAAGAAGCAGAAGTGTGACTGTCCACCCGCAGGTGCTCCCATGTGGTTGGCGACCTTTGCTGATCTGATGTCGCTGCTGATGTGTTTCTTTGTTCTTTTGCTCGCGTTTTCTGAAATGGATGTGATGAAATTCAAGCAAATTGCCGGTTCGATGAAATATGCCTTCGGTGTGCAAAATAAAGTAGAGGTAAAAGATATTCCCAAGGGAACATCGGTGATTGCACTCGAGTTTCGTCCCGGTAAACCAGAGCCAACACCCATAGAGATCATTAACCAGCAAACCAACGAGATGACCGAGCCCACTATTGAAGTTCAGGCTGGTGAAGATGACAGTGCCGGTGGAGTGCAGCAACAACGTGGTGAGCAACGAGGTGGCGAGGCGTCATCTACCGCGCAAGAGCAAGCCGACGCCGAAGCGCAATCTCAATCACAACAGCAACAAGCATCCTCTCAAGATCAGATTAATGATCAAGTGAAGAAAATGGCTCAAGAGCTTAACAAAGAGATTGTCGATGGTGCCATTGAGATCGAGTCTTTAGGGCAGCAGATCATTATTCGAATTAGAGAGAAGGGCGCATTTTCATCCGGTTCAGGATTCTTGCAGCCTAGGTTTAAACCTGTGGTGCGTCGAGTCGGAGAGCTACTTAAAGATGTTCCCGGAATAGTGACAGTGTCAGGTTATACCGATGATATGAATATCAGTAATGAACTTTATAGTTCTAACTGGGATCTGTCGAGTAAACGTGCGGTTGCTGTGGCTCATGAGTTGATTAAAGTCAAAGGGTTTGATGATACACGTATGAAGGTGGTTGGAATGGCAAGTTCGGCACCATTGGTGCCTAACGATTCAGCCGATAATCGTGCACGAAATCGCCGGGTTGAAATTGCTATTGAGCAAGGTAAGGCAAAAGAGTCGGATGAGATATTGGTTGGCCAGTAACCTTTAAGTGAACGATTGATATAACAAAACAGGCCCTCATCGAGGGCCTGTTTTGTTTAAGATCTCTAAAATTGTCATCTTTTACTGCGGCTCGATAGGCATTTGCATACTGACCTTGGTATAATAACAAAATTGCTGTCTAAATTTATTCCCTCGGAACCTCCATGAAATTTATCGTAAAACTGTTTCCTGAAATCATGATGAAAAGCAAACCGGTAAGAATGCGCTTTACCAAGATGCTTGAAACTAATATTCGTAATGTGCTTCGAAAAGTCGACGACGATGCAAAAGTGCAGCGTCAGTGGGACAAAATCATGGTCAAGGTGCCTGCCGATAAGCCTGAAATGGTTGCTATTTATGCGGAACGTTTAGCATGTATTCCAGGGATCGCCCATGTACTGCAAGTCAAAGAGAGTACTTTTGAATCGATTGATGATATTTATCAACAGACGTTACCAATTTATAAAGATCTCCTTGCGGGTAAAACTTTCTGTGTTCGAGTAAAACGTAGCGGTAAGCATGACTTTAACTCAATTGAGGTGGAACGTTATGTTGGTGGTGGATTGAATCAATTTACCGATGCTGCAGGCGTTAGACTTAAAAACCCTGATATGACGGTTAATATAGAAATCGATAGAGAGAATCTCTATTTGGTTGAAAAGCGGATTGACGGGCTTGGTGGCTTCCCTATGGCCACGCAGGAAGATGTATTGTCATTGATTTCAGGTGGATTCGACTCAGGTGTATCGAGCTACCAGTTTATTAAGCGTGGCTCTCGAACTCATTACTGCTTCTTTAATCTTGGTGGTGATCAACATGAGATAGGTGTTAAGCAGGTTGCTTATCATTTATGGCAAAAATATGGTGAGTCGCATAAGGTTAAGTTTATTTCTGTTCCCTTCGATCCTGTGGTCACCGAAATCCTAGAAAAAATCGATAACGGCCAAATGGGCGTCATATTAAAACGTATGATGATGCGTGCGGCTACCCGCGTCGCCGATAAAATGGGCATTCAAGCGTTAGTGACTGGTGAAGCGATGGGCCAGGTTTCTAGCCAAACATTGACTAATCTGAATGTTATTGACCGTTGTACCGAGATGTTGATTCTGCGCCCGCTGATCGTGATGGACAAACAGGATATCATAAACATTAGTCGTCAGATCGGTACCGAAGATTTTGCGAAATCGATTCCTGAATATTGTGGCGTGATTTCACAAAAGCCAACCGTGAAAGCGGTACTATCTAAAATCGAAGCCGAAGAGGCTAAGTTCTCTGAAGATCTATTAGATAGAGTTATTGAAGCGGCAGAAATTATCGATATAAGAGAGATTGCAACGAGCATGGATACTAAAATCACTGAAACTGAGACAGTCGATACGATTAGTGGCGGCGAAGTTGTTGTTGATATACGCGCTCCAGAAGAGGAAGAGCAAAGTCCTCTGGCTATCGATGGGGTGGAGATTAAAGCGATTCCTTTCTTTAAGCTTGCGACTAAATTTGCAGATTTAGATAAAGATAAGACTTACCTGCTTTATTGCGATAGAGGCGTGATGAGTAAGCTTCAAGCGCTATATCTACAAGAACAAGGGTATAACAACGTTAAAGTGTATCGTCCTTAATCGTTTTACTCCTAGAAATAATAAAACCACCATTCCGTTAGATGGTGGTTTTTTTTGGTTATCCTTCGGTGTCAGCAGATACATTCAGCGGAGCTGAAGATACAAAAAAGCCGCATCGGCTGCGGCTTTACATTATCTATTCGAATTACGCGATAAGGCGTTACTCAGTGCGTTGAGCATTGAAGGTTGTTGGCTGTTCATCTTTTTCTGCAATTAGAACAGCGTTAACATCCTCATTGATATCCTGTTGCATCTGGGCTAATCCTTCAGCTAATTGAGCGCTGATTGATGCATGTAGATCTGTGGTATCAATAATAATTTCATCGGCACTTACTGCAGTTGAAACAGAAAGTAGTGCGATAGCAAAAACAGTTTTAAGGTTAATCATAGTGGTGCTTCCGGGCGGCTAACTAAGGTGTCAGACGCGCCCTAATTAGGTCGTAGAGGCTGTCTAACTTCATATGTTTCATTGGCACAAAATTTAACCAAAAATGCGTTTCTTTACAAACGATAAAATGTAACAATGAGGATTAGAAAAACTAATCGAAATGTGAGTCAAGGATCATTATGTCTAGACGTTTACCTCCCCTAAATGCGGTTAAAGCATTTGAAGCCGCGGCAAGGCATTTGAGTTTCACTCGAGCAGCGGAAGAACTTTTTGTAACGCAAGCTGCTGTTAGTCATCAGATTAAGGCATTAGAGGAGTATTTAGGTCTTAAACTCTTTCGTCGTAAAAATAGATCTTTGCTGCTCACCGAAGAGGGGCAGGGCTACTTTCTCGATATAAAAGATATTTTTGTGCAACTGGCCGATGCAACAGATCGTTTACTTGCCCGAAGTGCTATAGGTTCACTAACGGTCAGTACTTCACCCAGTTTTGCAATTCAGTGGCTGGTTCCAAGATTAGCTAACTTCAGTGAAAAGAATCCTGACATCGATGTGAGGATCAAGGCTGTCGATAGTGAATCTAGCTCACTTACTGATGATGTGGATGTTGCTATCTATTATGGTATGGGCAATTGGTCAGGTGTTCGTGCCGATAAGCTGCGTAATGAGGTATTGATCCCTGTATGCTCGCCTATGCTACTTAATGGACCTAAGCCATTATCACAGCCAAGCGATCTTAAATTTCACACCCTATTGCACGACTCTAGCCGTCAAGATTGGCAGGCATGGTTTAGACAATGTGGGATTAATGATATTAATGTGAACCAAGGTCCTATTTTTAGCCATTCGTCCTTAGTGCTGCAAGCTGCGGCTCATGGTCAAGGGGTCGCGCTCGGTTATAGTGTATTAGCACGTCCTGATATTAAGGCTGGTCGATTGGTGTGTCCTTTCCCCGAAGTGCTTGTGAGTAAAAATGCCTACTATCTGGTGTGTCTGCAAAATCATGCTGAGATCGGTAAGATCGCCGCATTTAGAGAGTGGATGTTGGATATGTTTGAAGAGGAGTCACGTAGTGAATTGCTGCCAGGTTAATCGAGGAGAGTTGGTCACCATGCTCGGAGCAGGATGATGGACGCGCTATTTACTATTTCATCATCGATGCTGGCAAACGAACTGCCCCAAAGTGAATGCATAGTCGAAGGACCTATTTGTGAGTCTCAATCGGACTTGTCAGACACCTTGATTCTTTTGGCTCATGGCGCTGGAGCCAATATGAACCATGCTTTCATGACGGAGATGGCTAGTGGGCTCGCAGGTAAAGGGATGAACGTTGTGCGCTTTAATTTTCCCTATATGCGAAATAATGCCATCGATGGTAAACGTAGGCCACCAGACAGGGCTCCTAAGCTGTTGATGGATTTTATTTTGCATATAGAAGCTGTTCGCCAGCACTTTAAGCCTGTAAGGCTCATCCTAATGGGGAAATCTATGGGGGGGCGTATGGCCGCTATGGTTGCTAGCGAGGCGCTTGTCGATGGGGTGATATGTTTAGGATATCCATTTGTCCCACCAAAAGGCGGTGAGCCGAGATTCGAGCCTATCGCAAACAGTAAGGCTCCTCTGTTAGTGATTCAGGGAGAGAGAGATAAATTTGGTGCAAAAGGCGAAGTGGAAACTTGGCTCGCACCATATTCTGCTCAATTAGCCTGGTTAACCGACGGTGATCATAGTTTTGTACCAAGGAAGTCGTCAGGCACCACGCAAGCGGCTAATCTTGAGCAGGCTATATCTCACAGTGTTAGTTTTATTAGGGGGTTAAATGCGTAAGGGATTTTTTTTAATGGCCGCATTAAGTGGCTTTATGGCTGTTGCACTTGGCGCGTTTGCTGCTCATGGGCTCAAGAGTGTTACCACAGGTGAGATGATTGCCATTTTTAATCTTGGCGTTGAGTACCAGTTTTACCACACCTTCGCATTGATCGCGGTGGCTTTTAGTGGACATTGGTTAACGTCTCGTCTAATCGATTGGGCGGGTTATCTATTTTTACTTGGGATAGTGCTGTTTTCTGGTTCTCTCTACCTCTATGCATTATTAGGGGTCAAATGGACTGGACCTATCACACCGATGGGCGGTGTATGTTTCTTGCTTGGTTGGTTACTCATTGCGGTTGCCGTTTGGCGCAATCGGGTGGTTGAACTCGATGATTAAGCTATCTTGGATTGAATTAAGATAATCGTATTCATTTTAGAGAAAGTGTAGAATGGCGGCCAATTGCTTTGGTCGCCATTTTTTATTCAGGAAGTTCTGATGATTAACCTATTTTTATATTGCCGTGCCGGCTACGAAAAAGAGTGTGCCGCTGAGATACAACAGCGTGCGGCTGAATTGGATATTGGTGGCTTTGTTAAAACCAACAAGAATGATGCCTATGTTATTTTCCAGTGTTTTCAAGCGGGTGACGCCGATATATTAGCTAAATCGCTCGATCTCGATTCACTCATTTTTACCCGCCAGATGTTTGCTGCCAATGAATTACTTAAAGCATTACCTGAAGGCGATCGCGTTACTCCAATTGTTGAGGCGTTGGCTAAGGTCAGTAAAGCGGGTGAGCTTAGAGTCGAGACCCCAGATACCAATGAAGCGAAAGAGCTGTCTAATTTTTGTCGTAAGTTTACTGTACCTTTGCGTCAAGCGTTAAAGCGCAGCGGTAGCTTATTAGAAAAAGAGAACCCTAAGCGTCCCATTATCCATGTTTGCTTTGTCGGCTCAGGCACCGCCTATGTCGGATACTCCCTGAGTAATAACAGCTCACCCTACTTTATGGGGATCCCCAGGTTAAAGATGGCTGCTGATGCGCCGAGTCGCTCCACATTAAAGTTGGATGAAGCCTTTATCCACTTTATTCCTAAAGAAGATCAGGAGCAGCGTTTACGCAGCGGGATGAACTCTGTTGATTTAGGTGCGTGTCCTGGCGGTTGGACTTATCAATTAGTTCGTCGCGGTATGTTTGTTGCGGCAGTAGATAACGGGCCGATGGATCAAGGTTTAATGGATACCGGGCAGGTAAAACATTACCAGGCCGATGGATTTCGTTTTGAGCCACCGCGTAAGAACATTTATTGGTTAGTGTGCGACATGGTTGAAAAGCCTTCTCGCGTTGCCGAGCTTATCGAAGCTTGGGCGATTAATGGCTGGTTTAAAGAGGCCATTTTCAATCTTAAGTTGCCGATGAAGAGTCGTTACAAAGAAGTGTCGACGATTTTGGATACGATGAGAAGTATCTTAAAAGAGAATGGTATAGAAGAGTTTCAGCTCTCTTGTAAGCATCTATATCATGATCGTGATGAAGTCACCGTGCATTTATGGTTGCGTCCAAGTGTTGGTTTTTAGGCGACCGTAGCATGTTAAAAAAGCCCCGAATAGTCACTATTCGGGGCTTTTTAATCTCATTTTAATGAGTGGACTAAAGACGCTCAATCACAGCTTGAGTGAAGTCAGTTGTACCGTGGGTACCGCCAAGATCACGGGTCGTGCGATCTCCTTCTTCAATTACCGCTGACACAGCTTTACGAATCGCTTCCGCTTTATCTGACATGCCTAAATATTCAAGCATTTGAATTGATGCCAAGATCACTGAAGTTGGGTTCGCGAGGTTTTTGCCTGCGATATCAGGTGCACTGCCGTGTACCGCTTCAAAAATTGCGGCATTTTTACCAATGTTGGCGCCAGGAGCCATCCCCAGTCCACCGACAAGACCCGCACAAAGGTCAGATAGGATGTCACCAAATAGGTTAGTGGTAACTATCACGTCGAAGTTTTCTGGATTCATTACCAGTTTCATGCACGTTGCATCCACAATCATCTCTTCGGTAGTGATGTCTGGATAACGTAGACTGACTTCACGAGCAACTTTAAGGAATAGACCCGAAGTTGATTTCATGATGTTAGCTTTATGAACGATAGTGACCTTCTTACGGCCCTCTTTGCGTGCTAATTCATAAGCAAACGTTGTGATTTGTTCTGCACCTTGACGGGTAATGATACTCGTTGCTTCAGCGGTAGCACCATCTTCTGAGATGGTTTGACCTAAACCTGAATACATTCCCTCAGTGTTTTCGCGTACCGTAATAATATCGATATTATCGTAGCGAGCTTGAGTTCCTTTAAAAGAAAGCACTGGACGGACGTTGGCATATAAGCTGAACTTTTTACGCAATGTGACGTTGATTGAGGTAAAACCTTCTCCAACGGGTGTTGTGAGTGGACCTTTGAGCGTAATGCTGTTTTTTTCAATGAGATCAAGCGTACGTTGAGGAAGCAGTTCGCCTTGCTTCTCTAACGCTGCTAAACCAGCATCGGCAAACTCATATTCAAAATCACATCCTGCTTTGTCGAGGATTTTGATGGCTGAGTCGATAATACTAGGTCCAATCCCATCACCAGGGATCACGGTAATTGTTCTTTTTGACATGGAGAGTCCTTCCACGGTTGGTCGTTACTGCTATTGTCTGGCCATGTCGAGCGACACGGTTAATGACTATGAATTTTGTAGAATCTTATCGACTCTATTTTAACTACTTTTACGCAAGTTTTACAGGAAATAGTGAGCAATCTCACGTTTTTTTGTGTAGGCTAACTTGCATTAATAAAGGCTAATGAGGATGATTGAATCTTAAGTGTTAAAAAAGTCTACTTTAGTCTATGAGCGATTGATCTTTCGCGATTGTTGCTGCTCGAATTTATTGACTACCTCGTGTAGCAAGGCGAAGGTTTAGGTGTGCAGTTATTCTCCATCTCGGTTGGTGATATTGTAAAACATAGCTAACACGCTAAGTCTTATAAAGGGTCGTTAGAGTCTTTTACATCATTGAGTAAGAACAAAAACCAAGCTAGAACGATCGACAGTCCCTATTACATCGAGAAAAATCCGTTAATAAAATAATTAAAACGAGGAATACCTTGAAGTCATTACCAATTGCAAGCCTAGCACTGTTTTGTGCCAGCCTCTTATCCCCCTCACTTTTTGCCGCGGATGTCACCCCTGAATCCATTATGAAATTTGAGTCTCTTAATAAACCTGTTATTTCTGCACAAGGTAACGCGTTTGCTGTGGAAGTGGCTCCAGATCGTGGTGATAGCTATGGTATGGTCAAAAGGCTCGATTTAGCTAAGTCATTTGAGGTTCAAGGTGGTTCAAAACCCAAAATGAACCGTACTGGTCGCTTTGCGGCATTTGTTACCGAGCCTGGTTTACTCGAGCGGGAAAAGGCCACAGAAAAACAGCGTAAGAAGTTGAAATCGGGCCTCGTCTTACTCGATACCCAAAGTGGTCAACAGCGTAGTTATCAAAGAGTAAAAGAGTTTGCCTTTAATGATGCGGGTACTCATTTGGCTATTTGGTATGAAGAAGCTGAAGCTAAGTCAGAACCAGAACCAAAATCAGAAGAGCAAACCGCAGATAATAAGTCTTTGAGCAGTACAGAAGAGAAGACTCTCAAAGTTGATGAGTACGATAAAGGACGCAGAATTGAACTGGTTAGTTTAGCCAGCGGTGAAAGCCAAACGATTGAAAATGTGACTGCGTATCACTTTGGTCAGTCGGGCGAGTATGTCGTGCTTGCGCAAAATGATATTGCTACCAATCTACACCGCGTAATCCTTGTTGACCTAAAAAATGATCAACAATCGGTTGTACAGGGCTATGTGGATCAGCAAATAGGCGCTGTTGCCGTTAGTGATCATGCGATGATTTCTTATACCTATGGCGCGGCAAAAGAGGCGCCGTATGGTCGAGAATATCAATTGGCACTACTTGATATTAATAATGGCAAACTGCATCTCACGTCTCAATCTGATGGCTGGATGCTCAATCGTTATACTGAATTAAGATTTTCGGACGATGGCAAGCGCTTGTTCTTTGGTCGAGTGCCTCAAGTGAGTCAGCAGCTCGAATTACCTAAAGTTGATACTGAGGCGGATCTATTTGATCCTTCAATTATTACAGGACAACGAGAACTGCATATTTGGCATGGGGACGATCCTCGTATTAAGCCAAATGAGATCAAGCAGTATAAGAAGGAGCTAAAACGCACTTATTTAGCCGTATTGCATATTGATAGTAAACAGATAGTTCAATTGGCCGATCAGCAAGTTCCTGATGTTGAGATTCAACAGCAACAGCGCTATGTGTTAGCGAGCAGTGATGTTCCCTATTTAAAGATGATCACCTGGGCTGGTTTTTATCGTGACTATTACATTATTGATTTAAACACTGGTCGAAGAGTGCCATTCTTAATTCAGCAGCCTAGCGGTGAAAAACCAATACTTTCGCCAAATGAGCGTTTTGCTGCCTATTATCAGCAAGGTGACATTTACCTATATAAAATTGCGCAAGATACTCGGATTAAGTTAACGAAAGATTTTAAAACGCCCTTTGGGGATGAAGATCATGATTATCCATCAACACCCCCTAGTTACGGTTTTGGTCCTTGGCTAAAAGATGGTTCTGGCTTTTTAGCTTACGATAAATATGATATTTGGCAATTCAACACTGATTCATTGGCCGCCTTTAGAATCACCGCGGCGAAAGGCCGAGAAAATCAGATCCAGTATAGAGTGACTGGGTTATTTGAGGATGAAAACGCCCCTGTAACACTAGATAAAGAGCAAGCTTTGTTGCTGCATGGCTATAACGAACGCACTAAAGCCGATGGTTTTTATCAAGCTAAAGTTGGTGTGTCCGGTGTTGAGCCATTAATGCAAGGTGACTATAAACTTAAGGTGGTCGCGCGCGCAGAAGAGAGTGGTGAAATCTTGTTTTCGAAAGAGCGTTATGATCTCTATCCTGATCTCTACAGTGCTAAATTTGACGCACCACAACAAGCAGTTCGTGAAACAGACTTAGATAGTCAGCGAAGAGCACTCGATTGGGGGCACTCAGAATTAGTCCATTGGACGAATGGCGATGGACAGCCGCTTGATGGTGTATTGATTAAGCCGACGAATTATAAAGAAGGTCAGCGTTATCCTGTCTTGGTCTATTTTTACCGATTTATGAGTGATCGCTTGCATGCGTTTCCACAAATGAAGCTTAACCATAGACCGAATTTTGCGTGGTATGCCGATAATGGTTATGCGATTTTCTTACCGGATATTCGCTTTGAGGTCGGTTACCCAGGGGCGACATCGGTACAAGCATTAACATCTGGTGTGCAAAAGCTAATCGACATGGGGGTTGCAGATAAAGAAGCTGTGGGGATCCAAGGCCATTCTTGGGGAGGCTATCAAACTGCGTTCGCTGTCACTCAAACTCATATTTTTAAGGCTGCGGTTACCGGAGCCCCCGTATCGAATATGACGAGTGCTTATAGTGGTATTCGTCACGGCACCGGTCTTGCGAGGCAGTTTCAATATGAAACGGGCCAAAGTCGTATCGGCGAAAGCCTATTTAAGGCACCGCAAAAATACATAGAAAATTCGCCCATTTTTTACGTTGAACGTATTCAGACGCCAATGATGATCATGTTCGGTGATAAAGATGATGCGGTGCCTTGGGAGCAGGGTATTGAGCTATATTTAGCGATGCGCCGAGCGGGTAAGGATGTGGTGTTTTTGCAGTATGAAAATGAGCCTCATCATTTGAAAAAGTACCCTAATAAGGTCGATTATAGTTTGAGGATGATGCAGTATTTCGATCATTATCTTAAGGGGAAGCCTGCTCCGCAATGGCTAACTCAAGGCGAAGTCTATACTGAGTATAAAAAGCCAGAGTAAGCTTATATCGGTTGGTATAAGTGGTCTTTTTTAGGAAAGCCGGGCAGGAGTTAGCTCGGCTTTTTTGTTATGAAGGAGTTGTTATGGCTGAAATAGATAGTAAAGGTGCTAGAGTCAAATTTCCACCGCCGCTGATTTTTATAAGCTTTATGGCGCTGTTCTATTGGGGAGGCCATTTCTATCCTATTTCTCTCCCTAGTCCAGATTGGCTAAAACTCATTGCTGCAGTGTTGATGACATTAGGGGGGGGCGTTTTATTGCATATTTTGTTTATCTTTAAACGTCAGCAAACCGCTATTGAACCATGGAAACCGACATCGGTGATCATTTCCCATGGCTATTATCGTTATTCGCGAAATCCGATCTATTTAATTTTTTGCCTTTATCCTCTCGGTCTTGGTTGTATGCTTGAGTCATTATGGCTGATGGTGAGTGTCGTTCCTGCCTGTAGTGCTATTTACCTAGTAGCGATAAAGCCAGAAGAGCGTTATTTGCAGCAGAAGTTTCCTAAGGAGTATGGTGAGTACTGTCGCAGAGTGAGGAGATGGTTATAAACAGGGCTGATTTTGCTCAGCCCTGCCACAGACATTTTTATGCACTGACGTCGAGGATACTTGTTGGTTTCTTAGAGGCCAATATGTTGTTTAATATTGGTATAGCTATTGATTTGCGTTATTAACCGTCGATAGCGCTAGCTAAATATTGTTGATACGTATCTTGTCCCCAAGCGATGAGCTTATTGTTTTTAAATAGCAAAGGCGTACATTCATCCCGAGTCGTTTCGCCATCGGATTTAATGTGATGAGTGCGATAGAATAGCACTTGAAGCGTGTCATTATTTATTGTCTTTGCTTCAGAAAAGTCAGCTCGGCCTAGGAGTGTTTTTACTTCATCAACAGGAGTGCCGAGTGTGATTTCAGTTAGCTTGGCCTTGTTATAAGCCTGCCTATCTTCCCAATCCATACTATCGGGCGTCGGCTCATAAACCAAAACAACAACGGCGACAAAGGCGAGATAGGCGGCAAAAACTGAGCCTATTATGACAGGAGCTTTTGATTTCATTGTACTAAACAATCCTTCTGTTTATACGGCATCGGTATGTGTATGTCACTTTGGCAACATGATTTTTACAATATAAAACAGATGAAAAATGGAAGATAGCCTAATAGCGGTTATCGTAAAAAAGAAATAAGTAACCGAATGTTTACGTTGGAGTTGATTGCTTTACTCGATAATTAGCAAGATGTGTATTGAGTGCAATATCAGTTTGTAGTTGAACTAATTTATAGCTTAGTCGGGCAAGCGGCCTACCTTCTTCAAGCTTCTTAGCCTGTTTAGCGCCAATTTTATCTAGGGAGTTATAGATATTAGCTAAGGTTCGAAATGTTTTCAGTAGTTCAGCCGCGGATTTTGGCCCGATCCCTGGTACGCCAGAAATTTTGTTGCCGCTGTCTCCTGCAAGTGCTAAGAAATCGATAAATTGAGTTCGATCGACCGCAAGTTTTTGTTCCCGCTCTTCGATGGTTAATGCCGTTTGATTAAAGTAGTCCCAGCGAGAAATATTAGGGTTTAACAGCTGAGTAAAGCCTTTGTCGGTTGAAACGATAATGGCTTGATTAGATTGGGCAACTTTTACTGCTAGCGTCGCAATAACATCATCGGCTTCGGATTCGGCATTAATTGAATTTATGCCTATTTCACTGAGGCATTTTTTTATATCGTTAAGTGCGTTAGCCAGCGCTTGAGGCATTGGCTTTCGACCTTTTTTATAATCATCGTATAAGCGTTTTCGCCAAGAGATCCCATCTCCATCCCACACAATAACTACGTGGGTTGGAGCATGGGTTTTTAACAGCTTAGAACAAGCACTACGCACTCTTTCTGGCAATCCATTTACATCATTTTCGTTAGGTTGTGCGGCGTGTATTCGCCTTACAAGGTTAAGTCCGTCGATGATTAAAAAGGTGTTCATAGCTGTCTAGGGATCTCGAGTGTTAAGTCACTATCTTATAGCAAGGGATATATTCGCTGCCTGGTAATTTCATGCGTTGTTGGGTCACAAACGCTTGCAATAGTGTATCCATTAATTTCATTAAGTTCTGGTCGCCTTTAAGTTCAAAAGGTCCTTGGTGCTCGATCTCTTTAATGGTGTCCATTTTCACATTGCCCGCGACTATACCAGAAAATGCTCGCCTTAGGTTGGCTGCAAGCTCCGCTTTATTTGGTTGAAAATATAAATTTAAATTATTCATCATCTCATGAGTGGGAATGAATGGTAGTTGAAATTCAGGCTCGATTTTGAGTGACCAGTTATACTGATACGAATCACCTGTATCTTTACGGTACGTTTTAATTTCATCCATGCCGTGGCTCATAACTCTTGCCACGCGGACAGGATCATCAATGATGATCTCGTATTTATTCTGTGCCTCTTCCCCAAGAGTTGCGGCAATAAACTGATCTATTTTACGGAAATAGTCCTCGCTCTCTTTGGGACCCGTTAATATTAATGGAAAGGGGCGAGAAGCGTTTTCTTTATTGAGCAAAATACCCAGTAGATAAAGCAACTCTTCAGCTGTCCCCGCTCCACCAGGAAAGATGATCACTCCATGGCCTAAGCGAACAAATGCTTCGAGTCGTTTTTCAATATCAGGCAGGATGACGAGTTCATTGACAATTTGGTTTGGTGGCTCTGCTGCGATAATACTGGGCTCGGTTAACCCGATATATCGTGCATTTCTTACACGCTGCTTCGCGTGACCAATAGCGGCACCTTTCATTGGCCCTTCCATAGCACCGGGTCCACAACCTGTACAAATATTTAAACTACGCAGGCCGAGTTCATAACCGACTTCACGGGTATATTGATATTCGATAGGGTTGATACTATGGCCACCCCAACAGACCACCACATTAGGCTCCTGACGAGGGAGCACCTGTGCGTTTCGCAGAATATCAAACACAACATTGGTGATGTGATTGGAGTTAGTCAGGTTGATATGCTTGAGATTATCGTAGCGATCACTAATAAAAACGATGTCTCTTAAGACGGAAAATAGATGTTCTTGGATTCCAGCAATGATGCTGCCATCAACAAAGGCGGCTTCTGGTGGATTAACTAATTCAATTTTGATCCCACGTTCGCGCCTCAATACGTTGATATTGAAATTGCGGTATTGTTCGAATAAATCGTGGGCATTATCGGTTTGGGCTCCGGATGCGAGAACGGCTAATGAACAACTGCGAAACAGTTGATAAAGTTCACTACTGGCATTTTGTTTTAGGCGATCTGCTTCCAATTGTGAAAGCTGATCCATACTGCCTCTGGGACTGATATTTACGATCATGACAACTCCTTAGCTGCAGAATTGACTCATGAATATGACGGGGAGATGGAGAAGGTTGCACAACTCATGTGGAGAAGTGCTATACCAAGCGCGTATATGAACCACTCATCTTTGATGGCCTCAATGCGCTTCTACAAGGTATAACCCAATAAATCGTTATTGGTTATACCAGTAGCAACCGATTTAGTTATCAATAAACCGATGATCGATTGGTATTAAGCGTCAATAATCACTCTGTCTCTGCTTTCATGTTTAGCTTTATAGAGTGCTGCGTCGGCTCGTTCAAAAGTTTCACTTATTTGTTCGTTATCAAGAATTTGTGCAGCACCTATAGACACTGTAACTGTAATTCTCTGATTTTTAAACTTAAAAGGAATATTTTTTACTTTTTCTCTTACACGATTCAAAAGCTGTTCTATATCGGTAGCAGAAACATCGGGAATGATTAATACAAATTCTTCACCACCATATCTGGCAACGAATTCTGATTCTCTGAGAGAGTTTTTCAATGCCATTGAGATAACTTGTAGGGTTTTGTCGCCAGTACTGTGGCCAAAACTATCGTTGATTAATTTAAAGTGATCAATATCAGCCACGGCAATCCATAATGGGTGTTTATGGCGTTGGTAGTTACGATACTCTTGATCCATTCGTTCTTCTAAAGCAGCTCTGTTTGGTAACTGAGTTAGCGAATCAAGCATATTGAGCTTTTGTTGTTCAAATAATCGCTCTTTATAGGCATTGGCTTCTTTACTTAACTCATTAAGCTCATCGCGCATGGTTTCCATTGATTTACGCAGTAATGCTTGTTCTCGTTGCTCTAATGCTTCTTTACGACCAAGAGCGGTACGAATCGAGGCAAGTTGCTCGGTAACTTGAAACTTAAGATGATCGATATCATTAATATCAATTATAGCGTCACCGACGTTATCGACTCTCGAGTTAATCTCTCTGTTGAGCTGTTTTTTTAGTTGAAAACTGCGTTGGTTGCTGTTGTAAGAATCACTAACCACTTCTCTAACCGCAGATAATGTATCATTGAGCGCATAGAGGAACTCTTGGGAAGCACTCTTTTCTAAAGCGATATTTTCTAATAGCAGTGAGAGTATGGTTTGATAAGCATCAATCAAGCCCTCAACGTCTATCTCACCGGCTAGGTAGTCTTTGATAACAAGAACTTGGTCGCGTTGAACTTTACGGAATTCTATTTCAGAAATCATCTGGGCTAGTTCGTGGGCGAGCTGGCGATGTTTTGGTAAAACTTCTAGCTTTTCACCTTGTTCTAGCTGTTCTTGTAAAATGGCATCATAGAAGCCAATCAAACGTTCGACTTTAGGGAAATAGTCCCAATAGGTATGAAAAGGTTTGGCGAGATCCTGTTTAAAGTAAGCTATCTCTTTTTTCAGTTTATCTGGTATCGAATTAACACGCTGTAGCTGGCGTATTACCTTTGAAAGACTTGAGCGACCATCCTCTAGCTGGGTCATTACATGGTTATATTGATGCTTAAGGAGTTGTTCTACTTCGACAAGTTCAGGGAGAGCATGTTCGATATATTCAATTGAGCCTAGGTTGTGGCGAAGCTTAGCCAGTTTATTATCTAACTCAATGCTTTGGCCTTTACATGCAAGACTTAGATGGCCGATAAATTGCAACAATGAATGTTGATTTTGTTCTTTTTGTTCGCTTATTTCCGCTAACGCGGTTTTGGCAGAATGAAGTTTCTGCTGTAGTAGCGATACTTGGGAAACGCTTGCCATAGAGTCCTTCATTCTAGACCTTGTAAATATTTTTCAGTGATTCTGATTGACTAAAAATACCCTGCTCTATAAAGACTAGAAGTAGCTGAGTTCTTTTGCTATGTTCAACGCATACGTTAATGGTATCTCATCCATCATGTTATGCAAACGTACTTTAGGCGCTATGTGACCTAGGCTCACAGCTTTTCATCATCTAAACCTATTTGGTTGTCACCGTTATATGGCCATTTAGGCCAGCGAATTAGGCTTTTGTTTCCGTTGCTTTCAACCTTGACCAATCCACGAGTGATCCCTTTTTCTAAATGTAAGTATAGTGGAGTTGAGAAAATTGCAGCAGGGGCAAAGTTTAGTGGTGTTATTGAGACAAAATAGTCTTGTTCATCTCCTAAACTTATTGCTCCTGCTGTCAACATTTGTAAAACGTTGAAATAGACTGTCGGTTCAAATTTAATGTCCGGATTATTCATTAAGGGTAATCTGAGTATTCCGAGATGAAGCCTGGTCTCTTTCAATAATGGTTGGTCATCAACGATAGTACGCAGTTCTTCTAAAACCTTTAGATAATCATTAGTCTGGCTCAGCGTGATTGCAACAACTCCTGGGCGTATTAAGTAGCTGTGATTACATAAGGATTGGTTTAATCCTGTCATCAGTTGTTGGGTCGCACGTTGATTTGGCTCAAGACCTAATTCTATGTCCATATTATGTTTATCGGTGAGCGAGAGCATCGCTATCATTGCGGTTTTTTGTTTTAATTTAAGCTCTTCGATAAAAGCCCTGTATCCAGGTAAATCGGTGACGGGATCTTGGCTGAGTTTATGCCCAATAGTGTGTAAATGTTGATTGGCCGTTTTTTTCCCTCGCCACAGATTAAAACAGACTAACGAGATAAGAAATGTAGCCAATGCGGTAATAATTAAGGCTAAACGAAATTGACTTATCTGTTTGTCGTTCTCTTTCTGTGCCGATTGGATTTGAGCTAACTGTAATTTTAATTTTTGCTCGGCTAAACTGCTAGGGTTGTAGGTTTGCGTCTCTTTATGAACCTTGCTTAGCTGCTCATTGTAATCGATTAGCTGATCTAAGGCGTTGAGTGACTTTTCAATGTCTCCTAATTCCTTTAATGCTTTGGTGCGATACCTTAGCGCTTCTATCATCTGTTCAAGTAAATCTTGCTCTTTTGCTAAAATAAAGGCTTTGGCTGCATAGCTGTTTACCATATTCCAATTTGTAAGGCTTGTGGCCACTTGGGAAATGAGTAGATCATTGTATACAAGGTAATGTTTGCTTTTCTTTTGCAAAAATAGGCTGTTAGCTTTAAGTAGAAAGTCAAGTCCTGTACTAGCCTGATCATTGTTAAAGTAAGCCTCACCTAAATTATGATAGTTCAGTGCTTGTGCGGTTAAATTGCCACGTTTAGCATCAATTTGTTGGGCGTTAAGGTAGTAATCGATAGCTTGATTCCATAAACCCTGTTCGCCATAAACCATGGCTATGACAGTCATGGCGCTAGAGAGGTAATTATCTTTATTGAGGGCTTTAAAATTATCAGCCGCTTTGTGGGCGTATTCTAAAGCTTCATCCCATGCTTGTAGATCTCGATAAACTCTAGCCAGACGTAATGACAGCGTCGCGCTTAAAAATGGCTTATCTAAGCTTTCAGACAGGCGAATGGCTTCACTGTAGTGCTGTAAAGCTTTAGTAAATTGTTCATCTTCATTATAAAACCGTCCGAGTGCCGCCTCTGCTTTGGCGATAAGATAGTTATCTTTGAGTTGGTAAGCGAGTTCTCGGTAGTGGTTAAAATGGTCTAAAGCTTGATTTTTTTGCAGGGTAATACGATAGAGATCGCCTATTTGATAATGAATGTTATGTAGCAGTAAGGTTGTCCGTATATCTTCATCTATCAATGGTTGTTCGAGGCCTTTCTTATAGAGGTCAATGGCCTGTTGATAATCTTGTTTTTCTCTGGCAGTTTTGCGACTTTTAAGCATGGCGAGATAAGCCACGTCATAAGGGGTATCAGCAATGATCTCCAGAGAGTGCAAAATAGTGGTCGCTTTCTCAAGTGCATTTTTGGCGCCGACACCGGGCTCTAAATATAGTCGTGCGAGCCATTGCATCTCCTCTTCGAGTTCTGCGTTGGTAAAACCTTGTTCCTCTGCGATACGGTTAAATTCTGCTTCGCTAGTAAAAGCTAAAGAGAAAGCCAGAGTTTGTGCCATATCTTGATAAAACTGCGGCGCTGATTCGATTAATTTAACTTCTTTACTCAGGATTTGGCTGTCGGATGCCAGCGCTATACTGGCAAAAAAATAGCTTGGCAGTAACAAGGAGTACAGGAAAATGCGCATTGATCTCTCACTACCAGCCCTTTTGGGCTTGTTATGTTTTTAGGATAATGTCCGCAACCTAATGTTAAATCGGGTTATAATGACGAACTTCACATTAAAACAATGATAACAGAAGGAAGCTCGCGTGAAACTAGCTGTTCCGGCGATTTTGATTTTTAATCTCTTGTTAATTACCTCTGCTCATGCAAATGTTAACTACCATATAGACTTAACTACGCCAGACCATCATCTGGCACAAGTTGAAGTGCAATTTCCTCGTACCCAATTATCTGAGTTGGTGGTTAATTTGCCCGTTTGGCGTACGGGCAAATACCAAGTGCTGCCGCTAGCTGACAGTTTGCGTTATTTTAGTGCCAAAGATGAGCAGGGGAATAGTTTAGAGTGGCGCAGAAGTGCCAGCGGTGAGTGGTTAGTTCACTTAACCGAGCCAACAAGCGTGACCATTGGCTACCAGTTATATGCCAATAGTTTGGGCCAGCGTGTCAGTCATATCGATGGGTCACATGCTTATCTGGATGCCAGTGGGGTATTCGTCTACAGTCCTTCATTTCGAGAGCACAAGCTTGAAGTGTCACTCAACGTCCCCCCGCAATGGCGCAGTTATTCTGGGATGAATCGTGGCAAAAATGAACATAGTTTTATTGCAGATAACTACGATATATTAATCGATTCCCCCATTGAAACAGGTATCAACACACATAAGCAGTTTAGTACCGATGGGCGAGATTATGAGCTAGTGATCTGGGGGGAAGGGAACTATGACATAGAGACGATGGTTGAGGATCTCACTAAGCTCAGTGGACAAGCAAAGGCGATTTGGGATGGTTATCCTTTTGAGCGATATGTTTACATGGTACATGCGACGAGTGGGGCAAGCGGCGCAACAGAGCACCTTAATTCAACGGTGATCCAACGTCCTAGATTTAGTTATCGTGAGCGTAAAGACTATCTTGGTTTTATTAAAACAGCGTCCCATGAGTTTATTCATACTTGGAATGTGAAGGCTTATCGTCCTCAGGGGTTAGTGCCCTATGATTATCAGGATGAAGGGATCACCGAGCTGTTGTGGATAGCCGAAGGCTCGACAAGCTATTTTCAGAGTCAGCTTCTCCTTCGTGCGGGCGTTATCACGCCCAAAGAATTTTTAGAGGATCTGGCCAAACGCATCAAGCGTAACCAGAAGACTCCTGGCCGCGAGGTGCAAGCAATTGCCGAGGCGAGTGCAGGGCAGTGGGTCAGTACTGGTGGTGATTATGCCAAAAACCATAGTGCTAATATTTACTCTGAGGGTTATCTCGCCTCATTGTCGTTGGATTTTTCCTTACTCAGTGATACTCAGTTAACGCGGTCATATCGCGACGTGCATCAGCTGCTGTATCGTGATCACCGTATTCCGACAGGTTATACAGTTAAAGACGTGCAGCAGATTTTAAAAAAGTTGACCGGGAAGGATTATACCGACTGGTGGCAATCTCATATCAATCAACCTTTCGTTATCGATTTTGAAACCGTACTTAAGCAAGCCGGTTTAAAAATGAGTTATGGCAGCGACAGTAAAACAATCGCATTTTCGGGCATGGAATTAGCCGATGATGAGTTGCGTTTAAATCATATTTTACGCGATGGACCGGCATGGCGAGCGGGTATCGTTGCTGGTGATGAATTGGTTGCGATTAACGATCTAAAAGTCACGGCTAAAGGTTTTAAGCAGCGAATTAAAGACTTCGCTCCTGGCGATACGATTAAGGTGACGCTGTTTAGTGATCAACGTTTAAAAGAGGTTGAGCTAACGCTAGCACAAGAGCAAAGCGGCAAGCTAGTGCTTGAAAGTGTGGCTAAACCTTCTCTGATGCAAAAGGCATTTTTTAAAGCCTGGTTAGGTATTGAATGGCCTTTTGATTCAAAGGGTAAACTTAAAAGTTAATGGTATGCTTTTTTGAAGTAGTTCTGACGGTTTATCCATAATAGATAGCGTGCTGATAAAAGGCCGATTAACAAAAAACCACCGACAATTCGGTGGTTTTTTATATGATTTTCGCAGCAATAACGTTTCTCTATTATAAACTGTCTTCCATGCCACCAAGTGCTTCGACCAGAGAGTTCATTAGCGCAATAAGCTCGCTGCCCATCAGGGCAAAATCGGCGTCGAGTCTAGCTAGGGGATCTTCAGTGCCTACTTCGTCATTGCCTGCCCTAAACTCTTCGGAGAATTTAAGTCGTTTTATGCCAGCGTCTGATTGCAACACAAAAGCAATAGATTGACCAAAATGCAGCGCTAATTTATGCACCTGCTTACCGACTTCGATATGAGCAAGCACCTCATTTTCAGTGAGATCTTGTTGCTTAAAGCGAACGATCCCGCCTTCGTCTGAGTCTGACTTTAGTTCAGCTTCATCTTGCATCTCAAATGGAGCGGGTGTGCTGTCGGTTTTTAACCAATCGGTTAATTGAGTTTCGATAGGCGTTTTAAAGCTCATCGGGATTACGGGGAGTGAGCCTAAGGCTTTACGTAGCAGTGCTAGTAACTCTTCTGCTTTAGCTGCGCTTGAGCTGTCGACTAAGATCATCTCGATTTCAGGTAAGATTAACGCGTGAATCTGGCTGCGGCGAGAGAAAGCGCGTGGCAGTAAGGTGGTGGTGATCTCATCTTTGAGTGAATCTTTCTCTTTTTTGGCGAGTTTACGATTCTCTTCATCTTCAATTTGAGCGACTTTTTCTTCAAGTGCTTCTTTAATGACTTGTGAAGGAAGGATTTTCTCTTCTTTAGTGGCGCAGATAAGGTGTCTGTCACCAGCGCTATGGACCAATGTTTGTCCCAGTTTGCCTAACGCTTTAGAGAAGCCAAATTTGCTGATGTCCTGGCTTGAACAAGGTGAAAAGGTAAAGTCTTCTAGTGACTTCTCTAGCGCTTCAGTATCGACAGAGAAAGGTTTATTAAAACGATAAACAGTAAGATTTTTAAACCACATGATAGGCGCTCAATCAAAAATAAAGCCGCAGTGTAAGCCATTGTTGGCGTCGGGTAAACCGCTATCGTTTACAGTGAAAACACTATAAAAACCGCCTCTTCGACATAATTCATCAAACTGTAATATTTATATCCGTAGTGCTGTAAGCCTTGTCAGCTGTGGGTTTCGCCATCAATGAACTTGTATTTGTTACTGAGTTTACTTCAGTGGGAAATATATGAAATAAAACTGCAATATAAAAGTTGCACACTTTCGGCCGTCCAAACCAATAACTAAGACGAACAAACGTCGAAAGGATTAAATGATGAACGTTTTTTGTAAAACTCTACTTGCTTCTGCGCTAGCCTCTGCCACTTTAGCCTCTGCACACGCTGCAGATCCTTTGACAGTTTACGGCAAACTAAACGTAACGGCTCAATCTAACGATGTAGATGGTGATGCAACGACGACTATTCAGAGCAACGCTTCTCGCTTTGGTGTGAAAGGGGCTTTCGAGCTAAGCAGCTCGCTGGAAGCTTTCTACACTGTTGAGTATGAAGTGGACACTGGTGATGACGTTAAGGAAAACTTCAAGGCTCGTAACCAGTTCGTTGGTGTAAAAGGTAACTTCGGTGCGGTTTCTGTTGGTCGTAACGACACCATGCTTAAGATTTCACAAGGTAAAGTTGATCAGTTCAACGACCTGTCTGGTGATTTGAAAAACTTGTTCAAGGGTGAAAACCGCATTGAACAAACAGCGACTTATATGACGCCTAATTGGAGTGGTTTTAAGTTAGGTGTGACCTATGCTGCTGAAGGCGCAAGCTCTCAGTATGGACAAGACGGTTTCAGTGTTGCCGCTATGTACGGTGATGCCAAGCTGAAAAAGACCCCAGTATTCGCCTCTATTGCCTATGATGCTGACGTAAAAGGCTATGAAGTTGTTCGTGCCACCATTCAAGGTAAGGTTGCAGGCCTGAAGCTTGGCGGTATGTATCAGCAGCAAGAAGAGACTTATAAGAAAGATGGTTCTGAGGTTGTCGGTGCAGACAGCAAGACGGGTTACCTATTTAGCGCATCTTACACAATTGATGCGGCAGTATTAAAAGGTCAGTATCAAGACATGGAAGATAAAGGTGATTCTTGGTCAGTTGGTATTGATTATAAGTTAGGTAAGCCAACTAAAGTGCTGGCATTCTATACGAACACTTCTATGGAAAGTAAAGATACTGACGATAAATACTTCGGTGTTGGTTTAGAACACAAGTTTTAATGTATGAAGTCAACACGTTAGTGTTTGACCTAATATGGCAAAAGGGAGGCATTTAGCTTCCCTTTTTGTTATCTGTTTTTTGAAGTCGTTTTTAAGTTTTATGACAAAAACAGCAACTTTATGACAATATAGCGCTGTAGTTTCATAATTTTGTAATAAAAAAGTCTAATAATGGACACGTGGGTATTCACTGATAGAAGATCGCATATGACTGCTAGGATTTTGATAGTTGAAGATGAGCTAGCCATTCGAGAGATGGTAGCTTTTGTTTTAGAACAACATGGATTCACGACAACTACAGCAGAGGACTATGACTCGGCATTAGATATGTTGTCGGAACCTTATCCGGACTTGGTTCTGCTCGATTGGATGTTTCCAGGTGGGAGCGGTATCCAGTTAGCCAAGAAGCTACGCCAAGATGAGTTTACTCGTCATATACCGGTGATCATGCTGACCGCACGTGGTGAAGAGGAAGATAAAGTCAAAGGGTTGGAGGTTGGTGCCGATGACTACATTACTAAACCTTTTTCGCCTAAAGAGTTAGTTGCTCGTATCAAGGCGGTAATGCGCCGCAGCGCGCCTACTGCGTTAGAAGAGCCGATTGATGTGCAAGGATTAGTATTAGATCCTGTTAGTCACCGTGTTACGGTGGGAGATCAAGTGCTAGACATGGGACCTACTGAGTTCCGTTTATTGCACTTCTTTATGACTCATCCCGAACGAGTCTATAGCCGTGAGCAACTGCTTGATAATGTTTGGGGGACTAACGTTTACGTCGAAGATCGAACTGTCGATGTGCATATTCGCCGTTTACGTAAGGCGGTAGAGCCATCGAGTCACGACCGTCTTATTCAAACCGTTAGGGGCGCAGGCTACCGCTTCTCCACTCGGCTTTAGTAATTTGATAGGCACAAGTGACGATTTGCGTTATCTTGTGCCCAATTGCTCACTATGGTTTATCTATGTTTGATTCATACTCAGGGTATCGGCTCCTCAGCCGGCTGGTGATCTTCCTCCTGCTCTGTTTTGCTGTTGGATTGCTCATCAATCAAGTGCTGTGGGTTATGCTTATTGGCACCATTGGGTTGCTGGTTTGGCATTATAAACAGCTCTCTCGGCTTAATTATTGGTTGTGGCGTGATAAACGACTGACACCACCAAATGGTAGTGGTAGTTGGGAAGGTGTGTTTAATGGTATTTATCGTTTACAGGGTAAAAATCGTAAACGTGTGAGTCAGTTAGCTTATCTGTTAGCGCGTTTTCGTCAAGGTGCAGAAGCCCTGCCAGATGCTGCAGTGGTGTTAGATTCTGAAAACAATATTTTATGGTGTAACAAATTAGCGCAATTATTATTAGGCTTAGTTTGGCCGCAAGATAACGGTCAGCGCATTGATAATCTTATTCGCCATCCTGATTTTTCTATTTACCTTAAGCAAGCTGATTTTAGTGACCCTTTTGAGTTAACCGATACTCAAAATGACGCTCGGGTATTAGAGATCCGTATCATGGGCTATGGCTCTGGCCAGCTGCTACTGATCGCTCGAGATATTACCCGAATACGTCAGCTCGAAGGGATGCGGAAAGAGTTTGTCGCTAATGTGTCTCATGAGTTAAAAACGCCATTAACGGTATTGCAAGGTTATCTCGAAATGATGCAAGGCATGGCTGAGCCAGGTTCGCCAAGTATTAAGGCGATGGAGCAGATGCAGCAACAAACTCACAGAATGCGTTCGATGGTAGAGCAACTTCTGGTGTTGTCACGTATTGAAGATGCGTCCGCGGTTAATCTTGAAGCTAAGGTCAATATGGCATTGCTGATGGATACACTTAAAGAGGAAGCTCAAGCACTCGCTGCGAATAAATATCAGCTGTGTTTTGAAAGCGATGCTGATCTCAACATCTACGGTAATGAGATGTTGCTTCGAAGTGCGTGTTCAAATTTGGTGTCTAATGCGATCCGTTACACTGAGCCTGGCGGTAAGGTTTCCATTGCATGGAAGCGAGTACCTATGGGAGCGCAGTTTAGTGTCACCGATACCGGAGAGGGGATAGCACCACAGCATTTGACCCGTTTAACGGAGCGCTTCTATCGCGTTGATAGTGCCCGTTCTCGCCAAAGTGGTGGCACAGGTTTAGGCCTTGCGATAACTAAGCATGCACTGAGCCATCATCAAAGTGATCTCAATATTGAGAGCCAATTAGGTAAAGGTAGTTGTTTTAGTTTTATTATCCCTATTCACCTCATCGATATGGATTAGCAGCCTTGCTGCATAAAGTGGCCGATAGCAAGTAATTAGCATTCGTTTTAATACGTTTACGCCGTCATATAATGACGGCGTTTGGCGTTTATTATGACCACCGTTTGACAATCGTATTTAAGAAATATAAAAAACTGCATTTTATTGCGCTTTGTCATCTAAGTGTCACATCACGGTCATAGACTTGTCACTGTAGCGATTGATACTAGCTGCAACTTAAATGAAGCAAGTAAGCAAATCAGCTTAACACTGGAGCAAAGAATGAAACTTAAACAGCTTGTCGGTGCGGTGAGTTTAACAGCCGCTAGTGTATTTTCAGTAGCCGCAATGGCTTCTATCGATCCATCACTACCAACTTATGAAAAGAGCAGTGGTGTATCGGGTAACCTATCTTCTGTAGGTTCTGACACGCTAGCTAACATGATGACGTTATGGGCTGAAGAATATAAAGAGATGTACCCTAACGTTAATATCCAAATTCAAGCTGCTGGTTCATCTACTGCGCCACCAGCATTAACTGAAGGAACTTCACAGTTCGGCCCAATGAGTCGCAAGATGAAGCCTAACGAAGTTGAAGCGTTCGAAAAGCATTACGGCTACCAGCCAACACAAATTCGTGTTGCTATAGATGCATTAGCAGTATTCGTACACAAAGATAACCCAATCAAAGGCCTAAGCATTGAGCAGATCGACGGCATCTTCTCTGCAACACATAAGTGTGGCGGTAGCGATGTACAGCGCTGGGGGGATGTGGGTCTAGAAGGTGACTGGTCTGCTAAAGACGTACAGCTATATGGTCGTAACTCAGTATCTGGTACTTACGGTTACTTCAAGAAGAAAGCACTTTGTAAAGGTGACTTCAAGGCTAATGTTAACGAGCAACCAGGTTCTGCATCTGTAGTGCAATCTGTTTCTCAGTCACTAAATGCTATCGGTTACTCTGGTATCGGTTATAAGACTGCAGGCGTTAAAGCGGTCGCTATCTCTAAGAAAGGCAATGACTTTATCGAAGCATCTGCTGCGAACGCCGCTGACGGTAGCTACCCACTTTCACGTTACCTATATGTTTATGTGAACAAGCATCCAAACAAAGATTTAGCGCCACTTGAGCGTGAGTTCCTTCGCTTTATCTTGTCTAAGCAAGGTCAAAAAATCGTTGAGAAAGATGGTTATGTACCACTTCCACGTAGCGTAACTGCTAAAGACTTAGAAAAAGCGGGCATCCGCCTGTAAGCTTTACCCTAAGTCAAAAAGGCCTCCTCGGAGGCCTTTTTTGTCTTTAAATGAAGGCGGTATTTTTGTTTGAGTTTCGGTGGGTTGTATTTTGTTTGGGTAGCGTTTTGTTTAGTCGGTGTTGGGCAGAGTGTTTGAAGGCGTAACTTCATCGCCATCTAACGCCTGCCCGGCGAGGGATGTGCAGATACCCCTGTGAGACGCCGTGAATAAGTCCCTTTAGGCTCTGCCGAAACATCCCTGTTTCGGAAGCTCACCGGCGTATCTACACTCGGTATCTATCGTCTCTTCGATTTGGCGGTATATTGGACTGGCATACAGCCGAATTTAGATTGTGTGAGTGTTAAGTGATTTTAAGTCGATATCGGTGTGTGCTTTTTGTATGGATGAAAATAAAAAATTTTAGAGCAAAAAGCTTTAGAGTTAGTCATTTAATTTTAAATCTAGCTAGATAATCGATTTGGGGAAATGCGCATGCGCACTAATAGCATCTTATGCTGTGAACCTCTTACAAGCGCACATCGTAAGATGGTGCAGTGGTCAAGTTAAATTGGATCGAAGATATTCTGAACCAATAATTCATGCCAGCACTTCTGGCTAATTAAGTATTTACAGGGCAAAATACCTGCATAATAAAATGTTAGCTCTATAAGAGAAATGGTAACCGAATGAATGATCTATATACTCAAGTGATCACCGTCTTTTTAGGTTTTTTTGCGATCATGAACCCTATTGCTAATACCGCTGCTTTTGCTGGTCTGGTCGGCGGTAAAAGCAAAGCCGAGCAAATTAAAATTGCATCGAAAGCACTCATTATTACATTTATCGTAATTTTATCTTTTGCTCTACTTGGAAAAGCAATTTTTCATTTATTTAGCATCACCATCTCCGCATTGAGGATAACAGGGGGCATTTTGGTGTTTCTTGTCGGGTATCATATGCTTAATGGGCATGGCTCCAAGATGCATTCAGCTGAAGGTAATGAAGAAACGGATATCGCGGTATCGCCCTTGGCAGTCCCTCTTCTTGCTGGGCCTGGTACCATTGCAACGGCAATGAATTATTCTTCCTCAGGAGGAATAACGGGGATATTAGTGACTGTTTCTGTATTTGCAGTAATGTGTCTTATCACTTTCGTCTGCTTTATTTTTAGTTCAAAGATTCTAGCCGTAATAGGTGAAAGTGGTCTGAGTATTGTCACTCGACTAATGGGGCTAATTCTTGCTGTCATGGGAACGCAAATGGTGATTACTGGGGTAACCTCTGTTGTCAGTAACATCAGCTAGCAAGGCCTGCAAAAACCGCCCTCCGGGCTGGAGGTTGCTGATGCTTTGCCTTTTATGGCGCCGTTAGACATAGAAATATTAATCTGACACTCACATGTATAGGGTTAAAGTTTTAACTCGAAAATGTCCAACCAGTTTTTCATAAGGCCAAATCTAAGAGAGCGAAAACTCTGTGTGATATCCATCAGTATCATTTGTAGTCTCTGCTTGTTTAATGCGAACGAGTTCAGATAGAGCTAACTCTCGCTCGTCTCAGCCAAATTTTAGATAAAAAAAAGCGACCTTAATAAGGTCGCTACAAGTTCCAATTCGGAATCTAATGATAGTTGCGCTAGAAACTATCTCAAGGGAATGATGATGAACGATGAAAAATATAACCAGTTGAAGAAGTGAATTTTCAACTGCTGCAAATTCTGTTCATATAGTCAGAGTGCACTTTTTCTAATTAGTTCCGATTATTTTTAAATTTTTTTGATTTTTTTAAATAATTAACTAAGACGAATAGTGAAACTGAAAAACGACTTGGGCTTTAATCTTGAGTTTTAAGCGTAGATTATAAGTTCGTATTTTGAGCTAGGGGCTTTATTGGCTGTACAGTACGCAGCCAGTGATTGTTGAGTTGGGAGGCTTAAGATTGTGCGGTCTAACCCTCAAGCCTGGAGTCTATCTTATTTTTATGGTTTTTCATCATAAAGCGCAACGTCGGTATTGGCGCTAGAAAGGCTGGGTTATGGTTGTATAAAATATGCGCTGGTGTTTTGTCTTCACCTAACACAGTCAATTTCAATGGTATTGTCGGGTGAGATGGCTACAATATCCTCAACCGCTCTGCCCACTAAAAGAAGGAATCATCAGTGTCTAAGCAATGGGATAATAATCAAGACCATCACTCGTTTGCGAATGTCGACCATGTCAGAGTCACCCATTTGGATCTTGCGCTGTCGGTACGGTTTGAACAAAAGCAGTTGTTAGGGACCGCGCAGTTACAACTCGACTACCTCGATGCTCAGTGCCGAGAGCTGTATCTAGATTGCCGCACATTAACCATTGAATCCGTTATTGATGATGCAGGGCAAGCGTTAACATTTAGCATGGATAAGCAAGACCCTATTCGTGGTGAGCGGCTCAATATTCGCTTACTCTCGGCAACCAAGTGGGTATCCATTGGCTACCGTACTTCTGCCGATGCCCAAGGTTTGCAGTGGTTAACGCCAGAGCAAACCAGCGGCAAACAGTTACCCTTTCTTTTTAGTCAGTCGCAGCCGATTAATGCCCGCAGTTGGATACCGCTGCAAGACAGCCCCAAAGCCCGTATCACCTTTAACGCGACTGTCGAGGTGCCTAAGGGGATGCGCGCAGTGATGAGCGCCATGAATGATGCCGATGCGCCATTAACTGGCCGTTTTTCTTTTGAAATGGAAAAGTCTATTCCAACTCATTTAATGGCCATTGCGGTGGGGGATTTACAGTTTGGTGCAATAGGTCCAAGAACTGGGGTGTATGCAGAGCCTGAACTATTACAGGCAGCGGTAAAGGAGTTTGAAGATACCGAGCAGATGGTCGAGATTGCTGAATCGCTGCTTGGCCCCTATCCGTGGGGGCGTTATGACATGATTGTGCTCCCCCCGAGCTTTCCTTTTGGTGGTATGGAAAACCCAAGGCTCGCATTCATGACCCCAACATTGATAGCAGGCGATAAGAGCTTAGTGTCAACCGTTGCCCATGAGCTCGCGCACTCTTGGACGGGGAATTTGGTCAGTAACGCCACTTGGCGCGACTTGTGGCTCAATGAAGGCTTTACTACCTATTTCACCAACCGCATCGTTGAAGCGGTATTTGGCCAAGAGCAGGCTCAGCTTGAGGTCGTACTGGAATATGGCCGCTTAAAAGAGGAGTTGGCATTAATGCCGTTAGCGGCGCAGACGTTACCCGCCAACGTGCAAGCGGGCGACCCAAATGATGCGTTTAACCGCTTTACCTATGATAAAGCGTCGATGTTTGTCCACGACTTAGAAAAGCGTCTTGGCCGTGAATCATTCGATAAGTTTCTTTATCAATATGTTTGCCACTTTGCTTTTGAAGCTATCACCACCGAAACTTTTGTTGATTATGCAAAGCAGACCTTGTTAGTTGAACATGGCGACAAGATCAGTGAGCAAGAGTTGCAAGAGTGGGTATATGGAAGAGGGATGCCCTATTGGTTTACGCCGCCTAGCTCAGACAGCTTAGATAAAGTGGATGCGCTGCTGGCGGATTGGCAAATGGGAGGCAAAATCGATAAACAAAATACCCAAGATTGGCGCGTACATCATTGGCAGTATTTTTTGGGTAGCTTGCCTGGCAGTGTCGATCAACAAACATTGATGCAGTTAGACGAAGTGTTTGATTTTACCCACTCAACTAACGCCGAAATAGCCTGTGATTGGTATCGAGTGGCGATCCGTAATCACTACGACCTTGTACTACCTGCGCTTGAGCGCTATCTGGTGAAAATTGGTCGTGGTAAGTTTGTGCGCCCGCTATTTACCGAGTTGCAGCTTGCTGGCTATCACTCTGAGTTAGCTGCTATCTATGCCAAGGCGCGGAGCGGTTATCACCCCTCTTTAGTCGTGCAATTAGATAAGCAGTTTGCCAACTAGCTAAAAAAAATGGCAACCAAAGGTTGCCATAAACAAAGTGTTTTTAGAGTCATCAGCCATATGCGCTAGCTTTGGGTAATGCTCTTGGGACCGATAGGGTCACCAAAGGGAGATGATGAACAAACATGATGAAAAATCTGTTACCTATTATCAGAGTCGCAGATTAACGGTTAGTTCCCACCTTATTGTAAAAAATAGAGTTTTATTTCAATACGGCTTCAATGGTTTAGAACAAAAAAGGTTTAGAACAAAAAGGTTTAGCACAAAAAAAATGGCAACCAAAGGTTGCCATAAACAAAGTGTTTTAGAGTCATTAGCCATATGCGCTAGCTTTTGGGTAATGCTCTTGGGACCTATATAGGGTCTCCAAAGGGGGGATGATGAACAAACAATGATGAAAAAATCTGTTACCTATTATCAGAGTCGCAGATTAACGGTTAGTTCCCACCTTATCGTAAAAAATTGAGTTTTATTTCAATACGGCTTCAATGGTTTAGAATAAAAAAGGTTTAGCACAAAAAAATGGCAACCAAAGGTTGCCATAAACAAAGTGTTTTAGAGTCATTAGCCATATGCGCTAGCTTTGGATAATGCTCTTGGGACCGATAGGGTCACCAAAGGGAGATGATGAACAAACAATGATGAAAAAATCTGTTACCTATTATCAGAGTCGCAATTTTTAAAGAAGTTCAGTAAATGATGTGAAAATAGTTTAAATTTTTCAAATTATCTTATATGGATATTTCTATCTCCATATAAGATGTTGTTTTAAAGTGTTTTTATTGGGAATATAAAAAAAGGCAACCTATCTAGTTGCCATTGATCTAGGAAGATCAAGGGGACCGCGCTAGAAGTCCCAGGGAGAATGATGAACATGAAAAATCAATTCTTCGCGTTCAATTATTTGAGCCAGTAACGTCAATAAAGTTCAAAAAATAAACAAATTAATTTCAGTTTATTGCCATATTTTTGCTATCTGTTTGGATTAATTGAGTAAAGATTTTATCTTTTGTTCAAGAGATTCGGGTGTGGTTGTTGGGGCGAATCGCTCAAGGACCTCTCCGTCACTATTGACTAAGAATTTAGTGAAATTCCATTTAATCGATTCACTACCTAATAGACCTTTAGCTTGTTTCTTTAAGTAACGATACAGTGGGCTAGCACCGTCTCCGTTGACCTCTATTTTTGCAAATAGTGGAAAATTAACCCCAAAATTGAGTTCACAAAACTGACTTATCTGCGACTCGTCTCCTTGCTCCTGTTTACCGAATTGATTACAAGGAAACCCCAGTACAGCAAAGTGCTCAGGGCCATAAGAATCATACAAAGCCTGCAGGGCCTTGTACTGGGGTGTAAATCCACACTTGCTGGCAGTATTGACGATAAGCAAGACTTTACCTTTAAAGTCACTCATTGGTTGTTCGCTACCATCAATCCTTGTTACTGAAAAATCATAAATAGACATAATACTCTCCCATGCTTGTTTTAATCTTAGACTAGCAGCAAATTAAGTTGTGCGCAATTTAATTTGTTTTGGTGCACCTCTCCAGAGGAGTGTGATGTATCAACCTATCGATGTGTCTGCGTGATACAGCTGTTTTACTTGGGTTTGATTTGTGGCTTTATGTTATGCACTTTGTTGCTTAAATCTTTTTAAACAATAAGATAGCTAAGTTTTGATAGTTAACCTTTTTGCGTTTTGCTACTCTGCGATCAATATTCAAAGAGGTATTTATGAAATCTAGATTTGCAGTATTTAGTTTAGGCTTAATGGCATTGTCTGCTAATGCGACCGATATTAATGTGGGTATCAATGATGATGTACTCTCTGCCGATGTAGAGATGAATTTGAATAAGTCGGCCAATCTTGTACTTGGCTATATCTATTCCGATGATGATGGTCATGCGGTGTCGGCTGCGGCACATATGACTCATAATGCGGGGATCCACCATTTTGAAATTGGTCCAAAGTTTTCTCATTATTGGGCTAAGCAGAGTCAAAATGGCAGCCTTGTTTCCATTGGTGGGCGCTATTCAATGGATCTGGGCTCTAACATAGCGCTGAAGACCTCGGCATACTATGCTCCTTCGGTACTCAGTTTTGGCGATATAGATGGTCAATATGAACTTGATGGCAGAATTCAGTTTCAACTGAATCCTGCGTTAGGGTTATTTGTGGGATACCGTAATATTCGTCTGCAATACGATCATCGAAGAGACAGCACTTTTGATAATGGTTTTTATATCGGTGCGGCAGCAAGATTTTAGCGTTTTACTCGGCTCGTCGCTTGTTTCAGCTGATTGCTTAAATGCCTACGAGCCTTTTATTAACTGGGCGCAATATTTATCCGCTAACGCCACTGTTCTTCTCGATAATTATCACTATTGCTATGTCGTTTTTGCTGTTCACTCTGCTGGCGACGTCGTTGTTTAGCCCGTTTTCCACGCTGTTTGTCTTGTGAGTCGAGCTCCCATGGTGTTGAGCCATTGGGTACCATTTCATATTTGTCTAAGTATTCATCATAGTGTGACATTGCAATATCCATATCTAGCGTCTGTAAAACATTGTTGATTTTTGTCGCCGTTTACTGAAAACCTTTACTGGTTAAGACGATGAGTTGTCGCTATCTCGACAGCCTGCAACGCAGTAAAACAGGGTCAATCGATGCAGCAGATTTTGCTCATTAATCATCAAATGGCATACTAAAAAGCGTAAGTGACAGCGCTGTGACAAACATAAGACGGTAGCGTGACATTTTTTAAGTACTACCAATCGATATAATGTATGACTATATAGAGATAGGGCAAAGCTCGACTGAAGGAATTTAGGCGCTAGGGTAACGCATGGCGCGGTTACCGAGGATGCTAGCGCCGAGGAACAATGAATAACCTCACCTCAGAAGCGCTAAACGCTCGCTGAGCGAGCAGATCTTTTAGACTGAAGGTAACTTGGAGTTAAGCTCAGCTAGTTTAGTGAAGGCGCAGACAGATGCGGGAATAATCGCAGGTTTTGGCTTTAAAATAGTATCGATACATCATTGGCCGACGAGTTATCGCCGGCCAATTAACGCTATGGTTAACCCTTTACCATTTTGGCGACAAACATGCCGTCGCTATCGGCCTGATAGGGAAGGACCGTTAGCATTGATGAAACATCACCTGTAAATGGGTGGGTTAATGCTTGTAGGGTAAATTCACCGTGAGTGGCTAAAAAGGACTCAACAACCGCTTCATTTTCACTAGGACTCAATGAACAGGTGGCATATACCAATACGCCGCCCGATTTTACCGCGGCAGATGCGCGGCTTAAGATATCGAGCTGCAGTGCCGGTTTGTCGGTAATCGCGGTTTCATCATCGAGCCAGCGCATATCGGGATTGCGTCGCCACGTGCCAGTGCAACTGCAGGGCGCATCAACTAATACTCCATCGAAATGTTCGCTTGGCACGGGAAGGGCGTCCGATTGCCAAGGTGATACGCGTATCTGTGTAAAGCCTGCCCGCTTAGCTCGTTTATTCAGCTCTTCTAGTGGCTTACGACGAATATCAGAGGCCACTATACTGCCTTTGCTGTGAGGGTTTTGCTGTAACATCAAGGAGCGCAGCTGCAGCGTTTTTCCGCCCGCACCGCTGCAAGTATCCCACCATAGCTGATCATCTTTTGGCATACAGATATTACCTATTACCTGAGAACCGAGATCTTGGATCTCCAGTTGGCCTTCGGTATAGAGTGTTAATCCATTAAGGTTAATGCTCTTATGGCCAAGATTAATGGCATCACTAAAGTAGGCGCTCATCGATGCTGGGATGTCGCTATCGCTTAATGCCGCGATAGCCTTGTTGCCATCTATTCCTTGTAGGCGTCCCCATATCGGTGGACGAGAGCATAGGGATTCGATAAGGGCATGTTGCTCTTGTGGTGTCGAGTCAGGATAGTGCGCCCAGAACCAGTTAGGCACCAAATCGGTAATGGCAATAGCAAGCTCACTAAAGCAGTTTTGCATCATCTTAAGCTTGAGAACTAAGCTACTAATATCATTTGTGTTATTAATGTGTTCAAGTTCAGTTAATGCCGCAAAACTAAACCAGGCATCACGAATATCTTGCCATGGATGATCTTCGATTTTTGCCGTTAACACTAATGAAGCAAACCAGGCTTGAGGTGCATTACACACTTGAGGCAGTTGTTTCAGCCACCCGTGCCAGCGGAATAGCCCAAACAAACTTTCTCTAATGACGCGTCTGTCTTTTGAACCATGTTTTTTATGGGTACGAAAATACTCTGCGACTACGCGATCCGCGGGCATCTTACTCTGCATCACTTGTTCAAATAGTTGATGAATAGTGATGCTGTAACTCAATGCGCGTTTATGGGGGGATGTATCAGCATTTACATCTTGATGGATGGTTTCAGTTATCGACACGTTCGATGCCTTATCTGTCGCTGCTGAGGTTAATGGAGAAGCTGAAGTATCGACCATGAATATTTGCCTAGCGCTGGTTCTAATTTCGAAGCCGCAAGTTTAACAGATGTCGTTGCTTTTGGGAGCTTTGCTTAACAGATTCGCTAGGCCTATTTTACGGATGAAGAGCGGGGAGCCTATAGATATTTAAAAAGTCCCGCTAACCCTTAGTGCTAAATCGTTGCTGAGCGATCACATCTTTATACTAATTGCTATTATTGAGACCCTAGTCAGTACAAAAGCAGAGCAAGCTAATTAGGTTGCTCTGTTTTTTGCATTTCGAGCATGAGTCGAAGTCATATTTCTGTTATTGTGCAGCTGAAATGAGAGGGGATTATGGAAAAGTACGAACAACTATTAATTTCATTGCGCCGAGTGATCAGAGCCATCGATATACATTCTCGGCAACTCAATAAGCAGTCTGGCCTAACAGGTCCACAGCTGATGGTGATTCAAACCATCTCTCAACTAGATCGCCCTTTAGCTAAAGACGTGGCTCAAGAGGTGGCGCTAAGTCCTGCCACTGTGGCGACTATTATTGATAGACTCGAAGCACGTGACCTTGTTGTCAGAACCCGCAGCGAGTCAGATAAGCGCAAGTGGCATTTGTCATTAAGTGATGCGGGAGTAACGATTTTAAGTGGTGCCCCTAAACCATTGCAGGATCATTTTATTAAGCGTTATCAAAATCTTGAAGAGTGGGAACAAAGTCAACTGCTCTCTGCTGTAGAACGAATTGCTTCTATGATGGATGCCAACGAACTCGATGCAGCGCCCGTTTTGCTCGTGGGTCAGATACAAGCCGAAGAATAAGTGTTTCGCTCAGGTAATCTCTTGGCGTGCAGATTGGTTTTTGTGCAAACAAAACTTGGTTGTAGGAATGTGAGAGCGATATGGATCGTGAGATAAGTGGTATTAATAGAACAACACCAGCTTTAGTGCTTGAGGGCGGTGGGCTTCGTGCCATCTATACTGCAGGTGTGCTTGATGCTTTCCTTGAGGCTAATGTTCACTTTGAATATCAAGTGGGTGTTTCTGCTGGCGCTATTTACCCCGCATCTTATTTATCACTTCAACATGGACGCAATCTAAAAATTCAGCAGAACTATCTTGCCGACAAGCGTTATATGGGATTTAAGTATTTCTTGCGTGACGGCAACTATGTTAATACCGACTTTACCTACCGGCGTATGGCCCATGAACTGTTACCTTACGATTTTGAGACTTTTCAACGTAGTAATGCTGAGTTTAAGGTAGGCGCCTTTAATTGCTTAACGGGTGAGACTGAATTTTTTGGTAAGGGTGATTTTGCCGAACACGATCAGTTTTTGGAGGTTCTTATCGCCTCAAGTAGTTTGCCGTTTATCTCCACGCCCACAATGCTAAACAATATGCCTTACCTAGATGGGGGGATTGCTGAACCTATTCCTTTAGCGCAAGCGCGAGCTGATGGGTATCAACGCCAGGTGGTTATTTTGACCCAAGAGCCTAATTATCGAAAATCAGCCTTTAAATTTAAGTGGTTAGCACAGCGCGTTTACCGTCGTTACCCCAAAGTCGCTGCGGCGATATTAGCCCGTCATCAAGTTTATAACGACGCACTAACTGACTTAGCCTCCGCTCAGGCAGCGGGCACTGCGCTGGTTTTACAGCCCGAAACGTCTTTGGGGCTATCGCGTTTAGAGCGTGATGTGTCCAAAGTCGAGGCGGTATATCATCGCGGTGTATCAGATGGCAAAGCTTTCTTGCCAAAGCTTCAAGCGTTTCTTGGCCAATAGTTGTTCTGGTCAATTTTGTTCTTTCGCTTCCTATTAGGTCATTTTACAATTTTTTACGTCGCATATTAGGCGCTGCTGATTTATATGGGCTTTCGATAATAAGTGTTAGTTGAAGGGCGAGCTTGAGCCTTGGCTTGGGCTCGCCTTGTTTGTTTCTGCCCTTCAAAACTGGGCGCGGTGTTAGCCGTTGACTGCGATGATGGAGGGGCGTTGTTCCATCTTGTTTAACCAGGCTTTGATATGGGGTTGCTCGTCGCTTGGGGTTATCTCAAGATTCTTGATGAAGCTCATCATTACATAGGCGGTAATGTCAGCGACCGAAAAGTGTTCTCCAGCGACATAGGGCTGCTTGCTGAGCTGTTTCTCTAGTGTGGGTAGAAATTCGATAACACGTTGGCGAGACTCTTCTCCCCAAGCTTCGACGCAGCGCTCACGATCTTGGTAAATCTTAGTGATATTTCTAAATGCCTGAAACGCGACGAATAAGCCTTGCAGTTCACAGATCCGCTGCCACATTTCAACCTGTGCCTTTTCCAGAGGGGTATTGCCAAATAGCGAATGCTCCGCTGGATTGAGTTCGTCAAAGTAGCGGCATATTGCCATGGATTCACATAAGGTTTGCCCATCATCAAGCTCAAGTACTGGAATGCGGCCATTGATACTGATAGCTTTAAATTCATCGCTGAGGTTATCACCAGCACGAAGGTTGAGACTTTCACGAGCAAGTTCAATTCCCAGCTCATTGAGGAAAATATTGACGCGTCTTGCACTTGGGGTCATGGCTAATTCGTACAGTTTCATTGATCCATCTCCTTTTGTAAGCTATTTCGCGCCTTTAATCAGCGGAATACCGTTGGTTCCAACAGGGATATATACCGTTGTATGATTGGGCGAATCAGCCATTTTTAATTGGGCATTAATGGCTTCATGTTGCAGGTAATTCGGGGTTAAGGTGGTGTTGATAATCTTTTGTGCCTCGGCGATACCTTTGGCTTCTTCAATGCGGATCTCGGCATCTTTTTGCGCGATCTCTTTTTGGGTTTCTTTCTCAGAGAGCAGCTGCTGCGCGGCAAGTTTTTTCTCCACCGCAATCGCCACAATCTCTGGATAGTTGATATTGCCTACTACTACGTTTCTGAGCTGAAACGGTGATGTTTTAAGGTAGTTTTTGAGTTTTATCTCGACCGATTCAGCGATTTTTGAACGGTTTTCTTTCAGGGCAACACTATCATAGCGCTGCACTTCATCGCGGACATAGGTTCTGAAGGTTTCACGCACAAAGCGGATGTACCAGTTTTCTGCGCCATATTGTTCAACCACTTCTCTGACTGAGCCTGATTTGATAGCGATGACTGCATGAAAATTGAAACTGATGTTGAGATCATCATTGGCCAGTATCTTGAAGTTTTCGGTGTAGGTATTTGGCCGCATATCGATATTAATAATTTCGTTACGCCATAATGATACCCCATAGTTGCTAGGTCCAATCAGACTGCCGCGATATCCACCAGAACCAAAAATTCTCGGTTTTTCGAATACATAACCTTCTTCACCTGCTGGGGTGTTTGGGTTGGTACAGCCAGATAGTAAGGCGCTGAAGAGACCGACACTAATTAATACCGTTAGTGGTTTTATGATTGTTTTAATCGTTAATTGTTTGTTCATCTAATATCCCTATTTTTTAATAATCTAAATCCAATGCAAAGCAAAGATAACCCATGAGCTTGTTAGCTTGGCTAAATTGCTCGCTACACCAGAGAGCAAAGTCGTTGCCAAGTAGTTGCTCTGTGCTGATGGCCTTGATGGCGATAAAGTCTTTGCGCTTAAGCTCACTAATCATTGGATGGTCTTTATCAAGTCCTTTAGGCGGCCTGATTAAGCTGTCTCCCTCTAGGGCGAAACCTGCATCCATCAGTTGTTTTAAAGCTTGTTTATAGGCATTGGGGTTGTCAACGATACAGCTGCGAATCTGGTTTAACGCCTTACCGTCGGGATGCCAAATGCCAGCACCGATAAAGCAGCCGTCGTTTGCAATATGCAGGTAAAAACCAGGTGCATGTACGTCCTTGCCTTGGAAGTGACGAAACTGAATACCGACATTCGTTTTATAGGGGGTTTTGTCTTTGCTAAAGCGAGCATCACGCTGGGGACGCATTAGGCTGCCACCCACCTTTTTTGCCACCGCAGTTAGACGAGGTGAGAGCTGCTGAATATGCGGCGCCATTGTCTCAATAAATTGTAGCGCAGGCGTGCGTACCTTAGCTTCATAGTCAGCTTGATTGCTTTTAAACCAGTCGCGGTGGTTGTTGGCTTCGAGCTGGGCCAAGAAGGCGAAGGTGTCGGGGGTAAATATAGCTGCTGGTACGTTTTTGGTAACCACTTTCATAATGATTAATTACTGATAAAAGCCTGATTGTGGGATAAAAATACCATATTTTTTATTAAAGTGTTTCTTCAGTACAGGTTTAGATGGGGAAGGGCAGCTTTAGGCGTTAAGCGGATTTATGCTATAGTCGCCGCTAATGAATGATGTATGCACATTGCACTGCCTCCGGTATGAACCAAGGGCATAATGGATACGCGTATAGGTGTTTGCTCAAGCGAGTTGGAGGGATAAATGAAAATTTGGGTCGATGCCGATGCATGTCCTGGGGTGATAAAGGAGATGCTATTTCGCGCCGCCGATCGCGCCGAAATTGAGGTCACGTTAGTGGCTAACCATGCAATGCGCATCCCGCCGTCACGTTTCATCAATTTAGTGACAGTATCATCAGGTTTCGATGTGGCCGATGATGAGATTGTTAAACGTCTCGATGCCGGAGATTTAGTGATAACAGCCGATATTCCGCTGGCGTCAGAGGTGATAGATAAGGGGGGCTTTGCGTTAAACCCAAGAGGTGAGTTATATACCACGCAAAATATCAAATCTATCCTAAATATGCGTGACTTTATGGACACCATGCGCGCCAGTGGTGTGCAAACAGGTGGGCCCGCAGCGATAGGCCAAAGTGAGAAACAAGCCTTTGGTAATCAGTTGGATAGGTTTATTACTAAACATCACAAGCGTTAACTGTATAGTCAAAACTGCTGTTTTAACCTTCTCCACAAAGGCGCTATTTGCGCCTTTTTGTTCGAGTAACTATTCGCTAGAGTAGTTCTGTGACAACTCGCTTTAACAGAAATGTTTCGCGCTCTATCGACATCCCTTTCTTATCGCTATGGGCCATAGTGTGCTCATTGTGGGCGATGGCATCATGGATGTTAATCCAAACTGGATGCATGCCATTTTGAATTTCATGGGCTTCGAGTTTTGTGTCTCCTAGGGTTTCACCTATGGTGCAAACAAAGCAAAATGACTCCATATGAACAAAGTCAAAGCCATCTTTATACCAAGGGCGGTATTCTACATAACGACCAAATTCAGACACAATAGAGATGGCGTGGGCGCCTGTCTCCTCTTCGAGTTCACGTATTAAGCCTTGACGAATATCCTCGCCTTCATCCACACCGCCACCGGGAATACTGTAATCGTGATAGCGCTCGGTATAGAGCATCAGAATATCTTCACCGCGTAAAATAATGCCGCGTGCGGCTTGGCGATGAAAGCCTTTCGCGTTTGCCTGTTGGCTATTGAGAGCGGGATGAGTGGTTGATTTTAATAAGCGCATAGCAATTCAGGCTGAGGTCTAATGATGAAAAGGCGCGGAGTATAGCGTTAATTGGCGAGGGAACATAGGTCAGAGCTTCATGTTGAGCATTTTCAAATTGTTTAATGTCGATATGGTTTTGGGCTCCATTTTATGCAGCGTAAACAGCATTGCCTCGGCGACAATTTCGGCCTTTATGGGGCGATATTGCGCTAAGTGACCTAGCATTAATGGCGCGATAACAGGCATGAGATACTGGCCAATATCTTCGAGTATTCGACTATGGCTGCGCTGGCCTAGCAGTAAGCTTGGCTGTACTAACAGCAGGGCTTTGGCTTGCTCTAATGCCCAAGTGGTAAGCTTTAACTCAGTTTCACCTTTGATCTTGTTATAAAACACACGGCTATTAGCATCCGCTCCCAGTGCTGTAATGACAGCAGTTTTACTGGCATTGCAAAGCTGGGTGAATTGGATCACCGCATCTTGGTCAACCGCGCAAAATGCCGCTTTGCTGCCTGCTTGCTTCATAGTGGTGCCAAGACAGCAAAAACCATGGTCAATGGGAAAGGGGCAAGTGAGTTGCTCAAGCGTATCCAGCTCAATTGACTGAAATACCAATTTGGGATCATCGAAAGTAGGCGCTCGTCGTCCTAACACCCAGACATTTTGATATCTTTCATCAGCAACAAGTCGTCTTAATAGTTGCTTCCCGACTAATCCGGTCGCGCCAATGATGGCTGCATTCATATTGCTTTCTCGTTTGCTGTTGGCTTAGTTAGGCGATCATTTCCATTTCTAGCTCAATATCGGTGCAGCCATTTTTACAAAAAACGCCATATTTACCGCTAGCTTGCTTATCGGTTGGCACAATCAATTGCAGTGGTTGTTTACACACTTCACACTGAACGGTGTTACCTTTGAACAGCCTCTTAATCAGATTTTTTTGCTCATTGAACGACTTGGCTGTGGTTTTATTTATGGCTGAAAAATCCATTTTTTGAGTTTTCAGCGGATTGTTATCACTCATTTTAATATCATCATTATTAGTTAGTTCTTTCGCTAGTATATCAGCCTTGAATCAACTCTAAAGCGATTCTATAAAATCCTTTACCTTCTGGATGAATAACAAGCGATAGTCGATGCTCTGTGAGTTTTTTGGGAGTTTGACCTTGAAATGCTAACGACTAGCCTGAGTATCAGACCTAGTCACAGACTTAGTACTAGATTGAGGTTAGAACAGCTTGCAGTCATTGGGTCGAAAGGCATCAATAATGCTTTTTTCTGATCATCTGTACATTGTCAAAACGTGTTGAGGAGGATATCTACCTTATTGGTTACCGACGTCTTCTACGCGAGTCACCGCTTGAATCATTATTTTTGGCCTGTTATTAAGCTCATTTTCATTACGCATAGACGTTATTATTTTCTCATTTTAGCCGTACTGCCTATGCCAAATGCACTATAATGCAATATATGTTTGTTTTTTGTTGATTGTTTGTTGTTTTTAAGTTGTTGTGATAGGTTTGTTTTCGTTTGCTAGCGGTAAATATCATATATGGTCGCAATGGAAGATTTAAATGTCGTGGTATTTGCTGTTTAAAACAACATTCTAACAAGCAACTCTTAATAAAAAATATAATGGAGAGATTTTCATGAAGTTAGCTAAATTAGCAAGTGCCGTGATGGCAATTAGCGTTGGCATTTCAACACAGGCTTTTGCTGATGATGACCGTTACATCATCCAAGTGGAAAATGGCAATAAAGGTGTCGTTAAGGCGTTAGCAAAGAAGCTTGGCGCGCAGATCCATGTCGATGGCAATGGCTTTATTGCTGCGACATTCAGCGGTAAAGATTTGGCGCAGGTGAAAGGGTTACTAAACAATCCTCATGTCAAATTGGTTGAAGCAGATCAACGTCGCCGCTTAATGGGGTTTAGTGACGATGCTGGTAATCCAATGACACAGCAGATTACTCCCTATGCAGTGTATCAATCTCAAGCCGATAAAATTAGCTTTAACAGCGCTGCGGGGATGAAGGTCTGTATCATTGATTCCGGGCTTGATGCATCTAATCCTGATTTTGTTTGGAATAATATTAGCGGTAATAATGATTCTGGTACCGGTAATTGGAATGAAAATGGTGGCCCACATGGCACTCACGTCGCGGGTACAATTGGTGCGGCCGATAATAATATAGGTGTTGTTGGTATGGCGCCTGGCGTTGATATGCACATCATTAAAGTGTTTAATGCTGAAGGATGGGGCTATTCATCAGATCTAGCACATGCGGCTAATCTGTGTAGTGTTGCGGGTGCGAACATCATTAGCATGAGTTTAGGTGGTGGCGGTGCTAATTCTACGGAGTCCAATGCGTTTCAAGCTTTCGTTGATGCTGGTGGTTTAGTTGTTGCCGCAGCCGGTAACGATGGTAATAGCGTTCGTTCATATCCTGCTGGCTATCCATCAGTGATGATGGTGGGTGCAAATGATGCGAATAATAATATCGCAGATTTCTCTCAGTATCCTTCATGTACATCTGGTCGTGGTAAAAGAGCCACCATAGATGAAACTATCTGTGTTGAAGTTACTGCTGGAGGTGTTGATACGCTGTCAACTTATCCTGCTGGCATGGCTACGGCCTCCAATCTGACTGCTGATGGTGGTTATGTCGCGAGTAGTGCAATGGAAAATTCAGGCACAGTAACTGGTAACACATACTTTATGGGAACCGCCGAAGCTACAGATGCTGGTGCCAACGGGAATGTGTGTATTATCGACCGCGGTATTATTTCTTTCCACGATAAAGTGGCTAACTGTGAAAACTCTGGTGGTATCGGTGCTGTTATCATCAACAATGAACCAGGGATGTTGTACGGTACATTAGGCGATACTAATGCGACAACTATTCCCGCAGTGGGCACGGCGCAAGAGGATCGCGCGGCGTTAACGGCGGCAACGTCTGTCACGGTTGACATTAGCACTGCCGATTACGGTTTTATGAGTGGAACCTCAATGGCAACGCCAGCGGTATCAGGTATTGCTGCGCTTGTGTGGTCTAATCATAACCAATGTACTGGTAGTGAGATCCGTGAAGCGCTGAAAGCAACCGCTCTTGATGGTGGTGCAGCAGGTAAAGATGTCTACTTCGGTTACGGTATCGTTCAGGCCGCTGCGGCAGATGCATACCTCACTGCCAATGGTTGCGCTGGTGGCGATAATGGTGGTGGAACTGGTGGAGATTTCTCTATTGCTGCTAATGGCTATAAAAGCAAAGGCGTGAAGAAAGTTGATTTAACCTTCAGCGGTGCAGCTGGCGCTAATGTTGATGTTTATCGTGATGGTAATCAAATTACCACAACTTCTGCTAACAGCACTTATACAGACACTATCAGTAGTAAGGGCGGCGGAACATACACTTATAAAGCCTGTGATGCTGGTACTTCAACTTGTACTGCTGATGCAACCGTTGTGTTCTAAATAAATAGTTTTATTAATTAATCCAAAAACGCAGCTAAGGCTGCGTTTTTTTATAAACTAGGTCTGTGTTTGGATATTAAGAGGAGAATATCTGCAGGAGCACTAGCGGGAGACTGGAGGTGGTGCCGCTAAGCTTGGTTTCATTACTTTTTATTCAACTTCCCTTGTAGATCTTGCTTCACGATATCTAATGCCGCTAATGCTACCTCGGGTGCAATCTCATGAGTTTCGAGCAGGTAAATTAGATCGACAGCGAGTTTTACTTCTTCGCTTGCTTGCTTGAGACCACTTTCTGCGGCATCGGTGTGACTCGGTTGCTGTGCCATATTACATCCTCTATTTTATTGCCATTGATTTTCACATAGCTAGTCAGCAGGAACAAGTTGCTTGTGCTATCGCCTTTATGGGCATCCTACTTCGGTGTTGAACGGCCTCACAATGGGCAAGCGTTCCATCGTTCTTCGCCTTGAATGAGTTTCTAGAGATAAAAAAACAGGCCGTTTAGAGGCCTGTTTTAGGAGAATGAGACAATGATGGTTTAATAGGTATATTTTGCTTCTAAGAAGAAGTAACCACCATTGAAACCAAATGGAGTATTGGTTAACGGATATACGAAGATGCCATTGTAATTATTGCTATCTGGACGTTTCTCTGGGTACACATCAAATAGGTTTTGTGCTCCAGCGGTGAAGCTTAATGCATCGGTAGCAGCATATCGCACCGATAAGTCCATCACCCATTGATCGCTGTAATTCACATCGCCAGTTGAATAGCCCACAGTATAGTCACCAAAGTAACTAAGACGCATATTGGTCTTGAAATCACCTAATTCATGGGTAATACCAATATTGCCAGTGTTATTTGGTGTAGCAGAGGTCATTCGCGTTTGTTCGATACGATCAAATAGCTCTTCACCTATACCATCCAAGACCTGTGGAAAATGAATGTTTTGGATCTCAGTTTTATTATAGGCATAGGCTAAGTTTGTCCTTAAATCCCCCCACGAACCGATATCAAAATCTTGGCTTATCACAAGATCAACACCTCGAGTACGAGTATCGACAGCGTTGATGAAGAATCGTGCTGACTCTGCATTGGTTCCGGCTAGTGCTTGCGCAACTGAGGGGGAATCGTCTGCGGTGACAGAGCTCGACAGAATAATACGGTCATCCACAGTGATTTGATACGCGTCTAATGTAAGCGCTAAACCTGTATCATTGCGGTATACCAGACCCAAACTAAAAGATTGCGATAATTCAGGATCGAGTTCATTGATCTCCAGTGCTTTAGTCACAGGTGATAGAGTGTTGAAGGTACCCGATTCCATCGGCACTAGCTGACCCGTAATAGGATCTGGATTAAACAAGGTTGAGATATTGCTAAAGTACAGTTGTTGTACACTCGGTGCTCTAAAGCCTGTGTTAATTGTTCCGCGTAGCGCTAAGCTATCGGTAAAGTCATAACGACCTGCCAGTTTCCAGCTGGTATTGCCGCCGAAGTCAGAATAGTTTTCGTAACGTAGTGCGGCGGCCCAATAGAAATCATCGGTTAACTGGTTTTCTAGTTCTGCATACACACCGGTATTGTCGCGGGTTTCATCGACCTCTGATTCAGGGGTAAAACCGGTAAAACCTTGACTACCTGCGGCGCGGTTATCATAACCGCCATTGATGTATGAACCACTTTCACCCGCTTCAATTTGGTAGCCGTTTTTACGCCATGAAATACCCGTTGCAAACAGGATCTCCGAATCATTTACAAAGGAAAAATAGCGCGATACATCGACATTTACATTAGTTTCACGGGTCGTTAGTGTACCGGCATCAAACTCGGTTGGGCTCGTCGGGCCTAAGGATGCATTTAAGGTGTTATCAATATTGTAGTTAAATGAATTCTCACCATGGCCTATTGAGGCATCAATATTCCATTTGTCTAGACTGAATTCATAGCCAAATACCAATGAGGCGTCGATAATTTTAGGGTTTATCTGCGGTAAGAAACCATCGGGATAAACTTCGGTTAGGTTACGTTTATCGATAGCTCTGCGATAAAACGCGCCAGATTTGGTTTCGCGTTGACTGATGCCGCCAAACGCGTAGAGCTTGCCATTATTTGATATAGACTTTGCCGTATTGATAAATAAGCCTAGGTTGTCATATTCAGCATCACCCACTTGGTGGCTCTTGCGGTTAAAAGTGGCTTCGCGAGGGTCGGGTGAGTCGTCAGATAACTCTGGATATTGTTGGCGCGGATCTAATCCTGCACGGTTAGTACTATTTTTGTGGTGGGCTTCGAGAGAAATATTAACAAAACCATCGTCACTTAAATTTATACCGTGGTTGACACCAACACGCCATTGTTCACCATCTCCTAAGTAGGTTTGTCCTGCCTGAGCAGACACACTACCGCCTTGATTGCCGTCTTTTAGTACCACGTTGATGACGCCAGCAATGGCATCAGAACCATATTGCGCCGATGCGCCATCACGGAGAATTTCAATACGCTTGATGGCCGTGATTGGAATTGCGTTTAAGTCGACGTTGGATGAGCCTTTACCAACAGTGCCACTAAGATGCACAAGGGCTGAGCCGTGGCGACGCTTACCGTTAACGAGTACTAAGGTGTGATCGGGTGATAGACCACGTAAGCTTGCGGGGCGCACAGCATCGGAACCATCGGTTACCGATGAGAAAGGAAAACTGTAGCTTGGTGCAGCAAATTGCAATGCTTTAGCCGTTTCTGTCATCCCCGTCGACTCAAGCTGCTCTGCGGTGATAATGTCCACTGGAGCAACGCTATCTGTTGCTGTGCGCAGCGCGATACGTGAGCCTATAATTTCGATTTTTTCGAAGCTGGCTTGTTGCTCTTCAGCGTGAACGGTAGGAATAATTAGTGCAGATGACACTGCCAATGCGGTAACAGCTAAACGCATAAGACCTCTTAATATAGATGGGAAACAATTCAATTGGCGGGATATTATCACTGTAACAATTGTTACATTTAGACGGATATGTACTAACTCAGTGCGGACGGTTCTAAATATTATTAGTGGATGGGGTCTTGTTCTTCAGACAAAATGGGATCAAGGCAAGGTCTATAAGTGTAGATCTAGGGGGGACGAAGGCTTAGATGGCTAAAAGGTGTCACATATTGCTATAAAGTTAGTGCTGACCATCGATTGAGCAAAGCTGTAAAATAAACAATGGCTACTTTGGGGAAAGCAGCCATTGTGTTAGGCGTACACTCTTATTTGTGAGTGGCATGTCCTTGCAAGCAAATAAGTTTAATCATTCAGCCTGACATAGAGTGTGGGTGAGTGGGGGGCTGCGATGGTTGTTGCTATCGGTCAAAAAGCATTTATCACCACTGATCCACAGCTGCACAATTTCAGGGAGTTCAAAGCTTCGCCCCATCAGTAACTGACCATTAGGATCGGTATGAGGCGCTCGCTCTAAAGAGAGGCGACTATTGCGAGTAAATGCATTATCGGCAATCGTCACCTGTTCCATTTTCAGTAAGTTCGCGATGGCGATTTCCAGTTCATTGATACTCTCGGCGCTAGGCTCTGTGACCAAGGCTGGTACCGGAGCGGGTAATGCGGTTGCAGTCTGACTATCATCAGCCTGCAGACTGCACCCCATTAACAGGAATGGGGTGAGACCTAACACACAGTTAATAAGGCGCGGCTTTATCATGGCTACTGTTTCACCTGAGTTAAGATGCGATTATTAAACATCACATTTTGTAGTCGGGTATCTTCGAGTATGTAACCTTGGTCAACAAATTGTGGCTTAGCCGGGGCTTTCGCTACAGAGGCTGGAGCCGTTGGACAGCGATTGTTGTCTCGGTAATAGAGAGCCGCTGAGAGCAATCGCTCCTCCTTGTCACCTAATGCATGACTTAAATCATCTGTTAACTGGCAGCCCTTGATTTCGCTCGCCAGTGTTGGGCTGGTACTAGGAACAAAACCATCGGAGTAGTCACCAAAGCCCTTGTCATTTTCCCCTTTAAATTGCACGGTAAAGTAGGTTTCGCCGCAGTTAGGTGTTGGATAGAAACCATAAGGCTTACCACAAGTTGTGCCGCCCAGTTGAATCACTTCAATATCAATGCCGCGTAAGCTGTTTATGAGGGCTTCACTCGCTGAGCAGGTACTATCGGTGGTTAGGACATAGAGGCGCTGTAAATTAAGTGAAGGTAAGGCTTGGCCTGCACCGAGTAGGCCTGAATTAAATCCGATGGATTGATCTATAAATGGCATCGGCGTTAGTGATTCTCCGGTGACAGGATCTGTTGTTGGGTATTTGTCGTTAAAAGTGCTGCGTTCAAAGATACGGTTTTCGGTTGCTTGTTCACCTGCAATCATATAACCGAGCTGACTCGCAAGTGCTAGCAGTCCACCGCCGTTATAGCGAAGATCGAGTACCAAATCCTTTACATCAAGGGTTTTTAGTTCAGTGATCGCATCGACCAGTCCACGTTCTGCGGTAGCAATGTGAGAGTTAAACTGCATATAGCCTACGTTCCCCGTGGGCGTAGCCACTGTTTTTACGTTTTGTACAGGGGTTGAGACCACAGTTTGTGCCGTAAGAGTGACATTTCGGGGCTGAGCGGCTCCCAGGTCTAAGATAGAAAACTGAGTTTGTTGTCCCGCAGTTGTCGGGAATAAACCTTGATTGAGGGTGTTGATTGAAGCCGTATCGTTGGCGTCTTTTACACTGACGCCATTAATGCTCACGATAACGGCGCCCCGAGCGATATTAGCATTGGTCGCAGGAGTCCCAGGTTCGGTATAGGTTACGGTCACTTTCCTATCAACATCTGCGCTGGCTTGTTGCAGATAGAGGTTTAAACCGTATCCCACCGAGGCTCCAGATTGGTTGAGTTGCTCCCATTCGCTGGTTGGCATAGAGAAGTGAAATTTATCTTTCTCTTTACCCGATGCAGATAGTTCGGTGGTTTTTAATAATTGGAAGTATTCAATGACACCGTAAGGTGCTGGATCTCTATCGATAATTTCGTTGTACCATAAATAGGTGTCGTTACTCCAAGAGCGCAACCAGAGTTTTTCATTTAATCCATAACTTGAATTGTTGACCGCACATTGATTGGCTAATTGCTGATAAGGGGGAAACTCACCTTCAACCCATTTTAAGGTGCTGCCTGTGCCAATAGAGCCGTTATTATTTGAGCTACTACCAGTATCGCTGCCGCCACCGCTACATCCTGTTAATATTAGGCTTGATAGCATAAAGCTGCTTAATAGGGTTTTAGTGAGTAACTGCATAAATAATCCTTTACTATTCGACTCTTAATGGTTCAATTGTTGATAGGTTGTTTCTTGTGTGTGAATATTGGTGTCGCTTTTGTTAAGTTGATTCTATAACAGATGATTTCACTTTGTCAGTGAAGAATTGCTTTCAGGCTGATAAAAATCATTAAGTTGAATCATTATGATATTGATTGCGTATCATCCAATTCCATTTATATTAAATATAGTTTTATTCCCAGCCACTTAAGGCGTTATTTAAGGTGTTATCCGACCATGAGTTATTCGTTGCTCGATATTATTGCTGTGATCTGTTTTTTTACTTGCTGGATTGGTTATGCTCGCTTTGCGCGCAAGAAAGCTAAAACGACTAACTGTATCGCTAAATGTTTACACCAGCACCGAATTCATTGGATGCATCAACTTATTGGCCGAGAGGTCAGGGTTGGTGAGGCGGCACTACTTGCTAATTTAGAAAGAAATATAACCTTTTTTGCATCTACAACAATGCTGGTTCTCGCTGGTGTATTAACGCTTTTTGCACAGGTTGAGCGACTAGAAAGTGTGATTGCTTCTATTCCGCTGACAGCGCCACCGATACACCTGCTTATTCAACTTAAGTTAGGTCTATTGACCTTTATTTTTGTAATGGCTTTTTTCCAGTTTACCTGGTCGATGCGTCAATATGGATTTTTGAATGTCATGATTGGGGCGACACCTATAGATAAGAGCGGCACGAATACAGCGCTGATGGAGTACGCTAGTCAGATGGCGATAGTACAAGATCAGGCTGCACATTCTTATAACTATGGATTGCGGTCTTACTATTTTGCCATGGCAGTACTAAGTTGGTTTTTTCATCCACTGCTGTTTATTATTGCGAGTCTGGTGGTGGTCTATACCCTTTATTGCCGCGAGTTTAAGTCTAAGGCGGTACTCGCCATTACCGCTGGAATGCAAATTTTAAACGCGCAAAAACAGCTTACTGATAACAAACTCAAGTCAAAACAAGTACAACACCAAGGATAATTTGAGTTGATCGTTGATTAGAAAGTTGTTTCAGCTGGAGCGCTACCGCTGTGTTTTTGTTGTCGTGTTGGTTTTTGAGCGGGGTCGCGGCATTTGATTCGTTATTGATTGTATTTGTAACAGCGCTTCTATTAATCAGGCCTCGTTAGGGGAGCAAGGTATTAAACCGACTTAAATATCATTATTCGACGGATTGATTTAGCTATTTATTTGACTTCTCTTTTGTCATTCTTCTAAATCTTAGCAACATGAGCGCTATTGCAGCGCAAGATCATGCTTTTCACCATGAGCCTAGTATCAACTATCTAACAAACGCTGAATGGTGTGAATATGAATCTTGGCGTTATTGGCCGTTTTTAAATGAGTTTAGATTAAGCTAGATTGTATTAGCGGCCATGTATTATGCATTGGCCGCTTTTTGTTAAAGTTGTGTTTGTGAGAAGGTCGCTTGTATCGTCATCACTTCATCATGGGCGTTAATGAGTGCATTGACACAATCTCTATCAAGCTTTGTTCCTGCTAATTTTTCAAGTTCCGCATAAGCTTCTTGATTACTCCATGCCTTTTTATAGGGCCTAACGCTAGTCAGTGCATCAAATATGTCCGCTACTGCAACGACCCTTGCTTCAATTGGAATATCGTTACCCATTAAACCACTTGGGTAACCTTGCCCATCTAAGGTTTCATGGTGATACATCACTATGTTGCGCAGTATTTGGGTGTGGTCTAAGTTATTGAGATGATAATTATTGAGTAACTTGTCGATGAGGTCTAAGCCTGATTGACAGTGTTTTTGCATCTCTTGGCGCTCTTGTGTTGTCAGCGGACCGGGTTTAAATAGAATGCTATCTGGCACTGTTATTTTGCCGATATCATGCAGCGGTGCAAACAGAAACACGTGTTCGGCAAAATGATCATTGAGCTGATGTATGTCAGCAACTTTTAATATAATAAGCCGTGAATAATGCGACATTCTTGATAAATGCTCGGCAGTTTCTGGATCGCGGAAATGCGTCACATCTATTGCGGTTTGCATGGTTGAGGCTAAGGTCTTTATCTCTGAAAGCTCGTTGATTAAGATCAATGCCAGCAGGTTACCAATAAGATCTAGGTATTCAATACAGCGCTGGTCGAAGACATCTTCAATATCGGCATTGAAGAAGATAAAGCCTAACATTTCACCACTATAGATCACCGGAATCGTATAACTGCTGCGGTAACCTGCTTCATATATTAATTGTGCATGTCGGTGTTTACTATTACAGAAAACTCGTAAATCTTGCTCTATTCTTGCATTATTGGAGGTTGCTATTTCGTTAAGTGAATAACAGTCGCACAGTTTTGCCTCATAGTGATTTAATGGAGAGGGTTTACCGCTGTAGATAAAGGTTTTGACCTTATCGGTATCATGATCATAAAGGGCTACGGCAATGCGTGAAATTTCAGGGATTTTTTCTTGAGTGCATAAATGGAGATAAACTAACTTATTCATCGCTGACGAATGTTGGCCTATGTCTAAAGGTTTGTGATTCATGGCCGCTCCTTTGGCACGCAATTATCAACAAGGACGTTCAGTAGCCTGAACTTAGCATAATCAAGGTAGAGCTTACTTTGTTCATCCTGACAATAAGTATAGACCCTTAACATATTTTGACTGCAAATTTTAAATAGGCGTTTATCAAACGATAGATGAAGTGATACCCATTAGTGTAACGGTGTGATCGCTCAGCGATGATTTAGCATTAAAGGCGATCATTTTCTTATACTGATGGGTATTAACTTAAAGCAAAAATACGCCAAGTAATAATGAATACTTGGCGTATTGAAGCAATATTACCGACTTTGATCGCGTTATATCGCTTTATCTAATGCTTGAGCCACATCTTTGATGATGTCGTCGATATGTTCAATCCCAACCGAGATACGGATTAAATCTTCTGATACACCTGCGTTGGCGAGCTCTCGGGCATCGAGTTGTCTATGGGTGGTTGTCGCAGGATGGCAAGCCAGCGATTTAGCATCGCCAATATTGACCAGACGTAAGATCATTTGCAGTGCATCGATAAAGCGCCCTCCAGCAGATTTAGCTTCATCGGGAGAGTTGGCTTTAATGCCAAAACTAATAATGCCAGAGGCTTTACCATCAGTAATTTTGTTGCAATTTTCTTTATATGGGCTGTTTTCAAGGGCCCCATAATTAACCCAGCTCACTTTAGGGTGTTGTTCTAGGTATGTCGCCAGCGCTAATGCATTGCTACAGTGGCGCTCCATTCTTAAGGCTAAGGTTTCTAGCCCTTGGAGTAATAAAAATGCGCTTTGAGGTGACAGCGCCGCCCCAGTATTTCTAAGTGGAACCACGCGGCAACGTCCGATGAAGGCGGCTGGTCCGAAGGCCTCAGTGTAAACAACACCATGATAGGATGGATCGGGTTCATTTAGCAGTGCAAAACGCTTAGGCTGAGCTGCCCAGTCAAATTTTCCTGAGTCTATAATTGCGCCGCCAATGGTAGTGCCATGACCGCCAATATACTTGGTTAACGAATGAATCACGATGTCGGCCCCATGCTCAAATGGACGACACAATACTGGCGTTGCCACCGTATTATCGACCATCAATGGCACGCCATATTTATGGGCTATTTCGGCTAAACGTTCGATATCGACGATGTTCCCGGCAGGATTACCAATAGACTCGCAAAACAGCGCCTTGGTATTATCATCGATCAGTGCTTCTAAACCCGCAAAATCATCGAACGCCGCCATGCGTACTTCAACGCCTTGACGTGGCAGAGTGTGTGCAAATAGATTGTAGGTGCCACCGTAGAGCTGGCTCGTACTGACGATATTGTCGCCCACTTGTGTTAAGGCTTGAATGGCGTAGGTGATGGCTGCCATGCCTGATGCAACTGCTAATGCACCAATACCGCCTTCGATGGCGGCGAGACGCTGCTCTAAGACATTGGTGGTCGGGTTCATTATGCGGGTGTAGATATTTCCCGCCACTTTAAGATCGAAAAGATCGGCACCATGTTGAGTGTCATCAAAGGTATAAGAGGTCGTCTGATAAATAGGTACCGCAGCGGCTTTGGTGGTTGCTTCAGATTCGTACCCGTGATGCAGTGCTAGTGATTCAAGTTTCATCGTTTATCCATTCCTATTCCTTTGAGTAAGTATCGAACATATCACTCGGCCATCTAGATGTCTAAATGTTTTTTAGGTTGATAAGGCTTCATCTCTTTAGTGATAACAGATAGGAAATCGATATGATATTGTGATGTTTAGGGAAACTAATTAGCTACTGGATAATCGATGACGGCTTCGATAAGAAAAGGGACATTAGTACGCTGGAAAGATGATAAAGGCTATGGCTTTATTAAGGTCGAACCCAGTGATAGTCAGTCCGAACCTGATGAGCTGTTTATTCATGCTAAAACGCTACGTCATATGAGTAGGCGTCCTGTCGTTGGCGATATGGTTTATTTTCAAATAGAAGCGCAACCAAATGGTAAACGCGCAGCAATCAATGCGCGCATAGATGGTGTAGCGCCTCATTTTGTCGATTCGAACTCAACGGCTAAGGCTTTCCCTTCGTCTGACGCTCATTCTAAGCAAAGTGTTCAGCGAACAACTAAGCATAAAAGCAAACGAAAGCATTCATCGCAATCCCCATTAATTGGCATTGTGCTGCGTATCCTAGTGATGATATTGCTGCTGGCGCTAGGCAGCGAACTATATCAACGTTTTTGGTTTACGCCAGATGAGACTACCATCGAGGCAGGCTCTACCCTAGCCGATACCGCTAACATTGATGGCAAGGTTAACGCTGACAGCGTGATAGCCAGTGCATTTGAGTTGCAACAAAGCGGCGTGATGGTTCAGAGCCAAGGTCGGGTGACAAAATTATTAGCCGATGATAATGAGGGCAGTCGTCACCAGAAGTTTATTCTGCGGTTATCGACAGGTCAGACATTGCTGGTGGCCCATAATATCGACTTAGCGCCGCGTATCGACAGCCTTAATGTTGGTGATAATGTTAGCTTTTCGGGTCAATATGAGTGGAACAGCCGCGGTGGTGTTGTGCACTGGACTCATCATGATCCCAAAGGACATCATCAAGGTGGTTGGTTAAGACACAATGGATGCACTTATCAATAGTATTAAGCTTTAATCGATCGAAGTCTCAAATTTCGAATATGAAATTATATTTTACAGTACTCAAATAGCTGAGTTATCACATCCGTAATCTATGTAGCTCAGGTCAATATCTTGCACGTTTGAATGGGCTAGCAAATAAGCCGAAATTTATTAGTATTATCATGATTTGTTGTTAAATTTTTAAAGAAGTATTATTAGTTAGATAGAGCTCTTCATTAGTTTAAATACACTTGTCGCTAGGAAGCGAATATGAACATAGATTATAATTTACTCAACAATCTAATTGTCATTTCAAAAAGTGCTACGCTGAAAGTTGCAGCGGCAAGATTAGATCGCTCAGAGGGCTCTATCAGCAAGGACCTTACAAAGCTAAGAGAGCAACTGGGTGATCCTCTGCTCGTTCGCATTGGAAGTAAGAATGAACTGACTCCTTACCTTCGGGAGTTGTTACCAAAATTAGAAAATTATTTTGCTGAAATAGAAACCGCTTTGTATCCAGCGGAGTATAGCCCTGCCGAGTATCAAGGGAAGATAAAGGTGATGATTAATAGTCATCTTTGCGGTCTATATGGCGACAAAATATATAGCAATTTAAGGTCCGCATTCCCGAAAGCTAAGCTCTACATCAAAAATTGGGGAGAAAGTACGGAACGTGCATTGCTTAACGAAGAGGTGGATATCGGGTTGCACCTATTTAACATTGATAGAAGCCAAAGTATTCGTCAGATACCAGTCAAAAATTTAAAGCTTGCAGTGATTACGAGTAATGAATATCCGATATCATCGGTTTCAGATATTAATAATAGACCATTTATTTTATCAAACGTTTATGGTTGGAATGAAGACAAAAAATTCTTTATTAATGCACTGCTTTCCAGTGGGATAACGTTAAGTAGTCAGCTTGAGGTTGATGATTTTATTGCAGCTAAAAAAATTGTAAAAAATAGTGACTTTTTTATGTTAATGCCTGCTGAGCTAATCGATACAAATGATGGGTTGTTAACTTTTATTCTTCCAGATGATGTCGTTAATTTAAACTTGAAAATCTGTGTGAATATTAAATCTAACTTTCTTGAGTCTAACATAAAGAAACACATAGTAGCGACGATAAAAAATATATTCGATTAATCTTGAAGTATCTATTTTAAGTGGATATTAAATTTTCTTGATAAGGCATTAAGTTTATCAAAGAACTACAATTTAATTTCTTAAGCAGTCTTACTTTATAGGTGCTCACTGTTTTTTCGCTGAGGAATAACTTAGTAGAAATTTGTTTATTTGTTAACCCTTTTGATAGGTATAAAAAAACCATCTTTTCACGTCTTGATAATTTCATAATATCGGTTTCATTGTCTGATTTAAATAGAAGGAATCCAGCGAGTAAGCAGTTTATAGCGCTAATAATTTCGTTTGCAGACGCGTTTTTATCAATGAAACCTTTTGCACCAAGTTGATGAGCGAGAGAAGATGCTAACTTTAAATTAGCATTAGAATAACATAATACCTTACAGTGTCGCTGTTCAATATTGATTTTTTGTATTAAATTGAATCCATCATAATTATCTATATCAGATTCTAATATGACAAGATCTACAGTATCTTTACAGATAATACTATTAGCCTTTTGAACCGCATCTGCTACAGAGATCACAGCGTTAGGATAATTTTCTTTTAAAATTGTTGACAATCCAACTTGAAGTAACGGATTTGGCTCCACAATTAATATTTTTAAGTTAGTTTGTTGTAACGGCATAACATGATTCCCCCATAGCTACCTTGGGATTCATACTATCAGTTTGGAGCTGCAATTTAGGAAATCCTACCTTTCCAAATTGAAGCTAATGCTTTTGTTAGCCAAGCTAGATTTTATAATATTGAATTGTATGTGTTTTTTAGTTTGTAGGCCAATAGTTGAAATTTGATCGTATTAACTATTTAGGCACGGATGATCAATCAATGTTTCACCGGTTTTATGTTAAAATGAATGTTAAAGTAATCGTTGTTACTTTTTATTTGTAGTTTGCTTAACTTTTTTATAAATTGCTGGTAATTATTTAAAGTTTAAAATTGTGTTTTTATTAATTTGAGATTCAATGCTAGGAAAATTATTTTTCAAAGTATCTAAAGCAAAATTTTTTATCTGAGATGATTCTTTTTTATTACCGGTCAATTCAAGAAGGATTATTAAGTGAATTAATGATTCTATCGAAAGTGCATTGTAGTTTTTTGCAATAGAAATAATTCTTTGTTTAGCGGGTTCCGACTTTTCGGTTAATAGGTCGTTATGTGCTTGCAGCAATAAATAGTATTGTTTTTCTTCTGCTCCCAACTTTTCGTTGGATATATTTTCCTTGGTGAATTTATCCATAAGCATTCTAACGTTAGTGTCTTTTAATATTAGTTTACACCTAAGGTAAAAGTAAGAAGAGACAAAATTATTTCGGAATGTTCCACTTACCATGGCATTGTAATTTTCAAACGTATTACTTGCTAAAGTATATTTTTTTTGTGAAAAATAAACATGCCCCAATAGTAGCCATCGTTCAGCATTATTTGGTATTAGGATGTTACATGTTTCTAATAGTTCCTGTGCTTTGATAATTTCATCTGAAAGCAGAAGTAATTTTATGCGTGTATCAAAGGCCGCTAATGGTATTTTTTGATCCTTTTTTCCTAACCAATCATGCAAACTATCCTCTGCAGATTTAATGTTATTCATTGATATCAGCGAGTTGATAGACCCTAGTTTAGCCCAGTCTTCGTTGTCTGTTTCAATAGCTCGGATATAAAGCTCATAAGCGAGTTTGAATTCATTACATTGTTGCAACACATTACCCTTTATCTTGGTAATTTGCTTTTGGTAATCAATACGTTTTTCAGAATATAAATCCAATAGACGTATGGCTTCTTTATAGTTTTTATTATGATTTTCAATATAAAATTGCTTTAGATAAAGTTTAAAGTTGACACACTTTATCAGTCTGGTCTTAAAGTCTTTAGGGCTATATGGTTTCAAAATATAGCTATCAGGCTGGTAATCAAGAATACTATAGACTATGGGGGAACTCTTTTCTCCTGTCAGCATGATTACGGTGGCGTAGCCTGGCAATAGATTTAGGTGTTTCAGTTCATCAAGAAGTCTTAAACCATTGAGTCCATGACCTAAATTAAAGTCACAAATGAATAGCCCTACATCGACAACTTCACATGTTTTTAGAGCATGATTAAAGCTTTTACATGTATATATTTGTCGATCATTTATCCCTATTTCTCTGAGTAACAGTTTAATACTTGTCAAAATCAAAGGGGAGTCATCTACGATGACGGTGTTTATATTTAATTTGCTCATTTTAGTCTTTAATTGATTGTAATAACTTTTTTATAAGTAAATATGTTCTGGTTGTAGAAACTTTATTACATCGTGTCAGCTAACTCATAGGAGCTGTCTTTGCTGTTGGACTTATCTATATATAATAACTTATCAGCTCGGTTAATTGCATTATCAAGAGACTCGTCTTCTGCTAACTCAGTGTAGCCTGCACTAATCGTGATAGTTATATTCATTAAACTTAATTTTCTTGATTTTACAGAGGATTTTATTCTATTACTTAATTCTTTTGCTGCATTTTTGTCACAATGAGCAACAATTACAAACTCATCTCCACCCGTTCTCACCGCTACATCTGAATCTCTAATACAGCTTTTTATGGCTGTTGAAATATGTTTTATTGCGGCATCACCAACAAGATGTCCATATTGATCATTTATGCTCTTTATTTTATTCCCATCTATAGTAATTAAGCTTATTTTCCCTCCATCCTTCAAGTGGTTATTATTGTTGGTTAAAAAATCATTGCTGTCAAAATACAATCTATTATATAGTTTTGTTAGCGGATCTTTATATGTTTTATCTTGTAATTCAATATTGTATTTTCTTTCATGTAAAAGTGTTAATGTTATTAATGATAAAATAAATGTGATGACAAAGAAAGCTGCTATTTCATTCTTGTTTTCTAATAGTAGTATTGTGTAAGGAGTGTTGATTACCATTATGATGTTTTCGCTAACAAAATACGTTTTTGCATACGAAAATCGATCACCAAACAATGCATTTTTGTCGATAAGATTTATGATTGTTAATGAATTATTTAAATCAACTCTAGTGGTAGTGCTAATGTTGTGTGTTTTGTAAATCTCTGAATCTTTCATATCCAGCTTTATAGTTAACTTACCGATGAAATCATTATTTTTCATGATTGGAGTTGTTATTTTTAAGACGCCAGATTTCTGGTATTCAATATCCAGTTTTGATGTTTTTTGAGGTGTGTAAATTTTGCTTTTACAATCTGTTTTTACCCAGCACCATTTACTTTGTACTGTAGTAGTATTGTGGCTTTCTTTATTAATATTTGTCAGAGTATGTCTAACAAACATGTTTCCACTATCTGCTATATATTCATCAAGATAGGTTTCTTTATATTCATAATTAAATGAGTTGAATCCTTTGGTGTTAGCGAGATTTTCAACTAAATTCATAAAAGTTAATTTTCCACTATGGCCACCATTTTCTATCATTATTTCTATGACGAGATTTTTCAATTGAGTGTTTTCAACAATATTCTCAAAGATTGACGCTATTCTTTTGTTACTTTTTTTTAACAAAAAATCATTGGATGTAATGGCGGTGAATAAGTAGTAAGCAGAGAGTGAACCTGCCAAAGCCATTGCTATTAAAAATGAGTTAGATATATTTTTTAACATTTTTATCTCGTCGTGTTTCTATATTTTATCAGTTCGATTACATTGTTGACGTTATACTTTTTTAATATTCTTGTTTTATATGTGGATACGGTTTTTGGACTTATATTTAACGTTAAAGCTATCTCTTTGTTTTTTACTCCACTAATTAATAATGTTATTATTTGAGCCTCTCTTTCAGATAATGACACTCTATCTGTGTGTAGTTTGAAAAAACTATATCCACACATTATTGTTTTGACCGCACTCGTAATAGAGGTTGATGATTGGTGTTTATCAATGAAACCATTCATTCCTATATTTAGCGCCGCTTCTGATAGTAAAGGGTTGTCATTAGCAGACATGCACAATGAATAGCCATTAAAGTTTAATTTTTTCAAGGTTGTAAATAGTTTGAATCCATTGTTAGCGCTTCTGCCCAGATCTGCATCGAGTATAATAAAATTAGGCTGAATCTGGTTATAAAGTCGCACGGCATCATCATAGTTTTCAGCGCAATATACCTGGGAGATATAGCATTCAGGTTCAAGTAACAACTGCAGCGCTTTGCATATTATCGGGTGATCATCGACAACGAGTATGACTAATTTGTCATCCATAGTTTTTATTCTCATTAATAATACTGTTGAATGTCTATGGCAGACATAGGTTTACCCGTGTAAAATCCTTGGCATGTATCAATGCCATATGCTTTTAAGTGTTGTAAGGTCTTTAGATCCTCAACACCCTCGGCGACAATTGTAAGGCCAAGTTGTTTTCCAAGTGCAATTGACATCTGAGTGACAGTGTCTGTGATACTGTTTTCAATGCACGTAGATACAAAGCTTCTATCTATTTTTAATTCATGAAATGGATAGTTAACTAATTTTTGTAAAGACGAATATCCTGTGCCGAAGTCATCGATAGATAATTTGATATTCTGGCATTTCAAGTTACACAAATTTGTTAACATTTGTAAGGTTTCACTATATGCTTCAGATTCCGTTAGTTCTAAAGTCAGTGTAGATGTATCAAAGTCATATCTATTTGTAATATCTAATAATTTTTTAATAAGTTGTTCAGATTCTAAACATTTCTGGCTAATGTTAATTGATAGCTGACATTTTAAGTTGTTCTCAACTGTATCGTTAATGGCATTGTTTAATACAGTTTCAAATAAAAGAATATCAATATCTTTATCTGTGCAAAAATGCATGAAATCGCTCGGTAAGAGTAGGCCGTAGGAAGGATGTTGCCATCTGACTAATGCCTCTATTCCTTGTAGCTCATAATTATCTACCGATACTTGAGGTTGATAATAGTTTATGATTTGGCCACTTTTTAGTGCTGATTCAAATTCACTCGACGTCAGAGTTACTCTTTGTTTAGTCATGATTTTATTTTTATCATAAGCGTTTATAGATTTATTTATTAAGTTGTCAATAGTCACTTTATCACATGGTTTAGGTGTGACTTCAAATGAGTTAAAGCATAAGTGATAACTCATTGCCTCTACTAACTCTATCACTTCATTATTCATCGACGTCATTATTATTACGTTACTTTTACAATTTATTTCCTTAAGGAATGATAATAACTCTATACCATTCGTTTTTGGCATTTTTATATCTGTGATTATAAAGTCGTAGTTAAAATTCTCTATAAGAGTTTTAGCTTCATCTCCATCACAGGCTTCTGTAACATCATAGTAACCTAATTCATTGAGCATTATAGTTAATGCTTTTCTTTGGAATATATTATCTTCAACGTTTAAAAATTTAGCGCTATTTTCTTTTAACATTATACGTTCCTCTGCATCGACTCTATTACATCTCCAATCGTTTCGATTAACAGTGTCGTCATAATTAATATGTTTTTTTCGTTTTTCTGGAATAGGCTAAAGGTTTCAATCGAGTTACAAATAGAGCTTATGAAGTTACAGCTGGCTACACTTGCGGACCCTTTAACTCTATGAGTTACCGATAATATTTTTTGTATATCATGATTTTTAAGATGAACCTCTAGTTCATTTGCATCATCGGTCATTGTCTTTATAAAATAACTGTTTAAAACTATTACATCTTGAGCGCTGTATTCTGTGAATTTAGGTACTAACCATGGTTTATCAAGCCAACGATTTGTTGGATGATATGATTTTCTAGTTTCTAATATTTCTTTTGAAATCAAAGATGTTGGTAATGTTTTAGGTTTTTGGTCTTGTTTTTTGAATATTTCTTTCTGTATTTCTGATTGACATTCTATATCAGGTAAAGCTTCATCAACTTTTAGAGTTAAATTAAGCTCTTTATTCATCAATTCTTCACATATTCGTGGCCAGAAACTGATTGCTAAAAAATCATGTTGGAAGATATTGATCATGTGTTGATTCTCTGCGATATATTCTAGCTTTAAAAATATGCGCGTTAATGTTAAAAGATGTTGGCGTTAGTTTTGTGGTTATATTTTCATCCTCTTCTGGAGTGTGGTCAAATATTAGTTTGGATGATGTTTTTTTAAATTTCTTTAAAATCAGCTATTTGGGGTTTTGTAGGTTAATTCCTACAAAAGAATCAGATTTATGGTGGGTGTTGTAAGGCTTTTCTTCAGTTTTATGGGAAATATCCTATTTGCTTTGTATTGTTTATAGCCTAGATAATCAATGTCTATAAATGTTATTATATTTCTGTTTGTATCAACCTGGCTCTACTTTTTAGTTGGTTTTCTTATATTAATTCTGAGGTTTTAGTGGTTTATAATAAAAATGCTTTCATTTATTTTTTTATTGGTTTCTTTATTACATCTTTAGTTGTTTCTATGGCTTGGATACATTCTGAGCATGAGTTTAACGAGGTGTATGTAAAGCAGTCAAGTGCAGTAATGAATTCATCTGAAGATATGTTTTTTCAGCATAGAATATTGATAGATTCTATTCAATCATTCTTAAATACATCATCAGAAATATCTTTTTCAGAATTTGAAGCTTTCACAAAAGACCTTCTTAAAGTTAAATCTGCGGTAGCATTTACTTTAACTAAAGATTTAAATATAGCCTATGTGTCTGATTCGGAGTACCTTAACGAACTATCTAATCTGAAAATTGAAGTTAATTCAGATGACACTCCTGCTGTGTTTTTATCTGATTATACGTTATTGACTTTACCTACGATTTTTCCTGATATGCCATATTTGGTCTACGCAATATCTCATCAACGAATGCAAAAAAGAATGGATAAACAGAAAAACATTTGTGTCGCATATAAAATACGTGGTGAATTAATAGAAAATTCTGCATGTGATGATACTTTTGATTCAGAATGGTTTTCTTGGTTTAAGTATTCCACTGTCGAGAATTTTTCTGAAACGGAACATTTTGATGCATATTCACTTAAAACAGAATATAGGGTTCCGTTTAGAGATGTTGTTGGATTGTTATTGATTTTACTGATGATATCGATTTTAGGGTTGGCTTTTTCTGTTTTATGGTTTTTTAAAGCTAGGAACGCTGAAAAACTGAGAAAAATACATCTTATCAATCGTTCTAAGATTGCAATTCTATCCAGCATAAATCATGAAATCCGTACACCTATCAATGCCTTAATTGGTTATAGTCGGATATTACGCGAACAGACTAGTTTGAGTGACTCACAGTCCATTATTGTCGATAAGATGCTTTGGTCAGCTAATTTGCTGAACTCAGTTGCGGAAAATACGCTTAATTACAGTAAGGCGCAGACAGGGACATTAACGCTTAATATTGATCGGGTTAATGTTAGGGATTATGTCAAAAGAATAGAACAGTATTATCAGGTACTAAGCAATACTTCGAATAAGTACTTGCAAGTAAAAATAAGCGATGAAGTTCCAGATTTTGTCGAGGTTGATAGTACTAAATTATTTCAAATTATTACTAACCTTATCAATAATGCATTCAAGTACAGTAGTGACGATCGAGTTGAATTGCATTTGGATATGATTAACAGGTTTTTTAATGCTGAAGCGCGTTCATTTCTCCGTGTTCTAATACGTGATTTCGGGGAGGGGATGCCTAATTCAGCAAAAAGCGTTTTGTCGCGGCCTTTTCTACAAGAGGATTCATTGAGTTCAATTCGTGGTTCTGGTATCGGTTTAGGCCTTCACACTTGTAAAGGGATCATATCACTGATTGGGGGGCGATTTTGGCTTAGCAGTCATAGCGGTGATGGAACCAAAGTTTTGTTTCACTTTCCGTGCCGGCCTCTAGCGAAAAGTCCGACACTATCCCGAGAACTGGTTAACGCTCCTTTATTACTTGTTGACGATAATTTATTTAATTTGGAGGCGGGCAAGGCATTGTTGAGTAATCATCAATTTAAACCAGTCACCGTAGATAACGCTGAAGACGCATTGAGGTTAAAGGCGACTCTTTCACCCAAGATAGTGGTTGTGGATTACCGACTCAAGGAAATTGATGGCTTAAGTTTAATTCGTCAGATGAAAAAGTTAGATGAGGATGATTCCGTTCGCTACTTTATTCTGTCTGCAAATGATAAGAGTGAGATATTGGATCATGAATCGTATCCCTATGTGTGTTTTTTGCAGAAGCCGTTAAATATTGGGCTGTTTCGCAGTCAATTAATGACTGGATGTTGTCCTGCCTGCATGAAAACTTGATCTATTTAGTGTAAGCTAAATAACGGGTATAGCATTTACTTGTTTTATTGTTATATAACTACATTGTTAACATTCACCTTTCTCTTGTGGTGATTTAGATCACACATTTATTCTAAAATTCGTTCTTTAGTTACAAAGTCGTGTCGGAATGTGACTTCAATATCGGTATTTTCGTTAATTTTGTCGTACGATTAACCATCCCCAATTTTAAATGGTTGATGTTTGCGATGGCAGGTTTCTCAGACAAGATTAAGATAATTAAGAAGGGTCTAGATGTGCCCATCGCCGGTGAGCCAAGGCAGGAGATTGAATCATCATCTCTGCCCGTTAAAGTGGCTTTACTCGGTGAGGAGTATGTAGGCTTAAAACCCACTCTTTTGGTTGAAGTTGGCGACCGTGTAAAAAAAGGTCAACCAATTTTTGAAGACAAAAAGACACCCGGGGTGCTATTTACCGCACCAGCTAGCGGTGTCGTTGTCGAGATCAATCGTGGCGAGCGCCGAGTGCTGCAATCGGTTGTGATTGCTGTTGAAGGTGATGAGCAGGTGTTATTTTCAAGGGTTGATGACCTGTCTCAGTTAAGCCGTGAAGCGGTGCAACAAAACCTCGTAGAGAGTGGATTGTGGACGGCGCTACGAACTCGACCTTTTTCGCGCGTTCCTCAGCTCGATTCTGAGCCATCAGCTATTTTCGTTAATGCAATGGATACCAATCCGTTAGCAGCCGACCCTCGCGTCATCATTGCCGAGCAAGCTGAGGCCTTTGCCGCTGGTTTGCAAGTGGTGAGTTATTTAACTCAAGGCAAAGTTTATCTTTGCCATGATGCTGGCGATGCTCTACCTGGCGCAGATTTAGCAAAAGTGGAAAGTCATCGTTTTGGTGGGGTTCATCCTGCTGGACTTGTTGGCACCCACATTCATTTTATTCAACCTGCGAGTTTAGAGCGTCCTGTATGGCATCTGGGATACCAAGATGTTATTGCTTACGGCAAGTTGTTTCTCACTGGCGAACTTTATACTGATCGTGTTGTTGCGCTAGGAGGACCAAGAGCCATTAATCCTCGTTTGTTGCGTACTCAACTTGGTGCACAATTGAGCGCTTTAGTTGAGGGCGAAGTCAAGCCTGGTAACAATCGTGTGGTATCTGGTTCGATTCTTTCTGGCCATACCGCTAAGGACGTTCACGATTTTCTTGGTCGTTTTCATCAACAAATTTCTGTATTGGAAGAAGATGATCAGCACCAGTTCTTATCATGGGTGCGTGGTGGTTCAGATAAGTTTTCCATTACACGCGCAGTGACCTCGCGTTTTAGCAGTACCAAGCGCTTATTCAACTTAACGACGCATGCGGGTGGCTCTCAAAGAGCGATGATTGCATTTGGTCAGTTAGATCGTGTAATGCCACTCGATATTTTACCTTTGCTTTTGATGCGTGATCTTGTGGTTCGAGATACCGATGAAGCACAGTTGCTTGGTGCATTAGAGTTAGATGAAGAAGATTTAGCGTTATGTACGTTTGTGTCTCCGGGGAAATATGACTACGGACAAGAACTACGTATCTGCTTAGATATTATTGAGAGGGAAGGTTAATGAGTAAGCCAAGCAAAAAGCCTGACGTTCAAAATGACTACTATGCACATGGTCAGTCAATGCGCAGCTTCTTTCGTTCACTACTCTATTTGCATGGCCGCAGCACCAAGGGGAAGGTGCATGTGCGTGATGCCATTGATGTAAAACGAACAATGACCTTAGTAGGCTTATGTCTACTGCCTGCCATTTTATTTGGTATCTACAATTTGGGCTTACAAGCTCAACTCGCAGTGGCTTCAGGATTAACAGCGCCGAATGTATGGCAACTGTTCATCTTTAACGCGATTGGCGGTGGATTGACTGAACAGACAGGCTTTTTCGGCTTGTTTGGTTATGGTCTTAGCTTCTATCTACCTATCTATCTAACCGCACTATTTGTGAGTCTTTTTTGGGAGGTGGTTTTCGCTAAGGTGCGTCGCCAAGAGCTACACGAAGGCTTCTTCGTTACTGCGCTACTGTTTACCATGATTATGCCTGTATCGACGCCACTATGGATTGTCGCTTTAGGTATCACCTTTGGTGTGATCATGGCGAAAGAGGTGTTTGGTGGTATGGGATATAACTTCCTTAACCCAGCACTTGCGGGTTACGCCTTTATCTATTTTGCCTATCCAACTCAAGTTGCTTCACTTTCTCAGTTTGTTGCGGTTGATGGTTTTGCCGGGGCTACAACCTTAGTGCAAACCGCTGCGGGTAAGATGAGCTTTGCTGATTACAGCTGGTATCAAGCGTTTAGCGATCCTTTATGGTGGGACAGCTTCTTTGGATTTACCGTGGGTACCATGGCTGAAACCAGTACGCTGGCAATCCTAATCGGTGGCTTGATGCTTATTCTAACGCGTCTTGCCGATTGGCGAATCGTGGTTGGTGTGATGTTAGGCATGGTGCTTACTACGGTGATGTTCAATCTTATCGGTTCTGCTAAGAATGAAATGTTTGCCATGCCGTGGACTTGGCACTTGGTTTCTGGTGGTTTTGCCCTCGGTATGATGTTTATGGCAACAGACCCTGTAACCACGGCCTACACCCGTCAAGGCAAGTTTATTTATGGCTTGATGATCGGCTTTATGACAGTACTTATTCGTGTGCTTAACCTCAAACTACCTGAGGGCATTATGTTAGCCATTCTGTTTGCCAACCTTTGGGCACCGTTATTCGATTATGTTGTTGCTCGTCTTAATATGAAGCGGAGGCTAAAGCGTAATGCCTTATAAATCAGAAAAGATGTTGCAGATTCAGACTGCAAACTTATGGTCATCGATCATCGCATCCTTTTTATTTCGACTTTCCAGCTGCTTTGAGCGCGTCGATATGGGAGATAAATCCTAATGACATTTAAGAAAGATACCGTAGTGGGGACCATGATCTTCACTATCATTCTCTGCCTCTCTTGTTCATTTATGATCACCGGCACTGCTGAGATCTTGAAAGAACGCAAATTGGCTAAGAAGCGTGACGAATTAAAGCGTTATGTATTGATGGCGGCGGATGTCGATATCAGTGGTGATAAAGATTTTCGTCAAATTTTCGAAAAATCAGTTACGCCACTGTTAATCGAAATTGATACTGGTGTGGTTGATACTGAAGCGAACGTGCTCGATTTTGATGAGCGCATGGCGGCTATCAATCCTGACACCTCAAGTAAGCCGAAGAAAGACACCGCTAAAATCAAAAGCCGCGCCGATAAAGCCCGCGTGTTTAAGGTGTTTAACGATAACGGTGAACTACATGCCGTGGTACTACCGATTTACGGGAAAGGCTTATGGTCGATGATTTATGGCTATGTGGCGGTTAAACCAGACTTTAATACCATCGAAAACGTGGTGTTTTATGAGCATGGTGAAACACCTGGTATTGGTGATTTCCTCGATGATAGTGCTTGGACTGACAAGTTTAAGGGTAAGCAACTATTTGATAAAAAAGGAAAGGTATCTTTCAAGGTGGTTAAAGGCGGCGCTAAAGAAGGCGATGTTCACGGTGTGGATGCGGTGAGCGGTGCGACTATGACAGGGCGTGGCGTACAACGCGCGGTACAGTTCTGGTTTGGTGAGGAAGGCTTTGAGACTTTCCTTCACAAGCTAAAAGCGTCGGAGGTTTAAGATGAGTAAAAGTATGACATCGACTCGGGATATTTTGACCGGTCCTATTTTTGCCAATAACCCTGTTGCGATGCAGGTGCTAGGTGTCTGTTCGGCGCTAGCGGTGAGTAACTCGATGCAAACTGCGCTAGTGATGACACTGGCAGTGACCTTTGTATTGGTGTTCTCAAACCTGATTATTTCGACCATTCGTAACTTTATACCTAATAGTGTGCGAATTATTGCTCAGATGACGGTGATTGCGTCATTGGTGATTATCGTCGACATGATTTTGCAAGACGTGGCCTACGAGTTATCGCGTCAGCTATCGGTATTCGTTGGTTTGATTATTACCAACTGTATCATCATGGGACGCGCAGAAGCCTATGCGATGAAGATGCCACCGCATCTAGCCGTGGTTGATGCTTTGGGCAATGCCATGGGCTATGGCGTTATCTTACTTGGGGTCGCCTTTGTACGTGAACTCCTTGGCAGCGGCAGTTTATTTGGCCATGAGATCTTTGCCACTATCGAAAATGGCGGCTGGTATTTAACCAACGAGATGTTCAAGTTACCACCAAGCGCTTTCTTCTTGATTGGCTTGATGATTTGGGCAATCAACGTCATTCAGCGTAAGCGAGGATAAGGAACGGATATGGAACACTATATTAATCTTTTTGTTCAAGCTGTCTTTATCGACAACATGGCTCTGTCATTCTTTATGGGGATGTGTACCTTCCTCGCGGTATCGAAAAAGGTATCGACCTCATTTGGTCTAGGTATCGCCGTTATTGTGGTGATGATGCTAGCCGTACCGCTAAACCAGCTGATCTATGCCAACGTGTTAGCGCCTGGTGCACTCGCTTGGGCAGGCTACCCAGAATTGGATTTGAGCTACCTGCAGCTAATCACCTTTATTGGTGTGATTGCCGCCTTGGTGCAGATTTTGGAAATGTTCTTAGATAAGTACATTCCAAGCCTGTATCAAAGCCTAGGTATCTTTTTGCCACTATTAACCGTGAACTGCGCGATTTTTGCGGGCGTTATTTTCATGGCTAACCGCGACTATACCTTAGCTGAATCGGCGGTATTTGCCGCAGGTTCGGGACTGGGTTGGGCAATGGCGATTGTGATGTTGGCAGGCCTACGTGAGCGGATGAAGTTTCATGCAATTCCTGCTGGGCTTCAAGGTGTTGGTATCACCTTTATTACCACGGGCTTGATGGCTTTGGGCTTTATGTCTTTCTCTGGGATTTCGTTTTAAGTGGTGTGTTCCCGCTTAAATCAGATGCATTAAAGAAAAGGGTTATTAGATGGAAATGGCAATAGGCATAGGCATGTTCACCATCGTGGTGTGTGTGCTGGTTATGGTGATATTACTCGCCAAAAGCAAGCTGGTCATCAATGGTGATATCACTATTGGTATTAACGATGACGAAGAGAAGCGCATCACTACAACGGCTGGTGACAAGTTACTTGGCGCACTGGCAGGTAAAAATATCTTTATTCCATCGGCGTGTGGCGGCGGTGGGACTTGTGGTCAGTGCCGGGTGACGGTGAAGTCGGGCGGTGGCGATATTCTGGCGACAGAGCTTGACCATATCAGTAAGAAAGAGGCCAAAGAAGGCTGCCGATTAGCCTGTCAGGTGGCGGTTAAAACGGATATGGAGCTTGAGATCGAAGAAGAGATCTTCGGCGTGAAGAAGTGGCAATGTGAGGTGATCTCTAACGATAACCAAGCCACCTTTATTAAAGAATTACTGCTGAAACTGCCAGAAGGCGAAGATGTTAAGTTTAAGGCGGGTGGTTATATTCAAATCGAAGCGCCAGCGCATCAAGTGAAGTACAGCGATTTCGATATTCCTGCTGAGTATCGTGATGACTGGGAAAAATATAACTTGTTTGATTTAGTTTCAACCTGTGAAGAGGACGTACTGCGTGCTTACTCAATGGCAAACTACCCAGACGAGAAAGGCCTGATCATGCTTAACGTGCGTATTGCTACGCCGCCTTCAGAAGGCTTGCCGCCAGGTAAGATGTCATCTTACATCTTTAACCTTAAGGCGGGTGACAAGGTGACTATTTCAGGCCCATTTGGTGAGTTTTTCGTTAAAGAAACCGATGCCGAAATGGTATTTGTTGGCGGTGGTGCGGGTATGGCACCGATGCGCTCGCACATCTTTAACCAGTTAAAAGCTGAGAAGACCAAGCGTAAGATGACTTTCTGGTATGGCGCGCGTTCATGTCGTGAAATTTTCTACAAGGAAGATTTCGATAAACTTGCTGAAGAAAATGATAACTTCGAGTGGCATGTGGCCTTGTCTGATCCGCTTCCTGAAGATAATTGGGATGGCTACACAGGCTTTATCCATAACGTACTTTATGAAAACTACTTGAAGAATCATAAAGCGCCAGAAGATTGTGAGTTCTACATGTGTGGCCCTCCAATCATGAACTCTTCGGTGATCAACATGCTGGAAAACTTAGGTGTTGAACAAGAGAACATCTTACTCGATGACTTTGGTGATTAGACTCAATTGAATTACCATAGTTAACACGACAAAACGTCCAATAGGGCGTTTTGTCGTTTTTAGCATAACATCATTTGTATTGGTCGATGATTATTGTCAATAGCGGGTTGATTTCGGATGCGGCCATGGTATTGCTTATTGACCTAAGATCTCATCTCGCAACGAATAGGCTGCCATCAAGACCTCCTGCTGCTCTTGCTGACCGACATTATGCTTTGCCATTACCGCTAAGATATCATCGATCACCGCCATATATTCTCGCTCATTGATATTCATGCCTCTGTGAGTATCTACCATGTTCTTGCCGGTATATTCCTGCGGTCCGCCCGTGGCCATGCAAAGAAATTCGGTGACTTTTTCGATAACCCTATCTCGATTAGAATCTTTGTAACGGCTCGCGATAATCGGATTTGCAGCGTGAGTATCAAAGATATCGGCTGCAACTTTGGCTATATTTGACTCGCCGCCTAGGCGTTCATAAAGACTTGTTTCACTCATCATATTGCCTCTGAGTTGATTCAAACAAACAGAAGAGATTAAGCATCTTCAATAGTGATCTTTAAGTGTAGTGCCTGAGGAGAATATTATGGCGCTAATGGGCTGTCATAACGGTTGATTTGAGCAAGTAGTTGTAAGGGGATAATTCATTTGCTCTTAGTTGTTATTTTTAGCCCTAAAGTTGGGTTAGGAATTTTATCTTTAAAAACAGCTCAAAAACGCAGCGATTAGCTGCGTTTTACGCTGTACTCGACTTATATTTTATATAAATACGGGGGCGTCGTAGTTATAACCCTCGTCTGTGTAAGCGGTAACAATTGCGTCGTCAACTAAGCCGTCAGTGGCGGCAACTTGGGTATCAAAGAAGTGCTGTATCTGTTTGCGGCGTCCATGGGCTGCCCAGCTTTCGCCATCGGCCCAAATTTCATTAAACACGATTGGATAGTCAGTGCGGGTCGCACTCGGATGATCAATTTGACGGGTCAAGATGTATTGAATACAACCTTGTTCGCGCAGCGCATCTGGCTCTAACGCTTTGAGGACTTCAAATAGCTGGGCCTCTTTACCTGCTTTGGGACGAAATTGAGCGATAACAAAAACACGTGATGACATAGCGTGGCCTTTTCCTTGGTAAAATCCAAAGTGTAAATCATCCACCATCGATCCCCTAGGTTGTTTTTGTGTTTTTTGTACCGATGTTTGGCTAAATTTGAGCAATGGCTTGTGCTGTCATATCAGTACTGGATAATGCCGCTATTAGATCAAAAGAGATATTGCCAGACTATGCGGTTAGACAAATTTGTGTGCAAGAGTACAACCCTTAATCGCCAACAAGCAGTATTGGTTATCTCTGCTGGTGAAGTCACGGTGAATGGCAATGCGATTGTTGATGCGGCCGTGCAGGTACACGAAAGTAATTGCATTGAGTTTCAAGGTGAGCGCCTGTTGCCGCGTCCTTTTCGTTATATATTGTTAAATAAGCCTAAAAGCACCCTATGTTCTAATGTCGATGGGGATTACCCCTCCATCTTTAATTTACTCAATGTGCCGAATCCTGATGAACTGCATATTGCGGGCAGGTTGGACGCGGATACCACCGGGCTGGTACTCATCACCGATGATGGCCGCTGGTCGTTTAATGTGTTTAATCCCAAATATCATTGCCAAAAAGTGTATAGGGTAAGGCTGAGAGATAGCATAGAAGGTGAACACAAAGGCGAGATTGATGGGCAATTGGTGGCTAGGTTTAAACAGGGGTTACAGTTACCCGGTGAGACAAAACTAACGTTGCCAGCCAAACTGGTCTATGTCAGTGAGCGCGAGGCGTTACTGACTATTAGTGAGGGGCGTTACCATCAGGTCAAGCGCATGTTTGCTGCGGTGGGCAATCGTGTTGTTGGCCTGCATCGTGAGCGGGTTGGCAGTATTGAATGTGATGTCGCCTGTGGTGAATGGCGATATTTAAGTGATATTGAGGTTGAGGGTTTCGGCTTTTCTTCGTTAAGTGAGTTAGATAACAGGCGCTAGTTGGTGACTAAGGCCTGTTATCGGGAAAAAATTGCGCCTTGTTCATTTGTTAGTGCTCTCGTTGCTTTGTTCGGCCTTGTGAGCTGTACTTTGAACGTTCGCGGCTAGCTTGGTGATTAGCTTGAGCGCGATATTGAGTTTTTGGTTGAGCGCGCTTATCCCGTTGGGTGTTGTTATTACGTTGCGGACTCAGCTCTCGCTGAACACCTTTATGTCGCTGAATACTCTTATTCCTTTGATGCGTCCTATCTTGTCCTACAACGGGCTTCGTTTTGGGTGACTCGACCCTATAGGCCGAATTCCTAGACTGCTTGTTACCATCTGATTTATACGTTGTGGCAGAGCTGTTTATCTGTCGTTGAGCACTATCTCTCTTATAGCTACTTTTAAACTCAGGTCTTTGGTTTGCTTTAATATTTCGGTCAGCATTGGCATGACTGTTTGCGAGTTTATGACGAAAACCCTGTTCACGTTTCTGTTTAACTTGAGTCGTGCTGTAGTGCTTGGGCTTGGCAGCGTTACCATAACGTTCAGCACTTCTTAGTTGCTTGGTTTGCAGTGTACTTGGTCGATGACTGTTATAGCGCTGTTTAACCACCGTTGAGCGATACGCTACGCCGCGTCTATGCTGTGGTTTGTGAGCCCAACGCTGTGCACCGCTACTTGATACGATACGCGTACGCGGACGATAGTGATTCGAGTGGCGGTGGTGGGTCACGACTATATGGCGGTTGTGCCAGTGAAACGCACTAAAGTAGTAGTTAAAGCTAATTTGTATGCCACTGTGCCAATAAAAATGACTCGATATGTGGTTTGGATAACCAATGGCATAACGTGGCGGATAAACCCAATACACTGGCGGATAGTTGTACCAGCGCCAATGACCATAGACGACACGAGTATCATAAACGGGTACGTAAACAATCTCTTTTCTTGCTGGCTCTATGATGATCTCTTGGTTGACTTTGGTCACCCTCATATTGTCCATATCATCTAAGCTATTGGCATCATCGGCTTGTCTGCGTAGCATTTGAATGCTGCTCAGTACTTGCTGCTCATCTTGTAGAAAAGCATCACCAAGTTTTTGCGTCCAATTGAGATCCTCGCTGAGCTTTTCTAAGACAGTCGGAAACGCCACTAACGCGACGACACTGGGGTCCCAATCTTTATCTTCTGCTTGGTTAACGGCTTCACTGGCTTGCAGATCTTTATGTTGTTCACGCCAGCGATTGGCTTGGACAACCTCTAAAGGGTAAGTCGATGCGATGAGAATATGGGTTAGTAGGCTATCAGGGTAGAGTGCGATAGGCGCTAATATCTGCGCCAGCTCTGCCTCACTAAACTGTATCTCATCGATATGTTCTGTGGGGGTGTCAATCGCGAATACTGCTGGTGCAACGAATAGCGGTAGTAGGGCGATAAGCAGGATGAAAGTTCCTTGTTTTATGCTGTTCATACCGTCTCCAAATTTATTCGGTTGTTTGATTTACCGTCATGATAAGTGAGTGAAGATGAACATAAGCTGAAAGCCTTATTGGGTTTAATTTGAATGATAAAGATTTAGATTGTTGGGTGATCTGAAATCCATTAGAGTGACGTGAGATAGGACCCTAATGTCTAGTTAGAATAATTTGATAAGGAGATTTGATGTTTAGTCATGTGATGCTCGGTGCTAATGATATTGAAAAATCAAAAGCATTTTATGATGCGATCTTAGGTTCGTTAGGTTATGACGCAGGTGTGTTTGATGAGAAAGGACGCTGCTTTTATTTCTCTGCAAGTGGCGTATTCGCGTTAACAAAACCTATTGATGGCGAACCAGCGACTCGTGGTAATGGAAGCACTTTGGGCTTCAACGCAAAAAATACCGAGTTAGTCGATGCTTGGCATACTGCAGGCTTAGCTAATGGTGGCACAGCTTGTGAACAACCACCAGGCCTTAGAGAAGGGGCGGTAGGTAAGTTGTATTTGGCTTATCTAAGAGATCCTTCAGGAAATAAAATTTGTGCACTTCATCGAGTAGCTTAGTTTCGGTTATTGACTCGTTTATGTTGGGGTGGATTAGCGTTGTGATTAGGTAACCTGAACTCGGGTTAAGTGATCAAACATAAGCTAATCCGCTTTTTGTTGATAAAAGTTAACAGGCTTTTGCCCCAAAGTTTGTTGCCCTTAGAATGCAGGTTTGGCATTTCTCTAGTTTGCTTGGTTGGCATTTGGCGACACGCTCATTTATTAAATGAGTTGAAGGTCATACCTTCATCGCCATCTAACGCCTGCCCGGCGAGGGCTGTGCAGATACGCCTGTGACACGCTGTGCGCCATCCCTGGCCGCTCTGCGGTTTCATCCCTGAAACCGAAGGTCACAGGCGTATCTACACTTGGTATTTAACGTCTCTTCGATTTGGCGGTATTGGTGTGTTTAAGGCGTGAAAGCTAACTGATTTTTGCCCCAAAGTGGCTTAACAAGTTATCGGTGGATCAGTAACGAACGGACTTTTTGGCCTAGCAATTATCATCGTGACACCCGTGAGATGCAATTCACTACGCCACTACATACGGCCCATCAAAAAACGGGATAAGTATACAGTTATATTAAAATCATAAGGATTTTGAACGATTTTCATCTTGTGTTTTTGCGCATTTTCTCATTTCGGTATAAATAAATGACTTTAGAATTAACTACTTACAATATTCGTTAAGTAGATAATAGGTTTGGAAAACGCGCATGCGCGTTTTTCCAGATGGTATATTTAGAAAAATGCTGATAAGTTCATTGTATACAGATAGTTAACTGTGCGCGTTTTCACTGGTCCAAAGAGGTAAACGCGCATGCGCACTAATAAAATGTTCTTACCTGCGGTAGACGATTTTTAGCAAAAAAGAAGTGATATTTAAGTCTAGCCGAAGGAATAGATAGAGCCAAACGCGATGGAAGAAACGCCTTATTTATGATAGCTTGAAAGCCCTTGCTAAGGCTCGTAAAGCGAAGCTTTAAAGAGACCTGCAAGTGACTTCAAGTAAAGAAGCGATGCTTCACTCACGCCGCATGGGGCATCAATTAAGCCCCAAGGGCATGGAATATGAACTCACGGATTGAGTAGCGATAACCTCCTCTCTCCGAAAGTAAAGAACAAGCCGTTACACGAGACCTTCGGCTCGTGAACTAGATCGTTATATTGGTCTCAAGTTTTGGAGTCATCATTGTTCGAAGAATTATTAGATCTCGCCGAAAGTAAGCTAAGAGAAAATGGTGAAAGTCCAAGTTATGAAGCTGTCAAAAATTTAGTATCCGATATCTTAATCGAAGATACAAAAGAGCAGGAAGAAACAAGAATTAAAAGTATTGTTTCTGAACATGATGCTTTTATAAAAAGAAACAGAAAACGCTGGGCTGTCGGCTTTCGAAAACTTCATGGATTAAGGGAAACCTGCTTACAAGCAGGTATGAACTTTCAAGAACAATTCTTGAAGAACCCAAAATATGAAACCGATGAATTAATTGGTGTTTTTCTTCGTCAACATGCACATGCATGCCGTATTTCGGGTGAAATAATCCATCTCCTTGAAGGTGGTTACCCTGATGCAGCTTTAGCTCGATGGCGTACATTGTATGAAATGGTAGTTACTTGCCTTGTTATACAAAAACACGGAAAAGAAGCTGCTATTGATTATATCAAGCAAGGAGCAATCCATACCGCTGAAGGTATCGAAGAACACAGGAAAACAGCAGAAGCAATGGGGCAAGAAACCTTTACAGATGAAGAAGCTGAATATTATTCAAACCTAAAAAAAGAGGTTACCAATGGAGAATCCCATTGGAATTGGGCTCGTAAGCACACAAAGTTTTCGAAAATAGGAAAGTTAAGTGAGTATGTTGGACTTGAAAAATGGTCACATAATTACTTATTAGCTAATCGGAATATACATTCTGATTATTTCGAAATGGCTTCACTGTATGCAATGAGTGAGGCAAAATACGATATGCTGCTTTGTGGTCAATCCAACTCAGGACTAACTGAACCTGCACATTTTACAGCAATTAGTTTGGCTCAAATTACTACTATATTTTTGGGTACATATATTGAAGATGAAAATAGTGGTTTGGATTATAAGGATTCAGTGATCTTCATGAGGATAATAGATAATTACGTCAAAGAAGTTGGAGATGCATTTTTGAGTGTAGAATGACCAATATAACAAGTTGCTTAAACGGACAAAAAACAGTTGGCTTTTGCTCGTTCCTCGCTAATTTTAGCCAACAATTTTATTGCCGCTTAGCAAAGCGTTATATGCCATGAGATACATCGCGATATTACTTGTAGTATTTTCAGTCCTTGGTTGTTCCCGTGTAGTGAAGGAAGATGAGAGAATTTCATACTGGAAAAGTGAATTTTCAACTCAAATTCCCGATGGATCTACATACGAAGATATTGAACGTTGGGCTACATCTCATAATATTCCTTTTAATGTTGCAAAAGGAGACGAGGGATATTTTCTTGTACTTGAAGAAACGAAAGAAAATAGCGTTGTTTGCGTTTCCTGGGTGTATAAATTGGCCTTCCAAGTAAATGAAAAACGTGAACTAACTGAATACGAAATAGGGCGGCAAGGTAGGTGTTTGTAATGGCATATAACAAGCCGTTTAACGAAAACGCCAGCAAACAACGCTGGCACGGACTCGCGAACTACGCTCACCCGTTAACGGAGCGTTAGAATTCAGGATGAACATGCAAATTTCATTGGAAGAAATAAACAAGAAAAATTATGAGTCAGTCTGTGACCTTGATGTCACTGAAGCACAAGAAGATTATGTAGCGTGCAACATGTGGTCATTAGTTGAGTCATTTTATAACGAAGGTCACACTTGTAAGGCCATTTGCTTCGACGATAAACCCGTTGGTTTCTTTATGTGGGTTAAAGAATCAGTTTCAAAAGTTTCAATTTGGCGGTTTATGGTTGACAAGAGTCATCAGAACCAAGGGATAGGTCGGAAAGCTTTAACGCTGGCAATCGAGGCTATAAAGCAAACTCCTGGCATTAAAGAAATCGAAATATGCTATAACCCCACTAATCCGGTTGCTAAAGATTTCTATTCCAGCTTTGGGTTTCAAGAAGTCGGCTTGGATGAAGATGGTGACGATATGCTAGCTCTTATCCAATTATAGCCGCCGTATTTGTGTCCCTAAGCAGGGCGTTATCCCATAGAAATTTTTATCCGAAACTGACAGGTTAGAGTTAAGGCTTTAACTCGAAAATGTCCAGAAATGAGTTAACTTGTGATTGCCTAAGTGGTACCAGTAAGGTCAAATCGAAGAGATAGAAAACTCGGTGTGAACACAGTTGTGACCTTCCGAGGCATGGATGCCGAGGTAGAGCTCACATGGAAGTGCTTGAACAACGTCCATGTCTAAAAGCCAGTTCGGCATCCATGCCTCTCGTTCGTAAGCACGAAGCTACGCTTCACTCACCGTGTCACAAATGTGTTTGCACGTGAGGCCTGCTGCAAGCAATTCAAAACTATGAAGGTCAACGCTACCATCAGCGAAGTAAAAATCAACACAGCTAAATGCTACAAGCCAAAAATGCTAGCCCCTTCATTCCAAGGCCAGAACACTTTTGTCCAAAACCTTCTCATAAGGTCAAATCGAAGAGATAGAAAAGTCGGTGTAGGTGCGGCTGAGGCCTTCGATTTCATGGATGAAATCGTAGAGCGCCCAGGGATGGGTTTACAGCGAGCCGAAGAAGTATCTGCACGAATAGGTCGCTCTTTCACATCCTGTGATCACGACATTTGCGCATCCATGCGCTTCACCTGCGGCAAGCAATTCAAAACCATGAAGGTCAACGCTACCATCAGCTATGTAAAAACGAACACACCCAAATGTTAAACCACAAAAATGCCAACACCTTCATTCGAAGGCCTAGCTATTGGGGGCAAAATGTAGCTGAGTTTATTTAGGCTAACTTAGCCGTCTGTCACAATACGGTAGATTGCACTTCACCATCGATGAGCTTAGTGGTTAGCCTGTCGCCTGCGTTAACATCGGCCACTTTTTGTACGACCCTTTCATTTGCATCTAAGGTAATGCTGTAGCCACGGCTTAGTGTTGCGAGTGGACTGACGGTGTCTAACTGGTGGGCGGCGTGAGTTAATGCGGTGTTTGCATCAGATAATCTAGTTTGCATTGCTTTATTAAGCTTTTGGTTTAAAAAACTTAATCGACTCTGTTCCAGCCTTAAGCGGTTGCTAGGGGATTGCTGTGCTAATCGGTGGGCTAACCCTTGGCTGCTCATATTCAATTTTGCCAGTCTGGCATTGATCGCCGATTCGAGTCTGAGCTGCATCTCATCGAAGCGCTGCTCATACTGTTGTAACTGGCGTTTGGGATCTTGCCTATGTAAACGATGCTCGATCATGCTAAAGCGTTGCTGCTGCTTTAGGCGGTAATGTTGCCAACCTTGTTTTAAGCGGGTGATCGCCATAATGAGCTTATCGCTTTTGCTTAGGGCATCTTGTGACAGCAACTCAGCCGCTGCTGACGGCGTCGGGGCACGAAGATCGGCAACGTAGTCGCTAATGGTGGTGTCGACCTCATGACCGACCGCTGAGACAATGGGAAGCGCACTGTTGTAAATTGTATGGGCCAGCGCTTCACTGTTAAAGCACCATAAGTCTTCTAATGAACCGCCGCCGCGGGTAACCAGCAACACGTCGACCTCATTGCGATCGTTGGCTTGCATAATGGCGTGACATATTGCTCTATCTGCATGTTCGCCTTGGACGGGGGCGGGATAGATTATGACCTCAATAGAGGGATCGCGGCGTTTGAGTACCTGTAGTACATCTCTTATTGCAGCACCTGTTGCTGAGGTAATAACACCGATGCGTTGAATATTATGGGGCAGTGGTCGCTTAGTGTCTGCTGCAAATAGGCCTTCAGCGGCCAGTTTCATTTTTAAGGCTTCATATTGCTGCGCTAATAAGCCATCACCTGCAGGTAACATGGAGTCGATGATAAGTTGATAGTCGCCTCTAGGCTCGTATACGCTAATAGAGCCTTTAACTAAGACCTGCTGTCCATTGGCTGGTCTAAAAGTCACGCTGCGATTTTTACCTTTGAACATGGCCGAGCGGATCTGGGCGTAGTTATCTTTTAAGGTTAAATACCAGTGGCCAGAACTGGGCGCCGAAAAATTGGAGATCTCAGCTTCTAGCCAGATCCGACCCAGTTCGCCTTCGAGAAGTTGTCTGACCTCTCCATTGAGACGGGATACGGTGTAAACATTATTTTTCGGCATATTCATAGAAATTTTACAACTAAAGCGACTTTTTTACTATTTTCCATTTACCAAGCTCAATATGCAAGGTATAATCCCGCCGCAATATTTTACCTCTTATATCACCTACATGGGGAGATGTTGCCATGCTACGTTTAAAAAAAGAAGCACTTACCTTTGACGATGTTTTGCTTGTTCCTGCACATTCGACTGTACTCCCTAATACAGCTGTTCTTAATACTCGTTTAACCCAAACAATAGAACTCAATATGCCAATTGTGTCTGCAGCCATGGATACCGTGACTGAAGCTCGTCTTGCGATCGCGATGGCGCAAGAAGGTGGTATTGGTTTTATTCATAAAAATATGAGCATAGAGCAGCAGGCAGAGCAAGTTCGCCAAGTGAAAATCTATGAAGCGGGTATCGTTCAACAACCTGTAACGGTAACGCCTTCTACAACACTTGCTGAGCTGAAAGTATTGACACAAAAGAATGGCTTTGCTGGTTATCCTGTTGTTGATGATGCGAACGAATTGGTGGGTATTATTACCGGCCGTGATGTACGTTTTATCACTGATTGGAGCCGTACTGTCGAGCAAGTAATGACGCCGAAAGCGCGCCTTGTTACTGTACCAGAAGGTACGCCTCTCGATGAAGTGCAAAAGTTGATGCATGCTCATCGTGTTGAAAAAGTCTTAGTGATCGATGCTAATTATCGTCTAAAAGGGCTTATCACTGTTAAAGATTTCCAAAAAGCGGAAGAGAAGCCAAACGCTTGTAAAGATGAGTTTGGTCGTCTACGTGTCGGTGCCGCTGTTGGCGCTGGTGCGGGCAACGAAGAGCGTGTCGATGCGCTGGTTGCTGCTGGTATCGATGTCTTGCTTATCGATTCATCACATGGTCATTCAGAAGGCGTGTTACAGCGTATTCGTGATACGCGTGCTAAATACCCAGATCTACAAATTGTTGGCGGTAACGTCGCAACGGCTGAAGGCGCACTAGCCTTAGTCGAAGCAGGCGTTAACGCAGTTAAAGTGGGTATTGGCCCTGGATCTATCTGTACCACTCGTATCGTGACGGGTGTGGGTGTTCCACAAATTACTGCGGTATCTGATGCGGCGGCAGCTGTTAAGCACTTAGATATCCCTGTTATTGCCGATGGTGGTATTCGTTTCTCTGGTGACTTAGCTAAGGCATTAGCTGCTGGCGCGTCATGCATCATGGCAGGTTCTATGTTTGCTGGTACTGACGAAGCTCCAGGTGAAACTGAACTTTACAATGGTCGTGCTTATAAATCATATCGTGGCATGGGTTCACTTGGTGCAATGACTCAAGGGTCATCGGACCGTTACTTTCAAACTGACAACGCTGCAGACAAGCTAGTACCAGAAGGTATTGAAGGTCGCGTACCGTACAAAGGTAAGCTTAAAGAGATCATCCATCAGTATATGGGTGGTTTGCGTTCATGCATGGGGCTAACTGGTTGTCCAACGATCAAAGACCTCAACGAGAAAGCTGAATTTGTGAAGGTAACATCGGCAGGTATGGGTGAGTCTCATGTGCATGATGTGACCATCAGTAAAGAAGCGCCGAACTACCGCAGCCGTTCATAAAGATTGAAATCAGGCAGTGTTATTAATAACGCTGCCTTTTGTTAATTTGATCTGTCGATAGTGATATCGGCGAGTCGCGATAATATGAAAGATAATAAGGTAAACCATGAGCAATATTCATGATCATAAGATCCTCATTCTCGATTTTGGATCTCAGTACACGCAATTAATTGCCCGCCGCATCCGTGAGATCGGTGTTTACTGTGAACTTTGGGCATGGGATGTGTCTGAAGCGCAAATCAAAGAGTTTGCACCTAACGGTATTATCCTTGCTGGTGGTCCTGAAAGTGTCACCGCCGAAAACTCACCACGTGCGCCTGAGTATGTGTTTAATGCTGGCGTTCCTGTACTTGGGATCTGCTATGGCATGCAAACCATGTCTGAACAACTTGGCGGTAAAGTGATCCGGGGTGTGGGTGAAGGTGAGTTTGGTTATGCTCAAGTTGAAGTGCAGGCACCATCACAGCTATTTAAAAGCATTGAAGATGCCGTAAGCGACAGCGGTAAGGCTTTGCTCGATGTGTGGATGAGCCACGGTGATAAGGTCTCTGAAATTCCTGAAGGCTTCATTACGGTTGCGAATACTGAAACCTGTCCATTTGCTGCGATGGCAAACGAAGAGAAGCGTTTCTACGGTGTTCAGTTCCACCCTGAAGTGACCCACACTCGTCAAGGTCAACGTATGCTGGAGCATTTCGCTCTGGGGATCTGTGGCTGTGAAGCTAACTGGAAACCATCTTCGATTATTGAAGACGCTATTGCGCGTTTAAAGCAGCAGATTGGTGATGATGAAGTTATTTTAGGTCTGTCGGGTGGCGTCGATTCATCGGTTGTCGCCATGCTACTGCACCGTGCTATCGGTAAACAGTTAACTTGTGTGTTTGTTGATAACGGTTTATTACGTCTCAATGAAGCCGATCAAGTGCTAGAGATGTTTGGCGATCACTTTGGACTTAACATCGTTCATGTTGATGCAGAAGACCGTTTCCTTGATGCCCTTGCTAGTGAAGCGGACCCAGAAGCTAAGCGTAAGATCATTGGTAAAGTGTTTGTCGATATTTTCGATGAAGAGTCGAAAAAATGCGTTAATGCTAAATGGTTAGCACAAGGTACAATTTATCCTGACGTGATCGAATCAGCTGGAAGCGCGACGGGTAAGGCACACGTGATTAAGTCTCACCATAACGTTGGCGGTTTGCCAGACGATATGGAGCTTGGCTTAGTTGAGCCACTTCGCGAGCTGTTTAAAGATGAAGTGCGTAAGATTGGTCTAGAGTTAGGCTTGCCTTACAATATGCTCTACCGTCATCCATTCCCTGGACCTGGCCTTGGTGTTCGCGTGCTGGGTGAAGTGAAAAAGGAGTATTGCGATCTGCTGCGCCGCGCCGATGCGATCTTTATTGAAGAGCTGCATAAAGCAGATCTTTATAATAAAGTCAGCCAAGCGTTTACCGTGTTCCTACCTGTGCGCTCTGTGGGCGTGATGGGTGATGGTCGTAAGTACGATTGGGTTGTCTCTCTACGTGCGGTAGAAACTATCGACTTTATGACGGCACATTGGGCGCATCTACCTTATGATTTCTTAGGCCGCGTATCAAACCGCATCATTAATGAAATCGACGGTATTTCTCGTGTGGTTTACGATATTTCTGGTAAGCCCCCTGCGACCATTGAGTGGGAATAATCTTGCTGTGATAGCTTGAATAAAAGGGGCATAGCAATATGCCCTTTTTTTTGTGGTTAATGTGACCGATTCTAGTATGAGTGTAACCGGTCGTTCTAGCTTTGCTTTGAGTTTACTTTGAGTTTACTTTGAGTTTGGTACGAGTTTGGTTTTAGTCTGTTCTGGCAACCAGTGTTGTCGTCATAAATGGAGAAGTGGCTTGTCTCAACAAGAGAGAGATATCTATTTTATGCGCCATGCAATGGCGTTAGCTGCAAAGGCTGAAGAGGCTGGAGAAGTCCCGGTAGGAGCTGTACTGGTTAAAGATGACAAAATTATAGCCGAAGGATTTAACCTCAATATTTGTCAGCATGACGCCAGTGCTCATGCTGAGATGAGCTGTATTCGCGCAGCGGGTCAGTCGTTGGCAAATTATCGCCTGCTCGATACCACAATCTATGTGACGTTAGAGCCTTGTGCTATGTGTGCTGGCGCTATGGTCCACGCTCGCATTGGGCGTTTGGTTTATGGCGCTAGCGATCAAAAAACGGGCGCGGCAGGTAGCGTATTAGATCTGGTGCGTTTTGGTGGTTTTAATCATCAATTGGAGGTGACCAGCGGTATATTAGCGCAGGAGTGTGGCGAGCAACTCAGTGCGTTTTTTCGCCGACGCCGACGCGAGAAAAAGGCATTGAAAATGGCAGAGAAACAACAAGGGCTTAATGATTAAGCCCTTGGTTTATTATGGTCTACGAGAAAGTTTCGTTGGCAGACTGTTTAATAAAAGTGAAAAAATGTTTTTGTCTATTCATTGTCTGTTGGTGGCGCACTTTTATCTGGGTTCTGCGCCTTGAGGATAAATTACTGAGTGTTCTCTTTTTCATATTAACGCTCCTTAAGTATTGGCAGCCATCCCTTTACGCTGCAAGTGCTTTTTTTATTGAGGTTGGGCACCAGCGAGCTGGTCATCCTCTATTTTCTCAGCCGTCTGCTGAGTGTCATCCATCAAATCGTGTTGTAATTCTTGGTTCTGATTATCAATCCACACCAATGTATCATAGTAGCGTCTAATGTTATCGACATAATGTACCGCTTCGCTACCTCTAGCATAGCCATAACGCGTCTGCTTATAGTATTTTCGTTTCTGTAGTAAGGGAAGTACCTGTTTGAGATCCCGCCATGCACTGGGATCGAGTCCCATCGATTGCGCTAGCTTACGCGCATCTTCAACATGGCCGTAGCCTATGTTGTAAGAGGCCAGGGCAAACCACATCCGTTGATTTTCCGGAATGGATTCGGGGAGTCGCGTTAAAATATCGTTGAGATATTTAGCGCCGCCTCTGATACTTTGCACCGGATCGAGACGATTATTAATGCCCATCTGTTTGGCGGTGGGGAGCGTTAGCATCATCAAGCCGCGAACCCCTGTAGGTGAGCGAGCGTTGGGATTCCAATGTGACTCTTGATATGCCGTTGCCGCGAGTTTTCTCCAGTCGAGTTCACCTGCATGCTGTTGAAATTGCTCTCGATATTTAGGTAACTTGCTATCGATAGCGCGCAGAAACGCGCGGGTGTCCACATAGTCAAATCGTTTAACGTGAGCAAAATATTTTTCGTTTAAATGGGCGAGGGTACCGCTCCGCTTTTGCTCATGCCAAAAGCTTAATAGATCGCTCATGAGCTGGTCGCTATTGTTGGCGGGTAGTAGCCAGACGATGGCTTGGTCTTCACGCAAAACGGGTCCAGCTCTGAGCTCTGGCATATAACGGCGATTAATCTCAAAGGTCGTCGAATCGGCTAGGGTATAGCTGATCTCATCGCGAGCGATCATGGCTAATAGCTCTTCACTGTCTTTATCACTGTGCTGATCCCAAACTAGCTCGGGATACATTTTTTGTAGATTAGCTAAGGTTTCAATAAACGAGGAATCGGCGATAACGGTAACATTGTCATCAAGCTGGCTGATATCGGTAGGATATTTGGCACCTTGTTTATATACCAATACTTGATTGACGTAATAGAGCGGTGGGCCTAATCGAAACTGTTCGCGGCGGTTTTTGGTATCGGCAAGTCCTGCAGCAATGAGGTCAATCTCACCTTGTTTGAGTGCTTGGTATAGTTCATTAATATTCGAGTAGGGTCGCATATTGAGGTCTAGTCCCAAGTACTGCGCAAATCGTTCTGCCATCTCATAATCAAATCCTGCCAAACCTTGTCCGGTTGTAACATAAATTTGCGCACCATAAAGCGTGCCCACATTTAACTCAGTTTTAGATTCGACAATAGGCGCGACTTTTGTTGCTTCCACAGCTGATTGCTGACAGGCAGTCAGTAATATTAAGCAGCTAAGGATAAACAACATTTTTTTCATTAAGACTCTATTTTTTTAATCTGTTTTTTAAAGGCAGTCGACAATTATATCATAAGGGAGTGAAAACGGGATAACGCTTGAGTAGCAATGCTTGAGTCGTTGAGATCATGGCAGAGTATTTCGCTATCATGACGCTTTAATTATGGAGCAATTTCTATTGTCTGCGTCAGTTTCTTTATCACACAAAGCTGTTTTCTGTTTATGGTGATAATAAATATCGGGAAACTCTGTTTTGAAACGACTCTACGGATGATTTGTGTATGACATTTCCCTATAATAACGCCAGTTCTGACCCTGCAATTATAATTTATAAGGTGAATAGACGTGATGGAGATCATCCGCGGAGCCCCTGCATTATCAGCATTTAGAGTTCAAAAGTTAATGGAAGCCTGTGAAAATGCAGCACTTCCTATAAAAGATATCTATGCTGAATTTGTTCATTTAGCTGATTTAACTGATGATTTAGATGTTAGTGAGACCGAACAACTAGAGAAATTGTTGACCTATGGACCCGCTATCGAAGCGCACGCTCCTGAAGGCACACTGTATTTTGTCACTCCTCGTCCTGGGACCATCTCTCCATGGTCATCGAAAGCCACTGATATTGCTCACAATTGTGGGCTCAATAAAGTCAAGCGCTTAGAGCGTGGTGTCGCCTATTATGTACAAGGTGAGCCGCTAAACGATGAGCAGCAAAAACAGCTAGCTGGCTTGCTGCATGATCGCATGGTTGAAGTTATCTTAGCCGAGTTTGAACAGGCTATCGCACTATTTACCCGTACCGATCCCGCAAAAGTGATCAGCGTGAACATTCTCGGTGAAGGTAAGCGCGCACTAGAATTAGCTAACCTTGAGTTAGGCTTAGCCTTAGCCGACGATGAGATTGATTACTTAGTTGAAAACTTTGTCCGTCTTAATCGTAACCCTAATGACGTTGAATTGATGATGTTTGCTCAGGCTAACTCTGAGCATTGCCGTCATAAAATCTTTAACGCTGATTGGACTATCGATGGTGAGGTTCAACCTAAATCATTGTTTAAAATGATTAAGAATACCTTCGAGAAGACTCCAGACTACGTGTTGTCTGCCTATAAAGATAATGCTGCCGTGATGGAAGGTTCTGTTGCTGGGCGTTTTTTCCCTGAGCAAAACGGTGTCTATGCTTATCACACCGAACCTATGCATATCTTGATGAAGGTTGAAACCCATAACCACCCGACAGCGATCAGTCCATATCCTGGGGCTGCAACCGGTTCTGGTGGTGAGATCCGTGATGAAGGCGCTACAGGTCGTGGTTCTAAGCCTAAAGCGGGTTTAACTGGTTTTAGCGTATCTAACCTAAAAATCCCTGGCTTTGTTCAGCCTTGGGAAGGGGATTACGGTAAACCTGATCGCATCGTTAACGCCCTCGATATTATGACTGAAGGTCCATTAGGTGGTGCGGCATTTAACAATGAGTTTGGACGCCCCGCACTGGTCGGTTATTTCCGTACTTATGAGCAGGAAGTCGCGAGCCATAATGGCGTGGAGGTGCGCGGTTATCACAAACCGATCATGCTTGCTGGTGGTTTAGGTAACATTCGTGAAGAACATGTCCAAAAGGGTGAGATCACCGTTGGTGCTAAGTTGATTGTGCTTGGCGGACCTGCGATGAATATTGGCCTTGGTGGTGGTGCGGCTTCATCTATGGCATCGGGCCAGTCGAGTGAAGATTTAGATTTTGCCTCGGTTCAGCGTGAAAACCCTGAGATGGAGCGTCGTTGCCAAGAGGTTATCGATCGCTGCTGGCAGATGGGTGAAGACAACCCAATCCAGTTTATTCACGATGTGGGCGCGGGTGGTTTATCAAATGCGTTTCCTGAGTTAGTTAATGATGGTGAGCGTGGCGGTAAGTTTGAGCTACGTAACGTGCCTTCTGACGAACCTGGCATGAGCCCATTAGAGATCTGGTGTAATGAGTCGCAAGAGCGTTATGTGATGTCGGTTGCGCCAGAAAACCTTGAGGTTTTCACTAAGATTTGTGAGCGCGAACGTGCGCCGTTTGCGGTCGTTGGTGAAGCCACTGAAGAGCGTCATCTATCATTGTCTGATACCCATTTTGACAATAAGCCTATCGATCTACCGCTGGAAGTGCTGTTAGGTAAAGCGCCTAAGATGAGCCGAGATGTGGCGTCTAAGAAGGCACAATCACCAGCGTTAGAGCAAGACGGTATCGAATTAAAAGATGCAGTGCGCCGCGTACTTCGTCTCCCTACCGTTGCAGAGAAAACCTTCCTTATCACCATAGGTGATCGCAGCGTAACCGGTCTTGTTAATCGCGACCAGATGGTGGGGCCTTGGCAGGTACCTGTTGCCGATTGTGCGGTAACTGCATCAAGTTTTGACACTTATTCTGGTGAGGCAATGTCACTGGGTGAGCGTACACCGCTGGCATTATTAGATTTTGGTGCATCGGCTCGTATGGCGGTGGCTGAATCTATCATGAATATTGCTGGAACCGATATCGGTTCGTTTAAGCGTATTAAGCTATCGGCTAACTGGATGTCGGCCGCAGGTCACCCAGGCGAAGATGCCGGTCTTTATGAAGCGGTTAAAGCCGTAGGTGAAGAGCTGTGCCCTGAGCTAGAACTGACCATACCGGTCGGTAAAGACTCGATGTCGATGAAAACGGCATGGCAAGACAATGGTGTAGATAAGACTGTAACCTCGCCAATGTCATTGGTGATCACCGCCTTTGGTGTGGTGCAAGATATCCGTAAGACCGTGACCCCAGAGCTGAGAAGCGATAAGGGTGAAACGGAGTTATTACTGGTTGATCTAAGCAGTGGTAACCATCGTCTTGGTGGTTCTTGTTTAGCCCAGGTGTATAGTCAGCTAGGTGATTGTGCACCAGATCTTGATGATTCTGCGCTGCTTCGTGGTTTCTTTGAGGTTACCCAAACGCTGGTTGCAGACCAATCTGTTATCGCTTATCACGATCGAAGTGACGGTGGTCTATTGACGACCTTAGTTGAGATGGCGTTTGCGGGTAATACCGGACTTAACGTTAATATCGGCGCGCTTAGCGGCAGTTATTTAGAGCGTTTATTTAACGAAGAACTCGGCGCCGTGATCCAAGTCAGCGCGGCAGAGGCGAGTGCGATAAAAGCCCAATACCAAGCCGCAGGCGTTGCTTGTTATAGCATCGCCAAGCCAGTGGCTGGCGACACCATTACGATTACCGACGGTGATACTGAGGTGTTGGTCGAGTCTCGTAGCGAGCTAAGAACTATCTGGGCTGAAACGACTTATCGTATGCAGGCGATGCGTGATAATCCTGAGTGCGCTCTTGAAGAGTTTACACTTAAGCAAGTTGCTGATGCGCCAGGCCTGACGGTCGATTTAACATTTGATCCAAGTGAAGATGTTGCAGCCCCTTATATTCTTAAAGGCGCTGCACCTAAGATGGCTATTTTGCGCGAGCAAGGTGTTAACTCTCATCTAGAGATGGCTGCCGCGTTCGACAGAGCTGGTTTTGAAAGTCGTGATGTTCACATGTCGGATATCCTAGCAGGTCGTATAAGCCTAGAAGAGTTCCAAGGCTTGGCGGCGTGTGGTGGCTTCTCATATGGTGATGTACTTGGCGCGGGTGAAGGTTGGGCAAAATCGATTCTATTTAATGCCCGTGCACGTGAGCAGTTTAGCCGCTTCTTTGAGCGTGAAGACAGCTTTGCGCTAGGTGTGTGTAACGGTTGTCAGATGTTGTCTAACTTAAAAGATATCATTCCTGGCACTGAGCACTGGCCGCATTTTGTGCGTAACCGCTCTGAGCGTTTTGAAGCACGTTTCAGTTTGGTTGAAGTACAAAAGAGTCCATCACTGTTCTTTGAAGGCATGGAAGGCTCACGTATGCCAATCGCTGTCTCTCATGGTGAAGGGCGTGCGGAGTTTGCTTCTCCAGAGGCGTTACTTGCTGCGGAAGCATCTGGCACTGTGGCCCTGCGTTTTGTCGATGGTCATGGCAATATTGCGACTCAGTATCCTGAAAACCCTAATGGTTCGCCTAATGCGCTTACGGGGATCTGTAATAGCGATGGTCGTGTGACTATTATGATGCCGCATCCTGAGCGTGTATTTAGAACCGTTGCTAACTCTTGGCATCCAGATGAATGGGGTGAAGATAGCCCTTGGATGAGAATGTTTAGAAATGTTAGAGCTAAATTAGGTTAAGGTTAATTTGGTGTGCTAAATGCAAAAAAAGGGCTTCGAAAATTCGAGGCCCTTTTTTTATATCTCTAAATAGGTAGGGTGAAAGCGTCTCGATACATATAGTTAGCGATACTTGATTATATCAACTCACGCTAAATAACATTGAAAATCTGCTAATAGCAATTTTTTATGTATATGGTCTTAAATTAGAGGTTTATCACGATAACGATTTTTATGTGAAGATTCTGGGTAATTTAATTAGCAGGCGCTAAACTAATGTGTGGGTTTTAAAATTTTCAGAGGCATAAAGAAAAAGCCCCTGCTTCAACTTAGAAACAGGGGCCGTTTTGCGCTAACAAAACTTCAAGTAGATCTGATGTTAGAAAGCCGCTTATAGCTCTCTGGCTGAATACAGTTCAACAAAAGTACGTTTGTAACGGTTAACTAGACGTTCGAATAATTTGGTCATTTTACTATCTCCACACAGTGATTGATGATGTGAGCGGAGGTGGACGTTGCCGGGCTACTTCACCGGGTTGGTCAGCCGTCTCCTTAACACTGGGCATATGTTAATAATAAAGTGATCTACAGACAAACTATTAAAATTGAGATTTAAGATTAGTTTATCTAATGATATTTTTTGGTTGCAAGTAAGTTTTAAAACGATTATTTATTTAATGCGTTTGATTTTATGTGTTTTTTTATTAAGTCATTCTATTTTGTTAGTTAGTATTTCTAGGTGTTGATTTGTTACTTTTTGTTAAATGTCTACTTTTGGTGGATGTAAGTGTTAAATTCATAAAATAATGACTCTTTATATTGTAATAATTTTTCCTACCACAAAAGTATGATTATGGCAATGATGTTGGCGAGTGAAGTGTGTGGTCGTCCGCAAAACCCGTTATCCGCGCTTTGATTGATTGATTTGCATCAATTTGGAGTGGTATAAAATAGTGATGGTATGTTTGCCGTGCCTTTGTGTAAGTTTTTGATAAAAAAGATTTAAGTTGATGGTTTACGCGGTGGTAGTGTGACGTGTGTAGCAAAAGCTGTCGCTTTTGGGATCTGCATCTCGCGCATTGTCGTAAAAAGGTTGTTTGGGAAGTTGTTTAACTCAAATTAATTGAAATGTAATTTTTTGGCGGTTTGTAAATCCTTCGATTTACAGATTACTTTTGATAATAAAATTCCTAACTAGGCATTTTTTTGGTTGATGGGGATCTAACCAAAAAAATGATCGCACCACCTAAGGAGTCACTGATGATTGTTGAAGAGGTTGTAGAGCTCTCGCGTTTGCAGTTTGCGCTGACGGCTATGTATCACTTCCTATTTGTACCTTTGACCTTGGGGTTAGCATTTTTGCTAGCCATTATGGAATCACTTTATGTGATGACCAATAAGCAGATCTATAAAGATATGACCAAGTTCTGGGGTAAGCTATTTGGTATTAATTTTGCGCTAGGTGTGTCGACTGGTCTAGCGATGGAGTTCCAATTTGGTACCAACTGGTCCTATTACTCACATTATGTAGGGGATATTTTTGGCGCCCCACTTGCTATCGAAGGTTTGATGGCATTCTTCCTTGAATCGACATTGGTCGGTATGTTCTTTTTCGGTTGGGACAGATTCAGTAAGCGTCAACACTTGGCGGTTACCTGGCTGGTGGCGCTGGGCTCTAACATGTCTGCGCTGTGGATCCTGGTCGCTAACGGTTGGATGCAACACCCAGTGGGTAGCGTGTTCAATTACGAAACCATGCGTATGGAGATGACAAGCTTCGCAGAAGTCTTGTTTAACCCTGTTGCTCAGGTGAAATTCGTTCATACCGTTGCATCTGGTTATGTGGCAGGTGCGATGTTTGTGTTGGCAATTAGTGCTTACTATATTCTGAAGAAGCGTGATTTACCTTTTGCTCGCCGTTCGTTTGCGATTGCGGCAAGTTTTGGTATGGCTTCTATCTTGTCTGTTATCGTACTTGGTGATGAGTCAGGTTATAAGGTCGGTGAAGCGCAGCGTGTTAAGTTAGCTGCGATTGAAGCTGAATGGCACACTGAGCCTGCACCAGCTGCATTTACCGCGGTAGGTTTACCAAATCAAGAAACCATGCATACCGATTATGCGATTAAGATCCCATATGCGATGGGTATTATTGCGACTCGTTCACTCGATGAAGAAGTTACGGGTATCCGTGATTTGATCGTCGAACACGAAGAGCGTATTCGCAATGGTATGAAAGCCTATGCGATGTTGACTGAGCTTCGTGCGGGTAACGAAACGCCAGCCCTACGTGCAGCGTTTGAAGAGGCAAAAGTTGACTTAGGTTATGGCTTACTGCTCAAGCGTTATACCGACAATGTTGTCGATGCAACTGAAGATCAGATTAAGGCTGCAGCCAAGGACTCAATTCCTTCTGTGGCGCCTATTTTCTGGAGTTTCCGTGTAATGGTCGGTCTCGGTTTTGTTATGTTGCTAGTATTTGCTGCTGCATTCTGGCAAAGCACGCGTCACCAAATCGAAGAGAAACCTTGGGTACTTAAAGCAGCATTATATAGCTTACCGCTGCCTTGGATTGCTATTGAGTGTGGTTGGTTTGTGGCTGAATATGGTCGTCAACCTTGGACCATCTCTGAAGTGTTGCCAACGTTTATGTCTGCATCGAGTTTAACGGTTGGCGATCTTTGGTTCAGTATCATCTCTATCTCTCTGTTCTATACAGTGTTCTTAGTTATCGAACTGTTCTTAATGATTAAATATGCTCGTAAAGGACCTAGCAGTCTGAAAACGGGTCGTTATCACTTTGAAAAGCTAGATGCTTAAGCCGGAGATCTGATTATGTTTGATTATGAGATATTAAGATTAATCTGGTGGGCGCTGATTGGTGTGCTGTTCATCGGGTTTGCCGTTACTGACGGTTTCGATATGGGGGTTGGTGCCTTGTTACCTATTATTGGTAAGGATGACACTGAGCGCCGTATTATGATTAACACTATTGCCCCTCATTGGGACGGTAACCAAGTGTGGTTGATCACCGCTGGTGGCGCACTATTTGCTGCTTGGCCTATGGTCTATGCAGTATCCTTCTCCGGCTTTTATGTCGCGATGATGTTGGTGCTATTTGCGTTATACCTACGTCCAATTGGTTTCGATTATCGTTCTAAAATTGAAGATCCAAGATGGCGTAAGACGTGGGACTGGGCCTTGTTTGTCGGCGGCTTCGTGCCACCACTTATTATAGGTGTGGCATTTGGTAACTTATTGCAAGGTGTTCCATTTAACTTTGATGAGTACCTACGTGCAACTTACCATGGCGGTCTATTTGGCTTATTGAACCCATTTGGATTACTGTCAGGTCTGGTCTGTGTGTCTATGTTCATGATGCAAGGTGCATCTTGGTTACAGATGAAGACCGAAGGCGAGTTACGTGTTCGTGCTGCTAAAGCTACGCAAGTTTTTGCCGCGCTATTGGCAGTGCTATTCACCTTGGCTGGTGTTTGGTTAGCAAATGGTATTGACGGTTATGTGTTGACCTCAGCAATTGATACACAAGGTGCATCAAACCCAGCATTGAAAACAGTAGCGATAGAAGCAGGTGCATGGTTAGTTAACTATGATAAGTATCCTGTGACTATGCTGTTCCCAATCCTAGGTATTGCCTTGCCGATTTTGGCTTTGCTAGCGAGTAAGTTTAATCGTTCTGGTTTTGCGTTCTTATTTAGCTCTCTGGCAATTGCGATGGTTATTTTAACTTGTGGTGCAGCGATGTTCCCATTTGTTATGCCATCGTCACTAGAGCCAAATGTGAGCTTAACTATGTGGGATGCGACGGCAAGCGAGATGACTTTGGGAGTAATGACGGTGGCTGCAGCGATATTTGTGCCTATCGTACTTAGCTACACCATTTGGACTTACTTCAAGATGTTTGGCCGTTTAAGTCGCAGCTACATCGAAGACAACAAGACGTCACTTTACTAAATAGGAGCCGATATTATGTGGTATTTTGCTTGGATATTAGGCATTTTGCTAGCGTGTTCTTTTGGTATTATTAACGCCTTGTGGTTAGAGAATACTGAAAATATGGACCGAGACACAGAGAATAACCAAGATTAATCTCTTGGGGCGTCTAGCTACTTTTATTGAGTAAATTAGATGCACTTATTTCTGTAAAGACCTGCTAAATCCGAGTGTATTTAATGCACTCGGATTTTTTTTGCCGATTTATCCATTATTGATAACGCGCTAGGTTTAGTTACGACACTCGTGCTTTCAGTGATGCTCATTGTTGTCTTATACCAATTAGTATTAGCTCCTATAGCCTCAATCGATAACGATTTGGGCGATTGACTTCAATTGGTATTATTGATTTCTGATATAAAAAACCGCATCCCAACAGCGATGCGGTTTTTGTTATTGATTAAACAGCTATGACTTGGCTATATCTTGCTTTGGTTGAAGCTTAAGTAAGCAGTTTAATTAGAAGTAGTAACCGAAGTTAATATTCAGGCGTTTGTTCGTGTCGCCATCACCGACCATAGTTCCACCGATAAAAGGCTGATTCTCTGCGACAACAAAATCGACATAGGTGTACAGTCCGCCAGCGGTGATAGCCATGCCAGTAACATTCATAAAGGTATCTGGCTGAGTCGATGGTTTGTCGGTGATAAGAGAGTAATCATTATAGAAAGTGAGGTTTGAGATGGGACCAATGTCGACGGGAAGACTATAGGCTACGTTAGCCACATAGGTCGTCGCTTCAGCTGGAATTGAATCGTAGAAGTGGTAAGCCGCTACGACAACTCGCTCAATGTCCATACCATCGACATCATATTTGTAGTCAGTTACCTGCAACTTAACGTTCCAGCGGTCATAGTTAATCACACTATGCAGAGCTGCTGCTACATTATCACCATCGGCACCGCTTTCGATCTCTAGTTGACCGGCTTGGATTGATACACCCAGTTCGACGTTAACATCATCAAATATCAAGTGATGAGCATAGCGGCCATTGAAAGTATTCACTTCACCAGCCGCATTACCGTCGCTTGGAGCATCGTAGATCCCTTCACCCTCTAAGCGAATGCCTACAACATCGTACGCATAACGATCGGTTCGATCAGTGACATAACCATCAAGCCCCCCCTGTTCATCATTCTTATAAAAAGCGAGATCGAGCTTGTTGTTATCACCTTTATAAGTGTAGTTAAGACCTAGATCATAATCATCTTCTAAGCCTAAGTAGAAGTTGGAACTAAAGAAATAGTTATTTGACGCATAAGTCAAAATACCAAATGGCACCTGAGTAACACCAATTTTACCTTGATGTTTTTCATTAAAGTTATAGCCAACCCAAGCATGATGAATGACATTCATGTACTCGAACCAGCGGTACTGGGCTGAAAAAATGATGTCGCCGAGGTTACCATTAACATCGAGACGAAATAGGTCGAAGTCAAAATCGCCACCACGATCTGTATTATCGTCGTTATAGTCTTCATAGGTATACTGGAAACGAGCTGCGCCGCCAAACTTAATGTCGTTCCCTTTATCTTGCTCTGCAGATTTTTTATCTGATTCCAGTTGGTCGATACGAGCTTTTAGTGCCGCGATCTCTTCATCAACAGGCGCGGCATAGGCATTAGCCGTAAGCGCTAGCGCAATACAGGAGGCCAAAAGTGTATGTCGAATCATCATTTATCCTTGTTTATTTAGTTTGAATTATGTGTCGTTGTTGCCAGAACCATCTAGCTATGATCCTGAACGTATATCTATCCGATGAATGTTGAAACTTCTATTAGCACAGTTTTATCAGCTGTAATTACATTAACCAATATTAGTTTACATTCCGCGTCTTAACCGCTTTTTTACTAGAGCCTACTATTCGAAATGAGAGTTTGTTGTATGTCAGTTAATCATCAAAGATAGTCAGTATTGATACTAATGATTGCTCATTAGCTACAGACTAATCATGGTTTCTTTATCGATTTTTTTGTAATTAGAGGGCTAAGTGCATATTTTTATGGCTAAATTGTAACATGGGTGGTGTTTGGTTAATAGTTTTGTGGGGAGAGGTTGCTCTTTTGAATAAACCCTCCGTTTCAATATGGTTAGTGTGCATACTATTTTAGGCGCATGTTGGCGTATTATTTATAATAAAAAAGCCGCTACCGCGGCTTTTTAACTGAGCGATACCAGTATAAGATCAGGACTTAAATACGCTGATTTGCTGTTTTATTTCTTGAGCCAGATCCGATAGGCTTTGGGCGGCATCAACGGTATCTCCCGCGCGCTGCTCACCCTCTCTTGCCAATTCGGTGATCTGATGAAGGTTACGGGTGATCTCTTCGGCAACGGCGCTCTGTTGTTCGGTGGCGCTGGCAATGCTGCTCGATGAGATAGCTAGCTCTCCTATGCTAACGGTGATCAGGTTAAGCTGCCCAGCCGCTTCTTCACCTTGGTTTGCCGATGTGTTGCCTAATTGATGGCTTTGTGCCATTTGTTCTGTCGTAATTTTTATCTGTGATTGTAACTGGCTGATTGTCTGACTTATCTCTGATATTGAGCTTTGGGTTCGCTGGGCAAGCGTTCTCACCTCATCGGCAACCACTGCAAAGCCTCTACCTTGTTCGCCTGCGCGTGCAGCTTCAATAGCCGCATTGAGTGCTAATAAATTGGTTTGCTCTGCAATGCTGTTAATCACTTCGGTAACTTGGCTAATCGCTTCGCTCTCTTTACTAACATTTTCTACACTGGCATGGCTTTCGCTGAGTTGCTCACTTAGACTGGCAAGCCCTTTGACGACCATTTCAAGTTGTCGATGACCATCACGTGATGCACCATCAACTTGTTGGCTTTTATTTGCCCCTTCGCTTGCATGGTTGGCTACATCACGAATAGAGGTGGACATCTCTTCAATTGCGGTAGCGATTTGATCCGTTTGCGCCATTAGAGATTGAGCTTCGTCACCATTAAGCCGCGCTATCTCTTGGGCACTTTGTGCTTGAGTTTCTAATGTATTAACCGAGGTTTGCAACGCATTGATCAGGGCTCTGAGGCTGGTGGCCATTTGCTGGGCACCTATGGTAATTCTATCGACTTCGTTATCACTGGTATCTGATACAGGGGCAAATTGTTGTGATAAGTCTCCTTTACCGAGCTTAGTTAGTTGCTCTTGTAGCTCTCTAAGGGGTCTTAAAGTTTTGAATAACACTATGGATAACAATAGGGTGATGACTAGCACTCCGGCGATAGCTACTATGGCATTGATATTCAGTAGCTGAAGACTTTCTTCGTTTAGTTCGCGTATTTTGGCCTGACCGAGTAAGCTCCACTCCCAACCTGGAATGGTCAACGAATACGCGTACATAGCTTCGCCTTGAAGATTATCGTATTCCCATGAACCATCATGCTGCTTGACTTGTTCTAAGGTTAAACCATCGATGATGTCGGTGGTCAATTCAGTGCCTGATTGCTGATGTGGTTGGGCGATAATGCTATTGTCGCTATTACGGATAAGAGTAAAGTAGCCAGATTCTTCAAGCTTTAATTGATTCATTGATGTTTTGAGTTGCGACAATGATTGTGAAATATCAAAACCGATGTATAAAATGCCAATAATATCGCCTTGGGGATCAATAATGGGGCGATAGACGGTCATGTAGTCTTTACCAAATAGTTTGGCGTAGCCTTCATATTCTTGGCCATTTATCAGTGAGTTATAACCAGGGTGAGATTTGCCTAAATAGGTTCCTAAGGCCCGTTTACCATCGGCTTTTTTTAATGACGTTGAGATCCGAATAAAATCATCACCATCGCGTACAAATATGGTTGCAGTGCCACCAGTGAGGTTGGAAAAACGATCGACTTTACTTTTTGAAGCGTTTATCTGTTCCTTTTCATGCACTAAAGCTGGGGTTGTCTTACCGAGGACCTTAACGCTTTTATCCGGTTTAAAAAACTGTCCTGGATACATTTCGCGTAAAACGTCAGCGTTACGTCTCGCGAGTGATAACAAGCTATTGTATTGGAGTTCAATGAGGTCTGCAGTACTATGCATTTGCGATCTCATTGCGTTCATGCCTTTATTTTTCAGTACATTCGCCGCAGTTATGTACGAGATGCTTCCTAGGACGCTAAATACAAGGAGAGTCAGTACAAAAGCGAGTACACCAATCTGTTTTGCAATAGCCCAATTCTTATAGTTCATCTCGACAATCCGTTAGTTTCAATATCGTATTATTAATGTAGCTTAACTGTATGAAAAAAGATTTGATATAGGTCTATTTCAATCACGCAATTTGAACATTAGCGAGTTTTATCAAGTGTTAATTAAATGCGGCTAATGAATAAGGTGAGCTACAAAGTCTGCAACTCACCCCATCGTTATAGTAAAAGTGGTTTATGCCATCGCTTTATTGTTGGGGTTAATCGAATTTGAGCTTGGCTGTGTGTTCATCACTAGCTGGTACATGGTCGGCACCCATACTAATGAAAGCAGGGTAGTGAGTAAGGTTCCACCGGCAATCGCGATAGCAAATGGTGGCCAGAATCCGCCACCTGAGATGATCAGTGGGATAAAACCACCTATGGTTGTAATGGTGGTTGAGCCAATATGACGACCACAGCCACTGACTCTTTTGACTATCTCAGCCGTGGTTTCATTGCGTTTATTAGGCATATCTTCAAGCTCTGCCAAAATAACGATCGCGGCATTAATCGCCAGTCCCATCAGCCCTAATAAACCGATGATCACCGTAAAGCCGAAGGGGTAACCAAATAGATATACTGCTAATAAACCAAGGCCTGCCGATTGTACTGCGCTGAGTAAAATGATGCCCGTTAGCCTAAAAGAGTTAAATGATAACACCACGGTAGCCAAGAGTAGGGTGACAACTAATACAATGTTAGATAGCAGGTTTCCGACAGCTTCGTTGCGCTTAGCGCTCTCTCCGCCCACTTCAATCTTGTAACCTGCGGGAAGTTGCAGTTCATCAATACGTATTTTGGCGCTGTTGAGCACTTGTTGAGGCAGCACACCACTTTCTAGATATGCTTCTATGCTGTTAACCCTTTGTCCATCGCGTCTTGGAATGGCACCTAGGCTGACATCGATACGATTAGTCGATAACGCCGATAGGGGAATTCCGGTGCCGTTTGGCGAGATCAAGTTGATCTCTGATAATTTGGTTTGTTGCCCTCGGGTCAGCTCTTGGGTACGAACACGAATAGGCAAAGACTCTGTTTGCTCCAATATACTACCGCCATTAATGCCTGTCGTTGCCATCTGAATTTGGTTCGCAATTTCTGTCAGGGATAACCCACTCATCATGCTGGCATCTTCGTTGATTTGAAACCAGACTTTAGGCGCACCTGCACTTAGCGTTGCGCGGGTGTGGATCACATCGTCGGTGGTTATCAAAATCCGCCTGATCTCATCACCTATTTCTCGTAGTTTGTCGAGGTTAGGGCCGTAGATCCTAAATTCGACCGGCGCGTTAAACGGCGGACCCTGTTCGAGTTTTCTTACCAAAATTTGTGCTTCAGGAAAATCGTCATCGAGAGTGTTCTGTAACATAGGCATAAGGCGATTGGCAGTTTCAAAGTTGGCGACTTTGACCATAGCTTGAGCATAGTTACTCGCGCCTTGCTGTCGTTGTAATAGGTTGTAATAAAATGAGGGGGCGTTACTCCCTATTACCCAGTCTAGTCGCCGCATCTCTCCCGTTTCTCTAAGCTTAGCATCAATACGAGTGACGACAGCGCGAGTATGGTTGATACTCGCTTGTGGCGGTAGGTGAATCTCAATTTGAAACATATCTCGGTCTGATGGCGGGAAAAACTGCTCGGTCATTTTACCTGCCGCGATAAACCCAGAAACGGGTAATATGCCGATGATCATGCCAGCAAGCATTGGCCGCCGTAATGCATGATTAAGGGTGAGGGTAAACGCATGGCTAAGTGCGGGGAAGCTTATGCCTTGTTGATACCATCTATTCGATGAGCCTTTTGAGCCAAATCGACCAGCTAATCCAGCGATTAAGGTATGGGAGATAATATAGGAACCCAGTAGGGCAAACATCACCGATATTGCGATGCCGCCAACAAACTCTCCGGCTGCGCCTGGCATCAATACGATGGGAGCAAACGCCAACATGGTGGTTATGGTTGAACCTGCCAAAGGCAGCCATAAATGTTTGAGTGTGTCGCGCACCGCTGTGAGTCTATCGAGCCCTTGCTGACGGCGCTGAGCGATCGCATCAACAATCACAATGGCATTGTCGACCATGATCCCAAGGGCAACCACAAGCCCCGTTACTGACATTTGATGGATCGGTAGGCCAATATATTTCATACACGCAAGCGTGAATAGGGCGGTAAGGGGCAGTGAAATGGATACGATCACTGCGTTTCTAAGCCCTAAGGTGAGCATTAACACTAGAAGAATAATAATAAAGCCCAGTAATAGGCTGCCAACTAAGTCGCTGAGTCGTTGAGTTGTATACCCTTCTTGGTCAAATAGCCATTGAATTTCGACGTTGGCCGATAACTCTGATTGCATCTGGTCAACAACGTTGTGAACCCGTTGCAACCAAAGGTCGACGCGAGTATTGCTCAGCATGCGCGCCGATACCATTACACCTTGTTGTTGTTCGATCAGCGCAATATTACGCTCAGGTGTTTTAGGTTGCCTTAGTACTTCAGCCACTTCAGACAAGCGAATGATTTGACCATTGGCATCGATTTTTAGCGGTACTTGCTTAATTCGGGTGAGCGAATCTAGCTCTCCAGAGACCTCGACTAAGGCGCGAAAATTGTCGTTGTTGATCTCACCTGCAGACACCTTGGTATCGGAGTTTGCGAGAATTTGAGCAATGCTGGCAGGGCTAAGACCTATCTGATTGACTCTATTACCGTCAAGCTGAACTAAGATCTCCTCGGTCGGGGCTCCATAGAGTTTAACGAAGTCGGTACCGCTGATAAGACGCAGTTGGCTTTGTAGTTCTTTGGCATAGCGATTGATGATATCGAGCCTAGGCTCACCAGCACCCGTCCAAACCAGTCCCAAAATAGCCGTGTTGGCGTAACCCAATTGATCATCGAGTAGGGCATTTTGTGCATTAGCTGGCAAGGTGTTTTTAGCATCGTTAAGTAGATCTCGCGCTCTAGACCAGACGGGGTCGGTTTCTGTGACGCTGTCTTTAAGTTCCAGCTGAATTACTGAGATCCCTGGGCGAGAGGTTGATTGAATAAGTTTGAGTTCCTCCAATCGTCTGAGTTGGTTTTCTAATACTTCGGTGACTAAGGCTTCGACACGCTCTGCTGAGGCCCCTGGATACTGGGTAACAACCGAGGCAAACCTATTAGTGATATTAGGATCTTCCATACGAGGAAGGCTACTGATCGCCCCTAATCCCGCGACAATGAGCAGTGCGATAGCAAGGCTTGCTAGGCGTCCGTTTTCTACGAGTGATTTTATCATCATCTACCTCGTTGCAATATTGGCATTGAGGGTGACGATTTCACCAACGACGAGTTTGTGTAGGCCTTGGGTTACGTATTGCTCTCCAGCTGAAATCGCGCCAGTGATATAGGCTTGCTCTCCCTTAGTGTAGATGATCTCAATGTCACGGCGCTCGATAAGATACTGATCGTTATCATGCTTTGTTAAAACATAGATGTTCCATAACCCCCTTAAGCCATCGGTTAGCGACGATATGGGGATCCAATACCCTTTTTTAGTGACAGATTTACCATAGTGTAAATAGGCGAGTTCACCGTTTAGCACTGGCGCATCATTTGGCAGGGTAAAGCGTACCGGTACCGTTCGAGTCACAGGATTCACTTCGGCGCCGACACCTGCCACAGTCGCTTGATATGCTTGCTCGTTCACTGTGAGAGTGAACTGCTGCTTTGCGGCCATAGCCTGAGCAATATTAACTGGAACGCCAATCATTGCCTGGGGATTATTGTGTTCAATAAGTGTAAACAGCGGCGAACCAAGGGAAACAACTTCGCCGAGATTATGATTACGCTTTGCTACAACACCATTAAATGGCGCCGTTAATGTAGACTTCTCTATTCTGAGATTATTGGCGTCAATAGCTGCGATGAGTCGCTGCCTAGCAGCTTGCAAACTGTTAAGTTTACCTTTGAGTTCATCGAGTTGTTGTGCTGAAGTATATCCCTGCTTTTTGAGCGCTAAGCTGCGCTCAAGGGTGGTTTTAGCAAGTTGTAGATCCGCGTTGTTTTGTGCAAGATTGGCGTGCAACTCTCGGCTTTCTGCTTCGAGTAAAGAGATGTCTAATTTAGCCAGCATTTGTCCAGCTTTAACGGTATTACCACTATCGACAGCTAAATGATTAATTTTACCAGCCAATTCAAATCCAATTGCAGTCGTGTTACCCGAACGGACAGTACCTGTGAATTGTTGTTCGATTTTGTAAGCATCAGATTGAACCAGAATATCGTTAGAAACCTTTGGATAGCGTGGTTTTTCTGCGGTGATATCACTTTGCTGTTGGCAACCTCCAAGCAAGACCGTCGCCGTAAAAAACAGCAAGGTAGGTGCAGAGTATATGCTGTTAAATAGTTTCATACTGATACGCTTCCGTGGTTAACAGTTGGTTGGTAAAATGTTAAATTAGACTTGGAAGTCTAATTTAAGCAAACTAGACTGTCTAGTTTAGTTTGTGTATAAATTATGTCGTTTATGATAATACCCAGAGTATGGAGTTGTAATGGTTCATTCATCCCTTAGCCGCAGTGAACAAAAGCGTTTTCAAATATTACAGGCAGCTATAGCGCTATTTTGTGGGCAAGGATTTCCGAATACCAGTATGGATGAAGTGGCGAAGAAAGCGGGGGTTTCTAAGCAGACCGTATACTCTCACTTTGGCAGCAAAGATGAGCTATTTGTTGCCTCTATTGAGTCTAAATGTGTTGTTCACCAAGTTACTAATGAGCTGTTTGCTGATCCGAAGCAACCACAATCGGCATTGATGCAATTTGGTGTCTATTTCGGTGAGATGATTATCTCACCCGAAGCACTCGATGTGTTTAAGACGTGCGTTGCCCAGTCAGATTCTCATCCTGAACTGTCAAAGTTGTTTTTTAATGCTGGACCACAACATTTGCTGGAATTGTTGGAAAGCTACTTTGAGCGAGTAGAGATGATCGGTGAATATCGATTTGGTCATCTTCGCAATGCGGCGGTGCAGTTATGTATGATGTTATTTGGTGAGATGCGGTTACGGTTAGAACTTGGATTACCCGTTGACGATATTAGTGCTGGTCGAAGTGAGTACATTACTTCGTCAGTCAATATGTTTTTACGTGCTTATCGTGTTGAAAAATAGTTTGAAATAATGATCTCTGATGGACTTAATGTCGTATAGGTCTTTAACGTCACATAAATCAGCATTTTTAGCACGAGATAGATTGGTTCTCCCGTGCGCTAATGGAGCTAGCATGAACGCTTTATTGAAACCCAATTTCATTACCCTTTCATTGATGCTTGGCTGGTGTGCTTATATACCCGTTTCACAGGCTGCGTCTAAACCATATTCCCCTCTCAGTATTAGTGTTTCGCGTATTAGCAGTGCCAATGCCGATGTGGGTGATGGTAATTTGCAATTACAGCGAGACACATGGTTGTTTGGGGCTAAAACAGCTATTCCCTTGAATCGACAATGGTCGATGAGTTTTAGCGTGAACTATGACCAGTTAGATTATGACTGGGGCAGCCGAGCTGGGACTATTTTGGGGAACAACATTCAGACATGGCCTTCTGTCGACCGTTACAGCGCCAGTATTGGCTTGAGCTACCGCCCAGATAAACATTGGATGTTTATATTCGCGCCTAAAATCCAATATGCTTATGCCGATGGCACCTCTTTCTCCGATGCTCAAAGTTATGGTGTCGTTGCTTCAGGTATGTATCGATTTGAAAATGGCAATATGTTGGGGCTTGGGGTTGCTTATCTTAACGATATCTCTGAGGTGCGCACCGTTCCCTATTTGGCAGTGAATTGGCAGATAACGGACAATTTAAAACTAGGCAATCCTTTTTCGGCAGGTTTTAGTGGCCCCGCGGGGTTAGAGTTAAGTTACCGCTTGAACGACTCTGTTGATTTTGGTTTTGGAACCTCTAAACGGACACAACGATTTTTGGTTAAAAACGATGACACCACAATGGAAGTCGATGAGTGGGTCAGTTTTGTGCGTGCAGGGTGGGCAGCAACGTCGTCATTGTTGGTCAATGGTTATCTTGGATACTATTTTAATAGTGAGCTAGAGTTGAGTGAACCGAGCATCACGGAAGAGATGGATAATCAACTCGCATTTGCCATCGCTGCACAATATAAGTTTTAGATAATGCAAGGTCATAAAAAAGCCAAGTCAATTAGACTTGGCTTTTTTCTTTAAATGACGATATTCACGACGATGTTTATTTACCCAGCATCGCTTTTTTCAGGCTCTTTTGAGCAGGCTCATCACCTAACCATATCATCAATAGGGCTTGTCTAAATGGCTCCCCCTCAATGGTCGCTTGTGGCTTGCCATTTTTATAGGCGGTAACACCGAACATTTTTTTGGCTTCTAATGTGAATTGATCGCCTTCAATAATTTCATCAGAAAACAACGCCATAAAATCATCAATTTGTGGCTGTATAGGTTCAACTCTACCATCTGTCGCATCGTCAAAGCCTTCGATGATGGCATCGTGCATCTTATCTGAAGTGATCATGCCTGAGGTAATATTGAGGCGTATTACAGTAACAGGCGCATCTAATACCGCTTTAGTATTGCTCACTACGCTTGGTGTATACAAACTGCCGACATAGAGATCCATAAAAAATTTACTGCGTACACCAGCGCCATTAAGTTGCAGTGTTTGCCCTGCAATATCGATATTGTCTGCAACCTCTAAATCGGCGACGCTTTTGGCATTTACGTTACATGCGATAAGGCTAACGGTAATTAACGTGAGTGTTATGAGGGACTTCATAAAACCTCTTTATTATTTTGTATGTGATGATACGTTGGTTTTTTTAGCCGCGATGACCAATCTGATATTGGCCGCTTTGATGAAAGATCACCGCTTGCTTCTTCTTAGGGGAGATCAATAGCGGACCGTCATCGAAAAATAGGAAGCTTTTCCAATTACGCACAAACAGATCCCAACGGGTTTCAATCACTTGATATTTTTCATAGCAAAAATAGACCAGAGTATCGTCTGCCCAATTGATATGGTTACGCAGCAATTCAGGTAGCTCGACAGCCTCGCTATCCCAAGCGCTTTGCCAATGGTCTGTTTCGATCCACGCATCTACCTTGGCTGCCCAATCGCCTTTAGTAAATTGCTCTGTACGGCTACTCTTATTACTGATCCACTTATTCCACACTTCCATCGATGATTTTTGATCTAACGGCTTGATACCTGCCTTATCTTCATCGGTAACTGGTAGATCTTTATGATTAAAGATCCATTTACGTTTGTATTGTTCGAGTGGGATGTAAGTATGTGCCACAGAGCCTCGCTATTGGAATGTATGATTTATTCGGCGATTATTATACGGTTTGAGGAGCAACAAAGGAAACGGTGCCAGCCGATAAATTACCGTACTGGCACAGAATAGTCAGAATTAGCAACCAATCTGCTGTAGGTAACTCATTGCGGCTTGGTTGTTTGGATCTAAGTCCAGTACACTTTGAAAGCACGATTTAGCTTCATCAATTTGACCAAATTCGGCTAAGAAAATACCGAGTTTTAGGAGGATAGGGATATCCTCTGGGTACTTGTCCAAGTAATCAAGATAAATGTTTAGGGCTTCCTGTGGCTTATCATTGAGCCTTAACGCATGGGCATATTGAGGGAGGTACTCATCGCTGTATTGGATAATTTGTTTAAAACAATCCAATGCAAAATCGAGTTTATTTAGTTTTAAAGATAATTTTATAAAGTGTTTTAATTCATTCTCTTTCCTTTGTTTTGGTGCAATGGAAAGTAATGTATTTAAGGCTTCCTCGTCATCGCCCTCTAGCGTCAATTTGTAACTCAATGCGAGACAGTACAATGCTTTGATTTCTGGCTTGTTACTGTCTTTATGGGGCTGTAAATATTGCACCATTTTAGAGACACCTAATAAGTGTTTGTTTCTAAATAAAATTTCAAGTTTTCCATGTGCTTGTTGAATGTTGTTGATATCCTCAATATTGTTATTAGGTTTTTTATCATTGAGCCGTTGCTGATAACTTGTGATTGTTCTATTTAAAAGGCTGCTTTCTTCGCTAGATAATAATGGAACTTTCTCTTGATGAATTGTCTGCCAAATTAGTGCGCGTCCAGATTGGTTGTCTTTTGTCCATTGTTTTACAAGAGCTACTATATCTCCACGAGGATGCAACTCTTCCAGCCTAGAGTGTGTGCGTGACATAGCTGCATCAATTAAAGCTTGCAGTTCAACACAAATCGTTAAATATGCATTGTAGTATGTTTTTGACATCTGATTGATCTGTGATTGAGTCCAATCAGAGCTGTTTTTGGTTGATAGAAATTTAGAAAATTCATAGTAACCATAAAATTTTATTAACGTAGATTCTGCTGAGAAACTGCTATTAATCCTTTTTTCAATTTTTTCGAGCTGTTCCGATAGCGGACCGATTTTGTGCGAGTCACTAGGAGAGTTACAGATATCATTTGTTAATTTTTCAGCGTCTTTTAATAATGATTCTAATTTGATTAACCTTTCATGCGCGTGGGTTAATTCTTTGATGCAATGCTTGAGGTCCAATTCTTTTTCTGATGTAGTTATGAGGTATGAATCAGGCGAAAGTATATTGCTAAATTCGTAGTCAATCGGTGTTAAGCTAATTGAGTTAGCATCACAATAGCTCACTCCTGCGACTTTGGCTGCGTTTTCAGATAAGTTAATGAAGTCGATTTGTGGTGACTCTGCTACTTTATCTTGTAGTGACCGTGCGGCATGAAGAAGTTGAATTGGGGTTTCGGCCATTTCACCAGAGTATGTTTCTACCCATTCAAACATTTTTCCAATATTGGGGGGTAACTCTGCGTCATATGTTCCTTGAGCGTGTGTCACCCCGGTTTGCGAGTGACAAAAATCAACCCCACATAAAAGTATCCGATTAAATCCCATTTCATCAGCTATCTGAATAGCACTATTTGTTACTGTAGGACCAGCGTTTAAAAAGTTGTCACACTTATCATCTGGCGTCCAAGGAAAACGTTTAGATGTGTACATCACGCTACCATTCCATTGACCTATGATCTGAGGACTTACATGATGTGAACAAATTAATAGATGTTTACCTGCTAGAGGCATCATCTCTCTATATACTTCGAATGTCAGATCTTGTGGGTCGACTGACACTAAAATATCGGAATGAATACCTTCTTTTGCAAGTTTACCTGCTAGGCGAGATACTGAAAATATGATGAATTTATCTTGGTTTTTTTTAATCCATTTAAGATTAGTATCTAGTGAGGGACCACCTCCCAATATTATACATGTTTTCCCTTTAAAACTGTTGCGTAACTTTGAAGCTGGCACCCGATTTTCGGCAACATTCTCAAGTTGTTTTTTTATAAAAATTTTTTGATTAAATCCGATACTTTGCTCAAAAAACTCGTGTTCAATTATCTTTTCAACCTCTTGATTTAAAATGGTATAATCATCGATATAATGACCGGATACGGCAAGCGATTGATGAATTAAAAATTGTTGTTTGACGATAAAAAGATTGTAAAGTTCTCCCTTTAGAAGGTCTGGCAATGATGCTAAGTCACATACTGCTATTTTATCTTTTTGGTGGCAGGGAATATCGATGCTTAGTAAGTCTAGAATACTATTGAGTTCTACAAAGAGAAATTTACTTCCCTCTGGTATAGTGTTGTTTATTACGTAATTTGCAAGTAAACCCGAATCAAGACCAATGACAATTTGCAGTACATCTACTTGTGAAAACGATTCTTTAAATTGTTTGTTATATAAGCTAGTTGAGTCCAGGTGCTCAAAGGTATTCCTATTTACGCTGGGTAAGTAGGTTTCATTGAACTTACTGAGAGCAAAAACTTTTGATACTTCAAATGTTGAGTCAAACATAGGTATATGTTTTCCTTTGTGGCTATTGGCATTTTCATTTGGCGTCAAGATTTTGGCATTTTAGCCATCAGTAGCGTTTGATGTGCCTGCAAATTGATCGTTATTGCATAGCGTAGCTAAAAATGTGCCATCAATATCGATGATTATGACTATATTGCTATATAGTCATTAGGTTAGCAAAAACTTAGAGGATATCGTCGTTTAGACATATACAATAGACCGCTTATCGTCCCGATATTGCTTCGGCGATGTTTTTTGTTCTGCGGCTCGACGTTTTTACATTTGGTGCGTATTTTGCATTGTGACGTTAAATTTCTTGGTGTGGTAACTTTGAGTTTGCTCTCATTATTCCGTAGGCGCTACAGTGGCAACTGGAGATAGTATGTTTGACAATAAATCGATTCTTATTACAGGCGGTACTGGTTCATTTGGCCAGAAATATACTAAGACTATATTGGAGCGCTATAAACCAAAGCGATTGATTATTTTATCTCGTGATGAGCTCAAGCAGTATGAGATGCAACAGATTTATAATGCGCCTTGTATGCGATACTTTTTAGGTGACGTCAGAGATGCTGACCGCATGATGCAAGCGTTAAATGGGGTCGATTATGTCATTCATGCGGCAGCAATCAAACAGGTTCCAGCTGCTGAATATAATCCTATGGAGTGCATCAAAACGAATATTTATGGCGCTGAAAATGTTATTAAAGCGGCCATCGCGAACAATGTGACTAAAGTTATCGCGTTATCTACTGATAAGGCTGCATCTCCTATTAACTTATATGGAGCAACTAAATTAGCATCGGATAAACTATTTGTTGCTGCCAATAATATGGTGGGTAAAGGCAAAACACGTTTTGCTGTTGTGCGTTATGGCAACGTCGTAGGCTCTCGCGGTTCTGTTGTGCCATTCTTCAAGAAGTTAGTTAATGATGGGGCTGATTACCTACCAATAACTCATGAAGAGATGACTCGTTTTTGGATAACGCTTCAACAGGGGGTCGATTTTGTATTAAAGAATTTTGCACGTATGTATGGTGGAGAGATTTTTGTACCCAAAATACCTTCTGTACATATTAAAGACCTAGCTAAAGCCTATGCTCCGGATTTAGAGACTAAGATCATTGGAATCCGTCCAGGTGAAAAGTTGCATGAAATTATGTGTCCAGCAGATGACTCTCATTTAACGCTTGAATTTGAAGATCATTTTGTGATCTGTCCTAGTATTAAGTTTTATAACGATGAACATTCTTATACGCGTAACTTAATTGATGAGGTTGGTACACCTGTTGACCAAGGTACAGAGTACCATTCAGGTAAGAACCCAGATTTTCTTTCTGTTGAGCAAATTTTAGCGTTTGATAAGTTAGCAGAACTGTAGTTTTAGTTCGTTTTTAGAATTATAAGGATTTGCTTATGAAACCTAAGGTACTCGCTATTATTCCTGCAAGAGGAGGTAGCAAACGAATAAAACGAAAGAATATTAAGCCGTTTTTAGGGCAAGAAATTATTGCTTATCCTATTAAGGCTATTTTGGAGTCTGGTGTGGTAAATAGATTAGTTGTTTCTACAGATGATAAAGAGATAGCTTGTGCTGCCAAGAAGTTTGGCGCAGATGTCCCCTTCATGAGAAGTGCTCAAAATGCGGATGATTTTGCAACTACTTTTGATGTCGTTGAAGAGGTTATTACACAATTAGATGAAAAATATGATTACGTATACTGTGTCTATCCAACATCGGTATTTGTAACCAGTGATTTAATTAGAGATGCGCTTACTGCACTAAATACAAACCCTAGTGCTACTAGTATTGTTACTTGTGTTGCTTATTCTAATCCAATTCAACGTTCGTTATCTTGTAAGGATGGGTATCTTCAATCCAACTACCCTGAGTTTTATAATACACGCTCCCAAGATTTGTCTAAAAACTATTCAGATGCTGGTCAGTTATACCTATTTAAACCAGATGTTGTTTTACAATGCAAAAGGTTAATTACCGATAAGTGTTTGCCACTGGAGCTAGATGAAATCCGGACTCAGGACATAGATAGCGAAGTTGACTGGGCGCTTGCTGAACTTAAATATAGCTATATGGTTAATTAAGTGGAAAAGGTATTATTAATCGGTAGTACAGGGTTGCTAGGTAGTGCTTTGTCTGCTCATCTTAAATCATTTTATCAATATGATGTTTACGGGTTGAGCCGACAATCAGCTAATGCTGATATTCAATTGGATATTAGTAACACTGCAGATGCATTGGTTTTTTTGGCGGAGTTAGAACCTGATTATATTGTTAATTTGGCAGCTTTAACTGATGTGGAAGCATGCCAAAGAAATTTAAACTTAGCATATAGAGTTAATTGTAAAATTGCTGAAAATTTATCTTTGTATGCTGTGAAATTTTCTAAAAAACCTGTCTTTATAATCCATATCTCTACTGATCATTTTTATGATGAAGAGGGTGATTCGAAAGAAAGTAATATTGTTATGCTAAATAACTATGCAATAACAAAATATTGTGCGGAAAAATCTCTTCCTATTAAACAGTCTGTTGTTTTAAGAACTAATTTTTTAGGACGTTCACATGTTAGCTCAATACCAAGTTTTACCGATAGTATGTGTGCAAGATATCTTTCAGGGAGCGATATTAAACTTTTTAATGATGTTTTTATCTCTCCATTATCGATAAAGAGATTATGTAATGTAATTTTAGTGTGTTTACAGAAAAAGATTCCTGGAACATATAATGTAGGCTCGAAAGAAGGCGCAAGTAAAGAAGCTATTGTTATCGATTTTTTTAGATGGTTAGGTATTAAAGATTTTAAATATGAAAGCATATCTATAGATAGCTTGCCTGAGCTTACAGTTAGGCCTAAAGATATGAGAATGGATGTTAATGCTTTTGAAAAGGCCTATAATTATATATTGCCCAATTTAAACGATGAAATTAGAGAAATAGCAGATGAGTATAAAACGTCAGATATCAAGTGTGATTGAAATCGGAAAGCGAGTTATTACTCGTGAATCTTCTCCTTATTTTATTGCCGATATCGGGGCTAACCATAACGGTGATTTGCAGCGTGCAAAAGAGTTGATTTATCTCGCAGCAGAAGCTGGTGCCGATGCCGCTAAGTTTCAACATTTCAGAGCTGACACTATTGTTAGTAAGGTGGGCTTTGAAGCGCTTAACGGGCAGTCCTCTCATCAAGCTAAATGGAAGAAGTCAGTCTATGAAGTGTATCAAGATGCCTCAATTTCTACTGATTGGACTGCTGAGTTGGTGGCAACATGTCAAGATGCAGGTGTAGATTTCTTCACCAGCCCATACTCGTTAGATTTGGTTGACTATATCGATCAGTATGTCTCTTGTTATAAAGTCGGATCTGGTGATATTACCTGGTTGGAAATCATCGAACATATGGCCAAGAAAAATAAGCCTATGTTACTCGCATGCGGGGCGTCTTCTATGGATGAAGTGGTTGCAGCTGTCGACGCGGTACTATTACACCAAAGCCAACTTGCCATAATGCAGTGCAACACCAACTACACCGCCTCAATAGAGAATTTTAAGTATATTAATCTCAATGTACTTAAGACTCTAGGAACCATGTATCCTGATGCGATTTTGGGACTAAGCGATCATACTCCTGGACACGCTACGGTGTTAGGAGCAATTGCATTGGGCGCCAATGTTATTGAAAAACACTTTACTGACAATAATGATTTAGAAGGTCCTGATCATAAGTTTGCCATGAACCCAAGCGCATGGCGTACGATGGTGAATGTATCACAAGAGTTACATTTAGCCCTAGGTAATGGGGTTAAAAAAGTTGAAGATAATGAACGTGAAACAGTGGTGCTGCAGCGTCGTTCAATTCGATTAAAGCATTCGCTTAAGCAGGGACATACTATAACTGCGCAGGATCTAGAATTTTTAAGACCTTGCCCAAAAGACGCATTAGCGCCATATGAAGTTGACCTTGTGATTGGTAAAAAACTCAATCAGGCATTACCCACTGGGGCACATATAAAGTGGAATTATCTAAAGTAGCGGTAATTATTCCTGCATACAACGAAGCGACTTCAATCGGTTCAGTTATTGCAGAACTCAATGATTATATGCCTGGTGTGAATATTATTGTGGTAGACGATGGATCTGGTGACAATACGGCCAAAGAAGCTGAGATCGCTGGAGCGACCGTGGTTACTTTGACCACTAATCAAGGGTATGCTAACGCCATAGAACAGGGCTTTATACAGGCGGTTAACCAAGGTTGCTATCAATATGTGGTTACTGTGGATGCTGATGGTCAACATCACCCTAAATCTGTCAAAGCAATGATAGAGCTGGCGCAGAATACTGATGATCTGATTATTGGTCAACGAACACGAGCTGCAAGATGGTCTGAATGGATCTTCGGTCTGTATTTTAATGCAAAGTTTTCGGTAAAAGATCCACTGTGTGGTTTACGTCTTTACCGATTATCGATGTTCACTAAGTATGGGGCATTTGAAACTTATGACTCGATAGGCACTGAGTTGATGACGTGGATAATACTTCAAGGTAAATGTTATAAAACTCTTGATGTAGAAATTAGGTATAGAGCTGATAAGCCAAGATTTGGCACCGGTTTTTCTGTAAATCAACGTATTTTTAAAAGCTTGCTTACAACGTTGTCATTTGTAAAGCGACATCAGTCAACATAGTTTAAGGCGTCTGCTGTTCGTGACGCCTTGCTGTTTTTACGATATTTTTTCTAATAAAAACCAAGTCATATCATCTTGCGGAAAACGATTGTCTCTGTGATAAACAAAGCCGTAATCAACCAATTTTAGATCAGGGTACTTATCTAACATTTCACCGGCAAAATCACGCTTAAACAATCGAGACTGATGGCCACGGTAATTAACTTCAACAGGGGTTGGGTTATAGTATTCAGACAAGCAAATATAACGACTGCTAGATTGATAAAGTAATTGATAAACATGATCTAGTTCATCAGGATTTATGTGGATCAGAACCCCCTTTATTAAGGCTAAGTCATGCTGCTCTTTAGGAATAAACTCTAAAATAGAAGTATGGTGTACGGTTAAATCACTAAATCTGGCCAATTTCTTAACAGCGTTGTCATTGATTTCAATAGCTGATAGAGCAGCGTTTGGAACTAATACCTTTAACGCTTCAAGATTTAAACCAATATTAGAGCCGAATTCGATTATTTTTTGCACATTTTGGGTGCGTTTTAGAATTGCTGACAGCATAGCGATATTGGCGGCGACTATGGTATCACTCTTATTACGCTCAATGTAGTTATTGCCAAACTCTCCAGCCCAAAATGCTTCTTGTTCAGTTTTGAATTTCATAATGTTCCTATTGTTTGCTTTTTTTATTTGAGGTGACTCATATTCTAGATAGTCTGCAAGTTCTTGCCAATCATGTTTCTGCTGAGCATCGAGCATGCTAGGCAGCATGTCTAAAATAGATTGTTGATGGCTTAGTTACGGCAACAACAACTCTAGCTGAATTAAACATTGTCGTAGTTGTAATGAGCATTCAGTTTCTTTCTAATCCGTAACTCATGGGCAGCTCTTATAAGTTGTGTTACTAACGTATCAATTGCTTGGGTTGTCATGCAATACACTTTCTATATTGGGTACCTTTAATTTTAGCGCTAATCGGATGCCTACATGGTTGTCAATTAACCATTCATTTTGGTCTGTATATGATATAACCAAGGCGAACAAAGGTAAGCTTAATGGACAAATATTGATAACGGTACATTTTTTGAGTGGCGCGATAACAGTATCGGTGCATCGCCTATGACAATACCTTATACAGTGACTTGTCTGCAGTCTTTGGTGCGTTGCTCAATAATGGTCTGGGTCTATCATGACGACTACAGAGCTGAATGCCGTTAACGCTAATGGTTTGGTTTTGGCTGGTGACGAATGTTGCGTTGAGATGATCGAAAGAAACTTGTTGGAGGCTTGAGGCGATATAGGGCCAACGCTGGCTGATGATGTTGAGATTGGCATTAAAAAGCTCAGTCATTGACACTGTCCCTTGAAGTCATGCTTCATATTATAGGTAAGTTCACTAACTGGTCTCCCCACAGGAGAGCTTTAGCGACTTTAACGAAAATTGATGATTTTTAATCATTCTTTATTATTCAATATGTTATGGCGCACTTTGGTGTTTTTGACATTAACCGAAATTACTGTAAATTGGTTAAAATTACTCCCTATGGCGGCACAGGGGCGGCACCAGATTTACAGGTAAGTCATTATGAACACTGAAATACCTTTCACAAAACGTAGTTTTGAACAGCTAAAATTACCCCAAAAACGCTATAGAATCCATGATATTGCCCATAGAGACTCAATTAAAGGCTTATTTTTAGACGTTTTGCCGTCTGGAAAAACCATTTTTCGCTTTCGTCGCAAGCGCTTAGGTCGAGACGTCACAATTACTATAGGGCACTTCCCAACAATTACAATAGAAAACGCCCGTAAGCTCGCCGCAAAACACGCATCAGAATTGGCCGAAGGTCAGAACCCTAATGAGGTGAAACGTCAGCAGAAGCTGGATGCAGAGCTTGAACGCGCGCTTTCAATGTCGGTACAGCAATTGTTTGACGTTTTTGAAGTGGAATTTGAGTTAAAGATTAAATCGGGCGAGCGGCGTCAAAAGTCCTTACAAGATATTCGCGCTACATGGCGAACCCATCTGCAAGCACGAATCGGCCATTTGCCTATTGATAGGATCACTGAGCAGGAAGCCAGTAATCTGTTAAAACTGATTCTAACTAAACGCTCGGTATCAGTACGCAATAAGTGCTTAACCTTGCTTAAGTCGATGTTCGCCGAACAGCAAGCTAATCCCTTTAGCAAAATCAAAAAGCTGGCCGATACCAAACGTGAGCGCATTTTGAGTCAGTTGGAAGTTAAAAACTTGCTTGAGGCGCTCAATGATGAAGAAGCCATTTACCGTGATGTGGTAATGACGCTACTGCTTACTGGTCAGCGTAAAAGCTGCGTGTTCAGTATGGAGTGGAAGGAGATAGATCATCAGCGCGGTATCTGGCTTATCCCAATCACTAAGATGAAAGTGAAAAAGCCTCATGCAGTACCATTAACCAAGGAGGTGATGGAAATTCTTGAGCGGCGAAGTAGTGAGGCCAAACGTGGTGAGAAATATGTCTTCCCCGCAAGTAAAAGTCTGTCAGGTCACATTACTGAAAAGTCGGGTAAGGGCAGCTTTTGGTGGCGTATTACTGAAAGAGCAGGGTTGAGAAGTGAAAAGAAGGGCGAGAGCGTCACCATTCATGACTTGCGCCGAACAATCGCCAGTTGGAGCGTTATGCGCGGTGGCAACATCCAAACAACCAGTAAGCTGTTAGGTCACAGTGACATTAGCATTACTGCCAGCACCTATGCCCACTTAGATATTGAGCAGGTGAGGGCTGAGTTGGGGATTACTACAGCTCAGTTGCTAGGGACTGATGTTCGAGAGTCGAAGGTGGATAGGTTGGTGAGGGATATAGGATTGCTTTCTGAAGTAGAAAGATTAGAGTTGTTTGGTAAGATCGAAAGTAGATGAATATATAAATATTTTCATTTTAGTAAATTTAATTAACTTGGTGATAGATGTTAAATTTAAATATAGATCAACAAATCAATGTGCTGATAGGTGAAAATGGTTGTGGTAAAAGCCAAATTTTAGCTGATTTAGCGTTTAGTGAAATTGATAACTATGATGCTGTTTTGGCTATAGCTACTTCAGTTTTTGATAAATTTCCAAGAAGAAATTTTTCAAAAAAAATATCATTACACTGGAGCAAGGTTAGGTAGGTTTATTCCAAGAGCGAATATAAAAAATGCCATTATTGAATTGAGTGGGAATTCTTCTATAAATTTTTCTAATATTTTTAGAGTGTTAAGTTATATCGGTTATGATAAGTCTATTGGGTTTAAATTGCATGATTTCAAACCAATGACTTCAATAGATACGATGGATATTGATAAATGGGAACTCTATAAAGACTTTAATAGACTTATATATTTGATGAATGAACTAGATTACAGAGTAAGGTTAGATGTTATATGGTTTGATGATTCACATCAATATGATGAGGTTTATGATGAGTTGTTAGTTGATTTATTACGAATGGAACCTCTGTTGAGGAAGCATAAAGTAATAACTTCAGTAGAAATTTATTTATCTAAAAATGGAAGTAAATTCACTCTTAAAATGGCAAGTTCCGGTGAACTTTTGTTGATTTCTACGTTGGTCTTTATTTCTTCTTATATTAAGGATGATAGCTTAATTTTGATAGATGAGCCTGAGAATAGTTTACATCCTAAATGGCAAAAGCATTATGTAACTATGATTTTGGATCTATTCCACTATTACAATCCTAAGATAATAATTGGTACACACTCACCTACGATAATATCCGGGTTGGCAAATGAAAGCCTTGTCGACATACATAAGTTTTCTGGTGAGAAATTTGAGTTGGTTAATATATATTCGAAAAACACGGAAGATATTTATGATAGTTTGTTTGACTTAATAACACCCTCTAATAGAAGCCTGTCTAACAATTGTGCTGAAATATTAAATAAAGTTTCTTGTGGTGATATTTCTAGTGCTCATGCCATAGGTCGAATAAAATCGTATATTGATAAGTAATATGATGAAGAGCAGAAAACATTTTTAAAAGGAGTAATAGATCTAATTGGCATGATTGAAATTAAAAAGGTAGGTAAAAATGGGTAAATTAAAATTTACAGATAGAGAAAAGAATAATATTAGGGATGCTTGTGATAGAGGGCATCGATCATGGGGTGATGAAAATTTAAAAACTGTAAGGGATAAAATTAAAGAGCGGAATCTTAATAAGCAAAATCACTCTTGTTGTTATTGCAATATTCCTTTAAATGGTGCGTTTAATTTAATTGTAGATATAGAACATATAATCCCTAAGTCAAAATGTATTAAACATATGTTCACATCAAAAAATCTAAGTGTTTCATGCGAGCGCTGTAATGTGAAAATAAAAAAGGCTAAATTGGATTTTATTAACGTGGAACTGAGAAATCCTCCAGGAAAGATTTTTAGGAGCAGGTTTTATAAATTTATCCACCCAAATTTAGATAAATATGATTCTCATTTAAAATTAAATATGCACATAATCGGAAGGGGTAAAAAATTAATAAAATATCAAGTAGTAAATAATAGTCATAAAGGGGAGTTTAATTATGATTATTTTAGATTAAATGAACTAGAAGTAAACAGTTTCGATAATGCACAAGGTATGAAGTCGAGAGTTGAAGTTATTGATGATATGATTGGTGATGAATTTAAAAGATTAGATAGAGATTTGAATGTTTAGTCTATTTACTATAGAAGGCTGCAAAGTCGGGGTTTAACACCCGTCTCAACAGCTCCCGGAAGTTAAATCTAGTCGGAACTAACTGCTTAGCCTCCGTTGATTTCTTCTATGCTATAACCACGCCTCTTCAGAATCCCATATGCCACGCCTTTTTCCTTTTTGTTTTTTCCAAAGAATGGTAAGCCCCTAGAACAATAGACACTTCATAGAGTTATAATGAACCAAAAATATGAGGTGTTACATGCGCGGAAAACGTTATCCTGATGAGTTCAAAATTGAAGCCGTCAAACAAGTCACTGAACGTGGTTATAAAATCGCTGATGTGGCAGAAAGGTTAGGTATCACAACTAAAAGCTTGCATAACTGGATTAACAAGTTCGATAAACCAGAGAAGCAACACATCACCATTGATAATCAGCAAGACGAAATTCGTAAACTGAAAGCAGAGCTTCGGCGAGTCACGGAAGAGCGAAATATACTAAAGGAGGCCGCCGTGTACTTTGCAAGCGAGTCAAAGAAAAGTACACGTTCATAAAGTCTCGACTCGACCAATATCCCATAGCCGTACTGTGCCGAGTGCTCAATGTTCATCGTAGTGGTTTTTATGCTTGGCTAAAGCAGCCCTGTAGTAAGCGTACCATTGAAGATAAGCGACTTCTGGGCAAAATTAAGCAATTTTGGCTAGAGAGCGGTTGTGTCTACGGTTATCGAAACCTGACTTTAGATTTAAAAGACGATGGCGAAAGCGTCGGGAAAAATCGTGTTTATCGAATAATGAAGGAAGCCCAAATAAAGGCCATTCGAGGTTACAAACGCAATCCAAGCTTTGGAGGTGGGAATATTAGCCACACGGCACCAAATACGTTAAATCGTGGCTTTGATGTCGCAGAACCCAACAAGGTTTGGGTGACCGACTTTACCTATATCCGTACGCATGAGGGCTGGCTATATTTAACAGTTGTTATTGACCTTTTTTCTCGTCAAGTCGTGGGTTGGACGATGAAGAATACACCTAAAGCTGACTTGGTAATTGATGCACTATTAATGGCCATTTGGCGACGTTCACCGAAATGTAAGGTTTTGATACATTCTGACCAAGGAGTGCAATATACCTGTTCTGATTGGCGTAGCTTCTTAAAAGAGCACAATTTAGAAGCCAGTATGAGTCGACGAGGAAACTGTCATGATAATGCTGTCGCGGAAAGCTTTTTCTCGTTGCTGAAGAAAGATAGAGTTAAGAGAAAAATCTATAAAAACAGAGATGAAGCTCGCTCAGAAATATTTAACTATATCGAATATTTCTATAATCCTGTGCGTCGTCATGGTAGTAATAATGGACTGTCTCCCGTGCAGTTCGAAAAACAGTACTTTGAGAAACAGTTAAGTGTCTAAGAAATTAGGGGCTTACCAGAAACCATCACTTTTAATAATCCGTAACAGCTCATCGTCACTCATCTCTTCGTATTTTTGCTTAATTTCTCTAAGTTCATTTGCCGTTGACTCAATTTCTGACGCTACGGCTGTACCGACATTCTTTGCAACATCAAATGCTTTATCCCAAAATCCCATCATTTAACTCCTTTTACCAAGTTTTTCCTTCGTGTTCTTTAGCTTTCGACTCATTTTCTTTTTGACTTTTGTATTGATGCTGAGCTTGAGCCATGTATTTTTCTGCGGCCTTATCATCTCCAGACTCTTTAGCAGACTTGGACAGAGCATAATAACGATCACCATCTCGTTTATTTTTCTCTGCCCGCTGTTTGAACATATCCGATTGATTGTCATAGTGTCCCATTTTTACCTTCCTTAAGTTTCATGGTTGTTTAAATTGACTCAGAGCCGAACGTCTCGCTTCGGGGCGTGTCCCTAGCTGCACTTTGTTAGGCAATTTTATTCTAGATCCTATTCTTTTCAACTAAACGTCTATAATGCTCGCCCAAAGCTGTAAGTCTACAGGATTTGCTTTCCATTGCTGCGTTCCACATATGCGGGACATCTACAGGAACAAGCAAATTCAAGCGGTTGAATCGTTGGAGAATCGCAAAAATTCGCGTATTTTCCGGATCTGGTGGAGGCATTCCGGAATCCCTTCCTTTCATCTCAGGCTCAAATGTTGGATCAAGCTGGAATAAATATCCTGGAGATGGAAAAAACTCAGTAATTCTTCTTAATTCATCCGTAGCTATTGCCGGAGTAGACCTTCTAAGAGATACGAACTGCTTTACATTTGTTTTGAATACAGGTCGCTGTTCCCAAGCACCTAAAGATTGATCAATGTGTGCATAGATACTACCCGGTGTAATATCGCCTGTGAGATTAGCGGCACTACCATTTAGCGCATCAACTAATAAGGTAGTAAAAACACCCCTACAATTTTCCTCAGTAGCATATTGGTCTTTAGTTGATGCGGTCAGAACAGTGAGCCCCTCCGACAATGAAGCTAGTAGCCCAGGATTTGGCGGAGTTCCTGCAATTCCAGAGTGGCAGCTGTCTAAAAAGATTATTTTATTTTTTGCGGGTGATTTATTAGCTAAAGTGAGAATCTCAGTCAATGAAACACCTTCATCTCCTCGACTAGAGTCAGTTGTCAACAAGTACCCGCCGGTCGCTTCAATATGGCCATGCCCAGCAAAGTAAAATAACGCAATATCTGCATCCGTTTTAAAAAGCTGTTCGATTTGATCTTTTAATTCGCCACGATTAACGCGGTCTGTTGGTCCTGTAGCAGTCAACAAACGACAATCGAAATTTACAGCACCTCCATCATGTCGTTCTAGCACAGCTTTAACTTCGTGGGCATCGTTCACGCAACCGTGAAGTGAGCCTCCGTGCTCATAATAATTTATTCCAACAATAAGAGCGATCCGCATTTGAGTCACTCCTTATAAGCTGTCAATGAAATCTTCGATAGCCTTCCATGTCCATACAACAGTTCGGACACCTTGGACATTAGTTCTATCGTCGGTATAAGCCCATATCCCTAAAACTTTCTTCCCTTCCTCCTTGGCACACGCTATCTCCCATTTCTGCCCGCTTGAGGTAAGCGAGTCGCTACTAACAAGAACGATTACACCATCAGATCGCCTAATTCTTGTTCTAACTTTACTCTTCCAGTCTGTGTCATAAGCTTCTTTTACTGACATATCAATATATTCAAAAGGAGAATTTGTATTTAGTGATTGCCCCTTAAGAAAGTCTCGTTGCCTTTCATCTTCAATGGCAAACGCAACAAATATTGTCTTTTTTATAGCCATTTTACTCTCCGTTATAGTTTATGGTTGATACTCGATTGGTTGCCTAGCGTCTTAATAATCTGGCTAGCTTTCTTGCGTTTGACGCCGTAGGCGTAAAGTTTATTTATTTGTTACATATTTACTCAAATACAAGCCTAGATAACTTGTCGTATATGGAATCAACCAAAGAATACTTGTTTACTCCGTAGTGCATTTCTCTGTGGCAGTTTGGGCATAAAGCAATAACATTTGTAATGGTGTCTGAGCCTCCATCAGCTAAACGACGAAGGTGATGAATTTCAAGAAATGGCTCACCCTCAGCTGTGGTAAATGGCGCATCAGAGCCACAGCACTCACATTTACCAGATGCCTCTTTAAGAACCCATGCTTTAACTTTTGGATCCCTATTGAAATTTGTTACCTGTGAATATGTCTTTTCGGGCTCTTTGATGCCATTTGGCTTGGAAAGATTTGCCTTGGATTTATATGAAATAACTTTAGTTTCAAACTCTGCGACTTTGGGTAGACTTTGACCTTCAACTTCACATATTTGCCTTTCAATGACTGCGGCGTTATTTGAGCCTACATTCTTAGCAGGTTTTAGACCTGAAACCCATTTGCGCCCCATAAGCGAGTAGACATAGGAGATATTCTGCATTCTATATTCGAATGATTTATCACTACGGCCAAAACGATTAGCAAGTTCAGAATAGATTTGCCTTTTAACAAAAGGTACCCCATTCGTTTCATAAGAATGCATCTGAACATATGCTTCAACCGCTGCTTTTAGCTCTTCTTCTGTCCAGTTATCGCTCAATGGTGATTCCTATTGTATCGGCGTAGCAAAAAATACCGGCAAAAAGTTGTTAGGTTAGTCACTTACTCTCACCTCGGAACAGATGATGTCTCTGTGTTTTGCTATCTTAGGATCATTATTCTGCATTGCTTTAAGGATAAGCTTATTGCATGCCTTCTCTTTAAGTTGTTGCTCTGTCTTTTTTGCTGGTTTGCCTATGATTGCAATCATAGGTTTGTAGTTAAGCGAGGCGTTACAGTACATTCGCGACAAGCTGCGGCCTTTTGAGTTGAGGTTTTTTGTTACCGATAATTGTTCACATAGATCGGTGAACATGGCTTTGGCTTGCTGGGTGCACTTGGAATAGGACGTAGCTTGCTGCTGAACGTCGGCACAGACGCTTTCTTGCTTGACCTGCCATAGAAAGTGCTGGAATCGAATGTCGGTGCCTTTGTAATTGAGCATTTGTGCTGTGACGGTAGTGTTTGCCGCATCAACATAGGCGTTGGTGATGTTATTGCTCACCATCTCCAGATAGGCTGCAAATAGCTGTGATAATGGATCCATTACTCGTCCTTAAGTAGCTGTTGTGTATCACTAATAGACTTGATACTACTCTTTTCTCTGACTGATTAATAGTCAGTGCTGGTTAAAATATCTTGTGTATTTCTTTATAAAATTGACCAATATCAATTCAATGGTAAATCGGGTGGTTGGTTCGGTATCTGGTCGCGGTTTGACTCATGTACCTTGTTGATAGGTCTATTTCGTTTAATCTCCTTTTTCCCGCTGACCGATCATCTTCTGGCATCAGATTAATAGTCACGAGGTTTGGTATCGTATCTGACTTTGTGACGAGGGTTGTACAGTTATTGACAGAACTCCAAGTTAACGGCTTTGGCTTGGTTGCCATTGAAATCGTCCAGTTGAGTACGCGAGTGATGATCTCAACACCTAAACAGACGATGCCTTTTAGTTGCTTGATGAGTGCATCACCGTAACGATTGGTTTTTAGTTCTAGTCGATCATGTTTAGTATCTGCTGTTGCTTTATATCGATTTTCGGCACTTTCGGGAGCTGATTCCGATACAAATCCCGGAAATTCGGCAATCGATTCCGGGATTGGATTCCCGGATTCCGACAATGTAATCCCGGAATTTTCAGGGCGATTCCCGCAATTTCGAGATTCTTGCTGGATTGTTTCAGGGTTTTGCTTGCTTTTTGCGCTAATTGAGTTGCCGTTGATATAAAGCGGTCTTATGAGTTGATCTTGTCGTTTGCAGAATACCCCGCCCATTAATTCAGTGTAACGGCTCCAGTTAGATTCATCTGCGGCCTTTCTGATTGGTTCAACCCACTTGAGGGTTTCGTCTTTGATAGCGTCTAACCGTCTTAATTCACGCCATTGGGTTACACCCACGCCACCAATTTGTTGGAATTGGCGAATGCCCCAACAAGACGCCCATACTTTGATACGAACAGCTGAAGTTACTGCTTCCTTACCGTATGAGTCATGGTCTATGCCTTCACCGTCAATATTTTTAGATACGTACTTCACCACGTAACCTGTGGCAGAGCCTTTATCGGGATTAATATATTCAACCTTAAAGCGCCTCTGCTTTGCGCCTTGCTCATCTCCATCTTCCTCTAGGCAATATTGCTCGAAGGTGTCGACTAAGGCTTGTTGCTGCTCCATAGGGATAAACAGCAATAGATGCCAATGGGGTGTGCCGTCATGGTGCGGTTCAGCAATGCGGAAACCGAACGGGGTGATTTTGTCACGGTTGAGTGAAGCCCTAATACGCTGAAAAGTAAGATTTAAGTATTCTTGCGCGTCAAGTGGTGTCGCGCCGTTCCAGTTAGGGTTTTTCATCACCTGATTTAGAATAGCTGCGGTGATACTTCGACGGTGTTGTCATGGTGAGGAATAGAGCGGAATAGCCCTTATCTTTGGCGTAGTCTTCAAAGCCACGTATACGAACCATGAGTTCAGCTTTGCGTATGGCTGGATTGGAGACGTTGAGCTTTGAGAGTTTAGCAAGGCTCATGCTGTAATCAAGCTCATTGGTGGCGATGGTGTTTTCTAATAAATCTTGGTTGTTTTGCCATTGAGTTTTGAAGTTATCGACTGTGATGTTACTGGCGTAAATTCCACGATGTTTGTTCACTTGGTTTAATAGGCGAGAGATGGTTTCAATCTGCCTGTTATGTTGCCGCCGTAATTTTGGCTTCCACCACGACTCATCGTTGGCGCGTTTGAGTACGCCAACGACTTGAGCCAGTTCCGTTTGGTTTAATGTGTCAGCCTGAAGGTTGTTAATGACTGACTCAGAAAGCTTAGGCGGGGTGATTTGATAACCCGTTATGTAATGGATAATGCGGTTATAAGTGTTGAGCAAACTGCCGTTACTAGCGGCTGCAATTTTAATGCAGCAACGAGCATGATATTGAGCCTGGCGCTTATGATCTCTGTCTTCGACATTAACGCTGTAAAAATGGCTGTCTTTGCCTAACACCTTAGCAATGGCCTTGGTGGTTTGCAGCACATAGAGGTTTGCCTCTCGTCTTGTCGAATGTTTTTGGTATTGCTGCATGATGGCTTTTTTGTGAAGGGAGGGGAGGCCATGAAGCTTCCCCGATAGCCATTGCTTATCATGTTCATGGACGTTAGGCATTGTGGCACCCCTTGCTAGGCGCTTTTTCGCGACTTTGCTCTGCATGGAATGTCAGCCAATTAAGTCCACGTTGGTTAAGGCTGCAACGTAACCAGCGCATTCCCGTTATGTAATGGACACTCTCACTGATAAAACCTTGTGCCTTTAATCTAAAAAGGGTGCGCTTTTGAAAATGTCCGTGATAGCTTTCAAAGCCCGTCATCTTGCAAAGGTCAGGGCAGATCTCGATACAGACATCGATGTTATTGCCTTGAGCTAACCATTGGATGAACTCAACTTGCTCGTTAGTGAAGGCGGCCATTACTTGCCTCCTTCAGTATTAGCGGCTGTTTCATGCTCTGGTTCTAGCTGTTGTGATGGTCTCGGTGTCGGTAGCTGCGGTGTCGTCTGCCCGTTATGTAACGAAGCCTTGGCTAAAGGTTTGCTTTTATCCGATCCGTTAACGGGTTCATGTTTCGTTAACGGGTACATAGATGAATCAAGCGCGCCGTTTTCGGCCTGTGTACCCGTTAACGGGTACAAGGGCGGTAATTGCGCTTTGGGACTCGTTAACGGGCTGGAGCCGATTGAGGCTTTAAGCATTGTGTTAGTCGCATCAAGCATTCCACACATATGAGACAAAAAACAAAAGATGACGATAGCGCCGAATTTAAGCAGTGTGCTCATAAACCCTCCCGTTGATAAAGTTTTCAACATCGCTTTGGCGGTACATCACACGACGACCAACTTTGATAAAGCTAAGAGGGTAGCGGCCAGTACAGCGCCATACTGAAAGGGTGCCTATAGTGACGCCTAAAAAGTTCGCCACTTCAGCAGGGGTGAGTAGTGTTTTCATGTTAACTCCGGTTAGTGTGTGTCTTTCGGAGTTAACAATATGATCAGATGGTTAGTGTGTATTCACGTCACCGGGTGTGAAAGTACATTATAGGGGGGTGAAGGTACTGCGACACCCTGTCACGGTAATACTTAAGGCTTACTTAGCCAGTCATATTTATGGCCTGTAGCGATGAGGTTTTGTTTGAGTCGGCTTTTTATATTATCGCTAGCCCTGAAATAAACCGATTTTATATCGTTGTCGTAGGCTGCCTGACTAAAGCCCCGTTCTTTTGCTTTATCGTACCATTCATGGCCTAGAGTGAATTCTCCAGTTGAAAGGTAGATAGCGCCGAGTAGGGTACAAGGCCTGAAATTTAATGGGGTGACATTATGTGCTTCACTACCAAACTTGATGCCTTGGCCATATTCTTGTAAATCTCGACAGACCCCACCATAGGTAGTGAGTAGAGCAGACCTTAGCTTTTTGTCCTTTTTGGCGTCTTTAAAAGGATAAGTTTCATCTAATGCTTTCTTGATTTTCTTTAATTCACGAGCTTTTCTGTATGCGGCACTCGCGTTAACCAGTTCCCATGGTAACTTCTTTTGTTTCCAGTTTTGGTAATGTTGATGTGCAAGCTGTAGGTAGTATTTGCTTTCGAGCCGTTCACTTGAAATCCCTTCATTATCCAACCAATTTTTTTCATCTTGACTAATTGGTTTAGTAAGTAGTTTCTTTAAAATTGTTTCTCCCCGCGAGCCTTTGGGGATATTTTTAATATCAAATTGGGGGAAGTCAGAAAATTTTTTTAGCCTTTCGATTTCGGCATCCTTAATGTCTCGTAACCTCTTGGCTTGAGCGGCTTGCCTTTGAGCTTCTCGTTCTTGATTTTTTTTGGCCTCAATAGCATTAAGTTTGCCTTGATATTGCTTAGTGATCTCTCTGATAACTGATATATTCGCGATTGTGGACAATTCACTGCCAGTGTCTTTAAGCCTCTTCTTAGCAGAAATTTTTAGCTGAAGCCCACTAAATGTGATGTGCTTCAATTTATCTTCAATAGTGTTGTGGCTTCTTAGGTTAACGAAGGCTGCTAATTCCTCTGAGCCAAATGCGCTTGATAATCTTTCCATTTCGGCACCGGAAAGTCGCAACGAATCATTAGTAGCCTGTTGAATTAGAAAGTCAATGAACCGACGATAATGAGGATAAAGGTTTTCTGGAAATAGCGACTTAGCTTTAATAGTCTGTTTTTTTATCAAAGCGGTGGCATCTAAGCAATTGTCGTATGAATTTTTGTTTGTTATTTTTTCAAGTAATCGTTTTGGCGAAGCTTTTGTTTTAGCTTTTTCCTCTTCGATTCTTTCGATTTTTTGTTCATTAATCGTCTGTTGATTAAAGGCTTCAATAAAAGCACGTTCGACTTTGTATTTTTCAAAAATTAAATCAATAACAGCACTATTAGAGTCTTTGGATAACTCTGATTGGTCTGCTGCCAGTCGCTTCCTAGCATCTATTTTTAGTTTAAGGCCATCAAAAATTAGACTATCAAGTTTTTCTGTAAGGCTAGCTTTTGAACTAACGGTCTTGAAAAGTTGATGGGAGCTATTTCCTAGTGCAATCGAGAGTATTTCAATATCTGATTCGATTACACATATATCTTGTTTACTTAGCATCATGGTAAACAGCTCGATGTAAGCCCTATGTGTTGGATATTGCGATTTTGGGAACAGCAATTGAGCTTGGGAGGCTTTCTTGGCAATGATCAGTGATGTCTCATGTGTCATGATTGTGACTTCTTATGTTCGCTCAACCAGGAGTTGATAGTTCTCGTTGCTTGATATGCAGAGGTAAATGAATAACCAACACTTTCTGCATATTTCAATACCCGATCAGCGATTAGCTGTGCGGCTTGGTGTGGAGAATCATAGTTTTTTTCGCTGAAAAGCTTGATAGCGTAAGCGTTAACTTTGTCCCTTTTTTCATAGCGTATACTCCTGCCTGAACTTCCTGCTTTTGAAGAGGCTTCGATGTAGCCTTTAACTTTGAGAACTTTCTCTCTCATGATGTGGGCTTGTGAAGCTTGGTGTGTGATGAGTTCTTTAATAAGGTAATCGATAAACAAATTTGCCTGATCTGATAAGCCTGCTAGCTGGCATGCTAGAAAGCTCTTAAACAATATGAATAATTTGTCCGCTAAACTTGAGGGTATATTGGCAAGGAATCTTGAGCGAAACACAGATATTTCAGGGATAACCAAATTTTCAAAATTGGGGATAAGTATTTCTGCAATTTCTCTAAAATTATTGGCTTCTGATATAGCCTTTGCCTGTGTGGGGTTACCTAAGTCTTCAATGATCACTAGTAGAAGTTTTAGAGTGTTGCTCCAACTGTCACACCTAGCTCGATTCAGTTCGTCTAAAACAGACAGGCCATTTGGATTCGTGGCAAATGCTTTAATGATTTCTTCTTCACTTGCATCTAGGGGTACTATTTTTTCATAAGCTTGTGCGGCTGTAATGAACTTAAATAGATTGTTTACAACCGATTTGGTCTCTTGAGGTAACTCGCCATTATCAAATTTTTCAGAAACGCGGAAGGGGTTAGAACTTAATAAAATATCGATTAAGGCTTGTTTGTCCGATGGTAGATCGAGCGATGAATACTCTTGACTCATTTTGATGCAACTTCCATGTGTTCTCTTGATAAAGAAAACTATTAGAAATGGCGTGAAAAGTCTACAACTGAGGTTAACTGACTAAAACAGGCGTTATTCAAAAAAGTTATAACAAAAAGTGCTAAAAAAGGCCTGTTCTATGGCGGCACAGGGGCGGCACCAGATCTTGCTAAAATCGTAAGTGATTGAATTTTATAGGTAAAAAGGTCTAACTGGTCTCCCCACAGGGACTCGAACCCCGATCGATCGCTTAGGAGGCGACTGCTCTATCCTGTTGAGCTATAGGGAGACGTCAGTGATTATACTGTTTTTCATCTCGATGAAAAGGCTTTAGATTTAGTTGCTTAAATAGTGTTCTAAATCCGTCTATATTTTTATCGCGATATCATTAATTTGGATATTTAGCGCTGCATTGGCACCTTCTAGCACCGCTGTAGCACTCTCTTGTGTGACTTGGTCTATGGTGACTGTTGCGCTGCTTTTGCTTGCTACCGCTCGCATGTTCTCAAGTCTGTCTGGCATGTTTTGTTGGAGTACCAACTGGAAACTATCACCGACTTTGATGCCATTGTTACGGCCGAGATTGATAATAATGCGATTATGTTGCCGGGAGACTATCTGTCCTAGTAGAGGCCGGCAACTGAGCACTTTATCGATATCTGCACTTGCTTGAGTTAACACTGTGTCAATATTCTTGCCATAGCTTGAATCCCAAAAGCGATTACTTTGCGATGATACCGTTTCTTGTTTTTCAAATTCCCATTGAGCAGGTGAGTTATAGGATTCACTCCATATTTGTTCCCCACTAATACCGTGGTAGAGAGATAAGCGAATTTGAAATTGTCGTTCTGGTGAGCTGTCCCACAAACCGAGTATGCTGCTTGGTGCTGGATCGGTTGAGATGTCGATGATCTCTGGTAATAGCACATATTGGCTATCGGTGATTTCACTCAACCAGCTTGGAAGGCGATAACCGCGTATATCCACTAATGATTGGGTTATGTCTAGACGTTCGTTAGCATGGATATTTGGAAAGCTGGCTTTACCACGCTGGCGTATGATATTTCCCAGTCGCTGAGAAAGTTCTTTTTGAAAGTTCCCAATGTTGCCGTATCTCAATTGGGCCCTGTCATTAATTTGTGCCTGAGTGACCAAGATTGCTGCTTTTTGGTTTTCAGTTTGACACTGCTGTTCCGTGGCATTTAACACATCGACACGAAGATTGACGGTAAGTATTTGCTGATCGATTTGCTCACTCAATAGTTCGACTTTTGACGCATGTGTCAACTGCGTGATTGTAAAGTTATCTTTAGTCAGTAGACCATTTTGTATTTGTTGTTCACTACTAAAGTTAGCTCCAGACTTAAGTGTTACATAACTCAACGCTTGCTGAATGGCATCCTCTCTAGCTTGAGTAACATTGCCATTGATAATTTTTGCTTCTCCAGATGTTTCAACCCATTGCGCGAAAGCACTCAAATGAATTAAGGAAACAATGAAAATCAATAAATGAATTTTTTTCATTACTCGTTCTCTGGTTGATACTCTTGCCTTAAGCTCTACCGGTAGTGCCAAAATGATGACTGTTTAGTGCCGATAATTGAACCTAACTCTGTTATTACAGGTAATAAGCAATAAATGTGCCTAGTGAACTCAATTAGTGTAATAGCAGAGACTCTGACGTTACACTCTTACTGAATAGTGTTTACGCTTTGTGCGATTGGTCTATGAGCGTTAACAGTTCTTCTGCGAGCCAAGAATAATACTTGTCATTACCGTGAATCCAATCATGTTGCTGGTCTGCGTATTCGATAGTCGATAGATAACTTTCTGGGTCTGGTACTTTTTCATCGAATGCTCGCGCTGCATTGAAGAAGGTGATACCAAATTCATTCCATACATATTCCATCGCATTAAAATAGGCATAAATGATGTTCTTCATGTTTTTAGATTCTTCAAAATACTGACTAAATGGTGGATCTGATACTACGATGACTTTGTGACCATTTTCGTGAAGCTTAAGTAAGATGGAAAGCTGTTCTGTGAGATCGTCATTAAAGTAATCAACGAACTCTTTAAGTGTTATTTCTGCTATCCCTTGTGGGTAAGAATTTTGTATCCATGTTGTAAATCTAAGTATGTTTTGATGAGTCTGTAGCCCTAAATTTGTAATAATTGTTGAAGTTAGAGGGGGGCATTTTTGTTCATGACTATTTAAGTTGTTAAATATCACTGACCATAACTTTCTCGATATGGCATTTTCTAGAGGAACAAAGTATTCAGTGTCGCACAGCGCAAATTTCTTTTGAGAGAAACCTGAGCCATTCATCACCATACCGCCACAGTGTGTAATATTCATCCTGTCAAGTGCTGTTGATAATTTACCCATGTGGCTGTCACCAAATAGGGTCAGATCGCATATTGGATTGTCTAGCGATTGTTTTGTCAGCTTGGCTGCGGATTCGATGAGTTCTTCGTCGCATACAACTTCTTCAGTATCTGCTGTTCGGTGCTTAACATTTGAAAGCTTATTCTGATTGGAGTTTGAAGTCATATTGTTAGCGTTATCGAGCACCATTCTGAAATGTTCCATTACATAGTTTACGGCCTCGGGAGTAACTGTTCTTCGATTCGTTTCAAACCTAAAATCGTTGTCGGCAGGAACTGTAATGAGTTCGAAAGAGGGGAAATATTCGAAATTGTCATAATTATCACACATGAAGCTGGCTGCTGTGCGAAGTAGTGATTTTGAGTGTTGATTAGCGACTAATATATGCTTATTAGTCATTGTTGCCGTCAGTGGTACAGGAGATACGGTTAATATAATGTTGATTTTTGGATTTACTGATGTAATACGTGATTCTAGTCGTTGTAAATCAGAGCAAATTTCATCATAAGTGAAATTGTGAAACAGATGTTCTGCTTCATTGAATTCTCCTGATATAACACCGGGGCAGCTTGGATAGAAAATATCGTTTCGATTTTTCCAAGATTCTGTTAAACCAAGTGTGAAAATGAGTACGTCTGTATTTTTAAGGGTTTGGTACATCTCTTTTGCGGCAAATATTCTCGCCTCAACTAACTCATCTTTTGTATTGAAACCAGAGGGATAGACACTAGGTCTTAAGAGGTCATAGTAACGGTTGTTTTCATTATGAATAGCGCAAGCAATATCAAAATATTTATTTTCATCAATAATATCAAACCACTGAAGAAAGCATCGCGGGGTGTATATGTTGCCGAAAGCAAAACTTGAAACTTGATTAGTTTCAATTGTGCTTTGATTAAATAAATACCCTTCTCTATTAAGCCAGCGCCCAACATGCTGTGCAAAACAAGAACCTGCTGATGAAATTTTCGGGTTTTCAATTGGTAAATTTATTCTATGTAATTTATCGAATGTCTGATGACCAAGGTTGATAGAAGCAACGCCACTGCGCCAAAAAAAATTTTCATCTCTATCGTTATAGGGAGTTGTTCTTTTTTGCATAAGAGTTTCCTAAATTTATGGAAATGTCATAAAAATAGGACTACAGACATTTATATGACAAAAGTGAATTAATGACTTGTCAAAGCAAATATCATGCCTGCTGCATGGCATTAAGGTATTACATTAAAGAATTTCGTTGTTTTGCCGATGGGATGGCATCAATAGTCGATTATCTTTATAAATAACGGCTTGAAAATTGCATTTCACTTTACAGTGAGCCTAATTTTGACGTTAAGATTGCTATGCTTCTCCAATCACTTTTAGTTAAATGGCCTGCAGGAATGACGTTACTATTTGTATTATTTAGGAATTATTATGCGGAAAGTACTTTTAACTTCGGTTATGTTGATGTTAGGTGCATGCTCGACCATCGATGACCGTGATTCGCAAGCTTTGGTTAGCGGCAATCATTTGCCGTCTACTTCGGCGGTAATACACTTAACTCAGCAACTGGCTAATGAACTGGTGAGGCAAAATGATCAATTAACACCAAAACAACCTTTATTGGTTGCAACGCCGGTGTTAACAGAAACGCTGATGCTAACGAACAGTTTAGGTCTACAAATTCAGCAAGGGTTGATTGCAGCTTTGCATGATCATCAGTTTAATTTAATCGATCTCAATGTTGGTGATAACGTCAGAGTGACAGACAAGGGTGATTTTTTACTGACACGAGATTGGCGACAATTGCCTGCTGATTTGCCTGTAGAACATGTGCTAGTCACTACGATGAGTTCGTCTGTCGATGCAGTATTGATTAATAGCCGTATCGTTAATGTAACCAACAATCGAGTGGTATCGGTCGCTTCTGCTAGCGTTGGTGTGTCAGATTTACCAGGCTATTTAAGCATGTCTGATACTGTCGTGTCGCAAGACGGTTTATTATTTCGTAATCAATCTGCAGGACAAGGCAAAATAAAGATAGGCGGAGAAGTACAATGAAGAACATGGTTATTGCAATGGTATTGATACTGGCGGGTTGTGCCTCTCAAGATAGATATATTCAGTGGGAAACAGAAACTCCAGAATCCTTTCCAACATTAACTGCTATCGGTTATGCCCCGCTGGATACTCAACCCGCGAAAGAACAATCACAACGAGTGTTAATGGCGATGCAGGCGTCTAAAATCGCTGCATATCGAGAGTTAGCCGAACAGGTATATGGCCAACAACTTACAGCCTCTAGCCAAGTTAGAGACTGGATGTTATCTAGTGATAATATTCAAGCGTCGGTAAGTGGCGTGATTCGTGGAGCTAAAGTCATCAAGAGTTATCCGGCGGGAGATCATTATGTGACAGAGCTAGAGTTAGATTTTTCTCAAGTTTGGGCATTGTATCAGCAGCAGAATCGACCTCAGAAAGTTAAAGAAGTGACCTACTTTTGAGATATGAGGTGATTGAATAAAAGGTTTAAAAATCGATTTTAAGCTTTTAAGTTATTACCGAGAGTCGAAATGGTAGAAGTTCTTCCTTTACCGTCATAGGTGAGGCTAGAGGCGTTTCTGCTCGCTTGGAGAGCTTGGGAGAAACGGTTGATACTTGCCATACTATGTTCAATCAATGCGGCATTTTGTGAATTCAACAGCTTACACTCAGCTAACGTTTGCTGTGTGAGGGTTACCAGATTAAGTAGTGTCTCATCAGTTTTGAGCATCGCGTTTTCAGGGTGTAAAGATAACCTATCATCACCAGATTTGATCTCATCTAACAACTTTGCTTTATCATTGGCAACGGCTAATAACTGATCCGCATTTTGCGCAATTAGTGCCGTTTTTTCTGCCTCAATAGTCGCTTTTAAACTGTTTAACAGCTTATGTTGATTAGTGATGATGTCTGTTATCGAATCCATAAAAAATTAATTCAGGTCCCGCAGTTCATTCTCAAATTTTGCAATATTGCTTGCTAGCTTATCAGCATCAACTTTATATCGACCTTCTGCAATCGCAGTCTTGATCTCTTCAACTTTTTTGACATCAATTTCAGGTATATTGCTTAGCTTCGCTTGTACACTCTGTAATTGCTGAGCTTGAGATGTAATTGACACCGAGTCACTCTTTACGCTTTGAGCGGGGGCTTTCGCTTCAGAGGAGGTGTTCGCACTTTGCGAAGCTTTACCGGCCGAATGCGTTGCTACTCGGTTATTAGTGCCTGTATTTACTTGTTTTATATCAATAGCCATTCTGGGTTCCAACATTTTAAAATGAGATCAACATACTTGTATATCGGCACTTACTTTTAGAGCTTTAGTTAATTTTGTTCAACTTTAGACAAATTTTTACTATAGGAGTTTATATAATTTACATCCTAACTTCTACTTCGCCGATGTTTATCACCTTAGCTTCGACAGTTTTATGAGACTTGCTGTTCTTTATCTGTATTCGATCACCTAAATTTCCGTCAGTTAAAGCCTCGCCGATAGTCTTAATCTCAAAGTTTGCTGAGCGAGCATAGATAGACACCATATCACCTTTGCACACAAAGCAAAGGTTGCTATTAAAAATAGGTTGATTAGAGGCTATTCTGCGTTTAACTCTTGTTCCTGTTACTTGGTTTAAATCATCAAACTGCTGTCCACGTAGGTTAGTTTGTTCAATATATTCAATTTTTACTTGATCAGCCGAGATGATATCACCAGGGCCTAGCGTTTGAGTTGCCACGACGACAGGATAGAGAATATCGACGCGAACGGAGATAAATATTTGCCAAGGGTATTGAAGGCTCGGTGTTTCACAACTGATTTTAACGGTGTTATTGCGACCAACTTCTCGATCGCTAGCGATTTCAGCCTTGATTGCAGAACTGCAAGCTGGGGGGGATAGGCGAGTGTCTAAACTCTGTGGGCTGATCTCTACTTTGGCGTTACTCGGTACAGTTAATTTTGATTGAATAACATCTATTGCTAAGTTTGAAATTGTCGATAAAGAGGGCACAGTTGCAGTTTCCGACCCAGAGACAGGGTTAGAACAGGCTACAGCGGCTAAAAAGAACCAAAATTTTATTTTCATATTGAATAGACTAGCTTGAACTGCCAGATTGCACCTATACTTCTGTTTGTGACCGAAAATTTTGACATTTATTATGGAAATTAGAGTCATAAATTTGACAAAGTTAAGGTCTGGTTGTCATATAACTAGATAAAGCAATTAGTATGCCTATACTCATTATAAACATGAGATGGCTTCGCATTCACCCGACAACAGGGCAAAGGCATTATGTCGAGTATTCTTGATTCAGTTAATAAAAGAACCCAACTGGTAGGACAAAACCGTTTAGAGTTGCTGTTATTTAAGTTAAATGGACGGCAGAGGTTTGGGATCAACGTATTTAAGGTTAAAGAGGTGCTTCAATGCCCCCCATTAACGACTTTACCCAAGTTAAATTCTGTTGTTCGAGGTGTCGCACATATTCGTGGTCAAACTATTTCAGTGATCGATTTGAGCGCTGCAACAGGTGGTCGTCCGATAGAGGATACATCAGATTGTTTTATCATTATCTCTGAGTATAACCGCAGTGTGCAGGGCTTTCTGGTTAAGTCTGTTGAGCGCATTATCAATATGAACTGGGAAGCTATTTTGCCTCCGCCACAGGGAGCTGGACGGTACTCTTATCTTACGGCTGTCACAGAAATCGAGGGTGAGCTGGTTGAGATTTTGGATGTAGAGAAGATCCTTGATGAAATATCACCCGTTAAAACTCAGATCAGTGAAGAAGTCGACGAAAAGCTCACTATAGATAGAGAACGTCATTTCCATATTATGGTGATTGATGATTCAGCGGTAGCAAGAAAGCAGATTGTCAGAGCATTAGAGTCACTCAGTTTGCAGATTGATACAGCCAAAGATGGTCGAGAGGCATTGGATAAGTTGGTCAGTGTTGCTGCAGAGATGGACAATGTTGCGACAGAGATCCCTCTGATTATCTCTGATATCGAGATGCCAGAGATGGATGGCTATACTTTGACTGCCGAGATTCGCAATAATCCTAAGTTAAAAGATATCAAAGTGGTTTTGCATACCTCATTAAGTGGCGTGTTTAACCAAGCTATGGTCGAGAAAGTTGGGGCTAACGATTTTATTGCGAAGTTTAATCCTGATGAATTGGCTGCCGCGGTGAATAAGCATTTGAGTTTATAATTTTGATTTATTTCTATTTGAACGTAAGTAATGCAACCGCTTAAATTTAATAAGTTTATACTTGTTTCAACGAGAAGGCTCATGTATAACAGCTGAGCTGTTTAAAGCTTGCTATAGTGTATGTTGTAGCCTGTTTTTTTTTTGATATTGGGATATCAAGGTGCCGAATAAATCACTTGCTGAAGCTGAGTACAACCAATTTCGATTATTTCTGGAACAACACAGCGGTATCGTGTTGGGCGAGAATAAGCAATATTTAGTGCGCAGTCGCTTAGCGCCCTTGATGGGGAAACATAATCTACCTTCGTTGTCAGAAGTGGTTAAGCATTCGATGAAGCCTGCTGAGCGTCAGTTACGAGCAGAGGTTATTGATGCGATGACGACTAACGAAACGTTATGGTTCCGTGATCGTTATCCTTTTGAATTGCTGTCTAATAGTTTGTTGCCTGAATACGCACGTTTAGGGCGCCCGTTAAAAATTTGGTCTGCAGCTTGTTCCTCAGGTCAAGAACCTTACTCGCTTGCGATGACCATATTAGAATATCAACAACGTAAACCTGGTGCCTTGCCTGGTAGTGCATCCATTTTGGCGACAGATTTATCTCCGTCCATGTTGGAGCGTTGTAAAAATGCGGAATATGATAATTTGGCGCTCGGTAGAGGGTTATCGGATGAGCGTAAACGTCAGTTTTTTGAGTCTTCTGGTACCGGTTCTATGACGCTAAAGGCGAACGTTAAACGTTTAGTCAATTTTAGAGCACATAATCTATTGGACAGTTATACCTTGCTCGGTAAATTCGACATAATCTTCTGTCGTAATGTACTGATCTATTTTGCCCCAGAGGCAAAGGCTAAAATATTGCGGCAATTTGCTGCCGCATTAAACCCTAAAGGTATCCTCTTTTTAGGAGCATCTGAGTCTATCGCTGGATTAACGGAAGAGTTCGATATGGTTCGTTGTAATCCTGGTATCTATTATCAAAAGCGTACGTAGCGATTTTGACGTTTGAAATTACAGTAATAATGTCAGCCTAGGCTGGCATTTTTTATGCTCTATTCATTACAAAGTTAACAACCTCTTTCTATATTATATTTGGCATGACTATTGCTTTGATAATTGCATCTGTATGAGGAGGCAATTTTATGGCGATTAGTTTTGATAAGGCATTAGGGGTGCATCAGTATACTTTGGGAATACGCTCGGCGCGTGCTCAAGTGATCTCCTCCAATATTGCCAATGCCGATACTCCTCATTACAAAGCTAAAGATCTTGATTTTGATAAGGCATTGCAGGCGGCACGAACCACTCAAAGTGGGCTGGCTATGAGTCGCAGTAATGAAAAGCACTTTGATTTAGCTGCACTTAGTCAACAACACATTAGTTACAGAGTGCCTAATCAACCCGATACAGGTGACGGCAATACGGTTGATATACAGCAAGAGCAGTCAGAGTTTATGCAAAATGCGCTGGAATATCAGATGTCACTTGGCTTTTTAGACAGTAAGTTTTCTGGCCTAAAAAAGGCACTTAAAGGAAATTAATTATGAGCTTATTTAATATCTTTGATGTAGCAGGCTCTGGCATGTCGGCTCAGTCAATTCGGCTAAATACAACCGCAAGTAATATTGCAAACGCTGACTCTGTTTCGAGCAGTATCGATCAGACTTATCGTGCACGTCATCCTGTATTCGAAGCTGAGATGGCCAAAGCCTCTCATCAGCAACAAACCTCTCAAGGCGTAAAAGTGGCTGGAATTGTCGAAAGTGATAAACCATTGCAGAAAGAATACTCTCCCGATCATCCGTTAGCGGATGCAGATGGTTTTATCTATAAACCGAATGTAAATGTGATGGAGGAGATGGCAAATATGATCTCGGCATCACGTTCGTATCAAATGAACGTACAAGTTGCTGACGCGGCCAAATCTATGCTGCAGCAAACATTGCGTATTGGCAATTCCTAGGAGGTAAGCAGTGAGCCTCATTAACCCTTTAAGCAGTCAATCGCCACTCAGCTCTCAAGCTCAAAGTGGTCAGTCGATTGCGCCGCAGTCAACGAGTACTCAAACTTCGTCGCAAACGGAAACCACTGGAAATCCGTTTCTTGACAGTATTCGTTTACCTCAAGAATCCAATATTCCAGAAGCAAAAAGTCAGGAATTAACCCAAGAAGACTTTTTCTCTTTGCTCAGTCAACAGTTGTCGATGCAAGACCCGTTTAAGCCTGTTGACAATGATCAGATGATCGCACAAATGGCGTCGTTTTCAACGGTTGATGGTATTACCAAGTTGAATGAAGAGATTGTTAATCTCAATACGGTGATGACATCAAGTCAAGCGCTGCAGGCTTCTGGATTGGTAGGGCAAAAGGTGTTGATCCCGTCAGATACTGGGCATATATCTGCTGAAGATCCAGCCTTGAAAGGGATTGTCAGTACGCCTGAAGCAATTGAAAAAATTACCGTTCGTATCGAAGATGAGGAAGGGCAGCTGGTTAAAACCTTTACGATTGATGGTAGCGCTGGCGGTAATATTGACGTCGCTTGGGATGGCTTAGATAAAAACGGTGAACCTGTAACTAGTGGTAATTACTCGATCAAAGCGAGCGGGTTAGTCGATGGTGAGAGCCAAGAATTAGCAGTTTCAACATATGCGCATGTCACTAGCGTATCGTTAGGCACTGCCAGCACGGGGGCAATTTTGAACCTTAGAGGCATTGGCGGTATTAAGTTAGGTGATGTACTTGCCGTTTCTGAAACATAGATGAAGCAAAGAGTTAGGGCATAAGGTCCAAGACGAACAATTGATATTTAATGAGGTGAATTATGTCATTTAACATTGCATTGAGTGGTATCGCTGCAGCGCAGAAAGATTTGAATACCACCGCAAATAACATTGCTAATGTCAATAGTATCGGCTTTAAAGAGTCGAGAGCAGAATTTGCAGATGTGTATGCAAACTCAATTTTTGCTAATGGCAAAACGGCTGTCGGTGGTGGTGCCACTACTAGCCAAGTTGCTCAGCAGTTCCATCAGGGGAGTCTGCAATTTACTAACAATGCACTGGATATGGCCATTAACGGTAGTGGCTTTTTTGTTACCTCGTCAAGTGTGGGGTCTCAAGATTTAACCTATACAAGAGCTGGTGCGTTTAAAGTCGATGCAAACAGCTACCTTGTAGATTCCCAAGGGAATTTTTTGCAGACATTTGAGGTGGACAAAGATGGGAACTCAACTTCTGTGAGCTTAACCGAGACTAAACCTGTTAGAATCCCTGACACCGCTGGTAGCCCGAAGAAGACCGAAAACATCGGTATACAGATGAACCTCAATGCTGGAGATTCAACTCATGATCCAGCGCTGTTCGATCCAAGTGATCGAGATACTTATAATAACTCTACTGCTATTACCATGTATGATTCTCTGGGAGAGCCGCATGTGATGACTACCTACTTCGTTCGTCCACAGGATGCTGCTTATAATGGCGAAAGCAATTGGGTTGCCTTCTATGCTGTTGACGGTAAGCCGGTAGACCTGGCTGGTGCGGCTGGGGTTTACGATAAAGATACCACGGGAGACGGTATAGCTGATACGCCCAATGTTCCCGCAGTTACAGCCGGTGGTTGGAAGGGAGCGGTAATTAAGTTTGATGAGTTAGGCTCTCATACGTCGACTGATCCAGCAACGATCGTTACAGAGCCATTGGGTAATGGTGGGGCTGATGTTCTAGGGCCAGGCACTGATGGATCACAAACCTTGACCATAGATTTTGAAAACCCAACTCAATATGCATCTGCTTTTGAAGTGACGGAGTTAACCCAAGATGGGACTACGGTTGGTCGCCTGACAAATGTCGAGGTTGGCGCTGATGGACAGATCAATGCTAGTTACAGTAATGGAGCGACTGTAGCCTTGGCCAGAGTTGCTTTGGCACGTTTTGCCAACGAGCAAGGGTTAACTCAAGTGGGTAATACGTCATGGAAGGCGAGTTTAGACTCTGGCGCTGCGCTTGCTGGTGAAGCTAATAGTGGTACTTTTGGTAGTATCCGTTCTTCGGCACTAGAACAATCGAATGTCGATTTAACCACTGAGCTGGTGGATCTTATTTCCGCACAGCGTAACTTCCAGGCGAATTCTCGGACGTTAGAGGTGAATAACACGCTTCAGCAAACGGTGTTGCAGATCCGATAGGCTTTTTTCATTAAAGAGTGTTGCCGATGCGGCAACACTCTTCCGTTTTTTGTTATTTCAACCTCTCGTATTCACTCTCTTCTTTCTATCTTGTTGATTCCATACACTCCTTATGAATCTTCTCTTGGCATGATGTTTGCTTTGTACTGTTATTAGACAGTTTTAGTTAAAACATTGACGGAGCAGCAAGTGGATAAATTACTCTATGTCGCCATGAGTGGTGCTAAGCAGAATATGAATTCGCTGGCAGTACGAGCGAACAATCTTGCCAATGCCAATACTGACGGCTTTAAGTCCGATTTAGAGCAAGCACGCTCAATGCAGGCCTTTGGTGAAGGGTTGCCGACAAGGGTCTTTTCGATGACAGAAAACCCTTCCGCAGACTTCTCTAATGGCCCGATTAAGACCACAGGTCGCGATCTGGATATCGCCGTTAAAGGGAATGGTTGGATTGCCGTGCAGGGAGCCGATGGTGGCGAAGCTTATACCCGTTCCGGAAGTTTAAGTTTTGATACAACGGGATTACTTCGTAACGACCGTGGCAACCCTATTATGGGGGATGCAGGTCCTATCGTATTGCCTCTGCCAATAGAAAAAATTGAAATTGCTCAAGATGGCGTAATTTCGGTGAGGCCGTTGGGTGCTACAGCGGAAGTCATCGAAGAAGTAGGGCGTATCAAGTTGGTTAATCCTGGTAATCAAAATCTGATGCGAGGAGAGGATGGTTTATTCCGTCAAATGTCTGGCGAAGTCGCGCCTGCCGATCCCTTTGTATTTGTTGAGAGTGGTGCCGTCGAAGGAAGCAATGTCAATGCTGTCGATGAGATGGTGTCGTTAATCGATTTACAGCGTCAATTTGAAATGCAAGTCAAAATGATGAAAACCGCCGAAGAGATGGATCAAGCCTCTTCGACATTAATGCGCATTAGTTAGGAGATAGATTATGCATCCTGCGTTATGGATTAGTAAGACTGGCTTAGATGCCCAGCAGACAGATATCTCGGTGATTTCTAACAATGTGGCTAATGCGAGCACGGTTGGTTATAAGAAAAGCCGAGCAGTATTCGAAGATTTACTTTATCAAACCGTTAATCAGGCGGGTGGGATTAGTGCATCTAATACCAAGCTGCCAAATGGTTTAAATATTGGTGCAGGTACCAAGGTTGTTGCCACGCAAAAGGTGTTTACTCAGGGCAATATGCTAACCACTGATAATTCATTGGATTTAATGATTGAAGGCCCTGGCTTTTTTGAAGTACAGATGCCTGATGGCACAGCAGCTTATACGCGAAATGGTCAGTTTACTTTAGATGATACTGGGCAAATCGTCACGCCAGGCTCAGGCTATGTATTACAACCTTCGATCACGATTCCTGACAATGCCATCAGTATTACCGTTTCGGCAGAAGGTGAAGTGTCGGTTAAAACCCCTGGTACTGCAGAAAACCAAGTTGTCGGTCAATTGACTATGTCTGATTTCATTAACCCGAGCGGACTCGATCCTATGGGGCAAAATCTTTATACCGAGACTGGTGCTAGTGGCACCCCCATTCAGGGGACGGCTTCACTCGATGGTATGGGCGCTATTCGTCAAGGGGCGCTTGAAACATCAAATGTTAACGTGACTGAAGAGTTAGTTAACCTTATTGAAAGCCAGCGTATTTATGAAATGAATTCTAAAGTCATCTCTGCGGTCGATCAGATGTTGTCTTACGTGAACCAAAATTTGTAGAGGCTTAACATGACTAAGTATCTCATTTTCGCAGCAGCCATTACCTTGGTTGGATGTAACTCAACTAACAATAAGCCGATCGCTGACGATCCTTATTTTGCGCCTGTTTATCCTGAGGCGCCGCCAACTAAAATCGCTGCAACAGGTTCAATGTATCAAGATAGTCAGGCATCGAGTCTGTACTCGGATATTAAGGCGTTAAAAGTCGGTGACATTATTACCGTCATACTCGAGGAGTCAACTCAAGCTAAAAAGAGTGCGACCAACGAGATAAAGAAAGGCTCAGATATGACTCTCGACCCGATTTATGCGGGGGGAGGTAATGTGACCATCAGTGGCTCGCCAATCGATTTACGTTACAAAGATAGTATGAACACCAAGCGAGAGTCCGACGCCGATCAAAGCAATAGTTTATCGGGCAGTATCTCCGCGAATGTGATGCAAGTACTAAACAATGGCAACTTGGTGATCCGCGGTGAGAAGTGGATAACGATTAATAATGGTGATGAGTTCGTTCGCGTGACCGGAATTGTTCGCTCTCAAGATATTCGCCCAGATAACACGATCGACTCTCAGCGCGTAGCAAATGCGCGTATTCAATATAGCGGCACAGGCACATTCGCCAATGCCCAAAAAGTAGGTTGGTTGAGTCAATTTTTCATGAGTGACTGGTGGCCTTTCTAGGAGTGATGTCATGAAATTAAAAATCATATTCGCTTGTGCATTAATGGTCATCTCTTCGGCCAGTTTTGCACAACGCATTAAAGATATAGCCAATGTCCAAGGGGTTAGGAGTAACCAACTCATTGGTTATGGTTTAGTTGTTGGCTTACCCGGCACTGGCGAAAAGACGCGCTATACCGAGCAGACCTTTAAAACCATGTTGAAAAACTTTGGCATTAATTTGCCTGACAATTTTAGGCCTAAAGTCAAAAATGTCGCGGTGGTTGCCGTTCATACCGATATGCCTGCGTTTATTAAGCCAGGGCAAACTTTAGATGTCACTGTGTCAAGCTTAGGTGAGGCTAAGAGTCTTCGTGGTGGTACCTTGTTGCAAACCTTTTTAAAAGGGGTTGATGGTAACGTATATGCTATTGCGCAGGGCAGTATGGTTGTCAGCGGTTTTAGTGCCGATGGACTAGATGGCTCTAAAGTCATTCAAAATACACCAACGGTTGGGCGTATCCCCAATGGCGCTATTGTTGAGCGTACAGTCGCAACCCCGTTTTCAACCGGGGATCATCTTACCTTTAACTTACGCCGTGCCGATTTTTCTACCGCGAAGCGTTTAGCCGATGCCATCAATGAGTTGCTCGGTCCGGGTATGGCTCGCCCCTTAGATGCCGCATCAGTGCAAGTGAGTGCGCCACGCGATGTGTCTCAGCGAGTATCATTTTTAGCAACCTTGGAAAACATAGAAGTAGAACCCGCGTCAGAATCCGCCAAAGTCATAGTTAATTCTCGCACAGGCACGATTGTCGTAGGCAAGGATGTGCGTTTGCTGCCGGCTGCTGTTACCCATGGTGGATTGACCGTGACGATTGCCGAAGCGACACAAGTATCACAACCTAATCCGCTGGCTGGTGGCGATACCGTTGTGACCTCTGACAGCACTATTGACGTATCTGAAGCTGATAATCGCATGTTCCTGTTTAATCCTGGTACCTCGCTCGACGAACTTGTGAGAGCGGTAAACCTTGTCGGGGCTGCACCATCCGATGTACTTGCAATCCTTGAAGCGTTAAAGGTGGCAGGTGCTTTGCATGGTGAGCTTATCATCATCTAAATATTGTCGGACTGAACATGGAAAAGCTGTCGAATTCATCGCACTTCTTAGACATCGGGGGACTCGACTCCCTTCGTGCTAAAGCGCAGAAAGATGATAAGGCAGCGCTTAAAGAAGTCGCGCAGCAGTTCGAAGGTATCTTCGTTCAAATGCTAATGAAGAGCATGCGTGACGCTAATGCCGTGTTTGAGTCTGATAGTCCGATGAACAGCCAGTATACCAAGTTTTATGAGCAGATGCATGATCAGCAGATGTCAGTAAACTTGTCAGATAAAGGGATGCTGGGGCTAGCCGATCTTATGGTGCAGCAACTCGATCCCGCTGGCAGCGCTTACACACCAGCATCAGTGCTTCGCGGGGGAATGACTCAACCTACTGCTGCAAATGTTAATTTAACGACGCAACAGTTAAATCTATCTAAGCTGCCTGATATAAAAAGTGTTCATCCACAACAATCAATAACCAATGTTATCGACGATGTGGTTGGCGGCAAAGTATTGCCATCTCGTGCGCCAATTGATGGCTTTAGTAGTCGTGATCAGTTTGTGGCTGCGGTATATCCACATGCTCAACAAGCGGCCAAAGCATTAGGTACGACGCCAGAAGTTTTGATTGCGCAATCGGCGCTAGAGACTGGCTGGGGACAGAAAATGGTGCGTCAAGCTAATGGCGAGCCGAGTAACAATTTGTTCAATATTAAGGCCGATAGACGTTGGCAAGGTGATAAAGCCGGGGTGAGTACCCTTGAGTTTGAGCAAGGAGTCGCGGTTAAGCAGCGTGCTGATTTTCGGGTATATGACGACATTAAGCAGAGCTTTGATGATTTTGTGTCATTTATTTCCGAAGGTCCTCGTTATCAAGAGGCGTTAAAAGAGGCCAGCAATCCAGGCTCTTTTATTCAAGCACTGCAAGATGCGGGTTATGCAACTGACCCTAAATACGCAGAGAAAGTGATTAAAGTGATGCAATCGGTCAGTAAAGATTTTGGCTCGGTTATATCGGGAGTAACACCATGAGCGAATTAACAATAGTCATCGTTCATATACGAGGTATTCGCTGATGTCGATGGACTTACTCAATATTGCCCGTACTGGCGTGCTTGCGTCGCAATCACAGCTTGCCGTTACCAGTAATAACATTACTAATGCCAATACTCAGGGTTACCATCGTCAGGTGGCTGAGCAATCAAGCCTTGAGTCTCAACGTTTAGGCAATAGTTTCTACGGCGCAGGCACATATGTTACCGATGTAAAGCGCATCTATAACGATTATGCAGCAAGAGAGCTTCGTATCGGCCAGACTGCGGTGAGTCAAGCGGAGACGACTCAAGTCAAAATGAGCGAACTGGATCAGCTATTTTCTCAAATTGGTAAATCAGTGCCTCAAGGTCTAAATGACTTTTTTGCGGGGTTGAATAGCCTTGCGGATCTACCAGATGATCTCGGGATCCGCGGAACCGTATTAGGCAATGCAGAGCAGATAGCCAAAGCACTTAACCAGATGCAATCTCATCTAGATGGACAGATGAGCCAAACCAATGACCAGATATCTGCTGTTACAGACAGAATTAACGAAATCAGTACGGAGCTTGGTCATCTCAACCAAGAGCTAATGAAGTCTCAAGGCTCTGATTCGCAATTATTGGATAAGCAAGATGCCTTGATACAAGAGTTAAGCCAATACTCTCAAGTCAATGTGATCCCACTAGAGTCGGGTGCAAAGAGCATCATGCTAGGTGGCGCGGTGATGTTGGTTTCTGGCGAAGTATCGATGCAGATGGGTTCAACTGCTGGCAATCCTTATCCTGGAGAGCTGCGGATCACCGCAACCACTGGTAATCAGAGTTTAGTGGTTGATCCTGCCGAGATGGGGGGAAGCCTAGGTGCATTGTTCCAATATCGTGATGAAACGCTGATCCCAGCGCAATTGGAGATGGGCCAATTGGCGCTGGGTATTGCCGATACGTTTAATAAGGCTCAGTCACAAGGTTTCGATCTTAATGGCAATATCGGTAGCAATATTTTTCTGGATATCAACGATTCGAAGATGTCAGTGGGACGTGTTGGCGGTTTTGAGACTAATACCGGGAATGCAGCACTGCGTGTCAATATTGATGATGTCAGTGCGCTGACTGGTGGCAGTTATGAGCTGACATTTACCGCTCCTGCGACCTATGAGCTGAAAGATAACGATACGGGAACGACTACGCCGTTGACATTAACGGGTTCGCAGCTCACTGGTGGCGATGGTTTTAGTATCAATATAGATTCAGGTGCCTTTGCATCGGGAGATCGCTTTGAAATCCGTCCTTCTTCTGGAGCCGCTGCGGGTATAAAAGTGGTGATGACTGATCCCAAGGGCATTGCGGCGGCAGGTCCTACTATTACAGCGGATTCGGCTAATTCAGGCAATACGGCGATTACATTGAACGCAATGGATGCCTCTGTGCCAGGATTTCCAGGCGTTGGTGCTCAAATTACCTTTGAAATCGATACCACAACCAATAGTTATGAAGCATTTGATGCAGCAGGTACTTCATTAGGAACAGGAACCTATACAGCGCCAACGATCGATGCATTTGGAATCAACTTTGATGTGCAAAGTAGCGCAGGCGCTTTGGCAGACCGTTTTACCTTTGACCTTTCCTCTGCTGAGGGCAATAACAGTAATGCCGTTGCCATGGCCAAATTGAATGAAGCGAAATTAATGGCTGGTGGTAGCTCAACGTTAAGCGATGTTTACGAAAATACTAAGTTACAGGTAGGTGGTAAGGCGAAAGCGGCTGAGGTGGCACTTGGAACAGCTGAAGCGGTTCATTCTCAAGCCTATGCCAGAGTGCAAAGTGAGTCTGGAGTGAATTTAGATGAAGAGGCGGCAAATCTCATGCGCTTTCAGCAAGCATATCAAGCGTCAGCACGGATTATGACTACCGCTAATGCCATATTCGACACTTTATTTAGTTCGGTGAGATAGGAGTAACAATATATGAGGATCTCAACGGCGCAGATGTTTAATCAAAGCATCACAAGTGTTTTAGATAAACAAACATCGACCAGTAAAATTTTGGAGCAGCTTTCTAGCGGTAAGCGTGTTAACACCGCGGGTGATGACCCCGTTGCCGCTATTGGTATCGATAATCTTAATCAACAAAATGCGCTTGTTGATCAGTTTATGAAAAATATTGATTACGCCAATAATCATTTGTCGTTGACCGAAAGCAAGCTAGGCAGCGCTGAAACCTTAGTGGGTTCAACCCGTGAACAAGTTCTGCGTGCAATTAATGGTGGTCTATCCGATTCTGAGCGGCAAATGATTGCCGATGAGCTGCGTGGAACTCTTGAAGAGCTGCTGGCAGTGGCCAATACAAGGGATGAATCAGGTAATTTCATGTTTTCTGGATATGAAACGGGTAAGCAACCCTTTGCGTTTGATGCATCAGGTAATGTGGTTTATAGCGGTGACAGTGGTGTGCGTGATGCCATTGTCGCGTCAGGGGTCACAGTTGCGACCAATATACCAGGCGATCAAGCTTTTATGAATGCGCCTTCAGGGCTTGGTGATTTTAGCGCCAATTATCTGGCGACACAGGTAGGCGACTTTAATGTTCAAAGCGCCAAAATAACCAATCCTTCCGTAGTACCCGAGCAGTACACCTTTGATTTTGCCGATAATGGCGCGGGTGGTCTTGATTTAACGGTAACTGATTCTGGGGGCACTGCGCAGGTGTTTACTAACTTTGATGCCACTAATCCAGTTAGCTTTAATGGCATTGAAGTAAAACTCAGCGGCATGCCCGCTGCTGGCGATAGTTTCAGTATTACGCCACAAAGTGAAGTGAGTATTTTCGATACGATAAGCCAAGCAATATCCTTAGTTGAAGATACGAATAAGATAGATACCCCTCAAGGAATGGCTGAGTTGGCACAGATATTGAATAATTTGGATGGTGGCGTCAATCAAATAAGCATTGCGCGCGGCCAAGCTGGTAATAGTTTAAAAAGTTTGGATAGTCATAGCGCTACCCATACAGAAGAAAAGCTAGTGAACAGTTCGGCCTTATCAATGCTAGAGGACTTAGATTATGCCTCTGCGATAACAGAATTAGAGAAGCAGCAACTTGCGTTAAATGCTGTCTCTAGTGTCTTTAGTAAAGTTGGCTCAACAACACTATTTGATTACATCTAACTCATGTGAACCTAGATGGGTCAACCAATACGAATTTTTAGCCAAGCTCGAAGTCTTGGCAGTGCAACCAAGAAGAGGAAAACACAATGGCTATTACCGTTAATACTAACGTGACATCGATGAAAGCTCAGAAAAATTTAAACGTATCTAGTGGTGGCTTGGCCCAATCCATGGAGCGTTTATCTAGTGGTTTGAAAATTAACAGCGCTAAAGATGATGCGGCAGGTTTGGCAATTTCTAACCGTTTGAACTCTCAGGTACGCGGTCTTGAAGTGGGGATGCGTAACGCTAACGATGCCATTTCGATTGCACAAATTGCTGAAGGGGCGATGCAAGAGCAAACCAACATGCTCCAACGTATGCGTGATTTGACTATTCAATCGGAAAACGGTGCAAACAGTACTGATGACTTAGTGGCTATTAAGGCTGAAATGGATCAATTAGCCACTGAAATTGACAATATTGGTACCAGTACCGCATTTGGTAATACCAAGTTATTGCAAGGTGGATTCTCTGCCGGTAAAGCATTCCAAGTTGGTCATCAAGATGGTGAAGATGTAATTGTAAAAGTGAAGAAAACGGACAAGACCACTTTATCAGTGGCATCACTAACTAATGTTACCTCTGCCAATCGGGCATCAGCATTAGCAGCTATCGATAAAGCGATTAAGACGATTGATACCCAAAGGGCTGATTTAGGTGCGGTTCAAAACCGTCTAGCACATAATATTAGTAACAGTGCAAACACACAGGCAAACGTTGCAGATGCAAAGAGTCGAATTGTAGATGTGGATTTTGCCAAAGAAACCTCGACCATGACTAAGAATCAGGTACTACAGCAAACGGGGTCTGCAATGTTGGCTCAGGCCAACCAGTTGCCTCAAGTTGCTCTTTCACTATTGGGTTAATTATTGGTATTTTGGCTAGACAATAAAGTGATGTATCAACTCTATGGTGCATCACTTTTTGTTTTGCCAAGATTAAGGTGTTGAAATAATTGGAAATAAATATTTTCTATTATTTTTTTTAAAAATATCCTAAAGATCGAAAAGCCTCAGCCGTTAAATATACTGTAACCAATAAGCTCAGCCTGGCTTAATCAGACAGGCAAGTGATTAAGTCAGGTATAAAGAGGAAACGATTATGGCTATTACAGTAAACACCAACGTTACATCGATGAAAGCTCAAAAGAACTTGAATCATTCTAGTGGTAACCTAGCTACCTCTATGGAGCGTCTATCAAGTGGTCTTCGTATTAACAGTGCAAAGGACGATGCGGCAGGTCTTGCGATCTCTAACCGTTTGAACTCTCAGGTTCGTGGTTTAGAAGTGGGTATGCGTAACGCTAACGATGCAATTTCAATCGCGCAGATTTCTGAAGGTGCGATGCAAGAACAAACAAACATGCTTCAGCGTATGCGTGACTTGACTATTCAGGCTGAAAACGGTGCAAATAGTGCAGATGATATTGCCGCACTTAAGGCTGAAATGGATCAGTTAGCTAATGAAATCGACGCGATTGGTACTACCACAGCGTTTGGTAACACTAAGTTGTTAACAGGTACATTCTCTGCAGGTAAGAGTTTCCAGGTTGGTCACCAAGATGGCGAAGATATCAAAGTCACAGTTAAAAAGACTGATAAGACAACTCTTTCGGTAGGTGGTTTGGCTCTAGCAACTTCAGCGAACCGAGCTTCTGCACTAGGTGCAATTGATAAAGCGATTAAGACTATTGATACTCAACGTGCAGACTTAGGTGCGATTCAAAACCGTCTATCACACAACATTAGTAACAGTGCTAACACACAAGCTAACGTGGCAGATGCTAAGAGCCGTATCGTTGATGTGGATTTCGCGAAAGAAACCTCTACGATGACTAAGAACCAAGTTCTACAACAAACAGGTTCAGCGATGTTAGCCCAGGCTAACCAGCTTCCTCAGGTAGCACTATCATTACTATAATTAGTAATGACTTAGTCTAAGTATGGATACTAATGAGGGAGGTTCGGTGACGAATCTCCCTTTCGTGGTTTTAAGGATAAGTAGAAATCAGAGTAGAGGTGAATGTGATGGATATCAACACAGTCAACGCATCTAATGCCACAACTGCTAAAATTGAAGTAGGCGCATCTGCGATAAAGTTTCGCACTGAGCAGGATTCGGAGCTTAACCCTAATGCTATCATTCAAGCGGTTGATGAAAGTCAAAAAGCCGAAGAGGCGAAGGGTGATAAGCCCCAACAGAGTCCTGAAGATATGCAAAAATTAGTCGCTGAGCTTTCAGATATGATGTCAGTTATGCGTAAAGGGCTTGAGTTTAAGATAGATGAAGATTCTGGTACAAATATTGTTAGTGTAATGGATGTTGATTCGGGGGATATTATCCGTCAAATTCCGAATGAAGAAGCTCTAGAGTTAGCCCAGAAGCTATCTGAAGTGACTGGGTTATTGATGAAGACAGAAGCCTAGTATTTTTTATATTAATGCTTTTTTAAAATTGTAAAGTAAGTAGAGGTATTTATGGCATTAACAGCAACCGGAATAGGCTCAGGGCTCGATATCAACACTATTGTTGGTGTGCTAGTTGATGCAGAGAAAGTGCCTAAAGAAGCGATCTTCAACAAAACCGAAGATACTATCGATGCTAAGGTGTCAGCGATAGGTTCTCTCAAAAGCGCTTTGTCTACATTCCAAGATGCCTTAGACAAATTAAAAGATGGTGAGAGCTTGAATCAGCGTAGTGTGTCTACGGGGGACAGTAATTACTTTAGCGCTTCAGCAGATAAAAATGCCCAAACTGGTAGTTACAATATTATCGTTGAGCAACTTGCCCAGAGACACAAAGTGGCAGGAGCTTTTGCTGCAGATGCCAGCTCGCCAGTTGGTGAGGGAAGTTTAGGTTTTACCGTTAATGGCCAGAGTTTTTCGGTTGACGTAGCCGCGGGAGATTCGCTAACGGCGATTGCAGATAGCATTAATAATGCTGATGATAATGTCGGCGTAACTGCGACCGTTGTGACAACCGATGGTGGTAGTCGCTTGGTTATTAGCTCTGATACCGAGGGACCTGCGAGTAATGTTAGCGTAACTGCATCAGATATAGCTGGTACAGGTTTGACTGATATGTTTGGTGCTGGCAATCTCAGTGAAGTTCAAGCTGCAAAAGAGTCTATCATCTACATTGATGGCCAGAAGCTGCAATCTGAAACCAACGAGATTAAGGACGCGATTGCAGGTGTGACATTAAATCTTTCCGATGCGGATCTCAATAAAACATCGGTTCTTAAGATTGAGCTTGATGAAGAGGCTGTGAAAGATAATGTTCAGGGCTTTGTTGATGCTTACAATAGTCTTATGGACACCATTGACTCGCTATCGTCCTATGATGTCGATAAAGAGAAGGCCGCTGCACTGCAGGGGGATTCGATGATTCGTTCTATTGAATCTCAAATGCGTAGCATGATCTCTACCCGTGTAGATGATGGCAGTGGCTCAGTCGCATTATATGATATTGGTATCGAAGCGGATCGTTACGGTAAACTCAGTGTGAATAGCGCTAAGTTAGATAAAGCCATTAGTGAAGATATGGGAAGCATTGAAACCCTATTTGCGACAGAATCAACTGGATTAGCGACTAGACTAGATACCCTAGTCGAAGGTTATGTGAAAACAGGTGGCTTAATCGATTCTCGCAACAATGCTTATACGAATGACAAGCAACGTTTAGAAGATCAACGAGAAGCTTTTTCGCTTAAAATGGAGCAGTTGCAAGCAAGGTTATTTAAACAATTCAATGCGATGGACTTAGTTGTTGGGAGGTTGAATCAACAATCATCTGGTATTATAGGTGGTTTAAACTCGCTACCAGGAGTTGTTAGGCAACAAAATTAAAGATGTCTATAGATAGAGGTGAAACCAAGTTGCAGTCATTGGATAGCTTGAATCAAAAAATTGCTGACGCGATAGAACATCTGCAGAAAGTACCTGCTGAAGAGCTAGAGGCTGATGAGTTGGTATCAAACTTGCTTGATTTGGTGACGCGGCGTCAACTTTTACTTGATGATGCGTTAAAGTCCCCTAAAGATGAAGATAAGTCATTTTTAGAGACACAGTTAGCGTTGACCAATCAGTTTACCCAAGCGGCAGTTTCGTTATTAAAACATCGTCAGGAGTTGCTCCATATGGGAAATAAAAGTCAGCGTCAACTTAATGTTTATAAGTCTATAGATTCGAATAGGTAGGTAATTATGAGAAAGTCACTTCAATCATATCGCAAAGTGTCAGTCGAGAGTGAAATCTCTGTGGCCTCACCACATCGCATTATTCAGATGATGTTTGAGGGCGCGCTCCAACGCCTTGCCCAGAGTCGTTATGCTATCGAAAATAATGATATCCAAAATAAAGGCATTTATATCAGTAAAGCGATTGGTATTATTACTGGTTTAAACAACAGCTTAAACATGGATGCTGGTGGAGATATCGCTAATAATTTAAGCGATTTATATGATTTTATGTTGCGAAAAATTTCAGAAGCTAACCTGAATAACGATGTTCAGGCGATTGATGATGTATGTGAAATCATTCGCACCATCAAAGAAGGATGGGATGCGATTCCTCAAAATGAGCACCATTTGGCATCGCACTCAGAAGCAATTTAATTATCTCTATTTGCTGTAATATGTGCGACGAATCTATGTCAGGCGTCAAAGGTTTGGCGCCTAATGCTTGATACGTAGAGAATTTGTTCTAAAATCAGATGAGTTTGTCAGAAAGTGAATCTGATACTTGCTAATGTGCTGCTGATAATACACTATTCATTTTGATATCGAGTTTTATGAAAATTGTATTAACACGATTATCTCGCTTTCTAAGCAACTAACACTAATAATTAATGCGAATAACACTAAGCGCTTTACGGCCTTCTTAAATGATGCAAACAGATCAACGAATTCTACTTGTCGGTAATCAGTCTGAGCGAATTAATCGCTTATCGTGTGTTTTTGAGTTTCTTGGTGAACAAGTTGAACTGCTTGCCGTTGATAAACTCGAAGCGCGTGTTGCTAACACCCGTTTCCGGGCGTTAGTTATTGCCCAAGAATCACAATCAAAAGAGTTATTGCAGTCAATTGCCGCATCTTTGCCATGGCAACCTATATTGCTATTGGGTCAAGGTGGTGGAGTGTCTGCATCTAATATCTTGGGTTGTATTGAAGAACCTCTTAGCTATCCACAGTTGACAGAGCTTTTGCATTTTAGTCAGGTTTTTGTGCAAGCAAAACGTGCAGATGTTCCTACCAGTGTCAATCAAACTAAGTTATTTAGAAGTCTCGTCGGACGCAGCGAAGGTATTGCTCAAGTTCGCCATTTGATCAGCCAAGTCGCAAAGTCTGATGCGACTGTATTAATACTTGGTCAGTCTGGCACTGGCAAAGAGGTTGTCGCGCGCAATATTCATTACATTTCAGAACGACGAGATGGTCCTTTTATTCCAGTGAATTGTGGTGCGATTCCTGCTGAATTGCTAGAGAGTGAGCTTTTTGGTCATGAAAAAGGGTCTTTTACCGGCGCAATCAGTGCTCGTAAAGGTCGATTTGAATTGGCCGAAGGTGGCACGCTATTTCTTGATGAAATTGGTGATATGCCGCTACAAATGCAAGTTAAATTATTGCGTGTCTTGCAAGAGAAAGTATTTGAGCGAGTTGGTGGCAGCAAAGCTATCAATACCGATGTTCGAGTCATCGCCGCGACTCATAGAGAGCTTGAAGTTATGATCGCTAACGGAGAGTTCAGAGAAGACCTCTTCTATCGTTTAAATGTTTTTCCTGTTGAAATGCCTGCGTTATGTGAGCGTAAAGACGATATTCCTTTATTATTGCAAGAGTTGGTAAGCAGGGTATTTAACGAAGGACGCGGTCGAGTTCGTTTTACTCAACGTGCCATCGAATCATTAAAGGAACATTCTTGGTCTGGTAACGTTAGAGAGTTATCTAATCTAGTAGAGCGTTTGACGATTCTTTATCCTGGTGGATTAGTCGATGTTAACGATTTGCCTATCAAGTATCGCCATATCGATGTACCTGAATATCAAGTTCAGGTGAGTGAAGAAGAGTTAGAGCGAGACGCATTAGCTTCTATCTTTAGTGATGAGGTAGCGGTCGATATTCCGGAAAGTCGATTCCCAAGTGAATTGCCTCCAGAGGGAGTTAATCTTAAGGATCTGCTAGCAGAACTTGAAATTGATATGATAAGACAAGCATTGGATCAGCAAGATAATGTGGTTGCTCGGGCGGCAGAAATGCTTGGGATCCGCCGGACGACGCTGGTTGAAAAAATGCGTAAGTATGGTATGAGCAAAGACTGAGCTACTACAGCTTAGCCCATGTTTGTGTTATTCGTTTTGTTTTAACCACACCTTAGATAAGGCCCATTTTAGGGCCTTTTTTGTTTTGGTTGATATTACTCACTGTTTTAAAACATATTTTTGTTGGCATAATAACTGCATTTATTCCGTTAGCAGCAATTTATTGACGGAGTGGTTATGTCCGCTAGCCCCAAGCTACACTTTGACACCCTTAATCTGGCGACTCCTTTAGCGCCAGTGGCGAATGATGCTATGTCGAGTAGAATGGAACATATACTGCAGGCAATGCCATCAGGTGTTGTCATTATCAACGGAGATGGCTTTGTGACTGAAGCTAATCCTGTTGCCGTTCAACTCCTTGGGCATCCGTTAATTGGTATGCGCTGGCTACAAATAATCAACCGAGCATTTTCGCCACAACATGATGACGGTCATGAGGTGTCGCTTAAAAATGGTCGCCGGGTTAAGTTGGCTATAACGCCATTGGCACCCGAACCGGGTCAGCTGATCGTATTGACGGATCTCACTGAAACGCGCTTGCTACAAAAAAATCTGTCTCATCTTCAGCGTCTTTCTGCTTTAGGAAAAATGGTGGCAAGCCTTGCACATCAAGTCAGAACGCCACTTTCTGCTGCATTACTTTATGCTTCTAATCTCGCTAGCCCTAAGCTAAGCCAAGATGCAAGGCAACGATTTCAATCTAAACTCATCGATCGGCTTAATGAACTTTCGCAGCAAGTCGATGATATGTTGTTGATGGCGAAAGGAAGACAACAGGAACTCACCGATGTAACAACTATGGCCGATGTTGTCGATGCCGTGGTGGCCAATTGTGAGCCAATCGCTCAGCGTAAAGGATGCCTTTTGCAGTTAGAGGTTCGCTCTGAACAGGCTTTTATGGCTAATCGTCCAGCGTTAAGTTCAGCAATTAACAATTTGGTGATTAACAGTGTAGAGGCTGGAGCCACCAACATCATTATCCGTTCTATCGATGATGGTCAGCAAATAAAGTTTGAGGTGATTGATAATGGTAAAGGGCTAGATAAATCGATGCAGGAACAAGTGTTGGAGCCATTCTTTACCACAAAAGCACAAGGCACTGGCTTAGGTCTTGCTGTCGTGCAAACCGTTGTTGCAAATCATCATGGTCGCTTGCAATTAAATTGTATAAAGGGACAAGGCTGTGTTGCATCGTTTACCGTACCTGCAATGATTACCGAGCCCAATGAGGAAATTGATCATGGCTGAAGCAAAAATCCTATTAGTAGAAGATGATGCTTCGTTAAGAGAAGCGTTGATCGATACGTTATTGTTAGCTCAGTATGAGTGCGTCGATGTTGAGTCTGCTGAAGAAGCGATCGTTGCACTTAAGTCGCATCATTTTGATATGGTGATCAGTGATGTACAGATGGAGGGGATTGGCGGCTTAGGCTTGCTAAGTTATTTACAACAACATTGTAGCCAACTGCCCATTTTATTAATGACGGCGTTTGCGACAATAGATAATGCCGTTAGCGCTATAAAACTTGGTGCAGTTGATTATCTTGCAAAACCGTTTGCCCCCGAAGTGTTGTTAAACCAAGTATCCCGTTACCTTAAGCCGAAATTAGTTGAGAATCAGCCTATTGCCGCCGATGAAAAAAGTTTGGCACTATTGGCATTGGCGCAAAAGGTTGCTCACTCAGATGCGTCAGTGATGATTTTAGGTCCGAGCGGATCAGGTAAAGAGGTATTGGCGAGGTACATACATCAGCATAGTCCCCGTTGTGATAACCCTTTTGTTGCAATTAACTGCGCTGCGATTCCTGAGAACATGCTTGAAGCAACGCTTTTTGGATATGAAAAAGGAGCGTTTACTGGGGCTTATCAAGCATGTCCTGGCAAGTTTGAGCAAGCTCAAGGTGGGACATTATTGCTTGATGAAATTTCAGAAATGGATTTGGGATTACAAGCCAAATTGTTGCGTGTTCTCCAAGAGCGAGAGGTTGAACGTCTTGGTGGCCGCAAAACGATTAAGCTAGATGTGAGAGTCTTAGCCACGTCAAACCGAGATCTAAAAGCGTATGCTGATAAGGGAGAGTTTCGTGAAGACCTTTATTACCGTATCAATGTATTCCCTTTGACATGGCCTGCATTGCATCAAAGGCCTGCCGATATATTACCCTTGGCACGGCATTTAGTATTAAGGCATGCCAAGCAAGCTGGGCTTGCTCAAGCGCCTGAGTTAGACGAGACTGCCAGTCGGCGATTACTCGCTTATCGGTGGCCTGGTAATGTGCGAGAGTTAGACAATGTGGTTCAACGCGCCATGATTTTACAATCTGGTGAGTTTATTACTGCAAGCGATATTATTATTGATACTCAAGATGTCGTTATTGATCCTGAGTCGTTAAGTGTTACAGCTGATAAACAAAGTGAGCCAGAAGGGCTTGGCGATGAGTTAAAAGCGCAGGAACATGTCATTATTTTAGAAACATTGTCTCAGTGTAAAGGCAGTCGAAAGTTGGTAGCTGAAAAGCTAGGTATCAGTGCTAGAACCCTCAGGTATAAGATGGCCAGAATGAGAGATGCGGGTATCCAAATCCCTGCGTAAACAGCGCTAGATTCCCATTAAAATAAGGTGATTTGCTTGGCATCTCACCTTATTTTCATCTCCTTTCTCATACAAAACTTCTTCATGATTCAGTTTGGCAAATATATTGCATAGACCTAAGTAACATTGATTTTTCGTCAAATTAACGGCGAGTGCGAGGTTAAAATGCAGATAAGTGCTAACTCACTATTACAAGAGATGCAATCGCTTTCAGGTGAAATAAAGCCTGGAGCAATCACTTCTGGCATCACTCAGCAAGTGGCCAACACCAGTGGTAGTGATTTTGGTGATCTGCTGTCACAAGCTGTTGGAAATGTAAACGCGCTTCAGGCCAACTCATCTTCACTACAGAGTCGTCTCGATATGGGCGATACCCGAGTTACGCTGTCTGATACCGTGATTGCTCGAGAAAAATCCAGCGTAGCGTTTGAAGCAACAGTGCAGGTAAGAAATAAACTGGTAGAAGCTTATAAAGAGATCATGAGCATGCCCGTTTAATGGGTTTCGTTTCTCCATAACGAACGCATTAATGATTAAGTTTAATTTGACGATTCTAAAACAGTAGGTATCTATAGTGAGCACAGATATGGTAGTGGGAACAAACTCTACAGGCGATATGTTAGCCAGTGGAGTCCAAGAAGAGCATAAGCCAAGCGGCGGTGCTTTTGGCGGTGTCGACATGCTACGTCAGGTCACTATGATCTTAGCGCTAGCCATTTGTTTGGCGTTGGCAGTATTTGTCATGTTATGGGCTCAAGAGCCAGAATATCGCCCGCTCGGAAAGATGAGTACCGATGAGATGGTGCAGGTGCTGGATGTTTTAGATAAGAATAAAGTTAAATATCAAATTGATGTTGATGTCTTAAAGGTTCCAGAAGATCAATATCAACAAGTCAAAATGATGTTAAGTCGGGCGGGCGTGGACAATAGTGCTGCTCAAAGTGATTACCTTTCTCAAGATAGTGGTTTTGGTGTGAGCCAGAGAATGGAGCAAGCGCGACTTAAACATAGTCAGGAACAAAACTTAGCCAGAACCATTGAAGAGCTTAAAAGCGTAAGTCGCGCTAAAGTTATTTTAGCCATTCCCAAAGAAAACGTATTTGCGAGAAATCGCTCTAAGCCAAGTGCAACCGTGGTGGTTAACACTCGCCGCAGCGGTCTTGGCCAAGAAGAGGTGGATTCGATCGTCGATATCGTTGCATCTGCGGTTCATGGCTTAGAGCCGACTCGGGTTACTGTTACCGATTCGAATGGACGTTTATTGAATTCTGGTAGTCAAGATGCGGTGTCAGCTAGAGCACGTCGAGAGCTTGAACTAGTTCAGCAAAAAGAAGCGGAATATCGCAATAAGATTGAATCTATATTGATGCCAATTCTTGGGCCTGAAAATTTCACCGCTCAAGTCGATGTTAATATGGATTTTACTGCCGTTGAGCAAACAGCTAAGCGTTATAACCCCGATTTGCCTGCTGTGCGCAGTGAGATGACGGTAGAGAATAATTCGACAGGCTCATCAACCGGTGGAATTCCTGGCGCCTTAACTAATCAACCGCCAATGGAAGCGAATATTCCTCAAAATGCGACGGGTGCGCAAGAGTCGACAACGAATCCTGGATCGAGTCACAAAGAGGCAACGCGCAACTACGAACTCGATACGACGATTAGTCATACACGCCAGCAAATTGGTGTGGTAAGACGTGTCAGCGTGTCTGTTGCAGTTGATTTTAAGACAGGAGCAGCAGGAGAAGATGGACAAGTTTCTCGGGTTGCCAGAACTGAGCAAGAGCTGACAAATATCAGACGTTTACTTGAGGGTGCGGTTGGTTTTAATACTCAGAGAGGTGACATGATTGAGGTGGTTACCGTGCCATTTATGGATCAACTGGTTGAGGAAGCCCCTGCTGCTGAAATCTGGGAAGAACCTTGGTTCTGGCGGGCAATCAAATTAGTCATGGGTGGCATTATTATATTGGCGTTAATCATCTTTGTTGTGCGTCCAATGCTGAAGCGACTCATTTATCCTGACGCCAACAATATGCCTGATGAACCCTCTTTAGGCGGTGAACTCGCAGAAATTGAAGATCAATATGCGGCAGATACGCTGGGTATGTTAAATCGTCCTGATGCGGAGTACAGTTATGCTGACGACGGTTCTATTTTGATCCCCGATCTACATAAAGATGATGATATGATTAAGGCTATACGCGCATTAGTTGCCAATGAGCCTGAATTGTCAACGCAGGTAGTTAAAGGGTGGTTACAAGACAATGAGTGATGATAAGAAGGTCGCCGCCGCTGGCGCTTCAAATGAATTTAATGTCGATGACTTAACGGGCATCGAGAAGACTGCTATTTTGCTCCTTAGTCTTAGTGAAGCCGATGCGGCTTCAATATTAAAGCATCTCGAGCCTAAGCAAGTTCAAAAAGTTGGCATGTCGATGGCTGCAATGAAGGACTTTGGTCAAAGTAAGGTCATTGGTGTACACAAGCTGTTCCTCGAAGAGGTACAAAAGTATTCCTCTATTGGCTTCAATAGTGAAGAGTTTGTCAGAAAGGCCCTGACAGCAGCACTTGGCGAAGATAAAGCCGGTAATCTTATCGAGCAGATCATTATGGGCGGCGGGGCTAAAGGTCTCGAGTCGCTTAAGTGGATGGACGCAAGGCAAGTGGCGACCATCATTCAAAATGAGCATCCACAGATCCAAACAATCGTATTGTCCTATTTAGAACCCGATCAAGCGGCCGAGATCTTTGCGCAAGCGCCAGAAAACACCCGTTTAGATTTGATGATGCGTATCGCAAATCTAGAAGAGGTGCAACCAGCGGCATTGCAAGAGCTGAACGATATTATGGAGAAACAGTTCGCTGGCCAAGGTGGCGCGCAAGCTGCCAAAATGGGTGGCTTAAAAGCTGCAGCGAGCATCATGAACTATCTCGATACCGGTGTTGAGAGTCAGCTAATGGAGACCATGCGTGAATCTGATGAAGAGATGGCGCAACAGATCCAAGACTTGATGTTTGTGTTTGAAAATCTCGTAGACGTTGATGACATGGGGATTCAAACCTTATTGCGTGAAGTCCAGCAAGATGTGTTAATGAAGGCGCTTAAAGGCGCTGATGAACAGCTTAAAGAGAAAATCCTACGTAATATGTCGAAGCGTGCGGCTGAATTGCTAAAAGATGATTTGGAAGCGATGGGGCCAATTCGGATCAGTGAAGTGGAAGTGGCTCAGAAAGAGATATTATCAATTGCTAGACGTTTAAGTGATGCTGGCGAAATCATCCTCGGCGGTGGTGGTGGAGAAGAGTTCTTATAATGAGTAAACCTGCTGACGATCATGTTCCTAGCGATGCCACTAACGCTGATTTTAGTCATTGGCAGCTTCCCGACGTAACTGTGGTTGATGAATCGCCTAAGCAGAATATGTTCGGTCGTACGACGCCCCAAAAAGAAGTCACCGAAGTTGAACAACAGATCTTGCCACCTACGTTAGCTGAGATTGAGGCTATTAGAGCCGAAGCCGAGGCTGAGGGATTTGAGCAAGGTCAGCAACAAGGCTATCAAGAGGGGTTAGAAAAAGGTCGACTTGCGGGGTTAGAGCAAGGGCACGAAGAGGGATACGCTCAAGGAAAAGAGCAAGGTTATCAGCAAGGATTGCAGGATGCTGAGCAAAGTGTGAAGCAGTTTGAATCACTAATGCAACAATTAGTTGCTCCGCTTGCACTTGTCGACACCGAAATAGAACAATCACTACTAAACCTCAGTATGACTCTAGCTAAAGCCGTTATTGGTCATGAGCTGAAAACTTACCCTGAGCATATTTTAGCGGCACTTCGTCAGGGCGTCGATGCGTTGCCGTTGAAAGAGCAGGGAGTTCATCTGCGCTTACATCCAGATGATTTGCTGATCGTTGAGCAATTATATGACGCGCAGCAATTACAAAAAAATCGCTGGGAGTTGGAATCTGATCCTTCAATTAATCCTGGTGAGTGTATTGTCAACAACACCCGTAGTACGGTTGATATGGGCTTAGAAACTCGAATAAAAGCGGTATTTGAAAACTTGATCCAAAGCGATAATCACCTTGAACAGCAAAAAATACAGCAGCAACAGGAATTAGCACAGCAGTCAAGTAAGGCTAAGCAAACAGAAGCGCTCTCATCCGAGTCAGATGCTTCTGCCGATCCTATAGAGAACCAATCCCTTGCTAGCAACGAGCCTAGTGAAGGTACGTCATCCGATGCTGAGGGTCCGCAAGATGCAGAGCCGACAACACCAACTGCTGAATAAACTTAAGCAGCATACCCAGAAAGTTCATCCCTTTATACCTGATGCCAGTGGGCAGTTAGTGCGTGTGGTTGGCTTAACGCTCGAGGCGACAGGATGTCGAGCGCCTGTAGGTAGCTTATGTAGCATAGCCACCATGGCTGGAGAATTGATTGCTGAAGTGGTTGGGTTTGATGATGAACTGCTATACCTTATGCCGATAGAGGAACTGAGAGGGGTGATGCCCGGTGCTCGTGTTACGCCTCTGGGAGAGCAAACTGGGCTAAATGTCGGTTTAGGGTTACTCGGCAGAGTGCTTGATGGTAATGGCGTGCCATTAGACGGACTCGGCCAACTTCATACCGATCAGAAGGCCCCGCGCCATGCAGCGATGATAAATCCGCTTGCCAGACGAGCAATTACTGAACCCTTAGATGTTGGAGTTCGAGCGATTAACGCCATGCTAACCGTTGGCAAAGGACAGCGTATGGGTTTGTTTGCTGGCTCTGGTGTGGGTAAAAGTGTGCTTCTTGGGATGATGACCCGCGGTACCACGGCCGATGTGATTGTGGTCGGGCTGGTGGGTGAGCGTGGTCGAGAGGTTAAAGAGTTTATCGAAGAAATTTTAGGTGAAGAGGGACGCGCCCGCTCTGTGGTCGTAGCAGCTCCCGCAGATACATCACCGTTAATGCGTCTTCGAGCCTGTGAAACATCCACCCGTATCGCAGAGTATTTTCGCGATTTGGGTTACAACGTCCTGCTATTGATGGATAGTTTGACACGTTATGCTCAGGCCCAGCGTGAAATCGCATTGGCGGTGGGAGAGCCACCTGCTACCAAAGGTTATCCGCCTTCGGTGTTTGCCAAGTTACCCAAGTTAGTTGAGCGAGCTGGTAACGGTGGAGCTGGCCAAGGATCAATCACGGCATTTTATACGGTACTTACCGAAGGTGATGATCTGCAAGATCCGATAGCCGATGCCGCACGAGCTATTTTAGATGGTCACATTGTGCTGTCTCGTACCTTGGCCGATTCAGGCCATTATCCTGCCATTGATGTTGAGGCATCGATTAGCCGTGTGGCGCCAATGGTCATATCTGAAGCACACCTTGAGGCGACCAGACGCGTAAAACAGATGTATTCTCTTTATCAACAAAATCGCGATCTTATCTCAATCGGTGCTTATACCCAAGGGAGTGATCCGCGTATCGATAATGCAATCAGGTTGCAACCCGCAATGAATGCATTTTTACGGCAAACGATGAAAGATGCTATTAGTTTTGACTCTAGCGCTTTGATGCTCGGTCAACTCAGTGCCCAGTGTCAGGTATGAGCTGCATCATAATATCGTTTTCGATTTTTCATTTAGGCTGAGGATTGCATGGCAAAGCATGACCCGTTAGATACTGTGCTCAAGTTAGCCTTAGAGGCTGAGGAGCAGGCCGCTCTTCAGCTCAAGTCTGCTCAGCTTATTCATAAGAAATGCCAAGATCAGTTGGCTGCGCTGCAACAATATCGTCTCGATTATATGAAACAGATGGAACAACAGCAGGGTCATGTCATTAGCGCGAGTAATTATCATCAGTTTCATCAGTTCATTCGTCAAATTGATGAGGCAATTACTAAGCAACTCTACGCCGTTGCTGAGTCGGATAAGCAACGTCTAAAAGGACAAGAATATTGGCAAGGCAAACAACAAAAACGGAAAGCTGTGGAGCTGTTATTAGAGAAAAAGGCAACAAAACGTCAATTAGCTGAATTAAAGCAAGAGCAGAAGTTAACAGACGAGTTTGCTTCCCAGCAGTTCTTTCGAAAGAGAAGGTGATCACTTCAGCCTCGCGTTAAGGTGCTGCTTGTCGCACTTTTGCTATCCTCTTTGAGTATCAAGTAAATGAGATAGTTGGCATTCTATTTGCTTTTATTTCTGAATCTAGACTATTGCAATAGCGAATTATTGACGCTTACAGCATGGCTATATCGCGTAATTATCATGTTGAGTGTTGGAGGGTTTATGCCACAAATGAATACTGTACTGTTACCTACAGTCGAGGCTAGTACCGAAAAGCAAATGGTACAGTCAAACAAGTCGGATTCTAACTCCTCTGAAAATAAAGATTTTTCTTTAGCCTTAGCAGAGGCTTCATCTCCAAACTCATCTTTGAATGCTGACGAGAAAGTGAAAGCCAGTGTTGAAAAACCTGATTCTGAATCTGCTGAGTTAATAGACGAAACAGGTGAAGATAATGACGGTGTTTCTAACGTATTAGCGCAAATAAACCTTGCGGTGCAGTTTGCTGAAGATGAGTCAATTGCCGCTGACGGCGCACAATTGCCGCTTGTAAATACAGAGCTAGTCGAACCGGAGTTGGGCGCTGAACAAGAGGATTTAGATCAAACATCATCACAGAGCTATATTGGCGATAAAGCAGGAATAGTGGACATAACGCTTACAGCGAAAATAGATGACGCACTACAATCTGTTGATGTTGATGTTGATGTTGATGTTGATGTTGATGTTGATGAAGATAGTGACATGCTGCTCAATGGTGCTTTGATTGAGCAATTAACACCAACTCAGATTGATAACCTAGTTAAGCAGACTGGATTAGAGAAAGAACAGTTGATCGAGTTACCCGCACAAATGTTGCAAGCATTAATTACCGAGGTTAATAAGTTTGCGCTGCAAGGATTAGATCAACGCTCAATGCCCGTAGATCTTAAATCCTTGATAGAAAATGCAAACAAGCTAGTTGGAGAACTTGATGCAAAGACTAAAAGTGTGCGACAGACTGATGTTAGCGCAGTAATCACCTCTTCTGTCAGTGATAAACCTATTTCTCAAGGAGCCGTGGCAGATAAGTCTGTCCAGCAAGGGACGGGAACGGTTGATCCTGCTACAACGCTAGGGACATCTGGTGAACGTAAGTCAATTCTAGGCGAGTTTAAGAGTGACTTAACAGGAAAGTCAGTGATAACGGCAGAGCCGAGCCTTTCTCAAACCGCTCAAACCGCTCAAACCGCTCAAACAAGTGACGTAAACAAGCGAGTTGATTTTACAACTGCTAAACTCTCTGTCGCTATGGTAACCGAGTCCGATGGCATAGATACTATTGGTACTCAGTTAAATGAAGCGAAGCCAACAAATCAGGGGATGAATGGAACGACATTTATTCGAACTGAAACACCTGTTCAATACCAAGTATCTATAAAACCTAATGGTGAACCAGCTCAACACATACAAGAGATGATTCAAAAGTTTTCTCCTGTTATGCAACAACAGTTGTTGACCATGGTAAAACAAGGTGTACAACATGCTGAAATTAGGCTCGATCCCCCTGAACTCGGTCATATGATGGTAAGAATTCAGGTGCATGGCGATCAAACTCAGGTTCAATTTCAAGTGATGCAGCATCAGACCAAAGATCTTGTTGAACAAGCTATTCCTCGTTTGCGAGAGCTGTTAGCTGAGCAAGGTATGCAGCTCACTGATAGTAATGTTTCACAAGGTGGAAGTGGCCGTGAGCAGGGTGAATCTGATGCTAATAATGAACATGGTCATAGTTCGGCCTCTGATATGGATGAAATATCAGCAGAAGAAAGCGTATTCGCATCTAATAGCACAACAAGTTATCGTTCAGGTATAGATTATTATGCATAAGCAGGTAACCTATAGAGTTAGCTGTATACTAAGTGTAATAATAAGTGCTAAAAATCATAATGATATTGAGTGTTGATAGGGAATAGAGATGGCAGAAGAAGAATCGTTAGAACTTGAAGAAAATGCTGCTCCTAAAAGTAAGAAAAAATTGATTATATTTGGCGCCATCGGTCTTATTGTTGTCTTAATCATCGCGGTGGCACTGTGGTTTTTTCTTGGCTCCAGTGAGCCTGTTGCTGACGCAACTGATGGCGAGGTTGAGACTGAGCAAACGGAGCCAGTTAACAACAGAGAAGCTTTCTATGTCGGTATGCCAAGGCCATTTTTGTTTAATCTTCCAGGTCAAGGACGTTCTCGTCTTGTTGAAATTAAAGTGCAGTTAATGGTTCGTGGTTCTGACGATGATGTTCTGATAAAAAAACACATTCCGTTGATTGAAGATGCATTATTGACAACCTTCAGTAGCGCAGATGTGCAAAAGCTGAGTTCGTTAGCAGGTAAAGATGAATTACGCCAATTAGCACTGCTTAATGTGCAAAACACCTTGTTGCCAGTTACCGGGCGTAAAGTTGTTGAAAAGGTGCTATTTACTGGGTTTGTGATGCAATAATGATAAGATCAGTAACCTTAATTAACCAAATAGGGCGATATTGTGAGTGATCTATTAAGCCAAGACGAAATTGATGCGTTGCTGCATGGTGTCGATGACGTTGAAGAGGATGAGGTTGGTGACGCTGGGCTGGACGCTCGCTCTTATGACTTCTCTTCGCAAGATCGTATCGTCCGTGGACGGATGCCGACACTCGAAATTGTTAACGAGCGTTTTGCTCGGCATTTGCGTATTAGCATGTTTAACATGATGCGCCGCAGTGCTGAAGTGTCGATTAATGGCGTGCAGATGCTTAAATTTGGTGAGTACGTACACACTCTTTTTGTACCGACAAGTTTGAATATGGTGCGCTTTAGTCCGTTAAAAGGGACGGCGCTAATCACCATGGAAGCGCGCTTGGTGTTTATTTTGGTGGATAACTTTTTTGGTGGTGATGGCCGCTTTCACGCCAAGATCGAAGGGCGTGAATTTACCCCAACAGAGCGTCGAATTGTACAGTTATTGCTAAAGATTATTTTCGAAGATTATAAAGAAGCGTGGGCGCCAGTAATGGACGTTGAGTTTGATTATTTAGACTCAGAAGTTAACCCCGCAATGGCTAACATTGTTAGCCCTACCGAGGTTGTGGTTGTCAGCTCATTTCATATTGAAGTCGATGGTGGTGGTGGCGATTTTCATATCACAATGCCTTATTCGATGATTGAGCCTATTCGTGAGTTGCTCGATGCTGGTGTGCAGAGTGACACTCAAGATACCGATATGCGTTGGTCGCAAGCCTTGAAAGATGAGATCATGGATGTGGAAGTTGGGATTGAGGCCACAATTGTTGAAAAGAAAATATCATTAAAAGATGTGCTGGGCTTTAAAGCGGGCGATATCATTCCTATTGAAATGCCTGAATATATTGTGTTGCGTGTTGAAGATTTACCCACGTACCGCTGCAAGTTGGGTCGCTCAAGAGAAAATTTAGCTTTGAATATCAGAGAGAAAATTCCACGACCTGAAACCGTGAAGTCGGAGTTGCAGTTAGTGAGAAAGAAAGGCAAAACGAGAGAAATTAGCAATATTTAATTCGCTATTAATTGATGAGTTTGAAAGGTAAAGATAATGAGCACAGAAGATACAGGTGATGATTGGGCTGCAGCAATGGCTGAGCAAGCGATCGAAGAAGCTCAGGCGGTAGAATTAGATGAACTTGCTGATAGTTCAAAGCCCTTGACCGAAGAGGAAGCTGCTAAGTTAGACACGATTATGGATATTCCTGTCACTATTTCGATGGAAGTAGGGCGCAGTTTCATCAATATTCGTAACTTGTTGCAATTGAATCAGGGCTCAGTAGTCGAGCTTGATCGTGTTGCCGGTGAACCATTAGATGTGATGGTAAACGGTACTCTAATAGCCCATGGCGAAGTGGTTGTGGTAAACGATAAGTTTGGTATTCGCCTAACGGATGTCATTAGCCAAACTGAGCGAATTAAAAAGCTCAAGTAGAGGTAAGGCCCATGGGAATGTCATCTTTGATGGCAACTGCGCTAAGCAGTAGCACTACGCAGGCGACAGTAGAGCGTGAACCTGCCCTAACAACTATGTCTAATATGTTGGGCGGTTTGATTATCGTACTTGGGCTTATCTTTTTACTTGCCTACTTGGTTAAGCGATTAAAGCTGGTGCCGACTAGCCATGGGGTGTTAAAAACCCTAGCGGTAACACCATTAGGTCAGCGGGAGAAGATGGTCTTAGTCGAGGTTGATGGTCAACAGTATCTGCTCGGTGTTACAAGTCAACAAGTCACACTTATCGATAAACTCGATAATCCTATTAAAGTAGAGCAAGACTCCTTTGCGAGCCGCCTACGTCAAGCAAAGTCATCACAATCATGAAGTGGATTACAATCTTAGCGAGCTTATTTATTGCTTTTTTGACCCCTGAGTTTGCCTGGGCACAAGATGGCATTTTACCTGCAGTGACGGTGACAACAGGGCCAGATGGCTCGACGCAGTATTCTGTGACTATGCAGATCTTATTGTTGATGACTGCACTGAGTTTTTTGCCTGCAATGGTCATTATGTTGACATCATTTACCCGAATCATTGTGGTGTTATCAATCTTGCGTCAAGCCATTGGTTTACAGCAAACGCCTTCTAATCAAGTATTGATCGGTATGAGTCTGTTTATGACGTTCTTCATCATGGCACCAGTGTTTGACAAAATTTATGATAATGCGGTTAAGCCCTATATCGATGAGACGTTAACCATAGACCAAGCCTTCGATACAGGAAAAGGCCCACTGAAAGAGTTTATGTTAGCCCAGACACGAATAACCGATCTACAGACCTTTATCGAGATCTCCGGCTATAAAAATATTCAGTCACCTGAAGATGCGCCAATGAGTGTATTGATCCCCGCATTTATTACCAGTGAGTTAAAAACAGCTTTCCAAATTGGCTTTATGTTATTTGTGCCATTCTTAGTACTGGATCTCGTCGTGGCGAGTATTTTAATGGCCATGGGTATGATGATGTTGTCACCTATGATTGTGTCATTGCCCTTTAAAATCATGTTGTTTGTTTTAGTTGATGGTTGGAGTTTAGTCATGGGCACCTTAGCAAACAGCTTTGGGATTTAGGAGCGGTAATGTCACCCGAAGCCCTCATTGATATTTTTCGTGAAGCTCTATCGGTTATCGTGACCATAGTGTCGATGATCATTGTGCCGGGGTTGGTTATCGGGCTGGTTGTAGCGGTTTTTCAGGCGGCCACATCGATTAACGAACAAACATTAAGCTTCCTACCGCGCCTGCTTACTACGCTATTTGCACTCATGTTTTTAGGTCACTTGTTGGTTCAAATCATGATGGAATTTTTCTTCGAAATGGTGAACATGATCCCTATGGTTATAGGCTAATTATGGTGCCCGAGGTTGCAATGTTGCTCGGCATACCTCAGATGATAGGGGGCTGACGTGGAGATTTTAATGTCCACCATAATGCAGACTTTGTCAGCATATATGTGGCCTCTTTACCGAGTGTCTAGCATGCTCATGGTCATGGCGGTGTTTGGCGCGAATACCACGCCGGTAAGGGTTCGACTATTACTTGCCGTTGCCATTACCTTTGCTATCGCCCCTGTTTTACCAATCAATACCGATGTTGACTTGTTTTCATTGTCGGCAGTTTTTGTTACTGCGCAGCAGATCTTGATCGGCGTAGCAATGGGATTTGTGACTCTACTTATCATGCAAACATTTGTGCTGACAGGGCAAATTATCGGTATGCAAACGAGTTTAGGTTTTGCCTCTATGGTCGATCCTAGTTCCGGTCAACAAACTCCAGTTATTGGTAACTTTTTTCTGTTATTGACGACGATGATCTTTCTAGCGGTTGATGGCCACCTGGTATTGATCCGTATGTTAGTTGCCAGTTTCGATACTATTCCGGTATCGACTCAGGGAATTTCCATCGCGAGTTACAGAATGCTCGCGGAATGGGGAGCCTATATGTTTGGCGCAGCGTTAACCATGTCTATCTCGGCTATTATCGCATTATTGTTAATTAATCTGTCCTTTGGGGTCATGACAAGAGCTTCACCGCAGCTAAATATTTTTGCTATCGGTTTCCCAGTAACTATGGTTAGTGGTTTGATCATCTTATGGTTAACCTTGACACCCATCATGGCGCATTTTGACGAGGTTTGGCACTCAGCACAGTTATTGCTTTGTAATATTCTCGAGTTGCAGTGCCGTACGGATGGGAGTTTCTGATGGCTGAAAATGATTCTAGTCAGGAAAAAACCGAAGAGGCCACCCCCAGGAGGCGTGAACAGGCACGGGAAAAAGGTCAGGTCGCTCGCTCAAAAGAGTTAGGTACGTCTGCGGTATTAATGTCAGCGGCAGTCGGCTTTGCGATGGTCGGCCCCAATCTTGGGACCGCGCTAGTGACGTTGATGGAAAAGCTATTCACTATGGATAGGGCCGCCATTTTTGATACTAATAGCATGTTCAATGTATGGCAGGTGGTGGGCAGCGAACTTGCGATCCCGATGGCCAGTTTTATCGGCTTCTTAGCTTTTGTTGCTTTCTTAGGTAATGTCGTTATTGGTGGTATCACATTCTCTGTCAAAGCGTTTATGCCCAAGGGAAGTAAGATGAACCCTATGAGCGGCTTTAAACGTATGTTTGGTGTTCAAGCTTTAGTTGAATTGACTAAGGGGATTGCTAAGTTTTCTGTTGTTGCCATTATGGCGTATTTGCTTCTCAGTTATTATTTTTTCGATATTCTGACCCTGTCTCAAGGTCACCTGCCGAGTAATGTTTATAACGCATTAGATTTACTGATCTGGATGTTTATTATTCTTTGTTCATCGACGGTCATTATTGTTGTTATCGACGTACCATTTCAAATTTGGAATCATAACAAACAGTTAAGGATGACGAAGCAAGAAATTAAGGACGAATATAAAGATACTGAGGGTCAACCTGAAGTGAAAGGTCGGGTGCGTCAAATGCAGCGGGAAATGGCGCAGCGTCGTATGATGACTGAGGTGCCTAATGCTGATGTTATTGTGGTTAACCCTGAGCACTATGCGGTTGCCGTTAAATATGACGCCAGCAAAGCGGCAGCACCTTATGTATTAGCTAAAGGTGTAGACGAAGTTGCATTTAAGATTAGAGAAATAGCCAGAGAGCACGATGTCGCTATCGTGTCGGCACCGCCACTTGCAAGAGCGATATATCACACGACCAAGATAGAACAAGAGATCCCTGAAGGACTCTTTACTGCTGTTGCGCAGGTTCTCGCTTATGTATTTCAATTAAGACAATATCAGCAAAAAGGCGGAAAACGTCCAACCCCAATTCCACTTAATCAGCCTATTCCCGATGAATTAAAATACTAGTTTGTTCCAGATAGCATTACATTATGAATATGTTATCGCAACGGGCTAACATTCTTTTATCTTTACTTTTTAATCAAATTAAATTGGCGCGGTTTTTGCTGCTAGTCAACTAGATGTCAAAGTTTAGGCGCTAAATTGATGGATTTTAAAGCAACTCTAGGTCAAATTAAGCAGGTAAAACCTGCTAATTTTAAAGGTGTCGGCACACCCGTATTAGTATTGGCTGCGCTTGCCATGATCATTTTGCCAATGCCGGCATTTTTACTCGATATTTTATTTTCATTCAATATTGCGCTAGCACTGGTGGTGTTACTGGTTGCTATCTATTCTGATCGTCCCCTCGATTTTGCTGCATTTCCTACCGTGCTCTTAGTCGCTACCCTGCTGCGTTTAGCGCTCAACGTCGCCTCGACTCGAATTGTACTGCTTGAAGGCCATAATGGTGGTGATGCTGCGGGTAAAGTGATTGAGGCGTTTGGCTCTGTGGTGATTGGCGGCAACTATGCTGTGGGTCTGGTCGTGTTCTTGATTTTGATCATCATTAACTTTGCTGTCGTCACAAAGGGGGCAGGACGTATCTCGGAAGTGAGTGCGCGTTTTACCTTGGATGCTATGCCTGGTAAGCAAATGGCAATTGATGCCGATTTAAACGCTGGGGTACTTAATCAAGATCAAGCTCGTATTCGCCGGGCTGAGGTGACTAAAGAAGCCGATTTTTATGGCGCAATGGACGGTGCTTCTAAGTTTGTTAAGGGTGATGCTATCGCCGGTATCATGATTTTGGTTATCAATATCTTAGGTGGCTTTGTTATCGGTATGGCCCAACATGGGTTGGATTTTTCGACAGCGGTAGAAATTTATACCCTATTGACGATTGGTGATGGCCTTGTTGCGCAGATCCCTGGGCTACTGCTGTCAATTGCAGCGGCCTTGATGGTCACTCGGCAGAATGAATCTGGCGATATGGGACAGATGGTGATGAGCCAAATGTTTGATAATCCAAAGTCACTATCTATTGCCGCCGGTGTTTTGCTTATTATGGGGATTGTGCCAGGCATGCCGCACTTTGCATTTCTAACCTTTGGTCTAGCAACGGCAGGTGGTGCGTATTTTATTCATAACAAGCAAAATAAAGACCGTCAACGAGCGTTAGAGCTCGCTAAAACATCACCCACGCCTGCTGGTGATGCCAAACCAAAAGAGCTTAGTTGGGACGATGTACAGCATGTCGATACCATAGGTTTAGAGGTGGGTTATCGGCTGATTCCACTGGTAGATAAAGGCCAAGGTGGAGAGTTGTTAGGCCGTATTAAAGGGGTACGTAAAAAGCTGTCTCAGGAACTGGGTTTCTTGGTTCCTGCGGTACATATTCGCGACAACTTAGATTTGTCACCAAATACTTACCGTATTTCGTTAATGGGTGTTGCATCGGGTGAAGCAGAAATTCGTCATGATTGTGAGCTAGCGATTAATCCTGGCCAAGTCTACGGTAAACTCGATGGTGTTGAAACAACTGACCCAGCATTTGGTTTAGAGGCGGTTTGGATTGCGCCAGAGCTTAGAGAACATGCGCAAACCTTAGGCTATACCGTTGTCGATGCCGCCACTGTCGTTGCAACACATTTGAGCCAACTGCTGACCAATAATGCATCTAAACTACTTGGTTATGAAGAGGTTCAACAGCTTATGGATATGCTAGCTAAACATTCTCCTAAGCTAGTGGCAGGCTTCATTCCAGATGTGATGCCGCTTGGCACTGTGGTGAAAGTGATGCAGAACCTGCTTAATGAAGGGGTATCTATACGCGACCTTAAGACCATAGTGCAAACCCTATTAGAGTACGGTCCTAAGAGTAATGACACTGAAGTTTTGACTGCTGCAGTACGTATTGCCTTAAAACGCATGATAGTGCAAGAAATAAGCGGGCCGGAGCTGGAAATTCCTGTCATTACTTTGGCGCCAGAACTGGAACAGATGTTGCATCAGTCAATGCAGGCTACGGGAGGCGAAGGGCCAAATATTGAACCTAGTCTCGCTGAACGGATGCAAAAGTCGTTACTTGATGCATCCCAACGCCAAGAGATGGTGGGTCAGCCAGCGATATTACTGACCTCTGGTATGTTACGTTCGACACTGTCTCGATTTGTTAAACATACCATTCCAAATTTACGGGTGATCTCTTACCAAGAGGTACCTGATGAAAAACAAATCCGTATCGTTTCTGCGGTAGGCCAGTAGAGGGTATTTAGGTGAAAATTAAACGTTTTTTAGCAAAAGATATGCGCTCGGCTCTGGCCCAAGTAAAAGAAGTTTTAGGTTCAGATGCGGTCATTATGTCTAACAAAAAAGTCACTGGTGGCATCGAAATTGTTGCGGCAGTTGATTATGACGAACCCAAGTCAGCGGCAACTAAACCTTCCTCGAATAATGCTGCCTCAACGTTTTTAGATCTTGCAGAAGAAAAAGTGTCTATCGGCCGTCAACCGATAAAAGCGGAGTCAAAAAAACAATCTGCACCGGTAGCGGATTCATTACAAGCTTTGCTTGAGCGTCAACAAAGTCGCGTTAATCAACAGATAAATCGCAGTAATGAAGAGTTCGATATGCCTGCATGGGCAAAAGGGTTACAAGCACCTCACGATGAACCTAAGATGCCTCGTCTCGATGAAGCCAAGTCTAACTATAATCATAAGAAAGAAAAATCAGCACCAGTCAGTGCCGAATTAGACTCAATGCGCGAAGAGTTGGCCTCTTTGCGTAACTTGCTGACTCATCAAGTGACCTCTCTTATCACTGAGCAGAAGAGTCGTCTCGATCCTGTCGGTGCCATGTTAGAGAGTCGCTTGCTTGATGCTGAGTTTTCACCCGAAGTCGCCAGTAAGCTTTCAAATTTAAGTGAGCATTACCCACCCGCAGAATTAATCAAAACATTACCAAGAAGTCTAGCAAACATGTTAGACAATCAAGGGGATGATATTGTTCGTCAAGGGGGCGTGGTTGCGTTTGTTGGTCCAACAGGTGTTGGAAAAACGACAAGTGTCGCAAAATTAGCCGCAAGATTCGCTGCACATCATGGTTCAGATCAAGTTGCATTGATAACAACCGATCATTATCGCATTGGAGCCTTTGAGCAACTGGCAACCTATGGCAAAATAATGGGGTGTCCTGTAAAGCAGGCTCATGATTTAAATGAGTTGGAACAAATACTTTATCAGTTTCGTAATCGCAAGCTAGTATTGATAGATACGGCAGGAATGGGACAGCGAGATGTGCGATTGTTTCAGCAACTAGATAATTTAACTGCAAATAGCAGATTACCTATACGCAGTTATCTGGTACTGTCATCTACAAGTCAAAGAAGGGTGCTTGAAGATTCAGTAAAACAGTTCACTAGAATACCGCTATCGGGAGCGATATTAACCAAGCTGGATGAGTCTGTCGCATTAGCTCCAGCGTTAAGTGTATTGATCCAAAGTGGGTTACCATTAAGTTATGTTACTGATGGACAAAGAGTTCCAGAAGATATGCAGGTTGCAGATACACTAGCATTGGCAAACCAAGCGCTTTCAGTACTAGATAAGAAAGAGCAACCAATCAGAAATATTGAAAGGTCTCATGAGCAGGCCTACGCATTTGAGTAAAACAATGAGTCGGGATCAAGCAAGCGGTTTACGTATGATGAATCAACCATATAACGAAAAAGTAAAAGTAATCGCCGTAACGGGTGGTAAAGGTGGCGTAGGTAAAACTAGCGTATCCATCAACACTGCGGTCTCGTTAGCAGAGAAAGGCAAGCGTGTGCTTGTTCTCGATGCTGACCTTGGCTTGGCGAATGTTGACGTGATGTTAGGCTTAAGGGCCGAACGTAATCTGTCTCATGTTCTTTCCGGTGATGCCGATCTCGATGATATTATCGTTCGAGGTCCTAAAGGAATAGGAATTATTCCTGCGACTTCAGGCACGCAAGCGATGGTCGAGTTGACGCAAGCGCAACACGCTGGCCTTATTCGCGCCTTTAGCGAGATGCGGACTCAATTTGATATCTTAGTCGTTGATACAGCCGCAGGGATTTCAGATATGGTGTTGAGCTTTTCACGCGCAGCGCAAGATGTGTTGATTGTCGTGTGCGATGAGCCTACCTCTATTACCGATGCTTATGCGCTAATTAAAATTTTAAGTCGAGAACACGGCGTGTTTAGATTTAAAATAGTTGCCAATATGGTTAGAAGTTTGCGGGAAGGTATGGAGTTATTTGCTAAACTTAGCAAAGTAACGGATCGTTTCCTCGATGTAGCGTTAGAGTTGGTAGCGACGATTCCATTTGACGAAAATCTTCGTAAATCTGTTCGTAAACAAAAATTGATAGTAGAAGCGTTTCCTAAATCGCCTGCATCAATTGCATATCACGGGTTAGCTAATAAGATTATTAGTTGGCCCATACCACAACAGCCTGGTGGGCACTTAGAGTTCTTTGTTGAGCGTCTAGTGCAACGTCCTGAATATCAAGAGGATCGAGCGAGTGAGTAAAGCCGCTGCGTATACTTGTTTAGATAATAAAACGTCTATCGTTGAACAGTATGCACCGTTGGTTAAAAGGATTGCTCACCATTTATTAGCCCGTTTGCCAGCTTCTGTTCAATTAGATGATTTAATTCAAGCTGGTATGATGGGATTGTTAGAGGCGTCAACTAAATTTGATGGTAGTAAAGGAGCTAAGTTTGAAACCTTTGCTGGCATTCGAATTAGAGGCTCCATGCTTGATGAAATTCGGCGTGGAGACTGGGTTCCTCGCTCTGTTCATCGAAACCAAAGGCGAGTTGCCCAAGTCATTGACGAGCTTGAACAAGAGCTAGGACGAGATGCAAAAGATAATGAAATTGCAGATCGACTTGATATGTCACTCGATGAGTACCATCATATTCTTAATGATGTATCAGTTGGAAAAGTAGTTGGAATTGAAGATCTTGGTGTATCGGTCGATGTAGTTAGTCAAGACGATGGACATCAAGATGATGCTTTTGAGGCATTAGCTGAAGATCAATTTCACGCAGCCTTGGTTGAAGCCATCAAATTGTTACCAGAAAGAGATGGTTTAGTTTTGTCGTTATATTATGACGAAGCGTTAAATTTAAAAGAAATTGGTGCGGTTCTTGATGTTAGTGAGTCTCGTGTTAGCCAGATACTCAGTCAGGCAATGCTAAGACTTAAAGCTAAACTTAAGCACTGGACCCAAATATAACGATTACATGAGCAATATAAAAGCAGCTCCGCGGAGGAAACCTTGGACAAGAATATGAAGATTCTCGTCGTTGACGATTTTTCAACAATGAGGCGTATCATCAAGAACTTGTTAAGAGACTTGGGTTTTAACAACACTCAGGAAGCAGATGACGGTTCGACGGCATTGCCTATGCTACAAAAAGGTGATTTTGACTTTGTCGTTACCGATTGGAATATGCCCGGTATGCAAGGGATTGATTTGTTGAAGGCAATTCGTGCTGACGATGACCTCAAACATATTCCAGTATTGATGGTAACTGCGGAAGCAAAAAGGGAACAGATCATTGCCGCGGCGCAGGCCGGTGTTAATGGTTATGTCGTGAAACCTTTTACTGCAGCGACATTGAAAGAGAAGTTAGACAAAATTTTCGAACGACTCGGTTAATCAAGGTTTAGCTATGCAGGCAGATACTTCAGGGCTGATTAGTTTAGCGCAGGCTAAGCAACTTGTTGAGTTGCTAGAAGCCAATGAACAGGCGCAGGCTGATGAGATAATTAAAGAGATAGCTAGTCCAATCCAAAAAGAGCTGTTTGATGAAGTAGGGCGTTTAACGCGTCAACTTCATAGCGCTATTGTGGATTTTCAGGTTGATGACCGTCTGGTCGAACTCGCAAATAGTGAGATTCCAGACGCGAAAGAACGTCTAAATTATGTTATCGACATGACAGAACAAGCAGCTAATAAGACGATGGATGCTGTAGAAGAGTCTCTGCCCCTTGCAGATGCCTTAACTCAGAATGTAAAAGCCGTTAAGCCATCTTGGGAAAGACTAATGAAGCGAGATCTTGAACTTCATGAGTTCAAAACCCTTTGTCATGATGTGCAGCAATTTATTGAACGAAGTGAATCGGATTCAAACCGCTTAAGAGAATTGTTAAATAACATATTGTTAGCACAAGATTTCCAAGATCTTACCGGGCAGATGATCCGTCGAGTCATTGAGTTAGTGCGTGAGGTTGAGAATAATTTAGTTTCTATGTTAACGGTGTTTGGTGAGCAACCCGCATCAGAAAAGCCCGTTAATAAAAACAAAAACGTAGAAGCAGAAGGTCCTATTATGAACGCAGAATTGCGTGATGATGTCGTGACGGGACAAGATGAAGTCGATGACTTACTGTCGAGTCTGGGTTTCTAAGTAGGAGTCATATTAATGTCCTTTGATGTTGATGAAGAGATACTGCAGGACTTTTTGATTGAGGCGGGTGAAATACTCGAACTCTTATCTGAACAGCTTGTTATGCTGGAAAATAATCCAGATGATACTGAACTGCTCAATGCCATTTTTCGTGGTTTCCATACCGTAAAAGGTGGTGCCGGCTTCCTAAGCCTTAGCCCTATGGTTGATGTCTGCCATGAGGCAGAGAACACGTTTGACCTTTTGCGAACCGGTAAGCGAAGCGTTACGGCAGAGCTTATGGATATTATTTTACAAGCGGTTGATGCGATTAATTCAATGTTTGCCGAAACTCAGGCCGGTCAGCAGCAAAGCCCTGCGGATGAGGATTTACTAGCAAACTTAAAGTTATTGAGTTCTGGTGCCGCTTTACCGTCTGAAATCGGTGAATCAACAGAGCCTCCTGCCGTTGAAGACTCAGGAGTTGAGCTTTTTGATGATCCTGAGCCAGATGTAAGTGTCGAACTTTTCGATGAGGTTGATGCGCCTGTCGTGACTTCAATTAGCGGTGAAGGCGATATTGATGATATCGATGAGTCCGAGTTCGAAGCGTTACTTGATGCGTTGCATGGAACGGGTAAAGGTCCCTCTATTGCAGAGAACGATAGTAGCAGCGTTTCGACGAGTAACAGCGACGACATCACTGATGATGAATTTGAATCCTTACTCGATGAGCTTCATGGTTCAGGCTCTTTTAAGGCTGCAACAACGCCAGTCGCTCCGGTTGCAAGTGTTCCAGAACCCACGGCACCTCCAGTAGATGCCGATGAAATAAGTGATGATGAGTTTGAAAAGCTACTCGATGAGCTGCATGGCTCTGGAGCGGGGCCAGGAATAAAAGCTCCTGCAACGCCTTCGAGTGCTGATAAGCCAGCGGTACCAGTTACACCTAAAGCTCAGGTTGCAGCCCCTGTAGTTAAAGCACCGTCAGTCGTTAAAGAAAA